>NZ_DLCT01000008.1:63754-66347 GCF_002480755.1 Clostridium sp. UBA7791 | reverse complement strand
CTTCTATCAAATTTATAGAATTGAAAACATTGGTTAAATGTTCTCTCAAAATTACACAGTGAAATTTATTTCGTCTTTATTTAGATCAAGCCCTCGACTTATTAGTATGAGTCAGCTGAACATGTTACCATGCTTACACCCCTCACCTATCAACCTGGTGGTCTTCCAGGAGTCTTACTAACTTACGTTATGGGAAATCTCATCTTAGGGTGGGCTTCACGCTTAGATGCTTTCAGCGTTTATCCCTTCCAGACATAGCTACCCAGCTGTGCCACTGGCGTGACAACTGGTGCACCAGAGGTCTGTCCATCCCGGTCCTCTCGTACTAAGGACAGCTCCCTTCAAATTTCCTACGCCCGCGACGGATAGGGACCGAACTGTCTCACGACGTTCTGAACCCAGCTCGCGTGCCGCTTTAATGGGCGAACAGCCCAACCCTTGGGACCTACTTCAGCCCCAGGATGCGACGAGCCGACATCGAGGTGCCAAACCTCCCCGTCGATGTGGACTCTTGGGGGAGATCAGCCTGTTATCCCCGAGGTAGCTTTTATCCGTTGAGCGATGGCCCTCCCACGAGGTACCACCGGATCACTAAGCCCGACTTTCGTCCCTGCTCGACTTGTAGGTCTCGCAGTCAGGCTCCCTTCTGCCTTTGCACTCTTCGCGCGATTTCCGACCGCGCTGAGGGAACCTTTGGGCGCCTCCGTTACTTTTTTGGAGGCGACCGCCCCAGTCAAACTGCCCATCTAGCAATGTCCTGTGACCAGTTTCATGGCCTCCAGTTAGAATCCCAGTACTGTCAGGGTGGTATCCCAAGGATGGCTCCGCAGAACCTGACGGTCCTGTTTCTCAGCCTCCCACCTATCCTGTACAGACAATACCGAAACTCAATGCTAAACTACAGTAAAGCTCTACGGGGTCTTTCCGTCCAATCGCGGGTAACCAGCATCTTCACTGGTACTACAATTTCGCCGGATTTGCTGTTGAGACAGTGCCCAAATCATTACGCCATTCGTGCGGGTCGGAACTTACCCGACAAGGAATTTCGCTACCTTAGGACCGTTATAGTTACGGCCGCCGTTTACTGGGGCTTAAGTTCATACCTTCGCTTACGCTAAGCATTCCCCTTAACCTTCCAGCACCGGGCAGGCGTCAGCCCCTATACATCAGCTTTCGCTTTAGCAGAGACCTGTGTTTTTGCTAAACAGTTGCTTGGGCCTATTCTCTGCGACCTACTTGCGTAGGCACCCCTTCTCCCGAAGTTACGGGGTCAATTTGCCGAGTTCCTTAACAGCAGTTCTTCCGATGGTCTTAGGATTCTCTCCTCACCTACCTGTGTCGGTTTGCGGTACGGGCACTTGCTTCCTCCATAGAGGCTTTTCTTGGCAGCGTGGAATCAGTTACTTCGCTCTATTGAGCTCCTCATCACACCTCAGATTCGGCTAGCGGATTTGCCTACTAGCTACTCCTAAATGCTTGAACATACATCCAATAGTATGCACAACCTATCCTCCTGCGTCACCCCATTTGTAATAACGTCTGCAAGTGGTACGGGAATATCAACCCGTTGTCCATCACCTACGCCTTTCGGCCTCGGCTTAGGTCCCGACTAACCCTGAGAGGACGAGCCTTCCTCAGGAAACCTTAGGTTTTCGACCGCTAGGATTCTCACCTAGCTCTCGCTACTTATGCCAACATTCTCACTTCTGCATCGTCCACCGCTCCTTTCGGTACGACTTCAGCCAATGCAGAAAGCTCCTCTACCACGTGTACGTAGTACACATCCATAGCTTCGGTGGTAAGTTTTAGCCCCGGACATCTTCGGCGCGGGATCTCTTGACTAGTGAGCTATTACGCACTCTTTAAATGAGTGGCTGCTTCTAAGCCAACATCCTAGTTGTCTTAGAAATCCCACATCCTTTACCACTTAACTTACACTTTGGGACCTTAGCTGATGGTCTGGGCTGTTTCCCTTTTGACTACGGATCTTATCATTCGCAGTCTGACTGCCGGAATAAAAGTATATGGCATTCGGAGTTTGATAAGGTTCAGTAAGCGTTATGCCCCCTAGCCTATTCAGTGCTCTACCTCCATTACTCAATTAACCGACGCTAGCCCTAAAGCTATTTCGAGGAGAACCAGCTATCTCCGAGTTCGATTGGAATTTCTCCGCTATCCACAGCTCATCCCATGGTTTTTCAACACCAACGTGGTTCGGACCTCCACGACATTTTACTGTCGCTTCATCCTGGCCATGGATAGGTCACCCGGTTTCGGGTCTACGACATGCAACTATGCGCCCTATTCAGACTCGGTTTCCCTTCGGCTCCGTACCTTAAGTACTTAACCTCGCTACATATCGTAACTCGTTGGCTCGTTCTACAAAAAGCACGTCGTCACACATATAAAGTGCTTCGACCGGTTGTAGGCACACGGTTTCAGGTTCTATTTCACTCCCCTTCCGGGGTTCTTTTCACCTTTCCCTCACGGTACTTCTTCACTATCGGTCACTAGGTAGTATTTAGCCTTGGGAGGTGGTCCTCCCTGCTTCCCACAAGGTTTCACGTGTCTCGTGGTACTCTGGATCAGAACT
>NZ_DLCT01000008.1:63101-63525 GCF_002480755.1 Clostridium sp. UBA7791 | reverse complement strand
TTTATGTTCTGTCCTCAACCCCTAAGCCAAAGGCTTAGGTTTGGGCTCTTTCCATTTCGCTCGCCGCTACTTTGGAAATCGATGTTTCTTTCTCTTCCTCCGGGTACTTAGATGTTTCAGTTCCCCGGGTTTACCTCTATACACCTATTTATTCAGTGCACAGTACATAGTGTTAACTATGTAGGTTTCCCCATTCGGAAATCTCTGGATCACTGGCTATTTGCGCCTACCCAAAGCTTATCGCAGCTTATCGCGTCCTTCTTCGGCTCCTAGTGCCAAGGCATTCACCATGCGCCCTTTGTAGCTTGACCTATTCATTTACTAATCTTAAGCGATTAAGATTAGATTTTCATTCTACAAAGAATTCAAATTAAAATTCTTGACGAAATTGTTTTATCTTTAAATTTAAAGGTTTAACAATATA
>NZ_DLCT01000008.1:0-62863 GCF_002480755.1 Clostridium sp. UBA7791 | reverse complement strand
TGTCATGAAGGATTAACTTCATGTCGACTCCCTAGAAAGGAGGTGATCCAGCCGCAGGTTCTCCTACGGCTACCTTGTTACGACTTCACCCCAATCACTAATCCCACCTTCGGCCGCTGGCTCCTTACGGTTACCTCACGGACTTCGGGTGTTACCAGCTCTCATGGTGTGACGGGCGGTGTGTACAAGGCCCGGGAACGTATTCACCGCGACATGCTGATTCGCGATTACTAGCAACTCCGGCTTCATGTAGTCGAGTTTCAGACTACAATCCGAACTGGGATGAATTTTATAGTTTGGCTCCACCTCGCGGTATTGCATCTATTTGTATTCACCATTGTAGCACGTGTGTAGCCCTAGACATAAGGGGCATGATGATTTGACGTCATCCCCACCTTCCTCCACGTTAACCGTGGCAGTCTCACTAGAGTGCTCAACTTAATGGTAGCAACTAATGATAAGGGTTGCGCTCGTTGCGGGACTTAACCCAACATCTCACGACACGAGCTGACGACAACCATGCACCACCTGTCTTCCTGCCCCGAAGGGCTTCCCCGATTAAGGGTAATTCAGGAGATGTCAAGTCTAGGTAAGGTTCTTCGCGTTGCTTCGAATTAAACCACATGCTCCGCTGCTTGTGCGGGCCCCCGTCAATTCCTTTGAGTTTTAATCTTGCGATCGTACTCCCCAGGCGGAATACTTATTGTGTTAACTGCGGCACAGAAGGAGTCGATACCTCCTACACCTAGTATTCATCGTTTACGGCGTGGACTACCAGGGTATCTAATCCTGTTTGCTCCCCACGCTTTCATGCCTCAGCGTCAGTTACAGTCCAGAAAGCCGCCTTCGCCACTGGTGTTCTTCCTAATCTCTACGCATTTCACCGCTACACTAGGAATTCCGCTTTCCTCTCCTGCACTCTAGATATCCAGTTTGAAATGCAGCACCCAAGTTGAGCTCGGGTATTTCACATCTCACTTAAACATCCGCCTACGCATCCTTTACGCCCAGTAAATCCGGACAACGCTTGCCACCTACGTATTACCGCGGCTGCTGGCACGTAGTTAGCCGTGGCTTCCTCCTCTGGTACCGTCATTATCGTCCCAGAAAACAGAACTTTACAACCCTAAGGCCTTCTTCATTCACGCGGCGTTGCTGCGTCAGGGTTTCCCCCATTGCGCAATATTCCCCACTGCTGCCTCCCGTAGGAGTCTGGACCGTGTCTCAGTTCCAATGTGGCCGATCACCCTCTCAGGTCGGCTACGCATCGTCGCCTTGGTGGGCCGTTACCTCACCAACTAGCTAATGCGCCGCGGGTCCATCTTATAGCGGATTACTCCTTTGATGTTTCTACCATGCGATAAAAACATTTCATGCGGTATTAATCTTCCTTTCGGAAGGCTATCCCCCTCTATAAGGCAGGTTACCCACGTGTTACTCACCCGTCCGCCGCTAATCCACCCCGAAGGGCTTCATCGCTCGACTTGCATGTGTTAGGCACGCCGCCAGCGTTCGTCCTGAGCCAGGATCAAACTCTCAATTTAAGATAGTGCTAGAAATTTTAATTTCGTTCAATATCTTACTCAACCTTAGTTGAGTTTCCTTTGCATTACTCTCATTCTAACTTTTAAATCGAGCTTGAATTGCTCTTTTTTCGCTGACTTGTTAAGTCATTTATTTGATAGATTTCTCTATCGGAATTAACTGGTTTTACCTTTTTCTCTGTTTAATTTTCAAAGACCATTTGGTTTTCATTACCATCGATTACTTCCGACGACTCTTACTATTTTACTAGATAATCTCTTATCTGTCAACATTTTTTTAAGAAGTTTTCCTCTTAATTTCTTGTTGTTTTCTGCCGCATCTCTCAGCGACAAGACTTATCTTATCATGATATGATAGCTTGTTTTTTTATAATAACCGCATTATGTTAAAAGAAATACATATTTCTTTTATTTCCTTATAATAGCTATATAATTCTATTACTGATACACCAGGCAATATTGTTACCAACGATTTCAGTGTTCCTTGATTTCTAATGATTATAAGTTTAAAAATCAAACTTAACTTTGCCTTTTTCTTTAAAATTACATTGCGAAATTTTAATAATTTAATATCAAGTTGAAGAGCGTGGACAAAATCCACGCTCTTCAACTTAGAGATATTATATTAATTCCAATCCTTATCAATAATATCAAACATCATTTTCCCAACTCTTGCTAAAGAACTAACTCCATAAACATTAGATGGTAAATTTCTTGACATAACAACAAATACAAAATCACCTTTTTCTAAATTTAATAACACAATATCATTTTCTATTTTTTCTAAACTTCCTGCTTTATGTGCCGTTTTAACCTTAAAATCTTTAGGCCAATAAAATGATATCCCTGTGGTTAATTGATTCCTCCTAATAACTTCTAAGATAAATTTACTATGTTCTCCATTTAACACTTTCCCCTTGCTTAATAGTGCTAAACCTTTACATAGATCATAGCTTGTAGTTATATTTTCATTATCGAAGTCTTCTTTTTCACCTGATGGATATTTTTTTATAAATGTAGATGTTAACCCCATATCATGAATGATACTGTTTATCCTATCTTTGCCTATAGTGTTTATAAGTTTACACGCTGCTGTATTATCACTTTGGATAAGCATTGCAACTATTAACTCTTTAATACTATATTGTCTACCTTCTAATTCATGTATAATACCAAAAGATCCCGAAACCTTATCATCATTTGTTATTGTTACTAATTGATCTAAAAATATATTAGTAGATTCCACTTCTTTCATTACTGCCATAGCAATAGGAAGTTTAATACAACCAGCAGCTACCATTTTAAGATCTTCATTAAACCCATAAGTATAATCGCTTTTTAAATCTGCAAAATAAAAACTATATTCCCCTTCTCTTGTCTCTAAATAACGTTTGATTTCTTTCATACATACCCTCCACATGCCAAATGGTAATATCAATTTATAACTAGTTATATTATAATTTTCTTTATATATTATGTCAAATTTCTGACTATTGTAAAAAATCAATAAAGTGATATACTTTTTAGATTATATCACTTTATTATTCATACCAAATAAGTTAATATACAGCACTTTTATGGTGTAGTATTTTAATTGTAATACATAAATGCTTATTACACATTTATATAATCCCTATATTATTCATTTAAACGTCTTATATTTACAAATACTTAACTTATTTATTTTATTTTTATATTATATATAAGTTAAGTAACTATTACCTCAGAATTGTAAAAATCAACAATTATATTCCTGCACACAAAGCTTGTGGAAAGGTAATGTAATCTACGTCCCTAGTTTTCTCTTTTCCCCTTTCTTCTATTTCTTTATAACCACCTGTCGTAAGGGATTAGTACCGTCTAATGAAATTTCTATAGTTGTAACACCTTTTTCTATAGATAAATTATAATAGGTGTCAACCTTAATAAAATCTCCATTATTTACTCTAACATAAAACTCCTCAACCATTAAACTATTCATAAATGCTCCTAAGGTAAATTTTATATAGTTATCATCATCTTCCTTTACATTAGTTTTCGCAAATATAATAGTAGGAATTTTATCTAACTCATTATTCACTTTTTCTTCATAAGGATTAATATTAAATAAAGATTCATTATCTACAAATATAGTTGGTGGAATATAACCTTTAGAAGTTTCTAATTGAGCATCCATAACATCTTTTACATATGTTATATATGAGTTTATTATAGATCCCTCATATTTACTGTTATCAATTCTTATACTGTAAGTACCTAGATGGTTATTTAATAGCTTTATAGACTTTTTATCTAAAACTCCATCTTCACTACCGCTAACCTTAAGCTGGGATAAATCTTTCTTTAAAACCTCAATGGCACTTAAAGGTTCATCACCCTCTTTAAAATATCCACCTGTAACCACATCAAACATTATCCACTTATTAAAATTAGAATCCCATACTTCTAATACAGAGTAGTTTCCATTTAATCTATATTCTCCAACTCTAACCTTTATACCTATTGAAGATAACAATTCTTGAAGCACTGTATTATAATCCTTTTGTGAAACTTTTTTACCCGACATTAGAATTTTTAAAAGCTCTTCTCCATCTTTGTTAGTATCCATATCTGAAAGGGTTATTTCCCCTTTTTCATCTAACCATTTGTTTATATCTACACATTTCATAATTTCACTAGTATTTTCACTAACTAAAGTCTCTACTTTATATTTACTTTTTAGGGTAGCTATTTCCGCTACAGTACTATCAATGTAATAAAACTTTATATTATTTCCTGAATATAAATTATCCCATTTTTCTACTTTAGCAGTATAATCATGTTCTTTGTCTCTTTGACTAAACATCCAAAATCCTACAACACTTAATATTATAACTAAAACACCTAATCCTATATTTTTTCTTTTTCTAGCTTTCAACCCATTACTCCCCTTTACATCTGCATATTGTTATATTTATATTCTATTATAAACTTTTTTCCAATAAAATAAAAGTTTTCTATACTTCATGACAAATTTTCATTCTTTAAATTATTCTATCTCTATATAAAGAAAAGAAACTCATTTTAATCTGAGTTTCTCTTCTTTATAATCACTATTTATTACATCCAGGTGCTGCCTTCAATATATCTTCACTTACGCTATCAAATTTTTTAAAGTTTTCACGGAATTGTTTAACAAGCTCGTACACTTTCTTATCATACTCTTTTTTGTCTTCCCAAGTATTTTTAGGTTTTAATATTTCAGATGGTACATTTGGAACCTCTTTAGGTATAAGAACATTAAAGTTTTCATCCTTTTCGAATTCAGCATTTCTTAAATTGCCTTCTATAGCAGCCTTAACCATAGCTCTAGTATAAGATAAATTCATTCTTTTACCTACACCATATTCTCCACCAGACCATCCAGTGTTAACAAGATATACTTCTGTATTATTTTTTATAATTCTTTCTCCTAATAGTTTAGCATATACTTCTGGTTTCATAAGCATAAAAGGTTCACCAAAACAAGCAGAGAATGTAGCTTTTGGTTTAGTTATTCCTCTTTCTGTACCAGCTAGCTTACTAGTATATCCAGACATAAAGTGATACATAGCAGCTTCTTTAGATAATTTAGATATTGGTGGTATTACACCAAAAGCATCTGCAGTTAAGAATACTACTGTATTAGGATTTCCACCAACTCCACTTATTTCAACATTTTCGATAAAATCTATAGGATATGCTCCTCTTGTATTTTCAGTTAATGAATCATCATCAAACATTGGTCTATTACTCTCATCTAAAACTACATTTTCTAGTAATGCACCAAATTTTAAAGCGTTATAAATTTCTCTTTCCTTTTCTTTATCTAACTTGATAGTTTTTGCATAGCACCCACCCTCAAAGTTAAATACACCTTCATTACACCAACCATGTTCATCATCACCAATTAATTTTCTATCCGGATCTGCAGATAAAGTCGTCTTTCCAGTTCCAGAAAGTCCAAAGAATACAGCAGTATCGCCATCTTCTCCGATATTAGCTGAACAGTGCATAGGGAATACACCCTTTTTAGGTAATAAGAAGTTCATTATAGAGAATATTGATTTCTTAATCTCTCCAGAATATTGACTTCCACCTATTAAAACAATCTTCTTTTCAAAATTAATTATTATAAAGGCTTCAGAGTTTACTCCATCCTCTTTTCCTTTAGCTTTAAAACCTGGTGCTACAATTACATTAAACTCAGGTTTAAAACTTTCTAATTGTTCTTTTTCATATCTTCTAAATAATTGATTAGACATTAGAGCTTGTGATGCCAATTCATTGACAACTCTTATATTCATGCTATACTCTTTCATTGCTCCAACATAACCATCAAATACATATAAATTCTTAGTAGATAAATAATCTATAACTTGTGAATATAAATTATTGAAAATTTCTTCTTCTATGGGTAAGTTAACCTCTCCCCAGTTAATTAAATCATTTACACTTTCTTGTCTTACGATAAATCTATCTTTAGGAGATCTTCCTGTATACTTTCCTGTTTTTACAACAAAAGCTCCACTATTAGCAAGAATTCCTTCTTCATTTTTAATAGCATGAGAAACTAACTCAGCATAGCTTAAATTTCTATAAATTTCCTTATTAGTATTAATTTTTAAATTATTTAAGTTAAAATCCATTTTACTACCCCCAAATATCTTCTAGGAATTAATGTAACACATTTTTTTAATTTCCTAATATTATAATACTACTTTTTTATAAAAATGCAACAAATATTTTATTTTTCTTTATTAAATCATATTTTATTCAGAATTATTGCAAGTCGAACTTCATTATACTGCATTTTAAATATTGTAACGGTATATAGTACATCACTTTTATCGAATTTTGCTAACTTTTAATATTTTTTTAAATCTAAATTAATATTTAAAATCATCCTTTCATTTTCAATTTAGAATGATGTCATTAATGTAGATATATGTTATAATATAAAATTGATATACTTATAAATACTTAAATTAATTTATTAAAATAACTCTGAGAAATATTTAAAGGATGTGTGAAAAATTAAGATAAATTCATTTATAGCTATAGTCACTTCAAAAATTATATTAAAATTAAGTACCAAATTATTCAAAGGGGGTTCAAACTTTCCTGGCAAAGTCGCTTTAGCCTTAGACAGAAGTATATTATCAACAGTTGCTAAAGGTTATAAAGTAATTTTAATCACAGGTACTAACGGTAAAACTACAACCACTAGCATGATTTATAATATTCTTAATAAAGCCGGTAAAAATGCTATAACAAATAATACTGGAGCTAATATGAATACTGGAATAGTTGCGTCTTTCATTTCTAATTTCAAATTTTCTAATAAGAATAAAGATATGTACGCAGTTATCGAAGTAGATGAGGCTTACCTTAAATTCATAACAGAATATATAAAACCTGAAATAATTACTGTAACTAATCTATTTAGAGATCAGTTAGATAGATATGGAGAGGTACATACTACTTATAATAAAATTTTAGAAGGAATACATAAATCTCCTCAATCTCTACTTGTTCTAAATGGCGATGAATCTCTACTAGGTAAAATTGATGCCAATAATCCTGTAGTTTACTATGGCTTTAATGTTCCTATTAAAGAAAATACAGTTTTAAATGTAAATGCAGACAGCAAGTTCTGTAAATTCTGTAAGACTCCTTATAGTTACGAATTTATTACTTACAATCATCTAGGAAAATACTTTTGTGCAAATTGTGGGTATGAAAGACCTGAACTTAAATATCATATTGATGAAGTAGCAGCTTTAACTACCGAAGGCTCAGAAGTTGTTGTTAATGAAGAAAGTTACTTTATAAATCAATCTGGAGAATATAACATATATAATGCTATTTGCGCATTATCTGTAACACTAGAATTGGGTATAGAATCAACTTCAATTAAAGCATCTTTACAAAACCAAAAGAGCACTTTTGGAAGGCAAGAGAGTCTAAATATAAATGGAAAAGAAGTAAAAATAATTCTTGTAAAAAATCCTGCTGGTTATAACCAAGCTATAAACACTTTGCTTCTTAATAATAAACCTATAAATTTAGTATTGATGTTAAATGATAATTATGCCGATGGTACAGATGTTTCATGGATATGGGATGTAGATTTTGAAAAATTAAATTCACTAGAAATAAATGATATTATAATCTCTGGTATACGTCTTTATGATATGGCTGTAAGACTAAAGATTGCTAATCTTAAAGAAGAAAACTTTAAAATCTGCGAATCCGATGATGAGCTTATAAATAATATAATAAGTGCTGAAGCAGAAACCACATATGTACTTGTTACATATACTGCTATGTTACATCTTAGAAAGTTATTGCACAGTAAAGGCTATATAAATAAAATTTGGTAAGGTTAAGGTGAGTTTATGGAAATTAATATATGTCATTTATATCCTGATTTATTGAATGTTTATGGTGATATTGGAAATATTCTAATTCTTAAACATAGGGCTGAGAAAAGAGGAATAAATGTTATAATAAGAAACGTATCAATAGGTGATGCATTTAACCCTGAAGATTTTGATATAGTGTTCTTCGGAGGTGGTCAAGATTATGAACAGTCCATAGTTTCTAAAGACTTAGTAGAAACTAAGAAACAAGGGATTACCGATTATATAGAATCTGGAAAAGTATTTATATGCATATGTGGAGGATATCAACTTTTAGGAAAAACCTACGAAACTTCTACAGGTGAGATTTTAGAAGGATTGGGTATATTAGATATTTATACCAAAGCTTCTAATGAAAGATTAATAGGCAATTCAATTATATATAATGAATTCTTTAATGAAACCTACGTAGGATTTGAAAATCATTCAGGTAAAACTTACATTGGTGATTTAAAACCTCTTGGTATAGTGAAATACGGATTCGGTAACAATGGTGAAGATAAAAAAGAAGGTTGTGTTTATAAAAATACTTTCTGCACTTATTTTCATGGAAGCCTACTATCTAAAAACCCCGAGCTTACAGATAGACTTTTATCTTTAGCCATAAAAAATAAGTATGATGAAGTTGAACTTTCCCCTTTAAATGATTCCTTCGAAATTAAAGCTAAAGATCATATTATAAAAAGATTTATAAAATAAAAATAGGTTGTTTCAAAGTGATTAAAAATCATTTTGCAACAACCTATTTTCATATTAAATCCTGATAAATAAAATTACTAACTAATAAAAACTTTTATCCATCTTAAAGGCCAAACTAAAATATTTTATTGAATCATTAACATTTCCCATATCATGATACATGGTACCTATCTTCATATACCTTTTACATATTTCACTCTTAGTTCCATATTTCATCAGAGCATCTAAAGAAAGCATCATATACGTTTCAGCCATTATATAATTCTTCTTCCTTTCGAATATCATGGCTTTATAGTAGTATGCTTTTTCCATTATGGGAACAAGCTCTAGTTCAATAGATAAATCTAGGACTTCTTCTATATAGTTTAACACTAAATCGTAGTAACCATACTCTATCAAACTTTTAACCCCATCAATTAAAAATTCACATAACTGCTCTTTATCACTTCTTGGATATTCACTCAATGCCCTTTCTACATAGTCTAAAGCCTCGTCTTTAATTCCATTTTCAAACATAGCTTTTGCAAGATCATAATACGCTCTTGCTTTTTTATCTAGCAAGTTATCATATCTTTTTAAAGCTTGCTCTTCATAGTATTTAACTTCATCGCCACCTAAATAAATTTCTATAATAGCTAGCACTTTATATATTTCTGCATTTACATACTCATTTTTATTAAATGAAAGTATTTCCTTTAAATCTTCACTAACTTTTTTTGCTTTAATTATATTATTACACATTATATAAATTACTACTTGATTATAAGTTGCCTTTATATATTCTACTGAGTCTTTTTTATCTAATTCAATAAGTTTCTTCCTTACTGTTGATATATAACTACCCGCTTGAGAGCATTCACCATTAGTATATAAATATTTTGCTATATACATATAATAATTAATATGTAAAATTTCATCTTTAGACTTTTGACAAGAATTATAATATCTAGGTATAGTAGTACTTAATTCTGCTGACATACCGTGATTCAAATAGTATTCAAATAGTATTTGAAATAGTTTACAACTCAAATCGTAATAGTGATACTTTTCTGCATAATCTACATTGTATAGTACATCTTCTAAAGAAATTAATGGCGTCATAGAATTAAATTTTTCAATATTTGCTTCTATCTGTTCTCTTACACCATGTTTTAAATACTCCATATCTAATCCAAGCTTATCTACAATAATTTCTAGAATCCAATCTTCTGGATCAACCTTATTGTTTTCTATACAACTCATTTTAGAAACGGAAATTTTATCTTCACATATATCTTTTAAAGTTAGACCTTTATATATTCTGGTCCTCTTTATTTTTTCTCCAGCCGATAATATTTCCATAGTTATCCCCCATTTTTAAAAATCCGTTAAGCATTTTGTTTCTTCAAGAATCTTAACCCCTTCATCTAAATATTTTCCAGCTTCTTCTTCTCTTCCTAAGTCCATGTAGAATTTTCCTAAGGCAATAGCAATTTCAGCACTTTCCTTATGATAATTCATTTTTTCTGTATAGTTTAAAGCATCTATTAAAGTTCTTTCTGCTTCTTCATACTTCTTCTCTAGTAACTCAATTTTATATTTAAGAATATGGTACTTGTACATTAAAGTACAATCTGTTACACTTAAATTTTGCATATTAGATACTATCTGTTCTAGTACCTTTTTTGCATTTATTTCATCTTTTAATTTTATATAGTTATTACAAATCAACATTAAAGTATTAACAGTAGATTCCTCAGAAAGCCTTTCTTTAATAGCTTTAGCATCTAAAAGATATTCAAAGGACCTGTCTACATATCCATATTCTGAAAACATTTCTCCTAACCCTGACATTAAATCTGTAATTAAAATACTTTGTTGTCTAGTTCTAAAGAGATTCAAACTTTTTTCAGTGTATGCAATAGCCTGGTTTAAGTTACCCTCTTTAAACCTTACTTGTCCAATCTTCATAAATGATTCTCCATAGTTCCTCGAATCCTTTAGTTTTAAAAGTTTTTCTTCAGCATATTTCATATACTCTATTGCTTCTTTATCAATTCCCATTTTATTAAGAGTTTTGCTTATGTAATAATAAACCTTACCCATAGCAACTTCATTATATACATCACTTTCTTCAAACACCTTCTCTGCTTGTTGAAAATAGCTATATGCAGAATGATATGCATCAAGTTCAAGAGTAATTTTGCCTAGAAGCATAAATACTTTAATAATTTCGTCACTACAATTATATTTAATATATATATTATTAGCTGAAAGTAGTAACTCCTGAGCTTCATCATATTCTTTTTTCTTTTCATGTATTAAGGCTTTTAAATACAAATTAGTTGCCATATTTAATTCAAGATCATATTTTTCAATATATAAAAATGAATCTTCTAATGCCTTCCAAGCTATCTCCAAATTATTATTTAATATATTAGATTCCGCGATATTTTGATAGTATATACAAATCTTGCCTGCTTGCGTTTCTTCAGTCTCCATAAGGTGTTCTACCGAAACTTTTAATGCACCTGCTAAATATTCTAACAAGTCCATGCTAGGATTAGATTTACCTGATTCAATTAAACTTATTTGACCAGCAGTTATTCTATCTCCAGCCAGATTTTTTAGAGTTAAATCAAGCTCCTTTCTCCTTTTTTTTATTTTTTCTCCTAAAGATAAAATTTCCATAAATTCATCCTCTTCTCTTAGCAAATGCTTCCTAATTACTTCAGATAATTATACCCCTATATTGTATCATAAACAAACAAAATACACAAAAATAAATGTCTTAAATTTTTATTAAATGTGCGTTAATTTAATCAGTTTTATTGTATTATATTAAACTTTATTTAAAATAAAGATAACTAGAGCAGAAAATCTGCTCTAGCTATCTTAAAGGAACCATTGCTTTATTAAACATATCTTCAGCTCTATGTTGAAATCTCTTAGCCTTTTTCCTTAATTTTCTTTTAGTTCTTCCATCCATTGAAGGCATTACGTAATTAACAGCTAAGGCTAAACTTGCTATCAACACCATAATCTTTAATAACATTTTCATAAAATACACATCCCTTCTCATTGTATACTTATCCACCTGGAATTCCATAGAATTTTCCATATAAATAAATATTTTAGGTTACAATAATATTTACTTATTCATAATTAGTAGATCTTAAGTATGTTTATAGGATGCACATATTTCTAATTTATATGCCTATAATTAATTTATTTTAAGTTTTGAATTAATTCTAATATAATTTTATCCTTAACCTCTATAGGTACACATTTTAAATATTTTTCTCTCTCATTTATATCTATACTATTTAAGTGTTCTATTATTCTGGTAATGTGACATTTATCTTCAATTCCTATATTACTATGAACATCTAGAGACATAACGTTACTAATATTTTTCTTAATAATTTTAGAAAGTTTATTTTTAGCGTCACTAGTAGCAACCCTTAAAGTATTATTTTCAACAGCTTTATCTACTACAGAATCAAATTCTACCCCAGCACCACTTTTTGCCAACTCATCTGCAATATCATTATATAAATCATTAGTATGACTATCTACCTTAACAAATATAATGTTTATATTACCTTCTTTTTTTAACTTGTTAATAACTTCATAGTATTCCTTTGATAAAACTGTATTTCTCTCCCATGCGCCTGTTGCATGTTGACAGACTCCTGCATAATCATAAAATAATACTATTTCTCTATAGTTATTATCTAATGCATATTTTACACCATTTATAGCAGCCTTCAGCTCTCCATTTACTTGCCTTTGATTGCACTGATTATTCTTGCCTCCACCATAGTTGACATATGTAATTATATCCTTTTCAACTACAAGTACCCCATATCCAAACTCTTCTGTAGATATGTTATAGCTTCCATCAACATATATATGAGGCACATCTAAAGGATAGTTGTCCACACCTTTCTTTAATTCTGAACTATTATCTAAATAATCTTTTGCCTCTTTTTCTGTTAAAAAACTCTTATATATAGCACCTTTCGCTCCTTTTACATAGGAAAGACACTCACTCCAACTTTTAACAATAATATTATTAACGTCTACATTATTATTAAAATCTCTTCCTTTTTTTATCGCATAATATTTAGTTGCCATAATAACCCCTACCTTAAACGTAGATTTATTTAGTAAAAAATACTATAGACTTTTTTATAGATATTCTTACTACATCTACCATTTTTCTTATTTCTTTTGCTCCAAACTTGTCATTTAGTAAAGTCATAGCTTCTCTAGAAACCTCTATAATATTGCTCTGGCCTTCCCAATTATCAAGAATTATTTCTTCTGGAATATCACAAAGCACCTTTTGAAGTATAAAGAATGTAACTGCTAAATCATCAATCTTACCTATAATAGGTAATGTATCTGGTAATATATCTAAAGGAAACAAAAGATATCCTAAAGCAATAGATATATTAAACTTTACCTCTTTTACTACTCTTTTGTCCTTATATAACCTCATAAATAAAGCAATTATATCTGGTATCATCACTACATAGGGATACATCTTTTCATATTTTGCAGAAAATCTTTCTTTAAATTCTTTTCTAAACCTTCTATAAGTATACTCTTTATGATTATCTAAATTTTTTTTATTAGATTCTACACTGGAAATTGGCACTTCTTCTTTTTTTTCTTCATTTTTATCATTAGATTTATCATTTTCATTTTTAAAATTAAAATTACTAACCTCTGCTTCAAGACCATATGGGATTATAGATAAATCTTCTAATTTAAAATCAACCATCGGTATAACTTTACATAACTTGTATAAATCTATAATTATCGTATCATCAGTAAACTCTATGCCAAAATTAGCTACTTTTGAGCTAATTACTTTTAATGCCACATTTACAATGCCTTTAAATATTTTAAGACTTTTTACATTAATTTTATCTATACTTAAATATAGTTTATTATTCTCAACTTTGTTTATAGATATATCAACAGAAAAAGGAATAGATACTTTATGCTTATAACTTCCAACTACATTAATATTTTTATCTACTAATATTTTGTCAATTTTAAGTCCTTCAACGGGTACATAGTCTCTTAATACATCTACAACAATACTGTATAAATCTTTTTCTGTTATTGAAATCTTTATATTAGATATCTTCATTTTACTTTACCTCCAACTGTACTTTAATCATAATAGAAACAGAGTTTCTTGTTTCAGATGGGGTTTTTACTCCCTCTGAATAGACATCCTTATCCAAGGACGTAGCAACTCCTTACCCCCACCTTGAAGAAGATGAAAGTATTAGAGCTGGTAGTCATCGGGTAAAATATATATACGCCAAATTTCTATATCAAAACCAAAAGGACATACCTCAATTATACAGCATAATTAAAAACAGTACATCCCTCAATCTATATATTTATTAAATTACACATTGGATAATTAAATTAATTTTTTCCAACAAATTAATTTCATAAAATTTTACTGGTTTTCTAGTTTCATGATCATATAGTACTCTTATTATAGGCCTATCGGGGAACCCTTTGTTCTGACTTATAACATACCCTTCTACTCCATTAGAAAGTTTAACACAACATCCTAATGGATATACTGAAAATGTTTCTTTAAATGTGCGTACTAATTTTTCATCAAACTGACTTCCTGATCCAGAAAGTATAAGCTCATAAGCTTGATTAGGCTGAAATTTTTTTCTATAGCTTCTATTACTAGTTACCGCATCATATACATCGCATATTCCTACGATCTTACCAAATCTTGAAATTTGATCCCCTTGCAATCCATAGGGATATCCTTTTCCATTAATTTTTTCATGATGCTGCTCCACTCCTTCAATTGCACTAGCTGGAATTTTATAATTTTTACTCAATATTTCTCCACCATAAATTGGGTGTTTCTTCATGATTTCAAACTCCTCATCAGAAAGCTTCCCATTTTTATTAATTATACCTGCAGGCACTTTTATTTTTCCTACATCATGCAACATTCCACATATACCCAAATCTCGCACTGCCCACTTTTTCATTCCAAGGCTCATTCCTAAAAACACTGACATAATTCCAGTATTTATACTATGCAAAAATGTGTAGTTATCATGAGTTTTTACATCATTTAAACACTTATTCACATCTTCAATTTCCATTATATAATTCAATAACTGATCCATATTTTCTAAATATTCATCTCCACATGAACCGACTATACTTCCTATACCCCTTGATATGTTCTTTAAACTTTTAATAGTGGCTTGTTTTAGTATTATTAGCTTCTCATCTACTACGTCGATATCTTCTAATCGTTCATCCTCAAGATAAACATAATATACTCCTAGCTCTTCAAGTCTTTTTATGTATACACTGTTAAGACTCATACCAGCTTTTAACAATATTCTTCCATCATCACCATATACATGTTTACCAAGTATATCTGATTCATTAACTCTACATATATGTTCTAATCTCATGATTCTCCCCCAATTATGTACTATTGATATTCCTCACATTTTCCTTCTATATCAATAAAAACTTTTTCTAAAGCTTCCTTAATTCTTGTACATACATTGTTTAATCTATTATTTAGCACATTATGATCTTCATCATAATCAAAGGTAACAATCCATGTGGGATTAAATTCCTCATCATAAATTTCTATAGAGTCAACCAAATCAGTTAAACTTTCATCATCGAACAAATCATATATGGCTGAAAATTCCCACTCCTCTACATCTTTATTGGTATCAAAATATAAATTTACCTTTTCGCCATCATAAAATAGTTTAGTAATATATTCTGCACCTTCATTAACCTCATAGCTTCCAAGCTCTCTTGTAAAAAATTTTGTCTCTTTATCCTTTTCCATTAATACAATAGCAGAAAATTCCATTATCATACCCTCCTAATATTATGTAATTTATTTACATAAATTACTTTAAATGCTATAATTGATTATATCCTTAAAGGAGTGTGAATTATGAATCTTGTAAAAAATCTTAAAAAATTCAAAACTCTTTCCCTCATATCTTTAATTATTATAATTACTATTTATATAATTATTTTTAGTTACACTAACTTTAAATGTAAAAATTTAGATTATGCTATAAAAAAATATTCCACTTCTGGTATTTTTAATAAATATAAATTATATTCCTTAGAAGACTTTAACATTAAGTTTTCAGATGGTAATATATGTATTGCAGAAGTAAATGGTATAGAAGGAAAAAGCCCATATAAAACCACGACTTATAATCTTCACTTGGTAAAACATAAGTCTGGCAAATGGAAACTATCTGAAATTTCTCCTAATAACAATTGATTTTTCCCATAAACACAACTATTTTAGTATACCTTAGTAACCATAAATATACAACAATAAACAACTCCCCTTAAGATAATATTTATCGTTACCTTAAGGGGAGCATTTGTTCTTCCTATCTTATTTCTGCTAATACACTTAATAAGTAATCATACATTCTATCTAGTGAAGAAATACTTACATGCTCATCCGGTGTGTGAACATCAAAAATATTTGGCCCAAAGGAAATCTGATCTATATTCCCATTAAATTTATCTCCAATTAATCCACATTCAAGTCCTGCATGAATTGCAGATATCTCTGCTTTATTACCAAATTTATTTTCGTAAACTTGTTCAAATACAGTTCTAACTTTAGAATCTGGATTATACTGCCACTCAGGATAATCTGATTCAAGTTCTATAACACAATTCATTATTTCTGCAAGTACTGTCATTCGATCTACAATTGATTTTTTTAAAGAAGCTACTGAACTTCTAACTGCATTGTCAAATTCTACAGCTTCACTAGTAGTAGTTACCACACCTACATTGGTAGAACTCTGTACTAACCCTGGTATTGCCATACTCATAGTTTGAACTCCATTTGGTAATAAGAATAATGTTCTTATTACTTTCTGTCTAGTATCATCGCAGAATACTTTATCTACAGACTTAGTAATTTCATAGGTTAATTTCAAATCATCATCTATACCTTGTAATTCATTTATAAATATAGATGACCATTCTTTTACTTTTCCTTCAACTTTAACTATATCTTCTGGTCTTACAGCTATAATAGCATCTGCTTCTCTTGGAATAGCATTCATTTTAGCTCCTCCATTTAAAGATGCTAGTTTAAAGTCTACAACTGAATTAAGATCCATTAAGAATCTACCCATCATTTTATTGGCATTTCCTCTTTCTTTCTTAATTTCCATACCAGAGTGTCCGCCTTTAAGTCCTCTTATTTTAATAGCTAATGAACTATAGTTTCCTTCTATATTTTCATAATTTGTTGGCACAGAGAACTTAAGTCTAACTCCTCCTGCACAACTTACTAATAGTACTCCTTCTTCTTCAGAGTCTATATTTATTAGTATTCTTCCATTTAAATGTTCTGGATTTAAATTTGTAGCTCCACCCATTCCTGTTTCTTCTTCAGTAGTAATCAATACTTCTATAGGAGGGTGAGCTATTGTTTTATTATCAAGAATTGCAAGAGCATAAGCTACTGCAATACCATTATCCGCTCCTAATGTAGTTCCATTAGCCTTTATAAAATCACCGTCTATAATAAATTCTATTGGATCTTTTTCAAAGTCATGTTCAGTTCCTTGATTTTTTTCACAAACCATATCCATATGCCCTTGTAAAATCACTGTTGGAGCATTTTCATAACCACTAGTAGCTGGCTTCTTAATAATAACATTTAGTGCTTCATCTTGTATAACTTCTAAATTTCTGTCCTTGGCAAACTTAACTAACCAATCGCTAACAGCCTTTTCATTTCCTGAACCTCTTGGTATTTCATTCATCTCTTTAAAAAATTTGATTGCCTCAAAGCTTTTTAAGTTTTTTAATGTTTCTATCATTTTAATCATCCTTTCCTTAAAAGAAAATCATCTTTAATCCAAATAATATCAAAATTATGCCTCCTATATAATCAGCATATTTTCTTAATATATGGATTTTTCTTAGATACTTTGCTATTATAAATGCTAATATGCTCATAAAAAATGTTATCATACCAACAATAGCAGTAAAGAGTGTTAAGGTTACCATACTTTCTATCCTTGAGAAAGCAATAAATCCAATTACTATTGCATCAATGCTCACAGATATCCCTAAAATGAAGTACATTTTAAAGGTTATGACAATACTTTCTTCTTTTTCTATCATACCTTCCTTTATCATAAGTATACCAACTATTGCAATAACTATTCCCCCCATAACTGCAGGGACGGAAGCAATATTCTCTGTAAATATTTTACCACCAAATCCTCCTAAAATAGAAAACAAAAATTGGAAAAATCCAAAAGAAATTGCAAAAGAAAACTTTTGTCTTGCCTTAGCCCCTCTATTTAAGCCAATAGCTATTGCAATACCAAAAGCATCTAATGAAACTGCTAAGGCTATGAATAGCAATTCTTCTATTGCCATAAAAGACCTCCTACAAATACAATAATTTAATATTATCATAAATTTATATTTTCAATAACAACATTAATATTAATATTATAATTCTAACTTTTCAAAATTATGATTATAAATTAAATTATTTGTACTATAATAATTATTACTTTTAAATATACAGTTGTCAATTAGAAATATAGTGTTAAAATATATTCATGAGTTTTATTATATGAGGTGATAACATTGATTACAATATTTAAAAGTGATACCTCGGGCCGTCTCACAGAAATCGATTCTATAGAACATGGCTCTTGGATTAGTATGATTAATCCATCCGATGAAGAAGTTCTTTTAATTACACAAAAACTTAATATTCCTCAAGATTTTATAAGAGCTGCATTAGATGAAGAAGAAGGTTCAAGAATAGAATTTGAGAATAATGCTACTCTTGTAATTATAGATATTCCATTCACTGAAATGGATGATAATTCATTAACTTACGATACATATCCACTAGCAATAATATATACCGAAAGCGTAATTATAACTGTATGTCTTAAAAATAGTCCTGTATTATCAGATTTTACCATTGAAAAAATCTCTTCATTTTATACTTTTAAGAAGGTCAGATTTATGCTTCAAATATTATATAGAGCATCAAATTACTATTTATTATACCTAAGACAAATAAATAGAAAGAGTCTTTTGGTTGAAAAAACCCTTTATAAATCTTTAAAAAACAGAGAATTAATTCAATTATTTGCTCTTCAAAAGTCCTTAGTATATTTCTCTACATCTTTGAAATCTAATGATTTAACCTTAGAAAAACTTTTAAAGCAGGAAATCCTTACAAAATATGATGAGGATAGAGATATTTTAGATGATGTTATGATAGAAAATCGTCAAGCTATAGAAATGTGTAGTATATATAGTGATGTCCTCACTGGTACTATGGATGTATTTGCTTCTATAATTTCTAATAATCAAAACCAAGTTATGAAATACTTAACATCTGTAACTATAGTTATTTCTATTCCAACTTTAATATCAGGTCTTTTAGGTATGAATGTAGGTGGAATACCTTTTTTCAACGCCTCTGATGGATTTCTGTATATGTGTATAATTGTAGGATTAATAACTTTAGCCGTTACCTACTATCTTAGAAAAAAAGATATGTTTTAAATAATAAAAACCAATAGAAATCTAGTATGTAATTATGAAGGTATTTATGGATAATTATATACTAGATTTTATATTGAATCCCCTTTTGTAACATTCCCTAATTATATTTCATATACTATATTTGATAATATTTTTATATGAGGTATATAATGCAATATATTAATGTTCCCTTTAATATTCCTACAAGAGTAGATGACATGATGAATTCTGAAGATAATATGTCAGCCTATGTTAGGGTTGCTCACATTGCAGCTAGAGCCCCTGATATAGATATTTATGTAAATGATAAACTAACAATACCTGATCTTGAGTATAGAGATTTTACAACCTATATTAAACTCCCTTCTGGAACTTATAACATAAAGGTGTATAGAGCTAATAATACTGATTTTCCCTTGGCAGATGTTGATATTTTTATAGCACCCAAAAGTGTAACTACTATTGTAGCTTACATGCAAAGAAGAATGTTAAGCTTATACCCTGTGGATGAAACTCCGTTAACCTCTACAACTGATGGTAAAGCTAAAATTAGAATTGCTCAGTTTATTGAAAACATTCCACCTGTAGATGTAGTTCTTTCTAATGGTACTGTACTTTATAAAAATGTAAACTTTAAGGACATAAGAAATTATATTGAACTACCTATTGGTAGATATACTATGCTATTAAAATTAGCTAATACAGATATTGATATGTTATATGTTCCCAATATAAATCTAAAATCAGATAAATACTATACTCTTTATTTGATTGGTTTAGTTACTAATTTCCCAACACCACAGATGTTAATTCCTTTAGATGGAATAAGTTATTTAAATATATAAATTTTGTTTCTTTAGTCCCTAAATCTTTATTAATTAATCTTTACACATTAACGTAAAAGCTAGCCCACACAAACTAGCCTTTACGTTTAATTTTTATTTACCTACTTTAATTATTGTCCTGCATATTGTAATTTATACAAATTGCTATAAAGCCCTTTTTTCTCTAATAGTTCTGAATGACTTCCAATTTCACGTATCCTACCCCTGTGCATTACAATAATTTTATCTGCATTTTTAATAGTTGACAATCTATGTGCTACTACTATAGTAGTTCGTCCTTTAGTTAATTTATTTAGAGCATCTTGAATTAAACTTTCTGTTTCAGTATCTATGTTAGCTGTAGCTTCATCTAAAACTAAAATTGGCGGATTAAAAGCTAATGCTCTAGCAAATGCAATCAGTTGTCTCTCACCTTGAGAAAAGGTTGTTCCTCTCTCATTAACCTCAGCATTATATTTATCTGGTAACTTTTCAATAAATATATTTGCATTTACATATTTACATGCTTTTACAATCTCTTCATCTGTTATATTCTCATTATTTAATCTTACATTTCCTTTTATATCACCAGCAAATAAAAATACATCTTGAAGCACTGTAGCTACATTTTTTCTAAGTTCGTCCTTAGACATTTCTTTAATACTAACTCCATCTATCAGGATTTCGCCCTTTTGAATATCATAAAGTCTAGTTATGAGACTTATTATTGAGGTTTTTCCTGCTCCCGTTGCTCCAACAAAGGCTACCGTTTCACCTTTTCTAATTCTAAAGCTTACATCTTTTAATACCCAATCTTCATCATTGTAGGCAAACCAAACATTTTTAAATTCAATATCTCCTTGAGCACGTCCTATATGTTTAGGCTCCTTTGGGTTTTTAATTATAGAATCATTATCTAATAACATAAATATACGCTCTGAGGAAGCCATAGAAGACTGAAGTATATCAAATTTCTCAGATAAATCAAATATTGGTTGAAATAGTTTTTGTATATATATTACAAATGCATATAACACTCCAAATTCTATTGTTAAATTTAGAACTGCTGTACCACCAACCCAAATTAATATGCATAGAGCTAATTGATAAGTCATATCCATAAGTGGTCTAAATATAGCAAATACTTTAATTTGTTCCATTGCAGCTATGGAATATGATGTATTAATTTCATCAAATTCACTATACTTCTTACTTTCAACTCCAAATATCTGCACAGTCTTCATACCACTTATATTTTCAGATAAATTAGAGTTAATTCTAGATAATCTAGTTCTTACTTTCCTATAAGCTTCTCTATCATATTTTCTAAATATAAAGGTTAAAGCAACTACTAATGGAAGGGTTATAATTGATACTATTCCTAATTTTATATCTAATAGAAACATAGCAATTACAATGCCACTAACAAGAAATAAATCTTTGATTAAATATACTAAAACAGATGTGTACATTTCATTTAAGGTTTCTACATCATTTGTAATTCTAGTTACTAATCTTCCAACTGGACTTTTATCAAAGAAAGATAATGATAAACTCTCTACATGCTTAAATATTGCAGCTCTTATATTATATATAATCTTTTGACCAGTATACTGTAACAAATAAATTTGAATATAGTTTAGTATAAATATTACTATATAAATTAGCAATATTATAATAGCACTCCACTTTATCAAATCTAAATCATTAGTTCTTAATACTTTTATATCTTTTATAGTTATTTCATGAGCTTTAAATTCATTGTTATCTTGAAAAAATTTTTCACCTGATATTTCATAGGCTGTGTTTTTCCTTTGTTCACCCTCTATAACATAGGGTTCATTATTCTCATCATATACTATTGAAGCGCTTATTGCTCCGTCTCTTTCTCCCCTTACTACATATTTATCTCCTATAGCTATGGAACTATTTTCAGCTTCTTCTATAATAGAATATTTTCCACTTAAAGGATTAATATTATTATCTATAACATTTTTTATTATGAAGGGAACAGACAAATCTAAGCACACCACTAAAAACATTATAATTACTACTATTCCCATTAAGCCTTTGTATGGCAATGCAAATTTTAAGAGCCTTTTCATCAAAAGGGAGTCATATTGCTTATCTAATACTTCATCTTCCTGATTAAAGTTTTCCATAATTATATCTCCTCCTCTTCCATAATTTCTTGCTCAATCTGTTGTTTTTCATATATATCTTTATAAATTCCTGGCATATTTTTAAGCTCTTCATGTGTTCCTTCTTGAACAATTTCTCCTTGTTCTAGAACTATGATATTATGAGCATCTTTAATTGCTGAAATTCTATGAGATACTATAATAGAAGTTTTCTTCTTCATTACATCTTTTAAATTTTCAAGAATTATAGCCTCAGTTTTTGCATCTACTGCTGATAAACAATCATCTAAAATTAGGATATCAGGATCTTTAATAAGAGCTCTAGCTATAGAACATCTTTGTTTTTGACCTCCTGAAAGAGTTGTTCCTCTTTCTCCTACCATAGTTTCAAACTGCTTTGGAAAGTCTATTATATTATCATAAATATCTGCCTTTTTAGTTGCATCATGTATTTTTTCAATGCCTACTTCATGAAATGCAAGTCCTATATTTTCAGCTAAGCTAGTGGAAAACAAAAAAGGATCCTGTGATACAAACCCAATATTAGTTCTAAGACTATTTAAAGATATTCTATTTATATCTTTATCCCCTATAAAAATCTTTCCGTCTTCCACATTATAGAGTTTAAGCAATAAACTTATAAGAGTACTTTTACTGCTTCCAGTCTTACCCACAATCCCAAGAGTTTCTCCTTGCTTTACTCTTAAATTTATATTCTTAAGAGCTGGTGTTGTTGTATTATTATAGCTAAAAGTTAAATCCTTTATAACTATATCACCTTGTAATTTATCCACATATGATGTACAACAATCTACTATATCAGGTTTTGTATTTAAGACTTCTTCTATTCTTTCAAGGGATGCAAATCCTCTTTGTAAATTATTAATTACTTGTCCTATAGCCATCATTGGCCAAACTAAGTTTCCAAGATACATGTTAAAGGCCACAAAGTCCCCAAGAGATATTTTTCCCAAAACTACAAAAGTTCCCCCCACTACTATTAGTAATGCAAAGCTTAAGGATGAAATAAATTCTATCAAAGGAAAGAATACTCCCCAAATTCTTATAAATTCCATATTTACTTGAAAATTTTTATCATTCTCTTCTATGAACTTTTCATATTCCCTTTCCTCTTGAACAAAAGATTTAACTATTCTAATCCCTGAAAAATTTTCTTGAACTATATCTGTAAGTTTTGAAAAGCATCTTTGTACTTTTGTGAATTTTCTGTGTATTCTTTTTCCAAATTTCTGAGATACAAATGCTACAAAAGGAAGTGGGATTAATGATAACAAGGTAAGTGGTACATTAATAGTTAGCATAATAACAATAGTGGCAATAGTCAACACTACTGCATCAAAAAACATAATAACGCCGGGACCTAGTGCCATTCTTACAGCATTCAAGTCATTTGTTGCTAAAGCCATTAAATCTCCAGTTTTTCTTTCATTGTAAAAATTAGAAGATAACCCTTGTAGATGCTTAAAAAATTTACTTCTTATATCGTACTCTATTTTTCGTGAAGTACCATTTACATATATTCTCCACATAAATCTTCCAATAGCTATAACAGATGCTATAACTAATATATATACTATAGATTTAACTAAAGTAATTTTATTAGCACTTCCTAAGGCAAAACTATCTGTTAAAAAACCTAGAATTTTTGGTGGAACAAGTTGTAAAAAGTCTACTAGTATAAGAAAAAATATCCCTATAAAATATCGTTTCTTATATTTCTTTGCATACTTTAATAGTTCTTTAATTTTATCCATATTTCCCCCCCTAAATTATAAATCTCCTCTATAATTTTAGAAATAATTAATTTTCTACTACACATATATAATACAAGAAATTACCTTTTATTTCAATATATTTAATTCGAAATACGAAACTTTTGTATGTTGAAATAGCTTCACTGTGATACTAATGAAAAAGTCCCATAAGCTAATAAGCTTATGGAACTTTTTAATCATATAAATCTTTTTTTATTATCTTAAATACTTCTAATGCCTCTTCTATCTTTGATTTTAATAACTCTTTTTTATGTTCAAACTCTTCAATTCCTTTATTTGTAATCCTATATATCTTCTGGGACTTCTTTTCTTCATCCCAACTACCTTCAATAAATCCTTGTTTCTCCAGTTTTTTAAGCAATGGATATATTCCACCTGTACTAGGTATCCAAAATCCATTAGTACGCTTTCCTATTTGATGAGATATATCATTTCCATTAGTAGGCCCCTGAACCAATATATATAATGTGTATATTGGCAATAATCCTTTAGTAAACACTTGACCTACTGCTTCATTTTCTGTTTTTACCTTTCTAAGCTCTTGTAGTTTTCTTTTATATTCTTCATAAAGTTTCTTTTCTTCAGCTTTTATATCATTTATATCTCTCCCTAATTCATCCTCCACCATATCAACCTACTCCTTTTCATAGATAAGTACTCCTATGAATCCTGGTCCTGAATGAACACCTGATACTGGACTTAGATAACCTCCGAAATTTACGAAGTTAGCATTTTTATGAACTTTAAATTTATCTAGCAATGTCATAGCCTCTGCCTCTGCTTCACCATGCATTATATGAATATCATATTTTTTATCATTTAATTTTGATACTACAATATCATAAATTTTATTTAAAGATTGTTTTCTTCCTCTAACCTTTGCATAAGTATAATACTCACCTTCCTTATCTACACTTACAATTGGTTTAAGATTTAAAAATTGAGCTATAGTTCCAGCTACCTTTCCAATTCTTCCCCCTCTTATAAGATATTCTAAGGTTCCTATAACAAAGTATATATTTATTCTATCAGTAATTTTAGGAAGTTCTGATACTATTTCATCAAAACCTTTTCCTTGTTTAATCATTTCGGCTGACTCTTCAATAAGTATAGTTTCACCCTTAGATATAGACTTAGAATCATGAACATAGGTCTTAATCTCAGGATGATCTTCTGATATTAGTTTAATTGCATTATTAAACCCTGATAGTTTTGAAGAAATTGTTACTACTATTGCATGAGTATATCCTTCTTTTTTTAATTCATCATACATTTCCTCCATATCTCTCATGGATGGTAATGAAGTGGTTGGTGCATTAGTTTCTAAAGTATCATATACATATTTAGATGTAATATCTACTCCATCACTATACTCCTTATCCCTATATATTATTTTAAAAGGTAATACCTTTACATTATACTTATCAACTATATCCTTAGTAATGTCACTAGCACTGTCAGTAATTAAAGCTATTTTTTCCATATTTATCACTCCTATATCTGTTCTATTATTATTATATATCAGTAATGAGTACATTATCAATAGTGATATATCAGAAGTGATAATATTATATGCAATTTTATTAAATTTAATTATTTTTTATTGATAATTTATTTTTAAATTTAAATTCTATGGACTTCTTCCTTAATAGAATTTAAAACCTCATCTAAACTCTCATTCTCCACAAGTACTCCATCTACCCTGGCAATGTATTTGTGACTGCATAAATTGCATGCACCTATACACATATTTTCTGTTATTTTATTCTCATCACCAATAACTTTTTTTAATTCCTCTACTAATTTTTCTTGTCCCTCATTACATTTACATGTACTAATCTTCTTTCCCATGTTTTTTTAATCCTTTCAACCTTTATTCGTAAATTATATAATTATTATATACTATAGTCCTTTATTTACAACCATCATCACAGTTTTTTTCACAGAAAATTATAGGCGTATACCATAAAGTACACGCCTTATTTTACATTATATAATTATTTATTATTCATAGCACTGTATATAGTTTCTACATTGTATTTTATAACATCAGAAAAAGATTTTCCGTCCTCGCTACTATGTAGAGTGTATATTTGTTTAGTTTGTGCTCCCACTTCTTTAGCTAAAGTATCTGAAAGCTGAGGACTAATTAATTCTTCAACAAAAATAGTTTTTATATTATTCCCTTTACAATATTCCATAAGATTTTGTAATTCCTTTGGTGATGGTTCTCCTTCTACAAAAACCCCCTCTATGCTCTTTTGTGTAAGACCAAAATCTCTACATAAATAACCAAAGGTTGCATGACCTGTAACAAAATTCTTATTAGCCAGTTCTTTGAACTTTGGATTATACTCCTTAATTATATTATCTATTTTTTCATTAAATTTCTTAAGGTTTTCTTCATAATACTCTTTATTTTTAGCATCCTTTTCTACCAAAGCATTTTTAATATTTTCACCTTGAATCTTTGCTTCACTTAACCCAAGCCAAGTATGAGGATCCTTTCCTGAATGATTATGCTCTTCATCTTCTTCATCTTCTTCATGTTCTTCATCAGCATTTATAAGTTCAACGTCCTTGCTAGCTTCTACAACTATTAGTTCTTTACCACCGATAGCTGCTTCTACATCCTCAATCCACGATTCCATGCCAGCTCCATTATAAATGAATATATCAGCCTCTTCTATAGCCTTCATATCCTTAGCCTTAATGTCAAAGTCATGGGGTTCACTACCTTCTGGTATAACACTTTCTATGCTAACCTTATCTCCCCCTATCTCCTCAGTTAAAGCCTTCATACCATAAAAGGACGTAACAATATTAATTGTATTAACCTTTTCTTCACTATTCTTTGACTCTATATTAGAACATGCTGTTAACATAACTACTATCAAAGTTAATGCTCCTAAAACCTTTAATTTCTTCATAATTTTCTCTCCTTCAATTGAAAATGATTTTCATAAGTAGTATAATTATATCATATTAGATTTTATTATCAACACTGACCTACACTATTATGTACTAGGTCAGTGTTAATAATTTACATATGTTACACTTTTAAATATTGTCATATTAATGAAAAATCATTCACTTATAGATAATCTTTATTTTAATTTGTTTAAATTATAGCTATAATATGTAAAATTATGGCTAGACTTATAATTGTAGAAAGGAGCAACACTAATGATCAAAATTAAAGACCTATGTTTTTCATATAATAATTCTAAGCCCTACATTATTGATAATCTTTCACTAAACATAGCTAAAGAAAGTTATGTATCCATAATTGGTGCTAATGGTAGTTGTAAAAGTACCTTAATAAAGTTGATTTTAAATCTACTTACTCCTCAAAAGGGAAGTATTAATTTAACTTCTAAAAAAATTGGATATGTTCCTCAAATAGTCGAAAATTTTAATAGTTCTTTTCCTATAACTGTTTGGGAAATGCTTAATGCCCATAGAAATGTTCTTAAAATTAAAGATAAAGAGTCAATCACTGAAGCTCTAAAGAAAGTGGATATGCTTGAGTATAAAAATTCTCTTATTGGAAACTTATCTGGAGGTCAAAAACAAAAGATTTTTATTGCAAGGGCTATATTAGCTAATGAAGATATATTAATTCTAGATGAACCTTCCACTGGAGTTGATAGCAAAAGCATGAAAGAGATTTATGGGCTTATAGCCTCTTTAAATAAAAAGAATGGAGTTACCGTTATATCTGTAGAGCATAACTTAGAAACAGCTCTTCAAAATTCAACCCATATCCTTACCATGGAGAATGGCTTTGGAACTCTATATACATCTGAAGAGTACATAAGGAGGATTTCTAATGTTTCAATATGAGTTTATGCAAAATGCCTTTTTAGCAGCCATATTCATATCCATACTATGTCCTATGGTAGGAGTATTTTTAGTGCTTAAACGACATTCTATGATGGGTGACACCTTGGCTCACTCAGCCTTTGCTGGTGTTGCTATAGGACTAGTAATGGGATTTAATCCAATAATATGTGCATTTATATTTACAACTATATGTGGTTTATCCATAGAATTTCTTAGAGACTACTACAAAAAATACGCAGAACTTATTCTTTCTATAGTTCTGACCTTTAGTGTTGGTATAGGAATTACCCTTATAAGCACTGGAAAAGCTTCTGGGAACGTTAATAGCTATTTATTTGGAAGCATATTAACCGTTACTAAAGCAGACTTAATTATTATGGTTATTCTTAGCTGTATATCTATTGTAGTTATATACTTTTTATATGATAAGCTTCTTTATACTACCTTTGATGAAGAAGGTGCTAAGATTTCTGGTATAAATGTAAAAGCAGTAAACTATATATTTTCTTTACTTGTTGGAGCTACCATTTCTGTCTCTATACGTATAATGGGTATCCTTGTAATGTCGTCAATGATTGCATTACCTGTAGCTACAGCTCTTCAACTAGATAAAGGCTTTAAACCCACTCTATTACTGTCTATCCTTTTTGGGTTTATAGATATAATATTAGGTCTTATTTTTTCATATATACTAAATTGTGCTCCTGGAGGTACTATAGCCCTAACCTCTGTTGTTATATTAATAGTAATTATTATATTTAAATCTACTTTTAAATCTAGAAATTAAAATATAAATAGCTATAATCTTAAAAAAATTAAGATTATAGCTATTTAATATAATAATTATATATCTAACCATTTTATATTAATGTTTTTAAATATCCTTTAATTTCTTCTGTAGTAAATGCAGCATCTACAGAATCCATGTATATCTTTTTATAGTCTTCATAGCTCATATTTACAACCTTACCTATACTTTCACACTCACCAGTTACATTAGTAGCAGAAACAGTTCTATTGTCAGTATTAAAAGAAACTCTTATGCCCTCTTTATAAAATTTAAACAATGGGTGCTCTTCATAACTTTTTACAGCTTTTGTCTGCATATTACTAGTTGGACACATTTCTAAGGTTACATTATTTTCTTTAACTAAGTCATAGGCTTCCTTAAGATCTCTTATTGCTACTCCATGACCTATTCTCTCTGCATGAAGTAATTTGATTGCATCTACCACATTTACTCCTATACCGGTTTCTCCTGCATGTATAGTAACTCTGTAGCCATATTCTCTAGCTACCTTTATTACATCTACAAATTCCTTAGCAAAACCTTCATTTTCAGCTCCGGCAAGATCTACAGCAACTACCCCTTCACCTAAGAATTTCTTTCCAGCTTCCACCACTGTAGATGCACTATTTGCACCATTATGTCTTAAGCAAGATAAGATTAAATTAGCCTTTATATTAAAGTCTTTTTCACCTTGTCTAATTCCCTCTAATACACTTTCAATAACTTCTTCTAATGTTAATCCCTTTTCTGTATGTAAAGTCGGTGCATACCTAATTTCTAAATACTTTACATTTTCTTCAGCTGCATCTTCTAAAAGTTCATAGGTAATCCTTCTTAAACTTTCCTTACTTTGCATTATCTTTATTGGAATATTAAATCTATCTAAATATTCCACTAGTGATTTACATTCTAATGGAGCTTCTAATAATTCTCTCAATTGTTCTAAATCATAAGTTGGTATTTCTATATTTTCTTTTGTAGCTATATCTAATATAGTTTTGGGTCTAACACTTCCATCTAAGTGACAATGTAATTCTATTTTTGGCAATGCTTTAAAGTCCATAACTCATACCCCTTTCTATTTTGTTGTATATTATCATATTCTTCTTTAAATATCAACCAGTTAGTTAAATTATACTAAAATTAAAGTTAAATTACTACATTTAGTAATCATTACATTTTACTTATAGAAATTCTCTATACTAATTTCAATATATTGACTTACACTGTTAATTTATATACTATATGTTATGGAGATATAGTCACTATAAGGAGGCAACACTGTGAAAAAAAATAAAAAACTTACAATTTCAATGATAACCCTTTTAATACTTGTTATCACCTATCTTGCATTTTTCAGAGGATTAACTCCAGAGATTTTAAGAAATTACATAGGTGGTTTTGGCTACTTAGCACCATTTATTTATATATTATGTTTTACTATACTTCCAATCGCTTTTTTCCCTGTACCTATCTTAGCCCTTGCTGCAGGACTTCTATTTGGATTTCTTCCTGGCACCATATATACCTTAATTGGAGCAGTTTTAAATAGTGCCATAATGTTTTTAATGGCTAAAGTCCTAGCAAAGGATGCTGTTACTAATTTACTCCAAAGAAAGCTTCCTGAAAACTGGAGCAGCTTCTTATTTAATTTAGATGAAAAAAAAGGCTTTGGAATTATATTTATTCTAAGATTAATACCAGCCATGCCGTACAATTTAATTAATTATGGTGCTGGATTAACATCAATAAAGTTCAGTTCCTATATGTTAGCTACTATCCTTGGAATTCTTCCAGGTACCTTAGTATTTTTGAACATTGGAAATCAAGCTTTGAATATCCATAACCCAGCATTTATGGTATCAATTATACTTCTAATATTGCTGACGATTTTCTCTTTAATCCTTGGAAAAAGGATAGGAAAAACCAATTCTTAAAATAAACCTCATATGAAATTCCCCATAACATTTAACTATATAATATAAAAAATAAGGATATCAATTAAATAATTGACTCCTTATTTTTTATCTTTATAATTCTATCAGAAAAAATAATCCTTCCATCCCCTAAAGTAGTAATTTCACCTAAGTATTCATCAATACAAGGTATATTAGTTAATCTATTTAGGTTTTCTGTTTTATCTACTAAAGCTATACTTCCTTTAAATAAAAAAGCTATACTACTACTCATAGAAAAAGCATCTTCCTTTTCATGAGTGATCATAATGGTAGTAATTCTAAACTGTCTTTGTATCTTCATTATATAGTCTTTTATATAATGCTTTAAATTATTATCTAACCCTGTAAAGGGCTCATCAAGCAAAAGCACCTTAGGCTCTATAGCTAAAGCTCTCATTAATGATATTAACTGTTGTTGTCCCCCAGAAAGTTGATGGGGGTACTTTTTCATATGTTCACTCATGTTAAAAAACTCAACAAGAAATTTGACCTTATCATCAATATATTTCCTTGGAAACTTTCTCATTTTTAATCCAAACTCTACATTTTCTCTTACCGTCATATGTGGAAAAAGTTGATTTCCTTGGTGTACCATTACTACATTTCTTTTTTCCATAGGTAAATAGTTAATAATCTCACCATCTAATCTAAGCTCTCCCTCATTAGGTAATATAGCCCCTGTAATAGTCTTAAAAATTGTAGACTTTCCTGCCCCACTAGGACCTAATATAGAGAAAAACTCTCCATCTTCAATAGTTAAATTAATATTTTTTAGAATTTCCTTATTACCAATAGAAAAATATATGTTTTTAAGCTCTATCTTACTCATATTTAACCCATCTCCCTATATTTATCATTAGACATCTTCAAAAAATAAATAAGTCAGAATGCTCGTTTATTTTGTGTTATACTGCGTCAACAGAACCCTTAGATAGTGCTACTATCTGCGGAACCTGTTTCCTTGTCTAATTCAAAATATACTTCCCATCTTTGACTTGTTATTTATTTTCAGATGCCTTACTGCACTTCTTTGTTATATATGAACTCATTATCATTACTATTACTCCATGTAGTATATACATTAATGTATATACCGAAGCTATATTTCTGTTAGAATTTCCTATATACGGTGTCATAATCATAGAAAAGTTAACATGGCTATTATCTCCAATAAACATGTTTATGAAATACTGAGAGTAAGATATAATAAATGCCATAAAAAAACTTGATGCATACCCTTGAGCATATAGTGGTATATTCACATATTTAAACGCTTGCCAAAAAGATGCACCCAATCCTCGAGCTGTAAGCTCATCTCCTATACCCCAAACAGTATAATAGGAATATATTAATTTAAATGCATAGGGTAAGGAAAAATAAATATGTAACACTAAAACAGCAATACTACAAGAAGTAAAATAGTTTAGAAATAATTTATGACTTCCTAAACATATACTTATTACTGGTAATAACATAGGTAAATAAAAAATGCTTTCGAATGTGACTTTATACCTTATATGGGTAGTTATAAAAAATCTTGCAGCCATGATACTTAAAACTAAAGATATTAATGCTACTTCTATAGAAAAGAAAATAGACTTTATTCCAATAAACCAATCTCCTGATGTAAAAAAGTATTTAAAACCATCTAGTGTAAAAGTATTAGGTAAAATATCCGTTGCTTTCCAATTTTTAAAAAAGGCCCAAACCATCATAGATATTATAGGAAGTACTAAAAATATAAGTATAGAAAATATCAATACACTTTTAATCCACCTTCTCACTCTCTTACCTCCTCTTGTCCATTATCCTTTATCATTTTATAATAAAGCACACATAATATTAAAGATATTATGATCATTATCATATTTATAGCCATTCCATATATTCTATTGGATAAATCTGCATTTAGGTAGGTTTTATAAGCATAAACCCCTATAGAAATTGGGTTTGATGGTCCTAGATAGTAAAAACCTTCATAAGTAAACATATTAAAATTAAATATTACTAAAAATGAAGTAAATATAGCTCTCTTAGCTAAAGGTAAAAGAATTTTTATTATATACTGAAATCTTGTACATCCTAAGTTCTGTGCTATAAACCTATAATTTTTATTTGCTTTCATAAAAATAGGAGCAACACTAAATGCTATGAAAGGCATACCTTTAAAAATATTTAAAAGTATTACTGCTATTCCCTTGGAGTTAAAAATTAAATTTATATTTATATTAGAAAATCCTAATAATGATATTATGTGAAATAGTAAGCCCTTATCACTATAAGTTGTATATATAAGAACTGCCGCTGCCACATAGGAGAGTAGAATTGGCAATCTATATAAAACATTTATAAATTTATTCCTTGATTTTGATATGTAATATCCTAGATAACTACCTAAAACTGTAGCAATTACTGAAGATACTAAGGATATTTTAAAACTATAGTATAAACTATTTAAAAAAACAGGATCTGAAAATAACTCTTTATAATATTTAAATGTAAAATTATTAAAGGAAAGCTCAGGAATATATCCTAAGCTTTCCATAAAGGTATTGATAATAACAAACATAGTAATTACAACTATCACAGATAAAGATGGAATAATCATTAATCCACCAATAACCTTTTGTCTCTGCTTATTATTTATCAAAAAGAATCACATCCTCCCATACCTTTTCTATAATTACTACTAAGTCTGATCTTAATTCTGCTTGTTGATGCTTTGAAAGTTCTTCATAGCTTAGAATTGTATGCTCATACTCTTTATCTGGAGTAAGCTTCTCATCAAGTTCCTTCTGTTGTTCCTCACTTAACTTATTGTATTCAATAGATGGTAAATCCGCCCATCCTCTTAAGTCTGCTTTAGACATCTGCATTTCAGCTGATAGGGCAGCATTAATTACCTTTAATGCTCCATCTACATTAGATGCATTAGCTGCAATGGCTAAATAATGTGTATTAAATGGAGTTCCCTTATCCCATACAAAGGATTTAGTAGACACAGGCCAACTTTTATCCATTACTTTACTTAAAGCTTTATTAGCATTGTAATCCATGGCAATATCAACTTCACCATCTTGATATAAACCATCTAGTTGAGCAGAATCTGTAGGGTAAACCTCCCCTTTTTTCCATAGATAAGGCTCAATCCCTTTAAGGTATTCTAATGCAGGTGCCATAGCTTCTTTAACTTCATCATAATCTGCTGGTAAGTCCTTTAATTTATCATATCCAATAATATCATAAAGTACTGTTCTAACAAAGGCTGAGCCAGTAAAATCACTAGCCTGAGGATATGTAAATCTACCAGGATTCTTTGTTACATACTCTTTTAATTTTTCTATATTAGTTGGTGGTATATTTATCTTATCGCTATCATAATTTAATACAAATTGAGCTGTTCCCCAAGGCACTTCATATCCTTCTGTAGGATACCCAAAATCCTTATTTGCAGCATCACCTTCTAAGTCTATATACCTTTGTGTATTTTCTAATTTATCTAAAAAAGGTCCATACAAAAGCTCATTTTCCTTAGCATAATGAAAATTTTCACCGTTTATCCATATAATATCAATAACCCCTTTTTCTGTAGAACTTTTTTCATTAGTAAGTTTCAGTAAAATTTCATCAATATTCATAGGAATACGATTTAAAATAATATTGTAGTTCTCTTTTACATAAACTGCCAATTCCTTATCAATCCAAGTGTTAACTCTTTCATCTCCACCCCATCCATATAAGTTTACCACTTCAGCTTTATCATTTTTCTTACCACAGGCTACAAGTCCAAAAACAAGTATTATGGAAAGAATTATCAAAAGTTTTGATTTTAATTTCTTATTTTTCATTGTTACCTCCTAATACTTTAATTGCCATATATAGTCTTTGTACTGCTGTATATAAAATTAACACGGCATAAATAAATGCTAATATTTTCATATAAGAATAAAAGATTATCATAAAGGTAAACATTATAAACCCTTCAGTTCTTTCCATTAATCCAGCTTGATAATGAAAACTTTTAATACCTGTATTTTCTAAGAGCATTCCACTAGTCAAAAATACCGTCATAGATAAAATTATAGTGCAAGCTAATATCATTAAGGTAAAGGTTGCCTCATTACATACTATAGCAAAGGATATTATATATGAAATTTCAACTAATCTATCAAGCCATATATCTAATAATGTACCTATCTCTGAAACCTTACCGCTTTGTCTTGCCATAGAACCATCTACAGCATCTAAAAATCCAGAAATCCATAATAAAATTATTGATAAAATAAACTTACCAAAGGAAAATGAAACAGCTCCTACAATTCCAACAATAGCAGCAATAATAGTTATATGTGTTGGCATGAAACCGATTTTAAGAAAACTTCTTCCGATTTTATCAAATATTCTATCAAAATATTTTCTTCCCCTTGTATCTAACATTATCAATCTTACCTCTTACTCTTCCTTACAGAATTATACCTATTCTTCCAAGACCCATTAGCCTTTGTTTCCCATAATAATTCTAAAATATGATATGCTTCAAAACTATTTTTTCTAAAAGTATCTACACAAGAACTGCAGTATGTCACTATTTCTTTGGATGGTGCTTGTTTTGCACGAATTTCAAATAGCTTTTGACCCTTTTCTGGATATAAAGTCATAATCATATCTTTTTTCCCACAACAAATTGTTCTATCCCTATTATTAGGGAACTCTAATATATCTACTCCTAGTTTATTTAATATATTTCTTGCAGCAACAGCATTCTCTAAATAACCTCTTATTGGACAAGGATCATGTAAGGATAATTTTCTTCCTTTATATATATTATATTTATTTTTTGGGATTATCTCATCTAAAACTGTCCATGCTGATATTATTTCACAATTGCTATTTTCAACCAAAGTATTTTGGCAATTAGGACATAAAGTATAAATTTTCTTTACTCCATTTTTCTCAAAAGCCTTATTTAAAAACTGTTTTCTTTTCTCATAAGGTTGTCCCCCATCTATATGAAGTGATGGTTTTCCACAGCACATAGTACTTAATTTTAAATCAGGTAGCTGTGTTTTTAAAAGTTCATAGGTTTTCATCACTATTTCTTCTCCCATAGATAAAATAGCACACCCTGGCCAAAATACATTTTCTCCTGGTGAAAGCTCAATAAATAGTGAACTAAAACTAAGAAGTTGATGAGTTTTTATGCTTATTTTCCCCTTAACCATCCTCTTATAACACTACCTTTCTATGCATAAAAATAAGAGGTACTATTGACCCCTATTTCATATCCTTTTATTTCAACAAAAAAAGTATAGCTTTAATAATAATTATTGTCAATAAGTATAGCTATCTCTAATACACCTATTACTTTCAATTTAATTTCTCTATTTGATTTTAATGTATCCTTTATATATAATAACTTTGGTAATAGAAACCAATATAATAAATATATTAATTTACTTACGGAGGGATATAAAATGAAAAAGAAACTTACTCTTCTACTTGCTCTTTGCTTAATTATCTCAACTATGCTTATGGGATGTAGTAAATCAAAGGATACTTCAAAAGAAGGCGAAGAAAAACAATATCAATATTATACAGCTGAACAATTAAAAACTGCTATTGAAAATAAAGATGATACTTATTTAATAGATATACAGCCAAAAGAAGATTACGATGCACATCATATTGTTGGTACTGTTCCAACTTATGCTTATCCAGCAGATACTGATGATTTAAGATCTAAAATAGATGTTACCTTAGATGAAATTAATAAAACAGATAAACCAATAATAGTTGTTTGCCCAGGTGGTGGCGGTGGTGCTAAAAACACTATTGATTACTTAACAACTAAAGGTGTGGATGCAAAGAGAATGTTTATATTAGAAAAAGGCCAAAAAGGTTGGCCATATGATGAATTATTAGAAAAATAATTTTTATTATAAAATGCAGAGTGAATTTTAACTCTGCATTTTATTTTTTACTTTTCTTTTGTCTCTCATTATATATCTGTTTAAACATAAATACTAATACAGTTATTGCAAAAAGTATTAATAACGCCGTAACAATCATTTGAGCTCCACCAGTTAACATACCACCTATATAGGAATAAACAACAGTTGCTGGTAATTGTCCAATCCCTGTAGCCACTATAAATTCTAAAAATCCCATAGATGTTAATCCTGCTGCATAGGATATAAAGTCAAAGGATACAAAAGGCAATAATCTACATACTAAAATTGTATGTTTACCATACTTTTCAAAGAACCCATCCACACTTGCCATTGCATATTTACTAGTAAGTTTTTCAACAGCATCTCGTCCAAGAATTCTTCCAATATAAAAACACAAAGCTGCTCCTGTCATAGAACTAATCCATGATAATAGAGCACCCTTCCACCATCCAAAAATAGCAGCATTGGCAAAGGTTATTAGAAATGCTGGCAAGGGTGCTGCCACTGATTGAAACACCATTAGTAAAAATGAAACTAATACTGCATATATTCCAAAGGATCTTATATATCCAGCCACAGACTCAATACTCATAGAGCTGAATAACATAAAGATGCCATTTACTTTTGAATTGAAAGTTGGTATGAAAAAATATGCTAAACTTAGTGATACTATAATAATTAATATTAAGATTTTTCCTAAATTTCTTTTTTTGTGTGTCAATTTCTTTTCCATAACATACTCCTTACTTTAACTATGTATATTTATCCATAGAAAATCATATTTACTTATTATCTTTTTTGTATCATATATAATATCCAAGCTATTCAGTAATTTGTATTATTTCTTGTATTAGATATAATGTTTTTCTATTGTAATAAAGTATTCTTTGATATCAAAGAATACTTTATTTTATAATATTAACTTTATGATATTATTTTTCAACTTCCTCTACCGCACACCATCTATAGTATGATTCATCATAATTTAGAGAATTTTCAAATCCACACATTTCAAGAATTAACTGCATATATGCAGAACGAATACCTGCTGTGCAATAGGTTACTATCTTATCACTTTTTGATAATCCTGATGTTTCAAATATTTTTGTTAAATCATCATTTGACTTTAAATTTCCTTCTTCATTAAATAAATCTGTGTATTTAATGTGTATTGCCCCTGGTAAATGACCACCTTTTGCCTCACCATACAAGGTCTTTCCTTCATACTCTTCATCAGCACGAACATCTACTACCTTTACATTTTCATATTCTTTTTTTAAAGCATCAGTGTTAATTAAATGAGTATCATCAATAGCCTCAATTTTTACATCTGCTAGCTCTGGTGTAGCAATCTCCTTTACTACTGGTAACCCTGCTGATACCATAGCATCGTATCCACCATCAACCATTTTAACATTATCATAGCCTGCTGCTACAAGCTCCCATAAAATTCTTCCGTCATCGCCCCATCCATTTTTAGCCGCTGCAAAAATAATAATCTCTTTATCTTTATCAATACCAAGGTTACTTAGCTTTTTACTTAACTCTTCTGGTTCTAGAATAGTACCCCACATCTCATCTCCAGCTTTGCTATCTTCAACTTTAGCAATAGACTGCCATGCCATAGCCATTGCTCCTTGAATAGTTCCTTTTTTTGCAGTTTCTTCACCCCTTGCATCAATGAGAAGTAGATTTTCTTTTTCTAAACTTTCTTTTACATATGAAACATCTACTATGTACTTACCTTTAAAACTAACCTTTTCTTCAACTTGAGCTCCTTTTGAAGAATTTGCTTCTGGTTTTACTTCTTCTTTTTTACCACAACCGACCAAGGAAATAGTAGTAGTTAACATTAAGCTCATAGCTAATAATAATGCCTTTTTTCTCATATTAATTCCCCCCATATGGTTTTACTATTTTATATACCTACATAAATATAGCAAAGGCACTATTTATAGTCAAAACTTATTAAATATACTTATAGTTTTCTTATTTTCTATTTGAAATATCTATAGATTAAATACATTATAAAAATAAAAAAACAAGATTCAACATCAATATAAAGCTAAATCTTGTCTCTTACTTTTATTTTATTCTTGCCACCAAGAACATAGTTTTCATTCCCATAGCTGTAAACTTGCTTTCATACTCTGTAACTACATTATCTTCAAATCCACTATTATGTAAATCATAGGTTATAAATTCTAAAGAAAATCCTGCTTCTTTAAAGTATTCTTGAGAATCATTGAATAAATCTACATCATCGGTTTTAAACCATATCTCTCCATTTGATTTTAAAAACTTTTTATATGATTGTAAAAATTTCGTATATGTAAGTCTTCTCTTGTTATGACTTTTTTTCGGCCAAGGATTACAGAAGTTTATATATATTCTATCTATCTCATCTTTCCCAAATACATTGTCTATAAGCATTATATTAAGGACTATAAGTCTTGCATTTATATCCTTTGCTCTTTCTATTACTTCAAATGATGCCATAACTTTCCTTAATGCATATACTACAACTTCATCTTTTAAATCTATTCCTATAAAGTTTACATTTCTATCTTTAATTGCACGTTGACTAATATGTCCTCCCATACCACAACCTAACTCTAAATGAATAGGATTATTATTTTCAAATTCTTCTCTCCATTTTCCGCAATGACCATATTTATCATATATTACAATATCACTAGCTTCTAATTCTGGTCTTGCCCAATGCTTTTTTCTAAGTCTCATATATTACTCTCCTCGATATTAGTTTGTTAAATTATATCATATATTTATTTTGTCTATATAAATTTTATAAAAATAAATATGTAGCCATAGCTGCAAAAATATTATATATATACTGTCCTGGTACTCCAACTACAAAATCTAAAATTGAAAATCCACCTATAATAGGTAGAACTAATATAATAAATATTAACATATTATTTTTATACATTATAGTTTGAAATCTTTCAGATTTATCTCCTAATATATCTACTATTATGCTAAATCCATCAAAACCTGGTATAGGTAATAAATTTAATATAAACCAAGAACAATTTACGATAGCTGTTTGTTGGATAATTAAATATATTATATATTTAATATCACTATTTCCTGGTATAAACTTGACATATAAAGCTAGAGCTATTGTAGCTATAAATCCTATAGTCAAAGTAGTTAGAAGTCCTCCAAGTCTTATTTTAAAATCATCTTTATAAAGATTTTTAAAATTTGATTTATTAATTTCTACAGGTTTTATCCATCCAAAACCTATTATAAGCATAAATATAAACCCAAATACACTGATGTGCTTCAAAGGATTTAAAGTATTTCTTCCATACTCTTTTGGGGTATCATCACCAAGTTTTATAGCAATTTTAGATTGAATATATCCCTTAAATGTAAATGCAACTAAAATTGCTGGTATCACTAAGATTCTTCCCAATAAATAATTATTGTTCATCCTTTTCACTCCTTCTGCAATACTCCTAGTATATCATATTTTTATCACTCTTTTTAATTCTTTTATTAATATAAAATTTTTATTATTTTTTCAACTACTTAATTTAATAAATAGTACTTATATTATGTCTTTACTATAGAGTTAATTACACTATTAAAATACAAAAGCAACTGAAACCCGCACGGATAAAACAACTAGTTAACTATTTATATATTTAACTGGTTCCATATGTAACATTTTAAATAGGTGCAATTTTAGCTATACTCACTCCATGTATTAATAACTTTTCTTAAATATAATATTGGAGTATTTGTAACATTTATCACTTTAATTAACTACAGAGCCAAAAAAGAACCAATAAATATTATAAAATACTTATCGATTCTTTACTATTATATAAATACTATAAAAATTATTATATCCTAATAAATTTATGATTTATACTACAAACGTTGAGCAGCTTCAAAGGATAGTGGTGATCTTTCACATTCATCATATTTCAAAGTTACTTGGTAACACAATTTACTACCTTTCATTCTTTCAGATGCATAACATAACCCATTAGACCTAGAATCCATAAATGGGTGATCTATTTGGTCTGGATCTCCAATAAGTATAAGTTTTGTTCCAATACCTACCCTAGTGGTAATTGCCTTTACTTGCTTTGGAGAGAGATTTTGAGCCTCATCAATAATTACCCACTGTCTTATTATTGATCTACCTCTTAAATATGCTATGGCTTCAGTGGTTATAATCCTTCTATCAAATAATTCATTTACCTTATCTTGTAACTCTTTTTCATTTTTATATCTTTCTTTTTCATCTGAATCTACTAGAACTTCTAAATTATCAAAAATAGGTCTCATAAATGGAGATATTTTTTGTTCTTCAGTACCTGGTAAAAAACCTATTTCTTCATCCATAGTTACATTAGGTCTACATACTAATATCTTTCTATATTCACCAGTTTCTTCTTCTATAATTTTCTGTAATCCTACTGCTAAAGAAAATAATGTTTTGGCTGTTCCTGCTGGACCTTTTACTATACTTAAAGGAGCCATATTAGATGACGTAAATAGACACTCTAACATGAATCTTTGTCCTACATTTCTAGCACTTAATCCAAGGGGTTTGCTATCCTTATAATGCAAATGTACTATATTTTCTCCATCAAATCTGCCTAATGCACTTTGTTTTTTATTTTCTAAGGAATGCATAACTAAAAATTGATTTGTATAAAGGGTAGGAGTATAATACTCATCATTTTCTTCTTGATAACATACTACGTCATTTTTAGATATAACCTTTTTAGAATAGAATTCTGAAAGCTTATCTTGTGAAACATAGACTTCCATTCTACCAGTATACTGCTCATCTCCAGCTGGAACTACCTTCTCATAAAAATCTTCACTTTTTACATTGACAATATCTGCTTTTATTCTTTCAAAGGTATCCTTTGTAATTAATATAACATCTTCCCCAGCATCTTTTAACGCTTTACATACTTGGAGTATCCTGTTATCAGCTTTATTTCTATCCCAAAACTTTGGAACTTCTGCATTTAAGCAATTAGTCTCTATTCTTAATTTACCACCACCAGGAAGAGGTACTCCTTCATTCAAATTTCCTAACTTTCTTAATCCATCTATAATTCTCGATGCCTGTCTAGCATTTAATCCAAGGTCAGTTTTATTTTTTTTAAAATCATCCAGCTCCTCTAATACCACCTCTGGTATTACTACATCATTATTACCAAAAGATAATAATGCTCCTGATGAATATAATATAACGTTAGTATCTAACACATATGTTTTTTTCAAGTCATTCTCCTCCTCTCTTATACTATAATATATGAGTGACTTCTTATTAATTGAATTAATTTTTTAAATTTATATAAATATTTTATTGTAATTGCTATAATATATTATATAATATAACTATATTATATAATAATCATTATCCATTCTTTCCCTTTGACAATGGATAATATTTATTATATAATATCTATAATAAATAACTATAGAGGTGATTCAATGGATATTAATTTTACCCAAGTTTTCAAAGAAAAAAAACTGAAACTTACACCTCAGCGTATAGCCGTATACAATTACTTGAAATCAACAAAAGAACATCCATCAGCTGAAACAATTCATAAAGCTTTAAAAGAAGCGTATCCAACTATGAGTTTAGCAACAGTTTATAAAACGCTAAAGGTTTTAGTAGACGTTAATTTAATTCAAGAGATTAATGTTGGAGAAGGCAACTTTAGATATGATGGTTTTGCTGATCCACATCCTCATATACATTGTATAAAATGCTCTAGGGTAGATGATTTAGAAGGTGTTAACTTTGATTTTCTAAATTCTAGTGTAAAAGATAATACAGATTATGAGATTATTTCTAATAAAGTATATTTTTATGGACTATGCCCTATGTGCAAGAAATCAAAATAAGAGATTAGATCATCTAATCTCTTTTTTATTTGTCTAATTTTTAATAATTATTATCTCTCTTTACACATATAATTTATGGAGGGGTGATTATAGTGTATAAGAAAAATAATTTGCATACTAAATTATTTAATATATTCTTATTTGTATTAGCTACTTTATGTTTTTTTAAACTATTTTTTGAAGAAAATAACTTAAAAGGAAAAAATGTTTTCAACTTATCTGAAGAAAACATTGTAATTAATGAAGATTTAAATAATGATAATAAAAAAGACTCCATATTTATTAAAAAATCTGACTCTGACTTATTAGCTCAGGTAAATTTAAATAGTAATGAAACCTATAGTTTAAACTATGATAAAAACTTGCAGACCCTTGGAGAATATTGCACATATTGGCCTGTAAGGGTTTCTACCTTAGATATTTCTAGAGATAATTCTAAAGAAATATTTATTCAAAGCTCTTTTCATAATAAAGCTGTTCAACATATTTTTTCTTGGAATGGAAATGGATATGATGACATATTTTGTTCTACTAATAATTTATTAGGATTTATAGATAGTGCTAATAGTAGAACTCCTAAAATTATATCAGGTAATTTTCAAGATAATAATATTAATTTAAAGGGATATTTATATAATAAAGGCTCCCTTAAAGAATTTAATGATAATCTGACTACATCTTTACCAGGCAAGGATACTATAACTAACTTTATATGCCTAATAGAAAGTTTGCCTGACCCTTACTTGTCTGTTCCCAACTATTTTTACTCTCAAATAAGCGGTTCAGATTTAGAGAGTATTTTTAGACTTGCTAATGGATCAAATTATTATAAATTTCAAGATGGTTATTTTACAGATTTAGCTTGGGATAATACAGGAAATATAACCTGTGAAAATTGGATATTAAACTTTAGAGTAATAAGCGCATCTGATAGTAAAAAAGTAAGTAATTTAACTATAAATTTAATGATAAATAAATATAATGATAATGATTTTCCATTTAAAATTACCTCTGTTAATATATATTAAGTTATTTTACCTTTTTAATCTTCGCCTCCCATTATTAGAATTATTATATTCAAAAAATAAAAATGGGACCTAATGGTCCCAGGGGGATGGGGGGGGCCTCTAAAATTACTTCTAGAGGTTTATGGAGATTTTAACTTCCATTACATTTTTATTATTGACTAAATTATATTTTATATACATCTTTTTTAAATATTTTAATCTTTTTCTAAATTATTATATTCAAAAATTTTTTGTAATAATTTAATCTTATTTGGATCAATGAGTCTAATCAATATATTTATAATCTTATTATACTCTTCCTCCGTTAACCCTTTTTCATCTCTAAATATGTTCTCTTCAATTATATCTGCTTCATCTACTGTAGTAATATTTTCTTCTGAAAACTCATCACTTTTTATAATGTCATTTATGTCTAAATTATTTAAATCTACATTGGAAAAATCTATTCGTGAAAACTCCAAGTTATTCATGTTATTCAATATGGCATTAAAGTCAAGATTAGCTAATATTTCATCTACTGATTCTTTATCTTTTTTTTTTATCTCTGTATACTCTTCAACATTTTCATTATTGACATTATTACCATCACTATAATTATTAGAATTCATATTCTGTAGCAATGTTTTTAATTGTTCTATATCCTCTGGTTTAATCTGAGATAAAATTTGTTCTATAGAACTATGATTATTTACTGAACTATTACCATTGTTTACATTATTAGAAGGTGCTTGTGTATTTCCTCCCCCTAATAAAGAAGATATCATGCTAATTAAATCACCACTATCTCCTGTGTTACCTCCCCCGCCTATGCCTAAATTGCTAAGCAAGTCCAGAATACCATTAAAGTTTCCGCCCATACCTCCTAACATGCTAGCCAACGGATTATTTCCTCCCATATTATTCATAGGATTATTCATTCCCATTGGATTCATCATGCCCATAGGATTCATTTCCATAGGATTATTCATTCCCATTGGATTGTTCATTCCAGCTGGATTATTCATTCCCATTGCACCTAAGTTAGCAGCCATATTCATTGCATTCATGCCCATATTATTATTCATTGGATTATTACCATTATATCCTCCAAAGTATCCATTATTATTTTGCTCTTGCACATAGTTTTCTTCTCTATCTCTTTTTCTATGCTTATGCTTTCCCATCTACTCACCTCTTTACTTATTATAAAATTTTAAAAAAGCAATCCATGAATAACATGGACTGCTAATTTTCTTACTTTTCTAGAAACCCCCCTATACTGGGCCATGGTTTACATCATTCTTTATCCATTGTTATTTCTACTTTTATAAGCAGTCCTTACTTTTGTTTAAACATCTTATAGTTTAGCAACATTTACAGCAGCATTGTTTTCTGCAGCAACATCCATTATTAAAATTATTATGGCCAAATCCAGCATTTCCTCTATTAAATCCAAATCCACCAAATCCACCAGAGCAACATAACCAATATAAGAATATTAAAGTTAATGCATTTCTAGCACTTGAATTACATTCTGTGTCTAGCAAGCACTGATTTTTTAGAATTACGATTAATAGTAGAATTGTACATGGTTGAAAGCCACAACCTGAATTTCCTATATTTCCGCATCCACACATCATAAATTCCTCCTTCTTGTGAAGTGTACTTTCTAATTATCATAGATTAATCACTTAAAACCATTTGTTGATACTTATTAACTTTTTCTCTTGATAATTAATAATCCATTAGTTAGTTTGATATTTATTGTATTATGCACAACAAACTTTTATTCTTTTACATTTACATTTTCTTTCTTTGCATTTACATTTACAGCATTTACACTTGCATTGACATCCACATCTACATGAACATTGGTTTCCACACATTGATCCAAAGTTGCAGTTTCCTAACATATTATTACTTCCACATCCACCATTGAATCCACATAACCAATATAAGAAAAGTAATGTTAATGCATTTTTAGACTTTGATGAGCCATCTAGTAATCCTTGATTTGCAAGAATAACTATTATTAAAAGAATTGTACATGCTTGTGAGTTACATCTATTATTTGAATTTCCACACATTTATTCATTCCTCCAATCTTTATTTATCGTTTTCTTATCTATAGGCTTATCTACTCTTTATTCTTTAGCATGGTTTACATACTTGTTGAGGTGTTCTTCTTATAAGAAAAATTGCTATTATAAGAATTATTTGGCATATATTACATCCGCCAAAGCCACCAAAACCACTATTTCCAAAACAACCAGTATTGCCACTACATTGATTTTGATTGCAACATGGGTCACAACATGGGTTACAACATTGGCATGGGTTGCATGAAGCAGTTTCTATAATATAATGCTTTTGTTTTTTACGATCTTTTCTTACTCCACCACAGCAGCAGCAATATTCTTTGCATTTGCAACAGCACGGCTCACAGCAACAGCATGAGCAATCACATGGATCGCAACAGCAATTATTTCCACCGCATCCACAGTTTCCGCCGAATCCACCGAATCCACAGTTTCCTCCGAATCCACCACATCCACAGTTTTCTCCGAATCCGCCGCATCCACGGTTTCCGCCGAATCCACCTCTACAGAAAATTAGTATTATTATTATCCAAATTAGTATTTTTCCACTTCCAAATCCAAAGTTTTGAGAAGGGTTTCCATCTGTACATGCTCCGCCAAACATCTGATATAGATTTGAATAGTCACTCATAGTTTTTATCCTCCTATTATATTTACATTTTTATATCATCATTTGTATAATACACTATATGATTTTGCTTAAGTTTTGACACTGATAATTATATTTTTGAAGTTTTTTTATATATTTAATCTATAGTATTTTTAGTGTGTTTTTCCTAAGCCTCTTTACTACAATATATGTTTTTCCATAAAATCGGTGATAAAAAAGTCATCTCATAATTTTCAATAAAGAAAATTATAAGATGACTTCTTATTATGTTATTACTATAAAATTATCTTGCTTAGAAGTAATATAACAGTAGAAACTCCATTAACAAATAAGTGGGTAAATACTGAATACCAAAATCCTTCCTTTTCAATTAGATAACAGTTGAAAAAACTTACTACAAATAACGAAGCAAAAGCACTAATACTAAAGTGAATAGATGCAAATAATATACTAACAATAGATGCAGATATTATAAATCCAAACTCACCCTTAAGTCTACTTCTTAAAAACTTACCATAAAATAAGTACCTAAAAACGAATTCTTCAACCACTGGTGCAAAAATAACTGTAAACGGAATAGTTATTATAAAAGAAACTAAATCATAATTACTTAGCATAGTTATAACTTGTTGTCGTTCAATAGGTATTTTAAACAATAATAGTAATAAAAGCCAAAACAAACCACACATTATTATAAATCCATAAACTAATAACACATATATCAATGCTTTACCTATTTTAAAATCACCTAAAGAAAACCTGTATTTTATATAATCATCATTCTTACATTTTGAACTAACCCAATTAACTAAAATAAAAATTATTAAAACAAAAGGTAATATATTATTATAAAGTTCCGGTAATAAGAAATACAATGATATATATCCTATACTCACCATAGTTTTAATTAACTTAGAATTTCTTTTTATTACCACTATTCTTAGATAAAATATTAGTGGTAAAATATAAAGCATAAATATAATAAATAAATTTCCTAATATCTTCAAATAAACACCCCTCTTTAATCACATATATACTTATATGTTTAAAAGTAAATCAATATTATTATATCATAAATAAAGGGTCATTGATTTCTCTAATCAATAACCCTTTATTTTATTCAAGTCCTAAGTCTTTAAATATTTCCTCAAGTAATTCTTCTTTTCCTTCCTTTTTTAAAGAAGAGAAGAACAATAATTTATCTTCTTTTCCAAGCTTTAAGGTTTCTTTTATTACCTTAGCACTCCTCTGTAATTCACTTTTAGTTAACTTATCTTTTTTAGTTGCTACAACTATAACTTCATAACCATAATGCTTAATCCACTCATACATCATTATATCATCACCAGTTGGTTTATGCCTACAGTCCACTAAAATAACTACTTTTTTCAATTCTGGCCTATTTATTAAATATTGTTCCATCATTTTTCCCCAAGTAGCCTTCTCGCTTTTTGACACTTTAGCATATCCATATCCAGGTAAATCCACAAAGTATAGCTTATTATTTATAGTAAAGAAATTTATAAGTCTTGTTTTGCCAGGTGTACCACTTACCTTTACTAACTTTCTTCTATTTGTTAAAGTATTAATAAGTGAAGACTTTCCTACATTAGATCTACCAACAAAGGCAATTTCACACATTCCATCTTCTGGATATTGGGTGGGCTTTACAGCCGAAGTTTTAAATTCCGCTTGTTTAATTTCCATTTTTATCTTCTCCAACTAGTGCATTCTTCAATACATCTTCAATTTTTTCTACTGGTATAAACTTTATTTTATTTTTTATAACTTTTGGTATATCCTTTAAGTCTTTTTCATTAGCTTTAGGAATAATTATAGTTTTTATTCCCATTCTGTAAGCAGCTAGACTTTTTTCTTTTAGTCCCCCTATAGGTAATACTCTACCAGTTAAAGTAACTTCTCCTGTCATAGCTACTGAATATTTTATTTTTCTGTTACTTAAAGCAGAAACCATAGCTGTAACCATAGTAACTCCAGCGGATGGACCATCCTTTGGAATAGCTCCTTCTGGTATATGAATGTGTATATCTTTATTTTTATAAAATTCTTTATCTATAACATGCATGTCACAATGAGCCCTTACATAACTGTACCCTGCCTTAGCTGATTCCTTCATTACATCTCCTAGTTGACCTGTAAGTTGAAGCTTACCATCACCATCCATTACTGCTACTTCAACGGGAAGCGTATCACCACCATATCCAGTCCATGCAAGACCTGTGACTACTCCAATTTTATCTTCTTTATCTAAATCATCATAGCTATATAATTCAGAACCTAGATACTTCTTAACAGTTAAAGAATTTATAGTTATTTTTTTCTTATTACTTTCCATTATTTCTGTTATAGATTTTCTTATTACTGAAGCTATCTTTCTTTCTAGATTTCTAACTCCTGATTCTCTTGTATATCTATCTATTATAGTTCTTAAAGCACTTTCATTAACTATAATCTGACCATCTTCCACAGAATATTCCTTCATAACTTTAGGTACTAAATATTTCTTTGCTATTTCATATTTTTCCTCTGTAGTATAGCCTGAAACCTCTATTACTTCCATTCTATCTAATAGTGGTCTAGATATAGTATCTAAAGTATTTGCTGTAGTTATAAATAATACCTTTGACAAATCAAACTCTACATCTATATAATGATCCCTAAAGGTCTTATTCTGTTCTGAATCTAGCACCTCAAGAAGAGCATCTTCTACATTTCCTTTATAATCCTTTGATACTTTATCTATTTCATCTAAAAGGCATACTGGATTTTTGTAACCAACTTCCTTTAATGCAGATACAATTCGTCCTGGAATTGCTCCTACATACGTTTTTCTGTGGCCTCGAATTTCAGCCTCATCTTTTACTCCACCTAAACTCATTCTTACAAATTTTCGTCCTAGTGAATTAGCCACTGATTTTGCAATAGATGTTTTACCAACCCCTGGAGGTCCAACTAAGCATACTATAGGTGACTTTAATGATTTACTCATTTTTCTAACTGCTAAATATTCTATAATTCTTTCTTTTACGTCTTCTAGTCCGTAATGTTCCTCATCTAAAACTTTTCTAGCATTAGTTAAGTCTAAATTATCTTTTGTTAGCTTATTCCATGGCATACCTAAAATAGTGTCTAAATAAGTTTTTATAACTGATCCCTCTTGGGATGAAGGCCCAATATTTTTAAGTCTATTAATTTCAAATTCTATCTTAGTTTTAACATCTTTAGGTAATTTAATTTGCCCTAATTTTTTTTCATAATTAGCTATTTCTCTTCCAAACTCATCTTCTTCTCCTAGCTCTTCTTGAATTACCTTAAGTTGTTCTCTAAGATAATACTCCTTTTGAGATGCACTTACTCTAGCTTTAACCTTATTACTTATAAACTTCTCTACTTTTACAACTTCAATCTCTTTTTTAAGAATAACTAATAATTTTTCCATTCTTTCTTTTATTGAAATAATTTCTAATAACTCCTGCTTTACATCAGCCTTTACCGGTAGAAATGCACTTATTACATCGCAGTATACACTATTATCTTCTTCTGCTTCTAATTCCACTATTAAATCTTTAAATTCTTCACCTGCTAATTCTAAGTAATTAATAAACATATCATTTAGTGAGTTTTTATATCCTTCAGATTCTGTTTTATCTTCTATATCCAACTCTTCAACAGCTTCAACCTCTGCACTTATACAATCATCTTCATCTAAATATTTTACAAGCTTAGCCCTATATTCTCCCTCTACTAATACTCGCAAGTGATTCCCCGGCAACTTCATAAATTGCTTTATTGTACATACACATCCAACATTATATATATCTTTTTCAGTTGGATTTTCAGTAGTTGCTTCTCTTTGACTTATTATAAATATCTTCTGATCTTCATCCATGGCTCTATTAATTGCTTCTATAGATTTCTTTCTACCTATATCAAAGTTTAAAGCCATATGTGGAAAGATACTTAATCCCCTAAGGGGAATTAATGGAAGTTTCATTATTTGATTCTCCATAACATCTCCTCATTTCTATCTAATCTATTATTTAATCTTACTTAATTTCATATTATAAAATCTTATCTAGTTTACTCAAACTAATAATTCAACCTAAAGTATTTATACAGGAATCTTTCAGGGCAGAGCAGTATTTTCTTTTTTATTGTAAAGTATAACATTTAAAAGAAAATCCTACTTTAATAAAACATCTAAATGATATGTGTTTATTGTATTAATTATAATTAGACTAGTATATTATACCTATAAAAATATAATTTTTCAATTAAATAATCCCTATAAAAGTTTTATCCATTGAACTTCTATAGGGATTAGCTTTAAGCATCTAATTGTGGTAACATATTCAATTCAAACCCTTGATCTTTTTTTTCTACGCTTATATGAAGAATTTGTTCTTTTATTATTGCTTCATCTATTACTTCCTTTATAGTATTTACCGGTATTACTTTTATATCTTTATAATCTTTATATACCTCTTGCCAATTTTCTTTTGGAATTAAAACCTTTTTTGCACCAGCTTTTATAGCACCAGTAATCTTAGCTGTAACACCACCAACTGGCTTTACTTCACCATGAATAGATATTTCTCCTGTCATAGCTATATTATTATCTACACTCCTACCTGTTATTGCACTATAAATTGCAGTAGTCATACTTATTCCAGCAGAAGGACCATCTACAGGTATTCCCCCAGGAAAATTAACATGTATATCGTATTTTTTTGTATCTATGTTGTACATTCTCTCCAACACTGTAATTACATTATCAATAGAATTTCTTGCTGTGCTTTTTCGTTTTAATTTTCTACCCTTATCTCCTAATTCCTCTTCCTCAACAATACCTGTTATTTTTACTATTCCTTCTCTATCTCTTGCCTTTGTTGCTGTCGCCTCTATTTCCATTACAGATCCAACATTTGAACCATATACCGCAAGGCCATTTACATAACCAACCTTTGGTTTCGCACATATCTTTTTATTAGGCTTTGGTGAGTATTGTCCGTTCTCAATAACCCATTGTATTTCATTTATACTAACAGTATTTCTATTTTCATTAATTACAATTCCACAAGCTAATTGAACCAAATTTACAGCATCACGGCCATTATTAGCAAATATCCCAACCAGTTTTGCTGCTTCTTCGTCTATTGATATTCCAATTTTTTCTGCTGCATTCTTTGCAATTATTTCTATTTCATCTCCATCTAGAGCTCTAAAAAATATTTCTACACATCTAGACCTAATAGCTGGAACAATTTCTTCTGGACTTCTAGTTGTTGCACCTATTAATCTAAAGTCAGCAGGCAATCCTTCTTCAAATATCTCTTTAATATAAGATGGCATATTAGGATCTTCACTATTATAATATGCACTATCTAAAAATACTTTTCTATCTTCTAAAACTTTCAATAACTTATTCATTTCTATAGGATGTAATTCACCTATCTCATCAATAAATAGGACTCCTCCATGTGCTTTTGTAACTGCTCCAGGTTTTGGTTGTGGTACTCCTATAACACCTAATGGACCCGCCCCCTGATATATTGGATCATGAACTGATCCTATTAATGGATCCGCTATTCCTCTTTCATCAAATCTTATAGTTGTAGCATCAATTTCTACAAAAGAAGAAGCTGCCTTAAATGGTGAAGCTGGAATTAGTTTTGCCTCTTCTAATACAAGTCTTGCTGCTGCTGTTTTTCCTATTCCTGGAGGTCCATATATTATAACATGTTGAGGATTTGGACCACATATGGCTGCTTTTAAAGCCTTAATACCCTTTTCTTGACCAATTATATTTTCAAAATTTCTAGGTCTACTCTTTTCTGTTAAAGGCTCAGTCAAACATATACTTTTTAACTTTCTCAGCTTTTCAATTTCTTTAGTGTTCTCTTTATTAATTGTAATCTTAGATGATTTTTGTCCCTTTAATGCATTAAAGAAGTAAATTCCCATTACTATTGTAACTAATAGTTGTATTAGCATAATCAAAATCGCTACTGGTTCCATATCAATATTAGCCTACTTTATAAGCAAACTAATCTTCCCTCCCTTTACTAATTATTTAAGTCACAATAGTATTATTCACAATATATTGGATTAATATTCTATAACAAGAAAAAACTGCTGAATTTCAGCAGTTTTTATATTATGCAAGTTCAGGTGTTCTCTTTACACCCTTTTTACTATCTATTTTTAAAGGTTCTCTCTTTCCATTGTCTGCAATGATATATTCAGGAATCTTTGTATTTAAAGTTTCTTCATGAATTATAACTTTTTCTATTTCTTCACGTGAAGGAATCTCATACATTATTTCCTGCATTATATCTTCTATTATTGCTCTTAATCCCCTTGCTCCTGTGCTTCTCTTTATTGCTTCTTTAGCTATAGCTATAAGAGCATTTTCATCGAATTCAAGTCTAACATCATCAATTTCTAATAACTTTTGATACTGCTTCACTAATGCATTTTTAGGTTCACTTAATATTTTTACAAGAGCATCTTCATCTAAATTATCTAAAGTTACTATTACAGGAATTCTTCCTACAAACTCTGGAATTAATCCAAACTTCAGTAAATCACCAGGCATTATTTGCTTAAATAATTCTCCTAAGTCTTGTTTTTCCTTAGAAACCACTTCTGCACCAAATCCCATGGCTGATTTTTGAGTTCTCTTTGTTATAATTTTTTCTAACCCATCAAAAGCTCCACCACAAATAAATAATATATTAGATGTATTTATTTGGATAAACTCTTGATGTGGATGTTTTCTTCCTCCTTGTGGTGGTACTGAAGATACAGTTCCCTCAAGAATTTTAAGTAAAGCTTGCTGAACCCCTTCACCAGAAACATCTCTAGTTATAGATGGATTTTCGGACTTACGTGCAATCTTATCAATTTCGTCGATATATATAATGCCTCTTTCAGCTCTTTCTATATCATAATCAGAGTTTTGAATTAATTTTAATAATATATTTTCTACGTCCTCACCTACATATCCAGCTTCTGTAAGTGTTGTAGCATCTGCTATTGCAAAAGGTACATTTAACATTTTTGCTAGTGTTTGAGCTAATAAAGTTTTACCTGAACCAGTTGGTCCTAAAAGAAGTATATTACTTTTTTGTAGTTCTATATCATTATCCATAACATTAGAATTTATTCTTTTATAATGATTATACACTGCTACAGACAAAGCCTTTTTAGCATCATCTTGCCCTACCACATATTGATCTAAATACTTTCTAATTTCTTTAGGTTTAGGTAATGTGCCCATGTCAATTTGGACATCCTCTTCTCTTTCGTCTACTATGATTTCAGAACAAAGCTCGATGCATTCATCACAAATATATACACCTGGACCTGCAATAAGTCTTCTTACTTGCTCTTCACTTTTTCCACAAAAAGAACATTTAAATTTTTTCTTTTCTTCATTTCTTGGCATGTTGACACCCCTTTAAAGCTATTTCTTTTTAACAATTACTTCATCTACTAATCCATATTCCTTAGCTTCATCCGCGGACATAAAATAATCTCTTTCAACATCTTGTTTTATTTTATCTAAAGGCTTGCCTGTTCTTTCACTTAATATTTCATTAAGAGTTTCTTTTATCTTTAATATTCTTTTAGCATGAATATCAATGTCAGTTGCTTGACCTTTAAATCCACCTAACGGCTGATGTATCATTATCTCACTGTTAGGAAGCGCATATCTTTTTCCCTTTTGTCCTGCTGCAAGTAGAAAAGCTCCCATAGATGCAGCCATTCCTACACAAATTGTAGAAACCTCTGGCTTTATATAGTTCATCGTATCATAAATTGCCATTCCAGAAGTTATTGAACCACCAGGGCTATTTATATATAGATATATATCCTTATCTGGATCCTCTGACTCTAAAAATAAAAGTTGTGCTACAATTAAACTAGCAGTAACATCATTTACTTCATCAGATAAAAAAATAATTCTTTCTTTTAATAATCTAGAATATATATCATAAGATCGCTCGCCCTTACCAGTTTGCTCTACAACCATTGGTATATAACTCATAATTACAACCTCCTTACTATTGTAAATATATTAGAATATTTACTATTATATCCTCATTAAAATTATTTTAACCTATTTTATTTAAAATAATTGCCAGTATATACTGGCAATTATTAATTAACTTAAATAGTTTTGCTATTTTCCATTATCATGTTCTTAATTTTTTCATTTACTATTTGAGTTCCAAGGTATTCTCTTTGAACTTGAACTAATCTATCAACAGTTTCTTCCATTTTCTCAGCTTCACCATACTTACTAGCAATCTCTGTAGCTTTTTCTCTTATCTCATCTTCTGATGCTTCAATTTTCTCAGCTTTAGCAATTTCACCTAATACTAATTCATTTTTAACATTTTTAGTTGCTATATCTTTCATTTGTTCTCTAAAGTCAGCTTCTGAAGTATTTGTAAACTTGAAGTAACTTTCTATATCTAAACCTTGATACTTTAATCTATTTTCTAAATCTTGTAGCATTCCATCTAATTCTCTATTTACCATAGCATCTGGAATTTCCACATTAGCATTAGCTACTACAGTTTCTATAACAGCCATTTCATATTCATTTATTGCTTTCAACTCGTTAGCTTTTACTAATTCTTCTCTTATATTGTTTCTAAGTTCCTCTAAAGTTTCAAATTCTGAAACCTCACTAGCAAATTCATCAGTTATTTCTGGTAATTCTTTTTTCTTAACTGATTTAACTGTTACCTCAAATTTAGCTGGTTTTCCATTTAAATCTTCTTTTCCATATTGTTCTGGGAAATTAACCTTTACGTCTTTAGACTCTCCAGCTGTTAATCCAACTAATTGATCTTCAAAGTTATCAATAAAGCTACCTGAACCAATTTCTAATTCGTAATCTTTAGCTTCTCCGCCTTCAAAAGCAACTTCATCTACATAACCTTTGAAGTCTATAACAGCTATATCACCTTTTTCAACAGCTCCCTCTTTAACTTCTACTCTTGTATTTTGAGCTTGTAATTCTTTTAATTTATTTTCTACATCCTCATCTGTAACTTCTACTACTTCTTTCTTTGCTTCTATTCCTTTATAAGCACCTAATTCAACTTCTGGTACTACTGGTACTGATGCAGTATATATAAATTCCTTACCTTCACCAATTTGAACAATATCAATTGATGGATAATCTACTGGATTTATATTATTTTCTGCTAATACTTCTGGATAAGTAGTTTCATATATGTAGTTTATAGCATCCTCATATAATGCACCTTCACCATAGTATTGTTTAATTATATTCATTGGAGCCTTACCTTTTCTAAATCCAGGCACATTGAATTTTTTCGCATTTTTTGCATAAGATTTTTTAACAGCTTCTGCAAATTTATCTGCTCCTATTGTTACTTCAAATTTAACAACGTTTTTTTCTAGCTTCTCCATTTTAACGTTCATTATTTCTTCCTCCTAATATTCCCAACTCTGTATTTCTTAAAATTATAACATAAATTTAGTAAAGTAAATAGTACATTTAATTATTTAACTGTTAGTCAGATACATCATCATTCTCTAAATTTATGATAATAAATTAAATATTACCTAATAAATTATACAATAATACTATTATTATGTACAATACTTTTTCCCATGATATATTTATTCAACTATTTTACCATCTTTATCCACAACTATTTCCTTATTGTCTAAAGATATAGTAAGACCCTTATCTGTTATTTGTCCCACTTCAAAAGTTTTTCCTTTTACATTATAAAATCCTCTATGGGTATTACTCTCCATATTATATATCCACAAATACTTATCATCACTGTTATTTATCCAAGGCAAGCTACTAGAATATGCAATATGTGTATTGTCAATAAATTGTGCACTTTCAACCCATTTATAAGAAGGATTATATTTTAATACGTTTTCCTTGTTAAATACTTCATTAGTAGTTGATACGTACTGTTCATTGGTAATATTTGTTAGTTTCTCGTTACTATTTAAAATATACATATCTTGAGCTTCTTTGTCTAAAATTAAAATCATTTCTTGTGATGGGGCTATACTACATTTAACTTGTGAATCTGAATCAATTGTGTTGATTTTCTTAACTTGATCTTTTTCTTCATAATTAATAGTAACTTTTTTTCCTGATTTAAGAACTACATCTGAATAGGTTTTAGTAGACTTTTCCTCTACAACACTTTCCTCTTCAAAATTTTCTTCAGTTTTATTCTTATTTTCTTCTGATTTATAGTTATTTTCCTCTGTACTTTCTTTAATAAAAAAATTTTTTATAGCCACTATTCCTTCTCTATTAGTAAAAACTAATCCAGTTATCCCAATAACCATTATTATAATTAAAAATATAATCATATATTTTATACGCCTCAGCTTTAACTGTCTGCGATAATCCTTACTAAACATACTTGGCTTTTTCCTCACAGCTTTTACCTCCATAGTTAACTTTATTATTTCACTATACATTTTGATTAATAATTATATTCTCATAACTTATTATAACTCAACTTATTATAAATTAACATTTTTTTATACCAAATCAATTTAAATTTACAATTAATTTATTTAATTATATTAACCAACTTTATTTTTTGTTTTATGTTTCCATTTATTATTGCTTTATTACTTTAATATATGAAATTGCATTTTACAACAAATTAACTTCTCTCTGTTTCAAAATTTCATTTAAACTGTTATATTCATCTTCAAATTAACCTTTAATGAAAATTGTTAAATGTCTTCTTGCAATTATTTTTTTTACTAAATTTCGCAAATTTAATCCTTTACTTGTTCGAATTTTCTGAATTTTTAATCTTTTATCCCTATTAAAAAAACTGTTGTTTTTCATCTGTTATAGTTGTACAATTATAACAGATGGAGATAAAATTAAATTATTATTTAATAATTTTAGTACATAAAACAAATGTTTTATACTTTAATTTTATTAAAAATTATTTTTTAGGAGGATTATATATGTTTACTCAATGGAATGGCTTTAAGGGCAAAACTTGGAAAAAGGAAGTTAATGTAAGAGACTTCATTCAAACTAACTATACTCCATATGAAGGTGATGCATCATTTTTAACAGATGCTACAGAAGCTACAAACAAATTGTGGAATGAAGTAAGCGAATTATTTAAAAAAGAAATAGAAAACGGTGGCGTTTTAGATGTTGATACTAAAACCATATCTAAGATAGATGCATATAACCCAGGGTATATAGATAAGAATCTTGAAAAAATTGTTGGTGTTCAAACTGACGCTCCACTTAAAAGAGCTGTTATGCCTCAAGGTGGAATAAGAATGGCTGAAACCGCAGCTAAATCTTATGGATACGAAATTGACCCTTTGATTTCTGAAATATTCTCAAAACATCGTAAAACTCATAATCAAGGAGTTTTTGATGCTTATACAGATGAAATGAAATTAGCTAGAAAGTATGGTATAGTAACAGGTTTACCAGATGCTTATGGAAGAGGTAGAATCATAGGTGACTATAGAAGAGTTGCTTTATATGGTATAGATAGATTAATAGAAGATAAAATTCAACAAAAGAAAAGTTTAGAAGTTAGCACTATAGATGCTGATGTTATTCAATTAAGAGAAGAATTATCTGATCAGATAGTGGCTCTTAACGAGTTAAAAACAATGGCAGCTAGTTATGGATTTGATATATCAGTTCCTGCTAAAAATGCTCAAGAAGCTATTCAATGGTTATATTTTGGGTATCTTGGTGCAATAAAACAACAAAATGGTGCTGCTATGTCTCTTGGTAGAACTTCTACTTTCATTGATATATATATTCAAAGAGATATCGATAATGGCATTCTTACTGAAGAAGATGCTCAAGAAATGGTAGATCACTTTGTAATGAAGTTAAGATTAGTAAAGTTTTTAAGAACTTCTGATTATAACAACCTATTCTCCGGAGATCCAACTTGGGTTACTGAAGTAATAGGTGGTATGGGATTAGATGGAAGAACATTAGTAACTAAAAACTCTTTCAGAATGCTTAATACATTATATACATTAGGAGCATCACCTGAGCCAAACTTAACTGTACTATGGTCAACAAGATTACCTCAAGGATTTAAAGATTTCTGTTCAAAAGTATCTATTGATACAAGCTCTGTTCAGTATGAAAATGACGATTTAATGACAACTTATTGGGGTGATGACTACGCTATAGCTTGTTGTGTATCAGCTATGAAAGTTGGTAAACAAATGCAATTCTTTGGAGCTAGAGTAAACTTAGCTAAGACTTTATTATACACTATAAATGGTGGTGTAGATGAAAAATCTGGAGTACAAGTTGCTCCTAAGATGGAAAAAATCACTTCTGAATACTTAAGCTATGATGAAGTTATAGAAAAATTCGATGTTATGGTAGAATGGTTAGCTAAACTTTATGTTAACACATTGAATGTTATTCACTATATGCATGATAAATACTCTTATGAATCTTTACAAATGGCTTTACATGATAGAGATGTATTTAGAACAATGGCATGTGGTATAGCTGGACTTTCAGTATGTGCAGACTCTTTATCTGCAATTAAATATGCTAAAGTTAAGCCTATTAGAAATGAACAAGGAATAGCAGTAGACTTCGAAATCCAAGGTGACTTCCCTAAATACGGAAATGATGATGATAGAGTTGATGATATCGCAGTATACTTAGTTGAAACTATGATGAATAAGGTTAAAAAGAACAAAACATACAGAAATGCATATCACACTCAATCAGTGCTTACTATAACTTCAAACGTAGTTTATGGTAAAAAAACTGGTTCAACACCTTGCGGACGAAAAGCTGGTGAGCCATTTGCTCCTGGTGCTAATCCTATGCACGGAAGAGATAGTAGCGGTTCTTTAGCATCTCTAAACTCTGTAGCTAAATTACCATATGAATATTCTCAAGATGGTATTTCTAATACTTTCTCAATTATTCCAGATGCTTTAGGAAAATGCTCTGAAAACAGAATATCAAACTTAAGTAACTTATTAGATGGATACTTCGGACAAAATGCTCATCACTTAAATGTAAATGTATTTAATAGAGAAACTTTATTAGATGCTATGGATCATCCAGAAAAATATCCTCAGTTGACTGTAAGAGTTTCTGGATATGCTGTTAACTTTATTAAACTAACAAGAGAACAACAATTAGATGTTGTTAACAGAACTTTCCACGCATCAATGTAATCTGAATAAAAAGAATTGATTATAACAACATAGTAGAGATGTCTTAGTTAGATATCTCTACTATATTTAGTATTTTTAAAGAAACTTAAATTAATTTTATAGAGAAATTATAGAATTTATTTTTTGTATAAAGTTAATTATGTTATTTAGTTTAAATTGCAAGGAGGCTTTATAATGAAAACTGGTAGAATTCACTCAATAGAAAGCATGGGCCTAGTTGATGGTCCTGGTATAAGAACTGTAGTATTTTTTCAAGGATGCAAATTAAGGTGTGCTTATTGCCACAATCCAGATACTTGGAACTTAAAAGATGGTAAGGAAGTTACTTCTGAAGAAATTATAAATAAAATCATAAGATTTAAACCATATTTTCAACCTTCTGGAGGTGGTATAACATTCTCTGGTGGAGACCCTCTTGTTCAACCTGAATTTTTATTAGAATTATTAAAAAAATGCAAAGAATTAGGTATTCATACAGCTATTGATACCGCTGGCTATGGACATGGTGACTATGATGAAATATTAAAGTATACTGATCTAGTTTTATTAGATGTAAAACATATTAATAGTGATGGATATGTAACTCTTACTGGTAGGGATACACGTGATGTTAACTTATTCTTGTCAGCTCTTAGAAAATCTAAAGCTCGTGTATGGGTTAGGCATGTGGTAGTTCCTGGTTATACAGATACTTTAGAGCATATGGATAAAATAGCCAGTATAATAAATGAAGAAATTCCTAATGTAGATAAAATAGAATTATTACCTTATCACCTTTTAGGTGTAAATAAGTATGAGAGTTTAAGTATAGACTATAGGCTAGATGGTGTAAATCAAATGGATAAAGAAACTTGTAGTCAACTTCAAGATTATTTAATATCTAAAGTTCAACAGATTAAAAGGAGTAAAATTTCTTAACCTGTTAATGCTTTTACATTTTTTTCCACATAATCCCCAAGTTTATCCACAGGTTAGTAATAACTTATAATTTAAATCATATACTTATAAGTTATACAATTCTATTTACTAACCATCTCTTTTATGAGATAATTACTAATACATTATAATATGTATAATATTCAAAAAATATATTTATATAAATTTTATTCAAGGGGGAAATAGTATGAGAAATAATGCTATAGAATTTGAAAAATATATAGAAGAACATAGACTTCCATTAAACAAAGGACTCAATGTAGATGAATTTACCATCTTTTCATTTCCTGAAAAGATCACTATAAACGGAGTTACTAAACCAGTTCTGGGAGGTGGCCAAGATAGAAGAGCTGTTATATCATTAAGAGATGATGATACATTAGCTGACATCTTCTGCTTTAATATAGCCTCTATATCTAAAGCTCAAGATAAATATAAGTTATATGCTTTATTCAATGAATTAAACTCTACATATAAATATGTATCCTTTTATGAGGATAATGAAATTATAAGTGCAAAAGTATCCCTACCATTTAATGATAACTTTGATGCAGATTTAGTTTTCCAAATGCTTTCTATAATATTTAGAGCTGTAGATGAAGAATACCCTAAAATTCTTTCTACCTTGCACAACTAAATAATCTAGAAAACTAACATGCTAGTTTTAATTTTCTAGCATGTATTTTTTTAATCATTTATGTTATGGTATATAATGACATTAGCTTAATTATAGTTAAATAAATCTCAAAGTCTTCATTATTCTAAATTTTAAATTAGAGGAGGAAAAAATGAATAAAAATAAAAATTTTACTAAAATAATACAAATTCTTTTAATAATAAATTTAATTCTATTGGCTATAGGACTCTTCAGTAAAATGAATTTTGTACTATCTCCTATAACTACAATTCTTAATGCTATGTTTATACCTATAGTTTTAGCAATTTTTCTTTACTATCTAGTGAGACCCGTGAAAAGGTTTCTTCAAAACAGGAAATTATCAAGTGGAATAGCTACAGCCCTTTCAATACTATTGATAATTGTATTAATTGTATATATGCTTATATATTCTTCATCGATAATAGCTACTCAAGGTGAAAGTTTAACCATAGCTATTATTGAATCCGTACAGAACTTAGCAGATAAATATAGCTACTTATTTCCACAAATTAATGAATTTTTAAATATTGGTGAATTACTTCAAAAAGCCGCTAACTATTTAGTAAATTCTTTTACAGACATAAGTAAAAACATATATGTATTTGCTAGTTCTATAGGTAATTTTGTAGCTCAGATGATTTTAATACCAATAATAATGTTTTATATACTTAAAGATGACAAAAAAATATATAATACTTTCACTTCCTTTCTTCCAAGAAAATTTAAAAGTATTATATTGAAAATACTCCATGAAATTGATACAGTATTAAAACAATACATTACTTCACAGATTATGGTTGCTTGTGTCATCGGAGTTCTTATGTTTATAGGTTATGTAATCATCGGAATGCCTAATGCTCTTGTTCTATCTCTATTTTCTCTTATAACTGCCTTTATTCCTTTCTTAGGTGTAATACTGGGAATTATTCCAGCTATCCTTATATCCTTAAGTATGGGCTTTGGTATGGTACTTAAAATAATAATTCTTACAGTTATTGTTCAGCAGTTAGAAGGCAATGTTATAACCCCTAATATCACTGGTAACCAACTGAATATGCATCCACTGACAACTATTTTAGTAGTTACCATAAGTGTATACTTTGGAGGTTTCTTCGCAGCCTTCCTTGCAGTTCCTATATATAACATTGTTAAAATTCTTGTTAAGAATTTATATTGTTATTTGATAAATAAACATAATACGGAAATTACAGTTGAAAAATAACTTTCAATATTAAAATAAGCACTATTGATTTAACTCATTAGTGCTTATTTTTTACTTTTTTACTCTATCATTTCCTCTAATATTGTTGTTCCTGAGTAAATTTCATCATTAATCATAAATTAATAATAAAATAAAAAAATACCAACGATTTCATCTACTGAAATCGTCGATATCACTACATTCATGGTACACCCAACAGGATTTGAACCTGCCACCGATGGATTCGAAGTCCAGCGCTCTATCCAGCTGAGCTATGGGTGCAAAAATAAAATATGAATTCCTTATAAAACACCTTCTCAAAAAATAAAAAATGGAGCGGGTGAAGGGAATCGAACCCTCGTAACTAGCTTGGAAGGCTAGCACTCTACCATTGAGTTACACCCGCACATATTTAATTTAAAGTGGTCGGGGTGACAGGGATTGAACCTGCGACCTCATGGTCCCAAACCACGCGCGCTCCCATCTGCGCCACACCCCGATATATGGTGCGTCTTAAGGGATTCGAACCCCTGGCCCACGCCTTAGAAGGGCGTTGCTCTATCCAGCTGAGCTAAAGACGCATATTTTGGAGCGGGT
>NZ_DLCT01000012.1:0-22662 GCF_002480755.1 Clostridium sp. UBA7791 | reverse complement strand
CCTAATATTGATACACTAGGTAAAGTATTAGTTTATATTCTATTATTTTTACTATTTATTTAAAATATAGTATATTAATTTTAATTTTTATTATAGGTAAGCACACAACAATATCATTATTACTGCTACTTATTATAATGTATTTAGTCTTATTATCAAAATACTAATTCCCTTGAAACCCGCATGAATAAAACAACTATTTAACTAGTTAACTAGTTAAATAGCTAAATAGTTAAATATATAAAAGGTAACCTATATAAATATTTATATATTTTCTTCTATAAAACCTTGCTATATATTGACTACTGTAATTTTCTTTTTTAGAAGTATACCTATCTATCAAATACATTATCATAAAAAAATGATGTAGTGATTGTATTCATCACTACATCATTTAACTTACTATTAAAGATTTTTATCATCTATACTTCCTAAGTATTTATCTATCTCACCAGTTACTGAGCTTACGCATCCTTCTTCAAATGGTGAAATTAAATTAGCATGTTTAACTAGATTTACAAATGACATTGTACCTCCAACATTACATAATCTTAAATAATCTTCCCATGCTTGTTCATGATTATCTTGATCTTTTTTCCAAAATTGAAGAGCACATATTTGAGCTAGCGTATAATCTATATAATAAAATGGACTATTAAATATGTGTGCCTGTTGGAACCACCATCCACCTCTTTCTAAGAAATCACATTCTTCATAATTTTTATGAGGTAGATATTTTTTCTCAATATTTCTCCATGCCTTTTTCCTTTCATCTGGCGTAACATCTGGATTCTCATATACAAAGTGCTGGAATTCATCTACTGTTACACCATAAGGAATAAATTTAATAGCATCTCCTAAATGAGAGTATTTATATTTAGCTTCTTCATCTTCAAAGAAAAGTTTCATCCATGGCCAAGTGAAAAATTCCATGCTCATTGAGTGAATCTCACAACTCTCATAAGTTGGGAAGTTACATTCTGGAATAGAAATCCATCTACTTCTATAACATTGGAATGCATGACCAGCTTCATGAGTTAATACATCTACATCTCCTGAAGTACCATTAAAATTTGAAAATATAAACGGTGATTGATAGTTTGGTATATAAGTACAGTATCCGCCACCTTGCTTGCCCTTTTTAGTAACTAAATCCATTAAGTCATTTTCTATCATGAAATCAAAAAATTCTTTAGTTTCAGCTGAAAGTTCAGAATACATGTTTTTACCATTATTAACTATCCATTCCGGATTTCCTTTAGGTTTAGCATTTCCAGTTAAAAATTCAAACTTTTCATCATAATATTTAAGTTGATCTAACTCTAACCTTTCTACTTGTCTTTTATATAGTTTATTTGCTATCGGTACTATATAATCTTTTACTTGATCTCTAAATTTACTTACCATTTCTGAATTGTAGTCAGTTCTTAACATTCTCACATATCCAAGTTCTACAAAGTTTTTAAATCCAAGCTTATGTGCTATAGTAGTTCTAACCTTAACCATCTCATCATATAATCTATCTATTTCTGTTTCATTATCTGTAAAGAACTTATACTTAGCTTCACTAGCACGTCTTCTCATATCTCTATCTTCTGACAATATAAATGGAGTTAATCCAGATAAGTTTCTTTCTTCGCCTTCAAACATAATTTTAGCTGAAGCTATAAGTTTACTATATTCTGATGATAGTTTATTTTCTAATTGTAAATCCTTTATTACTTCTTTAGAAAATGATTTTATATTATATTCTGCTATACTAAAGAACTGTTTTCCAAATTCTTTTTCTAATTCTAACCTAAATTTACCATTTACAATAACTTTATAAAATTCTGAGTTTATTTCGTTATATAGAGGATCATATTCATCCCAATATTCTCTTTCTTTACTATAAAACTCATCCTCCGTATTTATACTATATCTTATGCTAGCTATAGTACCTAAAGTAACCATTTCATTTCTAATTTCATTAATTTCATTAATAAGCTCTTTAACTTCGATTATACTGTTACTCTCATTTGTTTTATCTATTAGACCCATTAATTTTTCTTTTATTTTTTCATAATTTGGTCTTTCATATTTAAATTCATTAAATCCCATACATACACCCCCATTTGATAAATAAATTCTACCATTTTAAAAATATTCTGTAAATACATTTTTTGTTTTTTTAAATTTATATATTAATTTCCTCAATTATATCCATCAGTTTAAAAAAGGAGCGTAGCTACTAACTTATTAAAAAGTTATTTTACCACACTCCCTTTTCCCTATCTAAGATAATTCAATATTATTAAGAATAACACCCCTGGTATACCAAGTATTCCAGCTATAAGTGCTGTTATTGCATTAATAGGTATTACTAGTCCAAAGTTTCCACCTACTAAATTTATTAACCACAATAATATACCCCCAGCTATTCCATTAACAATTAAGTTTAATAGAACCTTTAGTGGCCATGCAAATATTTTACCAATTATAAATATTGCAACTATAGCTATTATAAAAAATATAATGTTTGGCATATTCATCCCCCTTATAATTAAAATTATTTTAGTAATCATTAAAATAAAATCTTATGCTTAATTCTTAAATAATTTTATCTATTAATAAATTTATTAGTTATTTTACTTTATATTACCACTTATTGCAATAATTTAATTCTTCTATCATACAATCAACACTCACTGTTATTCCACTTTGCTTTGCTTGGTTTAGAAAATATACATATTTAGCTTTAGCTTCATCTTCTTTATATATAGATATATCTATTAAACTTTTATCACTAACATTATCGAAGCAACTTCTAGCAACTTCAATTTCCGCTATTGAGTCCTGTATTCCTTTGATTATTTCACGCTGCTCAGGCGTATAAATATTCTTAGTTAGTATAGTCTCTATTATTTTATCTCTGTTCATAATAATACCTCCATTATATATACTTAAATATATTTTTGACATATAATGGATGAGATATACTTGTTATTTGAATTGTATGTTATATAAACAGAGTTATTTGCTTCAGAGGATGGTTTACTCCCATTTTGAAGAGGATGAAGTACTAGAGCTGGTAGTCATGGCATAAAAAAGACTTGTGAAAATATATCAGTTATTCTCACAAGTCTCCTGTATAAATAATTATATTTCTTTTCTACCTTCTAGGGCTTTAGATAAAGTAACTTCATCTGCATATTCTAAATCTCCACCTACTGGAATTCCATGAGCTATTCTTGTAACTTTAACTCCAAAAGGTTTTAATATTTTTGATATATACATGGCAGTTGCTTCACCTTCTATGTTAGGATTTGTTGCAACGATGATTTCCTTTAAATCATTATTTACCCTAGTTATCAATTCTTTTAACTTTATGTCATCTGGTCCTCTACCTTGCATTGGAGATATTGTGCCATGAAGTACATGATATACCCCATTAAATTCTCTGACTTTTTCAATGGTCATTATATCTTTAGGTTGCTCAATTACACATATTGTACTTTTATCTCTGTTAGGATTTGAGCATATAGCACATGGATCGCTATCAGTAAAATTTCCACATATTGAACAATACTTTATTGTACCTCTTGCCTTCACTAATGCATTAGCAAATTCTTCAACCTCATCTTTAGGAAGATTTAAAACATGCAATGTAAGTCTTTGAGCAGTTTTACTCCCTATCCCCGGTAGCTTTCCAAATTCCTCAATTAGTTTTTCTATAGCTATAGGATAAAAATCCAAATTAGTCACCTCTATTAAAACATTCCCGGTATATTAAGTCCACCAGTTAGTTTTCCCATAGATGAATTAGTTTCTTCTTCTGCTTTCTTCAAAGCTTCATTTACAGCTGTTAAAACTAAATCTTGTAACATTTCTACATCATCTGGATCAACTACTTCTGGTTTGATTATTATATCTTTTAATTCTTTTTTACCAGATACTCTTACTGTTACAGCTCCACCACCAACAGATGCTTCAAACTCTTTAGTTTCTAAATCTTTCTGAGCTTCCTCCATTTGTTTTTGTAGTTTTTGTGCTTGCTTCATTAAGTTATTCATATTTCCACCCATTCCTGGAAATCCGCCTTTTGCCATTGTAATACCTCCTAAAAATTATATTTCATTATAACTAGTATATAATATTATATTATAATGTAACCATCAATTTATTAAAACCTTTAAATTTTATTCATCACATATTTCCACTAATGCCTCAGGAAATATATCTGATAGTATTTTTTCTTTATTAACTTCCCTATTTATATTATCATTTTCTATTTCATAAGTAACATGAACCTTCTCATCTAATACCTCTGAGAATATATCATTTATAATCTTTCTATATTCTTCTCTTTCAAGTCTTTGTTTATGAAAATTATATTCCTTTGTAAAGCCGACGGTAATAACTCCATTCTTGAATTTCTGAACTTTTCCCATCATTAACGCTGTAGCTATTACCATATTATTTTTTTGCTTAAGGATATTTTGAATATCTTTAAAAGACTTTCTAATAATTTCAACATTTAGCTTACTTTCTCCTGCTGCAATTGGTAATTCTATATTTTCATTATTAAGCTCTACTGGTTTGCTTGTTTCAACTTTATTTATACTTGGATTTATTTCTGGTCTTATTTCCTTTGCTTCTTTTATTGCACTTTGTACTGTAATATTCCCTGATGCAATTTTATCCTCTAATCTATTCAGTCTAGCTAATATAGTTTCCATGGAAGTATCATATTTTATCTTACACATTTTTATTATTGCTAGTTCTAAATATATTCTAGCCTGCTTTGTACCCTTAGAACTATCTTCAGCTTCTTGAAGTATACTTATACACCTCATGATTTCCTCTACTCTAATTCTAGTGCTTTGATTTTTTATACTTTCTATGTTTTCAATAGACATATCCAATACATCTTCTAAATTATTACTTACATTTATCATTAATAGATTTCTCATATGAGTAATCAAATCTCTAATTAGTAAGTTAATATCTTTTCCATCCAATATTAATTTATTTACTACTCTTATGCATCCCTCTGTATCTCGATTTATAACATTATCTACTATAGTCACCATGCTGTCATTAGTAGTTATTCCTAACATATCTACTAAATCCTCATATCTAACTACATTGTTTATTGATATAGCTTGATCTAATATTGATAAAGCATCTCTCATTGCTCCATCACACATTCTAGATAATAATCTTAAGCTACCTTCTTCAATGTTTACTGATAATGAATCAGTTATTTGTTTTAACCTTAAAAATATATTTTCACTACTTATTCTCTTAAAATCAAACCTTTGACATCTTGATAATATTGTTATAGGAAGCTTTTGAGGATCAGTAGTTGCTAATATAAAAATTACTCTACTTGGTGGTTCTTCTAATGTCTTAAGAAATGCATTAACTGCACCAATGGATAGCATGTGAACCTCATCTATGATAAATACCTTATACTTAGCTTCTTGTGGTGGATATTGAACATCATCTATAATATCCCTTATATTATCAACACTGTTGTGAGATGCTGCATCTAGCTCTGTTACATCTATAGCTGTACCTTGGTTTATACTTTTACACATTTCACATTCATTACATGGTTCACCTTCTATAGGGTTTAAACAATTTATTGCCTTTGCAAGTATCTTTGCTGTTGAAGTTTTACCCGTTCCTCTAGTTCCGCATAGTAAGTATGCATGAGCTATCCTATCGCTTTTTATGGCATTTTTAAGCGTTGTAGTTATATGCTGCTGTCCAACTACGTCGCTAAATAATTTAGGTCTCCACTCTCTATAAAGTGCTTTATATCCCATGTATCCTCACTCCTTACATTAAAATTTCTAAATAAATATATATCTACAATACTTATTAATTATTTATTCTACTCAAAAATAATTCTTATCTTATCTATTATAATACTTCTCATAGTTATATTCTATATTCTTTACTAACTTATATTAAGTAATCAATTATATATATCTAGTTTTTCTAAAATATTTCAATATAAACTAACTCATTTAATTTATATTTCAAATTAATTATTTAAAAAAGGATAAAAAAAAAAGATGTCTTTAACATCTTAAATAAAAAATAAAGTCGTACACCTTGCTTCGATAATCAGTTTATATGCGTTACCTATACAGTTAACTCAAACCAGGTTAATCCACGGCACATGGAAGGTCTCACTTATCGCTGCTTCCTTCCAGACCTGACGAGGTTCATGAGTTTCCATTGCGTGGGACCCAGTTATCAACGCCACTTATATAGGCCAGACCATACAAATTGATACCTCAGCAAGGAATTCAATCCTGCTGTAGCGGATTGCAGGTTACAGGGCACCGCTAACTCCCCATCTAGTACGACATGGCGGAGAGAAGGGGATTTGAACCCCTGATAGAGTTGCCCCTATACACGCTTTCCAGGCGTGCTCCTTCGACCACTCGGACATCTCTCCATATCGTGTATTCATTATTATACTATTTAAAATCATTACTTTCAAGTAAAACTTATTTAAAAATATATTCCAATTGTAGTATAATCTCATTAGGATTAACAAAGTTTTCAATTTAAATTAATAATATATATATACTTATCATAAAATAATATGAATGGAGGTAGTTGTTTATGATTAATTATGAAATTAAAGGTGGTTCCATGCCAGTAGCTATCTGTTACCTAAATAGTGGAGATAAAATTGTCTCTGAATCAGGAGCTATGGGTTGGATGAGTGACAATATAATTATGGACTCTAACATGAAAGGTGGCCTATTTAAAAGTATAGGAAGATCTCTATCAGGCGAAAGCTTATTTTTAAATACCTTTACTTGCTCAGGAAATGTAGGAAAAATAGCATTCCCCTGTTCTGTGCCAGGTAGAATAATGGCTAAAGAGCTCCAATCTAATGAATCTATAATTTGTCAAAAAGGTGCTTTCATGGCAGCTGAAGATTCTGTAAGTCTTAATATTCATTTTAAAAAAAGATTTTCTAGCGGCTTATTTGGTGGCGAGGGTTTTATCCTTCAAAGAATAACCGGTCCTGGAACAGTTCTTTTAGAATTTGATGGTCATGTTGAAGAGCTTAACTTAAATCCTGGAGAAAGAATAAAAGTAGATACCGGCCATGTAGCTGCTTTTGAACCAAGTGTAAATTTTGATATTGAAATGGTTAAGGGACTAAAAAACATATTCTTTGGTGGTGAAGGCTTATTTTTAACAACACTAACAGGCCCCGGAAAAGTATACCTTCAAACTATGCCTCTTCAAAATTTAGCAGGTAAATTGTCTTTTTATCTTAATACCGGTAGCACTAATTTAAGAGATTAAATATCTTCATAGTGCCAAATAAAAATAACCTTTTAGATAATCAATATTTACAAAAAATATCTTATTATCTAAAAGGTTTAATTTTTTAAATATGTGTAATTGTACTATTCTTCCTTCTGTATATTATTATAAGCCCTACAATCCATATAAGTACTCCTATAATACTTACAATTTGAGCTGTTCTAAGCCCAAACATCATTAAGCTGTCTGTTCTAAGTCCTTCTATAAAAAATCTTCCTATAGAATATAGTCCTATATAAGTTAAAAATACAACTCCATTCTTTTTAACCTTGTGTAACATATAGAATAGTATAAAGAACACTACTAAATTCCAAATTGATTCATATAAAAATGTAGGATGATAGTAAGTTCCATTTATATTCATACCACTTTGTATGAACTCCGGAAACTTACTTATAAAAGCTTCTGTTACAGGTCCACCATGTGCCTCTTGATTAAAGAAATTCCCCCATCTTCCAATGGCTTGGGCTAATATAATACATGGTGCTGTCATATCTAGTGCGGATGAAAGCTTTATACTTTTTCTCTTTGTACATATATATACAACTATTACTGCTGCAATTAGTCCTCCATGAATAGCAAGGCCACCTTGTCTAATATTAAATATATCCATCAAATTATCCTTATAATATCCAAACTCGAATAATACATAATAAAGTCTTGCACCAATTATGGAAATTGGAAATGCAATTAAGAATATAGTTAATACATCATCATAATTTATCCCTTTTAATTTACAGGTATATTGACTTAATAAAAGCGCTAACATGGTACCTGAGCATATTACAATTCCGTACCACATAACATCTAATCCAAATATACTTATGGCTACTGGATTCATCTATTCCCCTCCTTAATCCTTTTTATATTATTATAATCTATATAATTAATTATTTGTATTCTTTTAGTAATTCTTCTATAGTATGTTTACATCTCGTTCCCTTACAACTTCCTGTTCCAGCCCCTGTTGCCTTTTTTACGTCTTCAAAAGATTTAGCTCCATCAGCTATTGCCTTCTTTATAGCTGCTCTAGATACTACTTTACAGATACAAACTTTAGTATGTTTATCTAGTACAGCCTGTCTTAATGCCTCCTGTTTTGCTTGTTCTTCCATCTTTACAGTTTCTCCTTTCTCTTTTCTTTGAAAAACTCTTGTAGTAAATTACTACATTCTTCATTATAGAGCCACTTAATATTAACCCAATGATTTAAATTTCCACTTTGAGTAATATTAAATACTGAGCCACATCCACCAGCTCTGGGGTCAAAAGTTCCAATATATAACCTTTTTATTCTGCTTTGAACAATAGCACCAGCACACATAGGACATGGTTCTAATGTAACATACATATCACATTCATTAAGTCTCCAATCTCCTATAGCTTCTGATGCTTTTTTTATTGCAATAATTTCTGCATGGTTAGTAGGATCATTGGTATTTTCCTTTATATTATGACCTGTAGCTATTATTTTATTGTTTTTTACTATTATTGCTCCCACCGGAACTTCATTTTTACTCTTTGCAATTTTAGCTTCAATAATTGCTTGTTGTAAAAAATAATTATCCATAACTTACTCCTCTTTATTATATATAAAAAAAACTTAGTAAAGCAAGCCTTACTAAGTTTTGGTGCGCACGAGAGGAGTCGAACCTCCGGCCTTCCCCTTAGGAGGGGGATGCTCTATCCTGCTGAGCTACGGGCGCATATTACCTAATCTTTATTATAATAATATATTTATTCTTCGTCAATAGATTAATATCTATATTTTACTATGAACCCATTCTCTTAATGTTAATTAATCAACCTATATAAACTATTTAAAAATAATATATCTATAGAATTTATTATTTTCATGATTATATGCACATAATATAAAAAATCTTTTAACTTTATATATTTGTCAGAAAAATAAATGATTTATTGCAGATTTTTATTTGAATCTATGTTAAAATACTAATATATTGTGATTTTGCAACAAAAAATTCAGAGGTGATTTTATAATGAAGAAGATTAACATAACCGAAACAGTTCTAAGAGATGCAAATCAATCTCTTATTGCAACAAGACTTCCTTTTGAAGATTTTGCACCTATTCTTAAAGATTTAGATGATGCAGGATATTATTCATTAGAGTGTTGGGGTGGAGCAACCTTTGACTCTTGCTTAAGATATTTAAATGAGGATCCATGGGAGAGATTAAAGAACATAAAGAAAATAGTTACTAAAACCCCTCTTCAAATGTTATTGCGAGGACAAAATATTTTAGGATATAAACACTATCCAGATGACGTAGTTAGAGAATTTATTAAAATGTCTGTTTATCACGGTATGGATATAATAAGAATATTTGATGCATTAAATGACTTTGCTAATATAGAAGTTGCTATGAATGAAACTATAAAGCAAGGTGCTCATGCACAAGGAACTATAGTTTATACTGTAAGTCCAATTCATGATGTTAAAAACTATACTAAACTGGCAAAACAACTTGAAAATATGGGGGCAAACTCTATTTGTATAAAGGACATGGCTGGCCTTATAATGCCTTCTATAGCATATGACATAGTTAAGAGTATAAAGGAAACTGTTAAAATTCCAGTATTTTTACACTCTCACAGTACAAATGGTATTGCTGAAATGGCTTACTTTAAAGCTGCAGAAGCTGGTGTAGATGGAATTGACTGTTCAATTTCTTCATTCTCTAGTGGTACTGCTCAACCTCCAACAGAATCTATGCATCATGCACTAGAAACTGCTGGATTTGAAACAGGTCTTAATATAGGTACCTTAACTCAAATTAATAATTTCTTTAAACCAGTTAGATCAAAAGTTTTAGAAGATGGATTACTAGATCCAAAGGTATTAACTCCTCAGCCTGAAGGACTTACAAACCAAATACCTGGAGGAATGTTATCTAATATGATTTCTCAACTTAAAGCTCAAAATTCTATTGATAAGCTTGATGCAGTTCTTGCAGAAGTTCCTAAAGTAAGAGAAGACTTAGGATTCCCTCCACTTGTTACTCCAATGAGTCAAATGGTTGGAACTCAAGCTACAGTTAATGTATTAACTGGTGAAAGATATAAAATGGTTCTTAAAGAGGTTAAAGCTTATTGTAGAGGAGAATATGGTAAGGCTCCTGGGGAAATAAATGAAGCAGTTCTTAAAAAAGCTCTTGGAAATGATACTCCTATTGAAGGAAGATATGCTGATACTTTAGAACCAGCATTCCAAAAGACAAAAGAAGAACTGAAAAATATAACAACTAGCGAAGAAGATATTCTTTCTTACTTAGCCTTCCCACAAATAGCCGAAGAGTTCTTTAAAAAGAGAAGTGAAAAGCCATCTAATGATGATATGAGGAAACTAACTAATAGTGAAGTAATATAAAACTTATTTAAATATCTCCAATTAAGATACATTATTATATCTTAATTGGAGATATCTTTATATACCTGATATATTTTCTGTTATAATATCATTATGTTAAATTTAAGATAAATCTGGAGTTGATATTATGATAAAATACTATGATAGAAAAAATAAGACCTATTGTGAAGAAAATGTAGCTGGTGGAGATATACTTAATTTTATGTACAGTAACCCAGTTGCTAAAACTTTTATACCCAAAATTGCAAGTGGAAAATTCTTAAGTAAGCTCTATGGAATGGGCTGCGATAGTAAGTTTAGTAAAAAATATATACACCCCTTTATAGATAGATTCAACATAAATATAGATGAATATGAAAAAAATATAGATGAATATAGCTCCTTTAATGACTTTTTTTATAGAAAACTTTCAAAATACAGTCGTAATATCTGTAAAGATGATGAATCATTTATCTCTCCCTGCGATGGTAAGCTATTAGCTATAGAAAAAATTGATGAGAATTCTAGCTTTACAGTTAAAGGATTTAAATATACCCTTAATGAGTTATTGCAAAATGAAGAATTAAGTAAGAATTATTCTAATGGTACTTGTTTAATATTTAGATTATGCCCAACTGATTATCACAGATTTCACTTTGTTGATTCCGGAACTTGTTCTAAATCCACATTTATAAAGGGTAAATATTACTCAGTTAACCCCGTAGCTCTTGAAAATATAAGTAAGGTTTTTTCAGAAAATAAAAGAGAGTATAGTATTCTAAAAAGTGATAATTTTGATGATGTTATCTACATAGAAGTAGGTGCTACCTTTGTTGGTTCTATTATTCAAACCTACTCCTCATCATCCAAAATTAACCGTGGAGATGAAAAAGGGTATTTTAAGTTTGGTGGCTCAACAGTTATAATTATACTAAAGGAACATATATTAAAATTAGATGAAGATATATGTTATCAAAGCAATTTAGGAGTAGAAACCTCTGTATATATGGGAGAAAAAATAGGAGTAAGAATTTAAATTCTTACTCCTATTTTTATAATCTAAACTTAAGTGTAGTATTATTTAATTTATCTGCATTTTCCTTGTTTTCTATAGCAGTACTTTTTATACTCTCAATATTTCCTACTATATCCATAGTTTTAGATGATATAGATGATACTCCCATAGCTCCCTCTGTAACAGTTACTGATACTTCATCTATGGCAGTAACAATTCCTTCTATAGCTTGATTTAGTACTGCAGCTTCACTGCTAAACTCATTCATAAAGTTGTTGAATTGATCTGCATCTTTTTCGTATAAAGCTCCTTGCTCTATATTTTTATCATAATCATTAATTACTTGTTGTTCTATGAAATTGCTCATGCGCCCAGCACTAAGAGCCAATTCTTCTACAGATTTATTTACTATTTTAACTATTCTTTGTATATCTGCTGCTGTTTTACCAGACTCTTCAGCTAACTTTCTAACTTCATCTGCAACTACAGAGAACCCTCTTCCTGCTTCTCCTGCACGAGCAGCTTCTATTGCAGCATTTAAAGCTAATAAATTAGTTTGTTGAGTTATCTTAAGTATAGAATCAGCTAACTTATCAATCTGCTTAACTTCCTTAGAACTTGTTATAGCAACTTCCAACTCACTTTTTACACTATTATAAATATCATTGGATTTTTCTTTAGAGTCTATAGCACTAGCTTTTATGCCCTGAGCTCTCTTAAGAATATCCTTAGTTATTTCATATCCTTCTAATGCTTCACTAGCTATATTCTGTACACTCTTAATCATTTCAGTAGAAGATGCAGCAATTTCTTGAGAAGTTGCTGATGTTTCTTCTATACCAGATGATACACTTTCAGTTTCAAATAATGTTTCATCTGCTTTAATTTTTAATGACTCTGTAGATTCTTCTACTATATTAGCGTTATTAGTTAATACTTCAGTAGTTGCTGCAATATCTCCAACAACTTCCCTTAACACTTCCCTCATATTTATAATAGATCTATATATAAGACCTATTTCATCCTTAGACTTAATTATAGCTAAATTATCATTAGTTAAATCTAACTTAGCTGTTTTATTAACCAAAGCGGCAACAGTAACTATAGGATTTATAATTACATTTGCCATTACCATTATTATAATAGAACCTATAATAACTATAGCTAATGCTACTAATGCTATTTGTTTAACCATTGCTATTACCGGTTTTCTTATTTCATTACTATTAGCATCTATAACCATAGTCCAATTTGTCCTAGGTACTAATCCAAAAGATGACATTACTTTATTGCCATTTATCCTATATTCTACTGATCCAACTTCTACATTACTTCCCTTCATAGCCTTATCTACTATATCCTTTATTTCAGGTATATCTATTGTTTGCCCAATTTTTTCTTTGTTTGGATGATATATTATATTTCCTTTTTCATCAATTAGATATGCATAACTATTTTCTATCTGTCCAATTTTTATATTTTCAATATAAGTAGAAAAACTCTCAGCATAAACATGTAATGCTATATATCCTACACATTTACTATAGTTATCTTCATCTAATACAGGATACGTAAATACTAAAACTCCTTTATCACCAGCAACGGATTTAATTGTATTACTTATCCACTTACCCCCACTAGAACTAGTACTGTGATAAGAATTATCAACTTCATTAGCTCCAACTAAGGATTCTTCACTATCAGCTACTATATCACCTTCTGGGCTAACTAATGATATTCTGTCTACATGTTTATTACCAGATATATATGACTTAAAGCCTTCATTTATATTTTTAATATCTTCTTTACTATTTTTTTTCTGAGCATAATTTAATAGGATATTAAGATTATCCTTAGAATTTGATAGAGCAAAAGCCTCATTAGTAACTTTATCCATCATAACAGATATGGTTTGTATAGATGATGTAGTTATACCCTCCATATTTTCTGTACTCTGACTGGAAATCGTCTTTGAAGAGTTTATGTACATAATTGTACTAGTTATTATCATTGATACTATTGTAAGACCTATCATACTAATTAATATTTTTCTTTTAACACTAGTTCCTTCAACCTGTAATTTTCCTTCTTTATAAACCTTAGCTGTAGATTTTATACTATTTATATTGTTACTTATATCATTAATTTTATCCTTATCTATTTTGTTACTATTTCTAATTTTTTTACTAATGGAGTTTTTATGTCTAATTGTAATTTTGCTAAATGCATTCTTAATACTTTTGCTTATATTTTGAGATGTACTTTTTAAATTAAATGAACTATGTTTCCTTTTTTTTAAAGTCTTATCAGACTTTCTTTTAATCATAAATATACCCCCATATATTAATAATTTATATAGTAATTATCGTGCATAAAAATTTATACTAAATACAGATTATACATATTATGTAACTAACATTAAATATATTTATCTATAATCAAATTAGTTAAATTATATAATAATTTACACACATAAACTCGTTATATAAATATTATATATGCATTTCCCTACATTTAAAGTCGAAATTTATCATATCCCTCTTATATATTTATATAAAAATAAAAAAGCCATTGCAAATTAACTGCAATGACTAAATATGGCAGGGTGTGTAGGAATCGAACCCGCAATATACGGTCCGTAGCCGTATGTTATATCCATTTAACTAACACCCCAAAAGGTTATTTAAATAACTATTACATAATAACATAGAATCCTCATGATTTCAATAATTATTTTTTTGATTTTATTATATCTTATTGAGTCCAAAAAAAAATCGAATTCTTAAGAATCCGATTTTTAAATATATCTTGGCGGAGAAAGAGGGATTTGAACCCTCGCGACGGTTGCCCGACCTACGCCCTTAGCAGGGGCGCCTCTTCAGCCACTTGAGTATTTCTCCAAAAAATAAAAAAATGGCGGAGAGATAGGGATTCGAACCCTAGGTACGCTCACACGTACGCCGGTTTTCAAGACCGGTGCCTTAAACCAACTCGACCATCTCTCCGTAGAATTATTAAAATCATACTCCGATTTTAAATATTTAATTTTCATAGGTTATTTTTAAATGGCGGAGAAAGAGGGATTTGAACCCTCGCGACGGTTACCCGACCTACGCCCTTAGCAGGGGCGCCTCTTCAGCCACTTGAGTATTTCTCCAATTTAAAAATATGGCGGAGAGATAGGGATTCGAACCCTAGGTACGCTCACACGTACGCCGGTTTTCAAGACCGGTGCCTTAAACCAACTCGACCATCTCTCCATTTCCTACAAGGGTTATTCTATCAAGAAATAGCCCTTGTGTCAATATTTTTTTGAAAAACTTTTATATAAATTCTAATTTTTTTATCTAGTTATCTTTTCACACCCCATATATGTTCTTAATACCTCTGGTACTGTAACACTACCATCTTCATTTTGATAATTCTCAAGAACTGCAGCTAAAGCCCTTCCTATAGCAACCCCTGAACCATTTACTGTATGAACAAATTTAGGTTTAGCTTTTGGGTCATCTTTATATTTTATATTAGCACGTCTTGCTTGGAAATCTTCAAAGTTGCTACAGCTTGATATTTCTACATACTTATTATAACTTGGCATCCAAACCTCAATATCATATTTTAAAGCAGCAGTAAACCCTAAATCTCCTCTGCATATTTTTACAATCCTATATGGAAGTCCTAATCCTTGTAACACACTTTCTGCATCTTGAACTAATTTATTAAGTTCATCATATGATTCTTCTTCTTTTGTAAATTTAACTAATTCTACTTTATTAAACTGGTGCTGCCTAATTAATCCTCTAGTATCTCTTCCAGCAGATCCAGCTTCTGACCTAAAGCATGCACTATATGCTGCATATTTTATCGGAAGTTTATCTCCTTCAAGGATTTCATCTCTGTAAATATTAGTTACAGGTACTTCTGCTGTAGGTATTAAAAAATAATCTGTATCACTAACTTTAAAAGCATCTTCTTCGAACTTAGGTAACTGACCTGTTCCAGTCATACTATTTCTATTTACCATATATGGAGGAAGTATTTCATCATATCCATTTCTACCAGTATGAGTATCTAAAAAATAATTTATTAATGCTCTTTCTAATCTTGCTCCAAGTCCCTTATAAACAGTAAATCTAGACCCTGTAATTTTTCCAGCTCTTTCAAAATCCAATAAATTATTTTCTGTACCTATAGTCCAGTGTTCTTTAGGATTAAAATCAAACTTTCTTATCTCTCCCCACTTTTTAATTTCAACATTATCCTCATCATCACTACCATTTGGAACTGAATCATGAGGTATATTAGGTATCCTCATCATTATATATTCTATTCTTTGATCTATTTCATTTAAGTCCAAATCATAATTTTTTATTGTATCTGAAAGTTGTTTCATTTCCTTCATAGTTTCTGATACATCTATACCTTGTTTTTTTAACTTAGGAACTTCTGCAGAAGTTTTATTTCTTTTATTTTTTAATTCTTCTACTTCTATTAATATATTACGTCTCTTTTGGTCAAGCTCTACAACTTCATCTATAAGTGATAAATCAAAACTCTCTCCTCTATTTTCCATTTTTACTTTAATTTCATCTGGATTATTTCTTATTTTCTTTAAGTCTATCATTGTTATTCCTCCTACCCTTTTCTTATAATTATATTTTGATATAAATAAAAAGCCTCTCACCCCACCTAAGGGACGAAAGACTCCGTGTTACCACCCTAATTGAATAAAATTAATTATTCCACTCACAAATTTAACGACAAACTTAATGCCGTACTGCTCATCACAGTCCCTCAGAGGCGGATTCGTAATAATATATATATCAGTTTACACCAAACACTGACTCTCTTACATATATGATTAGTACTACTATTCTCTTCAATGGTTTATAATTTATTTCATTAAATATATGTCTATATTATTCCCTAACATATTTTTTGTCAATATTAATATTAATTTTTGTAGGCATATTTAGTACATACTATATCTACACCTGTATTAAGTATATTCTTACATATAACATCTCCTTCTGATGTCTGTGGTCCTACATATATTCTACTTAGACACTTAGAGCATTCAAGCCATAAACTTTTATCTATAGGTTCGCTACTCTTTACTGAAACTACCCTACGCTCTGCAGATCCTTTTACTCTCACTATAGTTGTTAATATATCCTTATCCTTCACTTTTTATTACCTCACATTTCATCAAATTCTTTTATTCTTGATAATAAAATGGTTGAATCCTTTGAATTATTAACCACTTCTGTAACTCTTTTATCCATTTCTCTTGCCAAAATTTCAATTATTTTATCCTTGCAGTAACACCCATCACAACTTCCAAATCCCGCTCCTGTTCTCCTTTTTACCCCGGTTACTGTTCTAGCTCCTAAAGGTCTTCTAATAGAGTCTACAATCTCACCTTCGCTAACTCTTTCACACTGACATATAATACGTCCATACTTACTGTCTAATTTAATAATTTTATTTCTTTCTTCATTTGATAGATTTTTAAATCTAAAATATTCCCTTCTCTTATCATTAAAATCCTTTTTAAATTTACAATTTAACTTTTCAACTACTATTTTTGATATGTTCAAAGCTAAATATGGAGTTATTGTAACCTTAGCATAATGATTAACCTTAATATTTATATACCCACTGTTAATAATATCATCTTGTATAATAATGGGTTCATCAAAAAGGCGCCAATCTCTTACTACTTTTATATCATTTTCACTAATTTCTTTAGTAAGAGGTTTTATCTTTTCAATAACTTTATCATAGTGAACATTTTTATAGTTACTATAAGCCCCTATTGTTTCATTGTTAATTGTAGGTCTTATATATATTCTTTCATTTTCTCTTACATCAAAAATTATGTTAGAATATAACTTTTCATAAGGCTTATCAATAACCACATATTTCATATATTTCCCTTTATCATCCTCTTTATTATTCTCATTAACTAATTGTAGATTTTTATCTTTAGTTGTATCAATAACTATCTTACAAGTAAATTTATTTTTACTTGTTTTTATCTTGAATCCTTTATTTATACTATTTATAGATTCAACCTCTTCTTGTAATCTAAAGTTAACTCCATTATCAAAAGCAATTTCACCATAAGCTAAAGCTAAATCATATGAGCTTATTACTCCTGTATTAGGTATATATATTGATTTTATTATATTTCCTTCTATATTAGGTTCATACTCCAATATTTCTTTTCCTATAAGAAGTTTTACATCATCTATTTTTTTTGCTTTAGCTCTTTCATACATTTTATCAATACTTATAGCCTGAATTTCATTTCTTGCTATATATAAGGTTCCACACCTATTATATGGAACTTTAAATCTTAATGCATACTCCTCCATTAATAAATTGCCTTTTCTAATTAGCTTAGATGATAATTCATCCTCACATTCTAGTCCATCATATATTGTTGCTGTGTTTATAGAAGGTGTATCATTACATATATCATAATCTTTTTCTATAACTGCAATATTAAGGTTATATTTTGACAATTCATAAGCTATAGCACAACCTATAATTCCTCCACCTAATATCAATACATCATAATCCATAATTTCCTCCACCTATGCATGTTATTACTACTTTATATAAATTATTCTAGCCACTCTATCTTCCATTTTACTACGAAAGCTCTAGAGCAGCTAGTCATGTTATTTATATAAATTTATTTTGATAATTCGTCAATTAATTTTCCTATTTGATTTATATACTCACCATACTTTGCCCAGTCTCCATTTTTTTGAGATTCAATAGCATTTGTATATGCTTCTTTTAATTTTCCTAAATAATCGGAATTTAAATTTCCTTCTTGTTTATTATTTTCTCCCTCAGCCTCTAGATTAAACATCTTAGTAATAGCAGTTCCTATATCTTTTTCAAGTATTAGTTTATCTCCGTAACCAACTATGACATTTTTCATTTCAGGTATGCTATTTTCACCAGAAGCTCTCAAATAAAGAGGTTCTACATATAACAAGGAGTTTCCTATTGGTATTATTAAAACTTCTCCAAATTGAACCTGAGAACCCTTAGTGTCCCAAAGTGATAATTGTTTAGATATTTCTGGATCCTGGTTTATTTTTTGTTTAAATAACATTGGGCTATATATTGTTCCTCCAGTTGGAAATTTATATAAAAACATTTTTCCATAATTATCTCCATCCATTCTAACACCAAACATACCTACCATATTATCTCTATCTTTTGTATTAAAATACTCTAAAATAACCATCTCTTCTTTATCTTCTCCAGCTAATTTAGTAGTAACATATGAAGCTTCGGATTTTACTTCATCACCTTCAATTGTAGCTACATCACTAGCTATAGACCATATATCATCTCCATTGTAGAAAACTCCAGGATCTGAAACATGGTACTTAGACAACATTTCACTCTGAATTGCAAATAAATCTTGAGGATATTTAAAGTGAGCTTTAATTTCATCTGGTAAAGTACTTAAGTCTGTAAATAGCTTAGGAAATATCTTAGCATAGGTTGCAACTATAGGATCTGTATTATCTGTTATATAAAACTTTGTTGTTCCATCATATGCATCAATTATAACTTTAACTGAATTTCTAATATAATTTATATCTCCCATAGGTTGTGAAAATGGGAACTTGTCGCTTACAGTATATGCATCTATAATCCAATAAAGCCTATCATTGTTTATAACTACATATGGGTCTTCATCATATCTTAAAAAAGGTGCAACTTTATTAACTCTTTCTACTATATTTCTATGAAGTAGAATTTTACTATCACTAGTTATATCTTGGGATAATAAAAATTTACTATTTTGTTCTTTAATAGCAAATATAATTCTGTTTAGATAACTCATGGATATACCAGCATTACCGTCATAATTATTAGTAGCATTTTCCCCACCTATTGGATAATCAATTTCTCCAAGCTTTGTATTTACTATACTATAATCATTAGTGTTCTCACCAAAATATATCCTTGGATTCTCTAATGAAATATCCGTTTCATTTTCAATAGGTATATTGCTCATAATAAAATCAGGTTGTCCTTCACTTGTTACCGAGTTAACCTTACTCATAACAACCCCATATCCATGGGTATACGATAAATGTCTATTTTGCCAAGTAATAGAATTTTCATCTAACTTTTCAAAATCAATTTCTCTCGGTGCTATAAATACTTGATTATAGTTTCCATTAATATTATATCTATCAATATCTATATCATTAAACTTATAATAATATCTTATATATTGAAATTGATTATAAAATTCTAAAGCAGGTCGATATGCATTAACCTTAATATTTTCAATTATATCTTTATTTTGTTTTATACCTGTAGCATCTAAATCATTCTTTATTTCAAAATTATTTTCATCTATTTCATCAATGTTATAAGCCATATTAGTATACTCAATATTCTTGGATATATAAGGTTTTTCCAATGTTTTTTCATTGGAGTTAACAATAAATTGTTGAACAACTCCTGCTGCAACACTTTCCCCAATCATCAGTACAAATACTACTATTACTGAAAATATTATTGGTTTAACTTTTTTAAACAATATACTTAAGAATATTAATACAGCAAAAATAATTGAAACTATGGAAATCACTTTATAAAATTTTAAAGATACGTTTACATCTGTATAACTTGCTCCAAAAACTATACCCCTAGGAGAATATGCTAAGTTCCATCCTTTTATCATATATCCTAAAGATATAACTAACATAAGTAATGCAGCTATCACTGCAAGTTGTTTTCCTGCAAAACTTGTTATACCACTAGTCATAGATTTAAAATTTACAACCTTATCTGATCTATCAAAGTGATTATTAATCTTATCCTTAACATTTAAAATAATATAAATTATAAAAGTAGCTATTACAAGTAAAACTAATAATGAAATCATACTACTATATAAAGATTGTATTAAGGGTAACTTAAATGTAAAAAATGATATATCCTTATCAAATATAGGATCATTAACATTAAACTTTGTAGAGTTGGTAAATTCTAATATTTTGTACCAATATATATTTGCAAAACTAAAAGAAAAGAATAAAGATATAATAAAATTTATTCCTAAAAAGATTTTAAACCTTTTTTTCTCTTTAACTTTATCAATTTCTACTATCTCTTTTAACTTTCTAATATTAGGTATTAAACTTTTATAATATAATGTTATTCCAATAAATATTACTAAAAATGTGGGAACCATTAGTTTCATTATAGATAATAACTTAGTAAAATATATAGAAATATATCCCAATTCACTGAACCATTGATAGTCAACTATTATATTTATTCCAGCAACAGTGAAAAGTAATATAATTATTATGATAGAAACTATACTCCCCATAGCTTTCTTCTTCAAAATATTTACACCCCTTCTTATAATTCTTTAATCAAAAATCCTTTTTTATTTAATTCCTCTACTATATTTGATAAAACTCTATCATTTTCACATATTATTGTATGAAGATGAACTCCATTTGTTAATGCGCTTAAAGGTTCAGCTTCATACTGCTTAAAATTACTATAAAAATTTTCAATATCCATCATATTTTTAAGCATAAGCATAGCTCTTATTTCTCCATAAAGAGGATGTTCAACTATTACATCTTCTACAATTGCACCATATTTAACAATAGTCTCAAGTTCATTTTTTACTTCTTCCCTTCCATGATTAACAGCTATAACTTTCTTTATGCTATTGATATTTTCCTTTAAAGCCATATATCCTTTCGGCGTAGATATTATATCTACCCCTTCAGCTCTTATAATAGCTATATCCTTAACTATAATTTGACGAGTAACTTCAAACATTTCTGCTAATATCTGACCTTTTACAGGTTCTTGAGATTGTATTAATAGATTCTTTATTTTTTCTCTTCTCTTTGCGCTTGTCATAATCCCCTCCATGTATAAACATATATTATTTAAATAATAGTATATCATATACCCATGTATATTATTGTATTTTTTCTTTCATTATTAAATATTTATTTACTTATATTAATTATATGTATTAATTTCTATCATCATACTTTCGTAAAATATCTAGCCATTTATTTTGTATTTTATAATTATGATGATTTCTTATAATATTCAAAAATTCTTTATCATATCCTTTTTCTTTTAAAATTTTATAACCTTCTTCTCCATGATTATAGAATATATATATCTTAGAATTTCTATCACTATATTTTTTTATTTTTGTTTTTGTAATGTTATTTAATAAGACTAAAATAGATTTATCTATTACATTTAGAGGAGTATTAATTTTACCGACATCATGTAATATAGCTGATTTTACAATTTCTTTATGATTAAGATTATTCTTTTTAATTTCTTCTTCAGATTCATTTGTATATATATCTCTAGCTACATTAACTGAATGTTTCAAATCATAAACCGGGAGTTTATACAGTAATTTTTTTTCATTCTCATCTAAATAATTATTAATAAACTCCATATCTTTTTTAGTTATTTTTGCAAATACACAATTAATAAATTGTTTAACTCTATTCATACTAATTACACCATCTTTGCAATGAATTTTTTTAATTACTTTACATTATTATATACTTAATTAAAACAATAATATAATAGTTAATTAAGTAATATAAATATAAAAAAAAAGCAATCTATTTAGATTGCTTTTGGTGGAGATAAAGGGATTCGAACCCTTGACCCCCTGCGTGCAAGGCAGGTGCTCTCCCAGCTGAGCTATACCCCCAAATATGGTGGACCTTCAGGGACTCGAACCCCGGACCTACCGGTTATGAGCCGGTTGCTCTAACCAACTGAGCTAAAGATCCAAATGACCTGGCAACAACCTACCCTCCCACACAGCTTCCCGTGCAGTACTATCGGCCTCTTGATGCTTAACCTTCGTGTTCGGTA
>NZ_DLCT01000010.1:0-2854 GCF_002480755.1 Clostridium sp. UBA7791 | reverse complement strand
TTACTATTCTACTAGATAATCTCTTATCTGTCAACAAATTTTTAAGAAGTTTTTTCTTAAGTTTTTGTTGTTTCTTGCCGCGTCTCTCAGCGACAAGATTTATCTTACCATACTTGTTATATCAAATATAATATTAGTTTTTTATAATTATAGTTTATTTAAATATATCTTCATATTTCTTGAATTTACTTTTATTTTCTTATACTGATACACATGGTATAGTATACTAAAGTAAAAATAACTTATACTAATATTTAGCCTCTATATACGAAATATACCACATTAAAATCAATAAATATTCGTTATGTTAACTAGTTACTAATCTTCTTAATATTCCATTGAAAATATCCTTTTTATAATAATATAAGGCCAATTAACTATTTTCATAATTAATTGGCCTCTCTTACATTATAATATAATATACTTATTAAATTCTTCTATGATATTAACTTTTGATTTATATCCTAATTCATTTAAAGATTTATCTAACGTATTTAAAACAAATAAAATTTTATCTATCCTACTGTTTTCTCCCATATGACCAATTCTAATAACTTTATTCTCAAGATAATCAAAAGAACCTGAAATTAGTAAATTATAATTATCTCTCATATAATTAATTAACTTGTTTGCTTCTATTCCTGTAGGCGTTTCTACTACTGTAACTGTAGATGAAAAGCCGCTATCTAAATATAACTTTAACCCATAGCTAGTTAATGCATTTCTAGTAGCTACAGCAATATTTTTATGTCTATTGTGTACATTCTCTATTCCTTCTTCAAGTATATTATCTATAGCAACTCTAAGCCCATATATGTCACTTATTGGCATAGTATATGGAAACCACTTTTTATCATAATATCCCTTCCATATAGTTAAGTTACAATAAAATCCTACAATCGGAGTATTTCTTATTCTCATAACTTTATCCGCATCATCACTAACGGTAACAATAGTTAATCCTGGTGGAGCTGAAAAAGCTTTTTGAGAACCACCTAATGCAATATCTATATCCCACTCATCTACATTTATAGGTTCTCCTCCCATGGCTGCAACACTATCTACAACTGTTAATATTCCATATTCCTTAAGCATTGGACAAATTTTACTTATATCATTAAGTACTCCTGATGGTGTATCGCAATGAACAACAGTTGCATATTTAAAATTACTATCTTTATCAAGGAATTCTCTTAAATGTTCCACATCTACTTCTCTTTTTCTATCAACAGAATACAACACAGGTATTCCTCCATATATTTTCACAAAATCAGCAAAGCCTTCACCAAATACCCCATTATCAATAATTAGTACTCTATCTCCTACTTCTGTAAGTGATGCACAAGCAGCTTCCAATCCTAATATACCTTCACCACTTAATATAAACACATCCTTTTCAGTATTTAGTATTTCCCTAATTCTATTGCAAGTTTCTCTATAAAAATCATAAAAATCTTTATCTAAATCTGGATTAGTAGTTTCAATAGCCCTAGCCAATCTAACATTTTCTCTTACATTAGTAGGTCCTGGTGTAAATACATATGGTTTATTCATCATTTCATCCCCTATTCATATCTTTAATATTACTAATTAATCACAATATTTAAAATAAAAATTTTGTTATATCAAATTTATTTTTCTAAAATATTTTCCACTTTTGTTATTAAGTTAAAATTAGTTAAGTCATAATGTAGTGGTGTAACTGTTATATATCCTTCTTTAATCATGTCTACATCAGTATTATCTTGCATTGCATCATCCGGCGCACCAGTTATTTTATATACTACATTATCATCACTTTTCTCTACTTCAACATATACATTATTATAATTTCTTTCACCTATTTTACATACCTTTAATCCCTTTAATTTATCTTTACTTATGGATGGAATGTTTACATTTAGTACTGTGTTTCCAATTTTCTCACTTCTAATTTTATTTAATATTTTTTCTGCATAATCTGCAGCTATTTCATAACTTTCTTCATTACCATCACAAGATAATGCAATTGCTGGGGTACTATTTAATGCTCCTTCAACGGCTGCAGACACAGTCCCTGAATATATTACATCGGTGCCTAAATTAAATCCATCATTTATTCCTGATACTACTATATCTATTTTTTCACTAGCAATAGTAGTTATTGCAATTTTTGTACAATCAACAGGTGTACCACTTACACTAAAACATGGAGCATCTATACCTTCTATTTTTTCTTTTCTTACAATAAGAGGATTCATTAATGTTATGGAATGACTGCTAGCACTTTTTTGACTATCAGGTGCTACTACCAATATATTGTGTGAATTTTGAAGTCTCTGTGCAATAATCTGTATACCTTTTGCCGTAATTCCATCATCATTGGTTATTAATATATTCATAATTATATAAAATAGAGAAATTTATATTCTCTATTTTCCCTCCCTTCATTTATCTAAAATCTTATTAAGTAATTAATTCACCCAAAAAGAAATACTATCTACTTTTTTATTTTAACATACTAATGAGAAAGTTTATCTTAAAATATTATAAAAACATATAAAAAAAGACACTGCATATACAGTGTCTTTGGTGGAGATAAAGGGATTCGAACCCTTGACCCCCTGCGTGCAAGGCAGGTGCTCTCCCAACTGAGCTATACCCCCAAATATGGTGGACCTTCAGGGACTCGAACCCCGGACCTACCGGTTATGAGCCGGTTGCTCTAACCAACTGAGCTAAAGATCCATATTACTTGGCAACAACCTACCCTCCCACACAGCTTCCCATGCAGTACTATCGGCCCCTAGATGCTTAACCTTCGTGTTCGGTATGGATACGGGTGTATCCATCTAAGGCATAATTACCAAATTTA
>NZ_DLCT01000007.1:0-22299 GCF_002480755.1 Clostridium sp. UBA7791 | reverse complement strand
TCCTCTTCGCGGAGCCATTTCTTATAATTATAAATTTTATGTAGATAATTTTGTTAATTATCTACTTTTTTTATTGTTTAAAAAATAAAATGCTATCACTTCAAAAAAGTACAAACAGTGTTGTTATAAGATATTTTTATAAGGAAAGAATATTAGTTAATTTAAGAAATATAAATAGATATAAAGCTATATTATGGCTTTATTCTATTTATAATTGATTAAATATTATAAATATTCTAACATTTAGAGGAAATTTTGATAATGCATAGAATAAAATATATATTTAATACAATTTTATAAACTTAATACATCCAAATTAAATTTAGGGGGTACGCCTTATGAAAGAGTATAAAATTAATAATTTAAGAAATGTGGGAATAATTGGTCATAGTGGTTCGGGCAAAACAAGTTTGATGGAAAGTTTACTATATTATACTAAAGAGATTGATAGAATTGGAAAAATTGAGGATGGAACTACTGTAAGTGACTATGATGTAGAAGAAAAAAAGCGAGGAATATCTATTTCTACAGCTGTTGCTCATTGTGAATGGAAAGATGTTAAAATTAACTTAGTAGATATGCCAGGTTATTTTGATTTTGAAGGAGAAATAATTGAAGGACTAAGTGCTATCGATATGGCAATGATAACTGTGTGTGGAGTTGCAGGAATTGAGGTAGGAACAGAGAAGGCATGGAATTATGCAGTTGAGCGTAAATTACCGAGAGCTATATTTGTGAACAAATTAGACCGTGAGAATAGTAGCTTTGAAAAAGTTTTAGAGCAATTAAAAAACAAGTTTGGTATGTCTGTTGTGCCTATACAATACCCAATAGGAAAAGAAACAGAACTTAGGGGTATAGTAAATATTATATCTAATAGAGCTAGAATATTTAATCCTAAGACTCATACTATGGAAGAAGGAGAAATCCCAGAGGAGTTAAGAGATAAAGTGGAAGAGTGTAAACAAATGCTCATGGAAGCGGTAGCAGAAACTGATGAAGTTTTGTTAGATAAATATTTTAATGATGGGGAATTAAGTGAAGAAGATATATATCATGGGTTAATCAAAGGGTCATCTACAGGTGATATATGCCCTATAATGTGTGGTTCAGCTATAGCAAGTATAGGAACTGAAACATTATTAGAAGATATAGTAGAATGTTTTCCATCTCCAATAGAGACTAACTTATATATGGCTAAAGATATTAAAAACAATGCATTTATAAATATAAAAATCAATGAAAAAGAACCATTTTCTGCATTGGTATTTAAGACAATAGTTGATCCATTCATTGGTAAACTATCTATGTTTAGAGTTATAACAGGATCTGCAAAATCAGATACTGTTGTATTCAATTCATCTAAAGAAAAAGACGAAAAACTTGGATCTCTATATTTTATGAAAGGAAAAAAACAATATCCTACTACAGAAATAAAAGCTGGAGATATTGGAGCGGTTTCAAAATTACAATTTACTAGTACTGGAGATACCATATGTGCTTCAAACAGACCTATTGTGTTTAATAGAATGAAATTTCCGTTACCAGTATATTCTAGAGCTGTAATACCTAATACAAAGGGAGATGAAGATAAAATATCAAGTGGACTTTCAAAATTATTGGAAGAAGATCCTACATTCTCAATATCAAGAGATATAGAAAATGCTGAAGTAGTAATTTCAGGTATTGGTACAACACATCTAGAAGTTTTAGTAAGTAAATTGAAAAATAAATTTGGGGCAGATGTAAGTCTTAGAATTCCTAAAACGCCATATAGAGAAACAATCAAAAAAATTGCAGATGTACAGGGAAAACATAAGAAACAGTCAGGTGGACATGGACAATATGGAGATGTAAAGGTTAAATTTGAGCCTAGAAATGATGGTGAAGATGAATTAGAATTTGTTGATGCAGTAGTAGGAGGTGCTGTTCCTAGACAATATATACCAGCTGTAGAGAAGGGGCTTAGAGATTGTATACTTCATGGAGTACTTGCAGGATATCCAGTTATAAGATTAAAGGCAACATTACATGATGGTTCATTCCATCCAGTAGATTCCTCAGAAATGGCATTCAAAATAGCATCTTCTCTAGCTTATAAGAGAGGTCTTCAAGAGGCAAATCCAATTCTTTTAGAACCAATAATGTACCTAGAGATAGATATTCCAGATGATTATATGGGAGATGTTATAGCTGATATAAATAAAAAACGTGGAAGAATACTAGGAATGGAGCCGGGATTAAAGGGACAAAGAATAATTAGTGAAGTACCTCAAGCTGAATTGTATAACTATGCTACTGATTTAAGAAGTATAACAGGTGCTAGAGGAAGCTTTAGAAGTAAATTTGAAAGATATGAAGAAGTTCCAGGTGACTTAGTAGATAAAATTGTATCCGAAAATAAAAAGGAAGCATAAAAATAGTATAAATTTTGTGTAGATATTCTAATTTTATATAAATAGATAAACCTAGTGATAATAGAAATTTTATCACTGGGTTTATTTTTTGTGCAGTGGGTTAATATATAATTAATTACTTTTAGATATTTAATACTTCAAAGAATATATGACTTAAATAATAATGTATAAAAATATATGAACTTTAACAAACTATAAATAATTATATAATAGGGGGTTGTTTATGTCAGACTATAAAATGAATATATATGGACAGATTAGATTAAGCGATTATAGTTCTATACATGACTATATGGGAATAATTGGACCGTTAGATAACTTCCAAATTGAGATGAGCGAAGCCAAAGTAGAAGATGCAAAAGTATTATGTAACATTTTGGAAAGTGATAAATTTGATATAGTTGAGAGAGGAGGAAGAAATGATGGTAAGTACTATATTCATGCCACAAAACGAAGATGAAAAATTATTAAAAGATGAATTTGGAATTGGATCTCATAAAATTGTTGAGCAAAACGATAATCTTATGCTACTAGATGAGTTGTTTCATGATACAAAAGTGTTACCTAATAGAATACAATTAGAGAAATTTGATATTTATAAGGATTAATGTGCTAGTATAATTAGTAGGCTTTAGATAGTATGCAAGTATGTAAGTTTTAAGAGGACTTACTATTTGCATATTTTTTTACTTATATAAAAACCTTAATATTCTTAGATATGAATTCAATGTATAAGCATAGAATTTAAATGTGATATATTTGCATATTTAGATAAGTTATATTAAAATTGGTATATTAATAAGTTTTAATTTAGTGTAGGAGGAGAAGAAGTGACAACAACTGTATATTTAACTCGTCATGGACAAACTCAATGGAATGTAGAAGGGAGGATGCAAGGTTGGAATGACTCTCCTTTAACAGAGCTAGGAGTAAAACAAGCAGAATGGCTTGGAGAGAGATTAAAGGGAATTAATTTAGACAAGATATACTCAAGTTCTAGTGGTAGAGCCTATAAGACAGCAGAAATAATTAATGAAAATAAGAGTGTTGAACTTATAAGTCATGATGGACTAAGAGAATTGAAGTTAGGTAAATTCCAAGGATTGAACCAAGATGAAATAAAGAAAATGTATCCAGAGCAATATTATAATTATTGGAATAAACCAGAAATATATAAACCTGTAGGCGATGGAGAGACCATTGAAGAGCTCATTGAAAGAATTGATAAAGCAATTATGGATATTATAGAAGAAAATACAGGAAAAAGTATTCTTATAGTTACACATACTATGCCTATAAAAGCATTACTTTGTAGTTTAGAAAATATCGATATAAGTAATTTTTGGATGGAGCCATACATAAAGCAGACAAGTCTTACAACTATAGAGTTTGATGATAAAATACATAAGATAGTGCAGTGTGCAGATATATCACACCATGAATATCAAGTGAAAGAATATAATGAATAGAAAGATAATCATTGGGGGATTGTTAAGTTATGGATAGTTTCTCGCTTAAACTATTGGCCTGTGTAACTATGCTAATTGATCATACAGGAGCCATATTTTTTCCAGAGATAATGTTTTTTAGAATCATTGGAAGAGTGGCATTTCCTATATATGCATTTTTAATAACAGAGGGATATAGTAGGACTAAGAATATAAAAAGATATATGTTTAGGCTATTTATTTTAGCTATCATATCACAAATACCTTACATGCTAGCATTTGAGACTAAAGGACTAAATGTATTTTTTACACTTCTTTCAGGAATATTTATTATGATAATACTAGACAAAAAAGTTCATTATTACAAGTTAAAGCATGATATTAAGATATCCAAAGAAGTATTTGATATTTCTATATATATAATTAAATTTGTCATTATATTAGGAATACTATATATCTTAGAGAAATTTCAATCTGATTATGCAATATATGGAGTTTGTATCATATTATGCTTTAAGATGTTTAAAGAGAATTTTAAAAAATTAACTCTTTCTATGATAGGATTGAATTTTTTATATACTATACCATATTTAAAATATTTTATGGAACCATTTGGAGTAAACTTTAGAGTTTTTCTTCAAGCAACTTGCATTAATAGTTTATTTTTTATTTATCATTACAATGGGAGTGAAGGTAAAAAAGTACAATTTCTATTTTATGGGTTTTATCCACTTCACTTATTAGTTTTAGTATATATTAGATATATTATAATATATGGTATATAATAATTATTGGGGTTTATAGAAAATAATGATGAAAAGGGGATTAATTATGAATAAGATTTTTTATGTTACTAACAGAAAAAAGTTAGGGGATGTGCTTTCTCAAAATTCTATAGCTATCTTTTTTGCTGGACAAGCTCCTTATAAGTCCGCAGATGAGACTTATCCATTTACACCAAACAGAAACTTTTATTATTTAACCGGTATTGATGAAGAAAAAGTAATTATGGTGATTATAAATATTAATGGCAAAGTGTCAGAAATGTTATTTATACAAGAGAATGATCCTGTTATGGCTAAATGGGTTGGCGAAACAATAAGTGAAGATAAAGCAAAAGAAGTTTCAGGTATAGAGGATATTAAGTTTTTAAAAGATTTTCAAAGTACTATTGCAAGTTATTTTGATAGATTTAATATTGATAATGTGTATTTAGATTTAGAAAGACAAGAATTTAATATTCCACAAACATCATCTCAAAATTTTGCGGTAGATATTATGAAAAGATATCCATATGTAAGAGTTAAAAATATATATCATGATATAGCTTTACTTAGAACTATAAAAAGAGAAGAAGAAATTGAATTAATTAAAAAAGCTATAGATATAACTTATGAAGGGATAAAAGAAATATGGAGTAATGCTAAACCAGGCATGAAAGAGTATGAAATTGAAGCATATTTTAATTATATTTTAAAGAAAAATGGAGTTAAGGATTTTGCATTTCCAACTATTGCAGCCACTGGAAAGAATGCAACTATACTTCATTATGTAGATAATAATACTAAGACTGAAGATGGAGAGCTTATGCTTTTAGACTTAGGGGCACAATATAAATATTACAATGGGGATATAAGTAGAACTTTTCCTATCAATGGGAAGTTTTCAGAAAGACAAAAAGAAGTATATAATATTGTATTAGAAGCTAATGAAACTGTTATGAAAGCAGTAAAACCAGGAATTACTACTGGTGAATTACAAGACATAACTAAAAGAGTTCTTGCTCAGGGATGTAACAGAATTGGCCTTATAAAGGAAGACTCAGAGTTAAATAAATACTACTATCATGGTGTAGCACATCCATTAGGATTAGATACCCATGATGTAGGACCGAGAAATATAGAGCTTAAACCAGGTATGATTATTACAGACGAGCCGGGACTTTATATAGAAGAAGAAGGTATAGGTGTTAGAATTGAAGATGATATTCTGGTTACAGAGGATGGTTATGTAAATCTTTCTGCTCATATAATTAAAAGTATAGAAGATATAGAAATGTTTATGAGTAAAAATAATGATTAATTTCTTAGAAGTGAAAGTTTTTTTGTTGAAGATTTATGTAGATTAATTAAAGAGTATTTTAATAAGTTCATAGAGAATTTAAGCTTCAGTAGAAGGAGTTTTTCTGCTGGGGCTTAAAACATGTTTATAGAACAATTTTTTTAATTTTACTAGGAGATATGGAGGAATTTTAATGTTAAAGAGATTTATATCTTATTACAAGCCACACAAAACTCTATTTATAATTGATATGATATGTGCATTTTTAGTAGCAGCCATGGATTTAGTATTTCCTATGTTTACAAATTACCTATTAAAGGATGCAATTCCTAATAAGAATCTAAGAACAATATTAATATTTACAATTGTCTTAGTATTATTGTATGTAGTTAAGCTTATAGCAAATTATATAATAGATTATTGGGGTCATGTAATGGGTGTAAGGCTTCAATATGATATGAGAAAAGAAGTTTTTGCCCATCTACAGACATTACCATTTAGCTATTTTGATGATAATAAGACTGGAAATATTATGTCACGTATTGTTAATGATCTAATGGATATTTCTGAGCTGGCACATCATGGACCGGAAGATGTATTTATTTCAATAATAATGCTTATAGGATCCTTTGGGTTACTATGTGCTATAAATATAAAATTAACATTAATAATATTTGCTTGTATACCTATAATTATAATATTTACGATGACTAAGAGAATGAAAATGTCCAAGGCATTTTATGATGTTAGAAAGAAGATAGCTGTAGTTAATACTAAGCTAGAAAATAGTATATCAGGAATAAGAGTTGCTAAATCTTTTACTAATGAAGAATATGAAATGGAAAAGTTTGATGAAGGAAATACTCAATTTAGAACTAGTAGATCTTCTGCTTATAAATATATGGCAGAGTTCATGTCTGGAATGAGATTTTTTGTAGACATGCTAAATGTAGTTGTTTTAGGGTTTGGAGGTTACTTCGTATATAAAGGGGAATTAGGCGTAATTGATCTATCTACTTATTTTTTATATGTAGCATATTTTATGCAACCAATAAGAAGATTAACATCATTTGTGGAACAATATCAATCAGGTATGTCAGGATTTAAGCGTTTTGTAGAGTTAATGGATACTAAACCAGACATAGTAGATAGTGATAATGCAAGAGAATTTAAAGATGTACAAGGTGAAATTGAGTTTAAAAATGCTACCTTTAAATATGAAGGTAGTGAAGAAATATTATCTAATATAAATTTAAAAATAGAAAAAGGTAAGACTTTAGCATTAGTTGGACCGTCTGGTGGTGGTAAAACAACTATTTGTCATTTAATCCCAAGATTTTACGAACTAAATAAAGGAGAAATTACCATTGATGGAGAAGATATTAAGGACATAACATTAAAGTCCTTGAGAAAAAACATAGGAATAGTACAGCAAGATGTATTTCTATTTACAGGAACTATAAAAGATAATATTCTCTATGGAAATCCTGAAGCTGACGATGATGAGGTTATTGAAGCAGCTAAAAATGCTAATATTCACGATTTTATCATGTCACTACCAGAAGGATATGAAACTTATGTAGGGGAAAGAGGAGTAAAGTTATCTGGGGGTCAAAAGCAAAGAATATCTATTGCAAGAGTATTTTTAAAGAATCCGCCTATATTAATATTAGATGAGGCTACATCAGCTCTTGATAATACTTCAGAGCTTATAATTCAAAAATCTTTAGAAAAGTTATCTAAGGGAAGAACATCTATTATAGTTGCTCATAGACTATCAACTGTTAAAAATGCAGATGAGATTGTAGTATTAACAAATAAGGGAATAGTTGAAAAAGGTGCTCACAAAGAATTGATTAATAGTGGTGAAATTTATGCTAGGTTGTATAACTCACAGTTTAATGGATATTTTAATGATTCGGAATTAGAGTTTTAAAATTATTAATGATATATCTTTAATAATCTAATCATATTATGTTATTTATTTAAGTAAAAATCATATGATAATATGATTTTTACTTAAAATAATCTATTATATGAAATTAAAGTTATTTATAATACTGGAGGAAAAGATGATTAGAAACAAAGAAAATATAGACAAACTATTAAATGATTTAAAGGAGTTTAGCTATGATAAAGATGGTGCTCTTATTGATGTAATTTTAAATGAAAATCTAAATGTTAAAATAAGATGTTATGAAGAAAAATGCATTAAAATAGAGTATTATGATTATGACAATGCTATATCTACTTTATACAAAGATAGAAAATATATAAATAAAGTGCTTTTCCAATAGGGAAGGTACTTTATTTATATACGTTTTCAAAAAATATATTTTAAAAATAATTACAAATTATGGTTTGTCATTGCTGGAATTGGATAGACTAAATATTATAGTATTAGCATTTTGCTATATAGATAAAGGGGTTAGTGTAATGTTTAATAAATATAATGATAGAGCAAGACAAGCATTGATGTATGCTCACGGAGAAGCGAAAAGATTTAGACATGGATATGTAGGCACTGAACATGTATTATTAGGTATTGTGGAAGAGGGCGGCATAGCAGCTAAGGCGCTAGAAAATATGTGTGTTGATGAAATAAAGATTAAAGATAAAATAGAAAAATTAGTTGGCTATGGTGAGGATGAGATATATCCAGAAGAGATATATTTTACTCCTAGAACTAAAAAGCTGATGGAAGTTAGTTTAGTAGAAGCCAGAAATTTAAATGATAAATTTGTATCTCCGGAGCATATATTATTAGCTATACTTAAAGAAGAAGAGGGCGTAGCTTATACAATATTAGATAATTTAGGAACAAACTTCAATGAGTTGCTAGGAATGTTATCCTACAATAAAAAACAATGTGAAATATCATTAAGTAGTAACTCTGACTTTCATGACAGTAGAACTGAAATGAAAATAGAGGAGCCATACAAGTCTAAAAGAAATAAAACTCCAATGATTGATAAGTATGGGAAGGATTTAACTAGATATGCTAGTGAAAATAAGCTTGATCCAGTTATAGGAAGAGAAAGGGATACAGAAAGAGTTTTAGAAATATTATGTAGGAGGCTAAAAAATAATCCATGTTTAATTGGAGATCCTGGAGTGGGCAAGACAGCCATAGTTGAGGGATTAGCACAAAAAATTCAAAGTGATGGTGTACCAGACATGTTATTAAATAAGAGAGTAATAAGTATAGACATGGCTTCTATGGTTGCAGGAGCAAAGTATAGAGGAGAATTTGAAGATAGGTTAAAATCTTTAATGGCTGAAGTTTGTAAGAGTGAGGATATTATTTTATTCATTGATGAAATTCATACTATAGTAGGAGCTGGTGGTGCGGAAGGGGCAATAGATGCTTCTAACATTTTAAAACCTGCCCTTGCAAGAGGTGAGCTTCAATGCATAGGAGCGACAACCGTAGATGAATATAGAAAGTATATTGAAAAGGATTCTGCTTTAGAAAGAAGATTTCAACCAATTATAATTGAAGAACCTTCTAAGGAAGATGCTATCCAAATACTTAAAGGGTTAAAGAATAAGTATGAAGAACATCATTCAATTAGAATTACAGATGAAGCTATAAGTGCAGCAGTAAATTTGTCAGATAGATATATATCAAATAGATACCTACCAGATAAAGCAATAGATCTTTTAGATGAAGCAGGGGCTAAAAGTAGAATAGAAAATTTACAAAGAAATGAAGTTGGAATTTTGGAGCAGAAGCTTAAGAAAAAAATTGAAGAAAAATCACAAGCAATAGATATTCAAGATTTTGAAAAGGCAGCATCCATTAGAGATGAAGAATATGAATTAAGACAACAATTAAACTCTAGAAAAAGAACGTTAGTAGAAAGTAATGAAGAAATCAAGATAACGGTAGATGAGGCAGAGATTGCAAAAGTTTTATCAACATGGACTAAAATACCTTTAGAGAAACTTACATCTAAAGAAACTGATAGATTATTAAATTTAGAGAACATTCTTCATAAAAGAGTTATAGGTCAGGATGAAGCTATTGAAGCTATTGCAAAGGCCATAAGGAGATCAAGGGTAGGACTAAGAGATTGCAAGAGACCTATAGGGAGTTTCATATTTCTAGGACCAACAGGGGTAGGAAAAACTGAATTATCTAAAGCGCTTGCAGAAACTATGTTTGATGATGAAAATTCAATAATTAGAATAGATATGACGGAATATATGGAGAAACACTCTGTATCAAAGCTAATTGGTTCACCACCAGGTTATATAGGGTTTAATGAAGGAGGTCAATTAACAGAGAAAGTTAGGAGAAGTCCATATTCGGTAATACTATTTGATGAACTAGAAAAGGCACATGAAGATATATTTAATATTTTACTTCAGGTACTGGAAGATGGAAGACTTACTGATTCTAAGGGAAGGGTTGTAGATTTTAGGAATACTATAATTATAATGACTTCTAATGCAGGAGCATCTACTATAAAAAAACACCGTTCTATAGGATTTGAAAGATTATCTGATGATAAAAATTGTGATAATGAATATAAAAATATGAAAGAAATTATACTTGGCGAAATAAAGAATATCTTTAAGCCAGAACTTTTAAATAGAATTGACGATATAGTAGTGTTTCATAAACTTAAAGATGAACACATAATTAAAATTGTTGATATAATCACAAATAATCTATGTGAAAGAGCTAAGCAAAATGATATTATATTAAGATTTACAGATGAAGCTAAAACATTCATAAGTAAACAAAAAAGAGATAAAGAGTACGGAGCTAGACCCTTAAGAAGAATTATAACTGATATGATTGAGGATAGACTATCTGATGAGATTCTTAAAGGAAATTTCAAAAAGAGTGATATCATACAAATAACAGTTGAAAAAGACGAGTTGAAGTTTATTAAGTGTAGCTAATTACTTCATTGTGTTTAAACAAAAATGGGTATATAATTATGATAGATATAATACCATATATTTTTAACCACTTTATATAAGTGGTTTTTTTATAGTTAAGAACAATATAATTTACTATATAAAATAATGGTTAAACTCATAGTATAATAAGTATTTTAATTAACTGTTAAGAAATAATAAATTAATATAAAAAATTTAAGGAGCAGATTATGGCAAAGATTAAAAAAGTATATATATGTAATGAGTGTGGCTATGAAGCTCCAAAGTGGTATGGAAAATGTCCTGGATGTAATAGCTGGAACACTATGGGAGAAGAAGTTAAAAGTGAAGCAGTAACTACTTTTAAAAGGTCAGTTACTATGTCTTCTGGAAATAAGCCAAAGAATATTACGGATGTAAAATCCAGTGAATATGAAAGGTTAGATACAGGAATTGGGGAATTAAATAGGGTTGTAGGTGGTGGACTTGTAAAGGGATCATTAACTTTAATATCTGGAGATCCTGGTATTGGTAAGTCTACTATATTGCTACAGAGTGCCAGTAATATTTCACTAAAGTATGGAAAAGTTCTGTATGTATCTGGAGAAGAGTCAGAAGAGCAAATAAAAATGAGAGCAGAACGTCTGAAAGCTACAGGAAAAGAACTTTATGTGGTATCGGAAACCAACATAGATATTATAGAAGAGCATATAACTGAAATGGAGCCAAAGTTTATAATAATAGATTCTATTCAAACATTATATAAACCAACTATTTCTTCTGCTCCAGGGAGTGTATCTCAGGTAAGAGAATGTACTAATGATTTAATGAGAATAGGAAAGACAAAGAATATTCCATTATTTATTGTTGCCCATGTAACTAAACAAGGAGAATTGGCTGGACCAAGAGTTCTTGAACATATGGTGGATACAGTTCTATATTTCGAGGGAGAGCGAACACAAGAGTTTAGAATATTAAGAACCATAAAAAATCGTTTTGGAACTACTAGTGAAATTGGTGTGTTTGAAATGAGAGAAAGTGGTCTTGAGGAAGTAAATGATGCATCTTCAGTATTTTTGCAAGAAAAATCTATGCAACAGGAAGGATCAGTAGTCATTGGGATAGTTGAAGGAACTAGACCTATTTTAGTAGAAATTCAAGCCTTAGCAAGTGAAACTAAAGCTCCGATGCCACGTAGAACTGCAGTAGGCGTTGATAACCAGAGATTAAGTTTGATATTAGCGGTATTAGAAAAAAAATTAAGAGTTCCTTTTTATAACAGTGATGTGTATGTTAACGTGGTAGGTGGACTTAACATTGACGGTACATATGGAGATTTAGGAATAGTTTTAGCGTTAATATCTAGTGTCAAAGCAAAGGAAATTAAAATAGAAAATTTATTAATTATAGGAGAAGTAGGGTTAACTGGAGAAGTTAGGCCTATAGCTCATGCAGAAAAAATTATAAATGAAGCAATAAAGATGGGCTTTACTAGTATAATACTACCCAATAAAAATAAAGCAAAAATAACTAATAAGGGAATAAATTTAATTGGAGTGGATACAGTTAGAGAAGCAGTGTCAAAGATTTTTTAATAATATATAAGAGAACAGTAAAGTGTTAAATTAATAATGGAGGAAAATAATGAGGGAACAAGAGCAAAAAGAACTTATGGAAATACTAAAAATTATGTCCCCGGGAACCCTACTGAGGGAAGGATTAGATAATATATTAAGAGCTAAAACTGGAGGATTAATAGTATTAAGTGATAGTAATGCCATATTAGATATGGTAGATGGAGGATTTTCAATAAAATCAGAATATACTCCAGCATATATATATGAACTAGCAAAGATGGATGGAGCTATAGTTATAAGTAGTGACTTAAAGAGGATATTATACGCTAATACACAGTTGATGCCAAATCCATCTATAACTACTCAAGAAACTGGAACTAGACATAGAACAGCTCAAAGAGTTGCAAAGGAAACTGGTGATATAGTAGTAGCAATATCTCAAAGAAGGAATATAATCACTGTATATAAAGATGATATAAAATATGTCCTTAGAGAAAGTAGTGATGTATTAGCTAAGGCTAATCAAGCTATTCAAACCTTAGAAAAATATCAGTTAGTTTTAGAAAGAGTAATAAGTAATCTAAACTTACTGGAGTTACAAGATTTATCGACCCTTTTAGATGTAGTCACAGCAATACAGAGAAATGAAATGGTTATGAGAATAGTTTGTGAGATAGAAACGTACATATGTGAATTGGGGAATGAAGGTAGACTTATATCTATGCAATTAGGAGAATTAATCAAGGGCGTTGAACAAGAGGGAGTATTTCTTGTGAGAGACTATTGTAGTGATGCTGAAAGATATCTTGATGTTTATAGGAATATAGAAAAGTTATCAGCTATAGAGTTATTGGATCTTGATATGATAGCTAAGGTATTAGGATATGGTGGTGTTCCTTTAGTGGATAATTTAATATCTACAAAAGGATATAGAATATTAAATAAAATACCTAGATTACCATCGGCAATTATAGAAAATCTAATAAAACATTTCGGAGAACTTCAAGTGGTAATGAAAGCATCTTATGATGAATTAGATTTAGTTGATGGGGTAGGAGAAGCAAGAGCTAAAACCATTAAAAATGGTCTAAGAAGATTAAAAGAGCAATTTATATTAGATAAACAAATATAGCACAAAGCAATTAAGTTTGTGCTATATTTGCTATCTTAAATTAATTTTATCGAAGGTAGTTATGTTTTTGTATTCAGTTAGAAGTACATCATATAAGTTTATATCTAAACTATTGCATAAGGAAGTTATATAGAATAAGTGATTGCCTATTTCTCGTTCGATGATTTTACGGCAATTATCACATAGCTCTCCTTGTATATGAGAACTAAGAGGTATTTCTAAATCATCTAAGGTTAATTTATCTATGGTGTTTTCCTTATCATCGTTCAATGAATAATTTATACCCTGTTTTTCAGCTTTAATTTTAACACAACCGCAACTAGTAACAGCTTTTACTACGGATCTGTTAACTCTACTTTCAGATTCCTGCAATTTGCTTAGTATGTCAAGTATACTTTTATGTCTTAATAAAGAACTATCTACAGAATTTTGAAATTCATCAAATATTAGATCCTTCATAACTTTCACTCCTTTATAAATAAAGTTACTTACTTGGAATACCTTTATTTATATAATATATCAATATTACTATTATTCATAGGGGGTAATTTTACTGTTAACAATTTATTTTATGTGAAGAAGTAGAAAATGTGAGTATTGACAAATATTTTTATATTGAAAATTATTTGTTAATTATTAATTGAGAATATCAAATATTTTAAATGTTAATATTATATACAGTTAATCAAATTTTAGTTAATATTCTAATAATCCATTGAAATGTATTTAATGATAATATATATTTAATTTAGTAGGATATTATGGAGAAAATTTGTAAATAATCACAATATAGGTTAAAAATTAAGGAGGTGCTGTGGTGTTAAAGAAAATATTAAGGGCTTTGTTTACCTTAATAGGAGGAACATTAGGATATGTTTTAGGTGCATGGGGAAATTCTACGGAACTTTTACCTAAGTTAGGAATAAACAATACAGGTTTTATTTCAATAATATTTGTTGTATTATGTATTATTTTTATTGGACTTATATTTTATTTTATTTCACCTTTTATAAACTCAGGAATTGTTAAAGCTATGGAATACTTAGAAAGGTCTGCTCAAAAGATTCCAATAGTAGATATTGTATTTGCAGGTATAGGAGCTTTAATTGGACTTATAATATCAGTATTATTATCTACACTTATTAGAGTGGATTCGATAATAATAACCATAATATCTGTAATTGTTACGGTAATAATTACTGTTTTATTTGCAGATATATGCGTAAGAAAAAAAGATGAAATTATACATGTGTTTACAAGCTTTAAAAAGCCTGGAGCTAATAAGGATTCTAAGATAAAGAATGTTGGAGATAAGTTAAGCCCTAAGGTGTTAGACACATCAGTAATAATTGATGGAAGAATATTTGATATATGTCAAAGTGGTTTTATTGAAAGTACTTTAGTAATTCCTACTTTTGTTTTAGATGAGCTTAGACATATTGCGGATTCCTCAGATTCTTTAAAAAGGACAAAAGGAAGAAGAGGATTAGATATACTTAATAAAATACAGAAAGAGTTAAGTATAGATGTAGAAATATGGGAAGGCGATTTTGAAGATATTAAGGAAGTAGATGTTAAATTACTTAAACTTGCTCAAGTATTGAATGGAAAGGTAATTACTAATGATTATAACTTAAATAAAGTTGCAGAACTTCAGGGAGTACCTGTATTAAATATTAATGAGTTAGCAAATGCTGTAAAACCTGTTTTATTACCAGGAGAAGTTATGAAAACACAGGTAATTAAAGATGGAAAAGAGTCAGGTCAAGGGGTTGCATATTTAGATGATGGAACTATGATTGTCATTGAAGAAGGTAGAAAATATATTGGTGAAAATATATTTGTAGTAGTTACTTCAGTACTTCAAACAGCAGCAGGAAGAATGATATTTGCAAAACCAAAGGAACAATAGTTTTTTATTAAGAAAAATTAAGCGCTAATTTATGATTAGTTTAAGGTTAATTTATTGGAGGAATTATGAGAAAAAATACAGCGATAATATTGGCTGCAGGACAAGGGAAAAGAATGGGATCAAATGTAAACAAGCAGTTTTTGACTTTGGCAGAAAAACCAGTATTATATCATACTATAAGGGCTTTTTCTGACAATAAAAATATAGATGATATTATAGTTCTGTGTGCAGAAGATGAGATGGAGTATTGTAAAAAGAATATAATTGAAAAATATGACCTTAAAAAAGTTAGAGCTTTAGTAAAAGGTGGCAAGGAAAGACAAGACTCTGTATACAATGGATTAAAGGCAATAGAACCTTGTGACATAGTATTAATCCACGATGGAGCTAGACCATTTGTTACTGAGAATATAATAAATGATGGCATTAAGAATGCTGAAAAATATGGTGCATGTACTTGTGGAGTTAAATCAAAGGACACTATAAAAATTAAGGATAAAGAAGGGTTTGCCAAGGAAACCTTAAATAGAGAGGATGCTTTTATAGTTCAAACCCCTCAGTGTTTTAAGTATGATATTATATTATTCTGCCATGAAAAATTAAGAAAGACTAAAGAGCAAGTTACTGATGATGCTATGGTTGTTGAAAAATTTGATAGAAAAGTATATCTTTATGAGGGTAGTTATTTAAATATAAAGCTTACAACTCCAGAAGATATGATAATTGGAGAAAATATTTTAAAAAATAAAATATAAATATGTAGGCAATATTTAAATATGTATGATATAATGATATTTATTAAAATTTAATATTAATATGTGATGAGGAAGAATAGTAGAAACATACCCACAGAGAGAAAATTCACCGGCTGAAAGATTTTCACACGTTTTGAACCTGCTTCTGAGCAGTAGTTTTAACTACCGGCATGAGCCGTTATAAAATGAAGTATAAATTTTAGGTGGTACCGCGATAGAATTCGCCCTAATTAGGGTGGGTTCTATTTTTTTATTAATAAATATAATTACGAGGTGAATGGAAGATGAAGTTATCAAAGATGTTAATAAGTACACTAAGAGAAGTTCCAGGTGAAGCAGAGATAGCAAGCCATCAACTTATGTTAAGAGCTGGAATGATAAGAAAATCAGCTACAGGAATATACACTTTCATGCCAAATGGAGTTAGAGTGTTAAAAAATGTAGAAAATATAGTTAGAGAAGAAATGGATAGAGCAGGTGCTCAAGAATTTTTAGCTTCTGCACTTATACCAGCAAATCTATGGCAAGAATCTGGAAGATGGGATGTAATGGGATCAGAGATGATTAGGCTTAAAGATCGAAATGGAAGAGATTTTTGTCTTGGACCAACCCATGAAGAAGTATTTACAGATTTAGCGAGAAATGAAATTAAATCTTATAAACAATTACCATTAAATCTTTATCAAATTCAAACCAAATATAGAGATGAGAGAAGACCTAGATTTGGAGTTATGAGGTCAAGAGAATTCATAATGAAAGATGCATATAGTTTTGATAAAGATAATGAAGGATTAGATATATCTTACATGAAGATGTATGAAGCATATAATAAGATATTTACTAGATGTGATTTAGAATTTAGCGCTGTTGAAGCAGATTCAGGAGCTATGGGAGGATCAGGTTCAGCAGAGTTTATGGTTAAATCTGATATAGGAGAGGATGAAATAGCTTTCTGTACTGGTTGTAATTATGCCGCGAATACAGAAAAGGCTACATCTAAACTGGAAGATGCAGAGAAAGAAGAAGAAAAGGAATTAAAGAAGATAGCAACTCCAGATGTAAGAACTATAGAAGAGTTAGTAACTTTCTTTAATACTAGTAACAAGAAGTTTGCAAAGACTCTAATATATAAAGCTGATGGCAAAGTTGTGGCAGTAATGGTTAGAGGAGATAGAAGCTTAAATGAAACTAAGGTTTCTAATGCATTAGGTGGAATTATGGAATTAGAAATGGCAGCTGCAGAAACTGTCTTAAAGGCTACATCAGCAGAAATAGGATTTGCTGGTCCAATTGGATTACAAGTAGATACACTACTTGTAGATGAAGAAGTTACTAGAATGAGTAATTTTATAGTTGGAGCTAATGATACAGGATATCACTATGAAAATGTAAATTATGAAAGAGATTTTAACGGCATAGTAGGAGATTATAAACTCGTAGCAGAGGGGGATATGTGTCCTAAGTGTGGAAGCCCAATAAATATTAGAAGAGGGGTAGAGGTTGGACATATATTTAAGCTTGGAACTAAGTATTCAGAATCTATGGGAGCTAACTATTTAGATGAAAATGGTAAAGAGAAACCTCTAGTAATGGGATGTTATGGAATTGGTATTAATAGGACTGTAGCAGCTATAATTGAACAGCATCATGATGAAAATGGAATCCTTTGGCCAATGGCTGTTGCTCCATATAAAGTAATAGTAATGCCTGCTAATGTTAAAAATGAAGAACAAATGAATAGAGCGGAGAAAATCTATGAGGATCTTAAAACTAAAGGAGTAGATGTACTTTTAGATGATAGAAATGAAAGAGTTGGAGTTAAGTTTAAGGATGCTGACTTAATTGGAATTCCAATAAGAGTAACAGTAGGTAAAAAAGTAGTTGAAGATATAGTTGAATTTAAGTTAAGAAAAAATCAAGATATTGAAGAAGTAAATATAGAAGATGTAGTAGACAGAATAGAAAAAGAGTTTATAGCAAATAATTTAAAATTTTAATCATTTGCTATAAAGTAAATTATTTCATTGTAAGTAAATAGGACTGTATTAATAAAATATAGTCCTATTTTACTATAATTTTTAATATTGGTTTCTAGAAGACCATGTGGTTAATCAAAGTAATAAAATTTAAAGAGAATTTATATTTTCATATAATATATATTCAACTATATAAATATGTTAATAGGAAACTATATAAATATATAACTAGTTGTTGTGGACTCAAGGGGTTCAGAGATTTTGTTATTTTAAAAGAAATGAAAATAGCCAATGATATTCTATCACTGTAATTTTCAATAGGGCCTATTAGAAATAGAAGAAAAAGATGAAGACAGTGAATAATTAGGGTTATTAATAACTATATTTTTTAATAATTCATTAATAAGAATTGTGTTAGGGAAAAGTTAGATTTGACTATGAAATCTTGAAAATATATAATTATTATGTTTAATTATTATAATAGGATTTATCTCATTAAGGAGAAAAATATGGAATTTGATTTATTGAAAGAAAAATTTAGTGCAAAAGAAGCACATTTAATAAACCCATTAACTCTTGCATTTATAGGTGATGCTGTGTATGAAGTGTTTATAAGAACCTATTTATTAGGGGAAAATAAATCATTGAAAGTACAGCAGTTGCATTTAAAAACTGTTAATTTTGTCAAAGCAAAATCACAGAGTAATTATGCAAAATTAATTTTAGATGTGTTTGACGAAGAGGAAATGTCAGTTTTTAAGAGAGGAAGAAATACTAAATCTAGTGCTCCTAAGAACGCAGATGTTGGTGATTATAGATGGGCAACAGGATTTGAAGCTGTAATAGGATATTTGTACATTTCAGGAAAGAATGACAGATTAAATTATTTGCTTAATAAAATTATTGAAATGAGTGATAATAATGATAAAAGTTAAACTTATGGAGTTTACTCCAAATCCAGAAAAAGTAGTAGCTGCAGCAGCTAAATTATGTTATAGTTCAGTAGGAATTGAGGAAATAACAGAAGGGTTAGATGAAGAAACTACAAGTAAATTTATAAAAATGTTGAATAGTTATGGTCATAACTCTCCAGTTGAACATGTAAGCTTTACTTTTGGTATTGAGGGCGTATCCAGAAGCTTAACACATCAATTGGTTAGACATAGAGTTGCTTCTTATTCTCAGCAAAGTCAAAGATATGTTAAGTTAGATGCTTTTGAATATATAATTCCACCATCTATAGCAAAAGATGAGAAGTGTAAGGCTATCTTCGTAGAGGCGATGAAAAAAGATCAGGAAGACTATGATAAATTAGTTGAAGTGCTTAAAGCTTCTAATTTAGATGTATATATTAATGAACATAAAGCAAGAAAAAAATGTGAAGAAATCACAGAAAAAGAGATGAAATCATTAAAGTCCAAAGCAGAAAAAAGTGCTATTGAGGATGCTAGATATATATTTCCTAATGCATGTGCAACTAAAATTGTAGTTACAATGAATGCTAGAGAGCTTATGCATTTCTTTAGTCATAGATGCTGTATGAGAGCTCAATGGGAAATAAGGGATTTAGCAGATGCTATGCTTAAGGAAGTAAAAAAAGTAGCACCAAATTTATTTGAAGGATGCGGTCCTAGTTGTGTAAAGGAAAGTTGTTCAGAAGGAGCTATGACTTGTGGTAAGGCTATAGAAATAAGAAATAAGTACTTATCTATATAAAATGTAAATTGATATAGAAATAGATGATAGGAGTGATATAAGGATGGAAGATAAAAGACAAGGTAGTAAAAATGCTAGACCTAAACGTATAGGGAAAAATAGAAGAGATAATAATAGATTTGTAGGTGATGTAAATAGTGAAAGAAGAAATAATCAATCCTACAGAAATGAAAACATACAAAGCAATATAAAAGTTGAAAATTTCAATGCAACCTCAAGAGAAGATATGATTGAAGGTAGAAATGCGGTTATTGAAGCTCTAAAATCTGATAGAACAATAGAATATATAATGATAGCACAAGGAGATACTAAAGGATCCATAAGTGTAATTACAGCATTAGCTAAAGAAAAATCTGTAGTAGTTAAATATGTGGATAGAGCAAAACTAGATGGTATAAGTGAAACCGCTGCACATCAAGGGGTAATTGCAATAGTAACTCCATACAATTATTGTGGTATAGTAGATATAATTAATAACGCTAAGGAAAAAGGGGAAGATCCCTTTATATTAGTATTAGATGAAATTGAAGATCCTCATAATTTTGGGTCCATAATAAGAATAGCAGAAGTTTGTGGAGTACATGGGATAATAATTCCAAAAAGAAAAAATGTAGGAGTTACACCTACTGTTTATAAAACTTCAGCTGGGGCTACGGAATACATAAAAATTGCTAAAGTTACAAATATAAATGTAGCTATAGATGAACTAAAGGAATCTGGGATATGGGTATATGGAGCAGATATGCATGGGACCCAATACTGCTATGATTCGGACTTAAAAGGACCTATAGCTTTAGTTATAGGAAGTGAAGGAAAAGGTATTTCAAAGCTAACTAAATCAAAGTGCGATGTGTTGGTTAAAATACCTATGGTAGGAAAGGTTAATTCATTAAATGCATCAGTAGCATGTGGAATGATAGCATATGAAATATTAAAACAAAGATTGAAATAGAAGTAAATGGGGTATAGAGTTGAAGCAAATTTTTGTGGATGGGTATAATGTAATTAATAGCTGGCCAGAATTAAATACTATAAAGGACTATAGTTACGAAGCTGCAAGAAATAAGCTTATTGACTTACTTCTTAACTATGCAGCCTTTAAAGGGTGCAGAATAACACTAGTATTTGATGCACATATGGTAAAGGGAAGTATAGAAAAAAAGGATAGAAAAGGAAATTTGACTATAGTTTTTACAAAGCATGATGAAACTGCGGATAGTTATATAGAGAGGACTGTAAATCATATAGGGAGAAAATCAGAGGTCTATGTTGTAACATCTGATTCTCTAGAACAACAGTTAATATTTCAAAGAGGTGCTAATAGAGTATCATCTATAGAGTTTTACAGTTGGATTGAGGAAACAAACAGAAAGATATCTAGGCAGTGTGAGAACAAGAGTTTTCATAATAGAAATCTTTTTGAGGAGGCCATAGATAAAGAAGTGGCAGAAAAGCTAGAAAAGATAAGAAGAAGTAGATAATATATCTTGACTATCTAAATTTTGTTAATGTATAATTCTAGTTAGGGTCATTTATGCTTTGGGGGGGATATTGTTGGGAAATACAAGTGGCAATGATGAGTTAAACTCCATGTTTACGGGTAAAAAAGATGAAGATATAGTAGCTCTGGCTAAGACGGGAAACAATAGAGCCCTAGAATATCTTCTTTGTAAATATCAGAACTTTGTGAAAGCTAAAGCAAAATCATATTTTTTGATTGGTGCTGATAAAGAAGATATATATCAAGAAGGTATGATTGGTTTATTTAAAGCTATAAGAGATTTTAAGGATGATAAGTTAGCATCTTTTAAGGTTTTTGCAGAATTGTGCATAACAAGACAGATAATCACTGCTGTAAAAACTGCCACAAGACAAAAACATATTCCACTAAATACTTATATATCACTGAATAAGCCTATATATGACGAAGAATCAGATAGAACTCTATTAGATATATTATCAGGTATAAGGGTATCTGATCCCGAAGAATTGATAATAGATAGAGAAGAGATGGAGAACATAGAAAGTAAGATACAAGAAGTATTGTCAGGCTTAGAAATGGAAGTTTTGAATTCTTATCTTGATGGTAAATCTTATCAAGAAATTGCCAGCGATTTAGATAGGCAAGCAAAATCTATTGATAATGCACTTCAGAGAGTAAAACGTAAACTTGAAAAGTGTTTAGAACAAAGATGAAATCGTATTGACAAACAAAAAAAAATCATTTATAATAAGGAACTGACAAAAATATTTTAAAATAAATACATTATGTATTGAATGCTCATATAGCTCAGTAGGTAGAGCGTCACCTTGGTAAGGTGGAGGTCACCGGTTCAATCCCGGTTATGAGCTCCAGTTATTTTGCAACACACGTGGATAAGTTTACATTAAAAAAGTGAAAATAAAAATGTT
>NZ_DLCT01000004.1:0-14883 GCF_002480755.1 Clostridium sp. UBA7791 | reverse complement strand
TTGCCAGGTTTTTAACGTGGCTCGATAGCTCAGTCGGTAGAGCAGAGGACTGAAAATCCTCGTGTCGCTGGTTCGATTCCTGCTCGAGCCACCAAGAATCTAGATTTTATAATCTAGGTTCTTTTTTTATTGGTTTTTTATAACTAATATAAGCTATAGTATAAATCAATTAAATTTTATTTATTTTAGGATTTTGGATAATTATTCTATTAATATAAAATATAAGAATACGATAATTAAGTAATGGAGTTTGATAGGAGTGAGAGTATTATGGTAGACAGAACATATCTTGATACTGAAAAACTTACAATTTATGAAAATAGGAAAGTTAAAAAGCTTAATAAATCAAATAGAATTAATGATGATTTAAATAATAACAAGAATAAAAACTTTAAGGAACAATTAAATAAATTTAAAAAGCAACCAACTAAAGATAATATAAAAAAAGTAGACAAAGATAATGAGCCAGAAGGAGATATTATAGTGGCCGAAAGTCTAATTGATTTAATGAATGAAAATAGAATAATAACTGAAGTTGTAAGAGAAAAGTTATTAAATAATCCAGAGATTAGAGAGTATATAGATAAAGAAGAAGAAATTTTAAATACCATTATAAATAAATAAGGAGATAAAGAAAATGAAAATAAATGCAATGGGAATAAACATATCACAAAATAATAATATTAACAAAACAAGTTCATTGTTTAAAAATATTAAAGTGGATGAAGAAAACAAAGAAGGTAAAAGTTTAAAATTCAATAATAAAAATAATCAAAATGAGCTACTTAATAATTTTGAAAAGATAAAGCAAGAATTATTGCACCAAAAGGAAGCTTTAAGAGAAAAGCAGATGAGTCCAGAAGAAAAAAAGTATAAGATGGAAGAAATAAATAGTAAAATCCAGGAAGTAGAGGCTCAAATACAACAATTATTAATGAATGAGAAGCAAAAAGAAATAGACAAGAAAAAAGAGGAACTTGAAGCAAAAAAAGTAGAAGCAGAAAAGAATAAAGTAACTGAGGATGAAGTAAAGGATGGAGTTATAATATCTGCTAGTTTAAATGAACTAATAGAGATAAGTCATTCTACTGAATATATAAGTAGACTAAAAGAGATAAAAAATAGATTAAAAGTTGAATCAGGATATATTAAGCCCAATGAAAATTCTAATTCGTATAATAATAAAAAATTAACTAGCTTAAGTAAAGGTATATTGAATATAGAATCTAAGATATCCAATGAGATAGGAAATATAAATAAAAATGCTAATAGGATGAAGGATAAAATTAAGAATGAAATTGATAAATTAGAAAACAATGAAAATGAAGAGAAAAAATCTGAAGAAGAATTACAAAAAGAATAAATATAAATATAAATGTAGATAGGTTATACAAATAAAACTTATCTACATTTTTTTATAAATATATATTTTATATAGATTTTTACAAAATTATTTCGTAAATAAATTGTAAGCAATATATAAATAAATTGTAATGTATTTGTAATAAATTTACTAATTAAACTATGCTAAAATTAAACATGTAGTAAATAAAAATAAAAAAAATAAATATATTCAATTTAAACTAAATATATTTATAGATTAGACATAAATAATAGATGTTTTTAGATTAATTAGGGGGTAAATTAATGATTTTAAAAAACAAATTAATAAAATCCAGGTTCATACTGACTATATTAAGTATAATTTTTATATATAATATTTTAAATTTCAATATAGCAAGTGCAATAGATAATAAATATAACATAAATTTAAAGGCTTCTTATGGGGTAGATGGAAGATATAAAATTAATAGTAAAACTCCTATCAATTTAGTGATTACAAACAATGGGGTGGAGTTTCAGGGGAAGATACAAATTGAAACATTGGTTCCAGATACAAATAAATATGATTTAAATACTGAAAATATAAATATTGCTGAAAATACAACTAAGAGCTTGTGGTACAACATAAATATTGTGAATAAGTTTAAAGTAAGGTTAATTACAGATAATAATGAAGTTATACATGAAGAAACAATCAATGTTAATAAAGGAAGATTAAATGATGGAGATATATTAGTAGGTGTATTGACTGATGATTTTAATGGTTTAAATTATATATCTAATATTAATGTCAATATGAATAATAATCCTGATATGAGGAATAAAAAGTTAATTCCAGTTAGTATATCAGAAGAAGTTATAGAGAAAAATTCTAAGTTTTTAGATGTTATTGATATGATAATTATAAATAATTATGATACGTTAAAATTAACAGAGGATAATATAACTAATTTAAATCAATGGGTATCTAATGGAGGAATTTTAGTAGTTGGTACGGGAGAGAATTATAAAAAGGTTATAGGTGGTATTAATAATAAAATTATAAATGGTACTTTTTCTGAAGCCATATCACGGGACATGAGTATTGGAGAAGGTAATGTAAATGTATTAGCAGTGAAAATGAATATCGAAGATTCTATGAGCTTGTTTGAGGATAATAATTTTATAAGCAAGATTATTAAGAAAAATGGACAGGTTATTGTATTTCCCTGGGATTTAGCTACAGAAAAGATTTCAAAATCAAGTGAAAATAATTTAGTATGGGGAGAAATAACATCAGATTTTAATAATAAAATTGACAATGGTCGAGAAGGATTTTGGAATTTAAATTCATTATTAAGTACAGTTAAGGATATAGGTCTGCCATCTTTTCAGCTTATGATAATACTTTTTATAATATATATATTAATTATAGGCGTACTAATCTATATTGTATTGAAGAGGCTAAATAAAAGAGATTATGTATGGTTATTAATACCGATAATATCTATTGGGTTTACAGTTCTTATATATTTTATAGGCAGTAATTCAAGGGTACAAGACATTATAGCGAATAAAGTAAATATTGTATCAGTAGATTTAGATGGACAGACAAAGATCGAGAGTTATCTAGGGGTATTAACAGCCAAAAGTAGAAAAGTAGTAATAGAAGAACCAGAAGATATAAATCTAAATCTCATAGAAAATACCAATGACTATTATAGATATAATAATAATTATAATAGCAATGAAAATGCAACTATGAGATTAAATATGATAAAAGAAGGGGATAAGACATACTATAATTTTGGTGAAGTGTCTTCATTTAGTCCGGAAGTTTTTCAGGTTAGTAATTTTAATACTACCTTTGAACCATTGGAGCAGGAATTGAAATTTTATAGTGGTAAGCTAACGGGATATATTACCAATAATTTAGGGTGTGATATTAAAAAGTTAGTGGTTATGACTCCATATAAAATATGGGATTTGGGAAGTTTAGCTAATGGTGAAAAGATATCTGTAGAGGATAGTGATAAATTTACTTCAGCATTAAATATGTGGGAAATAACTAATAAAATTAGAGATGATAATTATAATAATGGTAATAAAAATAAAGATAATAAAAAGTATGAGTTAAGAACTTGTGAGTTATTGGATTATTTATATAATAACTCTATGCATGATAATAATAAAAATACTTCTAAACTAATTGCGGTTACAGAAAAGGAAGTAGAATATGATTTAAAAGTAAATGGTAAAGCCCCTTTGAATAAAAATGATACTATATTCATAAATGATATAAATATAAGTTATAAGTCAGAAGATGGCACTATAGAATATCCATATGGTTATTTTGTACCATATATAATGGAACAAAGTAATGTAGATGGACATTATGACCCTAATGAAAGAACAATAAGTGGAAACTTGGAATTAATACTTAGTTATCAATTACAAGAAGAAGATGTAGTTATAGAAAGTATTAATTTTCAAAAGAATTACTCTCAAGGTAGTTCCAAAATGAAGGGTGAGTATAAAATTTACAATTACAAGATTAAAGATTATGAAGTATTAAATTTTGATGATGAGTTAAGCTTAACTAACATAGAAGACTACATCTTAGATGGAAATATTAAAATTAAAATTCATGGTAATAATGAAGAGTGGACTAGAATTCCGGATATTTCTGTGAAGGGTAAGGTGAAGTAGATGTTAACTATAATAAATCTTGAAAAGTTTTATGGTAAATATAAAGCGGTTAATGGATTAGATATGCATCTAAAAAAAGGGGATATATTTGGATTTATTGGTCCTAATGGAGCAGGGAAAAGTACAACTATGAAAATCATTGCTGGACTATTACCGGCTGACGGTGGAGAAATATATGTAGATGGGATAGATGCTTTAAAGGATAATAAAAAGTTAAAAGAAAAAATCGGATATATGCCTGATTTCTTTGGGTCTTATGAGAACCTAAAAGTTATAGAGTATATGGAGTTTTATGCATCTATTTATGGGATTGTAGGAAAAGAATCAAAAGATTTGATAATGGATTTACTAGAATTAGTTAACTTAGAAGAAAAAAAACATGCCTATGTAGACGGATTATCTAGAGGGATGAAACAAAGACTTTGCCTTGCAAGAAGTTTAGTTCATAATCCAGAGCTGTTAATTCTTGACGAACCAGCTTCAGGAATGGATCCTAGATCTAGATTTGAGATGAAGGGTATTTTGAAAAATCTCAAAGACATGGATAAGACAGTTATCATAAGTTCTCACATACTCTCTGAAATGAATGAAATTTGTACATCAGTTGGAATTATAGAAGAAGGTAATTTGATATACTCCGGTGGTATAAATAACTTACTAAGCAGAATGAGTAGTAATAATCCATTAAAAATAATAGTAAGAGATAAAGTTAAGGAATCAAAGGTTATACTTAGTGAACTTCCATATATAACAAATATAAAGGAAAATTCAAAAGAACTTACAGTTTTTTTCAATGGAGGAGAAATAGAAATATCTAATACTATTAAGGCTTTGGTATTAAAGGATATACCTATTGTTTCTTTTACTCAAGTAAGTGAAAATTTAGAGGATGTATTCATAAAGATTACTGAAAAGGAATCGAAGTAGGGGGAAAGAATTATGAAAATTAATCCTATATTGAAGAATGAAAGCAAGGTAGGAGTTAGAACCTTCAGATTTAATTTAATGGTTATGTTATATGTAGGGATACTTTCAATAGTAGCTATGTGGGCTTATTTTATTATAAATAGTGATAAATATGGTATGGGAATAGATTTAAGTAAATTTACAATACTAAGTTTTGCTTTAGCTTGTGGGCAAGCGGTATTATTGATGTTTATAGTACCAGTACTTACAGCTACATCAATCACAGGAGAAAGAGAAAGGCAGACATTAGATATTTTACTTTCAACTAATCTGTCACCTATGAAAATAGTTTTAGGAAAATTAATGTCAACTGTAACAAAAGTTGCTTTATTAATTATTAGCACTATGCCAATATATGCTATAAACTTCTTAGTTGGAGGTACTAGTTTTAAAGAATTAATTATATTAACACTATTTTTTATAAGCACAACTATATATGTGGGATCTATAGGGATATTTATGTCTACTGTATTTAAGAGTTCAAAATCTTCAACGGTGGCAAGTATATTAACGGTTTTATTTATTGTAATTGGAACTATTATAATAGGTTTTGTTGTGATTAGTAGAGATTATTATGATGCATTATCTAATAATACAATATCAACATTTACAATAAATCTACCATTTTGGTTGTATATTAATCCAACTATTGAGTTTATATATATTCTAATTAAACAAAATGGAATTTTATACTTTGCTCCTGATTTAATAAACTATATGAATTTAAATAAAATATTTGTTATATCTTTAATAAATCAAGGAATAGTAACATTATTGCTAATATTACTTTCAGCATGGAGATTAAATCCAGTAAGAAAATCAATTATTAAGGTGAGAAGATGAACAATATAGATAAACAAATTTCAAAGTTTATAAAGAAAGGTGGAAAAAGAATAAGGCTAAATGTATTTATAGAGAATTTACTAGTGTCACTAATAGTGGCATTAAGTATTTCCTCTATGGCAAGTATATTAGGGTTATTTATACCCATATACAATTTATTTGAAATATGCTTTATTATATTCGCTATATCTATTAGTATTTATATATTTGTATATTTGTATAAGCTTAGACCAGATAATAAAAAGGTAGCTCTTAATCTAGATTCTAAGGGGCTTAATGAGAGATTAATTACTTCATTAGAATTAATAAATAAGGATGACAACATATCAAATGCACAGAAGGAAGATACCATAGAGGTAATAAGAGAAATTAAGATTTCAAAAATTACTCCTTTTCACATAAAAAGAAAGAATTTATATAGTTTAATAGCTATTTTAACAGTTTTGATTATAATTTTATGTATTCCGACTACTGCTAAAAACCAAGCTAGAGAGATTAGAAAGATGAAGAAGTTTAATAAAGAAGTAATAGAAAAAATAAAGGATGAGAAAAAAGACACTAAGGGTAGTGAGGAGTTATTAGAGGATGATAAGTTAGATATAGTAAAGGAATTAGATAAGTCTATAGATGAAATAAAGAAGAGTAAAAGTAAATTAGATACAGAAAAAGCTTTAAATAAGCTGGAGAAAAAACTAGATAATATAGAGAAAAACTTAGATAGTGTGGATAGTAAAAAAAAAATACAGAATATTTTGAAAAAATTAAATTTAAACAAAGAACAAACAAGTGAAAAATTAGCTATTTTAAATAAAATAGCTAAGGAGTTATCTAAAATTGACAAAATGAAAGAGCTTAGTGAAGCTATAAATTCTCAGGATGGAGATAAAATTAAAGAAGCTTTAGATAAATTAGGGGAAGATTTAAAGAATTTGAAAGATGAAGATAAAGAAGAAATTTCAAATAATCTTGAGAATATATCTGCTAATATAGCAGATGAAAATTTAAAAGGTGCATTATCCTCTGCAGCAGCATCCATTAGTAGTGGGAATATAGATCTTAGTAAGTTACAAAATGCTTTGATAAGTTTAAATAAGGATTCCATCAATGCTGATAATGGAGATAATAAAAATGGTACTGGAGCACAAAATAATCAAAGTGGAAATGGAACGAATGGCCAAGGGAATGGTAACGGCAATGGTATAGGTAATGGAATGGGAAATGGTAGTGGTTCAGGAAATGGAAGTGGATGGGATACTGGAAATAAAGAAAATGGAGAAGGAAAGCTTAACAGTGGTGAAAAAGTATTTCTTCCTAATAGAGGTACAGGTGCTGATGAAAATTTAAAAGGAAATATATCAGAAGGCGGAAATTCTCAAAGTATCACTACAGAGAATGGAGTAAACATAGCTGGAGATTCTATAGACTATGAAAAAATTATTCATGAATATTCTAATAGTGAGATAGTAGGACTTAAAAATAAATCAATACCAAAGTCGCTGCAAGATTTAATAAAAAAATACTTTGAAGAATTAAAATAAGAATGAGGTGGAAAATGGAGATAAATAAACAATTAATAGAAGATACTGTAGAGAAAATAAATAAGTGTGAAATTGAAATATCTAAGGGTATCATAGGTCAAAAGGATGTAATAAGAAAGGTTTTAATAGGAATTTTATGTGGAGGAAATATACTTCTAGAAGGGGTACCAGGACTTGGAAAAACCCAACTAGTTAAAACTATTTCTAAGGTCTTAAAGCTAAGTTTTTCTAGAATTCAATTTACACCGGATCTTATGCCTGCTGATGCAGTTGGAACAAACCTTATTGTTAAAGATAAAGAAGAAACTAAATTTAAATTTGAACAAGGCCCTATATTTGCCAATTTAGTTTTAGCAGATGAAATCAATAGAGCTACTCCTAAGACTCAATCAGCTCTTTTAGAAGCCATGCAAGAAAAAACTGTTACCGTAGGAAGAACCACATATAATTTACCTAATCCATTTATGGTTTTAGCTACACAAAATCCAATAGAGATGGAGGGAACTTATCCTCTTCCAGAAGCTCAGATGGATAGATTTTTATTTAAGTTAAAAGTCGATTTTCCATCCTTAAATGAGTTAAAGGACATTATGGATATTACTGTTACTAATAACAATGTAGATTTGAAAGATATACTCACAGGTGAAGATATATTGGCTATGAGGTCTATTGTAAGAGAAGTACCTATGGCAGAGGCAGTTAAAGAATACGCGCTAAAACTCATATTAGCAACTCATCCTGAAAGTGAATATTCTAATGATTTTGTAAAAAAGTATGTAGAAGTAGGAGCAAGTCCAAGGGGAGCTCAAGGTCTTTTTAATGGTTCTAAGGTAGAAGCTATTTTAAAGGGTAGACTTAATGTGGCCTTTGAAGATATAAATGATATTGCATATGCAGTGTTGAGACATAGAATATTCCTTAATTTTGAAGCTGTATCAGAAGGTATAACTACTGATATGGTTATTAAAGAAGTTATTAAAAGTTTGAAGGTTATATAAAATGAACAGGAAATTTGATAAAGAATTTTTTAAAAAACTAAATAATATTAGTATAAAATTAAATCTTAAGTTATCCAAAGGAACTCAAGGAGGGCGGAAATCTAAAGCTAGAGGAACTTCAGTAGAGTTCTCAGATTTTAGAGAGTATGTTCATGGGGACGATTTTAGAAGGGTAGATTGGAATGCTTATGGAAGATTTGAAAAATTATTTGTAAAACTTTTTATGGAAGAAAGAGAAGGTAACTTTAGTATATTTATAGATTGTAGCAAATCTATGGATTTTGGAGAATTTAATAAAGGAAACATGGCCTTAAAAATAGCAGCATCCTTAAGTTATATTGCTATTAATAATCTTGATAGGGTAAGAATTAGTGTATTAAAGGAAGAGGGAACTGAACTATTTAACAGGTCAAGGGGAAAAGAATCTTTTATTAAGATTATAGATGGCTTAGAAAGCTTAGAGTTTAGTGGTAAAACAAACCTGAAATCAACTATATTAAAAAATAGATTTACTAATATAGGTATGTCTATTCTAATATCAGATTTTTTAATTTCTAATGGAGAAGAAGAAATAGAAGAAATAGTGAAGTATCTTACTTATAAAAAACAACAGGTTGTATTTATACAGATATTATGCAAAGAAGAAAGAGATCCTGAGATTATAGGAACTAAGAATATTATAGATATGGAAACTAAGGAGGAAGCTAAAGTATCAATAACACCAAAGATATTAAAATTATATAAATCTAGGATAAAGGAACATGAAGATATGTTAAAAAACATAGTTAAAAAGTATGGTGGAGCCTTTATAAGGGTAAATTCGGAAGAGGATATAGAAAAAATAATTTTAACAGATTTATTTAATCATAAACTTTTAGGGTAAGGAGGAAATTTATGAGCTTTTTGAATATATGGCCATTATTTTTTTTAGTAACCATACCTTTTTTAATTTTATTATATATTTTAAAGGAAAAATCTGAGGATCTCTCAGTATCATCGTTAATATTTTGGCAAGAAATATATAAAACACTAGAAGTTAATAGTCCTTTTGAAAAATTAAAGAAAAATATTATGTTATTCCTCCAAATATTGATTGCATTATTAATTATATTAGCTCTTATGAATCCATTTATAAGATTTTTTGGTAAGGAATATACTGATTTAATAATAGTAATAGACAACTCAGCTAGTATGTTAGGTATAAATAAGGAGGAAAACTGTATCGATAGAGGAAAAGCTATAGCTAAAGAATATATAGAATCTGCTGCAAATAGTACAAAGATATCTGTTATTACAGCAAATAAGGATGTGGAGGTATTAGTTACAGCATCAAAAAATAAGGACTTAGTTAAAGATAAAATTGACAGCATAACTAAAAGTCTTAGTCCAGGGGATTTAAATGGTTCTATAAAATTAGTTGAATCAATGACTAAAGAGCTAAAAAATTATGAGGTGTTATTTATAACTGATGAAGAATTAGACATAGGAGATATAAATGGAAGAATAGTTTATTTAGATAAAAACAAATCTAATATATCTATAGATAATATTGCTCATAAAATAGAAGATGGAAAGGTATCAATAATATCAACCATAACAAATAGAGGAAATGATGATTATAGTGGAGATTTTTATCTTTATGGGGAAAAGGAATTACTAGAAGCTACTTCCATAGAATTAAAAAAAGGAGAAGAGATTACACTTAATTTTAATATAGAAGATACTGATATAGATTACTTAAAAGGTGAAATATCAGGAAAGGATGCCATATTAGAAGATAATACATTTTATCATGTAATGAAGAATAATGATGATAAAAAAGTATTGCTTGTAAGTAATAAAAATGTATTTTTGGAGAAAGCTTTGTCTGTAGTTAGTAAGGCAGATGTAATAAAAACTAATGATATAAGTAATATATCTGAAAAGGATAGATATAATTTATATATTTTTGATGGCATGTTAGGTGAATATATGCCTCAGGATGGTAATATTTTAATAGTTAATCCAACAGAAAATAATTTATTTAGTGTATTAGGTGAACAAGCTGGTGGAGAAGCTGCGGTAGTTAGTGAAGATATACCTAAATACCTTCAGAATATGACTTTTATAGCATCTAAAATAAAGAAGACTGAAATGCCGTCATGGGCAAAGTCTTTAATAAATATAGGAGATAAATCTGTATTATTTCTCGGGAAACATAATAATCAGAAAGTTGCTGTAGTAAATTTTGATTTTCATGATACTGATTTGCCACTTAAAGCAGAGTTTCCTATGCTTATTGATTATATATGTGAAGAGCTTATAGATAGAAATATAGTTAATAGTAATTATATTGGTGGAGAGGATATAAAAATAAATGGAAGTTCAGTATATGATGAATTAATTTTAACTACTCCCAGTGGAAGAGTGCATACTATAGAGAATGATAGTATATTAAAGGAAAATTTAGAGCTTGGAGTTTATGCTATAGAAGATAATAATCATAGTTTTAATGAAATGTTCTCTATTAATTTTCCATCTATTGAGGAAGGAAATATAATGGAAGATACTATAGAAGATTTAGAAGCTAGATCAAATAACAAGGGTAGCATTAAAGGAATGTTAAATATAACACCTTATATAATAAGTTTAATTATGCTTTTTATTATTGTGGAATGGGTTTTGTATAAAAAGGGATATTAAAGTATATATTAAAAATTAATTTTTTATAGCTATATAATCATTAGAAAGGGGGGACTGGAGTGAACTTTGAAATTGAAAAAGTATATTTGTTATTTTTAATACCAATAATTCTCATGGTAATGTACTTGATATCTAAAAAGATTAAATTAAAAGACAAAGGTATTAGTTTTATTAATATAAATAAGTTTATTATTATAACAATACTTATACTTGCTATGTGTAACATAAGTATAAGTATTAAGACAAAGGAATCATCAACCATATTTTTATTGGATTTATCTCATAGTATGAGTAATTATAAAGGTGAAATAAAGGAATTTGTAAAAAGTGCTATAGAAGCTTCACCATCAAATAATAAAATAGGAATAGTTACTTTTGGTGAAAATCAAGAAATAGAACAGTTCCTTACCTACTCTAAAAGCTTTAATGATATTCAAACTTCTCCAATTGGTAATACTACTAATATAGAAGAAGCAATAAAATTTTCTTTAAGCATGTTTAAAGATAGTGACTATAAGAGAGTAGTTTTAATTACAGATGGAAAAGAAAATCAAGGTGATATATTAGAAACGTCAACTTATTTTAAGGATAATCAGATTGATTTTCAAGTATATAAAGTAGATAGTGAACAAGTAGAAGATGTATATATAGAAGATATAGATATACTTGACAAAGTAGCTATAGGAGAAGAATTTTCTGTAACTGTAAATATTAAATCTAATATTAAGACAAAATCAAGAATATCAGTATATTCAGGAAGAGAAAAAAAAAGTGAAAAAGAAATTGATATAGAAAAGGGCGATAATACATTTTTATTTAAAGATATTCAACATAAAGGTGGGTTTAAACCATATAAAGTAGTTATAGAGCCAGAAAATGATGGAATCTCATATAATAATGAATATACAACATATACTAATATAGTTTCAAAACCAGAGATTTTGGTAATACAAGGAAAAGTTGGTGAAGGAAAGGGACTTGAAGAAAATCTAAAGACCATAGGTAGTAGTTATACTATGATAAATCCTAGTACTGCACCTAGATCTATAAATGAACTTATAGAATATAAGGGAATATTTCTTTGCAATACCCATGTAGACGATTTACCTAAAGGTTTTTTAGATAATGTGGAAAGTTATGTGAAAGATTATGGTGGTGCAATTATAACTACAGGGGGAGATAATTCTTATGCTTTAGGAGGATATAAGAATTCGGTTTTTGAAGAGATACTTCCTGTTAGCTCTGATAAAAAAGGTAAAAATGAAATTCCGGAGATATCTTTAATGTTGGTATTAGATAGATCTTCTAGTATGCTGTCTTCAGATCAAGGCAGTTTTAGTAAAATTAGTTTAGCAAAAGAGGCTGCAATTAGATCCCTAGATAATTTAAGAGAAACTGATAATATAGGTGTAGTAACTTTTAATACAGAATATAGCTGGGCAGTACCTATGCAAAAGCTATCTAACAAAGATACGGTTTCTGATAAAATTAATAGTATTATAGCTGAAGGTGGAACGTCTATATATTCAGCGCTAAATGAAGCTTATAACAAGCAAAAAGAAAGTAGTGCAAAAATAAAACATATAATACTATTAACAGATGGACAAGATGGTATGGGAGAAAATGAATATAAAGCTTTAATAAATGATATTAAGAAGGATAAAATGACTTTATCTACAGTGTCTATAGGTACTGATAGTAATAATCAATTGTTAGAATGGCTTAGTAATAATGCTGGGGGGAGGTACTATCATAGTGATATATATACAGATGTACCAAGAATATTTGCAAATGAAATATTAATATCTACTGGGGAATACTTAATAAATGAAGAATTTACTCCTAAAGTATCTGCTCATCATGATATTTTGAATAATGTTATAGATGGAGGGAAATTTCCACATCTTTTTGGTTATGTAGGTACTTCTATAAAAAATACAGCTATAGAGATAATGACTTCTCATATGGATGAACCGGTTTTAGCAGCATGGCAATATGGTATTGGTAGAGTAGTAGCTTTTACCTCAGATGTAAATGGTCAATGGAGTAAAGATTTATTAGCGTTTGAAAAAACACCACAACTTTTTAGTAATATAATATCATGGACAATGATTGATTATGATAGTAGTGGAAATTTAAGTATTACACAGGAAGGAAGTATTGCCAAAGTACAATATGAGACTAACAATCATGAGGATAATAAGAAGGTTAAAGGAGCGTATACCTTTGAAGGAAACACTACGTCAGAATTTGAACTAAAACAAGTATCACCTGGTAAATATGAAGGAAATGTACCTATGAGTGAATTGGGATTCTATAGTTTTAACATTACTGAAGAGTTACAAGGTAAGACTATAGCTAGTCAATTAGGAGGGTTTGCATATCAATATTCTCCCGAATATAAATTTCAAGAACAATCTAATAGTTTATTAGCTTTAGTAGAAGATACTGAAGGAAAAATTATAAATTCTGTAGAGGATATATATGAGATAAAGAGCAATAAGGGGCATACTAAAAGAAATATAACTAATTTATTATTAATAACAGCTATGTTATTGTTTTTATTTGATATAACTTATAGAAGATTAGGTTTAAAGAGGTATATAAACAAGAAGCTCTTTTATAACATTAAAGAAAAGATATATGCAAGTAAAATAAAACAATATAAAGAAGAAAATAATACTATAAAAGCAAAAAAGATAGGTAGTTTAACTAAGAAAAATAAAGAAGAAGAAAATATATTTAAAAAAGAAATTATAAAAACAGATCTAGAAGAAAAAAAGCTAGATATAAAACAGGAAAAAACTAGTATAAAGCGTATAAGCATATGTAAAGATAGACTTAATAGGGATAAATCCAAAAATCAAAATAGGGGTCTTAACACAGGTGAGTTATTAAAAAAGAAGCGTGAGAGAAATGAAGATTAAAAATATATGTTTAAATTAAAAATGAGCAACCCTTTTATTGTAAGTGAAAGGGTTGCTCATTTTAATTATATATAAATAGTTAGATGTTTTGTTAAAAATATGTTTTAAATGATATATCTATACTAAATTTTCTTTAATGAAGTTAACTACTGTATCTACATGGCCTGGAACTTTAACTTTTCTAAATTCTTTAACTATGTAGCCATCTTTATTTATTATGAAAGTACTTCTTTCTATTCCAATAGTCTTTTTACCATACATATTCTTTTCTTTTAGAACATCATATAATTGACAAACAGATTTATCTTCATCAGCTAACAAAAGAAAGTTAAGTTCTTGTTTCTCAATAAACCTTTCATGAGATTTAATACTGTCTTTACTAATTCCAATAATTACTGTATCTAATTCATCTAATATTTCTTTGCTATCTCTAAAGTTTATAGCTTCATTTGTACAACCTTGGGTATTATCTTTTGGATAAAAGTATAATACTATATTTTTGCCTAAGAAGTCACCAATTGAGTGAGTATTGTTATCACTACCTATTAAAGAAAAGTTTGGAGCTTTTTTTAATTGTAATGTATCATTCATTATTATCATCCTCCTAAAGAAAGTTAATACTAATAATTAACTAATATCTATTATTAATATTATAACATTAATGGGGATTAAAATATACAAAAAGTCTAGAAAAAAGGATTAATATAAATATATAGTAAACATATATAAGGATACTTGTCCTGGTGTATCAGTACAAGAAAATAGAAGTATGTTGGTGAAAAATATAGGAATATATGAATATTATCTAGCTAACAGGTAAATAATGAAATTGAATCTATTTAAGATCATGATAAGATAAGTCTTGTCGCTGAGAGAAGCGGCAGAAAACAACAAGAA
>NZ_DLCT01000013.1:299217-535720 GCF_002480755.1 Clostridium sp. UBA7791 | reverse complement strand
TCCTCTTCGCGGAGCCATTTTTAGTCTTACAAAGTAAGGCTTTTTTTATTTTTTGATAATATATTTGAAAAGTATGCAACATAGCTATTAATTAAATATTAGCTATGTTGCATACTTTTAATATTAGCTACCTTCATGTTCAGTAGATATCATTAATTTATCATTATTTGTTTTTATTATAATGTTTCCATTTATATCAGTCCTAAGCATTTTAGAATTTAGATTTTCCAATGCTTTTAAAGTATTTTTATGAGGATGACCAAAATCATTTCCCATGCCACAACTTATTACAGCTATTCTAGGGTTTACTTTAGATAAAAATCCTTTGGAAGATGAAGTCTTACTTCCATGGTGTGCTACTTTTAATACAGTAGATTCTAAAGATTTTTTACTAGCTAATAAAATATTTTCAACTTCTTCTTCCATATCTCCAGTAAACAAAAATGAGGTATTTTTATTTATATATTTTATTACTATAGAATGATTGTTTAAATTATCATCGGAGATATCACCGGTCCATAGAAAATCTATATAATTATCCTCTGAAAGTTGAATTTTAAGATCGTCATTAATATTTCTAATTGTAAGTCCTTTACTTTTAAGTGCGTTTACTAAGTTAGAAAAATTCTTATCTGTGGATAAAACTTTAGGCATAATAAACTCTTCTATATAAAAATTATTAACTATATCATCCATAGAACCAATATGATCTTCGTGAGGATGAGATGCAATAAGGTAATCTAATTTTTTAATTTTATATTTTTTAAGATAAGAAATTAAAGTGTCCTTAGCGCTATTTGGTCCACTATCTATTAAAATATTAAAATTATTATTCTCAATAAGAATAGAATCTCCTTGGCCAACATTTATAAAATGTATCCTAGTTTCTGAATCCTTCAATTTAGTATTAATACTATTTTTGCTAGTATAACCTAGTAAGAAAAAGGAGACAAAAAATATTATAGATAATATAAATAGAGTTCTATTACTTTTATAAAATTTTTTCATGAGACCTCCTTAAGTAGTACATGTAATATATAAAGTATTGACAAAATTTCAATATATACTTCACCAGAATACATATTATTGATATAATTAAATGTAAACATTAAAAAAGGACGTGAATTATTTGAGAAAATTAAGATTTGGAATAAAATTTTCTTTTAAAATGCTTGAAATTGCCATTAAAAGAATTACATATTCAATATGTAAAAATAAATTAACAGAAGAAAAAAGGGAAGAATACTTATATAATTTAGAGAAGGACTGGGCTGCTGCTACAATTAAATATTCTGAATTAAAAGTTCATGTTGTAGGTAGTGAAAACTTATTAAATCAAACATGTGTTTATGTTTCAAATCACCAAAGTATGCTAGATATACCTGTAATAATGATGAATATAAAAGATACTGCAGGAGCTGTGGCTAAAATCGAAATGAAGAAAGTACCGGTTATATCCTATTGGATGAAGGAATTAGGATGTGTATTTTTAGATAGAGAAAATGGACGGGAAGGTTTAAAGGCAATCCTTCAAGCTATAGAAATAATAAAAAGTGGCAGATCTATGCTTATATTTCCAGAAGGTACAAGAAATAGAGACAAGGGTGTAGGTGATTTTAAAAAGGGAAGCCTAAAACTTGCAGTTAAGGCTAATGTACCAGTGATACCAATTACGGTAAATGGAACCTATAAGGGATTAGAGGGAGATCCAGAAGATTTAAAAGCTCAAATTATTTTTCATAAACCAATTTATATGGAGGACTTAAGTAAAGAGGAAAAAGCTAATTTATCTGAGATATGTAGAGAGATAATAGCAAGATCACAAGATGAGAATATATAATATATAAATAAAAAGCTTCAAGGAAAATTTCTTTGAAGCTTTTCTATTAAGTTTAATTTAGTCTATGGTTAATACTATGGATTTAAGTCTAGTCATAGCTTCAATACTATATTTTATGCCTTGAGTACCCATACCTGAAGCTTTAACACCGGAGAATGGGAAGTGATCTGGTCCTCTTTCAGACTTATTATTTATTTGAACAGCCCCCACTTCTAATTTGTTAGCTACATAGAAGGCATCATTAATATTTCTTGTAAATACACTGGATTGAAGTCCATATTGAGACTTATTAGCAATTTCAATTGCTTCATCTTTATCCTTTACTCTAATTATAGGGAGTACAGGACCAAAAGGTTCTTCCCATGCAATACGCATATCACTAGTTACCATATCAAAAAGAGTTGGGTGTAGTAAGTTACCCTCTCGCTTATTACCACATAGCAATTTTGCACCTTTACTTAAGGCGTCTTGAATAAGCTCTTCAACAAAATCAGCAGATTTTTTATCAATTAAAGGAGTAATTTTAGCTCCAGATTCAGGAGTGCCTATAGTGAGTTTTTTTACTTGTTCCAAGATTTTAGAGGATAATTCATCGGCAACATCTTCTGTAACTAATACACGTTTAATAGCTGTACATCTTTGGCCAGAATAACTATATGCACCTGAAACAATTTCTCTAGCTGTATCATCTAAATCAGCATCTTTTAGTACAATGGCAGCATCCTTTCCACCCAGCTCCATAATCATAGGTACCATACCAGCAATTTTAGCTATATGTTTACCTACTTCTGTAGAACCGGTAAAGTTGATAAAGTTTATATTGTCGTTAGTAACCAGATAGTCACCTATTTCAGAAGATTTACCAGTAACAGAGTTTATTACCCCATCAGGAACACCTGCTTCTTGAAATATCCTAATAAGATGAAGAGCACTTACAGCACCCTGTGTTGGAGGTTTAAGAATAACACTGTTACCACCAACTAAGGCAGGAGCAATCTTGGAAGCTGATAGGTTAATTGGATAGTTAAAAGGTGATATAGCAAGGACTAAGCCTATAGGTACTCTTTGAACTAGACTCATCTTATTTTTTTTAAATCCTGGGAAAGTATCAGCAGCTATTGTTTCTCCTTCTAGATTTTTACCAGCATCTGCAGTAAATCTTATAAAATCTGCAGTACGCTTTACTTCAGAAATAGAGGAATTAATATCTTTGCCTATTTCCATCATAAGAACTTTAGATAATTCATCACAATTTTCTTCAAGCAAAGTTGCTGCTTTATGTAAGATTTCAGAACGTTTACTTACAGGTACATCACTCCAGGAATTTTGGCTTTCTTTAGCAAAACTTATTATCTTATCCACATCATCTTGACTCATTTGAGGTATAGTACCTATTAATGAGTTATCGCTAGGAGAAAAAATATCTATAGTATTTTCCGTTGTCATCCATTGACCATTTACTAAATTACAGTAATGATTTTCTTTCTTTACACATTTGAACAAAGAAAAACCACCTCTTTCATATTTTTTATTTATTAATAATATTATTATCAAAGAGGTAAGTTTAAATACTAGAAATAGAATATTAAGTTTTAATTATTATGCAATATTTGCAAAATTTTATCTTCAGAAATATCTAAATTGGAAAGCAATCCAGATACGCAGGTTACATATTCTGGTGTTGAGTTACTGCTCCATTGAATTTTATCATTAATAATATTTTCAACTATCCCGCATACATCAAAACCAAGACCTTCTAATGAATATCTTAATTTCCTTGGGAATATACAAGGCATGTTATTGCTACGAGAGCAGTTGTTGCAAATTAGGCATCTTCCAGAAAATAGTGCAATGCTGTCATTATAATAAGATTCTAAGGAGAGTATTTTATTATCATTAAATTCTCTAAAATTATAATAAAGACCATTAAAAGTATTAGTAAATTCATCAGTGCTATTACTTATATCACTATATTTACATAGAGAGTAGGTAACAATATCATTTAGTTCTTCCTTTGGAATTTGCTCTATATAGGTTTTACCACTAATTACATAACAATATTTGTATTTAGAAACATATTCTAAATCACTAAAAGAGAGTGGAGGACAAGACCATACCTTATTAAATTTATTACAACTTTCGCAGTATTTATTTACTATCTCAGGAGTATAATACTTTAATAATTCATCAATACTACACTTTTTAACATTATAAGAAATATATTTTATCATTTTTAACACCTCAGCTAAGTTTTTCATAGGATATTTAGGCATAGAGCATTTTTATATAAGTTAAAAAATTTATTTAAATTACATTATGCTATTGCCAACCTATCTAAACTATTATAAATTAAAAACAAAATAAATCCTATAAAATTATAAAATAAAAAAGCCGCAATTGCGGCTTTAGAAATTATTCCACATCAGTATATTTACTCTTTGCAAAGAATGATATAGCATAAAGACCTGCTAATCCTACTATGGCATAAACAATTCTACTAAATGTGCTTATAGCACCGAAGGCACTAGAACCTGCAAATAAAATTGCAACTAAGTCAAATTGGAATAATCCTATTAGGCCCCAGTTTACCGCACCAACAATAACTAAAATTAGTGCAATTGAGTCTAATACTTTCATAAAAACATCTCCTTTTAAATAGATTACAGTTGATAGTATTACCATTAGTTTTAAATTTTAAACAAAAAATCATAAAAAATCCTATTGTTAATATTTTGTGAACATATTAAAAATCTGTTATAGTAAGTACATTTTTATAGATATATATTATATAATACTATTTAGTTACAATATATTTGAAAGAAGGAATTTTATGAAAAATGTATTAATATTTTTAGGAAGTATTTTATTATTTTCAATTATAGTATTAGGTATATATGCTTTACTAAAGAAATTTGTATTTAATAAAATAAAAATAAACAAATGGTTAGTACTTATAATGGCTTTTATTGTGTTTGTAGTACCACCACTAGTATTTACAACATTACCAGTGTTAGTAACAAATTATGTAATACCAGGTATATTCGTTATATTATTTCTATGGTTTTGGGATTTGTGTGGCTTCATGTCTAAGACTCAAAATAAAATTGCCAAGGCTGCTTATAATAAACCTAAGAGTAAGAAAAATGATATAGTAATAAAACCAAAGGCAAAACCTAATAGAGTTAAAAATAATCCTAATAATAAATAAAAATATAGTTGAATTAGATAAAGAAAAGGATGCAAGTATAATTAAATACTTACATCCTTTTCTTTATTTTTTTATAAATATGCTATAAAACCTTTATTCCATTAACATAGGTTTCTAAAATTTTGGTTTCTTTAATTTTGTTTTTAGGTACAGCAGTTATATCTTGAGATAAAACTACAAAATCAGCTAGATAATTTACTTTAATTTTACCTTTTATATCTTCATCAAAGGACATGTAACTAGGTCCTGTAGTATAAGCTTTTAAAGCATCTAAAGGGGTAACACCTTCATCAATATTAAAGCCATCTACAGGTTTATTATTTAGATCTGTTCTATTTACAGCTCCATGGATTCCTTGGATTATATTAAAACTTTCAATAGGAGCATCAGAGCTAAAGGCTACAGGAATGCCTTTCTGTATCATAGAATTAAAGGCATAACTACTTTTAGTTCTAGCTTTGCCTACTGCTTTTTCAACTATAGGATAATCACTCATAACAAATGCTGGTTGTACATTAGCTATTATATTGAGCTCCTTGAATCTATCTAATAAATCCTCATTAGTAAATTGACAGTGAACTATAACAGGTCTAAGATTATCATCAGTATCTTTAGAAATTTTTTCATAGGAGTTTAATATCATTTCACAAGCTCTATCTCCAATACCATGGATAATAATTTGAAATCCTTGTTTAAAACCCTTAGTAACAAAATTATCTAAATCCTCTTGAGAATAAATACTAATACCATTACCAGGAGTATCCTCATAGTTATCTATCATAGCTGCAGTACGAGCACCTAAAGAGCCATCTTGAAAAAGTTTAAGACCTCCAACCTTAAGAAAATCACTACCTACCTTTGACTTCAAACCAAAACTATTAGCTTCCTCTAATAATTCATCAGTATTAAGGCATAGCTGAAGAGTTATTCTTACAGGGAGGTTGCCTTCTTCTTCTAACTCTCTATAACTTTGAATTAAATTAGGTAAACTTCTACAGTGAGTTAAGTCTTCAGTTTGGACAGAGGTTATGCCACATTTAATTAAGTCATCAAAGGCGCTACGGAGTGAAGATTTTATCTCTTCTACAGAAGTGGTAGGAACCTTACTAAGTGCAATATTTAAAGCATTTTCACGAAGAATTCCAGTAGGAACTCCATTTTCTCTATCTATAGCACCGCCAGTAGGATTTTCTTTCATTTTATCTATACCTAAGAGTTCAATAGCTTTTGAGTTAATTACCCCTATGTGACCACATATTCTAGAAAATATAATTGGATGATCACAGGAGATTTTATCCAGATCATATCTATTAGGAAGTCGTTGTTCTTTAAAATAGTTATCATTCCAGCCTCTAGAAATTATGTATGTATCCTTTGGAATATTGTTTTTATTAAGATAAGACTTAACAACACTAATCATTTCATCTATGGAGGATAAGTTATTTAGCCTTACTGCAGTCTTTTGAAACCCATAATTAAGTAGATGCATATGAGCATCATTAAAACCTGGAACTACAGTATTGCCTTTTAAATCTGTAACTTTGTAGCCCTCTTTAGAAAATAATGACAGTAAGTCGTCATTACATCCTACCGCTAGAAATTTTCCATCTCTCACAGCAAAGGATTCATAAACCTTATTGTTATCCAAGGATATAACGTTTCCATTAACGTATATATCTATAGACATATAATCACCACCTATTATAATATAGTTAAATAATATATATAGTTATTCTTTAGAATAATATAAAATCCTCTTTAAAACTTGTAAAGGTTTTAGTTGTTGAGAAATTTTAAATAAATTGTAGTGTTATTTATACATATAACTTGTAAAATTATTATTATATGATAAAATTTAAATATAAATTATTTTAAAGGAGAGCATTATTATGTGTAGATGTTGTTGTTGCTGTTGTAACATATGTATAATTTAACAAGATACTACTGAGCTATAATAATGTAATTAATAATTGATATAAATTTTAATCGTTATTTAAGCTACAGTTGGTTCTGTAGTTTTTTATATTTTATACTAATATGATTTAGAATAAGAACAGTTTAATGTTATGTAAAGTATAAATATAGTTAAGCATATATTATATAGATAAGTTACAGAACAGTAATTATCATTAAAACATTAGTTATAAGAAATATGTAAAGGAGACATGAGATGAGTTTTTATTTATACAACACCATGACTAGAAATAAAGAAGAATTTATTCCTGCCAATAAAAATAAAGTTGGAATGTATACTTGTGGCCCTACTGTCTACAATTATGCCCATATAGGAAACTTAAGAACATATATATTTGAGGATGCATTAAAAAAATCCTTAGAGTATGTAGGTTATAAAGTTAAGCATGTTATGAATGTAACAGATGTAGGTCATCTTCAATCAGATGGAGATGAAGGTGAAGATAAAATGGCTCTAGGTGCAAGTCGTGAGCATAAAACAGTATGGGAAATCGCAAAATTTTATGAAGATGCTTTTTTTGAAGATTGTAAAAAGCTAAATGTAAAAAAACCAACAGTGGTATGTAGAGCAACAGAACACATAGAGGATATGATCAAATTTGTTCAAAAGCTTGAAGAACGTGGTTACACATATGAATCAAATGGAAATGTATATTTTGAAATAGATAAATTTGAAGATTATACAAAGCTTGCAAATCTCAGTATAGATGAGTTAGAAGCTGGTAGTAGAATAGAAATAGATCCAAATAAGAAGAATCCTTTAGATTTTGTACTATGGTTTACAAATTCTAAATTCTCCAATCAAATAATGCAATGGAATTCTCCTTGGGGTAGAGGATTTCCAGGATGGCACTTAGAGTGCTCAACCATGAGTATTAAATACTTAGGTGAGAATATTGATATTCACTGTGGTGGAATAGATCATATACCAGTTCATCATACAAATGAAATTGCTCAATCAGAAGCAGCTTTGGGTCATAAATGGGTAAATTACTGGGTTCATGGAGAATTTTTAGTGTTAGATGGAGGCAAAATGTCTAAATCAAGTGGAGACTTTTTAACAGTATCTAAACTTGAAGAAGAAGGATTTAGTCCATTAGATTATAGATATTTCTGCTTACAATCTAAGTATAGAAAACAACTGGTATTTAGTTTTGAAAGTCTAAAAGATGCCCAAAATGGCTATAAGGCATTAAAGAAAAAAATAGGGACTATATTAACTAATATTGATGAAACCAATAATATGAATAAGGAACTTATTAGCGGATATCAAGAAAAGTTTAAAACTCAAATAAGTGATGATTTAAATATAGCCAATGCATTTACAGTGCTTAATGAGGTTATAAAAGATGGTGAATTAAATAATAAAGAGAAAGCATTTTTAATTGAAGATTTTGATAAAGTTTTCTCACTTAATTTAATGACTATTGAAAAAGAGGCTATTGAAGTGGATGAGAAACTAATAAATCATCTTATTGAAGAAAGAAATATTGCAAGAAAAGAAAAAAACTATAAAAGATCAGATAAAATTAGAGCACAGTTATTAGAGATGAATATAGAGGTGCTAGATAGTAAAGAAGGAACTTCTTGGAGAGTAAAGTAAATAAAATAAAAACACATGGGGTGAATTTGAAAGTAACTCCATGTGTTTTTGTTAATCCTCACAATTGCATATGCTATTAATAAAGTTATATATTCTACATTCCAATACAGGATATATACAGTTAATTTGCTCAAGAATTTTATAGGCAGTTTTTTCAGCTTTTTTCAATTTAGAGGTTTTTCTTTTAGTGATAGTAGAATTATTTAATAATTGTGTTGTGCCCATAGTTAGATAAGAAGTATTAGAAAGCTGAATTAATATTTGAAGCAAAGGTGATATACAATTAGCTACATATAAAACTTCATAATCATTAAGAGATAATAAGTTAAGCTGAGTTTTTAGCACATTTAGGCTAGTAGTAATTTCAGTTAAAGAAAGCAACTCACTTTTAAGAGAAAGTAAAGTGCTGGGATCAGAAGCAGATTCTGAAGAACTTTCATTTATTTTATCTAGGCTAGATGATATTAGTGCCGTTAAATTGTCTATGCTAGTAGATATTTTGCTTATATCCTCCATAAAATACTCCTTGGAAATTTAAAATTCATATATTAAGTATATTAAATAGAGTATATATATATTCATTTTACATGTGATTTCAACTATGGCAAAATATATATAGGCAGAAAAATGTATAAAAATATAGATAATATTATTGACATGGGATAAATAATCGAGTAAAATAATAAAAGTCATTGAGAGTATTCGATGATAAAGAAAATAGTTATTTTCTTAACTGGGCGATGATATTGCAGACTTTTTCTATATGAGCAATATCCGTATATCAACAACTAAGTTAGTGGTATTATCGCAATGCTAATGAAAAATTAAAAAATTCTTCATTAAAGACAAACTTATTTAGTTTGTATAAGTACAAAGATAATTATAATTTCTATGTACTTATCTGGTAAGCATATCTTGAAGGTAACACCCGTAACCATGCCGAACACGACGGTTAAGCTTCAAAGAGCCAAAAGTACTGCACGGGAGGCTGTGTGGAAGGATAGGTTATTGCCAGGTAGTTTGGTTCACTAGCTCAGTCGGTAGAGCACATGACTTTTAATCATGGTGTCCGGGGTTCGATCCCCCGGTGAGCCACCAAAACACCTTATTTTATAAGGTGTTTTTTTTATAGGTTGATTACAAGGTCTTTACTCCTATGTCTTTCAAAGTGAGAGTAAAGAGGAGTTAAGTCCATAGATATCCATTGCTCCTAAAGGAGAACCAGTTCTAAGTATGGAAAAAGCTCTGTTGAAAATTACAGGGATAGGATATATTGCTTTTAAATTTTGAAATCGTATAGATAATCAATTTAGTATTTAATATTATAAAATGGCTTGATTTATATGAAAAATTCATATAAATTAAGTAAGGAAGAAAATTAAATTTAATATTGTATGGATGAATGTTATTGAAGATACTTAGTTTTTTAAAGACTAAGTAACCGTAGGAGAAAGAGTTAATTACAAGCTTTTAATTAACTTGAAACTTTCAGGTTGAATACAATAGCAGGACATAACCCTGGAGAGACTCTTTACATTAATAATTAAAGAGCATCAACGAAGCAACCTTTATAGGGAATCTTTCAGATAAAAGGACAGGGAGTAAAAAGCATTTATTAATTATGTTTTTTACTCCTTTTATAATGCAAAATATTAAATTGGAATATTATTACACATAAGTAGAGAGGAGAATATAATTATGCTATTAATTATTTTTGAAGTTGTTGGAACAGTGGCATTTGCATTTTCTGGAGCTTTAGTAGGGATGCAAAAAAAATTAGACTTATTTGGAGTTATATTTTTAGGAATTATTACAGCTATTGGGGGTGGAATATTTAGAGATATAACCTTAGGACAAACACCACCAACTGCTTTTATAAACCCTACTTATTTTATTATAAGTATAGTGGTATCTATTATGGCTTTTTACGGATATCCTAAATTATCTAGTATGTACACTACATCTAAAAGAAAAGAAATTATTTCTGAATCTCAGGGTAATAAATATATGAGTGAGGAACAAGTACTTAAAATAGCTAATAGGAGAAAGCAAATAGCTATCTTAAAAAAAGTAATATTAATTTTAGATTCAATTGGACTTGCTACATTTACAATATTAGGTGCAAATTTAGCTTTTAAGCAAGCTCATAGCAATATATTTTTAGTAGTTTGTATGGGATTAATTACAGGTGTTGGAGGCGGAATTTTAAGGGATACCTTTGTTCAGGATACTCCAATGATCTTTAAAAGGGAGATTTATGCAGTGGCATCAATACTTGGAGCATCGGTATTTTACTTATTTAACTATTATGAAGTGAATTACGATATAACTTTTTGGGTATGCTTCACAATAATATTATTATGCAGAGCTATATCTATAAGACTCAAATTAAATTTACCAATATCTAATTCTGACAAGTATGATATAAACTTATAGGGCCAATAATTAAGTAAAGAAAAAGCTCATATAGATTTTAATAGTACATTACGTGAATATATCTACTGGATATATTGCAAAAAGTAGTAACTTCTTATTTCTAATATTTTTTATAAATAAACATCACATAATTATTATGAGTACATATTATATTATTAGGAACAGCTATTGAAGCTAATTCTTAATGTAAATAAACATTAATATACTAGATCTAGACAGAAATATTTTATAGTATTATAGGTTCCTATAAAATGTTTAGTTGTTAGAAACTATTATAAAATTGATTAAAAAGTGGGGAGAAATATAATATGTTAAATAATAATGAATTCTTCTATTATGATGAAAATAATGAACAAGACTATTCAGCAGAAATGTTTGCTCAAGATTTCAGATATGGACAACCGGATGGAGTAGATTTTGAACAAGAGTCCTTTAGAGGCAAAGATGGAAATTGGGGACATGATTGTAAGCCATCACATCATAGACCATGTCCACCATGTCCAAGACCATGCCCACCATGTCCAAAACCATGCCCACCATGTCCAAAACCATGTCCACCATGTCCAAGACCATGCCCACCATGCCATTGTCAATGCTCAAGCGGAGATGATTGGTGGATAATTTTAATACTATTATTCTGCATATGCCCATTTGGTGGATTTTTCTGGTAAAATATAGTATTATCAATAACTTAAATGCAAATATTTATAGATAAAATATTAAAATAAACATGTATCAAATATAGAAATGGTCATCACTGTATATTAATATATATAGTGATGACTATTATTTTAGGAGGATTGTAAGATGACTAGACGAGAAAAATTGATAAAACTAATTGAAGAGAGGCTTAATAAAAATGAAGTTATAAATTATTATGTGGAAGGTGCTTTTGAAAGTACTGTAAATGGAAGACAAAATACAATGACAGGGATACTAGTAACCACTAATGAAAAAATCAGATTTTGTGGTAAAAGATTTTTCCTAGTTTATGATGACATTATAGAATATAAAGATATTGAATATGTAGAGGCTAATGAAGAAAAACTTGGCCATAAAATTTTTATAGCTGGAAAAGAAAAATCTTATTCAATGAAATTTATCATAAGCAAAGATGTACATAATTTTGTAGATAGTATAAATAAAAATTTATAATAAAATAAGTAGCCAAAAGAAACTTCAAGGTTTAATGATTATTATCTATAATAATAGTAAATAATAATAATAATTTAAATCTGGTGAGTATACTATTAGAGGCTACACCCGTATCCATTCCGAACACGTAAGTTAAGTTCTAATAGGCTATATATACTACATTAATGAAAATGTGGGAAAAGTAGTTATTGCCGGGTATAAAACAGAAGCTAAAAACTTTAAAGAAGCAAGATAAAAGGATGTATAATGGTTTATTATTAATATGCTTAACATATTTATTAATGAATCTATTAAAATCTTAAATTAACTAAAGATATAATATACGGTGACTTTAAAATATAAAGAAGAAGAGATAGTTTTTTATCTCTTCTTTTTTGTGCAAAATCAGCTATTATTAGCCAAGTTTATGTTATTAGACAATCATTTGTAAATAAAGATTAAAACTAAATATATAGGTAATGTAGATAAAAATAAATTTAAGATAAATTTAAGCTAAGTAATTTAGTATAGGATTGTACTAGATGACACAAGGAGGTGATTTATATGAAACAAGTTAAATTTAGACACGAGATAAAGCATTTAATAAATATTTCAGACTATTTGGCAATTAAAAACAGATTAAAAAATATTGCACAGTTAGATGAGAATGCAGGAGATAAGGGTACTTATACTGTAAAGAGTCTATATTTTGATAATATTAATAATAAGGCATTAATGGAAAAAATTAATGGAGTAAATAATAGAGAAAAATTTAGATTAAGAATTTATAATGATAACCATTCTTTTATAAAATTAGAGAAAAAAAGTAAAGTTAATGGATTATGCAGTAAGATTGCAACAAGTATATCTATGAATCAATGTGAAGATATAATAAAAAATAATATTGATGACATATTTAAATACAAGGAGCCTATTTTAACAGAGTTATACTCAAAGATGAAATATGATTTATTACGTCCTAAGACTATAGTTGAATATACAAGGGAAGCATATGTATTCAAGCCAGGAAACGTGAGAATTACCTTTGATAGTAACATTAAGAGTGGTTTATATTCACAAAATTTTTTTAATGATAACCTTGCTACCATAGGAATGCCAGGAAGGAGTCCTATAGTTTTAGAGGTTAAGTTTGATGAGTTTTTTCCTGAAATTATTAGAGATATGATTCAAAGAAAAGATAGAGAAAGTTCTGCTTTTTCAAAATATGCAGCTTGCAGAATTTATGAATAAAATTAAGTTATTTGGAGGAGATAAAAATGGATAAAGCATTAAGTTTTAATGATATTTTAAAATCAAGTTTTTTAGAAAAGGCATCAAGTTTTTCAATTGTAGATGTAGCTATAGCCCTAGGACTAGCTCTTGCTATTGGACTATTCATATTTTTAGTATATAAGAAAACTTTTAAAGGCGTAATGTACTCAGAAAGTTTTGGTATTTCACTTATTGCAATGAGTTTAGTTACAACATTAATTATTCTTGCAATTACTTCTAATGTAGTACTTTCACTTGGTATGGTTGGTGCTTTATCAATTGTAAGGTTTCGTACAGCAGTTAAAGAACCTATGGATATTGCATTTTTATTTTGGTCAATAAGTGTAGGAATTGTTGTAGGCGCAGGATTAATACCTCTTGCAGTATTTGGCTCAGCATTTATAGGAATTATGATTATTGTATTTGCAAATAAGAAAAGTATTGATAATCCTTATATCTTAGTTGTAAGTTGTAAGGGAGATAGAAGTGAAAATAATGCCATGGAGTATATTAATAAATATGTTAAAAAATATGTGGTGAAGTCTAAAACCGTTTCTGCAGGGAGCAATATTGAATTAACAGTAGAAATAAGATTAAAAGAAATGTCTACTCAATTTGTAAATGAAATTAGCAGTATATCAGGAGTAAACAATGCAGTGTTAGTAAGTTACAACGGAGAATACATGTCTTAATATTTAGGTGGTGTATGAAGTGATTTCAAATAAGTATATAAATATTTTTATAGCAATAATTATGGCATTAAGTCTGGCATTGGCTGGAGTAATGGCAACTATTGATATGTCTACGGTTGAAGCAAATGCTACAGAGAAAACAACCCGACCAGAGTATATAACAAATCTTTTTAACAAAGATGATATTATGGAAATTGATATAGATATAGATGAGAAACTTTGGAATGAACTAGCAGATAATGCTATGGAAGAAGAATATTATAGTGCCAATATAACTATTAACGGAGAAACTTACTATAATGTTGGGCTTAGAGCTAAGGGAAATACAACATTATCACAAATTGCTAATGATGATACTACGGATAGATATAGTTTTAAAGTTAAATTTGATGAATATATCGATGGACAAACTCTTAAAGGCCTTGAGAAATTAGCATTAAATAATATGATGCAGGATACAACTTATATGAAAGAATATCTTTCCTATGATCTATTAAACAAAATGGGAGTTTCTACTCCAGCGTTTCAGTATGCTAGCATCACCTTAAATGGAGAGCCTTGGGGTTTATACTTAGCCCTTGAGGTTATGGAAGAAAGCTATATTGAAAGATACTATGGAACAACAGGTGGAAATTTATATAAACCTGAAACTACTAATATGGCAAAAAACAATATGCCTATGGAAAAAGGCAAAGAAATCAATGGGCCTATGGGAAGAAATACTGGTGGAGCAGACTTAGTATATTCTGGAGATGAGCATTCTAATTATTCTACTATATTTGAAAATGCGATTTTTGATTATACAAATGAAGATGACTACGATAAAATAATAGCCATGATAAAAAGCCTTAATGAAGATATTGATGACATAGAAAAATATTTAGATGTAGATGAAGTATTAAGATATTTTGCAGTAAATACTTTTGTTGTAAATTTAGACAGTTATGCATCAAACATGAAACATAATTATTATCTATATGAACAAGATGGAATATGTTCAATACTTCCTTGGGATTATAATTTAGCCTTTGGAGCATTTCAAGGAGAAAGTGCAAGTAATGTTATAAACTTTTCCATTGATAATCCTGTAGCCGATAGTTTAGAAAGTAGTCCACTTATAGGAAAGCTTCTGGAAGTAGAAGAGTATAAAGAAAAATATCACGAGTACCTTAATGAAATAGTTCAGGATTATGTAAATAGTGGAGTATTTACTGAAACAATTAATAATATAGATAATTTAATTGGTGATTATGTGAAAAATGATGCTACAGCCTTTTATACTTACGAAGAATATGTAGCTTCTATTCCTGAGTTAATTACCTATGGAGTAGACAGAGCTAAGAGTATATCTGCTCAACTTTCTGGATCCCAGTCCTCTACTTCTACTGGAAATATGGCTACTAATTTAAATTTATCTGCCCTTGGTAGTCAAGGTGGTGGAGGTAATAGAGAGGGAAAGGATATTCCTCAAGATATAAAAGAGAATAATAATCCTGAAAAGGGAATGGGGATTGGAGAAAAATCCAACAATATGCAGAATAATCCTGAAAAAGGAGCTCCTCAGGGTACCTTTAAGCCAGGAAATAATCCAGGTGATATTAATAGAGAAAATTCTCTAAATAATATGAGGATAAATACGTCAAATGATACAAATATTAAATCTAATTTGATAATATATGGCATATGTCTCCTAGGAATTATTTCAGCAATAATAGTAGTGCTAAGGTTTAAAAGAAAAAAATATCATGTATAAAATACTAAAAGCTATCTAAGAGTATATATTTAAGATAGCTTTTAAACTTATATAATTTAGATTATAGTACTTTTCTGTGTTTAATTATAAATTCTCTTATTCTAAAATAGGAAGTTCAACAATAAAGGAAGTATCTTTTCCTGCATTACTTCTGGCATAAATCTTTCCTTTATGGCTTATTACTATAGAATTTGCAATAGCTAAGCCTAAACCATAACCACCAGTTTTCCGTTGTCTAGACTCATCAGAACGATAAAACCTTTCGAAAATTTTTTCTAGGTCTTTATCAGGAATTCCTTCTCCAGTATTAGTAATAATGATTTCCATCTTAGATTTTAATTTACTTGAAGTGATGGTAATAGTTCCATTTGGAAAAGTGTGTTTAATAGCATTATCCATTAGAATATTAAAAAGCTTTTTAATTTCTTCTAAGTCACCATTTATAAAAAAATTATCCTTTAAATTGTTTTGTAATTCTATTTTATTTTCAAAGAAAACTGCTTCAAAGGACATAAGTAAATTTTCTAGTATTTTATTTATATTTATAGGTTGTAGGTTAAGTACTTTTTTATCTTCATCAAGCTTTGCTAAGGAAAGCATATCATCTATAAGATGAGACATTCTATCAGTTTGTAGATCTATATAATTCATCCATTTGCCTTGACTTTCAATAGTTTTATCTTTATTAGATGAAACTAAAGCTAAATTAGTTTTAATAATAGCAATAGGTGTTCTAAGCTCATGGGAGGCATCTGCAATAAATTGTTTTTGTTTTTCGAATACCTCTTTAATTGGCGCTATGGTTTTATAAGCTAGATAATAGCTTATAGTAAACAATATAATCAAACTGATAAAGCCAGTTATGAAAAAAGTCTTTAAAAGGTTTTTTAATAGATTTTGCTGAGGTGACTTATTTATTAAAGCAATTCTATTAATCTTACCATCTAAGCTTTTAAAGTATGCAAAATCAGTATTTTCAATTTTTATAACTCCTGATGAAGATTCTTTGGATAGAATATTAACTGCTAATTCAACAAGAATATCTTTATCAACATTATATGGAGTAATAATATTTATCACGTTTAAATTATGGTCAAGATTTATTAGTATACCATTGTTAAGAGGACCACCTTTACTGGGTCCACCATTGTTAGGTTCATGGATTAGTGCATTAAGAGAAAAGTTAATCTGTCTTTCTCCACTATTCCAAGTTATAAAGTATATGACTCCAAATATACAAAAAAATACAAAGGTTAAAAGAGACATATTTATAATAATAAATTTATATTTTAATTTTTTAAACATACTACTCCTCCAATTTATAACCAATACAACGAAGGGTAGATATTTTGGATTTAGAGCCCACATAGGATAATTTTTTTCTTAAAAAAGATATATAGACCTCGATATTATTATATTCAGCATCAGAGTCATAGCCCCAAACCTTTGTAATTAAATCATCTTTAGTAACTATTAAAATAGGTCTTTCCATAAAGTATTTTAGAATTTCGAATTCCTTTGAGGTAAGTCGGACAGAGTTACTATTTCCTTCAAGTTCATAAGTAGATAGATTTAAGGAAAAGTCACTAAAATGAAGAGCATTATCATTTATAACTTCAGCTTTTCTTCTACTAAGAGCTCTTAATCTAGCAAGAAGTTCTTCATGAGAGAAAGGTTTTACTAAGTAATCATCTGCTCCATAGTCTAATCCCTTAACTTTATCTTGAATTTCACCTTTAGCAGTGAGAAGAAGAATAGGAGTAGATACATTATTAGCTCTTAGCTCCTTTAGAATCTCTAATCCATTAACTTTGGGGAGCATTATGTCTAATATAATCAAATCATATATTCCTGTAAGACCATAATCAAGACCTGCTTCACCATTATAAATGCTATCTACTATATATTTATTTTTACTGAGAATTTCTTTTAGAGCTTCAGCAAGGTGTATTTCATCTTCAACTAATAATAATTTCATAATTCATCACCCTTTAATTACAAATTTTTAGATAATATTACGTTTTTTTATTTAATTTTATCATACAAATCTTAAATTCATATTAAAATTATTATTTATTTTTAGAAAATAGTAAAAGTACCATATCGTGTAGTAAAGGATATTATTTTTTGTTTCGATTATATCTATGTACAGAGTGTATATATAGCTGTAAATTTTTTTTGTATATAGTAAGGTGGGGAAGATATGAAGGTCAGGAAAAGGGCAAAGAATGAACTGAAAAGTAAGAAAATTAAAAATACTAAAAAAGGAAAACAGAAAAGGATTAGAGGAATAGGAATGCAACTTATGTTAAGTTTTACAGTAATCATAGTATTAGTTGCAGCATTTCTATCTGCTTTTTCTCTTTATATGAATAAAAAAATTATTACTGACAAATCTAAAAGTCTCCTAGAAAATGTAGCTACATCTATGGCAGGAGAAATAAATCAATTGACAGATAGTTATGGAGTTATAGTAAATCAAATAGCAATAAATGATTTTTTAATAGATGATACAGTAGATATGAAAGAAAAGTTAACAAAATTAAAGAATATAGCTGAAAAAATAGAGTTAAAAGAAATTGCTATAGTAGATGCTGAAGGGAATTGTGTAGATACTTCAGGAGAAAGTACTAATATTAGTGATAAGGACTATTTTTCAAATGGATTAAGTGGGCTTACATTTGTTAGTGAACCATACTTAGGTACAACTGATAGTATGTTAGAAATAGCTATAAGTACCCCAATAAAAGAAAATGGGAATATAAAAGGTGTTTTAATAGCTTATCTAGATGCTAATAAATTATCATCAATAATATCAAAGGTATCCATAGGTAAAAGTGGAAATGCTTATTTAATAAATAGGGAAGGAAATATAATAACTGATAATGATTCCTTGCTTATAGGAACTAAACTATTAGATACAGTTAAAGATAAAAATGGTTCTGAAAATATGAAACAGATTATAGGAAAGATGACATCGGGAGAAAGAGGAGCCAGTGAGTATAGACAAGGTGCAGATGAAAAATATATTGGATTCGCATTTATAGAATCAACAGGGTGGTCTGTAGGTGTAGAAGTAAGTGGAAGTGAGCTATTAGCAGAAATACCAGAACTTCAAATAAAAGTAGTAATTGTATGTATTATTTTTATAGTGTTAGGTCTAATATTTGGATACCTAGTAGCTAAATCTATGACTAAAAGATTAGGCAGAATAGGTACTATTGTAGAAGATATGGCAAAGGGTAATTTCACTAAATCCAATATAGGCAAAATGAACAATGATGAAATTAAAGATATATATACGGCTGTAGAAAAAAGCAAGGAAATTATAGGTGGAATGATTCTAAATGTTAAAGATAGTTCCATGGTTATTGAAAGCGAGGCTTCATCTCTAGCTGCTTTGGCAGAAGAATTTGTATCAGGAGCTCAAAGCATAAGTGAAAGTATAGAAGAAACTGCTACAAGCTCACAAAGGCAGGCAGAAGAATTGGAAGATGTAACTAAAGAACTAGAAGAATTCGATAATAAACTTTCTACTAATATTAGTAACATATATAATATTAGTGATATGGCGGAAAATATTAATAGCAAAGCGGATAAGAGTAATGAGGATATGGAAAAGTTAGCCATGGCCATGAATGAGTTAAGTAAATCCTTTAAAGAGTTTAATAGTTCAATATATAGTATGAAATCTAGTATGGAAACTGTAACAGAAATAACAGAAATTATTAATAGTATATCTGAACAGACAAATCTTCTAGCACTAAATGCGGCTATAGAGGCTGCAAGAGCTGGAGAAGCTGGAAGAGGTTTCTCAGTAGTAGCTGATGAAATTAGAAAGTTAGCAGAGCAAAGCAAGGAATCTACCCAAAATATTTATAATGTAATAAATAATGCTATTAAAGAGAGTGAAACTATAGAAATTAAAAGCAACAATATAAATGGTGAATTAAATAACGGACTAATTAGCGTAGATAATGCTATAGATTCATTTAAAAATATTGCAGCATTAGTTTTAGATATGGTACCTAAAATAGAACATGTAGCAGTTAGCTCTAAAGAAATTATAGAAGATAAAAATTCTATTACTGAAAATATAGAAAATTCAACGCAAATATCTTCTGAGGTTTCAGGAAATACACAACTAATAGCTGCATCTACAGAAGAACTTACAGCTTCTAGTGATGAAGTTGCAAATGCAGCAGAAAAGTTACTTGGACTTACAGAAAATATGAAAGAGTTTATGGAACAATTTAAACTCTAGTATAAGGGTAGTCATCGGATAAACAGAGTTCTTAGCTTCTTTGAAGGTTAGAAATCGTTATCCAGGGACGTAGCAGCTCTTTACTCCCATTTTGAAGAAAATGGGAGTATTAGAGCTGGTAGTCATCGGATAAATTAAGACTTTAAAATAAATTAATTTTTATTTTAAGGTCTTTTTTGTTTATTTTATGGGAAAGGTGAAATACTAATTAATACATGAATTCTGATTTAAATAATAAAGTTATACATTGTTAGTGGAGGTATAATGGAAATATTAGAAGAAAAGCAGTTAAATCTTAAGTTTATTAGTATAACGGCTATTTTATTTATAGCAGGAATATGTATTAATTTATATTTTATGAATTTGCATGAAAATGAAAAAACTAAGGAAGTAGATAGTAATGAAAAAGATATAGTAGAGAATCATATACAAGTACCATATAGTCAAGAGATTGAAGCATATAGTGAAATCTATGGACTAGATCCTTATTTAGTTGCAGCTATAATCAAAACAGAAAGCGGGTTTGATAAGGATATTGTTTCATCTATGGGAGCTGTAGGATTAATGCAGATAATGCCAAGTACAGGAGAATGGATAGCCAGGCAACTAAATATAGAAAACTTCTCTATAGAAATGCTGAAGAATGAAGATGTGAATATAGAAATGGGGTGTTGGTATCTAAATTACTTAAAAAATCAACTTAAATATACAAATGAAATGCTAGCAGCTTATAATGGTGGCATAGGGAATGTATGTAAATGGCTTCAGGATCCTAGATATTCCAAGGATGGAGAAGTAGTTCATACAATACCATTTAAAGAAACCGTAAACTATATAGAAAAAGTAGCTGTAGTTTATAAAGAATATGTAGACTTGTATAAAAGTGAAAAGTAACTTTTATAAAGAACTATGCTGTAGTATTAAAATAAACCTCTGGAGATTATTAAAATAATTTCCAGAGGTTTATTGATTTTAGTTATAATATTTGAAAATGTGTATAGAATTATAGTAGGTTGATGTAAAATACTGTTAATGAGGTGATGAAATGAGTGATGACTTATTTTTACTTAACAAAGGAATAGGAAGAAAAAAATATAGTATCTATGTACTAGCTTTCTTAATAGGATTTATAATTTTAGAGATTATTGGAATATTTATTACTTTTAAACTTGAAAAAACTGATAATGGGTTGCTAATAGCGGCTTCCATGTCTTTTCAGATTACCCTGATAGTTTTTATAAATATAATGTTATTCATTTTAAGTTATAAAAGATTTAAGGATATAAATTTATCAGGTGTATTTGGAATACTTGCAGCTCTTATATTTGTTCAAATCCCAGTGATAATATTTCTAATATTTTTTAGAGGAAAAGAAAAATGTGGAAAACAAAAGGAGGAAAGTATGGTAAATACCCTTGAGGAAAATGCAACAATAACGCTATGTGAGGGAGAAGAAATGGAAGTCAGAGAATCTAACTTAGGTCAATAATAAAAAGGGTTTTCACAAAATAAATTAATAAAAATAAATGTTGAGCATGTATTTAAATTATATAAGTACATGCTCAATATTCTATTCCAGATTAGTGATATATTTTGTGAAAGATCTTATTATTGTGATAATATAAAGATATAATATTTAGCAAAGGTGGAAATTGCATGCTTAATAACAGGGATGATTATTTTCTCAATATAAAATTACTTGGGCTCATATTTAGTATCTATGTATATATAAATTGTGGCGGCTTCCAAAGCTCTATAATTATAGGATTACTGTGTTTTATAATAATAAACATAGCTTTATATTACTTAGAGAATATTAAGATAAAGCTATGTTTATCAGCCATGTCTTTCTGTATTTCTTATGGACTAGGCATAAAATACAACAGTATATTTTTCGTATTAATACCATTTACTTTTTTTGATATAGGTATATTGATAAATATAAAGCTTATATATTCTTTTATAGGGAGTATCTTATTTATAACCATGATACCAAAAGACATAGTTATGAATTATTTATTGTTTGCAATATTTTACTATATAGCAGCAAAGATATTAATTAACAAAGTAAGTAAAATAGATAAAATATGGAAAGAAAACTTAATGTTAAGAGAAAAAATAGACAAGTATACTAAAGAGGTAGAAAAAGAAAAAAATTATTCAAAACAGATAATATATACCACAAAGTTGGAAGAAAGAAATAAGCTATCAAAGGAAATGCATGATAAAATTGGACATACTATAGCTTCTAGTTTAATGCATCTAGAAGCCACAAAGGTAGTAATAGATAAAGATAAAAATGAAGCTAAAAATATGATAAATACAACTATTCAAGTTCTAAGGGAAGGTATGGATGATATTAGAAAAACTTTAAAAATAATTAAGCCTTCCGAGGAACAATTAGGTATAAATAGAGTGAAATCTATAATGGATGATGCTTTTAGTCATAATAGTTATGGATATACCTTTAATTACTCTGGAAACATAGACAAGCTTACCTATAGTCATTGGAAGTGTATAATTAATAACCTAATGGAGGGAATCACAAACATAAAGAAACACTCTAGGGGTAACAGTGTTTATTTTAATATTGAAGTTCTAAATAAGATTGTAAGAGTATCTATAAAAGATAATGGTGATGGAGCAGTGAATATAAAAAAGAGCATTGGACTTAAGGCAATGGAGGAGAGAGTAATAGACATTGGAGGAAATATTAGTTTTAATGGAGAAGATGGATTTACTATAATAATGATTCTTCCTTTATCATAACAGAGCAATTAATAAGGGATTGCCTAAATAACTATTTAATTTATTTGGACAATCCTTATATTAATATTATATTTTTAATTGAGATCTTTCATTGAAGAAGCTTTTGTAGGAGATATAGGTTGCTATTAGAGTAGCAATGGAGGTTGAAGATAATATCATAAAGGTAACCATTATTTGAAATTTAATTGCCATAAGTGGAGATGATCCAGCTAAAATCAATCCAGTCATCATCCCAGGAAGAGATACAATGCCAAGGGTTTTAGCAGAGTCAATGGAAGGCATTATTGAGAGTTTTATACTATCTTTAAGAATCTCTTTAGATGCAACCTTAGATGTGGCTCCAAGAGCAAGTTTAACTTCAACTTCATTTCTCTTGCTACTAAAGGTAGTATTAAGGTTTTTGTAACTGAGATTTATAGCAACCATAGAATTACTCACAACCATACCGGCTACAGGTACTATTTCATTAGGAATAAAGTTAATAGCACCAGAAAGTACTAATATAGAAAGGGTTATAAAAGCACCTGAAAATAGAGCAATAAAGGATGTTCTAACAGGATTTTTTATGTTCTCACTACGCTTTTTGGTGTTAAGTGCTGCGTTGATAATCATTAGTGTAACTAATAAAATAGTGAATATAGGATTTTCTAAGCTAAATACAAATTGAAGTATATAGCCTACTATAACTAATTGTATTATGGCTCTAACCATACTAATAAGTATATCTTTACCTAGTCCTAAATCTTCTTTATAGGAGATGAAAATAGGAATACAAATTAATACTGAAGAAACTATAAGTGATAGAGTACTCATTAAAATCCCTCCTTAGAAATTATTGTTCCATCTTCTATAATAATCTTTTTATTGCTTAAGTCCTTTATTTGAGATAAATCATGGGTAATCCATAAGATTGTATGACCTTTATTATTCATATCCTTCATAATATGCTCAACTAAAAGTTTATTTTCTTTGTCTAGTGCTGAAGTAATCTCATCTAGTAGGAGAACAGGACCTGCATGGAGAAGAGAGCGAATAAGGGAAATTCTTTGTTTCTCGCCACCAGATAATTTGTTTATATCTTTAATTAAGTATTCCTTGTCTATATTAAACTTTTCTAAAAGCATATATATTTTCCTATCATCTATATTTTTCTTTCTAATTTCATAGGGAAAAGAAAGATTATCATAGACAGTATTACCAAACAAATAAGGTTGTTGGAAAAAATAATTTATTTCACTGCGCAGTTTAAGAGGGGGGATTTCAGAATAATCCTTATCTCTCAGGTATACATGACCAGAAGTTGGAGAAATTAAGTCCCCTAAAATTCTCAGTAAGGTTGATTTGCCACCACCAGAAGGACCTGTGATAGTTATAAAATCCCCTTCATTGATTTCTAAATTAATGTCCTTTAGAACTTTTGTATTAGCATCTTGAAAAGAAACATTTTTTAAAGATAATATACTCATTATATCCCTTCTTTCAAAGTAAAATTAAAAAATATTATTGCTTAATTATATCATTTAAAGATAAGAATACATATATAAACCCTCACTAATAAATTAAATTTCTTAGTGAGGGTTTATTATAATGGTCTTTAATACAGTATTTATAATACTTACATTAAATATAAAACTTTTATTGAAGTTTGAACTTAAGCTTATAGGCTGAAGCTAAAAATAGCGCAATGGAGAAGAGTAATAATATTCCCAAATTAATAATAATAGAATCTGTTCCCATACCCATCTGAAGTTTAGTTATCCCATTCATTACCCAGTACTGAGGAGTGAAGGGAGCTATAAATCTAACACTTTCAGGTAAAAAATTAATGGAAGTAAAAGCACCTGATACCATGGTAGTGATAGTAATTACAATGTTAGAAAACATACCGTATCCCTTAGAATTAAAAAATAAAGCTATGGAAAAAGTACCAAAGGCCACGGTAACTAGGGCTATTCCTAATAATAGAAGAAACAGAGGAATAAAGCTCACTCCGGTATATATATCTACAAAATAATTTAGAGTTATAAGGGTAATTAGAAGTTGAAAAGCTAAAAGTGAAAAGTTTGCTAAGATATTTCCTCCAATATATTGAAAGGAGGTAACTGGCGTAGTAAATATTCTATAGTAAGTTTTATTCCATCTTTCTGATAATACTATATAAGATATAGAAGATGCCCTCATCATGAGAAAGAAAATTACAAAGGCAATTGCAGTTTGAGTTAAATCAAAATCATTCTCTAAATCTGATAAGGTTTTAGAGGTTATTTTAACTGGATCATCACTATATTTTAATAAAAGTTTTTCATATTCATCATTGCTTTTATTAGAATTAATGCCCAAGTTATATAAATCTTCTACTTGAAGATTTACTATGGAGGTAATAGCATCACCCATAGAACTGTCTTTTTCAGAAAGTACATTAATCTTTTTAGGAGTTCCATTTATAATACTTTCTTCAAAGTCTTTAGGGATTTCAATGGTGACAGGAATAGATGTCTCCATCATAGTTGATTCAACAGTAGAACTTTCAAGAGGTACTGTACTAATTGAAGAATTATTACTTAAACTACTTATTAAAAGCTTTGATGAATCAGAGCAATCTTCATCTATAATCCCAATCTTTACAGTTCCATTGCTGAAACTAAATAATTTTATACTAATCATTATTATTATTATAGGAATAAAAAGTTGTATTATAGAAAGCTTATCTTTAAATATAAGCCTTAGATTTTTTTCCGCCATAACTAATAAAATCTTCATTAATAAGCCTCCTGTTTATTTGATATAGAGAAAGTAAAAGCTAAAAATAAAATTCCCAGTGCTACAGAGTAAAGAATACTTATATAAAACTTAGAATAGTCCTCATAAAAAGCTATGGAAAGAATAGATTTATTTATTAAGGTTAAAGGTGAAATATAGCGTACTATATCAAGCAGCTTATTACCATCTTCTAAATATATATATCCTCCACCTAAAAATGTCATAACAGGTATAATTAAGGTATTAAGAAAGAAGGAACCATGTTTTTCTTCCTTAAAAATATATCCAAGTAAAATCCCAAGGGTAGTGCCAAAGAAATTTAAAGATAAAAGGAGTGCTATAACAGAGAAGTAATCCTCACCCCAATAAGCTTTTAAAACAAATATGGAGTAAAGCATTGCAGGAATTAGTGATATCGCTGTTACAATAAAAGTTGAAGTAACTTTAGTTATTATATAGGAATTTTTAGAAAGGTTCCCTTGAAAGCACCTAGCTTCTATTTTGTTTCTTCTATTATTATAAATGGTATAAAACCCATAGCCCGAACCATAAAGGACCATCATAGTTATTTCCACGATGCCATAATAATCATAGGAGGTAAACCCTTTTTTAGGCTGAAATTCAGTAGCAGTAGTAAAGCCTTCTTCTAAGGTTTCAATATTACCATTGGTGATACTTTTTAGAGTGACTTTTTTAGATATGGAAGTTAGCATACTTATAACTATATTTGTGGAATATTTATTCTTAGAATTTTTATAAACTATAATATTTTTATCCTTAAGTTCTAGGAATATAGAATTAGCGGTTTGAACTTCTTTTTGACCTTCTTCTACAGATGAAATTTCTTTAAAGGTTATATTATTATTTTTCCCCAGTTCTAAGAAATTGTTTAATATAAGTTTTTCTTCACTATAATCAGAAGTGGTAGAAAGATTGTTCACATATATCACTGTTTTAGGTTTAAATTCATAGCTTGAAGAAAAGGCTCCACTTAAAGTTATTCCAAGGGTAGTCATAAATAATATAGGGAAAATTATCATGGATAACATGGAGGTTTTATCCCTAACTAGGTCTAATATATCATAATAAACAACATTTAAAAATTTCATAATTTCCTCCTAATCCCTAAGCTTTTTGCCAGTTAAAGTTAAGAATACATCTTCTAAATCTAAGGTTTTATAACCCATATTTCTAATTTCTATATTATTAGAAGTAAAAAAGTTAATAATGGAACTTAAATTTGATACATCTTTACTGGAGGTTATCAGTACTTTATTTTCATTTAAGGAATAACTTTTTACTCCCTTTATTTCCAAAAGCTTTTCTAAAACAGATTCATTAATATCATAGCCTTCAATTTCTAAAGTGGAGTTATCAGAAATTAAAGAGATTAAATCATCCTTAGTTCCCTTTGCTATTAGCTTTCCATTATCCATAATAACAATTTTATTACACAGCTGTTGAACTTCTTCCATGTAGTGAGAAGTATAAATAATAGTGCAACCTTCTTTATTAAGCTCTTTTGCCATATTTAATATATGATTTCTAGATTGAGGATCTATTCCCACGGTTGGTTCGTCCATAATTATAATTTCTGGCTTATGAGCTATGGCGCAACCAATATTTAATCGACGCTGCATTCCACCAGATAGATTTTTACACTTAGTTTTTTTATGATCCTGTAAAGAGATAAAATCTAGAGCATAGTTTAAACCCTCTCTCAAAGAAGCTCCCCTTAACCCATAAAGTTTTGCAAAAAAACTTATATTTTCTTCTACTGTAAGGTTTTCGTATAAAGATATGTATTGAGGTACAATACCCATACGAGCCTTAATTTCTGATCCATACTTATAAAGAGACTTTCCAAAGATTTCTACATTACCTTTAGTAGGCTTTAGTATGGAGGTGATTATATTTATAGTAGTAGTTTTACCTGCACCGTTAGGACCTAAAAGACCTAGAATTTCACCTTTTTCAATGGAAAGAGTTAAGTTATCTACAGCAATATTATCACCAAAGTTTTTAGTCAGGTTTTCCATATTTATTAACATTATAACAACCCCTTTTTTAAGCTAAAAAATTATTAAGTATTTTCTAAAAATCATATTGATATTTCTTAGCTGAAATTTAAATATAATTAGAATATCCTATAATTAAATTATATAAAAAACCTTTCCCACTAATAAGTGGAAAAGGTCATAACTTTATATGACTTTAGTCATACCTAAATTTTTCCTTTTAAATAACAAACTGCAATTTGGGTTCTATGCTTTAAATTAGTTTTAGTTAATATGTTTGTAATATAATTTTTCACAGTACCTTCAGAGATATATAGCTTTTCAGAAATTTCCTTATTACTTAAACCTTCAGCAATAGATTCTATAATTTCCACTTCTCTTTTAGAAAAATTATTCATATTAGGGTTAGGACATACTGGAGAAGTTTTAGAAAGAAGCTTATCTATAATTCCATTTTCCACTACGTCACTTCCATTATGAACTACTTTTATGGTGTTAATAATAGTATTAGGAGAATTGCTTTTTAACAAATAACCCTTTGCTCCATTCCTTAATGAAGAAGAAATATATTCATCCTCATCAAAGGTGGTTAATATAATGACTTTAGTTGATGTGACTTTACAAATCTCCTTAGTTGCCTCTACACCATTTAATTTAGGCATACGAACATCTAAAAGTGCCACGTCCACAGAGTTATTACAGCAATATTTAACAGCTTCCAAACCATTTTCACAAACATGTACAACATTTAACTCCTCATCCATGGATAATATAATCTTTAAACTTTCTCTTATCAGTGCATCATCATCACAAATTAAAATTTTAATACTCATAATAACTCCTATAATAAAAAAATATAAACTTTTAATAAAAAACATGATATCTTCAATTAATGTATAGTAGAAGATCAAAATTAATATGTATAAATTTAGCTCCATAGTATATAAATTAAATATTTCTATAAAAATCATTAAAAACCTTTATATTATAAAAATAAAATAGCGAGATTACCCTGGGGGTGGGTATCTACGCTATTTTAAGGCATTTATCCGATGACTACCAGCTCTAATACTCCAGTCTTCTTAAAAGAGGGAGTAAAGAGCTGTTACGTCCCTGGATAACGATTTCTAATCTTCGAAGAAGCTAAGAACTCTGTTTATTCTAGAGGGTTACAATATGGCTCAAACCATCCTTGAGGGAATTTACAAAGAGGACATACTTTAGGTGCAGTGTCACCTTCATGTATATATCCACAGTTAGTACATTGCCATAGAGAATCAGAATCTCCTTTATACAAGGTACAGCTAAGTAATCGGTTGTAAAGAGCACGGAATCTTAAATCATGCTCAGCTTCCACTTCTGCAAGTTCTTTATAGAAGTCTGCGATTTCTTCGAACCCTTCCCTTCTTGCGACTTCTTCATATTCTTTATAAATTGCAGTTGCTTCAGCAGTTTCGCCCATAAAGGCATTCATTAAGTTTTCTTCTGTAGAGTTTACTTCACCTAAAAATTCTCCAAATACCCTTCTAGCATGGGCAAGTTCATTAAATGCAGTTTCATCAAAAACTTGGGCTACATAGTGAAGACCTTCACTTCTAGCTTTTTCTGCATATAATGTATATTTAGTGTTAGCCTTACTCTCACCAGTAAAAGTCTTTTTCAGATTTTTTTCAGTTTGACTTCCGTAAAATTCCATATAAATCTCCCAAAAAGTACTATCTATATATAATATATTAGTAGGTACTTTAAAGGTTACAAAAAATAGACTATGAAACATGAAATTAAGTTTCATAGTCTATTTTTTATTTATGCACTCATCAATATCCATAATAAATCCTTACATAGAAATTTTACTCTTCATAGTAACTAAAACAATAAAATAAGCAATTTTTATAATGTGGTAGATCACTTTCAAGGATAACATGACCATTGTCAGGCATCTTTGAATAGAATTTCTTAGTACCATCTTCAAATCTAATTTCTATAGTTCTAAGTCTTTTGAAAAGTTCATTAGCTAGTTCATAATCAATAGGCTTAATTATTCTCCATGTATCATTAAGACTTACATGCTTATCTTTTGCAAGTTTTACACGTCTGTGAATGATAAATTTTTCTGGACCTCTAAGTTCTAAAGTATGACCTTCAGAATTAATAGCTCTGTAAGTAGGATGAGAATCTAAAACTTGAAAAGCTTCTAAAGTTGATAAATTGTATTCCATAATGTAATAACCTCCTTTAAACCATTTTTATTATATTAAGTTTACTCTTAATATATGAGTATAATACTATAATTATATCATAATATGATTATAAGTGCAGGTAAATATTAGAAATTATCTTATATTTAAATTTAAGAAACTTTAAAAAGTATAAACTAAAGATTTGTGGTTACTCTAATATTACAAAGGGGTGATACCGTGACAAATATGAAAAAAACACAAAATAATAAAAAAGAAGATGGACATTTTAAGAAAAAAAATATAAATCATGATCCACAAGTAGAAAGTGCTAAAGCTGTATTTAATGGACCTAAGTCTGAATACAATGGTCCTAAAGCAAAGGAGCATGATCCAAAGGATTTTATTATTTAAAGTAAGAATTAAAAGGTATATCATAGTGATGAAAGTCATTAGGATATACCTTTTATAAGTTATAGCTCTAATTAAATCCATTACTACTAGCTTTAATACTCCATCTGAAGCTAAAAACTCTGTTTACCAAGATTTAAATTCATATTAATTATTGCATGAGGAAGCTATATTATAAAAGTTTACAAATTACTCCCAATTTATATGTTATAATGTATAAGTAACACTGTAAAAGTAAAAATTCCACATAATTTATCAAAAATCAAAAGGATATGAATGATATATGTAGAATAAAATTAATGGTGACTATATTTTAGTGATAAAATGTATAATTATGTATAATAGGGGGAAAGAAGAGTGAAAAGAAGTAAAAGTCGTATTAGAAAGCTACTATGTGCAATAACTGCAATGTTAACAATTACTATGGTATCTCCAGTTAGTAGATTAGCTGCAGCAGAAGATGGTGGTATAAGTAATACAGAAAGTCAATTAAAAACTATACTAAGTGAAAATGAAGGGGCTAATGTACAAGTGAAAAATGGATTATCCATTGATGTTGGACAAGCAATTGACCATACTAGCCTTTTAGTAGAAGAAGAAGCTTCAATTCCTTTTAAATTAAGTTCTAGAGATGAAAGTATAGTCAAAGTAGACGAAAATGGAAAATTTGTGGGTGTAGCTACAGGGGAAACCTTTATAACCCTTGAAAGTGAAGGCGGTACTTATGTTTATGAAGTATTAGTAAAGGAGCCAACTAAAGAAGTAGCATCAGCTAGAACTTTAACAGCAACCACTGCAAAAGCTATAACAACTAACAGTAACTATAGAGTATTTATTGATGCAGGACATGGTGGTGATCCGAGATATGGTGGTGATCCAGGAGCTTGTGCGAATGGATTAGAAGAAAGACATTTAACTTTAGCGATAGCTCTTAAGGTTCAAAGAATTCTTCAATCTCAAGGAATAGAAGTAGTAATGAGTAGAACTACGGATAAGTTTTTGGAGCTTAGAGAAATTAGTTCCCTTGCTAATAATTCAGGAGCTGATGCCTTTGCATCAATTCATATAAATTCAGCAACTACAACTGCTGCATATGGAATAGAAACTTATTATTATCCTAATAGAATGGATTCAAAGCCACTTGCAGATTCTGTGCAAAAACAATTAATAAGCAGTACAGGAGCTTATGATAGAAAAGTAAAGACTGCTGATTTTCATGTGGTTAGAGAAACTAAAATGCCATCAATTTTAGCAGAATGTGGTTTTATAAGTAATAAAAGTGAAGCAATTAAAATGAGCACTAATTCTTATCAAGAATTATTAGCTAGTGGTATAGCTAATGGTATAAATAATTATTTAAAGGCTAATGTAACCCTTTCTTCAACCCCTGGTGAGAGAATATATGGAGCTACAAGATATGAAACTTCTTATTTAGTGGCAAAGAAGGGGTGGTCTTCTTCTGATACAGTTGTAATAGCACCTGGAACAGATTATCCAGATGCTCTATGTGCAGGTCCGTTGGCTGCTAAAAATAAAGCACCAATACTATTAGCTAGGAATCAATCTTTAAATGAACAACAAGAACTTAAAAATTTATTATCTAACCTAAAGGTTAAGAATGTATATATAGTAGGAGGAACTGGTGTTCTTTCATCTGCTTTTGAAAATCAAATTAAAGCAATGAATATAACTACAAAAAGGTTAGGTGGAGCAGATAGATATGAAACTTCTTTAAAAATTGCACAGCAGATTGGAATTCAAAGTGAAGTTGTAGTTACAACTGGGGAAAACTTTGCAGATAGTCTTTCCATATCATCCATTGCAGGTATTAAAGCCATGCCGATACTTTTAACTAGAGACAGCACTATACCAACTAATATAAAAAGCTATTTAAGTAATAAAAATATTACTAAAACTTATGTAATAGGTGGTTCTGGTGTTATATCAGATTACACAGCGAAAACTTTAATTAATTATGAAAGAATTGGTGGAGTAGATAGATATGATACAAATCAAAAAATATTTAATAGATTTAAAAGCATATTAAATATTAGTGAGATGTATACTGCTCTAGGAACTGATTTTCCAGATGCTCTTTCAGTATCAGCTTTAGCAGCACAAAGAAAATCTTTTGTACTATTGATGGATCCAACTGAGGTGAATATATCAGTAATGAATTTAGTTACGCAAAATAGAAATACTATAAATAAAATGTATATATTAGGTGGACCACAGGTAATAACAAGTACTATATTAAATAAATTAAGAATTAAATTATAAAAAATTAATTTGAAAAAATGTCTTAACTAAAGGTTAAGGCATTTTTTTATTAAAAATTAACAGGTGTACACAAGATTTATATGGGCAAACTAATATAAAGTTATTTTATTTAAAATATATTTTATAGAAGGGAGAAATGTTATGAAGAAAGTTATATATTTAATTTTAGTTTTATTATTAACTACTAATTTTCATGGAGCATTTGCCATAGATACACACAGTGATCCTGATTCCGTAGAGATATCTTTACCAAGAATGGTTAATAATATACTGAAAGATGAAGAAGGTGCCACAATAGAAAACGAGGAAAAGGTATATTCTAATAAGTATGTATCTGTAAATATCAATAGGCCCATTGTAAAGATTGTTAAAAATAAAGAAGCAGAAGGGATTATAAATAATAAGATATCAAAAAGAATTAATGACTTTGAAGAATATATAACAAAGCTATCTATTAGAGACAATGAATATAATATAAAAGTTGGGTTAGAAACAAAACCCTATGTAATTAATGTAAACAATAATGTGACTTATAATAAGAATAATATCCTTTCAATAACACTAAACCTATATAGTTATACAGGTGGAGCTCATGGATCATCAGTAGATGAGTCTTTTAACTTTGATATAAATACAGGAAATAGAGGAGTCATTGAAGATTTCTTGGGTAATAATAGGAATTATAATAAAATTATTTTAGACAATGTGAAAGCTACTATAAATAAAAATCCTGAATTATATTTCAAAGAAGCTGTAGATAAACTAAATGTAATCCCTTATAATCAAAAGTTTTTCTTAACAGATAAAGACTTAGTTATATATTTTGATGAATATGAAATTGCTCCCTACGTAGCAGGAATTCCTAAATTTTATATACCTCTAAGTAAATTTCCTAAAGGTTTAAATAAAGTAAATATTCAAGTGGAAGCCCCAATAATAAAAACAATAAATTATGAAGAAAGTAGTGAAGATTTTAATCAGTATTTATCTTATCCTAAAATTGAAAATATGATAAACAAGGATATAGAGATGAAAATTAATAACTATATTAAAGATGAAGTTTTTAAATTTATAAAAGATATAAAGGCATCAAACACTCAAAATAAAGATTCCGATAAATATGTAAAAGGAGTTACCACATACTACAAGAGCTTATTTAAAGATAAAAATAGCATAATTTTCTATATAACCTATTCAGGAAATAATAGAAGGGATGAAAATATTTTCTTAAACAATAAAATATATGAGGTAAACTTACAGAGTGGAGAAATTAAAGTAAAGAATCAGTAGATAATTAGGTTCTATATATTAAAATCTAATGAGAGTAATTTTAAAAAAATCATATAAATTCAAATAAAAATGTTGTAACACATTGGATATATGACTAGTAATATAATAAGTGAAGCATTCAATTTCGGAGGAGAGTATGCAAAATAAAACTAGTCGTAACATAATAGGTCCTGATTTAAATGAATATAGGGGCGATGTAAATTATACTCTACTTGCAACACAAACCCCATATGCTTATTTACGTGGTTCTGGTTATGGTACTGGTAGATTTAGAATAGACAGAAAATTTATTGAGTATGTAAACGGATTAAGAAATGTGGGAGTAAAAACAGGAGCATATCACTATGCAGTACCTTCCACAGATTTAACTACCGCAGATGTTCAATGTGATGGATTTATAGACATATTACAACAAGCTTATGGACCAGGAAGATATGGAGATCTATTCCCTGTAATTGACATTGAAGCACCACTAGATAAATCTATATCTACAGATGCATTACTAGATTGGGTAGACAGATTTAGAAAGAGATTTGAAAGAAAAACTAGAAGAAAAATGATGTTATATACTGGAGCATTTTTTATTGATTTATATAATAATTTCTACCATACTAAGAAAGGCTTTATTCTAGCAGATATGCCTCTTTGGATTGCTATGTATCCAGAATTACCAACAAATCCTCCATATCCAAGGGATCAAGGTGGATGGACTAGATGGAGAATGTGGCAATTTACTGAGAATGGAACCATGCCTGGAGTAAATCCACCAGTAGACTTAAACTATGGACCAGAAAATTTAGATTTATTAACGCAACCTAGAAGTGTAAGAGACTTTAGAGCAGTAGCAACAGGCCAAGAAATAAGAATGAATTGGACTAAAAATACTGATATAGATTTAGGTGGATATAATATATTCATAAACTCCAACTATGTAACTACATTAGGCAGAGATGCTAACTCCTATGTTTTAAAACTAGCTAACAAACCAAGTCTAGGAGAAAGGTATATAATGTCTATTGAAGCCTTTGATACCGACGGAGATTTTTCACAAGAGAGAGCTAGTGCTAATGTTACTTTTGGTAGGGAGATAGTATTTAATAATGAAAATTCCCATGAATGTCAATGTAATAACAGATGGAATGTAGATGATTATACTGATGTAAAATCTGTAGAATTTAAGGATCCTGTAGATGGTTTAGCAAAAAGATTTATTAAATCTGTTGAAAGAAAAGAAGATTTTGATATGTATGATGATTTTGTAGAAACAGATGATGAATTTGATGATATTTTATATATGAAGAGATTAGAAGCTGAAAGAGCATATAAAAAATATTATGATAATAGAGAATCTAGGAATAAATTTGGTCTTAATGAAGTTAATAGGGATTATAGATGTGAAGATGATTGTGAATACTTAGAAGAAAAATCTAAGTACATTTGTCCAAAATGCAAGAAGTGCAATGAAGAACACCATGAACACCATGACGAACATCATGAACACCATGAAGAGCATTGTGATCACCATCATGAACACCATGACGAACATGATAAACATGATAAGTGGAATAAGGATGATTACCATTTCAAGAAAGAATACTATAATGGCCAAAATAGTTATAAAGATGATGATTATCTAGAAAATCATAACTTCCATAATAATGATGAGCTATATGAACACCATGAGGATAAATCAGAATTTATAAAGGAATGGGACAAAAAACCTATAAAATGCAAATGTGAAAGAGAAGAAGATAATCAAGACATAGTTTTAAATGATGATTGTAATAGGTATGAAAAACCAGTATATGATGACATCCTAAGAGAAGAATATGAAGGAGACCGTCGTAGATTAGAAAATCGTGATCCAATAAGTTATAAGGTATGTGAGGAATGTGTGCAGCCTAAGAGCAACTGCATGAAGTGTGAATATTTACTTCAAAACATGTATCTAAATAATTGTGATTATGGACACAAACATCATAAAAAGAAATACTATGATTATAAAGAATATGATGAATGTTATCCAAGTAAGAAGAAGAGCAAGAAGAACAAAAAACATCATAAAAAACATCACAGATAATTAAAAAGTCCACTTTCTTTTAAGGAAGGTGGACTTTAATACATATTATACTTCTTTTGGTGTATCCGTAATAGGTTCAGTTTTTATAGCATACTGAAAAGCACCTTCGTCACTATCTTCATATTGTTTTATGTCAGGGAAAGCTTCATAATCAATTTCAGAATCTTCACCACAGTGACAAGCATTTAGATTTTCTTCATAGTCATCATCTAAGAAGCTACATTGACATAGGTCTGATTCTTCATCGCTATCTTCATCTTCATTTAAATCACCCTTCATAAGAGCCTCACTTATAGACTTTATGCTCTTGTTTGAAACGGCATTTACAATTTTATCTACAACCACAACAGCACCTACAATAGCTAAAGTATTTGTTATTAATTTTTTTAAATTCATAATATCATTCCTTTCTTAAGATTCCCATTTAGTTTATGTATAATATGAGAAATTATATCTAAATATTTATTAAAATATTTTTTATTGCATTATATTAGTTTTTTGTGCCCTTATTTTTTTCATAATAGACTCTAGATTAAACATATGGCTTTGAAGTATGTTAAGATTCTTACCTAAAGTCATGCTTCTAGTTATTATTCCATCAAATAGATCTGATTCCTTTTGAGTAAGAGAATCCTTAAACCTTCCTCGTTGTTCAAAGTTAAGTTTTTCAAATTCTACAACAATGTGATAACAATACTCTAATAAGTTGCCATTAATATGACTAGCTCTATTTTTATAATTTCTCTTACAAACTAAAAATCCAATAATAATTATAATAATTACAACAACAAATGAATACATGAGCACAAAGCCTCCTTTTTAGCACACATTAATAAGTATAGGTTAAGGATAAGTTCCTGTAAAGAAAATTATTCCTAATATATAAAATATTTAATATTAGAATAGTTGTAATAACATTTTTATAGCTACCGCAAGGGACATAGTAACAAAAATAGGCTTAATAACCTTTGAACCCTTATTAATAGCTAACTTTGTTCCAAGCTTAGCTCCTAATATCATAAATACACAAACAGGTATACCAATTAGATAATTTATGTTACCACTAAAGGCAAAGGTAACAAGAGCAGCAATATTACTAACAAAATTTAAAACTCTAGCATTTGCTGAAGCTTTAAGAAAATTAAAACCTAAAATATTAATAAGACCAAAGATTAAAAAGGAGCCTGTACCAGGTCCAAAGAATCCGTCATAGAATCCTAGTGAAAAAGCAAAGATTATAGAAATAGTCATATTCCTTTTATTTAATCCCTTAAAATTATCCTTTTCCCCAATGGATTTAGAAAAGAATGTATAAACACCTATGGCAAGAACCAGCACAAGAACTAAAGGTTGAAGAAAACTTTCATCCAATAGAAGTACAGCCTTAACTCCTAAAATAGAGCCTATTAAAGTGAAAGGTGCCACTATTTTAAGAAACTTAAAATTGCAGTTACCTGACTTTATAAAATTAATAGAACTAGTAAGCGAGGCCATAGAAGCTGTAAACTTGTTAGTTCCAAGAACCACGTGAGGAGGCAAACCAGCTATCATATAAGCAGGAACGCTTATTATCCCACCACCACCAGCAATGGAATCTACAAAGGCTGCCAGAAAACCTGCAAAGCATAAAAAAATAAAAGTAAGTGTATTCATAATTCCTCCAGAAATTTAATTTTTACAAGCTTCATATTAAAGAATATATTATAAATTTATGAAGCATAATCTACTCTTATATTATAAGGGGAAAAGGAAGAAAAAGAAACAGAATAGAATTTAAATTAATAACGAATATCTAGAAGCTTTTTCTTAAGCTCTCCTTCCATACGTCCAATTTCAAGTTCAGCCTCTTGACGTTTTTGACGGCCTCGCTCTTGGATTTTAACTACTTCATCTAGGGTAGATATAAGAGTTTGGTTAGTGTGTTTTAAAGTTTCAATATCTACAATTCCACGTTCACTTTCTTTTACAGTTTCAATAGTAGCTGTTTTTAATGATTCAGCATTCTTACGTAATAGTTCATTAGTCATATTTGTAACTTCTCTTTGAGCTGCCATTGCTTGTTGAGAATGAGCAACACCTAAGGCAATAACCATTTGACTCTTCCATAGAGGAATAGTATTGACTAAGGTAGATTGTATCTTTTCTGCCATAAGAGTATCATTATTTTGAACTAATCTAATTTGAGGAGCCATCTGAATAGATATTACACGAGTAAGTTCTAAATCATGAATTTTTTTCTCAAAACGATCACAAAGATTAGCCATGTCATTAGTAGCTTGAGAATCTTCAGGTAGATTAGATGTATTAGCCTTTGCAACTAATTGGGGTAACACTACTTTACGAACTTCCTCAAGTTTTTTCTTGCCAGCAAGGATATACATAGAAAGTTCTTTAAAATATACTAGATTTATACTATACATTTCATCTAACATGGCAATATCCTTTAATAGCTGAATTTGATGTCCTTCTAAAACATTACATATTTTATCTACATTTACTTCTGCCTTATTATATTTAGTTTTAAGATTTGATATATTATTAGCTACTTTTTTAAATATTCCAAAGATACCCTTTGGTTTTTCTTCAGTATTAAAGTCTTTAAGTTCACCAATTAAATTAGTTATCATATCTCCAACTTCACCTAAGTCCTTTGTTCGAACATTTTTAAGAGCACTTTCAGAGAATCCAGCTATTTTTTTTTGAGATGCAGCTCCATATTGAAGGATCATATTTGTATTAGTAATATCAATTTTTTCTGCAAAATCACTTACAAATTTCTTTTCATCATCACTTAATGAGCTATCATCAAGAACTTCAGGTTCCATATCTGGAGCTAGTTGTGGTTTAACTTCAGGAGTTGCCTCAGTAAAAGTATCTAAGGTAAGTGAAGGAACTATATTTGATGTATTAGAATTTGTATATAATATATCTTTGTTTTCAGTATTTGTCATTTAATTATCCTCCTTGATATTAAAATAAATATATTTCTCTATACTTAAGTAAGCATAAAATTTAAACACGTATAATTTGAAAAAATTTATATGAAACAAATTATTTCATAAAACCATCACTAGTTAGACCTTCTTGGACAAGCATAGCCTCTAGTACTTTAATGTCAGTAGATATATCTAGAGCATCATCAGCAAATAGATTATCTAATTGTTTTTCAAAGGCATCCGCTATAGTAGAAAGAATGCCTTCAATGTTTTCTATGGTAGTAGATATGTTACCACCTTTAATACATTGTCCATTTAAATTTATATATGAATTCAATAGTTTTAAAAGTGTAGGTAAATAATAGCTCATAAATTTACTTATTTGAGATGCATCTTCAGGATGTTTTGCAATGTATCTAAAAATCTTGTCAGTAGCTACTTCCATACGTGTAATTTGATTAGTAATCTTCTCATCAGGAATTTCATCATTTGCCTTTTTAATTTGATTAAGATAAGCAAGTCCTTCAGCAATAATAACATCTACAGCTTCATCACCAGAAGAGATTATTTCATCGGTAGAAGAAGGCAATTCTTTAGCAGAAGAAGTTGTTTTAACATTGTTCTTTTTCCTATAATTTTTATAAATAGAAGATTTAGAAACACGTTTTAAAAAATAAAAAAATAAAAATAAAAAAAGTAAAAATGCAAAAAGTAAAATTATTCCTAAATATTTCATAAAAGGTACGCCTGAGTTATCAGAATTACTTTTATTATAAGTATTATTTATATCATAAGAATTATTTTTATCAATAGTATCAATCTTAGTAGCTAAGCTTGATACCACATTGCTAAGATTGTACTTATTATTATGGGTACTTAGGGATGTAGCAAACTTTTTTTCTATAGATTTATAGACTGTTGAATCCGTTAAAGCACTTTTTAAACCAGTACCTGTAGCAATGAAAGTCTTATTTTCACCAGAAACAATAAGAAGTAATACTGCATTATTTTTTTCTTTTAAGTCCATATCCCATTCATCAAAAACTTTATAAGCATAGGTTTCTATGTCATTACCTTCTGGTAAATTTTCAATAGTTAACACTGAGATTTCAGCATCACTAGTTTCAGTAAACTTCTTGTTTCTTGTGATTATATATTTTATACTACTATCAGGCAATACATCAGCATTATCCGTTACCCACATAAGCTGAGAACGGGTAGGAATTAGTGAATCACTAGAACTCTTTTTAGATGTATTTATATCATTTTTAGCATCATTAGTTGCATATAAAAGTTCAGGGGAGTCAAGTATATTGGATTCAGCATTAGCAGATGTGTTAAAGAAACTTGTGGTAAATGCTAATACAATAACAAGTATTAAGGATTTTAAGTTTAAAAATTTTCGTTTCATAAATATCTCCTTTAAATAAAGATTAAAATAAATATAATATAGTTTATTAGTTATGTATTCACAACCTTTGTAAAATATATATTATAGATACTATAATTGTAAATACATTTAGAATTAGTGTCAATGAATATTGGGATTATAAGAATTTTACTAAATTAAAAATAAAAAAAGATTTTCGCAAATATATTACTAATCTTATATAGAATGCTGAGCTTGCACTTTATATTATTGTTTGCGCATGCTCAACACTTATCTTAGATTAGTTTATTAGCGAAAATCCATTTTATATAGTTGTTTTTATTTATTTTTACACATTAAATTTTCTTCCCATAGTGGTTCTGCTCTCTTAGCCCAAGTTTCACCATAGTCTATAGTTTTAGCTACTAAATCTTCTACATTTTCAGGATCTACATACTCTGTAGACTTAGCCCCAGAAGCCTTAACCATTTCTGCAATCTTTGGAGCATTATCAAGAATTGGGCAAGGTCTAAATTGATTATTGTTAAAAGGTTGATTCTTTTGATATTCCATAAACAGTGGCTGTCCTAAAGCTTCAATTAAAGGAACTTCCTTTATATTAGCACTGGAGTAGTGGCAGAATACACAAGGTTCCACATCACCATTAGCATTAATATGGCAGTATCGTCTTCCACCAGCCACACAACCACCAACATATTCAGCATCGTGCCAGAAATCCATATTAAAGATTGGTTTAGTTGAGCGCCAACCTCTTATAGTACGATAAAGTTTTTCTCTTTGATCAGGATTAGCCATTAAGGAAGTATCTGTTTTGCATCCTATAGGCATAAAGGTGAAGTACCAAGAGAAATAAGCACCCATATCTATCATCATATCTATAAATTCTTCAGATAAAACGCTATCACAGTTATTAGTTGTAAAGCAAGTTGAGAATCCAAAAGGAACTCTATTTTCTTTCATAAGAGCCATAGCACGAGTAATATCCTTCCAGGAACCATTACCACGTCTTGCATCAGTAGCATCATCAAAACCTTCAACACTAATAGTAGGAACTATATTTCCAACTTCACATAGGTCTTCACAGAAAGCCTGGTCAATTAATGTTCCATTAGTAAATATCATAAACACACAATCATTATGTTTCTTAGCTAGTTTTAAAATATCATTCTTTCTAACTAAAGGCTCACCACCAGTCATTATATAAAAGAAGATACCCAAATCCTTACCTTGAATAAGTAAACTATCTAATTCATCATAGCTTAAATTTAAAGCCTTGTTATAATCAGCAGCCCAACAACCAATACATTTCTTATTACAAGCAGTAGTAGGGTCTATAAGTAAAGTAAAGGGAATTTCATATCCATATTCCTTAGATTTTTTCCTAGATTCACTCCAACCTCTAATAGAAGAATTAAGAAGAAAGTTACTAAACACAGTCTCTAAAATATGAGGATTCACTTCTTTGGCTAATTTAGTCATAAGCTCTACCCAGTTATTATCCTTCTCCTTTAAAAATCCTTCAACGGCATCATATTGAGGAGTATATAAATTTTCTGTATCAAACTTCCTTAACCAATGAACAATTTTCTCAAAGTTTTTCTCAGGATTTTTCTTTAAGTATCCAAGTCCCTGCTTTAAAGCAGCCTTTTCAATTTTATATTTTACATTTAACATAAGCCAACCCCCATTTTAAATAATTTTAAAGTAAGAAAGTATCATTTTTACTCCCATAATAAGTAATATAACGCTACCACAGATATTAACTGCAACTCTGTACTTATCACCCACACGGTAGCCTACCCTTAGTCCAATAATAGATGAAATCCCTGTTATTACAAATATGATAAACATATCTATAATAATTTCAGTGCGCAGTAGAGCAAAGCCAATTCCTAATACTAAAGCATCCAAACTAGTTGCAAAGGCTAAGGAAAAAATATTTCTATAATTAAAACTTTCCCTTTGCTCATTGATGGATTTAATAGTAAGTGCATTTTTTATCATCTTCAGTCCTAAGAAAATAAAAATAATTGCAGAAAACCATTGATTGATGGATTTAAAAGTTTCAGAATAAATTGAGCTTACTGGAAACTTGGTAATCATCATTCCAATAGTAAGCATAATAGCTTGTATTCCCCCAAATGCAAGGCCAACAATAAAATCCATACGCTTTTTAAGATAAGGTTGAGTTGCACCTGTACATACTGTCACTGTAAATGCATCTAAAGATAATCCTATTGATACTATGATTACTTCCAGAACACTCATAAGCATCTTCCTTTCATAATCTGTTTTCTTAAATTATAGCCAATGTAGATTTTTATGTAAAAATACACTTCGCCCTAAATGTATATCAAAAAAAACAAAAAGCAACTTATGTAGTTGCTTTAAAACAAATCTATTTAATTGTTTTATGATAGGTTAAGTAGGGGCTTTAACAAAATAAGCTAATCTAAATAAATATTGAATAAGCACTTATATTATTAACGCTCAGCCGTTTCGGAATATTGATTTACTAAAGCATTTATTCAAGGTAAAATCTACAACACAACAACTCGTATACACTCAAACAAGTTGTGTTGCTTAACGATTTTACCATTCATAAATACTAAGTAAATCTAATATCCCTGCAAATGGCATTCGCTAACAATAATATTAAAGTGCATCTTCAATATTTTATATAAGATTAGTAAGATATTTTGTTAAAGCCCATAACTTTTTATAATGGCTTGAATACAATATCTTCTAAGGAATTAGAAAGTAGTAAATAATATTTTTCAGCTAACTCATGAGCAGGAACTTGTACACCTTTTTTAAGCCAAGTAATTAAAAAATAGGTTAGACCTCTAGAATAGTAATTAGCAATTTCAGAAGCGGTGAGAATTCCTTCAAAATTCATATTTTCTATATCTAGCACAGAAAATAATTCTTCAAACATCTTAAGAAGAAATTTATATATTATACTCTCAAAGGAATTTTGTCCTTCTATTTTCATAGCTTTAACATAAAACTCTTTATTATTTTCTATCCTAGTAAGAATAAAAAGAATTGTCTCATTAAACATTTTATTATCTATAAGAAGGGTTGCACCTTCAAATATATCCTTATAACAAATCCATTCAAGTAATTCATACTTATCAGCAAAGTGGTTATAAAAGGAGGGTCTTATTAACTTTGCCTCATCAGTAATCATTTTTATAGTTATCTTATCAAAGGAATGTTGAGTCATTAACTTTTTAAAGCTATCAACTATTAGTGCCTTAGTATTTTCTTTTTTAGATCTCACAGTATAACCTCACCCCTTTAAAGATATTCTAAAAGTTAACTCAAAGTTTTCCACAGTTTTAACCATTATATCAACTTCCTATATTTTATGTCAATTAAGCCACATATATACCACAATACTAAGAGTTGCCACATTGAGTGTAAGGAGAAGCTTTAAAATTCCTAGGGATATACCATAAAAGCCTAGATAAAATCTGGGGGATAATATATAATAAACTAGGTAATTTCAAATAAACATATACCTATTTAACTAGGAAACAATATATCTAGAAAACTATGAACCTATAGATATAGTAAAATAGTTAAATAGGGAACAATAAAACAATATACCTATATAACTATATAACTAGGAAACTATATAACTAGTTAACTATTTGTTCTGTTCATGCGGGTTTCAGAGGTTTTTGTGATTTTCTGAGTTATATTTGGAACCCCCAAATAGAGGGTAAAATTACTTTAATAAAACTTAAAAGTATACCTAATAAATGAAATTATTTTAAAATAAAAAATTAAAATTAACATAGAATTTTATTAGATAAGGAGATAAAAATGAGAAAGAGAAAAGAATATGAATTTATCATAGAGGGTACAGAATTTCCAGGAAAGGGAGTTGCCTTCCATGAAGGAGAAAAAGTAGCTATAAAAAGTGCATTGCCCGGGCAAAAGGTTAGAGCAAGAGTAACTAAAAAAAATTCCAATGGAGTAGAAGCTAAACTTCTTGAAGTTTTAGAAGATGTAGATTACAAGGTAAAGCCAGCCTGCGATATCTTTGGAATTTGTGGAGGATGTAGCCAAGGAGACTTATCACTAGACACTCAACTTAAATTTAAAGAAGAACAAGTAAAGGCACTTTTAGCAAATAAGGGTATAACAGATTATGAGTACCTAGGAATAGAAAGCAGCCCACTTCACTATGAATACAGAAATAAAATGGAATTTACCTTTGGAGACTTTGAAAAAGGTGGAGAACTAACCCTAGGAATGCATGCTAAAGGAAAAAGCTTTGCCATAGTATCAGTACATAACTGTCAAATAGTAGACGAAGACTTCAGAGCTATAATAAATGCAACCATAAACCACTTCAGAGGAGAAAACCTTCCTTATTATAGAATCTTAAAACATGAAGGCTTTTTAAGAAATCTAGTAGTAAGAAAGGCTATAAACACAGGAGAAATATTAGTTAACATAGTTACAACTACCCAAGTAGAATATGACTTCACAGCCTTTGTAGATGCTTTAAAAGGATTAAATCTAAAAGGAGAGCTCACAGGAATAATCCATACTTTAAATGACTCTCTATCAGATGTAGTGCAAGCAGACTCTGTAGAAATACTACATGGAAAAGACTATATAATAGAAGAGCTTCTAGGATTAAAATTTAAAATAAATCCCTTTGCCTTCTTCCAAACTAACACAAAAGGAGCGGAGAAGCTTTACTCTATAGTAAGAGACTTCATAGGTGAATCAGAAGACAAAGTAGTATTTGACCTATACTGCGGAACAGGAACCATAGGACAAATAGTAGCTCCAAAAGCAAAAAAAGTAGTAGGCATAGAACTAATAGAAGAAGCCGTAGAAGCTGCAAAAGAAAATGCTAAAATCAACGGCCTAAACAACTGTGAATTCATAGCAGGAGACGTAGCAGTAACCATAAAAAACGTAACCGAAAAACCAGACATAATAATCCTAGACCCACCAAGACCAGGAGTACACCCAGTAGCCCTAGACTACGTAATAAAATTTGATGCCAAAGAAATAATCTACGTATCCTGTAACCCTAAAACACTAGCAGTAGATTTAGAGGTATTAACTGCTAATGGATATAAAGTGGAAAAGGTGAAAGTTATGGATATGTTCCCGCATACTCCGCATGTTGAAAGCGTTGTTAAGCTGACTAGATAAATAGCGAGTTTAAGCTAATTTGATGTGAATAAAAATATGATTTGCCACCGATTTGCCACCATAAGTTTTGTAATGGTGGCAAATTATTTTTGTATAAGTATATTTTCAAGAATATTAACAGTATCTTTTTTCATTTTGTTGGTTACATGGGAATAGGTATCCATAGTTGTAGCGAGTTTTGAGTGACCTAATCTCTCTTGAATATCTTTTATATTGGCTCCAGCTTCTAAAAGCATAGTAGCATGAGTATGTCTAAGTGAGTGAAAATTAAAGTTTATACCTAATTCATAATTTATTACCTTAGATAAATACTTAAGACTATCAGTTGTTATATGTTCACCATTTTCTTTAGTACATATAAAATTAGAATCTGCATAATACTTACCATACTTTAACTTATTTTCTTTTTGATATAAGCTGTGTTTCTTTAATATATTTATTAAAGTATCTCCTATAACAATGGTTCTGTTAGAACTTTTAGTTTTAGGTGTACCTAGTTCAAAAATACCTTTTCCTTTACTTATTAGAGTATGATTAACTTTAATAGTTTTATTATTTAAATCTATATCACTCCATTGTAAGGCTGTAACTTCTCCACCACGCATACCAGTGTGAAAGGCAATTTGAAGTGGAATATAGAAATTACTTTTTACAGGGAATCTATTGATAATTTTATTAAAGTATTCAATAGAAATTATTTTTAAATCTTCCTTAGAGCTCTTCAAGTTATTATTTTTAGGCAATTTAACGTATTGTATAGGATTTTCTTTTATAAATTGATAAGGATATACTGCTGATTTTAATGCTCCAGAAAGTACTCCATAGAAATTATCTATACTGGATTTAGATAATCCACTTAGGTATTTTTGGTTTATAAACTCTTGTAGTATAGCTGGAGTTAATGATTTAAGTTTATATATACCTAAGGATGGCTTTATGTGGTTTTTTATTATCCTTTTGTAATATTCTTGCGTATTGTATTTGCAGTTAATAAGCACATACTCTTTATACCAATAATCAAAGTAATCTGAAACAGAAATATTACTTTCATCTATAACAGATCCACATTTTTCATATTCATTTAAAGCAATTCTTAAGGCTTCCTGGGCTTCTTTTTTAGTTTTGAAACCTCCCTTCTCTTTTCTTTTTCTTTTACCTTCGACTATTCCAAGGTCGAAATAGTAACTCCATGTAGAGCCACGTTTTCGAGTTCCACCTTGCATAATAATACCTCCTTTGACACACGTATGTTCGCGTGAAACTAAAAAAATATATACTTAATTTAAATTAAGTCAAATTTAAGCTTTAAATATTTATAATTAATACCTTCACAATTAGCTACAACTTCAAGACAAAAATCTTCATATCTATTTAAAAGGTTATCGTCAATTAGCAACTCAGCAGCAAACGTGTCGGCTTCAATTTCATATTTACTAGTTGATAGAAGAGTGTTTTTTTCAAGAAATAAAACATTAGATTTATAGTGAAATATTGCATGTCCCAATTCATGCGCACATGTAAAAAATTTATCTATATCACTTAATTTAGAATTTATATGAATAATTTTATTTCTAGGAGCTGCTTGAAAAAAACCATTTGTATTTTTACCTAAATCCTCAAAGAATACTTTTATTCCCAAGCACTCACATAATTCAAAAGGATTACTTGTATTAAATGTCTTTTTTAAATAATTTACCTTTTTATTTATAATATTTTTCAATATCCCCAATCCCCCTAATAGAAAACTACTTTTTATATTTTTTAGGAGTATATTTTTCTTTATTCATTTTTTTAGCATACTCAAGACCATTTTTTATAGCACTTTTAATAAGTTCCCAGTCGTTATCATCTACTGGATTACCAGAAAGCATAAGTCCATCTTGTTCTTCTAATTGTTTAAGAGTAGCGTCAAGACTTTTCTCTATATCTTTTTTATCTTTATTCGTTAAATTATCTTTTTTATTTGAAGTTTCTTCTGTTAAGTTTTCGCTATCAGATAGCAGTTCGCTAATATTAACACCCAAACTTTCAGCAATAGATTTAAGAGTATCAACACTAGCATTATATCTATCTTTTTCTATATCAGCTAAATATGAACGGGATATACTAGATTTTTTAGCTAATTCAACTTGTGTCATTTTATTTAATTTCCTCAATTCACTTATTTTTTCACCAATACTCATGATATATCCTCCAATATTTCAATATAGTCGGTATCACCGACTTAATAAGTTAATTATATATTATAAAAGTCGGAATTACAATGCAGATAATGACGGAAATACAAGTATATTTTAGCATTTAAGAGGATTAGCTTGCTAATTTTAAAATTTGCTTCAAAATAGTCGGAAATACAAGTAAACAAACTTTGAATAAATGACGGAAATACAATACAATAGAAACAGAAGGAGGGAGAAAAATATATGACAGATACAATTGCAAAAAAGATAGGTAATGAAATTAAAGTAGCGAGAGAGAGAAACAATCTAACTCAACAACAGTTATCTAAGAAAATCAATATATCAAGAAATTACTTATCGGATATAGAATGCGGAAGATATATTCCAAGTACGGAGAAATTATTAGTTTTAGCGAGAATTCTTGATATTGATTTAAATTTACTTAAAATGACGGAAATAGAATATAGGAGGTGTTAATTAATTTTTATGAAAGTAATATCTCAGGCATTAGGCGAGAAGATTAGAAAAGTATTCCAGGTTAATTAAGGAGGTAAAAATGGAAGATTTATTGTATACAGTTCCAGAAGTAGCAGCTTTTTTAAAAACAGATGAACCTACCGTAAGAGAATTGATAAGAAAAAATATATTAATAGGTTTGAAGCTAGGAAGGCTAAAAGTTACTAGGATGGAACTGATCAAATTTCTTAGAGACTATGCAGGCAAAGATTTATCGGATTTAAACAATATAAAAGAATTAAATTAGTATTCAAGCGGCTCCAACGTGAGGGTAAAGAAATTAAGGGAGGAATGAGAAATGGATAAACAAGAATGTATATCACAACTAGAAGATTTAAAAAAACATTGTATGGATTGGTCACCAGAGTCACCATGGGATAAAGATGTTCAAGCTTTAGATATGGCAATAGCAGCATTAAAAGGAACTGCTCCAGAAGTACCAGTTCAAGAGCAGTTAATTAAAGAAATACTTTCCGAAATATCGATATTACTTATTACTGCAAGTTCTATTACTAAGAAAGCATTAGAAGATAACTTTATTGGCTAGTTAACCAACTCATAACACTAGATCCAATAGCAATTGCGATATCAGAGTGTTTAGATAATAAATCAGAGAACTTTGCTAAAGTTCCCTTACTAACAGGTTGATTGTCTTCAGTAATAATTTCAATTCTATCAATAAGCTTATTTAATTTAATCTGGTCTTCAATAGGTTTAGATGATATTAAAGAACGAATTTCACTTAAATTATAACCATTATTTATAGTAGCAGTGTTATAGTTACCAACAATTGCAGAACCATAAATGGCGCCTATAGAAAACGTAGATTTATTATTATCAGATATAGATTTTTTATATTCTGACTCTGATAAATATTCAGCCATCCAACCTAAAGTTTGGTTAGCGGATGTTAAAGGTTTAACATTTTTAACAAAATATCTTCTATTAGTTGCTTTATGAATAAGCCAGTCATTTTCAACAATTTCAGAAGTGCTGGCAAGCTGTATAGTATTAGGATAATCGTTACCACAAAAGAAACCTTTAGTGGTAGATGTTGTTGAGTTATTACGCTCAATAGAGAAGTCATCTCCATGCATTTTTAACATTTTATCAGTTAAAGACATAACATTCACCCCCTTTCAACAATATTTTAACATTTATTGGGGTATAAAACAAAATAGAGGAGGAATGGCAGTGGATAATTTAAAAATTTTCAAAGATGAAAGCGGAATTTTTGAAGTGGCAACAAAATTAGAAAATGGAGAATGGATTTTTGATACAGAAACAGTTGCTAAAAGTTTAGGATTTACAGAAGTAAAGAATGGTAAAGAGTACATTAGGTGGAGAACAGTAAATGGATATTTGAAATTTTCGCAAGATGTTGCGAAAGGTGATTTTATTCCAGAACCAGCAGTATATAAATTAGCTTTTAAAGCAAGTAATGAAGTTGCTGAAAAGTTTCAAGATTGGTTGGCAATAGAAGTACTTCCATCCATAAGAAAACATGGTATGTATGCCACAGATGAATTATTAGACAATCCAGATTTACTAATAGCAGCAGCAACAAAACTTAAAGAGGAAAGAGCAGCAAGACTTGAAGCAGAAAAGCAAAGGGATAAGTTAGTACACCAAAATAAGTTATATACTACATCCGAAATAGCAAAAGAACTCGGCTTAAGTAGTGCTACAAAGTTAAATAACCTTTTATCAGATAAGAAAATACAATACAAGCAGAACAGGACATGGCTATTATATTCTAAATATTCCGAATGTGGATATGTAAGTATAAAACAAGACGTTTTGGACAATGGACATATAATTTATGATCGTAAATGGACTGGAAAAGGTAGAGATTTTATTTTGAATTTATTCAAGGAGGAATGTTAATCATGAAAGCAACAGGAATAGTAAGAAAAGTAGATGATTTAGGAAGGGTGGTATTACCAGTAGAATTAAGAAGAACTTTAGGAATAGACATTAAAGACCCATTAGAAATTTATGTGGATGGTGACCAGGTTATATTAAAGAAATATGAGCCTACTTGTATATTCTGCGGTGAAGGTAAGGGTATTAAAACATTTGATGGTAAGAATATTTGTCCAAGCTGTATTAAGAAAATAAAGAGGTTGTAGTTATGAATAGCTTAGGTTACCTAATAACAGGAGTAGTAAGTATTATTTTCACATCAATAATATGTATTGCAAGTTTAGTTCAATATGGGAGAGAGAATAACGTCGGTAGAAAAATTTGTGGAGGAATATTCTTATCTGGATTTATGACATTACTCTTTATAACCAATGCATTTTATGAATTGGTGGTGTAGTTATGGTTATGAGAAAGCAAAGTAAAGAAGAGGTTGTTCAGACAATACTAGAGCTCCAACGGAAGAGGAAAAGAGAATACTTAGTAAGTGATGCAGACATTCATGCTATGGAAAATTCTCGAAGAATACGAAAGAAAACTAAAAACTACAAGTGGGGAGGTACTAGAAAGTGTCAACATTACTAGATTTAAATGAAAAGCTTGATGAAGTAAAAAGACTTTGTGAAGAGGGCAAAAGTATAAGTGAAGCCATAGAAATAGTAAAAGGTTATCACCCTTGCGACCAAACAGAGGGCAATAACCATAAGAAAAATAACTTTGAAACTATTATAGCACCTGGAGAAGGTATAGACAATGGAGAAATTTACAACGAGCATACAGGAGAAACTATAAGAGATTTAGATTATAAGGGGGAAATATAAATGAAACTATATGAATTAACACAAAACTATTTAAACTTACAGGAGTTATTAGAGGACCCTACAGTACCAGTTGAAGTTATAAATGAAGCACTTAATGAGGTTGGAGAGCAATTAGAAGATAAGGCTGAAAATATAGCAAAGCTTATCAAAACTATGGAAGTTGAGGTTACAGGATATAAAGAAGAAGAGACTAGACTTGCAGCAAGAAGAAAAAGTTTAGAAACTAGTGCTAAAAACCTTAAGGTGTATTTAGAAGAGGCTATGAGGGTAGTAGACAAGCCTAAAATCAAAGGTAAATTATTCTCATTCAGTATTCAAAAGAATCCAGCAAGTGTGGAAGTCTTAGATGAAAGTGTTATACCTAAAGAGCTTTTCAATACTCCAGCACCAGTTCTTGATAAGAAAGAAACACTTAGCAGATTAAAAGCTGGAGAAGAAATACCAGGAGTAATACTAAAACAAACTGAAAGTTTGAGGATTAGATAAATGGATATACAAGAGGAATTAAGAAAACCTTTTGGAGAGAATGAGGTTGAATGGAGAGTTCAAAGCTGTGGTGTATCTAATAATAAGCCATGGGTGATGGTTCTATGCTATGTACAAGCTAGGGCAATACAAAATAGATTAGATTATGTATTTGGATTTGATGGCTGGAAAGTTGAGTATAGAACAGGTTCAAATGATAGCAATATAATATGCAGAATATCGGTGAAGGATAGCCAGGGAGAATGGATATATAAAGAAGATGGAGCAAGCGAAAGTAATGTTGAACCTTTTAAAGGAGGAATAAGCGGAGCTTTAAAGAGGTGTGCTAGTAGTGGATATGGTATAGGAAGATATCTCTATAATCTTACAGAAAGCTTTGCAGAATGTTCATTAGAAAAGCCTAAGGATAACACTGGATGGAAAAAGGCTGTTACTAAAGATAAAAAGACTATCTATTGGAAGATACCTAAATTGCCTACATGGGCATTACCAAGTTCAATAAGCGATAGAGAAATTAAAGAACTAACAAAATTAGCTTCAACTGCAGGGATTTCGGAAGATGTCATAAAGCAAGTTATTGAGAAAGATTTTGGAGTTAAAGAAATTAAAGAACTTTCGAGTGATCAATACGAGCAAGTATATATGAGGCTTTCTAAAAAATGTGACCCAACAAATAAAAAATAAGGAGAGGATCATATGTATAAAGAAGAGATGGACCTTAGAGCTGATGATGGTAAAGTGATATCTATCAAAGATGGTGGGGGACATGTAGAAATATCTGTTGAAGATGGAGATATTGAAAAATTAATTAAGTTTAGTTATAGCCAGTGGAATGATTTAACTAATTCTATAGATAGGCAATGGGGATTAAAAACCTTTGAAAACATAAGTGACAAGTAGGTGAAGTAATGGCAGAAGGATGGATAAAGCTCCATAGAGCAATACGTAAAAATTGGATATGGGAAGATGCTCAAAAATTAAAATGGTGGTTAGATATCCTTCTTCAGGCTAACCACCAGGAGAAAAAAGTGTTATTAGGTAATGAATTAGTGCTAATAGAAAGAGGTAGTTTTCACACCTCTGAATTAAAACTTGCTAAAAAATGGGGGGTGTCAAAAACGACTGTAAGGAAATTTTTAGAGCTACTAGAAAGTGACCGAATGATAACAACAATAAAATCAAAAAAAGGTACTACCCTAAAAGTAAGTAATTATGAGGATTATCAAGGGTTTTCTGATGAAGAAAAAACCGATAAAAAACCACAAAAAAACCATAATGTAGACCATAAAAAAACTATAGAAGAACCATATGGTATACAGATAAAGAACCATAAGGTAGACACAAACAATAATGATAAAGAATTATATAAGAATGAGGAAGAAGGAAAAGAAGGAAAAGAAGGGGACGAAAGACTCCCTTCACTTCCACCTCTATCCTTTCCTACTCCATATCATGAAACTATATTTAACCAGTGGTCAGAGAATACCTATAGGACCTGGTTCATGAATACAGAGATAGAGGATAAGGAAAATGAAATAATTATGGTTGTAGGTTATGAATTAGCAAAAGACATAATAGAAACTAAGTTCAATGAGCAGTTAGAGACATTACTAGATAAAAAAGTATTAGTTATCTTGAAAAAATAAGGGGGAATAGAAGATGAATATAATTTTAGGCTTAGGAATAGGTGTTATAGGGGTTTTAGTTCTTATGGGATATATTACTCTAGAAAGGAAATTAAATAACTTAGACAAGAAGATGGACAAGCAGAAAGTATATTGGAAAAGTGTTGAGAGGTCTATAGAGATACAATGCAATCAAATTAATGAAGAGATTGTTGAAAGAGGACAATTCAATGAAAAAGCTATAGGTCAACTAGCACAGAATGTTGAATCAAATAAGATTAAGTTAGAAAAAAGCATAAAGGATGAATCAGCAAAGATTATGTTTACTCCATTGAAGGTTAAATGTGATTGTAAGTAGTGGTAATAAATTTAGGAGGTATGATTTATGAATAAGGTTGTTTTAATAGGTCGCATGACTAAGGATCCAGAGCTAAAGTTTACTCCAGGCACAGGAACTGCAGTATGCACATTTACAATGGCAGTGAACAGGAGATTTAAGAAGGAAGGTCAACCAGAGGCTGATTTTATCCCTATAGTAGTATGGGGGAAACAAGCGGAGAGTACTGCTAACTATATGAGTAAAGGTAAGCTTTTAAGTGTAGCTGGAAGAATTGAAACTAGGTCATATGAGGCTAAAGATGGTGGAAGAAGATATGTTACTGAGGTTGTAGCTGATGAAGTAAGTTTCTTAGAATATGGTAATAAGAATGAAGGACAAGCAGCTAATGATTATACTCCAGTAGATTATGGAGAGGACATGCCATTCTAGTTAAGTAACAAAATGGGGGAAAGTACAATGAATGATTCAGAATGGAGAGAGACCAAGAGAAGAAAGAAACAACAATTTATGGCACTTCAAAATCTTCCCTACGAGATAAAAATTAGGAAAGCAGAGCTAAGAGCTTGGGAATTTTATAACGAGATGGCAAAGAGAGATTTAAATTGTCATGTTAGTGTAGGAGGTTTGGATAGCATAACATTATTGTTATTTCTAAGATCTATTGGAATAGATGTACCAGCAATTTCAGTTTCAATGTTAGAAGATAAAAGCATTCAAAGGATACATGACCAATTAGGAATAATTAAACTAGCACCATATAAATCAAAAGTAGAGGTATTAAATGAAGTTGGATTTCCTGTAATATCAAAGAAATTAGCTGGTAGAATAGAGACACTTCAAAATCCAACTGAAAGAAATACTACAGTAAGACATGCGATTATTACTGGTGAATGTGGAGAACAAGGTCATTATGCTAAAAATAGTAGAATGCAACTACCTAAAAAATGGCTAAATTTGTTTGCTGGCATGGAAAATAAAAAGTATGGTACAAACTACAAAGAGGCCTTCTTTAAAGTTTCTAACCAATGCTGCTATCACATGAAGGAAAAGCCATGCGGAGATTGGTCAAAGGAACATGAAAGTTATCCTTACTTAGGTATGATGGCCTCAGAAGGTGGACAAAGAGAAGAATCATTAATAGACCATGGTTGTAATTATTATGGGAAAACAGTGATAAGAAGTGCACCTTTTGCAATATTTAAAAGACAAGACTTGTTGCAGTTAGCGTTAGATTTAAAAGTTCCAATACCAGAAATATACGGAACTATAGAACGAAAACCAGATGGTACTCTATATACTACTAAAGCTCAGAGAACTGGATGTAGTATGTGTGGATTTGGTGTACACATGGAAAAAAGGCCACATAGATTTGATAGATTAAGAGAGCGTAATCCTAAGGAGTGGGAATTTTGGATGTATAGATGTGTTACAGATCCGGAGACTGGAGAAAAGTTTGGATGGGGTAAGGTATTAGATTATATAGGTGTAGAGTGGGAAGATATTCCTATTCAGATAGAACAATTAAGTTTTATTATTTAAAGAAATTAGGTGATAAATTGAAACTCAAAAGATTAAGCAATATAAAGTGGATAGGTGGAAAGCATGGCAAGGAAGAGCTTTATATAGATTTAATGCCTAAGCATGATATATTTTGTGATTGTTTCTTTGGATCCGGAGCAGTTCCATTTTTTAAAGAGACAGTAAATCCATCAAAGTTAACCATTGTAAATGATATAAACGATAGGCTTGTAAATTATATGATGGTACTTAAAGATAATCCGGAACAGTTATACAAAGAATGTTCAGCATTACCCTATAGTGAAAGTTTATATGAAAAGTGGAAATGGGAGCCATGGCCGGAGAATAACTTAGAGTCTGCAGTTAGATTTTACTATTTGATGAGAGTTTGCTTTGGAGGTGGAGGACATAAATACCGAAATGGAATTGGATTATCAAAAACTCAAAATAAGGCCAAGCAATTAATTTCAGCAACAGAGCTTATACCTGGAATGGCTGAATTAATTAAAACATGGAATATATTAAGCCGAGACTTTGAAGAAGTAATAAAGTTCTATGATACAAAAGATACACTATTCTTTTTAGATCCACCATATCATGACCATGAAAATATGTATTTTGGAGGTTTTGAAGAGAAGGACCATATTAGATTAAAAGAAAGACTAGATAAAATAAAAGGAAAAGCTATGGTTTGTTATTACAGTAGTCCACTAATTGATGATTTATACAAGGATTGGTATGTAGTTAAATATAGTACGGCCAGTCAAATTAAAAATAGAGCTGCAGGTGATAAGATGCCAGTTAGAAATGAATTAATTTTAATGAATTATGAACCAATGATTGAAGAACAATTAAAGATATTTTAAATCTAGGAATAAGGTCATATGGGAGTACTGCTGCAAGGTGGTATTCTCATATGACAATCATATAATAAAGTGTGTTCTTTGAAAATTGAATAGTACGATATTTGAAATAACATGAAAATTATGGTGTATTTAGCGTATAATTGAATTAGATAAGTTAAATAGTAATTTATACTGGAGGTATAAGATGGGTAAAAAAAGCTTAACTTTAGAGCAAAGGAATCTAGATGCTGATATATGGATTATTACATTAATAACATTGGGATCATTTATAGTATACATGCTGTTTGGAAATCAAATGGTGAATTATATAAAGGATTCTAATAATTCTATTGTCCTACGTTTGGTACTTAATGCAGGTGTTCAATTTGGTATAGCTGGATTAGGAATTACAGTAGTATGTATTTTTAGAAAGGAACGATTTTCAGATTTTGGATTATTAAAAAGAAATACAATTAAATCTACATTAGGTTCAATTATCTGTTTTATTCCATACTTAATGTATATTTTTATATCAGGACAATATACAGGTTATCACCCACTGAGCATTATTATTACAAATGATGTATTAGAAAGTGGTATTCCGATCAACGTTTTAGGAATGGCATTGATTTTTATAGTGTGGGGATTTTTTGAAGGATTTAATTATGTTGTTATTAGCGATAAATTAAACAGTATATATCCACCTAAAAGTAAGTGGTTTAATGTAGGTGCTATTGCTTGTGCTGTGATATGTATTTTATTTCATCCCTTTAGTACATCTTTCTGGGGTATTATTGAAATAATCACTACATTCATAGCTATTTATGGTATGCTTATAATAAAAAGAGAAACTAATAATGCATGGGGATGTGTATTTGTATTTTGCTTCATTTGGAATGCTTTTTAAATTCCAATTTAGTAGGGAAGATTAAATCAATTTTAAGATAATAAATTCTTATTTAACGAATAAACTACCGTAAAATTCAATTCTGAATAATACGGTGGTTTTTTATTTCACAATTCAAAGAAAGTGTAAAGATTTTAATAAATAAATGGACACCCTATTGTGTCCATTTATCAATATATACTTGACCATCACCAACTATTACAATTCTGTGTTTATCGGTAAGAGGAACTAGATTATACTTAGGGGATTTAGGTGTTAGATATAAGACTTGTGTTGCAATAAGTTCTTCATCAAAAACGATAGCATAAGCACGACTATTTGAAACGTTCTGGATATAATATAAGCTATCCTTTGAAAAATTTAAATCAGATATGCTATAAGTTCCTTCTTTAAACATATTTTCTGCAAATGCAGTTGTCGTAACGGATATATTAAATACTAATGTCATTAAGATCAATAGTATAACAGTAAGTTTTTTCATATCATTAACCACCTTTCAACAGTAGTTTATGTAGTTGAAAATATAATATGCAAATTTAAGATTAAGTAAGATAAATTATTCGTTGAAAATTGAATAGTACGGTATTTACAAAAGATGATATAATTAAGTCATAATTATATGAAATATGAATTGAATAATTATAATTAATAGGAGTGAGATGTTTGATAACTATAGAAAATAAACTGAAAGTTCTATCGAAAGTTGCCAAAGAGGTAAATTCCAATAATATTACATGGGCAATCGGTGCATCATTATTATTGTATTTTAAAAAAATTACTAATGAATTTCATGATATTGATATTATGGTTGCTGAAAGTGATGTGGAAAAAATAAAAAAAATCCTTTTATCTTTTGGTAAATTACAACCTAAAAATCCTAATATACAATACAAAACAAAGGACTTTATGGAGTTCAATATTGAAGCAATAGATTTTGATATTATGGCTGGATTTGTTATAGTAAATAATAATATTGAGCATTATTTTCCACTTGAAAAAAAGGATATTAAGGACTATATTGATATTCATGGTACAACTATTCCTTTACATTCAATTGAAAAGTGGCTGATTTACTATAAATTAATGGAGAGAACAGAAAAAGTAAAAATGATAGATAGTTACTTTGCTAAAATAAATAAACAATCTTAATATATTATGAAGATAAATTTAAATATTAGATTGCTTAAGATATCGTACTATTCAGAAATGAATATGCGGTATTTTTTTATTCAAATTTAATGAAAAAGGAAGTAGGTTATGAATTTAAGAGAGTTTTTAGAGAAATATATATTTGTAGGCAATGAAGATGAAGAGGAGGGAGAAGATGATAGTAGTCGAAGGGAAGATAAAAGGAAAGGCTAGACCAAGAGTGTTTAATGGACATGCTATGACTCCTAAAGATACAGTTAACTATGAGAATTGGGTAAGGATTAATTACAGGGAGCAAGATGGAAAATACTTAGATGGACCAATTAAAGCTATAATAACGGCCTATTACCCAATAATGAGTAGTTATTCTAAAAAGAGAATAAAGGCAATAAAGGAAGGATTAGAATATCCAACTAAAAAGCCAGATGGAGATAATATTGCAAAGATAATTTTAGATAGTTTGAATGGAATAGCATTTAAAGATGATAGCCAAATTGTAGAGCTCACTATACTTAAGAGATATACAGAAGAACTGGAGAGAGTTGAGTTTGAACTGGAGGAGATGAGACTTGAATAAAGAACTATTTAGAAAGACAGAAGGTAAGCTCTATAGTTATTTTAGAGAGAAAAAAGAAATTAATGATATTAGAGTTAGAATAGAACAGTTAGAAAAGCAAATTGAATCCATAGAATATGATATTAAAAATACTAATATTAAAATAGACTATCATCAACCAGGGATGGGGATTAATGAGAGAGTACAAACAAGTACTAATAGTGCAAGCTATGCAGAAAGCGAAATAATTAGGGCTATAGAGAAACTAGAAGAGGAAAGAGCTATTAAGATAAGAAATCTATTTAAGCTTAAAGCTAAGCTTAGAGATACAGAAAGTTTTATAACTCATATGGAGCAGAATTTAAAAGACTTAAGTCAAGAAAATAAAAAGTTTATAGAACTTAAATATAGAGATAAAATGAAGGTTAATATTATAGCTGAAAGATTAAACATAGCCATAGCTACAGCTTATAGAATGAGAGATGACTTAGTGGAAGATATAGCAAAGCATGAAGGGAGTTTTCTATATTGAAATTTTGAGAAAAAAGTGAGAAAATAATGAGAATATATATAGGATTACAGATGTTATAATTGTATTGTAAAAGAAAGTTGAATTCCCCATAAACCCCAATATAATATAAAGGCACTTATAGAAATATAGGTGTCTTTTATTGTTATATTTTAGTAAGTGTTGTAAAATATTGAGGGGAGGAGATTTCATGAAGAGAATGCTTTTAGTTTACAATCCTGACTATGAAGATTTATGTAGATTTAAAAATGAATTTGAAAAGTTTGAAACTGATATTTCATTGTTAAGAGGAACAATTTTTCAATGGTTAAAAAATAAGAATGATGAAGAAATTAAAGATATAGAAATAAAATTATTAGTTGAAATTGAAGAAATCAATAAAATAGGATTAACCACAGCAATATTGCCATTATTAACATTTTCATTAGGAATGTTTGGGAAAATGTATGAGAGTATTGGATTGATATATGTATTTACTGGATTGGTATCAATAGAAAGTATAGTATTAGGATTTGGAATGTCAAGAGCTTTAAAATATCATAAATATTATATATTCTTAAGTAAAATGATTGATAGGTATAATAATGGTAGATAAAGAAATTATAAGTATAAAGGTGGTTTTAGTATGACTGGTGATAGACCGGACCTATGGTAATAATAATTTCAAAGCTTAGGTGGTGAAAGTATTGATAGATAGACCTGAACCATGGCAATAAGGTTTTAATTTATACACAACATATTGTGTATCATGTGGACAAATATACTATATATTGAAAGTGAGGCAGGATTATGGCTGATAAACCAGATCCATGGGGTAATGATTAATAACTAAGGAACTCTAGTAATTTAGGGTTCTTTTTATTTTATAGAAAGTGAGGTGGCATTATGGCTAAAGTACAATCATTAATAAATAAAATAACCAAGGCATTAAAAGCAAAAGGCTGGATGCCACTGATAAATCATGAACAATTTTATGGCGATGATGGACAGCCTATTACTAAATATATAGTTCACTATGGAAAGCCTAGAGGAAAAGAAAATGATGTTGTAGATATAGTATATAGTAAAGTAGACTTGCTAAAGGTACTCATAGAAATACTTAGGGCAGGTGATAGTAATGGATAGAATGACACCTAAGCAAAAGGCATTTGTAGATTACTATATAGAACTAGGGAATGCTACAGAGGCCTATATAAGAGCAGGATATAATAAGAAAGGTGCTAGAGCTAATTCATCAAGACTGATAGCAAATGATAGCATAAAACAATATATAGATGAACGACTAAAAGAAATAGAGGATAAACGTATAGCAAAAGGAGAAGAGGTTCTTCAATATCTCACAAGGGTAATGAGAGGAGAAGAAAAGGAGCAATTCGGATTAGATGCTTCATTGCAAGATAGAACAAAGGCAGCTGAATTGTTAGGTAAGAGATACAGGTTATTTACTGAGAATATTAAGGTTGAAGGAAATCAACAAGTTCAGATAGTAGATGATATAGATGATTAAAGTTAAATTAAAAAGTATAATTGCTTCAAGTTTCTATGAAGTGCATAAGGATATTAAAAAAGGACTTCACACTCACTACTGGTTTAAAGGTGGTAGAGGTAGTACGAAGTCCTCTTTTATTTCACTTGAAATTGTCTTAGGTATAATGAAGGATGCACAACAAGGAATTATGTCTAATGCATTAGTACTAAGACGAGTAAAGGATACTCTATCAGAATCAGTAAGAGACCAGATTAAATGGGCAATAGATACATTAGGTGTAAGTGATGAATGGCATGTACCTGAAGCAAAACTAACAATAACCTATAAGCCTACTGGACAAGTAATAAGATTTAAAGGTGCTGATAATCCTAAGAAGGTTAAGTCTACTAAAGTACCTAAGGGATACATTAAGTATCTTTGGTATGAAGAGGTGGACGAGTTTGAAAGTAAGAATAAAATAGATACAATTAATCAATCTATTTTAAGGTGTGGACCTAAATTCTGTGTATTCTACTCATTTAACCCTCCTGAAAGTCAAAGAAACTGGTGTAACCAGGAAGTAGTAGAGAAGAGAAAAGATAAATATATACATCATAGTGATTATAGGTCCGTACCTAAAGAATGGCTAGGTGAACAATTCTTAATTGAAGCAGAGCATATGAAGAAAGTCAATCCAACTAAGTATGAGCATGATTACCTAGGAGCAGTTACTGGAACTGGTGGAGAGGTATTTAGAAACTTAACTATAAGAGAAATATCAGATGAAGAAATTAGAAATTTTGATAAATTAAAGTTTGGATTTGATGATGGTTATGCAGCTGATCCGTTAGCCCTTGTTAAAATGCATTATGATAAGACGAGAAAAAGATTATATATATTTGATGAAATATTTCAAGTACAGTTAGGAAACAGTAAGGCTGCAGAACTTATTAAAAAGAAGAATCCTTTAAATAAAAGAGTTGTAGCTGATAATGCAGCACCAAGAACTATAGCAGAGTTAAAAAAATTAGGAATCAATATGATAGCATGTAAGAAAGGACCAGACTCAGTAGAGCATGGTCTTAAATTTTTGTCTGAAGAAATAGAAGAAATAATAATAGATCCAGTAAGATGCCCTAATGCAAAAAGAGAATTTGTAGGGTATGAGATAGAGAAAGATAAAGAGGGGAATTTAAAAGGAGAGTATCCAGATAAAAACAACCATACTATTGATGCTGCTAGATATGGTATGGAAGATGAAATGAATGATAGAAGACTGAAAGTTAAGAGTAAAGCAAAGATAGGATTAAGGTAGGTGAAATAATAATGGCAATTTTAAAAGACAGAGATTTATTAAATGAAGATGGAAGTATTCCAGATGATTTGCTAGTAAAGTGTATATCTAACCATAGGGCAATGCTGGACAGATATAGTCTATTGAATAAATATTATGATGGAGAACACAAGATACTGGAAAGATCATTATCAAGTGACTTATTGCCTAATAACAAAATAGTAGCAAATCACGCTGAATATATTACTGATATGGCTACTGGATATGTATTTGGTACACCAATAACTTATAGTGGTGATGGTGCTGATGAACTAAATGATATCTTCACTGAGATAGATGAAGATAGTCATAATAATGAATTAGCACAAGATATGAGTATTATGGGTATAGGATATGAATTGTTATTTATGAATGATGATGAAGTACCTTATCCAGAATTAGCAGTATGCAGCCCTTTAAATAGTTTCTTAGTGTGTGATACAACAGTAAAACAAAAGCCTATGTTTGCGGTAACTTACTTTGAAAAGAGAGATATTGATGATCAGTTAAAAGGTTATGATATCAATATTTATACTGAAGATAAGATATATCATTATTTTACACAAGATATAAAGAGTAAGGTATTTGAATTAAAGGATGAAGAAGAACATTATTTTAATGAAATACCTCTTATAGAGTATAGAAATAATAAAAAGCTCAGAGGTGACTTTGAAGGAGTTATTACTCTAATAGATGCCTATAACCTTTTACAATCTGATAGGATAAATGATAAGGAACAGGTTGTTGATGCATTACTTGCAGTTATAGGTGCTTCATTAGGTGATGATGAAGAGGAAAAGGTTAAGACGGGAAGATTACTTAAAGAACTAAAGATTATAGAGCTTGATGAAGGTGGAGATGCCAAGTGGTTAGTTAAAAATCTTAATGAAACTGAAATAGAAGTACTTAAGAAATCACTTAAAGATGATATACATGAGTTTTCAAAAGTTCCATGTCTTACTGATGAAAACTTTGTAGGTAATGCTTCAGGTATAGCTATGAAGTACAAGCTACTAGGCTTTGAACAATTAGGAAAAACAAAAGAAAGATACTTTAAACAAGGCCTAAGGCAAAGATTAAAGCTTATGTCTAATATAGAGAATATACGAGCTAAGAATATTGATTCTAGCAATATAGATATTTCTATGAAGAGAAGTCTTCCGGTAGATGATGAACTTATGGCTAATATAGCACAAGAAACAGAAGGCTTTATTAGTTGGGAAACTAGAGTAAAAAGATTTGATGGTGAAATAGATATCGAAGAGGAAAGAAAGCGTCTTGATGAAGAAAATAAAAAGAAAGTAGAGCAGCAACAAGAGGCCTTTGGTAGTTATGACTTTAAAAATACTAATCCAGAAGATGGTGAGGTAGATGAAGAAGAGAAGTAATGCTTATTGGAAAAAAAGATCTAACTTAAGAATGGAAAGCTATCATAAGTCTAGTGATGAAACTATTCATAAAATAAATAATGCTTATGATAAGGCTCTCGAGGATATTAATAAAGACATTAATAAGATATTTTTTAAGTTTCAGAGCGATAGTGGATTAAGCATAGGAGAAACAAAGGGATTACTTAATAGTAAAATACCTAATAAAGAGTTAGAGAGCATTAGGGCGAGAATACACGGAATACAAGATAAAGAATTGAAAAGGTATATGATGGCCCAATTAAATGCAAATGCTTATAAAGCTAGAATAACAAGATTAGAAGCATTAAAAGAGAGTATTTATATTAATACTAAATTAGCAGCAGATGCAGAAATAAATAAAAGTACTAAATTATATACAGATAATATAGAGAAAGCCTATTACACAAACCTATTCGATATTCAGAAAGGATTAGGTGTAGGCTTTAATGTTGCTCAAATGCCATTAGGAACAATACAAGAGATACTTAAGAATAAGTGGAGTGGGAAACACTATAGTAAGCGTATATGGAATAATACAGATGTATTAGCAGAGAAATTAGAAGAAGTAATAACAAGTGGTTTAATGAGTGGTAAAAGCTCCAGAAGAATGGCACAAGAGTTACAAGACATGACTGATTACGAGAAATTTGCTTGTGAGAGAATTATAAGAACAGAGACCACTTATATAACAAATGCAGCAGAAGTTGAAAGCTATAAAGAATGTGGGATAGATAAAGTAATATTTATTGCTACATTAGATTTAAGAACATCTAGTATATGTAGAAGTATGGACGGTAAGATTATAAAAGTAGATAAGTTAAGAACAGGAAGTAATTTACCTCCATTACATCCATACTGTAGAAGTACAACAAGAGCATACTTTAAGAATATGGAAAGACTACAAAGAAGAGCAAGGGACCCAGAGACAGGTAAAACCTATACAGTACCTGGAGATATGAAGTATCAAGAATGGTATGATAAGTTTGTAATTGATAAGTATGGAAAAGATAAAACAGAAGTATTTGAGAAGATAATTAAGAATAAGGCATCTGATAGAAAACAATACAGTAAGTATAAAGAAATACTTGGTAAAGATGCTCCTAAATCATTTACAGATTTCAGAGAACTGAAGTATAATGGTAGTAATGAATGGAATTCTTTAAAGATCAATTATATAGATACGAAAAGATATAATAAAATAATTGAAGAAGCTGGTAATTTAAATATAAAAGGAACTCCAATTAAAAATATAGATAGAATTGATTTAAAAGAATATAAATTTGATTACAATCATATTAATAATGAAAGACAGCACAGTGTTACTAAGGAAATGACTCAGGATTTTATAAATAGTTCTAAAGCAGCATACAGTAGATGGAATGGTCAAGTGGTTGTTTATGTATCAGAAGATGGTTGCAGTGTTGTTAATTTGAAAGATAAAATTGTAAGTACATCATATAAAAGTGACGAGTATGATGATAAATTTAAAAAGCTAATGGAGGTGTTAAAGGATGGTTAAGTGTCCTATCCTTAATAAGGATATAGATATAGGGGAATGTGTACTGATAGTTGATATATCAGAAGGTTGTACAAAGGATACTTTGTTACCAGGTAATGTAGTTAAGGTAAAAGAGTGGAGAGAGATTTGTAAGGAATGCAAATACCATGATAATTAATAGGCACTTACTTATATAGATAGTAGGTGCTTTTATTTTACCTATTTTTGTTATATTATTGTATTAGTAAGGAAGATAGGGGGATAAGCATGATTGTAGATAAGAAACAATATAAAGAGCTTATAAAAGCTGATGGTGGGTCATTGGGATTTGAGTTTACTGAAGTAGTTAAAATTAAAGATGGACCAGATTTGAAAAAAGAACAAACTTGCAATTTTTATATATACCCTAACGGTATATATTTTAATTTTACACTTGGTAATAAGGTATATTTTTCATTAGAAAATTTAAGGCAAGTAAAATGTGATGGTGTAACATTGGAAATATATATACGTAATGAAGAAATGATAAAAATAGAAATAGATAAAGAAAAGAAACTTAGTCAAGCTTATAATGTATTAAGAAAGAAGTTAGGATTATCACCTCAAAAATTAGATGGTGAAAAAATGAAGGAATTAGAGAATAAACGTAAAGAAGAAGAAAAGGAATTAGAGAAAGCTAGAAAAAAAGAAGAACGAGAGATGAGAAGAGAAGAACGCAGAAGAAGAATAATGGCTTCAAATCCGGAATTTGCTAATAGGCTTCAACCAACTACTAGAAGTTCACATGATAATGTAGCTCATTGCCCTAAATGTGGAAGCACATCAATTACAGCTAATAAAAAAGGATTTAGCTTAGCAAAAGGTGCTTTAGGTGTAGCAACTGTAGGAGCATATGGAGCTATAGCTGCAGGGCATGGGAAGAATAAAATTATTGTAACCTGTTTAAAGTGTGGGCACCAATGGAAACCAGGTAAAAAATAAAATATATAAATTTTAAGCACTTACTTATGTAGGTGCTTTTATCATGTTTAGAATTAAGTCTTGGGAAACTAAGGCTTTTTATTATGCCCTTAGCAAGGCTCTAAAAGGCTAGAATAAAATAATTGAACGCTATGGGCTTAATTGAATGTAGTGGGCAAGGAGGTAATTATGAATACAAAATTATTAATAAACTTAGGATTATGCAGATTTGAACCTATGTTAGCTCCGGATACTGGAGTTGATGGGGGAACTACCGAAACTGGTGAAACTGGAACAGATAATACTGGAACAGAAGAAACCAAGGGAGGTAAAGAAGATAAGAATTTTGATGATGTTCTTAAAGATAAGAAATATCAATCTGAATTTGATAAACGAGTTGCTAAAGCTCTTGAAACTGCAAAATCTAAGTGGGAAACAGATAAGGCTACTGAATTAGAAAATGCAAAGACAGAAGCAGAGAAACTAGCTAAGATGAATACTGAACAAAAGGCAAAGTATGCGGAAGAAAAAAGAATAGCAGAACTAGAAAAGAGAGAAAAAGATATAACTACTAGAGAACTTAAAGCACAAGCTTATGAGACACTAGCAGAGAAGGGGCTACCTAAGGAGTTAGTAGAGATACTTAATTATTCAGATGCTGAAACTTGTAATGCAAGCATTGAAGCAGTAGAAAAAGCTTTTCAATCTGCAGTAGAGAAAGCTGTAAATGAAAAGTTAAGAGGTAAAGATACTCCTAAGCTTGGAGGAAAAAATACAAGTGATAACACACTAACAGGTGCACTTGCAGAATTTTATAAAGGTTAAAAAGAGAGGATGATGTAAAAGTGGCAATAACATTAGCACAAGCAAAAGTAGGAATGGCAAATAAAGTAGACCAACAAGTTATAGACGAATTTAGAAGAGGATCTATCCTTATGGATAAATTAATATTTGATGATACAGTATCACCAGGAACTGGAGGAAGTACACTTGTTTACGGATATACTCAATTAAAGACTCCAGCAACAGCAGGATTCAGAGATATCAACACAGAGTACACTCCACAGGTTGCAGATAGACAAACAAAGTCAGTAGAGCTTAAGGTATTCGGTGGAACATTTGATATTGATAGAGTAATAGCAGATACTTCTGGTGCGGTAAATGAAGTTGACTTTCAACTTAAGGAGAAGGTAAAAGCTACAATCAATTTATTCCACAATGCAGTAATCAATGGAGATAAATCTGTTAAGGGATTTGATGGATTAGATAAAATGTTAGTAGGTTCATCTACAGAGATCAATACAGAGTCAGTTATAGATTTATCAAGTGCTTCGGCGTTGGATACAAATTATAAGTTGCTATTAGATCTATTAGATGAATTTTTAGCTGAAATGGATGGAATACCAGATGCATTAATGGGTAATGGAAAGTTAATTACACGTATTAAACAAGCAGCTAGAAGAGCAGGGTATTTAGAAAAGGGCGTTGATGGATTTGGTAGAAGTGTTGATTCATACAATGGTATTCCTCTTGTGGATTTACAGTATTTCCATGATGGTTCTGCTACAAAACCTACGGTTCCGATAGTTGCAAGAACAGTAGGTACGAGTGCAACAGGACTAACTGACCTATACGGAGCTAGATTTGCTTTAGATGGACTTCATGCAGCATCTCCAACTGGTGGTAAACTAATAAAAACATGGCTACCAGACTTTAAAACAGCTGGAGCAGTTAAAAAAGGTGAAGTTGAAATGGTTGCAGCAACAGTTCTTAAAAAGACTAGAGCAGCAGGAGTTCTTCGTAACATAAAAGTACAGTAAGGGGTGAATGTAAATGTATGAAGTAAAATTTAAAGATGATAATAACTACACTGGTGAATATGGACCAGTTATGTTTGTTGAAGGCGTGGCTAAAGTTAAAGATAATTGGATTGCTACCTGGTTTGAAGGAAGAGGTTTTATAGTAAGTAAAATTGATAATACAGATATAGATTTAAGTGATTTAACTATTGAACAGTTAAAAGAAGTAGCAATAGAAAAGGGAATTGAAATACCTTCAAAAGCTAAAAAGGATGAAATAATTACAATGATAGAGGATGCTGAATAGTGTCCTCTTTTTAGGTGGTGTTAATGTGACACAGTTAGAAAAGTTGAAGGTAAGATTACCAGATGCAGATAATAATCTACTTACACAACTGCTTGAAGATGCTGAGGCTGATATATTGGACTACACTAATAGAAATGTCTTATTACCTAAAATGGAAGGATTACAAAGAGAGTTATCTATAATCTATTACAACAGGCTAGGCTCTGAAGGTGAAGCTTCCAGAAGTGAAGGTGGTATATCTGTTAGCTATGAAATGCCTGAAGGTATTAAGAATAGACTTAAAGCTTTTAGAAGACTTAAGGCGGTGAGTATGATTGAGAGTAAAGAATAAGAAAACTTATTATCTTAAGAAAAAAACTATCATTGAGGATAATGAGGGCGGTAAATATCCAGGGTATTCTGAACCAATAGAAATAAAAGCAAATATATCTCCTGCAAATGGAAAGCTACAAGCTGAAATCTACGGAGAAAGACTTAATTATATTCTAAATATGCTTTATGATGGACCCTATAAAGTAATAGTAAAAGATAATATAACTTTATATGTAGTTAATGACATAGAGCTATGTGAAGGATATGGTATATGTGTTTATGTATCTAAAGAAAGTGAACCAGATTATAAGATTATAAGTATAAAGCCATACTCACATCTAGTGATAGAACTGGAGAAGATACTATGAGTATAAATGGAGTAGATTCTTTAATGAAGAAGCTTAATGCTCTTGGTGGAAATGCTAATAAGGTGCTGGAAACAAGTATCGCAAAGCAGACTAAGTTAGTTCAAGGCGAAGCTAAAGACTTATGCCCAGTAGATAGTGGAGATTTACAACAACGTATATATACAGATGTTAAATCACAACAAAGCAAAGTTATAGGAAAAGTCTTTACTAATGTTGAATATGCAGCTTATGTTGAATTTGGAACAGGAAAAAAGGGAGAGGAATCTGGTGGAGATAAATATCCTGGACCATTAAGTTATAAGGAAGATAAATGGTTAGTTAATATTCCAGACGTAGGTCCAAGATGGATTGAAGGTCAACCAGCTCAACCGTTTATGTATCCGGCATTAAAGAACAATGAAGAACTTGTAAAAAAGAATATAGCAAGTGATTTAGAGAAGAAGATAAGGGAGGTGGCAGGTAAATGATAAATGTTAAGGATCAAGTATATTCAGCTATTAAAGATATATCTTCTAATGTAAGTGACAGTTATCCCGCGGATTGGGCAACGTTCCCAGCTATACAATATACAGAAGAAGATAATAAAGTAGCTGAATGGGTAGATGGGGAAGAGTCAAAATCATATCTAAGATATAGAGTTGATATATGGCACAATAGAAGCACATCAAGTTCAGCACTAGAGGTAGATAAGAAATTATCAAAGCTAGGGTTACAACGTACATTTTGCCAAGATGTTTCAGATACCAGCGGATTAAAACACAAGGTTATGAGGTATGAAGGTATTATAGATACCTCAACAGAGTTTGTATATCAAGATTAAGAGAGGATGATGTTAAATGTTAGCAAATGGAATTACATTAAGTTATAAATCTACAGGAAGTACTTTTATAAAATTAAAAGGATTAAAAGAAGTTCCTGAAATGGGTAATGATCCGGAGAAGGTAGAAAATACAACCTTAGAGGATACAACAAAACAATATGAGTTTGGAATAGGAGATTATGGAGATCTAGCGTATAAATTTAAATATGCTAATGATGCAGTAGACAGTCCATACAGAGTACTAAGAGCATTAGCAGATGAAAAGAAAGTTATTGATTTTGAACAAGCTTATCCAGATGGAACTAAGTTTGTATTTAAAGCTCAATGCAGTGTAAAACTTGGCGGCGGTGGAGTTAATGGAGCAATTGACTTTACTCTATCATTAGCATTACAAAGTGATATTACAGTAACGGACCCAACAGTAACACCGTAGTTCATGAGGGCATACTTAAGTGTATGTCCTTTATTATTTTAAGAGAAGTAAGGAGAGATTTATATGTCATTATATAAAGTATTAACAGTAGGAGAAAAAGAATATAAATTAAAATTAACAACTAATTCAACTATACTTATAGAGGATAAACTGGGTGGAAATATATTAGACCCAATAATGGAAATGAGCGCAACAGCACCAGTAGATGGCAAAGGTAATATTAACATGAAGAAGATGAATAAAATACCTTTACCATCCTTGAAGTATCTTGTAACAGTTCTTTGGGGTTCACTTCAAAAATATCAACATGGTATGACATTTGATAAGGTTTGTGACCTAGTAGATGAGTATATTGAAAATGGAAAGTCGCAAATGGATTTATTTAGTGAAGTAATGGAGCTATTAACTGAGGGTGGAGTATTAGGAAATCCAGAGGAAAAGGTAGAAAATTTAAAGTAGGGGAAGAGGGTGAAAGTACCACTTCCCCATTTCTAAAGAAAGCACCTGGGACATACACAGAGTTTATTGAAAAGTACTTACTTGATGACGCTTTAGATTGTGGAATAAGTGTAAGTGATTTTTACGATATGACAATTGAAGAAATAACCAAAGTAAGAGATTCTTTTCTAAGAAAAAGGGAGATAAGAAGAAAAGATACAGCTGATATGGTTTATAGGCTTTCTACATTAATTACCAATGGTACGGCATGCATAATAAGTAAGGATAATCAGCCAATTCAATTCTTAGATATGTTTGCAGACTTATTTGAAGAAGAAAGTAAGATTAATGAAGAAAATAAAATAAAGGTACAAATGGAAATAAATAAGCAACACATGAAAGAGTTTGCACAAAGAGTAAACTCACTGAAAACAGAGATTGGAGGTGAGAATAATTGACATTAGAAGAATTACAAGTAGTTATTAGTGCTAATGCTAAACAGTTTAATAATCAAGTAGCCCAAGTTCAAACAAAAGTTGATAGTATGGCCAGTAGAGTCAATAATAGTGTTAATGGAATGAGTGGTACATTTGATAAACTTGGTAAGGTGTTAGCTAGTGTTTTTGCGATTGCTTCAATAGCTAGATTTACTAAATCATGTTTGGAGTTAGGATCTAATCTTACAGAAGTTCAAAACGTTGTTGATGTTACTTTTGGGTCAATGAATACTAAAGTAAATGAATTTGCTAAAAATGCTATGAGGACAGTGGGACTATCCGAAACTATGGCTAAACAGTATATGGGTAACTTCGGAGCTATGTCTAAATCAATGGGGTTTGCGGTAGATCAAGCGGAGGAAATGGCTGAAACCCTTACTAATCTTTCTGGTGATGTAGCTTCCTTTTATAATATAAGTCAAAATGAAGCCTATACAAAGTTAAAGAGTGTATTTACTGGTGAGACTGAAAGTTTAAAAGAACTTGGTGTTGTAATGACACAAGAGAATCTTAATCAATATGCTTTAGCTAACGGATATGGGAAAACTACAGAGGCTATGAATCAACAAGAAAAAGTTGCATTGAGGCTTGCGTATGTTACACAAACATTGAGTGCAGCTAATGGCGATTTTGCTAGAACAAGTGGAAGTTGGGCCAATCAAGTTAGATTGTTAAGCCTACAATATCAATCATTAAAGGCAAGCATAGGTCAAGGTTTGATTGCAGTACTAACACCAGTTATTAATGTTATAAATACTATTATGGCTAAATTAGTGCAAATGGCGAATACATTCAATTCAGTTCTTAGTGCAATAGGATTTAATATAAGTGGTGGTTCTGGAGGTTCTGGTGGAGCAGGAGCAATTGATTTTGGAGGAGCTACAGGAGGAATTGATGATGCCACTGGTGCTATGAATAATTTAGGTGGTGCTACTGATAAAGTAGGTAAAAAAGCTGATAAAGCAAAGAAACAGTTAGAAGCATTAATGGGCATTGATGAAATTAATAAATTAAAGTCCAATGATGATTCAGATGGGGGTTCTGGCGGAGGAGCTGGTGGTGGTGCAGGAGGAGTAGGTACAATAAGTAGCCCTGCAATTGACACATCAGCAACAGAAGATTCTCTTACAGCTTTAAATGATAAAGTTAATAAAATCTTATCTGAATTGTTAAGTCCACTTAAAAAGGCATGGGATAATTATGGAGATTGGTTTTTATCTAAATGGGATTATTTTAAGCAAGCATTTGGATATAGTTGTGATGTATTAAAAAGTTTCTTAGTATCTGTATGGAACCATGGAGGAAAAGAGTTTGTACAACACATGGCTGAAATAGGAATAGTAGTAGGTGGTGTAGCTCTACAAATTGGAGGAGATATACTTGTAGCATTAGGTAACTTGTGGAACCATCTTAATCCGGATAATAATCCTTATACTAGAAAGTTTATAGATGCTATGAATAGCCTAGCAATAGCAGCAAGGGATTTTATTATAAGTGCTGGTAATTGGTTTGGTAAGTTCTTAGAATTAGGAGGCCAGGCGTTTATTAATGTTATAGGTGATATAGTTATGCTAGTTGGAACTATATTAGCTGAGATTATGAGAGATGCAATTAATTTTATAACTGCATTTATGAATAGTTGGGCTGGTAGTGTAATTATTGGTACCGTGGCCTTAACATTAAATATAGTAGCAGGAGCAATTAAGGCAGTACTAATAGTTATAGAACAATGTCGTTATGTATTAGAGGCTTTTCTAATATTATGGGGAGCATGGAAGTTTAAACATGTGATAGAAGGAGCTATGCTTGGTACAAATGCTTTAGGTAAATTCCTAGAAAAAATAATAATGCTAAGCGCAAGCATAATTACTAATATAGCTGATTTTGGTAGGTGGATTCAAGGAGGATTAATTAAAGCAATATCAGCATGTGGAAAATTAGGTAATGCAATATTAATAAATGGGACTGCTAAAATAATTACACTTAGTAGTAAAATAAGAACAAGCACTGGAGAATTTATTAGGTGGGGCAAAAATATATTACTTCATCCAGTAAAGAGCATGAAAGATTTAGGGGTATGGATTACAAAGTCAGTTTTAGCATTAAAAGAGCAAACTGTTAAATTAGTTCAAAGTACAGCTAAATGGATTGCAGATACAGCAGGTAAAGTTACGAATACAATAGCAACAAAAGCTCATACTATGGCTACTAGTGGAGCAACAGCAGCTCAATTAGCTTTTAATTTAGCTGTGGATGCATGCCCTATATTATTACTTGTAAGCCTCATTGCTGGATTAATTATAGTAGTAAAAAAAATAGGTGATAAATTTGGTTGGTGGAAGGCTATTATGGAGGCAATAAGTCCAGTAATAGATTGGGTTAAAGAAAAATTAGGTTGGTTGTGGGATAAAATAGCAGGTTTCTTTGGTTGGGATACAGAACCAGAAGTTAAAGAAAATATAGAAGAAGTTGGAACTGTGGCAGAAGAAACTGCTAAAACTACAGATGATGCCTTTGGAACTGCTACATCTAATGTAAATAGATACTTGGATAGTATTCATTTTAATGCTACTAGACTTGCAGAAGAAGTTGATGAAGCTACTAAAACAGCTACTGAAAAGTTTGGTATGTTATCTCAAAGTGCTCAAGAGTATTTAGATGCTATAGTTAATCACGATCAAGAAAAACTCAATGAAATGGGAGAAAACCAATCAGTTTATAACGAAGAAGTTAAAGCTATGTATGCAGATTTAACTGAAGCAGAAAAGAATGAGTTCATGAAACAGTATGGTATTCTTAAAGGAATAAATGAAGACATGCTTAGTTATGAGGGTTTAACCTATGATGAAAGAGTTTCTAGACATGCAGCTTATTTAGCTACTATAGAATCAGATGAAAGTTTATCTTATCAAGAAAAGAAAGCTAAATTAGATCAAGCCAATGCAGATTTCCAAGCTAGTATTGATAGTGAGGTAGCAAAATATCAAGAGAGTATTGCATCAAAACAAGCTGCACTTGATGAACTGTTATCTACCCATGGAAATACTACAACTCAAGGAAGAATCTATGAGGATCAGCTAAGAGAAGCAATTGATGCAGATAGGGCACATATAGATGAAATAACTAAAACTAGTTATGATAATCAAGTTACTACTGTAGAAGGTGCTACAGATGCCATGGCACAGGCTAATCAAGATAGTGCTACAGCACAAGAAGAAGCCTATAAAAATGTAGCCACTACAGCAGAAGAATCTATGACTTCAGTAAATAAGAGTATAGATGGAGCTAAGAAGAATATACAATCATTTTCTAATGAGGTATCTTCATTAGCGAATAAATTAAAGAGTTCATTTAATGGTGTAGGGGCTAAGATATCTAGTGAGTTTACCAATGCTAGCAATATTATAAACATTACGCTTAATAGAATAAGGGCTGTAGTAGGGAATACAACATCAAGTATAAGGAAATCAATAGCTAGTGCATTTTCTAATATATCATCAATTATTTATAGTAATATGAACCAATGTTGTAATATTATTAGAGCATCATTTTCTAATATGTCTAGTACAGTTAGAAGTTCATTAAATGCTATATCACATACTACAGCCAGTATGCTTAATACTATGATATCTATATACAGATCTGCTTCTACCAACATTGCTAATATTACAAGTAACCTAGTTATATTAATGTCAAAAGGGTTTCAAAGTATAAAGGTTTCATCAAATAGTATATTTTTAAATATAAAAAATAATATAACTAACAATATGAATGAGGCGTATAGGAATGTAGCTAATTCTATTAGTAAAATTAAGGCTTTATTTAATAACTTTAATGCAACGCTTAGAGTTAAAGTTCCTCATTTCTATATGTATGGTGATTTTAATTTAGGGACTAAAGAAGTTCCTAAAGTTGGAGTTAATTATTTTGCTAAAGGTGGAGTAGTTGATAGAGCAACATTAGGAATATTTGGAGAAGACGGGAAAGAAGCTATAATGCCTTTAGAAAACAATACCGCATGGATAACAGATTTAGCACAGAAGGTATCGGATAGAATGCCACAAAGTGATAGTAATAATGGATTTGGTGATGGAGATTTAATTCTTCAGATAGATGGATCAGTAATTGGTAAGGTAGCACTAAAACAACTTAGAAAGATGCAAAGACAAGGAAACTTAACACTAATACCAACATAGAAGGAGTGGTAATATGCTTAAGATTAATGGAGTGGCTATTGCTGCTCCTAGTGCTTATGAAGTGACAATTCAAGACTTAGACGGAGAAAGTAACAGAGTTGCAGCAGGGTATATGGTTAGAGATAGGATAGCAGTAAAAAGAAAAATTAATTTAGAATGGCCACCATTAAGCCAGGGGAAAATATCAACACTACTAAATGCAGTAAGTAGTGTTTTTTTTACGGTTACTTTTCCGGATCCACAACAAGGGATGATAACAAGGACAATGTATGTAGGAGATAGAACTGCTCCAGCGTATCAATATAAAAATGGAGAAGCAAAGTGGAGTGGACTTAAAATGAACTTTATTGAAAAATAGAAAGGATGATTTAAATGTTAAAAACAAATAAAAGTATTACACTAACAGGATATAGCATTATAGAAGATAAACAAGTAGCATACATGAATGCAACTATAAGTACTAATGGAGGAAATGTTGGGAGTGTAACAAGGAGCATACAAAACCAAGAATTGTATAATGCTAATAAAGTTGAAGTAAGAGCCGATATGGATGCATTTGATAAGCAACTCTATGCAATAGAAGATGAATTAGTAGGAGGTACTGTAAATGAAGCTTAGTAATGAAAGAATAGTAAATGATGCAGCAGTTTTAGGAGCAATATCCCAAAAGAATTTACCTATAAAAGTTTCTTATGCTATAGCTAAAAATATAGCAAAGATTGAAGCGGAGATTAAAGTCTACAATAAAGAAAGACAAAAGCTTATAGAAAAGTATTCGGTGAAAGATGAAGAAGGAAAACCATTAATAGAAGATAATAATATAAGGATTGCACCAGAACATGTTGAAGATTGGAACGTAAATATTAAGGAACTTCTAGCAATAGAGAATGAGATTGATATCCACAAGTTCCATATAGATGAACTTATAAACTCTAAGTGTGATATGAGTCCAGCAGAGCTACTGTTAATAGATTATATGATAGAGGAGTAATCTCCATGGCTCTTACTATAGAGAAAGGAGGTTAATTATGCAGACAATAAGTACAGATTATAAATTAGAAATAAAGAAACCGAGTAGATCCTTTGAATGTAAAATAACTATAGGTAATAATATATATACCAATGATGATATAGTGGATATTATTCTAGAAACTATACAACCAGGAGAAGGGTTTAGTATTGGTAATACACCTTCACAAACTTTAGATTTAACACTACTAAATAGGGGTGATATTATTTACTCTACTAGCCATGTAAAAGTAGAAATAGGCCTTAAAATAGGAGCTACAATAGAATATATATTAATGGGGCTATTTAATATTGATGATATAGAAAAGACTGACTATACAACTAAAATAACAGCATATGATAACATGATAAAGTTTGAAACTCCATACTTTAGTAATTTGACTTATCCAGCTAATTTACAACAAGTAGTTAATGAACTTGCAACTAAAACAGGAGTACAATTTACAGGAAGCCTTCCAGCTTATACAGTTAAAAAGTTGGAGGGCTTTACTTGTAGAGAAATACTTGGATATGTATCTTCTTTATGTGGGGGCAATGCTCTTATAACTAGAGCTGGAAAGTTTACTATAGTTACAACTAAGGATATAGATTACTCTATTACTCCAGATAACTATATTGATTATAAAAGAGAAGAAGTTAAATACAAGATAGGTAAAGTTAGTTGTAAAGTTGTAGATAAGGAATTAAATAAAGGGTCCTTAGGTATAGATTCTATGGAAGTTAAGTTTGAAAATCCATGGGTAACGGATAGTATTCTTAATGATATTTATACTAAGCTAAATGGGTTTGAGTACTTAGGTTATACAATGAAATGGCAAGGTGATATCTCTTTAGATGTAGGAGATATAGTTACTTGTACAGATATTAAAGGAGCAGTAAGGAAAATACCTATTCTATCTCAAAAGTTTACCTATAATGGTGGCTTAACTGCTGAAATAGGAGCCAAGGGGGAAACTAAGAATAAAAATAGTTTTAATTCTAGTGGAAGTGGCTCAAATAAGCTTGATAGAGTTGTAACTGAGCTGTTGATAGTTAATGAAGCATTAATTAATAAAGCTAACATTCAAGATTTAGAGGCTGTATCTATAAGAACACAAACTATTGAAGCTAAAACTGCAGCAATAGAAGTTGCAATTATAGATGTATCTCATGTGAGTGATTTAACTGCAATTAATGCTAATATAGAAAAGTTAATAGCTGCAGATGCAACTATGGGCCAGGCTATTATAGGGAAAGCTAACATAACAGACCTTACAGCCAGCGTAGGAAGAATAGAGATATTAGAAAGTAGTGTAGGAGATATACAAACCCTTGTAAATGGAAATCTTACATCTAACAATATTCAATCTTTAATCCTAACTAGTGATAAAGTAACTGTAGTAAATGGTTTTATAAAAAATGCCATGATTGAGAATTTAGATGTTAGTAAAATTAATGCCGGAGATATATCTGTAAATAAGTTCAGAATAAAAAGTGATAGTGGAAATCTTCTAATATTCGATAACACTATACAGATTAAGGATAGTACAAGGGTTAGAGTCCAGATAGGAAAAGATGCGAGCAATGATTATTCCATGTATGTATGGGATTCTACAGGAAAGCTAATGTTTGATGCCACAGGATTAAAAGCAGATGGTATAAAACAAAAGATAATCAGAGATGATATGGTATCTGATAATGCAAATATCCAGGGTAATAAGCTTAATATATCTAGTGTAGTAACAAGTATTAATAATGGAGCTACAACTATTAATAGTAGCAAAGTACTCTTAGATGGTACTGCACAGACTTTAAATGTAGCTTTTAATACTCTTACAACTAAGGTGGATAGTGCTCCTCCGAGTATAACTACAGATAGTTCTACAACCAAGTTAGAAGGTGCTATAGATGGAATGTTGAAGATTAATAGTATTAGTGGACGGACATTACAGAATATTTTACCTAAAGTAATATTCCTGGATGCTATTAAAACCTATAGTACAACAAGTACTGTTAATGTTGGATTAATAAGTGAAGCACCTGAAGTGTTTAATGTTAAACCAAATACAGAGTATACTTTAATTTTTAAAGCTAATTATACAAACCTTACATTAAGTTATTTTTACTTAGCCATGAATTATACAAATACTTCTGATGTTAATAAAGGTGTTCATTATCAAACTTTAACTTCTACGGATAGTGGCAAAATATTTAAAATTAAATATACTACCACTTCTGATATAAAGAAGGTAGTTAGTGTGTTTTTTGGTGGTAAAGAAGGTTCTGTTGATATACAAACTGGTGGTTACTACATGATGTTGGAAGGAGATTGGACTAACAAAGAAATACCTTACTTTGAAGGTATAAGAAGTGTCTCAGAAAATGGAGAGGCTTCGGAAATTGTAAGTAAAGGCGAGAACTTATTAGATATAAATAAAATAAAAGATTCTGGTAAGACAAGATCAGATGTTGTAGGTGACACTGTAACAGTATCTTCATTTGAAGCATATGCGTGGCTAAGAAGCTCTGTAGAGTGCAAAGTAAAGCCTAATACAGATTATTATTGTGATTTTGAAATTTCAGATACAACTAACGGGTTTGTAAATATAAATACACCTTTAGGATTTTTAAAAGATTTAGGTATAAAAGGTGGGACTTTTAACTCCGGAAATAACTCTAAGATAATCATAGGTCTTTATGCAACTACAACTACTGCTAAAATTAATAATGTTACTTACTCTAATTTAAGATTAACCGAAGGAAATACGTCTAAACCTTATGAACCTTATAAGGAGCACAGACAACTTATAACATTAACTAACCCATTAAGGGGTTTACCTAATGGGGTGAGAGATACTGCTAAAGAAAATGAGGTTACTAGGAATGTAGGTAAAGGGAATTTAGCCGACGTAGACTCATGGAATTGGGAAAGATACAACGCTAGTACAAACCTAGACGAGTTCTATACAAGATACTTTTCTGTACCCATAGGCTCACCTAATGTTTTAGCTACAATATGTGATACCTTACCAGCCCTTACAGATTATTATACAGGTTCAGCATTATTAGAAGGCGTATCCACATCTAACGCATATGCAGTTACAAGAATTTCATTATCAAGGAATAAAACAGGGATAACCGACACTGATGACAGAATACAGAAGACAGTTAAATTAAAAGCGTGGCTACAAGCTAACCCAGTTACAATATATTATCAACTTGCAATACCAGTGAAAGAACCTATTAGTGTGGAGCAGTATATGAAGCAATTCAAAGATGGATATTTCTTAACTGAGGGTAGTCTAATAAATCCAACTGTAGAATTAGAGTACTCTACAAGTCTTGCAAGTGCATTGTCTACCATGAAAGAAGTTACAGAGAGCAATACTACAGCTCTAAACATTCAACAAGGAAAGATAAGTACTCTTATCTCTAACACTACAATAGTTAAAGATGGACAGAATATACAACTTAAAGATGCGTATAACTCCACAGTAGCAACAGTAGATTCTATTAGTAGTGTAATTAGTAGCCACACTAGTAGTATAAATAATTTAACAGGTCAAATAACTAGTGTAGATACCAAGACCAATGACATAAAAAGAACTTTAGATAGTACAGTAGCAACAGTTAGTAATCATACTACACAGATTAGTGGACTTAATTCCACTGTTAGCACACAAAGTAGCAGTATTAGTCAATTGCAAAATCAGATAGCATTAAAAGTTGAAGCAACAGAAGTTAATAATATAGTTAATGGCGCCGTAGAACAAATTGGTGGAAGTAATTTATTTGTTATAAAAAATGTAGGAAGATATAAAGGCTCTCATAATAATATAGGAGATACAACTAATATTGTTATTGAAAACTATACTTTTAATATAATTGGAAATCCTTCTGATTTATTAGGATGTACAATTTATAATATTAAAAATAAAATTATCATAAGTGGCGAAACAAATTTGACTACATTAACACCTTACTATGCTTTCTACAATGAGGATGGCACTAGTATACAAGGTCAAAGGAATGTAAATGTTGCGGTAGAAAACGGTAAGTTTAAATTTATATTAGAGGTACCATTAAATGCTTTTAAAATGGAAATGGGGCTTGGTCAATATCCATATGTAGCACCATATAGGCTTAGAAATATAAAAATAGAAGAGAATATCCATGAACAAATCACTACAGTATCTGACAGAGTGTCTACAATAGAAACTGACTTAACAGAAATTACTAGTAGAGTTGGAACTGTAGAACAGACTACTACAACTATAGATGGCAAAGTAACTTCTCTTAGCACAAGGATGAATACTGCAGAACAGAAAATAACAGACAGTGCAATAATTTCTACAGTAAGTAATACTTATCTATCCAAGAATGATGCACTTAATACTTATGCTACTAAAGCAAGTATGGAGCTCACAGCAAATCAATTGAAATTAGATTTTTTCTCTATAGATATAATAAATCTTTTAAGCAATTCAAGTTTTTCTAATAGAGAAACTACAGGCTGGAATATGAGTGGTATCGGATTATATACTGGTAATGCTAATTTCTTTATGCCCACAGATGGGTGGAGAGCTTTCAGCTTAACTAGCGATAGGGGACTCTTATATCAAAAAGGTATGATAGGCGAAAGATTACCTAAAAGAAATTCACAGTATACTTTTTCTCTTAGCAGCATAACAGAAAGTAATATAGAAACATTTAGGCTATATATAGATTATAAGTTAGGAGCCAGCTATGTAGCTAATCAAGTCATCAATCTTAAAACTGGCTATAATATTAACCGATATTCTGTAACCTTTACGACAAAAGATATTAATTATGATACCTTCTTATTATATATAGAGGTAAAACCTAAAGCTGGTACTACTGGATATAGAGTGTTTAGTATTGGACTACCTTGTCTATCTAAGGGTGATAATGGTTCTTATACAGCAAGGCAAAATGAAGTTATTAGTGGTTCTACAGAAATTGATGCCAATGGAGTAACTATTTACAATGGGGCAATAGACGTTAAGAATAGAGCAGGTAATTCTGTTTTAAAAGGTGATGCAAATGGAAACTTAATGGTCAGAGGTAATCTTTATGCAGATCCAGCAAACCCAATTTTACACTTGTTTGGTGGATGCTCCATTGATGCGACATATAACAATGAACAAGGTGTAGGAAGTGCAGTAAGGCTTAAATGGGATGAAAATAGCTATATTCGTATTGATAAAGGTTCTACAGATATATACCAAAATGGTATTGCTAGGTTTAGATTTTATCCTAATTACTTGGATTGTAAACCACCAACTATTTACTTTGCAGACCAATGTAAAATAGATGCTAGTTCTGGTACATTTAGATTCTACATTTCTAAAAGCGTAGATACAGGAATAAGAATATCACCAGATGGGACTATTAGTTTTATGATTGCCGGAACACCTAGACATGTATTTAACACAAATGGAACGAAAGCTGGAGGAACTATAGTTGTAGATGGAGCTACACTTGGAATGTCTCCAATAGATAGTCCAAAGGTATTATTAGAAGATGTATTATTTGATATAGATATACAAGAAGAAGGAACTACAGTATTACTAGACAGTACATTCATTAAGACTATATCTACTTATGCAGTATTCTGCAGTAATCCTAGTGTTAATATAGTTTTTAAAGATAGAACTAGCTTTTATGTACAAGGATATACCGGAAAAGTTGATTTTAGAATAATAGGATATCGTATTGGGTATGAAGAACAATATTATCAAGTAGTTGGTTAAGAGATTAGAGAAATCTAGTCTCTTTTATTATGTAAAAAGGAAGGTGTAATATGAATAAAATATTAAACTACATTAAAGTAATAGTATTGCGATAAAAATTGATTATTTTGGAATGTATTATGTGGTATAATTTAACATAAGTTATATTGTTATAAGATAATCTAGGGGGGAATTAAGAGTGAAACAATTTCTTAAAAAGCATATTCGATTAGTTATAGTGATAGTAGTATTATTTATTATTTATATGGGATATCTCACTTCCAAACAATCAGTTAACGTAGATGAAAAACTAGATAAAGCAATATCAGATTATATTCTTGATAAATTTGATGCTGGTTATAAAGAATTTGAAGCACATAAAATTTATGGTATTGAAGAAAAAGAGAATATAATTAATGTGTATATGTATTCATTATGCAGAGGATACTCATTAAGTAATAAAAAGTTTTATATGAGAGGGCAATACTCACATCCAGTATTCATGACTTTAAAGAAAAATAATGACAAGTATAGTGTTGTTGAATTTAAAGAGTCTGAGTATGGTATTAACTATGAAGAATCTATAATGAATATGTTCCCTAATGAATATGTAAAAAAAGCCTTATATGATACTGAATATTCTGCTGGATTGAGTGGAAATATAAGAAAACAAGCTAAGAGGTGGTTAAAGGAAGAAGGCAAAGATAATTTTTCTCTAGAATAAATTATATTTATATGTAAATTAAGATTTTTATATACCGTATTATTCAAATGAATATGCGGTATTTTATTATGCAAAAGGAAGGTGTAAGATGAGTGAAGCTGATGCAATACAAGAGGTGAGAGAGAGTTTAATAGAGATAAAAGGCTTGCTTAAAAATATGAATGATACCAATGAACTTAAACTTAAAAACTTTGAGGAAAAGTTAAAGGTTGCAAACAATAGAATTTCAGATTTAGAAGATGCTAATAGATGGTTATGGAGAGCAGTTGCTGGAGCTTTAATAAGTGCAGTAATTGCTTTTTTAATTAATTTTAAATAAGAAGGAGAGATAATTATGGATTTAATGACTTTTGTACCAGAACATTTACTTATTTTAATTGTAGCTACTTATGTAGTAGGAGTGTTCTTAAAGAAAATTGAGAATTTCCAAGACAAGTATATAACTATAGCTTTAATGGTATTTTGTATTACCTTTGCCATACTGCTAACTTTAGTAAATGCAGAATACAAAAGAATGTTTGATGCTATAGTAAATGCTATTTTACAAGGTATCCTATGTTGGGGCGTTAGTGTAGGTATTAATCAAACTTATAAACAAATTAATAAGCAAGAATAGTTTACAGAGTGGGAGCAATTCCACTCTTTTATTTTTAAGGAGGAATGGTTTATGAAAATAGGATTAAGATATGGACACTCTATTAATTGTAGAGGTGCTAGAGGAAAAATCGACGAAGTAGATAGTTGTAGGATTCTTTATGGTAAGATTAAAGCTTTACTAGAAGCACAAGGACATACAGTTATAGATTGTAATAGCAATGCTAATAATGTAAATTCAGAATTAAGTGAAGGTACTAATAAAGCAAATAATACGAAAGTAGATATATACATTACCATACACATGAACTCATTTAATGGTAAAGCAAAAGGTGTTGAGTGTTGGGTATATGATACTAATAGTAAAACTGCAATAACTATAGGAAATAAAATATGTGCTAATATATCGAAACTAGGCACTCTAAATAGAGGGGTTAAATACAGTACAGGTTATCATGATTTAAATGCCAGTAGTATGGAATCTATAATAGTAGAAAGTTTATTCTGTGATAGTAGTCAAGATGCCGAATTATTTAAAAATAAAACTGATGAATTAGCAAGAGCTATTGCCAATGGAATTGATAATAGAGTGAGTTTAAATATATCTAAGCCACAAAAGCCAATTATTAAGGAGGAATATGATATGAAAAAGATAGTAACTTATTTAGGGGATGCAGATCTATTTGCCGCAGTAATGGTGGCTCAAAAATTATCTTGCCCATTAATGCGAGTTAATGATTTTAAAGCTAGTGGATTAAAGGCAGAGCAAGTAATTCAGATAGGTGGCAATGCAAATGATACTAATAGATATATGTCTATGAAAAATGCGGCTAATAAGTATTTATAGGAGATAATATGTTGAATTTACTTATAATCTAATCCATAATATCAGTATAAGCGTTTATAAGGGGGGGATTAGATATGATAGGTTTACTATTAGCAATTGGGGTTGTTTGTATAATAGTTTTCTTCAATAATTTTGTATCTATATTAAAAAAGATACGAATAGATGGACATACAAGTGAAAATACATCTTGGTGTATAATTTCAATAATAGTATTATGGGGAATTTCAATATTTCTCTGTTCTATTTAAAGATTTTTAGGTATATAGTGATTTAAAGGGTAGTGACTTCGGTTGCTGCCCTTATTTTTTATACCTATTTTGTTAAATATATGGACAAGTTGTCAATATATGATAAAATAAAAATAAACCACTATGACGGCTAAATCAACAGTGGTTTAAAACTAAATATGCATTTATACTTTATACCTCCATTATACAGGAATAGAATTATAAGTGCAATAATTATGGAGGATATATGAAAAAAGGTGCAAAAAGAGTAGTTAAGAAACAAAGAGAATTTCAAGTTGATTACTTAAGGATATTCGAGGAAAAAATAAACTCAAAAGATGAAATAATAACAAATTCACCATTTAACTTAAGTTTATATTTTAATGATATATCTGAAATTGAGGTTAAAAAGAGGGTTAAGAATTATAACAATGAAGTTATAAGACTTCAAAGCATCGAGAAGATACAGGAACCTACAGATAACTTGAAAAAGTGCAAAGATTTGTGGGAATTGCATTTTATAAGAATAAAAACTAATTCTATATCTGGCATAGCAACACCTGATGGAGAATATGATGAAAAGCTTTTAACAGAAAAGTTAGATGATAATCAGTATTTAGCTGAAAGTACGGCATGTTTATATGATGGAGAAAAGAATTTATTTGTAATTGCGAGAAATAGAGATGCAGTACTTCCAAGTGCAATTCTAGAATTTTTTAAGAAGATCTTGAATAATCAACATCTTAATTATGCGATTTTGCCTAATAATACTAATTTGAAAAGTAAAAAAAGCTGTATATATAGAAAACTTGTTATTGGTATGAAAGATATGTCCACTTTAAATGATAAGGACAAATCATACTTAAAAGTTAATATACCTGCTGTATATAATGCGATAAATGGCTTTGATGGATATGGTTATTGCAACATTAAAATAGAGCTAACGATGGGTGATGAGCCTAAAAATATAAGTATGAATAATCAACTTGTAAAAAAGACAGGATACAAATTAATGGAATCAGGAATTGAAAATTTAAATAAAGTTGAAATTTCATCAAAAGAAAATGCAGACACAAAAGTAGAGACAATAGATTTAATAAATAATAAAATTAAAGATAAATTTACAGTAGGATATTCTAGAAGTGAACCAATATTGTATGCAGATGTTATAATTAAATTATTAACTTCATATAATATAAAAAAGAAGAAAACAGATGGTATAATAAAATAAAATATCAATATAAGAAAGGAGGAGAAATTATATGAAAAAAAACAATATTATAGCTCTTTTGGAGAGGGCCTTACCTATAATAATTTCACTTGCAGGTTCATTAATGGCATTGGCAACAGGATTTAGAATAGATTTATTACATGATTATAATAAATTGTTTTCTAACACAATAAGTTTCTCCTCTATTTTCATTGGTATGTTAATGACTTTAGTAGGTTTGATACTAGGATTTGCAAGTAAATATGTAATAAAAAGAATAAAATCTAAAAATGCAGATAAAATACTAATTACATATTTTAAAAAACCTATTTTTGCAGGTATTATTTTAGTAGTAGTCTGCTTAGTATTAAGTAATTTATTTGATGAAAATATATTGACAAATATAACAATCCTTAAAATAATTTCTACTTTGTGGATAATGGTATTAATATATTTTCTTACAGCTACAATTCGAGTGTTATTTTTAACATTTATAATTCTGAAAGAAGTTTTTCATGAAGATACCGAAGGAATTGATATTAAGAATGAAGAGGGAGAACGGAAAAAGATAGAGTTTGATGATGATTGTTTTTAATATATAACCACTTAAAAGGCTAGTAGGGAATAAAATCCTTACTAGCCTGTTTTTCTTTTGTATAAGCACATAGCTGAGAGTGAACTCAAATAAATTATAGACACTTAGCATTAATTATATACATTAAATGTAAAATAATCAACAATTAGTTATATAAAATCAATGATAATATTGGAAAGTTAGGTTCAAAAAAGACACTTTCGTGCATTTATTAAAGAAAAATATGTATGTTTATGTAATAATACGGTAGATGCAAATAATTAAAGTAGGAAGCAACTTCAAACGAAGATAATATTATTAAAGAAAGAAGGTATCTATATGAGCATTAATAATATCACAGGAAATTATGGTGGATATTTAAATAGTTTATCAATGAAGAACTCTGAAATTAAAGGTGTATATTCATCAAAAAATAGTGTAGGAAAATCTTCAGAGTTTAAGGACATTTTAGATATTTCCACATCAAGAAAAAATATTTTAAGGACAAATGATATTGGAGGAATAACTATAGATAAAGGAACCGCAGCAAATACAACTTTATATGTTGATAGGGCTTCTTTTAATCAAATAATGAATTATACTACTAATAATCCAGCATGTCAGTGGGAAGAATTAGGTATTGATGATGAGAAAAGGTGGATTGTTGTTAATGGGCAACGGTTTGAATGCCCACTTAGCGAAGAGGAAAAAGAACTTCGTAGAAGACTTAGAAAGGGACTTGTTGAGATGTTAGATGAAGCTGATAAGGAAAGAGAAAAACATAAATCTAAATCAGAAAGACATGGTTCTGTTAAAATAAGTTTTGATGAAAATAATAAAATTAAGTTAAATGGTGATGTGAGTTTACAATCAAGTGATAAGATTAAAAATCTTATGAACAATGATAAGGTAATGATGATGTTAACAGATATTATGAACATGAATGGTGGACAAGGTGTTATGTTATCATTGTAATATGTAAATAATAAAATCTATATTTAAAATAGAAAAAGATTATTAAAATAGAAAGTAATTAAAGAGCCTGAATTAATTTCAGGCCTTATCTATTTTATTATAAACATTAATACTAACACCATAAAGAAAGATAATATCCCAAGTATAGATCCTAAAGTTAAAAATTTTAAAATGATATATAATTAAATTAAAAGGTAGAAAGCAATACAGTATTACTTTCTACCTTATTTTTCTTTTGTATAAGCACATGGTTTAAGATGTATTTAGATTATAGACAAAAATATAATATTTAAACATATATTATGATAATTTTTAGAAAAACATATAAAAAAAGGTTGACACCTTATACTATCCGTAGTATAATTAAAGTATAGAAAGGAGGTAGTAAGGTGCTGAAAGACATATTAGAAATAGTGGTTTTAACACTAACAATAGTAAAACTTCTAAAAGAATTAAAACCAAAGAAAAAAAGACAAAAGAAAAAGCGCCCCCACCAAAGGAAACGCTAAACAAAGGACAGAGGGAAATGCAACTTCCCTCTTCCATCCTTATATATATTATACCAGCACCTTAGAAAAATATGAAGAACAAAATTAATCTTAGTATCGACATAATTGTATTAGTAATAACAGCCATATGGATTTCAGACTTGAGTTTCTCCGATTTAACCACTCTGCAGTATATTGGGTTAGCATTAGCTGTAGTAATGGTAATATTAATGATCATTAAATTTATTAAGAAAGGTGAATAAGTATGAATAATAAAACATCAACACAAACTGAAGCTAATAAGAAATGGCAGCAAAAAAATAAAGAATACTCTAATTATTTGAAAAGTAGAAGTACATCTAGAAGCTTTATAAAAAACAAAGCTACACTAGAGGACTTAGAAGAACTAAAAAACTTAATTGAAGAAAGAAGAGAGCAATTAAAAAGCCTAGAATAAATCTAGGCTTTTACTTCATCTATAAATCTTTTATGTTATCTAAATCAGATAGATCTTTTCCAGTATATTCATTAAGAAAGCGTAATAGTTCTGCTCTAGTGACTTTAAGTCTTCCTAATTTCAAACCTATCAATACTTTTTTCTCAATAAGTTCATATACTTTATGTTGGTCAACTTTTAAAATTTTTGCTATTTCAGGAACAGTATAAAGTATTTCTTTACTAGATGAATTGGTAGAACTTTCATTAACATGAATCACTTTTGTAGGTGGTAGACTACGTGATTTATTAATATTGTCTATTATATTTTTTAATTCTATATCTGATATTTGAACATTAATATTGAAAGAGTACAAATTTATCACCTCATTATAATATTTATTAGAACATATAGTTTATACTAAGTTACTGTGACGACAATGTCGTCTATTTGCCACCAACGTACAACATTTGAAACATTGTGTAATATTCGGATATTTGTTATTAAATATTTTTATTTCCTTAAGAGTAGCTAGTATACCTTCTTTAAGAAACTAAAAGATATTCTAATTTACGAAAATATATTTTTATGGTGGCATACTCCGCATGTTGAGGTGGTCACAAAACTTACTAAGAGCAAAGCGAATTAGGAAGTTTTAAGAGTGCCACCCATGCAAGGGCTCCCCAAGAATCCGAGCGAAGCGACGGATGATTGGTAGGAGACTACTGCTGAGGCGGTTGTTAAGCTTACTAAGAGTTTTAGTATCAGGAAATAAAAATGCCATGAATATAAAGGATGTACCAATAGAGCTTAAAGAGAATTAATAATTTGGGTTAAAAGGGGGATGTGTTTTGAGTTTATTTGAGAATTTTACAGAAGACCTATTAGAAGAGGCAGCTATAGAGATACTTCGGGAGATGGAGTATAACTATAGCTTTGGACCAGATATTGGTCATGATGGGGAATATCCAGAAAGAAAAAATTATAGGGATGTTATTTTGGAGCAAAGAGTTAAGGATGCTTTGTTTAATCTTAATAGACATCTTCCAGAAGAAGCGTTAGATGAAGCTTATAGAAAGATAATTACCTTTAATAGTCCAATATTAGAGGAGAATAATAAGGAATTTCATAAACTCTTAGTTGAAGGTATAGATGTATCTTTTAGAAAAGACGGTCAGCCTAAAACTGAAAAGGCTTATATCATAGATTTTAAAAATCCTAAAAAGAATGATTTCTTAGTAGCTAATCAGTTTACTATAATTGAAAATGAAGAAAGAAGACCTGATTTAATAATATTTGTTAATGGCATTCCTTTAGTAGTTATAGAGTTAAAATCAGCTACGGATGAGAATGTAGGAATAGATAGTGCATATAATCAAATACAAACATATAAACAAGACATTCCATCATTATTCAACTATAATGCCTTCTGTATTTTATCAGATGGAATAAATGCTAAGGTTGGAACAATCACTTCAAATGAAGAAAGATTCATGAACTGGAGAAGTATTGATGGCATAGATGTTGCTAGCTTAGATGTACCTCAATATGAAGTAGTGCTTAGGGGAATGCTACAAAAAGAAAGAATTTTAGATATAGTTGAAAACTTTTTATTATTCCAAGAATCAACTAAGGCAGAGTATGATGTTGATGATAATAAAATAGGAGATAAGAAAACTACTATTAAAATATTAGCTGGTTATCATCAATATTTTGCCGTTAAAAAGGCAGTGGAAAAGACCAAAATTGCAACCAGTGAACAAGGTGATAAGAAGATAGGAGTTATTTGGCATACCCAAGGGTCAGGTAAGAGCTTTTCTATGGTATTCTATGCAGCGAGCCTTGTAAAAGAACTTAATAATCCTACCCTTGTTATATTAACTGATAGAAATGATTTAGATGATCAATTATTTGGAACATTTTCTAAATCAGCAGATATTCTAAGACAGACTCCAAAGCAAGCACATGTAAGAAAGCTTACAGATGATCAAAAAAAGGCACAGACCAAGGAGAACTCTAAAGAAGTAAATGGATTATTTGATCTCTTAAATGAAAGAGAATCAGGTGGAATCATCTTTACTACTATTCAAAAGTTTAATCCAGAAGATGGTGAAATGCCAGCACTTACGGATAGAAGAAATGTTATTATCATTGCAGATGAAGCGCATAGAAGTCAGTATGGTTTAGAAGCAAAAACTGGCACTAAAACTGGTGAAGTTAAGTATGGTTATGCAAAATATCTAAGAGATGCTCTTCCTAATGCTTCATTTATAGGATTTACAGGTACACCAATAGATTTAGAGGATAGATCTACTACATCTGTATTTGGTGAATGTATTGATACTTATGATATGACAAGAGCTGTTGAAGATGAAGCTACTGTTAAAATATACTACGAAAATAGAATTATTAAATTAGAAACTGATGATGAAGAACTTAAAAAAATAGATGAAGAATTTGAAGAAATTACAGAAGGACAAGAGGATAATGACAGAGAAAAATACAAGTCAAAGTGGTCAAGATTAGAAGCTGTTGTAGGTTCACCTAACAGAGTTAAGAAGCTTGCAGAAGATATAGTTAATCACTATGAAGAAAAAGCTAAAACTATTGATGGTAAAGCTATGGTTGTATGTATGAGTAGAAGAATAGCTGTAAACCTTTATGACGAAGTCATAAAGCTTAGACCAGATTGGCATAGTGATGATGTTAATAAAGGTAAAATAAAGGTTGTAATGACTGGTAGTGCAGCTGATAGTGAAAGACTTCAAAAGCATATAGGTGGAAAGCAAAGACGTGATACTTTAGCTAAAAGAATGAAAGATAATAATGATGAGCTAAAAATAGTTATTGTTAGAGATATGTGGCTTACAGGTTTTGATGTTCCTTCAATGCATACTATGTATATAGACAAGCCAATGCAAGGACATAATTTAATGCAAGCAATAGCGAGAGTAAACAGAGTTTTCAAAGATAAATCAGGTGGTGTTGTAGTTGATTATCTTGGAATTCTTGAGAGCTTAAAAAAAGCACTGAAGCAATATACAGATAATGATAAGCAAAATACAGGTATAGATACATCAGCTGCAATAGCTGTAATGATTGAAAAACTTGAAATTCTTCGTGATATGGTTCATGGACTAGATTACTCAGCATATATGGGTAGTTCTCAAGCTGCTAGAATTAGAGCTATAACTAGTGGTATGAATTTAGTTCTAGGTATGGAAGAAAAGCAGCAAAAGGAATTTAAACAGTATGCAATTGAACTAGCGAAAGCTCATTCTTTATGTGTAGCAACAGAGGTCGGTAAAGCTTTAGCTTTAGAAGTAGCTTACTTTAAGGCTGTTAAAGCAAGTTTAGCAAAACTTGACTCAAAAAATGTTATGAAAAAATCAAAAAAAGAAATTGAAGCAAGAGTTAATCAGATGCTTGAAAGATCCATTATATCAGAAGAAGTCATTGATGTTTTTGACACACTTGGTATTAAAAGACCAGAAATTTCAATTCTCTCAGAAGAGTTCTTAGAAGAAGTAAAAACTATTAAATATAAAAATTTAGCTGTTGAAATGCTTAAAAAACTTCTTGAAGGAAATTTAAAATCCATGGAGAAAAGAAATTTAGTTAAGTCTGAAAAGTTCTCAGAAAAACTAAAGAAAGCTCTTAATAAATATAGAAATCAAGCTATAACTAATGCAGAGGTAATAGAAGAGCTTATTAAAATGGCTCAAGAAATAAAAGCAATGAAAGATAAAGAAAAAGATTTAGGACTTAATGATGATGAAATAGCTTTCTACGATGCTTTAACTGCTGATGATATAATTAAAGAATTTATGGATGATGATACACTAAAGAAAATAGCCCATGAGCTAACAATGTCTATAAAAAATAATATTACTATAGATTGGAGTGTAAGGAAAGTGCCCAAGCAGGTATGAGAAGAATAATAAAGAGATTGTTAAAGAAATATGATTATCCACCAGAACAAGCAAAGCATGCCTTAGAAGTAGTTATGAGACAGGCAGAGCTTATGTGTGGAAATGTTGATATGGATGAGATAATTTGTGATAGAGTTGCTGAAAGTAAAGGAGATTACGGAATATATAATAGCTAAATATAGATATAGAAGTAAGGATATTAAATTATTAGAACTACAGAACTGCCTATCAAATAGAAATAATTTAGTTGATAGGCAGTTTTATTACATTATCAGAAGGCAGATTATTCTGAATTACATTAGAATTTTAGATGGAGATGTCGTTGATAAGCTCCAATGAAGCTTCCTATAAATACTTAACTAAATGATTTTTATAGCACTAATATTTTTGCAACATATGAAATGGCTAGACATACTTAGTAGTACTGTACCAGAAAAAGCGGAGCATTGAAAAAAATGATAATTGTTGATAAGAGAGGAGAAGATATTATATGCGTATACAAAAAATAAGAATTATATCTAACAATATCTGTTATGGTCCGGAACCTTCTCAAAAAGATGAAGTGGAACAACATTTAACTATATCAGCAAATGGACGAGTAGTACTTTCTAGATATAATTATGGTCAAGAACCTGGAAAATATGAATTGAGCAGTAGAAAAAAAATTAGCATTACAGAAGAAAATGCTTACATAATCTTAAATGCTATTGGCATATATTTTGAGAGTAATTCTGTAGATGTGTTTACAACCGATATCGGAACATGGGATTTAGTTATTACTGGTGATGATGGGGAACGAACTTATAGTGGTTCTCTCTGTAATTCTCTTGAAGTAAATGGAGATGATCTATCTGATCTTATACGCGATATATTGGGAAGTGAAAACTTGTTTGTTTTTGATGGAAACTATAAACCGGATAGAATTGAGAAAATTAATATGAACTATCATCGGGTTTCCAAAATAAAACCCAAAGCTCCTGTCGTAGAAATTGTTAATATTGAGTATTTCTCTGAAGAGGATGCACCATTTCCGATTGAAAAGACAAAATATATTATCAAAAAATGTACTGATGATGATTTTAATGTAACGAAATTTAATAATGCTGAAGAAAATAAAAGTTATATACATAGTGTGTTGGATAAAAAACTTAAGGAAAATATGTGGACTGAGATTAGAAATCAAGAAGATATTGATAAACTAATGTATGACTTTGGAGGGTTTCATGATGGATGCCTCAAGGAATTGAGGTATTTATCTGGTGAGTATGTTAATAAAGATTTAAGCATGTATCCCCTCAATTCAGAAAGAAATATATATGCTATTTTTCAACGTCAATGGAAAAACCCATCGGTTGTTGAAATGGTGTTTGAGGGAGTAGAATGTATGACATTAAATCCACGTAATGAAGATTATGATGGGATTATATATGGTGCATATATGGTAATCCAAGATGGAAAGTTTATATGGTTTGATTGCGATGATTTCAAAGATGATTATCGTGAACTATATGAATATAATGATGTTACTTGGATAAAAGCTGAAACTGTTAAATGGAGAGTGGTAGACAATTATCTAGGAGATGAGGATGTGTTTATTTACAGGGATTGATAGGTTGACGTATACCCAAGGTTTCTATTCATGTAAGATTCCTTTATGATGAGCAGATATTTAGATTCATTTATAATTTTAATGGAATGCCTTACAAGAATAAACTAATAATACCTTACAATGGTGCCAATGTACTAAGTCCATTTGTAAATTTAGGGGATAGATAAAAATAATAAATTATACTACAAGGAATTATAAAATTGGTAATGTTAATTGTATAATTTTTTTTATAGTGAATTGAAATTATAGAGCAAGTCGATAAATAGTAATTTGAAGAGGTGAGTATTTGACAGAAAGAGAAAAGATGTTAGCTGGTCAGCTTTATGATTGTGGAGATATGGAGTTGATTACACAATGGCATAAAGCAAAAAACTTGATTAGACAATACAATAATACTATGTCTGAGGATGCATATACAAAAAACAATATTCTTGATAATTTGCTTGGTAGTAAAGGAAAAAATCTTTGGATTACTGCACCTTTTTTTGTTGACTATGGAAATAATATTTATTTTGGAAATAATTGCGAAGTTAATATGAATTGTACTTTTTTAGATGATAATAAAATTATTATTGGAGACAATGCATTGATTGCGCCAAATGTTCAGATATATACGGCATTTCATCCTGTAAATGCAAGAGAACGTTTTGGTGAGCCTAAAGAAGATGGGGCTTTTCAATTTTGTAAAACGCAAACAGCACCTGTCACTATAGGCAACAATGTTTGGATTGGTGGTGGAGCAATCATAATGCCAGGAGTAAAAATTGGAGATAATGTTGTAATAGGTGCAGGAAGTGTTGTTACAAAAGATATTCCATCTAATAAGGTTGCATATGGTAATCCATGCAGAGTGGCTAGGGAAAATATTTAGAAAGACAAATTCCAATTTATAGATTAGATTTATCTTGAATAATAGTAGTGTTAATTGAATCATGATGTGTTAGATGAAGGTTTAAATTATGATTAGTTTAGTATACAATGAGATAAATACTAATCAGAGATATGGGGTAATATAATGAATACAATATATGAATATGTTAATCAATTTCAGGGTATAAAAAGGGAATGGCTAGAGAAGCTTGTAATATTTATGAGAGAAGAAACTCAATTACAAGAGTGTTTTGATTACAAGATGCTAACCTATAAGGGTCATAATTTTTATATTGCTTTTGCATCGCAGAAAAATTATTTTTCTTTTTATACAGATGAAGTAAGAGTCCTAGAAATCTTTAAAGCAGAAATACCTTCTACATCACTAGGCAAAAGTTGTGCTAGAATTAAATATAAAGAGCAAGATGCTGTAAATGTAATGATGCATATTATAAAGGAAATTATAGTGATGAACAGAGATACTAAAAAAGGTACTGTTTCGAACTTAAGTGCAATTAAGAAGTGGAAAGCTATTCCTGAACATGGAAGAAATATATTAATGGCCAATGTATTTTGTCCTAATTGTGGTGTAACTATTTTAAAAGATGGATTCATAATTCATGATGATGGTCCATATGGCATTATCTTAAAAGGAAAATGCAAAAAATGTGGAGAGCAAGTGGCACGTTATGTTGAAAGTAATTAAAGAATAGAAGAAATTGAAATGAATACAGAAAAGGAAACTTTATATGATATATTTCTAACCTATTCATATGGGGGAGTTAAAAGAATTATTTAAAAAAGCTAAAACAAGAGAAGAACAAGATTTTTACATGAATTTAGCTAATGTAGTGTTACAAAGAGAACAGAGAAGGATAATTGGTAATTAGTATACCTAGTTATACAATATTTGCTGGCGTTAATGGAGCTGGAAATAGGGGTAGAAACACATGAAATTGCGCAGGCTAGAGTTAAGCATAGAGTTGAAAATCGTTGGCATGTATACCATCTGATATAATTAATAGAAGATACTATGAGTCAATAAAAAATTTAAAAGAAATTATAGCGGTATGTAACGAAGTAAATATTTACGATAATACTGAAATATTCAAGGAAATAGCCTTTTTTAGTGGTGGGAAGCTTATATGGAAAGAGCTCAATGCCCCTAAATGGTTTAAGGAAGTTTTAGAAAAGTATGAAGAAAACTAAAGTGTTGAGACCGTAGTGAAGATAGAGAAAAAATAAATTTTCTTAATTCACTCTTGATTGACTTTTTAGATGTATAATAGTATAATGATAAAAAAATTGAAATTTGAGGTGAAAAAATGATTAATTTTTCTTGCTAATATTTAAAGTACATTTAATACAAAGATAAACAGGTGCATTCTGTTTGTTTTGTTGTACTTATGCAAGAAAGTTATTCTTTTTTCTCTTAATATATACACTTGTGTTATGCTATAATGATTAGCTTAACTACGTATATTTATGAGCTGTAAGAATAATTAATTCTTGCGGCTCTTACTTTTTTTATAAATAATTCGAATAAGGAGGATAAATAATATTATGATAAATAAAGACACTTTGCTAACACATGATAATCTCCATATAGAGTCGGATACTGCAGGCGACACTTATATGGAGTAATAACAAGGTCGCCTATTGTTCCGATTTTGTTATTTATACTATTAAATACAGAGGAGGACAAAAATATGTCTTTAATAAATGTTACAAACCTAACCTTTGCTTATGAAGGTAGCTATGATAATATTTTTGAAAATGTAAGTTTTCAAATTGATACTGATTGGAAATTGGGATTTACTGGGAGAAATGGAAGGGGAAAGACTACTTTTCTAAATCTTTTGCTTGGAAAATATGAATATAATGGAATCATTTCGGCTGATGTGACTTTTGAATATTTTCCTTATGAGGTGCAGGAGCAAAGCAATTTCACCATAGATGTCATAAGGGGGATTAGTCCAAATTCAATGGATTGGGAAATAGTAAAAGAATTATCTTTGTTAGATATGGACTACGATGCTTTATATAGACAGTTTTATACACTATCTAAAGGAGAGCAGACAAAAACATTGTTGGCTGCTATGTTTTTGAAAGAGAACTCCTTCTTACTTATTGATGAACCTACCAATCATTTGGATGCTGAAGCTAGGCAAAAACTAAGTAATTACTTGAAAAAAAAGAAAGGATTTATTCTGATTTCACATGATAGGTCTTTTTTGGATAATTGTGTTGACCATATCTTGTCTATTAATAAAACTAATATTGAAATACAAAAAGGAAACTTTTCTTCATGGTGGAGAAACAAAGAATTACAAGATGGTTTTGAGTTAGCAGAAAACGAAAAATTGAAAAAGGATATTAACAGACTTTCTAGCTCAGCAAAACGTACATCTACGTGGTCAGATAGCGTTGAAAGCAGCAAGTATGGAACTACTAATTCTGGGAGCAAATTAGATAAAGGATATGTTGGACATAAAGCTGCAAAAATGATGAAGCGTGCTAAAAATATAGAAGCTAGACAACAAGACATGATTGAGGAAAAATCAAAGCTTCTTAAAAATATTGAATCTAATGAAAGCTTAAAAATAGTACCGCTTACTTTCCATGATAAAAAGCTTGTAGAACTTACAGGTGTTGCAATTGAATATGATGATAGAATTGTCTGTGAAGGAGTAAACTTCACTATAGAGCAAGGTGAAAGAATTGCTATTCAAGGAAAGAATGGCAGCGGAAAATCAAGTATATTGAAATTAATTTATGGAGAAGACATCCCCCATAGTGGAATTGTAAGAAAGAATAATAAGTTAATCATTTCCTATGTTTCCCAAGATACTTCAGATTTATATGGTAACTTATCTGATTATGCAAATAAACACTGTATTGACGAGAGTTTATTTAAAGCGATGCTTAGAAAACTTGATTTTTCAAGAGAACAGTTCGAAAAGAATATCGAGGATTTTAGTGGAGGACAGAAGAAAAAGGTATTGCTTGCTAAAAGTTTGTGTGAACGGGCACATTTGTATATTTGGGATGAACCATTGAACTTTATTGATGTCATTTCTCGTATGCAGATTGAGAAATTGTTAATTGAACATGAACCTACAATTTTGTTTGTTGAGCATGATAGTGTATTTTCTGAAAATGTTGCAACAAAAATAATAAAATTGTAAAAGTAGAAATGGAAATTAATATGTTTAATGGGAATATACAAGTAACACACAATAGGCTCCATGCAAAGCCAGATGTTTTGAGTGACGCTTGCATGGAGTAGTATAAGTCGCTAATTATACTGGCTTTGCTTCTTAACTATTAATAGTGAGGAGGAGGCCTATATGAAATATACAAAAACAAAGTATGGAAAAATGAAACAAATAATATCAAATCTAAAATTACCTGATTATAGATATGAGCAGCTTACAAAAGCTATTTTCCATCAAAAAATAGATAGTTTTGATGATATGCATATACTACCAAAAGTGTTAAGGATAGCTTTAGTAAATGAGTTTGGAAGTAATGTATCTAGTGTAATACCTGTTTTTTCACAAGATTCTAAGCAAGCTCAAAAATTGTTATTCGAATTGACTGATGGAGAAAGAATAGAAGCTGTTGGACTAAAGTATAAACAGGGGTGGGAATCGTTTTGTATTTCTTCCCAATGTGGATGTGGCTTTGGATGTGGTTTTTGCGCAACAGGAAGTGCTGGATTTAAACGCAATCTTACTGCCGATGAGATAACTGACCAATTACTTTATTTCTATTTTAATGACCATAGATTGAATAGTATTTCATTTATGGGAATGGGTGAGGCTCTTGCAAATCCAGAGTTGTTTGATGCAGTAAAAATTTTAACTGATCAAAGTTTATTTGGGTTAAGTCAACGAAGAATTACTATTTCAACAATTGGCATTATACCAGGAATTCAAAGATTGACCAAAGAATTTCCACAAGTGAATCTGGCTTTTTCACTTCACTCACCATTTGAAAGTCAACGAAGCGATTTAATGCCTATAAATAAAAGATTTCCATTGAATGAGGTAATGAAGACATTAGATGAACATATCATTCATACGGGACGACGAGTGTTTATTGCTTATATTATGCTTGAAGGAATTAATGATTCCAAAGAACATGCAGGGGCAGTTATAGGTTTATTGAAAAATCGTGGTTCATGGGAGAATTTATATCACATTGATTTGATACCTTATAATTCTACGGACAAAACAACTTTTAAATTTCAACCTTCAAGTGCTATCAAGCAATTTTGTAGTATACTAAAGAAAGCAGGTATTAGTGTAACTGTTAGAGCACAATTTGGTTCTGAAATTAGTGCTGCTTGCGGACAGTTGTGTTATGAAAATGAATTATGATGCTAGTTAAAAATATCCACTTAAACAAATAAAAAGTTTAATTTAAATGATATTGAAGATTTTTAATTATATATTGAAGAGTGTTGTATGTCCCTCAAACTTTAGATTTGAGGGACGTTTTGGTTAGGATGGGTAAACTTTTGTGCAAGATTAGAGATGTTTGTGTAATTAGATCTATTTGTATTGAAGTTTATGCGGTATCTTAAGATCATTAAAAGCCTTCGATAAAAAATTAATTCTCTTCTTGATTTATAATTTATATATGTTTTTGAAAGTATAGTAGAAAAAATTATTATAGGTGGAATTGATGAATATGGAAATAAAGACGCTACACAAATTACATTTGTCTACAAAACAGGATTTAAGAATAGCTTAAATTAGGATAAATTTAGATCTCAAAGAAAAAAATAAGGAGGCAGACATAGAATTGATTAATTGTATTTACAGCTTTTAGAAAATCAAATTGAAATGATTATGAATAAGAAGGCAACAAAAGCCTGATACAGGTGATGGTCATCACCACCTGCTTAAAGCTTGCGCTAACCATATTATATAAATTAATATAAGCACCACAAGATATAGACACACCCCAAATTAATTATTAACTATAAACTCCACTGCCTTTAAAGTTTTCTCATCTAAATCTTCTGGGTACCAGTGCCCAATTCCTTTATTAATATGGTATTCATGAGCAAGTCCAACTTCCTTAAATATTTTTAAGAGATGCTGAACAACTGGGTCAGTGTCCTGATCCCCTTCAAGAATAACTATTTTTGTTTTTCTTTCTGCTAATTTCTTTGTATCTTCAAGTCCAATGATATCTAAGTAATCACCAGGGCATAATGCAATAACTCCTTTTATTGGAATAGTGTTATTAAAAGCCATATCAATAGAGGTAGTTGCACCACCAGAGAAACCTCCAAATAATACACAAGTTTCATCAATAGAATAGTCTAATAATAATTGCTCATAGCAATCTATCAGTTCTTTTCTTGATAGAGTGGGATCAGTAAGCCAGCCAAAGCTATTATGGAAATACATTTGTGATGATTGAGGATATACAACTATGTATCCTTTTTCTAAAAGTGCATCAGGCTTCCAATACCAGCTAGTATTTTTTATATTGCAATGAAATCCATCACCATGTAAACAAAAGAATAATGGATATTTTTTTGTTGGATCATAGGGTTTTGGAAGGTGAACTTCATATTGTAGCTTAGAATTTTCTTTAGCTTGGTGAAGTAGCTTTGTATTTAAATTATTAAGAGACTCATATTCAGGGTGGTTTCTTAATAAATCAAAGTTTGGCCAGTGTAGGGGAAATGTATAACCTTTTTCAAGTGATTTTTCTATAATATTAATACAGCTCTCACTATTATTGGTTTGAGTATATACCCTAGATTCATCGATTATAAGTTCAAATAGATTTTCTTCATATTCATCCTTTGGTAAAAGTTCATTTGCATGAAGGAGTATATTTAAAACTTCATCATACTTTTTTTCAGAGAAGAGTATTGAATAGTATTCTTCAAATTCATAAAAATTTCTATAATTCATAGGAATCTCCTTTAATTAATATTTATTTAAAATATTGCCAATAGGTTAATTATAACAGATAAGGGATTACAGGTATATGGAAAGGTTGGTTGTAAGTGTAACATATTCATAAGTTATGCAGTTTATGTAGATAAATAGAGATAACCTTAACATAAGAAAACTAATGTAAGTAGCTTTATCCATGCCTGGATGGTAAAATAATAGAGAACTGAAGATGATTAGGGGGAATTTTTAAGAAATGAAGAAATTTTTGTCAAGCTTAATTGGAATAGTATTTGCTGTTTTAATTTTTGGCATGACCATGATGCCAAAAGACACAAAAAATCAACAAAATATTGCAAGTAATAAAATTGAAGCTAAAGAAGAGAAGAAAATTGAAGATAGTTCAGTGGATGAATCAACTGAAGCAGTTAAGGAAACTGCAAGTAATTTAAAGGAAGAATCAAAAAAAGAAACTTCAGCTGTTATCACAGAAGATATATTTTCAGGATATAAGCTGATAGTAGTTGATGGTGGAAATCTATCTGGACACAGAGAACCTAATGTTGTAGTTGACATAGGATTTGGAGATAGAGAATATTATGCTTTTACAAATGAATACGGTCAGCTTGTTAAGGTAATAGCAAAGGAGATAATCTTGCAAGATGATTCAACAGAGCCTGTTAATTCAAGTGGAAGATATTATCAAGATGAAGCGAAAGTGCCAGGAGTTGAAAGTAGGACCTTGGATGAGGGACATGTTATAGCAGATTCACTTGGTGGAGTTTCTAATGCATACAATATAACTCCTCAGAATAGTATCCTTAATAGGCATGGTGACCAAGCTTATATGGAAAAGGTTATTCGAGATGCTGGAGGTTGTACAGAGTTTGTTGCAATAATAACTTATCCAGATACAACTACTCAGATACCAAGTCACTATAGCTACACTTATACAATTAATGGGAATGTAATTAATGATGAATTTGATAATGTGAATCCTGATGAATATAATGCAAGTTTAGAAACGAATACTTCAACTAACAACTCAAATTCTAGTAATAATACAAATACTACTATCAATAATTCAGGTAGTACAAGCAGTACAGGGAAAGTATATTGGACACCTAATGGAAATAGCTATCATACTACAAAGGGTTGTTCTACTTTATCTAGAAGTAAAACTATTTTAGAGGGAACAATACAAGAAAGTGGAAAGAATGACCCATGTGATAGATGTCATTAGTTTTTATAGATGTTTAGATATTTAGACAGGATTTTGATATTGAAAGCTTGTTTCATTTACTTATTGTAAACTAAAGATAGTTTAAGAGGAAGATGTTAAAAAATTCATTGAAAAGACAGGTGTTTGTACTATTTGTGAAGGGTGCAAAAGTGAGCTTGAGCAAATTCTTTCTTCTGTTTGTGGATGCAAGGGTGTTTCACTTAAAACTGTAGTTGGTGCTGTTAAAAATGGTGCTAATACTGTAGAAAAAGTTGGTGAAATTACAGGAACAGGTACGGGATAAGGTTGCGTAAGATGTAAGGTACTTATTGCAAATATAATTGAACTTGGTAGACAAGTTAAATTTAATAATGGGTAGCTAGAAGTTGTTCGTCGATTAGTTAAAGAAAATTGACGAACAATTTTTTTATTAGAATACCTAATTACAATAAATGAATAACCTATTATTAGCCATGTTATTAACCTAGATATATCTAAAAATCTTAGTGATTATTTACATAGAGCTGGAAAAGTTGGAAGAGCGAGAGAAATAGGGGAAGTATTTTCTTTAATCGATAATAGAGAAAAAAATATAGTAAGATGCATGAAAAGAGCTTTAAAATTAATATTAAAGAAAAACATCTTTATAAAGGCAATGTAGAAGAATAATATGAACTTTGTATGAACCTGTCGCAGACAGCCAAATTAAAGATTAATAATTTAAAAACTCCTGTGGGAGTTTTTTCTTTATAGGCTATTATATTGACACCAATACTACTGCGTGATACTATATACTAGTAATAAGTAGTACTGAATACTGGTCATACAGAATAGCAAGGAGGAGTTACAGTGGAGAATCTTACAGAAATGCTCAAAGGTGTGCTGGAAGGCTGTGTTCTTGAAATCATCAGACACAAGGAAACCTACGGGTACGAGATCACGCGGCGACTGAACGCTCTCGGTTTTTCGGACATTGTGGATGGGACGGTATATACCATCTTGGTGCGGCTTGAGAAAAACGGATTAGTGGAAATTACGAAAAAGCCATCCGATATGGGGCCGCCGCGAAAGTTTTTCGCACTCAACGACGCGGGGCGCAAGGAACTACAGAAGTTCTGGGAAAAATGGGAGTTTGTATCATTGAAAATTAATGAATTAAAGGAGGGGAAATGATGAATTTTTGGGAGAAAATTACGGGAAGCGATATAACTAAAGAATTGAAAACTTTTGAATTGCGAGCCCAAAAGCTACCGGATGACTATCAAACAGCATGGGAAAAAATTAATGCTAATCTTTGGACACACTCAGATTTCACAGGTCGCAACCTCATGACAATTCTTGACGGTGTGCTTGGCCTGCTCGAAGAAACTGCTGCAGACGGTCAGAGTGTACAAGAGGTTTTGGGTGACGATATCAAAGGCTTCTGTTCAGCGCTGGTCGGCGAAGAAGGGGCAAAGTCTTTTCGTGACAAGTGGCGCAAGCAACTCAACAATAATATCACTAAAAAATTAGGTAAATAGGAGGATACAATGAGAATACAAGATATCATCGAAGGCAAAAAAGAGTGGCGAGCGCACGTGGCGCGTGTCAAAGTGCTCCCAAAAGATTATCAGATTGTTTATAAAGAGATTCAAAAATATCTCTTTAAGGTTGGTCCTGTTGAACTAACCAACGGTATAGGTTTGCTCTCGGGGATTATCGATCTTTTTGAAGAGGGAGCAGTCTTGGGGAAAGGCGTACTCGAAGTGACGGGTAGTGACATAGCAGCTTTTTGTGACGAGCTAATCAAAGATTCAAAAACTTACGCTGACATCTATCAAGAATCTGTTGATCAAGAAGTTAACAAGGCCATGAAAAAGGTTACGGATAAAACAAAGTAAAAGGGAGATATCTGGATTGAAAACTTCCAATTATTTTGTCCCAGGTGCAGTTACTCACCTATAGGGTTAGATTACACAAAAGGTTATTATGTCAATAACCTTTTGTGTAATTGTATAGATATTATGTTCTCACGCACGTTGAGTGTGTAGTGTTAATGTTAAGAAATTAAAGTGCGAAAAGCTATAAAACACTATGTCCTATAAGATATGAAAAATAAAAGTAAATCTGTTCACCCCCAATATACCCTGGATATACGTTCATGGGAACTATCGGGGGTAAAAGTTTAAGTGAAAAATGGGCTTAGTATTATCTTCAGGTGTTTTGGCTATAATTCTATTTACTTGGTGCAATACCTTTAATGAACAATTCTGTCCATTGGGCCGTATAAGGGAGAATCTTTGGGTAGATGTGAGGACTTGAGATACCTTCAACAAGGGCTTGAAAATAAGTCAAAAGAAATTCATCTGAATATTTCAGATCAACCTTGCCTTCTTTACGTCCACGGTGGAATAAATCCAGCATGATACTGTAGCTTTCTTTGACATATTGTTGCATCATCAAGGATAAACCGTCGTCCCCCTTTTTGGTTACAAAATCCATCAAATCCAAATAGAACTGCTTGTCGATTTTTTCTAAATAATTAATTTTGTTCTGACTCATGGCAATGAGTGTTTCTTCGAAAGGATTATTTTCCGCCATAATTTCTCTGGCTGTATTTCCTATCTTATCTAAAAAATGCCTAAAAACCTCGTGGATAAGATTTTCTTTACTACCAAAATACTTAAAAATTGAAGTTTTACCCACATTGGCGTTTTTAGCAATCTCATCCATAGTTAAATTTTCTATGCCGGTGTAGTTGCTCATCAAATCAAGAGTTGCTTCTAAAACTTGATTTTTTTTATGCTGTGTCCTTTTCTCATAACCATTCATTCAATAACCTTCTTTCTATCGAGTATGACTAAACAATATTTAAAAAGCTTATGATTATCGTTTTCTTTTTATATTATATAGTAAACGTTTTGGATTATCAAATGAATAATAGTCCAAAATGTAGTGGTTTTTATTGACATAGCGGATAAAAAGATCTATAATGGAACTTATAAATGAACTTTAGTTTAAAACATAGTTAAAAAATATAGTATATGGACTTTTATCGACAATATAGTTCATATTATGCTCTGTATTTTGAACTTTGGTTTAAACCGGAAAGCACGTTATAAGACTATTTCAAAATATTCTAAGAAGGAGTTTTATTATGAAAGAAATTGTAAAAGTGCAAGGGTTGCAGAAAAGATTCGGTAAATTTAAAGCATTGCATGATGTGAACTTCACGGTAAATGGAGGGGAAGTTGTAGGGTTTATTGGGCCAAATGGCGCGGGTAAATCAACAACGCTTCGTATTTTACTGGGAATTATAAAACGTGATGCTGGGGATGTGAAAATCTTTGGTAAAGATGTATGGAAGGATAGCCTTGAGATTCATAAGCGCATTTCATATGTTCCGGGAGATGTGGCTCTTTGGGGTAGCTTAACAGGTGGAGAAATTATTGATTTATTTATAAACCTACATGGCGGTGGGGATAAGAATAAACGTGACTATTTGATTAAGCGTTTTGAATTAGATCCTAAGAAAAAGGCAAAAGGCTATTCAAAAGGGAATCGACAAAAAGTCGGATTGATTGCGGCATTGTCAGTGGACTCCGATTTGTATATTCTTGATGAACCTACTTCTGGTCTTGATCCTTTGATGGAAGCCGTTTTCCAAGAGGAAATTGAAAACATTAAGCATGCAGGAAAAGCAATTTTACTATCCTCACATATTTTAAGTGAAGTAGAACGTTTAGCAGACAAGGTGGTAATTATACGTCAAGGAAAAGTCGTTGAGACTGGGACATTGGATGAATTGCGTCACTTGACTCGTTCTACGGTTACTTTGATGACGGAAGGGAATGTGGCTGAGATGGCATCAGTTAAAGGTGTTCATGACTTCAAGCAAAAAGGTACCCAAGCTACCTTCTCTGCAGATAATGAATATATCAATGATATTTTGTCAAAAGCATCAAAATTAGGTGTTAAGAAGTTTGAATCTGTGCCACCTACCCTTGAAGACTTATTCATGCGTCATTACGAAGTCTAGAGTCGGAACGGAGGAAATTATTATGAATGAAAAATTTGCGCGTTGGGGTGTATTATTTAAGCTATATCTGAAACGTGATTGGAAAAAAATTATTGTCTGGATTTTGGGTCTGGGCTTATTTTCAGGTGGTTTTGTTCCAGCTTTCGAAGAAATCGGTAAGGGGCAAGGTTTGATGGGAATGTATGAAACCCTCAAAAATCCTGCCATGATTTCCATGGTTGGTCCGACACCAGTAAAGTCGGCAGCGGATTATACGTTAGGAGCTATGTATACCCATGAAATGCTGTTATTCTGTGGTTTGTTTGCGATGATCATGGCTGCTTTACATGTTGTCAGCCATACTCGTAAGGAAGAAGATCATGGGCTTACTGAATTAGTACGCTCCTTCCAGGTAGGTCGTCAAGCTAATTCTTTTGCTGTGATTACCGAAATAGTACTTATCAATGTTTTATTAGCAATTTTTATTAGCGTGGTTATGACTAGCTTTGGTGCAGATACGATTACTGCCAAAGGATCATTCTTGTTTGGTGCATCGATAGGGATGGCTGGTATCATTGGTGGGGTTGTTGCATTAGTTATGGCACAAATTATGCCAATCTCTTCCGGTGCAACCGGTTCGTCTCTTGGAATTCTTGGATTACTCTATATTTTACGTGCTGGTACCGATGTGTCAAATGTTGATCTCTCAATGTTTAATCCTATGGGATGGACTTATCTGACATATCCTTTTACTAAAAACAATTGGGTTCCTCTGATTCTTGCAGTAGTCTTTTGTATCATTGCAGTGATCGTTGCTTTTGTCCTTGAAGGCGGACGTGATATGGGAGCTGGTTACTTACCTGTAAGAGAGGGACGGGAGTCAGCGAAAAAATCATTGCTGTCTGTACCTGGTTTGTACATCAAGATTAACAAAGGTGTAATGATTAGCTGGTTAGTTGCTTTCGTAATCATGGGGGCAGCCTACGGTTCGATTTATGGAGATATGCAAACCTTTCTAAGCAGCAATGAAGTGATGAAGCAAATGTTTACTCTAGCAGATGTTTCGTTAGAAGAATCATTTACTGGGACCATTATGATGGTAATGATTGGATTGGTTTCTGTTTTACCAATAGCCATTGTTAATAAACTTTACTCGGAAGAAGTAAGACTACATTTGAGTCAGCTTTATGCTACAAAAGTGACTCGTGCTCAGCTCTATTGGGTAAGTGTCATTTTGGCAGTGGTTACTGGAGTAGTTGGGATTTTGCTGGCTGCAGGCAGTCTTGGTGGTACAGCAATTTTTGCAATGGGAGATGGCTCAACTATGAATTTGCAACAATTTATAATCGCAGGGTATAACTTTCTGCCTTCTGTTTTGTTCTTTATCGGGCTTGCAGCTTTGGTTTTAGGTTGGGTACCAAAACTAGGTAAAGCTATTTATATGTATCTTGGCTATTCGTTTGCACTAAACTACTTTGGCGGAATATTAAATTTACCGAAATGGTTTTCAAAAACAGCCGTGCAAAGTTGGATTCCACGAATGCCGGTAGATCAGTTTGATGGAGTAATCTTTATTACTATGACTTTGATTAGTATTGCATTGATGATATTAGGGTATATTGGATATCACACACGGGATATGGTTGAAGGAGCTTAACACTTAATGTTGTTCTGAATACTCTCAAAAAAATAAAATGATAATTGCGTAATGGTATCAATCAGTATAACCTCATACCCCCTACACCTTATGGGGTATATCTTTATACAAAATCAATATTAATGCGTATTAGTATCATATTTCTATCAAAACACATGTGGAAACTTATGAAGTAGTTAATCATAAGAAGGCAAATGGATATGTGAAAACATATATTTCAGAAAATAGGCCTCTAGATGAAAGTATTGTAAAAGATATACATGCAATTTTGATAGAGAATACTATTGTTGGAGAAAGAGCAATTAGTTACTTGCATTAAATTAATAAGAGAGTAAGTGTTTAAAAGATGATTTAATGTAAGTTTGGTTGAGTAGACTGAGATAGAAGTTGTAATTGAATAGATATTAAGGTTTGACCGCTAACTGAGTAATTTAATATTCTTAGTTAGCGGTCTTTTTAGCTTTTTAAGATCTAGTGGTTTCACCGCTTACTCTATAATGTCTATAGAATCATCTATTCTTACATATAATTCTTTAGGCATTCTTATATAAAAATCAGATGGCAGGTTATTCTCGTTTTGAGTATTGAGTGCATCATAAGGTCTAATTAATGGAGATGATCTAAGGTTTTCGAAAGAGCCTTGAAGATTTAATATGCCATAGCCCCATTGAGGATTAGGATATATATCACCAGACCTTTTACTAGTACCCCTTGTGAAATAAGAAATAGAGGTAGGGCCATATATGTTAGGGTCATTTCCCAGGATGATTCCCCATTCTAGTAGAAGAAGTGTGGCACCGCACAGTACAGCACCAGCTACAGAGCCACCAGAAAGTAAGATGGTTTCATTATTTAGTCCTGTAGTTAAAGCCATAACTCCACCTGTAGTTAAGTTAGGTTTTACTCTATTATCCGCAGTAAATCCTCGACCTGATTCTGCAGCTATAGTATTATTATTTTGATTATAGAAAGAGGTAGTTATAGATTTTTGGGCATTAGCTGGTGCTTGAAGTGTGATGTATGGGTTAGGATTTATTACTCTAGTAGTTAATTGTATAAGTGGCCTTTGAGGCAACCACAGATTATATACTCCATTAACTATATAATCTCCTTTGAGTCTTAACTGCCAAAGTCCAGCTTTGGCATTTTTAATAGTTATATATATAGATTCATTTCCACTAGCAAATTCAGGGTTAAAAAAAGCGATGTTAATTATACTATTTTCAAGAATTAAATTAACTTGCTCAAACTTACTAGAAACAAGTCCAGATTGTATAGGCTTTGCAATTTCACCACTAGGAGAAATTATTTCAATAGATATTACATCAGGTCTTTGAACCCAGAACATGAGAACTAAATTATTTTCATTAGAACCTACAATAATCTCCAAGTTTTGAATTGTATTACTTTTTAGAAATCTACCATAACCATGTGTTAAGCTAGCTCCTTGATTACCAGTGTTAGTTACGAAGATAAGTCCCTTTCTTGTTGAAAAAAAGTTAATATCTTCTTCTATGGATGTAATACCTTCATGTCCACCCCAATTTGTTCCTGCAGAGATCAGAATACTCATAGGTTTTGTCGAAGGTGATGGATTGTAATTTATTACAAACCTCATTGCAATATAAATATCAATACCTTCAAAAATCGGTGTGCTTCTTCTATCATTGATTCCCGCTAATTTAAGATTACTAGTTTTAAATTCCTTAAGTTTTACAATTAAAAATTCACATTCAGGAGCACTGCCTATAACATTATTTAACCCTCTCGCACCAACTAAACCAGCTACATTTGTACCATGTCCTAACTCATCTCTTGAAGGAACTATATCATAAGGATTCCCACCTTGATTTGATACTTGAATAGCTCTATTAATTTCATTTTGGCTATAAACAGTGCCAAAAAATGCTATAGGGTCATCATTATTATTACTTTCAATAGTTTGATCCCATATACCTATAATTCTTGTAGTTCCATCAGGGTTTTGAAATTGAGGATTTAAATAATCTATACCCGTATCTATAATTGCAGCTACTGTACCTTTCCCTGTAAGATTTAAATAGGTTTCTCCGTGAAATTGGGTTATATTAGCAGCTTCTACTGGTTCTATAGCTGACAAGGTGTAAGGAAAACTAAAATCTATGTTAAGTATATTATTAAATCTATTTATGAAGTCAGTATAATTAGCAGTTCTCACAGAAGCAATGTAGGCACCCTCAGATACTTTAACAGCGCATACGTATTCTAGTTCTTTAACCAGGGTATTAAAGTCTCCTGTATACTTAATGAATAAAGTTACATAATCTTCGCTAATGTAGGCCTCTCTACACAGATTAATTTCTCTGGATGTACTTAGAGTATTCATTTATAAAATTACAACTCCCCCAAATATCTATCTATTCATATTATTCAATGAGACTTAAAGTAGTTACAAATTAAATAAATATAGAGTTAATATAAGATTATTGAATAAAAATTTAACTATAGCAGAAGATAGTAATGCTACACTCATGGGTTATAAAAATATAAGGAAGTAACAAGATATATTTTTATGTAGTATAGACCTTTAAAACTAAATTTTATAAAGAGATATAAGGAGGTATTTTTAAATGACAGATCATACAGGACACGTTAAGGTTGAAAACAAATGGGGGACTCCTATCGCATCAATTTTTTTAAGACATAGGAGAGGTAATGAAGAAAGTAAGGAAGAATCTACTACTTTTATTAACATACCTAATAATGAAAAGACTGAAAATATGGACTTTACATATACAACCGGAGCTGCTTCTCCATTTGATTATTGGTGGATTAAATTTGTTACCTCAGCAGGAGTTACATTTACATGCAAGGATAACTTCTATTGCTCTGTTGATAGTGATGATAATGGTTATGTTACTATAAAATTAAATGGTGATGATGAACAAATGTATGTTAACTTCTCACATTCAAGTGGATGCAAGTGTTCTTTAAAAAAGGAATAAAGGGTGTGGAAACTCAATGAAAATAAATTCAGATATAAAAGAAAAAGAATCTACTTTATCAAGTAATATATCCGCTGTAACAGTAGAGGATGTGGTTAGATGTTGTTTCAGTTCTCCACCTAGCTATGATATTTATAGTGGTGCGCCACACTTTATTTATGTGAACGGAGATTTTAATGATATCACTTTTCATTATAATGCTTATCAAAAAGCTCATAATGATATGTATTCTATAAGTAATTGTTATGATGAGGCTGCTTACCTTCAGTGTAATTTGAAGCAATATGGTTATAACTCAAAATATTGTTTTATGAATCCTTTTGGATATATAAATGAAACAAATTTAAAAGGAAGAGGAATGTGTAATAATCCGTTTTATGGGAGTACTGGTGATGCTAAAATTCTAAATTCTAATGACCCTAGGAGAACATCCTTTGGAAATCATGCTTTTTGCTATATAGAATCAAGCAAAAACATAGGAGATTGCTGTGCTGGTCCACATACTGGAAATGAAGATGTTAATAAATATATTCTAAAGTCAATTGATCAAACAAAAGCACATGGAGATACAAGAAATATAGCCTATTATGATGGTGTAAAAAGATTAGGCTACAATACGGGAATAGATGAGATTACTGATTTACAGTTTACTAGAGAGTTTTCAGAAAAAATAGGATATGTTCATAAGGGAAATAATGAAATGTTAGATAAATTTGTTGTTTGTGAATGGCCTAATCCATGTGAGTATCCATACTTAAAGGAACAAAATTGGAAATTGGATTATGAAGACTTGTTACCTGGATTAGATGAGGTAGTTAAGCTATGGAAAATAAGTAATGACAAAGAAAACATAATGGTTAGAGTTTTTGTTTCAAGTAAAGATAATAATATATCTTTAAATAGATTTCTATCATTAGGTTCAGTTACAGAATTATGTGAAAATCCTTTTGAAAAAGGACCAGAATTTTTAGGACAATATTCTGCTATGTTTAAAACTAAATATTACTCTACATATTTATGGGTAGTTAATAATGTTGTATTTGATGTTAGAGCTTATAACTTAACATGGGATGTTGAAGAATTTCTTAAATGGTTAATGTCACTTGCATTAAATAATATAAAGGATAGCATTGATGAATATAGGCCTATTGTGGACACATTAGATATATCAAATATAAGTGAAAAGAATTTTATAGATGACAATCTAAATGACCATATATTGAAATACTTTATTGTAAAAGATAAAACATTGATGATGGCACATAAAGAAGAAAAATCTATAGAAATTGTTGAAGATAAGAACTTAGATAATGAAGTTCTATATATAGCTGTTAATGAAAAAACATTACTAGCTAATGGTAAAAATATTTCTATGAAGATGAATTAATATTTTACTACTTAGTTATTTCAATAGAAATATTGGTTAAATAAGATAATTTAAGTTAAATGCGATAGCTCAATAAAAATGAGTTACCGCATTTTGTTTATATATGGTTTTATGCCTACTTTTAAGTATCCAAGTTTTGAAAAACTTTGCCAGTTTACTTATATAAGCAAGCGGGTTTTCCCATTGTGCAAGTATACTGAGAAAGCTCACTTAAGATAAATTTCTGATTAGCCTAAGGTTTCTTTGTCTCTCTTTAAGGGAGTTATTGTTTTACTTTTCAGCAGCGTCTGCATCAGCTTTAGTTATATGAACTGTATCACGTGGATGCTGAGGTGGAGCATAAATAGAGTACAATTTAATTGGTGTATTACCTGTATTGATTAGATTATGCCATTTACCAGCTGGTATGATGAAGGCAAAATCATCATAGACCTCTTTTTGAAAATCTAAGTTATCTTTTCTGTCGCCCATTTTAACAAGTCCTTCACCTTCTTCAATACGTATGAATTGATCAAGATTAGGGTGAATCTCTAAACCTATTTCTCCTCCAATAGGAATACTCATCAAGGTAAGTTGCAAATGAGTTCCAGTCCATAAAGCAGTACGAAAAGTATCATTTTGCTTAGTAGCCTCATCAATATTTACTACAAAGGGTTCTGGTCCATAATCCTTCAATTCAATAAAACTATTAGTATATTCAGATCTTAAAAAATTAAATCTTGATTCATAATCAATTTCATCAGTATAAGGGATATATTCATTAGGATACATATTTTTATTCCTTTCATAGAACTATAACATTATAGTATTCTCCAAGTTTGGAAAATGTGCTTGATTCACAGGAATACTATGCAACAAGGTCATAGCACTAAAATTAGAAAGTTCATGAATTTCTGATTATGTATATTTTCTATTAGTTGTATTTTTTTTCTTGTCATAATTTACTTCTCATTAATATATCTCTTGTACGAGAATATCGTTACTTTTTCTCTACTACAACTATTTTACTATCTGAGGAGAGTATACTTTGATTAACAAATTTTAAAACTAAATTTGTCATATATGCTTAGTATTTCTTGGATATAAGCATAAACTTTAGGAAATAATAAGGCTACAAAGTATGAATGGTTAAGAAAGGATTGTAGTATGTCTAATAAAATACGTTATTTTATAGTTAGTTATATGAATTATTCATGTTTCTGAAAATATAGAGATATTAAAAAAATTAGAAGATTATTTACGAAAAAATGAGGAGTGGATTAAAAAATATCAATTAAAATTATATGTAAGAGATAGGTGGTTATTATGAATACACAATATGTCCAAGGAGATTGTATATTTACAAGAATTAATAAAACGATAAAACAGTATGAGTATTTAACAGAGGATATAGAGACAGAAGTAATAATAATAGGTGGAGGAGTCACAGGGGCAATTTTAGGATACTATTTTAGTAAAAGTAATATTAATTGTGTTATTTTAGAGAAATCAAGAATAGGTCACGGCAGTACTAGTATAACAACCTCATTACTTGAATATGAGCTTGATAGTAATGCTATGGAGCTAAAGGCATATACGAGTATGGAGAATATAATAAAATCATATAAGTTAGGACTAAAGGCATTGGATGAAATTCAAGAGTTTATAGATAGATATGGTAATAGGTGTGATTATAAAAGAGTAGATAGTTTTTTATATACAGCTAAGAAATTAGAAAAGAAGGAGATGGAAGAAGAGTATTATATTAGAAAAGAGGTTGGATTACCCGTAGAATTTATTGATGAAGATAATAATCCTTTTTTATTTGATGTAAAGGCAGGTGTATTAGGTAAAGGTGGAGGAGCTGTATTTGATCCCTATAAATTTACTCATCATCTAATTGAGGTCAGTTGTAAAGAGGGATTAAGAGCATATGAAAACACAGAGGTTATAGATGCTAAATATAGTAATGATAGTGTTACCGTAGAAACTGTATACGGTTATAAAGTTAAAGGGAAAATTGTTATTATAGCTACAGGGTATAATACAGAACTTTTCACTAAAAGGACATTTGGAACTAAGACTACTACATTTAATATTGCAACTAGGCCAATAGATAACATTGAGGAAATTTATAAAGACATAGTTATTAGAGATAACAGAGTTCCTTATAATTACTTTAGAACAACTAGAGATAACAGGTTAATAATTGGAGGAGAGGATATAAACTTTATACCAGATATATATAATGAAAAGTTATGTAGTAAAAGTTATGAAATATTAGAACAAAGACTAAAAAGCTTATTTCCAAACTTAAATATAGATATAGAATATAAATATTGTGGAGCATTTGCATCTACTCAAGATAATTTGGGTTTTATAGGTGAAGAGCCTACTAATTCTAAATTATGGTATTATTTGGGTTATGGGGCGAATGGAATATTATTTGCTATGCTAGGTGGAATGATGTTAAGTAAATTATATTCTGGAGAAGTAGATAAAGATCTGAACCTGTTTAAAGTAGATAGATTTGAACATTAAAATTTGTGCAACCCTATTGATGCAGAACTTGTAATAGGCGTTGCACAAACTATTTCTATGAAAGAAAAGAATGTATTATTGCCTGTTTGTATTATTCCAGCTGTTGTAATAAATATGTTGTGAGATATCCTTTGGTGGATAATGTTCATCATCTTCATTGGTTTCACCAATTGGAGTCATTGCAACTACTTTGAATTTTTCAGGAATATCTAAAATCTTACGCACTGCTTCTTCCTCGAAAGAACCTACCCAGCAAGTTCCATAACCTTCATTTGTTGCTGCCAATACCAGATGTTCCATAGCAATACCGCAATCCAACATAAAATATGATTTATTATCAACATCACCACTTTCCGATGGGTCTGCAACTATAACAGCAATGATTGGCGCTTGTTTAAGTGCATTTGATGTTTTGTCAGTTTTGTTTATAATTGTATTGGAGATTTGCTCTCTTAAATTTTGTTCATTGATAAAAATAAATCGATAACAAGTTTTATTTTTCCATGAAGGTGCCATTAAAGCAGCATTGATAATTTTATCTAATTTTTCTGTGGGTATAGGAGTTGACTTGTAGCTCTTATTGCTTGTTCTGTTTTCAATTACTTTATAAAAGTCCATTATTATTCACCTTCCTTATTACAATAATTTTAAATTTACAAAATGATAATCTAAAGCTCGAATTTATGAAAAGAGCCGTCCTTATGTATTTTAGTATGTGTGAATATGTACTTTTTATACTTTAAGTAAAACTATAAATAATAAAAGAACTACAGATAGTATTTAGGTTATTGAAAAAAATGGTATAACTTATGTAGCTAAAATTATAATATGTTGATAAATAATGCTAGGCAGAATTGTCCTTAGCAGTTAGATTAGAAATTTTAGACGCTGATATAAATTTAAGATGGAATTTATCTTAGTACTATTTTAAATCTCACTCGTAAAAATAAACACAAAAAATAAAATATCATATTGACACTACTACTGCGTGATACTACATAGTGGTAGTAAGTAATACAAAATATCAGTAATACTAGATAGTTAAGAGGTGATTTATTTGGAAAATATTACGGGAAACAACATGACTAAAGAAATGAAAATTTTTGAATCGAGAGCTAAAAAGCTACCGGCTAATTATCAAGAGGCATGGGAAAAAATAAGGTTAATCTTTGGCAACACTCGGATTTCACTGGTCGCAACCTAATGCCAATTCTTGACGGTGTGCTTGGCCTGCTCGAAGAAACGGATGTGGACGGTCGGAGTGTAAAAGATGTTCTGGGTGACGACATCAAAGGCAAAAAAGAGTGGCGGGTGCACGTAGCGCGTGTTAAAGCGCTACCGAAAGATTTTCAGATTGTTTATAAAGAGATTCAAAAATATCTTTTTAAGGTTGGACCTGTTGAGTTAACCGACGGGATAGATTTACTCTCCGGGATTATTGATCTTTTTGAAGAGGGTGTGGCCTTTGGGAAAGGCATCATCGAAGTGACGGGCAGTGACGTAGCGGCTTTCTGCGACAATTTAATCAAAGATTCAAAAACCTACGCTGACATCTATAAAGAATCTGTTGACCAAGAAGTTAACAAGGTCATGAAAAAGGTTACGGATAAAACAAAGTAAAAGAGAGATATGGGTTACCCTTGCTTGATGTATAACGATAATAGTTGTATTTTATATCTTTGCCATGAGAATATATATAAAATTATAATTTAACTTTGTATTAAGTATAGTTCTTACTCATAGGGATAGATTAATCTAAAAGAGTATTATATTAATAACCTTTTGTATAATTGTATAAGAATAATGTGGTAACACATGTTGAAAGTGTTGTTAAGCTGACTATACAAATTACGAATTAAAGTTGTTTTAATATTAATAAAAATATGATTTGCCACCATAAGTTTTGTATGAAATGTATATAGATTATTTTAGATGTAGGGAATTTGATGAGATATTTAAGATTATGACTAAAAATGCAGGTCAGATTCAATACGTAAGTATATTATCTAGCCTGCAAGTGATCATGTAAATTATACACATAAGATATAAAAAGGAAACTTCATGTAATAGATTTAATAGATTAAAGAAATTTATTTAAGTTCTAATTTACATTTAGTTAACAGTCTTGTTTTGGATTATCTACAGTAACGGATGATAGTCTTGCAGCGAAAACGCCAATATTACCTGTAATAGCACCTTCATCACCTTCACCGACTGTAACTATTACAGCATAGGTGCAACATTCATTTAAACATGAATCGCAATCACATAAAAAGAATGTGAACGTCCTAGCAATAAGAGATGGCGTCGCTACTGTAAAAGAAAATGGTCCTCCTATTGGGAGTGGCTGTTGATTATCACAGAATTTAAATAATTGAAATATTAAGGTTCCGGAAAAACCTACTCCAATTAGATTGCTTGTAAATTCAAGTTTTGTACATGGATTACAGAATTTAGAAGTATCTATGGTGAGAGTAGCAACAGTAGCGGTAGTTCCTACTAGTGAGCCAGGTAGTACTACTTGACCAGGTTCACCGCATTTTAAATCAACTGGACATTGGGAGTCACAGTTACAACTTTGAGCATAATTTAAATCAACTTCTGACATTGGATTCATAGATTATTTCCTCCTAGCATATTGAAAAATATTAATAATACAACTTAGAATTAATGTGAATTTTTTAAGAGTAGGCTGATTTAGTATTTATTAGAAAATTCTTATAATACAGGATATCAAATAAATGAATAATAGTGATTATTTTTTATGAATATTTGCTTTTAGTAAGCGAATTGAGTTAAATATGTTCTTTGAAAATTAAATAGTACAGTCTAAGAGGATTTTTTATGGAGGTATATAAATATGCAAAAGTAGTGAGTATTTTCGAAGGAAAATAATATAACCTGCGGCGCTTGTAAAGATTGTTAGGGGCAAGCTCTTGATACTTGTTATGATTTATTCCAAAATGTAAGCTCTTGTTTTATAGTTAAGTTTCATAATTTATTTTAGTTAATAAGTCTTCATTATAAGATAATATTACTTACTAAATTCATATTTTAAAGATGCAATTTATATTATCTTAAAAATATCACATAGTCAATAGATCTTTAGAAGAAATGTGAAATATAACCAATGTTGAAGCTGATAAATTCATGGAGTAGTTCAGCATACTTTTATCATTTGAAATTAAATTACTTAATCTATATAATCGCTCTTATAATGAATCAAGGCAAAATACAGGGGGTATTAAACAATTATGAAAAATGATTTTACAAGAGTATTATTAGAAAATTGTTTAAATATAGAGGATTTAGATATTAATCTTAATAAGCTAAACTTTCAGTTTTCATCAAATCCTTTATTGATAGGTGGAAAAGCTAAGGAATATTATAAGATAAGAGAATCAGGTAAAGACATTGATTTTGTCATAACACAAGAAGATTATGAATTACTATCATTTAAGTATCCTAATAATGTAAAGGAAATATACGATGACTTTGGAGTTTGTAAATATGAATTTGAAATGTGGAAAAGTATTTGATTGTTTGATTATAAGTTTCTTTCAGAGGACGCAATTGAAAAAGATGAATTTTTAATAATATCATTTGAAAAATTAATGTTTTTAAACGTTTTAGGAATGAGACAACCTAAATACTTAAAGGATTTAAAATTAGTAAGAGATAGGATAGCTGAAATAAATACTTTATTGCATGACTTCTATTGATAATAAAACTAATTTTATTAGGTCATAATTTCATAAATAACATTCATTGTTATTTAATAGTAAAAACGCTTACTTTTAATCGTAAGCCTTTTTTAAGAATAATAATATTTTTTACAACCACCCATGCAAGGGCTCCCAAAGAATCCGAGCGGTAATATATCAACTACCCTGAATGTAATAGGGTAGTTGATAGGATAGATTTTAAATTTTTTAGTTTTTATCTCTTCCGAACAGGAATCCAAACTTCACTATAAGCATAATCTTTTTTGTCTCTATCCATTTTAGTAAAAGAAAATGTAGGGGCATTAATTACTTCATAATCGGATGATAGAAGCCATTCAGAGTATACTTTTGCCATTGTATTTTGTAGAGTCGATGGAAATGGACCTTCGTTTGGGAAGATTGCCCAAGTATATGCATCTACAGGCACTTTTTCTAATTGATCACTCACTTGATTTGTAGTTGTTAAAACACCTATCAAGTGAGTTAAATCTCCTTCTTCTTTTAAGAAATTAGCGTCAGCCTCATAAGAAGCATTGACTATTTCATAGGGCTCAATGTTTTGAAGAGAATGCATTTCTTTCCTTTGTTCTTCAGTGATGCTTTGTGCAAGCTTCACAATTTCATTATTAACACCTTCAAATTGCATAGGGATTCTTTTGCTTACACCTACTAAATTAAATGCGGGTTTGTCTTCAATTCTAAATTCCATATTAATTCCTCCTTTAACTGTTATAATAAATGAAAGTTTAGGGAAAGTTTTACTGATACCATTTTTCATAACTTCTGAGGGTAAAAAACCACACCATTTTTTAAAGGCTCGAGTAAAACCATCTATTGATTGATAACCGTATTTTAAAGCAACATCAGTAACTTTTTCTCCATGTAATAAATTCATACTAGCTTCAGATAACTTTCGATTTTTAATATATTCACTAAGCGTCATCTCTGAAAGATAAAAGAAAATTTTCCTAAAATGATAATCAGAAACACCAGCATAAATAGAAATTATTTCAAGAGATAGGTCATCAGTTAAATGATCTTCAATATAATCAATTACTTTATTTAAATCTTTTAACATTATCTTCTCACCTTCCATATCTACATAATATCAAAGCTGCTTTTTTCATGCTCGACTTTTTTTACATAAAAAATATCGAATTGGACCTATATCAATAACTAAGTCATAGAAACATGCACTATCATAAGGGTTGATTTTACTGATAAAGGAATGAATATTTTTTTATCTGCTATCATTTGTTGAAATTGACTATAAATATATTGATTCCCAAGATCAATGAGAAGTATTATACATTTGTATTAGGTACAGCATATTTATGAATCAAGTAACTTTATACCCAATTAGCACCTTGTCATCGGCATAAATCACAGTTTACTGTTAGATTGAAAAATTACTAAATATTACCTTTATATAAAAATTGTATTGACATTGGAAAAATAATGAATTAATATTTTACTATAGCTTAATTTAATATGAAGTCGAAGGGAGTGTTATTATGACAGCAGTATTTGAGGTGGTTTTGAACTAATTAAATATAGAGCAAAAGGGTTTTTAAAATGGATGAAGATGCCATTTATTCATGTTGCCTTTTGCTGATGTTATGAGTATAACCGTTCGGCCTAAATAATTTTGGTGGTTAACGCGATGCAGGTTATCGTGTTTTTTTTATGCCTATAAATTTATTATCCCGCAGGAGGTCTATTCTCTTTGCGGGATTTTTGTATCCTTTTTTAGAAGACGGATCAAACTAATTTGTTCTAACACTTATAATAATGTTTTATATTATGGAATTAAAATAAATGAAGGTTCAATAAAGCCGTGATATTGTAATAATTTACGAATTAGGCTTAGTGATATAAGTTATTGTGATGAAAGGAAGATTTTATGAATTTAGAAAAATTAGGTTGGAATAATTATTTTGAAGAAGAATTTAGAGTGTATTTTAATAAAGGTCTTATTGCTGGAAGAATAGTTTCACAGCAGAAAAATAACTATTTACTACATTATGAAAAAGGTATAATAGCTGCAAAGCTTGCAGGTAAATTTAGATATAATGTAGCATACAGTAAAGACTTGCCAGCAATTGGTGATTGGGTAGCTGTTCAGTTAATAGAAGGCAGCACCAAAGGAATAATTCAAGGTGTTTTGCCTAGAAAGAATTGTTTTGCAAGAAAACAACCTATATCTGGTGGAAGAAAGATTAGAAATGGAATAATAGTAGGAGGGCACATTGAGGAGCAGGTTGTAGCTTCAAATATAGATACAGCTTTCATTGTAAGTGGGCTTGATGGAAACTTTAATATCACAAGAATAGAAAGATATATTACATTAGCATATAACAGTGGAGTAAATCCAGTAATCATTCTAAATAAAGCAGATGCATGTAATAAAATTGATGAATATAAAACAAAAGTAAATGATATTGCAATAGGAATACCTATTTACTGCATTAGTGCTATAAGTAATATAGGCATGGAGGTTTTTAAGGAGTACCTATCATATGGTAAAACAGTAGTATTCTTTGGTTCTTCAGGAGTAGGAAAATCAACTATTATTAATTATTTACTTGGAGAAGAAAAACAGAAAACAGGCTCTGTTAGTTCAGCTAATGGAAAAGGTAGACATACAACAACTAGCAAGGAACTATTTTATCATGATTCTGGTGCAATGATAATTGATACTCCAGGGCTTAGAGAGCTTCAGCTTTGGGGTGATCAAAATGGAGTTGAAGAGAGTTTTAAGGATGTAGCTAGGTTATCAGAAAATTGCAAGTTTAAGAATTGCAACCATGATAAAGAGCCAGGCTGTGCAATAAAACAAGCTATAGAAGATGGTATCATAAGTCAAGAAAGATTTGAAAGTTATATGAAGCAGTTAGGTGAGATAAAAAGGTTAAGTAAAGAAAAAAGGCAATATGAAATATTTAAAAGTAGGAAAAGTAAGAGGGGATGTATGTAGTATGGTAGTAGAACTTAATAGAGCTGATTTTAATAAGGTTACGGATTTATTTATAGATTTAGAATATAATTTATCAATTTTCAGTGTTATAAATAAAATCAATCCAGGCAGGATTTTTGTTAACAATGTGGACAATCCAACAACAGCATTAATAATAAGTCCCGAGGGTATGTATTTCGCAGGAAATGCAAAAGATGATGACTTTAATTGTGAGTTAAATAATGTATTGAAAGATGATATTTTTAAAAAAGCATTAGAAAAAAGTAAGGTAGATTATATAGTTTTTTATTCTTCAAAGGAATGGAAAAATTCATTTAAAGATATATTTAATTCTCTATATCCAATGGAGGATGATAGAAGATACCTAGAACTAGAAATAGATAAATTTCATAATGTGGAAGTATCGGAAAAGGTAAAAAAAATAGATAGAGAAATGTTGCTAGATAGTAATTTGAAAGAAATTGATGATGTAAGAGAAAGTATAATTGAAAACTGGTCTTCCATTGATAATTTTTTAGAAAAGGGATTTGGGTATGTATATATAATTGATGGTGGTGTTGTAAGCAGATGTATAGCTGACTGTGTAGTTGAAGAGAGATGTGAACTAGGAGTAGAAACAGAAGAGGATTATAGAAAAAAAGGATATTGCACACAAGTGGTTATTGCTGCTTTAAATCATTGTAAAAATAACAATATAAAAAATGTAGGTTGGCACTGTTGGGATAATAATATTCAATCCTATAAATTAGCTGAAAAAGTTGGATTCCAGCAAAAAAAGAATATTAAAGTATATTTTGGGTGGTATGATTTATACGATAATTATTTAATAAATGGTAATTATTATATCAAGAAAAATGTTAATTACAAGCTTTCAGCTGAATTTTATACTAGAGCCTTTGAAAATAACCGTGGGTTTCTATGGCAATTTTATAACGCAGCATGTGCTTACTTTAAAATCAATAAGAGGGAAGAAGCTAAAAGATATTATCAGATTGCCTTGAAAAATGGATGGAAAGGCATTGAGCCATTAAAATCAAGTCCACTATGTGAATATCTCTATGATTTAGAGGATAGCAAAAGGATTGAAGCAGAATTAAAAATGTAGGAGACTATTTTGAGTATTGCATTTGCTCTTTATATGATTTAGAATGGTGTGGAAAATGAAGAAGTTAATTGAGCAATAAAGTTTGTTGCATGTCCCTTCCCTCTGATAGTTTAATGGAGCTTTCTTGAGAATATTAACATGTTTTATAAATATTTAAAGTATAATTTTATTAAAAGGAAATTAAGTGGGGGTATGATTTATGAAATCGCTGATAATATATTGTTCTGATTATAAAAAAAACACTGAAGAAATTGCACGGATATTGGCTGACAAAATCGATTCGGAGTTAATTAATATAAGAGATGTTAGTGATTTAGACATAGAAAGTTATGATCTGATTGGATTTGGTTCTGGGGTATACAGGGAGAGTTTCTCACCAAAGCTTTTTAATTTGGTTGATAAGTTGAATTTAGCAGGTAAAAATATTTTTGTATTTTCAACCAGTGGAGTTGGGATGAAGTTCTATAATAAAAGGTTAATTAAACTTTTAGAGTCAAAAGGAGCAATAAACAAAGGGAGCTTTGCCTGTAAAGGTAGCTTTATAGCAAAGGATTTTACTAACAAAAAGCTTTTTAATATTATGGGCAGATTATCACAAGGGCATCCCAATCAAAGAGATTTTAAAGAAGCAGAAAGATTTATTGTAAGGGTATTGGATTCACTTTAAACTTATGGGTATTAACTCAGGGTGTTAATCTTCTTACCTAAGAACAAAAGAATATTTATATGTATTATAGTTGAGTAAAAGCAGAAGATATTTATTATAGAAGGGAGAAACATCAATGAATATTAATTTTTCAATAGAAGAATCAGTAAAAAAACGATACAGCGTAAGAAATTATAAAGAACAAGAGGTTGAACTAGATAAAAGAAAGGCAATTGAATCCTTTGTTAATTCATTGGATAATCCTTTTGGAAAAAAAGTTAACTTTCATTATCTTGACAATAGGGAAATGAAGGATGAAGATAAGCTTGGAACTTACGGTGTTATTAAGGGGGCAATGCAATATATTGGAACAACTATTAAATTAGAACCAATGGCATTAGAAGCCCTAGGATATGAACTAGAAGCAGTTATTCTTTATTTAGCTCATCTTGAACTTGGGACCTGTTGGTTAGGGGGAACCTTTAATCGTAAAGGATTTGCAAAGGCTATGAATATAGAAGAAGATGAAATATTTCCAATCATAACTCCCTATGGTTATGCTGCTACAAAGAAGCATATGAAAGAAATTGTAATGAGAAAAATGATAAAAGCAGATCAGCGTAAAGAATGGAATCAATTGTTTTATATAAATGATTTTCAGACAACTCTTACAAAAGAAAAAGCAGGAGATCTAGAGGTACCTTTGGAAATGGTTCGCTTAGGCCCATCAGCATCAAATAAGCAGCCTTGGAGAATTCTAATAAAGGATAATGCATGCCACTTTTATGAGTATAAACAGCCGGGATATAGTGACAGTTTTCCATATGATATTCAAAGGGTGGATATGGGAATTGCTGCAGCTCACTTTGATTTTTCAGTTAAAGAAAAGGGGCTCATAGGTTATTTTGATACAGAATGTGAACCAGAATTAGAATTGCCAGACCATATGGAATATGTGTTTTCTTGGATTAGAGAATAGGATAAGATATTATGTAATTTATTTATGTTTAAACTCCCCTTGGACTACGGTCTGAGGGGAGTTTTTTATAGGGTATACAAAATGCAAAAGTATTAATTGGTATTTATGGTGTATGTAGTTTTCATACAGTCCTTACTTTCCGAAAACATTATTTATTTTCAAATATATAATCACACTTTTGGCATTGCACCATTATGTGTTCAGAATCTTCTTTGTGATATGCCCCTGACCAGTGACAAATACTTTGAAGTATTGGAACTACTGATTGTCCCTTGTGCGTCAAAGTGTATTCTACTCTGGGAGGAATCTCGTCGTAGGATTGGCGGTGTACAATTTCATCAGCAATCAGCTCTTTCAATGTAGCTGACAGAACAGCATCAGTAATATTCATCATTTCTTTTCTTAAGGAACTATATCGCAAGATTTTCTTTTCAGCTAATACACAGATGATACGTGACTTCCATTTTCCACCGAATATTTCCAGTCCATATTCAAGAGGGCAGCGAATATCTTTTTCTAATTTAGGTTGATACATTTTTTTCACCTCCATTTATAAATTATAATTCTAATACTCTAATGCAACAAGTTGCTATTAAATTTAATAGTAACTCAATAATTTGCTTATATCTTTTGGAGAATGAGTGTGAAGAATATAATAAATCTATGCTTAAGCTATTATCAAATAAAGGAGGAATTTATATGAATGAAAAAGTAATTAAACTATTTAAAGAACAGATGTGGTATCTAGCAACCTATTCAACTGAGCCAAATGCTGTACCTGTAGCATTTAAGAACGTGACAGATGATGGTAAGCTGGTAGTTGGGGATGTATTTTTGGAAACTACATTAAACAACATCAGAGCAAACGGAAAAATTGCGGTTTCAGCCAGTAACACATCCACAATGGAGGGGTATCAGATTAAGGGTACTGCTCAATATATTACTGAGGGACCAATGGTTGACACATTTAAGAACGTAGTTTCTGATATGTTTAAGGGAGAACTTACTGCAAAGGGTGCATTGATTATTACTCCGGAGAAAGTTATTGTCACTACTCCTGGTGCTAACAATAAAAATGAACTCTAATAGCATTTACATTACGGTTAGTTGACTGACACTTTCATAAAGAAAAAAATCGTTCTTAGTGCAGAGAAGTTTCTGCACTCTAATATTTTACTTGCGGTGGTTTTGTGATATCAGAGCCGCCGTTTATTTTTATTTTTAAACCAATAAATAATAAAAAGATATATTGTAAATAAAATAATACATATATTAAAAACAACATGATAAATGCAACACTTTTGTTGAAAAAAAGTATTGGACAAAAATTTCATTCTAATTGCAAGGCGAATAAATTAGTATAAAGTTGATAATTGACGAATACTTTTTGTAGACATACTCCTAAAATATAATTAAAATGTAATTAATGGTAAATTATTCGTTGAGATATTCATTTGAAAATAAACTAATAGTAAAAAAATTAACAATACAAAACTTAATGATACAAATATATTAATAAAATGTTTCTATAGAATGGGCTAAGGTATCGAGGCTTAATAGGCTGAAAGGAGATATAATGATGTATCAAAAATTCAAGGACAGAAAACCGTTAGAAACAATTGAAACGGCAAGAAGAGCACTATCAAATTGGGGAGTTTTTGTGACTGAAACATGGTTCGATAGTTTTCATGGACTATATTCAGTAGCATTAGTGGTGGATGGAACTGATTTCTATACATGCGGGAAAGGAACAGATAAGATATATGCACTGGCAAGTGCTTATGGTGAGATTATGGAAAGATTGCAAAATCTCGCCTTTTTTAGATTTAAAGGGAGAAGTCTTTTAAAAGATAATTGTAAATATAACGATGATTCTTTTGTTGAGAAACAGAATGATGATGTTATTTATTCTAATTTATCTTATTGGATAAACTGTGTGCAAGGAGAGACTGATGATAAAATACTTGAAAAAATGCAGCAGTTTAGTTATTCATCAGGAGAGTATATTAGATATGAAAGATTTCACAATATTCAAAATGATGAAGTGATAGCCCTACCTATAGATATTGTAGATCTTTATTATGGTACCAACGGAATGGTGGCAGGAAACACTAAGGCGGAGGCTTTTGTCCAAGGAATATCGGAAATTTTAGAAAGGTTTGTAATCAAAGAAATTATAGAAAAACATATTACACCACCTACTATTACTACTGAGGTTAAAAATAACATGCCAGATGTTATTAATTGGATAGATGCAATTGAGGAAACTGGAAATTATAAAGTAGAATTAAAGGATTTCTCTCTGGGGAGAGGGATTCCAGCCATTGGTCTGGTTCTGTACAACTGTAAGGATATTTCTTACTTTGTAAAAGCTGCTGCACATCCATCACTTGAGGTTGCTGTTGAGCGTTGTTTTACAGAATTAATGCAAGGTAAAAAGATTGAAGATTTCGAAGGGATGACACGGGGAAGTGATTTCTTAAAAGAAGGTGGCGATATTGATAATTTTATAGAAATATTTGTAGATAGTTCAGGTCGATATCCGTCAACATTTTTTGTGGGAAATCCATCATATGAGGGAAGTTTTGAGAAGAAATCTTATGTTGATAATCAAGAGATGCTATTTGAATTGATTTCTTTGATTAATGATTTAGGTCATTCTATTTTTGTGAGAGATGTAACAAAGTCTGAGATATTAGCTTATCGTATTTTAGTTCCCGGGATGAGTGAATTATTCAATGTTATGGATCCGGTGGTGATTGAAGATTGCATTGATTATGAAAGGCTTCGAAATATCATACAATTTAAGTTACATGACATATCTACTGATGAAGCTTATTTTGTGATTGAATTTCTAAAGAAAAAAAACTATTCTGAAAATCACACTCTTGACATCTTTATTGATGATATTAAGCTTACTGATGATAATATTTACTCCATTGTTTCCATAAAATTGTTCATGTGTCTTCTTTATATCAAAGTTAATGATCTTGAGAATGCTCTTCTATGGATGAGAAAATATAATGAGACGCTAAATCCTTCTGACCCAAGTAGTAGGTATTACTATTGTTATGAATTATACTTGGCTTTAAAAATTGAACATGATAACAATCAGCACATTAGTCAATTGTTATACTGCTATTTTGATGAAGAAATAGTTGATGAGGTTATGAGTGATGTAGATAATAACCCTTTTGAATATTTCTATCCACTAAATTGTAGTAATGATTGTTTGAACTGTGAATATTCTGCAATGTGTAAATGCAAAAATGAAAAGACTATATATAACTTAATAAGAAAATAATTGTAATAGTAGATTGAATTTAATGTTATTTTTAGTAGTACAAGCTTAAATTTAATCAAAATTAATATAAATATTAGGAGTGTTTAATTGCTTTGATGAAACTGGTATAGGATTCTACTTAAGATTTTAACTTAGGATATATACAAATTAATGATGTATATATATCCTAAAGGGAGAAAACTTACCATTTCAATAGATATAAATGTAGCAATGATGCAAGCTATATAGTATTCATCATGCTATATAAAAAGAAAGGAGGAAACCAAATGAAAATTATCAAAGTTAAGAGTAATGTAGTTAAGAAACCAGTTATCGTACCAAACAACTGTGGCGTGCATAAGAATCAAGCTACAACAATGTAAAGTAATAGTCTTTTATTGATACATTCTCAAACATGAGAGTATCATCGTCAAAGTTTTGATTACTATATTTATTTCCATGATTTTACAATAAGCTATTTATGGTGATAAATTAAAACAATAGTGAAATAAATAGACGATACAGTATGTATGGGTTTCATATAGTGCTTTTTACAAAATTTTATGTTGAGTTACTATATAGAGATTTTGAGCACTTATAAATTAATAGTAATGCAAAAGACACAATGAGTTATACGCTTACTATTTATTTAAATGGAAATCCAATCAAAAAGAAGACTTAGCAACTACTGATTAAGTAGTGACTAGGTCTTCTGATGTTTTGAAATGAATGTATTATTATAGATTTAAATTAATACAATGACAATTGGAGGTGCGAAAATGATATATGAATTTCCAGTAAATACATCAAAATACTATTTTGATGGCAATTCCTTGACGTTATATAAAGATTCATTTGAAAATGTTCAGGAAATGCCTAAATTTTACGAAATGGCAGATAGAACATTAGGGAAAGCACTATTTCTAACAACAATAAATTGTAATGGAAACTGTGCTTATTGTTATGAAAAAGGAGATTTTTTTGGAGAGGTAAGTCCTATTATGAGTGAGGAAGCTGCGGATAAAGCAGTTAAATACTTACAAGATAAATATGATAAAATATCTAAGGTTAGCTTTTTTGGTGGAGAACCCATTTTGAATTTTAAGATTATTAAACATATTGTGGAGCAACTTGAAGCTAATTTTATTATTGAAAATTATGATATTGTAACCAATGGTGCATTAATTGATGATGAAATGATTAGTTTTTTTGAAAAATATAAGTTTAATATAACAATAAGTGTTGATGGTCCGAGTTTCATTCATGATACACTTAGAGTAAATTGCCTACATCATAAAATAATTAGTGTTATAAACCGATTAAAAGAAACTGCAATTTCAGATAAGGTTAAACTTAATTGCACATTGACAAAATTTCATCTTGACAATATAAGTAGAGATGAACTTGCTACGTATTTTGAAAGCTTGGGAGTTGAATACTATATTTCTGAAGTAGCAACTGAAATAGATTGGCTTAAAATAAAAGATAATCAAGATGAAGAAAAAGATATTGAAAAGTATATTGATGAATCATATAGTAAGATTTATAAAAATGCACCAAATAAGAATATTAGTATCTTTGTAAAGGCAATAATTGAGTCGTTATTACATGGTATATGCTTTGATGACTTTTGCTGTGAGTTGAGTAAAGGATTTCTAGAAACCTTTGACACCGATGGGAATCGTCACCCATGTGTAAGTTTAATTAAATATGATATTAATGATCCATTGGTAAGGGAATGCAACAATAAAAACAATAAGGTATGCAATGAATGTTGGGCAAGAAATATATGTAGAGACTGTGTAGCACAGTATATTTCAGGTAAAGCAGAACGCCCATACTTAACAGGAAATTGCTATATGAAAGAACATTATGAGTATTCATTAAGAAAAATTGTAGAAATTCTTGAAGAATCAGAAGAAAGATTTCAACGCATAATTGACAATTATGAGCATTTTGCTTAATTTAGATTTTAATAATGAATTATAGGCTATAGAAATTTATTATAATCGCACATGTGACTATTAAGCACTAAAATATTTTAGGGGGATAATTAGATGTCAAATTTTAACTTGTTCACAAAAAAGACACTCGGGATACTTGATATCATTCGCATTCCTATTCATTACTGTCCCTTTTATTCTATTTCAATTGCAGTTGTTAGTTTTTTCAGTGGTGTAGTTCCAACACTTTCATTGCTAGCTGTTTCATACTTCATCAATTCTTCAATCAGATTTTTTACAGAAGGTTCAGGGGCAGCTCATATAAAGTTATCTGTATTGGCAATTGTTTTATGTTCACTGTATTCGAGTTTGTCTCCTTTATTATTAGAGTATCTTAATACTAAGCTTGAAAATATTTTAAGAGAGAATTTTTTTATTTCTTTAATAGGAAGGGTTGCATCACTTAAATATGAATATTTTGAGGATGACCAGAGTTTAGACTTAATATCTAGGGTTTCTAGACAACCTGAGACTCAATGTGTTAAGTCTTATGGACAGGTTTTGGGAGCATTTAGTCTAATACTTAAGATTCTAGGAATTATGGGTGTGCTTCTATTTAAGGTTGCGTGGGCGGCATTAGCAATTGCATTTATAGCAATACCAACATTCCGTATTGCGATAAGAGGCGGTAAGGAAAATTATGAAGCGAATCGAGAGTCTGAAAAACATATAAGAAAAGCTGGGTACCTATCAGAAATTTTGATAGGAAGAAATGCTGCTAAAGAAAGAACTCTTTTTAACTACTCAAAGAAGATTAATGATTCGTGGCATAAGCAATACGAAGTTGCTAGGAATCTCAAGTTTAAAGCCAGTTTAAAATGGTTAAAGGAGTCTGAAATTGGTGGAATTTTAACTTCCTTACTGATAGCGGTTATTATCTTAATTCTTGTGTTTCCGCTGAAAAGAGGTTTATTGTCTATAGGACTATTTATTTCTATTGTTAATAGTACGATATCGCTAATTCCAGATTTGGCTTGGCAATTGCCGGAGTATACTGAAGCAATAGCTCAATCCAAAGAATACTTAGAAGATTTTACGAGTCTATTGTCATTAAAGTATAAGAATGAGTACTTATGCGTTTCATCAGAGAATAGAGTTTTAGTGAATCGCATAGAATTTAGGAATGTAACATTTCGATATCCAGGAACTAAACGCGATGTTTTAAAGAACCTTAACCTTGTTATTGAAAGCGGAAAGCATTATGCTCTTGTTGGAGCTAATGGTTCAGGAAAGACAACAATCACTAAATTACTAACAGGATTGTATGAGGAATTTGAAGGAGATATTCTTATTAACAATATTTCAATCAAGATGTACAGCCAGGAGGAATTAAAATCCATGTTTGCTGTGGTATATCAAGATTTTGCAAAATACGAGATTTCTTTGAAGGATAATATTACATTAGGAAATGTGAATGGTTATAGCACTCAACGTTTTCAAGAATCAATTGAAGAAAGTGGATTAATTGAGTTAGTACAAGAACTACCTAGAGGCATTGATAGCTATATTGGAAGAATTATAAAAGATAGTCTTGATTTATCAGGAGGACAGTGGCAACGAATTGCAATGGCAAGAACACTGGTAAGTAATGCATCGTTGAGAATTTTAGATGAACCAACGGCAGCACTAGATCCAGTAAGTGAGAGTCGGCTTTACGAGAACTTTGAAAAAATTAATCATGGGAAGACAACACTTCTCATTAGTCATAGATTAGCTTCAACGAAACTTGCAGACGTTATATATGTGATTGAAGACGGAGCTGTAAGCGAGCATGGTAATTTTAATGAACTAATGACGAAAAATGGTTCTTATGCAGAAATGTTTCATAGTCAGAGGAGGTGGTATGAGAATGAAAACTAATAAAAAATCTTCCTTCCTTACAATTGTTCAGGCCTTTCGGAAAGTAGTTGGTGCCTGTCCAATGTACTTCCTATTTATTTGCATTATTGACTTGCTATTGGGTTTAACACTTGCCCTTAATACTGTAGCACTTGACCGCTTTTTTAACGTTATTGGTAAATATATTACTGGTGAAGCAATGTTAGCAAGAATAATTGGTTCTTTTATATTACTTCTTCTTTGCATTTTAGCGAACCCAGTATTGAATGGAATAAGTACAGTTTTTGGTTTGGATTATGAGCGTAAAGTTACAGGAAAACTTGAAAAATTGTTTAATCAGAAATGTGCCATGCAGAAAACAGCTTGTTTTGAGGACACTTCTTTTTTAGATGATATCAATAAGGCTCATGAAGGTGTAAAAAATAGTGTATCACTTATAACAGGAATTGTGGATACTACACTTATCTACATACCATACTTTATGATTATAGGTATTTACCTTTATAGGTTAAAACCAAATTTAGTTATAATTATCTTTCTATTTTCTCTCCCTGTTATGCTTTCTCAAATGTTTAAAAGTAGATTATATGCTCGACTTGAAGATAAGGCTGCACCGTTACGTAGAGAGTGCGAGCATTATGAGGAATGCATCATTGGAAAAGAAAAGTTGAAAGAAACAAGATTACTAGGAGCATATAATTTCTTTATTAAGAGATATAAGAATAAATTAGAAACACTGAATGACGAAATTATTAATACTCAAGTTAAATCAATAAGAATTGAGCTGTTATTTAAAATTTCGGCATTATTGGGACATATACTTACACTTTTATTGCTTATTAAGTATCTTTTTGACGGTTCTATTTCAGTAGGAAATTTTGGTGCTGTTTTAGCTTCAACTGGAATGATTATGAGTATGCTAGAACAGATGATTTGCTACATAATAGGAAACGCAATGAAACGGATTGGTACTGTTGATAACTATCTTAAATTTATGAATATAAAAGAACAAGAAGAAAAGAAAATCAACTATGAAAAAGCTCCACAAATTGAGTTTAAGGATGTTTCCTTTAGCTATCCAGGAAGTAAGCTAGAGGCTATCTCAAATGTGTCTATTAAATTTGAGAGTGGCGAAATCGTAGCAATTGTAGGAGAAAATGGTGCTGGGAAAAGCACATTAACAAATCTAATTTCAGGAATTTACTTACCCAATAAAGGTGGCGTATATTTTAATGATCAAGATACAAAATCATTAGACCATAAAAGCTTGATGAAAAATATATCTAGTATATTCCAAAATTTCCAACGATATAAGATGACATTACAGGATAATATTATTATAAGTGATACATCAACCACTGTGATAAATCAATGTGTTGAGAACTCATTAAAAGAAGCTGATTTAAATGTGAATTCCAAAGTATTTCCACAAGGTATGAATACAATGCTTTCACGAGATTTTGATGGGGTGGACCTTTCAGGAGGGTATTGGCAAAGAGTAGCCATCGCAAGAGGTTTTTATAAGCAGCATAATATGATTCTTCTTGATGAACCTACTGCTGCCATTGATCCAATAGAAGAATCTAAGTTATATATGAAATTTATCGAGTTCTCAAGAGGAAAAACATCTTTCATTGTTACGCACCGACTGGCTCTAACTAAGATGGCAGATAAAATAGTTGTTATGGACAAAGGTAAAGTTGTTCAGATAGGAACTCACAAAGAATTAATTAGTATAAATGGAAAGTATCAAGAATTGTATAATTCCCAAAGTAAGTGGTATGTAGAAAGCTAATCGTAATTAATAGCAATATCACAAGTGTTTTATTGCTTAGATGAAACTGGTATAGAATTCTCCCTTTGATTTTATTTTAGGATATATCCAACAAAGGAGAAAACTTGCCATTTCAATAGATAAAGATGTAACAATAATGTAGGTTATAGGGTATGCAACTTGCTACATCAAAAAGAAAGGAGGGAACAAGATGAAAATCATTAAAGTTAAGAGTAACGTTGTTAAGAAGCCAGTTATAATGCCAAGCTCATGTGGGGTACACAAACAGCAAGTTTCAACAAAGTAAAGTTGTAGCTATGTTAACAAGGAAACACATTTAGAACCTTGAGAAATCAGGGTTCTTTTTAATTGCAAAAAGTTATAAGTTTCCAAAGACATAGTAAGGAAACAATGAAAGTGATATAATAAAGCGAATGAGTATGACTTTTGAAGAAGAATACGTGAAAAAGTATAACAAGAAGAATTAAGATTGAATCTTTAAGAAGATAAATTAGAGGAGGATACATAATGAAAATTTCAAAAGAAGATGCGTTGATGTGGTTTGAGTTTTTTGCCATGCTACCAGAGGATGAGGAGCTTATGACAAAACAACAGGAAATCATATACGCTACCTTTGCACAAATAGAGGAGTCAATTGATCATAGGAATAATATCTTAATGTCAGAAATTAAAGACTTAAAAACTCTTGGGAATAGAACTTATTTCGTGGGAAATGAAAGAAAGTTTGCAATGGGATGCCGTTCTTGTCTTATGGGAACTGGCTTAAGTGCAATTAGAAAAACAAACAAATGTAACATAGAGTGTAAATTCTGCTATAACTATGGAGAATTAGAGGATCAGCCTCCTATAGGTGAAGGTATGTGGGAAATCGGAGGTACAAAGTTTTATGAGAAGGATATAGATTTACTTCTTTCCATCCATAAGAAGCCTACTGGGGTATGCTATGTTTATTTAGAGCCTTTTATGGAAATTGAAAAGTACTATCCTGTTATAAAGAAGTTTAGTGAGGCAGGGGTTCATCAACATTTATATACCAATGGTACTTTAGCTACAGAAGAAACCTTGAAGGCTTTAGCAGAAGCTGGCCTTGATGAGATAAGATTCAACCTAGGGGCAACTAGTTGTGCAGATAAAGTTATAAAAAATATTGGACTTGCTAAAAAATATATTAAAAATGTAGGTATTGAAACTCCAATGACTCCTGAGTTTTTTGAAGGATTTTTTGAGAAAAAAGAAGCAATTTTAGACACAAATCTGGATTTTATAAATTGTGCAGAGCTACATTTAAATGAGAATAACATACACAATTATGAAGGCGAAAACATGTATATTTCCAGACATGGTTATATATCTCCAACTTGGAGCAGAGAATTAACTCTTAAATTCATGAAAATAGCTGAAGAGGAAAACTGGGATTTAGCAGTTCATGATTGCTCAAATCATACAAAATTTGCGAGAAATTTAAACTTGAGTAGCAAAGAAGGTAAGTGGTTCGGAGCTAGTAGCTATGGCTGTGAGTTTTCAAGGATACCATACGAAGTATTTCTACCAATACTGAAGGATGATAACTTCAAATTTTTATGTGAAGAAGAACTGCCTGAGGGCTATAAAGTAGGAGAGCTGTTTTTTTAATTAGATGAATGGAATTTATTAAAATTATATCAATGGTTTCAAGCCCTAGAGTGTATTTATGCACACTCTAGGGCTTTTGTGGGTGGAAATATATTTATAACATTGGTTGATGGTATTCGGTTTTCAATGGTATGTAAAGATTATTATCTTGAGAATCATATTTCAAATATGAAAGCTTTTAGAGAGCAGTATAAAGGTAAATTTATATTAGAAGTAACTATTCTAAAGGGCTATAACGATGATGAAGAATCCATACAGAAACTAAAAAGTGTTATTAAAGAAATATCTCCTAACAAGGTAATTATTGAAAGATTAGAAGGTGAAAGATTTAAGAAAAAACTTGGTATATCTGATGAAAGATTTGAGGAAATTTCAAATTCATTACTAAATATTTAACAATGCTCAGATTTAATATAAATTATAAATATTTTAAGAGAATCCTAAATGTAAAAAGGATTCTCTTAATTTTTAATAAGTATTAAAAATCAGTAAGAATATTATGGATTAAGTTGTGTCATTAATTCTTAAAATATGTACATTTATAGTAAATAATGGTATTATATTATGAAGAGTTGTACATATAAAGTTACTAATTCATACGAAAAAGGAGTAAATATAATGAGCGATGGATGGAATATAATAAAGAACAATAATGATATTGAGATTTATTAAATGGATATTGTGGCTTTCATGATTCTTGTATCTGTAAAGTTGACTATATAAGTGGTGCAAGCGTTAATGAAGAAAGAACAATGACAGGTTGTAGTGCTGAAACTTCAAAATTGAAGGTTAATTTTCAAAGCCAAATGGTATTGAAAACTCTTCAGTTACAGTTTATTGGTTTGCGTCGTATGAATTTAATAGGATATGAAAAAAACTATTTTAGTGATATTACATCATGTTATTTATCTATGCATGAGGGATATATACTTTGGGCTAATAATGATTGGTTTGATCCAGAAGCTCCTTGTGAAAATAAACTTTTAAATGAACCTATGGATACATTTATTGTAGCAGATAAGTTGCAATGGAGATTTATAGATGACAACAAAAAAGGTTAGAAGAGTAGGTAAAAGAAAGAGTATGGGGTGGAAATGTTTTTTCTGATTCGGAATTGCGAAACTTAAAGTATCCACCTTTGAAAGATTTTTAGAAAACTTTTTATATAAAAGGAGGAAATAATGTTTTTTAATAATATAGAAACAGATAGATTATTTCTTAAAAACATATCCAGTGATGACAGAGATTTTATATTTAGCGAATTTTCAGATGATGTAGTTAATAGATACCTATTTGATGCTGAGCCATTAACTGATGTTGAAGGTGCAGATGAAATTATTAATTTTTATACACAGCAGGAACCACGATTACAGAATCGTTGGATTATAATAAGAAAATCAGATGGGATTAAAATGGGTACATGTGGGTTTCATTGTTGGAATCACACAGAGTATAAAGTGGAAATTGGTTATGATCTTAAAGAAGAATTTTGGGGAAATGGGTATATGCAAGAAGCAATTAAAGAAATTATTACATTCGCCATAAGAAATATGAATATAAAAGAGATAAGTGCATGCATTTATATTGACAATAAAAGGTCAATTCGTCTTGTTGAAAATCTTGGATTTGTTTTATCTGGTTCAAGCTATGAATTATTTAGAGATAAAAAATATTTGCATAATATATATTCCCTTTATCTAACCATTTAACATAATCTATCTACGGCATTATGGTGTTGGCCAAGCTTTAAAAATTAATCTTCCAGACAAAACATAACAAAAAAAGTCGGGAATAACTGCTTGAAAAGCAATATGATATAAATGTAGACAGGAGTGATGAGTATGGGATGGATTGAATGTATTGGTGAAGCTATTAGTTACATCGAGGAAAATATCACCGAGGAACTTACAATAGAGGAAATTGCAACACAAGCTTTGGTGTCACCTTTTTATTTCCAAAAAGGATTTGCAATGCTTTGTGGTTTTACGGTTGGAGAGTATATTAGACAACGTAGGCTTACTCTTGCCGGCAGTGAGCTTGTATCTACTGATGAGAAAATTATTGATATTGCAGTGAAATATGGCTATAACTCACCAGATAGTTTCACAAAAGCCTTCACTCGTTTCCATGGTGTCACACCTACTGCAGTTCGAAAAGACGGAGCAATGATTAAATCTTTTGGGACCTTAAAAATCAAATTTTCATTGGAAGGCGGTTATATTATGGATTACAAAATTGTTGAAAAAGATTCATTTACAGTTATGGGAGTATCAAAGGTATTTAAATATGATAGTGCAACTAGAGAAATTCCACAGTTTTGGACAGAGCATTATCAAACAGGAAAGGGTAAAGTTGTGTGCGGAATGTACGGTGTATGCATTGATGAGAGTATGGGTTCAGATGAATTTGAATACTTGATTGCCGATAATTATATTCCATCCACATTAACTCCAGAGGGGTTTATTACAAAGATTATTCCTAAGCACACTTGGGCTGTTTTTGCCTGCAAGGGTGCAATGCCAAAATCATTGCAAGATGTAAACCAAAAAATCTTCTCAGAATGGCTACCTAACTGTAAAGATTATGAAATTGCAGCTGGTTATAACATTGAAATGTATACAAATATAGCTGATTATCCAAAGGGTAATCAGGATGAAAATTATTACAGTGAAATTTGGATTCCTGTTAAGAAAAAATAAATAAAAGATAAAAAACCAATACTTAGTGTTATTAAGTATTGGTTTTTATGTAATTAGCAAATGTTAATGTGATATACTAAAAGAACACATATAATATAAATATTAAGCATATCTTTAAAGAAATATTTTTTCAAGAATATTGACAAACTTATTGCCAAATTAAAAGATTATATAATATAAAGGAGAAGATAAGAAATGTTTAGTTATAAAATATTAGATAAAACAAGTATTGAAACACTTCATAAAACGTTTTCAGATGCATTTTCTGATTATCAGGTTAAGATGGATTTACCTATCTGGAAGTTTAAGCAAATGCTTCAAAGAAGGGGTTATGTCTCCGAAATGTCCATAGGTGCATTTAAAAGTGAAATGTTAGTAGGATTCGTTTTAAATGGATTTAGAAATTGGAATGGAAAATCAACAGTATATGATCTTGGGACAGGCGTTACAGTTGAATATAGAAGACAAGGTATCACAAGCAATATGCTTTTAAATATCAAAAAAGAGCTTAAAGAAAAGCAAGTAGAGCAATATTTGCTTGAAGTAATTAAATCTAATACATCTGCGGTTGAACTATATAAAAAACAAGGCTTCGAGATTCAAAGAGAGTTCCAATGTTTTCATCTAGATAAAAATAAATATAATCCAATAACAACCTATATGGTTGAACATGTTGACAAAATTAACTTAAGACAATTAACAGGATTTTGGGATTTTCAGCCATCTTGGCAGAACTCTATTGATTCTATAAGTGCTATACCAGAAGAATTTCAATATTCTATTGTGCGTTTTGATAACAAAATTGTTGGCTATGGAATTATTGATAAGAAAACAGGAGATATTCCACAAATAGCAGTGAATAAGGATTATAGGGGTAAAGGAATTGCAAGAAGTATAATTACAGATATGATAAAAAATACAGATCCACATAAAATTAGCGTTCTTAACGTAGATGATCAATCTGAATCTACTAAAAACTTTTTACTCCAATTAGGGTTTGAATATAGTGTTAGTCAGTATGAAATGCTTTTGAAGATATGATTTTATTGATCTGACATAACATAGGCTGGCTACTCAACTCGGGTAATATATTGTGGTATTATAGCATGCGTATATTGAAAAATAAGTAGGTTATAGAAATATATATTATGGGGATTTTAAGCATGCATACAACTGATGTTATAGGCAATTGAGTAGAGTTGATGACTAATAAGTTTAACATGTACTTTGGTTTATATATGGATGAAAAAGGAGTCATTTAGATATATAGAGCTATAAGAAATAGAGGAGTGAAAAAATATGAAAAGAACAATGCTAAAGAGTTCAGTAATTATGAAATTAAAAGAAAAGATTGAATTAGGAAACACTGAAGCTATACAAGTGTTTTGGAATAACATAGAGAAAGGTAATGCTCCATTAATAGAGAAGATAGATGGTGATTCGGAAAATAGTTTAGTTACTTTTGTTTATAAGGGCAATGGAGATATTGAAAATATAGTTCTTATATTACCAATAGGGAGAGATAACTTAGAGGAAAATAAAATGGAGAGACTTTTAGATACAGATATATGGTATGCAAGCTATGAAATTAATAGCAAATTACGCTTTCAATACTCTTTTTCTGTTAATGATTCTCTTGATGTTAATTGTGAAAAGAGATGGAATAACTTAGAATATGATAAGTTAAATAAAAATATATTAGTTTTTAAAGGTGAAAATGATGATGAAGATGAAGTAGATTCATATGTAGTAATGCCAAATGCAGAGGAAGAATTTTGGGTTAAAGAAAGAAATGATACTCATAAAGGAATCATACATGAACACGAGTTTTATAGTGAAAATATAGAAGGTAGTCGTAGAGTTACTATTTATACACCTTATGGTTATGATGAAGATGATAAACCTTATAAGTTTTTAGTTCTAACTGACGCGGAGGAGTACATTAATATTCTTTCAGCTAGAAATGTAATAGATAATGTAATAGCAGATAAAAAAATTGAACCTATAGTTGCAATATTTATTGGCTCTATAGGAATGAGAGATAAAGAATTAAGTTGTGATGATGCCTTTGGAGATATGATTGTTAAAGAACTACTTCCATGGATTAGAAATAATTATAATATTTCTGGTCAAGCTGATGAAGCTATAATTGGAGGATTAAGTTTAGGTGGATTGACGGCATCATATTTAGGATTAAAACATTCCGAAGTTTTTGGAAATGTACTTTCTCAATCAGGTTCCTATTGGTACAAACCAAAAGATCATGATGGTCATGAACTAGATTGTTGGATAAGTACTAAATTTAAGACAATAGAAAAGTTACCACTTAAGTTTTATTTAAATGTAGGGGTTCTAGAACATAAAGAAGGTATGATTGGTACAAATAATATATTAAAAGATGTTTTAATAGAAAAGGGATATGATGTCTATTTTGAGTACTTCAATAGTGGACATGATTACTTATCATGGGGTGAAACATTGGCTAATGGATTAATTTCATTAATAGGAGAAACTTGCTATTAAATATATGGCTAAATAGTATATTCTGAGTATGATTTCCAAAACTAACATATAATGTTTACAAATATTTCAATTAGGTGTATAATTTTCATATGTAACAGTGTAATTTTGAAAGGTGGAGTGCCATTCGGTCAAATTAGTACTATGTAATCAAAAAGTATAATTTGGCACGGAGAAGTAAGATAGAATCATTTATTAAAATAGAGTGGTAAAACTGTTTGATGTGACAGTTTATTTGGTGAACCATTTTATTAGTATATGATTTTATTTTACTCTCTAGGCAATTGAACTATCTTTTTATGATAGAAGTCGTAGAGTAAAATCTACGGCTTTTTATTTTATTTAAATTATACTGTTACATTTATATTTTATATAAAAAGATTAATTTAAGAAGGAGATATTATTATGAAAAGGCCATATGTAAACTTAAAAAGTGAAAATAAAATTAATGATTTTATGTTAGAATTACAAAATAGTATAAAAAAGCTTAAATCTTTGGAAGGAGTAATTGGAATAACCCTAAATGGAGGGATGTCTCGAGGTTATGTAGATTATCTATCTGAAATTGACATAGTTATTTATTTAGATAAAGAAAATTATGAACTATGGAATAATGGAAAATCACCTATACCAATTGGGATTACAATGGCTCAAAAATATCTTTACGATATAAAGATATTAAATTTGGAGGAAGAAAAACAGAAATCTTGGGATAGTATTGCTTTATGGGATTTATCTTACGCAAAAATTTTATATGATCCCAATGGAGAAATAAAAAAATTTGTAAGAGATAAACTTATAAATAAACCAGAACCATTACAAGCTGAAGGATTACTTTTTGATTGTTGGTGGTATTTTAGATTAGCAGGTGATATATGGATTCATAGGGGGGATACAGTGCAAGGTCATTATATGATTAATAATGCTGTCACTAAGTTAGTAGAAGCTCTATTTATAGTAAATGGTGAATACATTCCACATGAAAAATGGATTATTCATTTTAGTAGAACTCTTTCTTGGACACCAACACAATGGGAAACAAGAATTCTTGAAGTAATGAGTACAGGAGATTTATCATTAGAAAGTTTAATTAATAGGCAAAGTGTTATTGAAAAGTTATGGGAAGAAATAGATTTATATATTGTTGAAAAAGAGTGTCCACATTTTAAGCTTAGAGTTATGCAAAAAAGCTTTTATGACTTACTTAAACTGCTATTTGAAAATGATTTTGTAACAGTTGAGGAATGGAGTGAAAATGCCAGTTTATCCTTTTTATCAGGAGAACCTTTTTTTAGTTTTGTAACTATTAAAAATGGAAAAATAATTGTTGATAAAGAAAAAGCTTTTTCAATAAAAACCGAGGATTTATATTATTGGCATTATGAAATTTTAGAAAAAGTATTATTAGAAATATAAGGTTTATTAATAAGTGGTATATTAGTAGAGTGATTAAGAGAAGAAAAATGCTCTTTTTTATTCGCAATGAAGGTCAAGAAATAGAATTCTTTATGATATATACTTTAGATATTGGAGGTGGAAGAATGAGTGAGGCTGAAACTATTATGGCGGTACAACGTATGCAAGAGTACATTGATGTTAATATTTTAAGAAAGATTACGTTAAAAGAACTAGCTGTTGTGGCAGGATATTCACCATGGCATGCTGCAAAACTTTTCAAAGAAGTTACTGGTAAGGCACCATTTGACTATATTCGTGCATTAAGGCTTACTAAAGCTGCGTTAATACTACGTGATAGTAATGAAAAGATTATAGATGTAGCGATGGATTTTGTCTTTGACTCACACGAGGGGTTTACAAGAGCATTTTCAAAGGAATTTGGGATGCCGCCAAGAAGATATAGTCAATGTACACCACCAATAAAACTATTTATGCCTCAGAAAGTTTTCGATACCTACCGTGCATTTCATAAAGGAGGAAAAAAGATGAGTGATAATTTTAATACCAAATCTGTATTTGTACAGGTTATTCAGCGTCCTTCACGAAAGGTTTTGTTAAGGCGAGGGAAAAAAGCAACGGGTTATTTTGAATATTGTGAAGAGGTAGGGTGTGATGTATGGTCAGTACTAACAAGTGTAAAAGAAGCCATATATGAACCAATTGGAATGTGGCTGCCAAAACATCTTATTAAAGAAGGAACATCACAATATGTGCAAGGTGTAGAAGTTCCCATTGACTACACAAATGATATTCCTAATGGGTATGAACTTATAGAATTACCACCTTGCAAATTAATGATTTTTCAAGGTGAATCCTATAATGATGATGATTTTATGGATGCAATCGATGAAGTGTGGAATCATATTGAAAAATTTGATCCTACTGTTTATGGATATCAGTGGGCACCAGAAACTGCACCAAGATTTCAGCTTGCACCAATGTGGGGTACAGAGGATATATTGAAGCACGCCCTATTAAATCAATAGGTTAAATACTAGATACAAAAACTATTTTAAAGGCACTAAGATAATAAAATCTTGGTGCTTTCTTTCTACGTGTTACTTATTGTACTATAATCCTTTTGGTATTAGCACTATATACAAGCAATATTGTTAACCTTATAAAAATTATTTTAACTATACCACTTCTGTAATAAAAAACAATTTAAAAATCTAACTTTCATTAGGATGAAATCATAGTGATAGTAGTGCATAGCTGATAATAAAATATTATAATAAAGTAAAAGATAAATATGACTAGTTCTCTATATAAATATTTACATAGGGAAATAGGTTTATAGAAAACTATTTATATATTTAACTATAAAACTATATAACTAGTAAACTAGTTGTTCTGGTCATGCGGGTTTGAGGGCTTTTGTTAACTTTGTGGATGTAATAAATAGGCAGGGTTATAGTGAAAATTAGATGGTTATAAAGGTTATGATAGACAAAATAAAAAATACAAATATTATAGTGTTATGATAAGGGTGATTATAATGGTTTATTTAAGTGTTTTTACATTTCCAAATGATGATATAGAATTTGATTTTTTACTAGAGGAAAAAAGAACGTGCTACGACTCCTTTTATCCATTTAAGATATTATCAAAACATAGTTTTGAAAGAATTGATTTTGAACCAGTTACGATTTTATATGGTGGAAATGGTTCGGGAAAATCAACGGCATTAAATGTGATAGCAGAAAAAACAGGGATCAATCGAGATTCTATCTATAATAAATCTAATTTTTATCCTGACTATGTCAATATGTGTGAGATGCAACTTGAAGATGACATCCCTAAAAATAGCAGAATTATAACAAGTGATGATGTATTTGATTATATGTTGAATATCCGAAACCTTAACGAAAGAATTGATCAAAAACGGGAAAAACTTTTTGAAGAATACTTAGATGCAAAATATTCTCATTTCCAAATGAAGTCTATAGAAGAATATGAGCAACTAAAAAAAGTAAATACTGCTAGGAGTAAAACCCAGTCAAAGTTTGTGAGAAATGAAGTTATGGATAATGTAAGGGAGTATTCAAATGGAGAAAGTGCATCTCGATATTTTATTGAAAAAATTGGAGAAAATGGATTATACATATTGGATGAGCCTGAAAACAGCCTTTCTCCCAAACGTCAGATGGAATTAATGAAATTTATCGAGGACTCTGCACGGTTTTTAGGATGTCAATTTATTATATCAACACATTCACCTTTTCTCCTTGCTATGGGTGGAGCAAAAATATATGATCTTGATGAAAATCCAGTTGATGTGAAAAAGTGGACGGAATTAGAAAATGTGCGTTCATATTACGAATTTTTCAAAAGATATGAAAAGGAGTTTTGACGATGTAGGAGATTAGATAGATGATTAGTATTCTATAGCCAATTTAATAAAAGGAAGGATTTCATAGTAAAAATCAGGGTGATTACGAAAATTTATGGTAGACAGAAGAAAGAAAAGTTAGTGACGTCTAATAACTAATAGGAATTACTTTTCAATTCTAGAGCAGGATAATAAAAAAATATCCCGCAATAAAAAGCGGGATAAATTCTATTGGAAAATCATATTTGGTTTTTATGGCAATTAGACAAAATAAGTTTATCTTTTGCTCTATTTATGATATTTTCCTGTACACTCTACCATATCAAGCTCAATCACAGCTGTACCCTTAATCATTTTATCAGGAAGCTCTTTTCCAGCAAACTGCGGAGTGTACTTTTCAACTAGCTTATTTAACACTTCATGTTTATAATCCAAGTCCTCAAGTAGCGAAGCGTTTCCAACAATTACGACGCTATTGTACTCTGCTTCGGTGTCACAGGCATTCTCGATATTGTCAGTCAAGAGACCAAACAATTCATCAACCTCAAAGCATACTTTGGGGTTTCTATTTATATTATCGATTTTTTGTCCCTTTGGTAGACCATGCATATAAATTTTGTTATTGTAATAAACAAAGTGCATGGCAACCACATATGGATAACCATCCTCATTGATAGTAGCTAATCGTCCGGTATCAGCACGATGAAGGAGCTCATCAATCTGCTCCAACGTTAATTGAAACTTCTTCATTCTATATTGCATAACTTAATTATCCTCCTAATCATATAAATTTGATTTCTATTCAAGATATATATGTACTTGATATAGAATTAAACATATTGTAGCATAGAAGTGAACCTATTAAAAGTTACACTTATATGATATAATATAGGATACACTTTGGTATAAGGATGGTTATAATTATATGATTTATATTCAAGAAAATTCAAATGATCCAATGTATCTTCAAATTTATAATCAGGTCAAAAAAGATATTGAACAAGGAAATATTGCACATGGAGAACGGCTTCCAGGTATTCGTACACTAGCCCAAACATTAGGTATTGCACGCAATACTGTCAGTCAGGCTTATACCCAACTTGCTGTGGAGGGATATATTCAAGCAAGACATGGGTCAGGATTTTTTGTTATGGATACTTCAAGTGAATTTACGGAGAGAAACTATGTTCCGCAAGGTATAAATGCCTTATCTACCAAAAAATCAGAGCTGAAGAAACCTGTGATTCTATATGATTTTCAGTACGGTACACTTCCTTATGAGCAATTTCCTTTCAAGTTATGGCGAAAATACACATCTCAAATTCTCCTATCATCGCAAAAAGAAGTAGTTAATCATTATCCAGATAAACAGGGTGATCTGTTTTTAAGAGAAGAAATCGGAAAACACCTGTACAAATCAAGAGGTATGGTTTGTAGCAAGGAACAAATTATCATCGGTAGTGGGCTACAATATTCCTTAAACATTTTGTGCACTCTTTTGCGTAAAGAAAATGACACCATTGCAATGGAGGAACCAGGATATAATGGAGCAAGGGATGTATTTATAAACAACAATTATAACGTGTATGCAATCCCAGCTAGTAAAGATGGACTTATCCTTTCATCAATTTGCTGCTCTAACGCATGTGCTGCTTATGTAACACCTTCCCATCAATTTCCTTATGGAACTGTAATGTCAATTGTGCAGCGTAAGGAACTTCTTAATTGGGCAAATGTTAACGATGCTTACATCATTGAGGATGATTATGACAGCGAACTCAGATATGATTCCAATCCAGTGCCAGCACTTCACTCTTTAGATGCCGAAGATCGTACTATTTATATCGGAACTTTTTCAAAGTCTCTTTCCCCTTCTCTGAGGGTGAACTATATGGTGTTGCCAGTACGCCTCCTAAAGAGGTATCATAGTTTATTTTGTTCTCATAGTTCTCCTGTATCATGGTTAACGCAACGTGTTTTAGCTGCATATATGAGAGAGGGAAATTATGAGCGTCATATTCGAAAAATGTGCATCGCCTACAAAAGGTGTCATGATATATTTATACAGGAAGCGACGAAAATGTTTGGCAAAAAAGTAATATTACATGGTCGTGGGGCAGGGGTGCATTTCGTTTTGGAGTTCCCGGGTGGTGAAGAACAAGATTGGCTTATTAAACAGGCAGAAAAAGTCGGAGTCAAAGTATATTCTATGATTCCATTTTGGAATGATAGGAATGAATGTCCGCGAAACATTATATTTGTAGGATACAGTTTACTGAATGAACAACAGATACGAGAAGGTATCGCATTGCTACACTCTGCATGGTTCAGTGCATTAACATAATGAAAATTCAATGGTGAAACTTCGGAAGACATGGTAGGTAAATAAATGTATACTAAATATATAATATGGCAAGGATGTTATCCATAAACAAATAGAAAAAGAAATTGAGGATTTTTTTGATAAAAGATGGATAAAAATGCTTTTGATTAATTATATTGAATTATATTGACATAATAATAAACCAATGCTATTCTTATAAAGAATTTAAAAATATAATATAGTATCTTATCAAGAGAGGCAGAGGGACTGGCCCTATGAAGCCCGGCAACCAAAGGTAGTTATTTAAAACTTTATGGTGCTAAATCCAGCAGGATTAACCTGGAAGATAAGAATTGGAAGAACATAACTTCTTGCATTATCTTTTAGGTAAGGCAAGAAGTTTTTTATTTTCAGATGCCTAAGATCACTAAATCTTATACAAAACAATTAAAACATTAATTAACTAAGGAGGAAAAAATGAAAGATAACTTGAAAAAAGGCAGTGCTATTGCTTTGTTACCATTATTTATTTTTATAGCAGTTTTTATGGGGATATCATTAGTTACAAAGGACTTTTATGCTATGCCTGTAACTGTACCATTTTTATTAGCAGCATTAGTAGCATTATTTATGAATAGAAAAGTATCACTAGATAAAAAGTTAGATGTATTCTGCAAGGGAGCAGGAGAACCAAACATCATTTTAATGTGTCTGATATTTATATTGGCAGGGGCTTTTGCAGAGGTTGCTAAAACTATGGGGGCTGTAGAATCTACTGTTAATTTAGGGCTAACATTTTTACCAAGTAACATACTAGTAGCTGGAGTTTTTATAATAGCATGTTTTATAGCAATATCTATAGGTACATCCATGGGAACAATAGTAGCCTTAGTTCCTATAGCTACAGGAATTGCGGCTAAGACAGGTATACCTATAGCTTTAGTGGTTGGAGCTGTAGTTGGTGGAGCAATGTTTGGGGACAACCTTTCTATGATTTCTGATACAACTATAGCAGCTACCAGGACTCAAGGCTGTGAGATGAGAGATAAATTTAGAATGAATTTTACAGTTGTATTGCCAGCAGCAATAATAACAACTTTAATATTTACTTTTATAACATTGGGGCAAGATTCTAAGGTAGTAGGGGATTATTCATATAGTTTAGTTAAAGTTTTACCTTATGTAGGAGTATTACTTGCGGCACTTTTAGGGGTTAATGTGTTATTAGTGCTAGTTGGTGGAATCTTATTTGCAGGAAGCATAGGAATATTTACGGGAGCCTTTGATATAATAGGTCTATTGCAGGCTATAGGCAAAGGAATTGGGGGAATGTCTGAGCTTGTAATAATTTCAATGATAATTGGTGGAATGGTTGAAATTATAAAATTCAATGGAGGAATTGAGTTTATACTAGGATTTATTACAAAAAGAGTTAACAGTAAAATAGGAGCTGAATTTGGAATTGCCACATTAGTAAGTTTAGTTGATATATGTACAGCTAATAACACTATAGCTATAGTTACTGTAGGGCCTATAGCTAAAGATATATCCAATCAATATGATATTGAACCTAAAAGAGTAGCGGGTATATTAGATATGTTTTCTTGTGTGTCCCAAGGAATTATTCCTTATGGTGCACAACTTTTATCAGCATCAGCATTAGCTAAATTGTCACCATTTATCATAATGAAATATCTTTATTATCCATATTTAATGGGGATAAGTGCCCTTATAGCAATTGTATTTGTACCTTATTTAAAATTAAAAATCAAAGAGAAGCTATAAGAATATTCACTTGAAATCATATTTTATTATAAATACTTAGCAAAACAGGAACAGTTTTCTTTAAAGGTTGTTGTTATAATAAAATTAACTTATTAGAACGGGGCAGTTAGAGGTGACATTGAATTATAGACAAGAATCGAAAATATTATTAGTACAAGGTCATTGTATAGTATGTCCCCCAATAAGTATTTACGATAAATCAAGGAAGAAAGGTGATAAATGATGTTAAGTTATTATGGTAGATTATCTTCAGAAGTATATGATATGGATAAGCCTATAGGGCATTCTTTTGGAGATGTAGAATTTTACATGAATAGATTAGAGTCTTGTAAAGGACCTATTCTTGAACCTGCAACAGGAACGGGGCGTATATTAATTCCGCTTTTAGAAAAAGGATTAAATGTGGATGCATTTGATATTTCAAAAGATATGTTAAATATATGTGAGCATAATTGTAAAGAAAGAGGTTTGAATCCTAAACTCTTTGAAGGTAAGATGGAGTCTTTTTCACAAGATACAAAATATGATGCTATTATAGTGCCAACTGGAACCTTCCTTCTACTACATAATAGAGAAGATTCAATAAAAGCATTACAAAACTTTTATAGGCATTTGTCTAATGGTGGTAGATTAATTGTTGATATATTTTTGCAAACAGATATTTCAACAGGTACAGTTTCCACAAAAACTTGGGACTGCTCTAATGGAGATATAATCACATTAGAAAATAAAATTGTAGAGGTTGACTATATAAATCAATATACCATTTCCCATGGGAGATATGAAAAGTGGCGTGAAGGGGTACTTTTACAAACTGAATTGGAGCGGTTCCCATTAAGATGGTATGGTGTAGAAGAGTTCAGACTAATACTTGAAAGTATAGGATTTAAAAATATTGTGATTTCTTCAGACTATAAATTTGGTCAGTATCCATCGAATTCTGAGCAAGTCGTTACCTTTGAAGCTGTTGCTATTAAATAGAAATATATTAATGTTCCCTCAGACTACGGTCTGAGGGATTTTTCCTTTAGGGAGTGATCAAATACGAAAAAGTAATAGCTTTGTGTAGTAGATATAAAAAATTATATTTAAATTTTTGATTAATTATAAATGTTAACGTAGATAAAAAATTACAAATAATATAATATTAATATATAATATTCTCGTATGAAGGTGAAATTTATGAAATGGTTACTAGAAAAATATAATGTGAAAACTATAAAACCATATTTATGGGTATTTTCCATAGGAATAAGTAGTATATGCTATTTTTTTATAAATAATTATCAGAATCCCAAATTACATTCCGTATATACAGATATAGATGATTTAATTCCTTTTGTAAGTGTATTCATTATTCCATATATGATGTATATGCCAAACTTAATAATCTCACTTATAATAATGTGTTATTGTGATGAGGAAAGATATTTCATTTCACTTTTGACTTTAAATATAGTTAATTGTATTTGTCTTATAATTTATCTAAATTTTCAAACCTATGTTCCAAGGCCAATAATAATCCATGATGATTTTCTATGCAATTTTGTAAAGTTTATTTATAGTAGGGACAACCCCTATAATTGTTTTCCTAGTATTCATGTAGCAGCAACTTTTTCAGCTTTAAAGGGAATAAATAAGCTTAAAAATATGCCAACAAAATATAAGCTTGGATTTAATATAGTTGGATGGTTAATTATAATCTCAACTCAATTTGTAAAACAGCATGTGATTATTGATTTGTTGGCTGGGTTAGTTTTAGTGGAGGCAGTTTATAAGTTTATAGAATACTTATTTTACAATAAAAATTACTTAAAGGGATTTATTAAAAATAAAAAGAAAGATGATAAAGTAGAAGCTTTTAAATAAGTCTATTCAATCAAGGAGGGTGAGGCCAGGATTCATTTTACAACTGGCTTTTCACCCTCTTTTTAACTTAAAATTTATAAACAGATTATATTAATTCTAATTCATTACATAAAAAAGTTATGCTTTCCTTTAATCTTTCCTTATTCAAAGAATAATAGCATTTATGATCTCCTTTTTCTACAGTAACTACACCAGACATCATAAGATTGGTCAAGTGATATGATACTGCAGCATTAGAAATTCCAATGGCTTCAGCCAGCTCTAGTCCATAATAATCTTTATTTAGGAGGAGTTTAATAATTGAGAATCTTGTACTATCAGAAACACCTTTAAACACTGAAATATTTTTTTCTATTTCATCCTTACCGTACACAATTTTCACACCATCTCTCATAGGAGAACCAATTATTATGTAACAATCATTTGACTTAGTGGAAGAGCTAAACAAAATACCTGAAAATACAGAAGTAGAAACATGTACTGTATTATAATTTTTAAAGTTTATGCCATTATTTGTTAGCTGATTTAAATAGTCAATGCCATCCTTAGCTAATTTATCTTCAATATAATCATTAAAACTATCTATTTCAACCTTTCTTATTACGTCAATTTCTTCATAGACTTTAAGATAATCACTTATGAAGTTTAAAAAATCCTTCATGTAATCATCTTTGTGGTTAAGAATAGAATATATTTCCCATTTAAATACGGGATTTATTTTTTTTGTTCGTATATATTTTAACAAGGAATCATTGCTTTTGGTAACTTCCTCAGGAGTATAATTCTCCAGCATAAGCTCTTCTAGCTCATTGTTAATTTTGTGGGCTAGTCTTTTTCTCAAATCATCAGTTTCTATATTTCTAAAAAAGTCTAAATAGTCATTTAAAGTTTCAAAGTTCCATATGTCATCAAAAGTAAATACATCTTTAGTATAAACATCTTCATTAAAAAATAACTGAAAGTTATCAAAGTTAACCTTATCAGTTTCTATAATTGAATCTATTACCTTTTCTATTTTTTCATTTCTTTTAAATGAAGTTTCACTTAAATCTTTTTTATCAGCCTCTCTATTGTTTATTATGGATAAACTTAAAAATACGTCAATGATTTCACCTGGGTTTTTGTTAAATTTAATATCCATAAAGCCCCCCTTATTTATCTATATTTCATTGAAAAATTATAACCACATAATAATATTGATTTCATGTATTGTCAAGAATAAAAAAGAAATTGATTTTATATTGTTAAAATTTAAATAATAAAAATTTGATAGATTATTCAGAATTATGAATAAAAATATTTACTTATCTAATTTTAGATGATATTATATAAAATATAAGTTTTCATTTAATCTTAAATAAAATAAAAACTTATATAAATTTAGATTAAATAAAAAATATCATCATTGATCTGACAGAACTAAAAATTAAATAAGGAGGATTTTTAAATGCTAAAGGTATCAAAAAAGTTTTTATCATTAACCTTATCCGCTTTAATGCTTTTTTCTATAGGCAATCCTGGAGTCTATGCAGCAGAGAATACTAACTCAAAAGCTAAGACAAGTAGTTATGACGATGAAAAAGCAATAAGTGACAAGCTGCATTCTTTTACACGAGGTGATAACGAAGAGGTAAATCCTAATGAATTAGTAAGGTTAATTGTAAAATTGAACAAGCCTTCAGCCTCAGAATTGATTAAAGGAGGCAGTACCTCAGAATTATTTAAGGGAGGTAGTGCTACCGACGCAGTAAAGGTTAAAAAACAAGTTATACAAAGTCAAGCATTCATAAAGACCAAGGTAAAAAATATATCAAAATCAGAAATAAGGAACTCATTTGGATACTTAATAAATGGATTCAGTACAACAGCAAAAAGAAGTGACATAGATAAAATAAAAGCTATACAAGGGGTAAACGATGTAGAAATAGTAAACAGCTATAAAATTGATATGAATAGTGCAGTTGAAATGACCCAAGCTAAACAAGTTTGGGACGAGCTAGGTTATAAGGGACAAGGTACTGTAGTATCAGTAATTGACAGCGGTATAGATGTTACTCATAAGGATTTAAAACTTACAGATATTAAAAAAGCAAAGATAAAGAGTGCGGCTAATTCCTATGGTACTCTAAAGGTACCATACGTATATAATTACGCTGATAAGAACTACGATGTAGTTGATAAAAATATGGCAACAGATATGCATGGAATGCACGTTGCTGGTATAGTTGCTGCAAATGGAGATATAAAGGGTGTAGCACCTGAAGCACAGGTTTTAGGGATGAAGGTATTTTCAAATAATCCAGATAATCCTTCAGCCTTTGCTGATGATATAGTCGCAGCAATTGAAGATTCTGTTATTTACGGAGCAGATGTTATAAACATGAGTCTTGGGGCGCCTTCAGGCTTTGTGGATGCAAATGATTCAGAGCAAGTAGCAATTAAAAAAGCAACTGAAAAGGGTGTAATGGTTGTTGTGTCAGGAGGAAACTCATATTACTCCACATTCCCTGTTAAAAACCCTAATATTCCTGATACAGGATTAGTAGGGTCACCTGGTATTTCAAAGGAAGCCTTACAAGTAGCATCCTTTGAAAATACAATATTAACAGGGGTTTCACTAGATTATAAAGCAGATAACAACGTAAAAGGTCAAATGCTATATACAACAAGTGAAGTAAAACCGGATGATGTTTTAAAAGATGCTGGAGGTTACGACATTGTTGACCTTGGTTCAATTGATAACGATGATACTAATGATACTCTATATGCAAATGCTAAGGGTAAAATAGCTCTAATACAAAAATTAGATGTAACAGGTAAAACCTCATCCTATGGTCAAAAGAAGGAATATGCACAAGAAGCAGGGGCTGTAGGAGTAATATTCTATGGCATTGATGATGAACTTGTTAATACAGCTCCAAAGGATGGAGTAACAATTCCTTGTATTTGTATATCGAAAAAGGATGCAGAGATTCTTAAAAGTCTAATTAGCAGTAATTTAAAATTAAATTTTAATGGAAGTATTATTTCTGCAGGTAATTCAAATATAGGAAAAATGTCAGACTTTTCTTCCTGGGGTCCAACTCCAAATTTAGAGTTTAAACCTGAGATAACAGGAGTTGGAGGAAATATTTGGTCACTTGCTAATGATGATAAGTACCAATCAATGAGTGGTACATCAATGTCTTCACCACATGTAGCAGGAGCTGAAGCTTTGATATTGGGAGGTAAGAAGACACAAAAACTTAGTGTGCCAACTGGTGAACTTATTAATTTTACAAAAAATATAAGCATGAATACATCTAAGATATTACTTGGTGCTAATGATGTACCTATATCTCCAAGAAATCAGGGTGCTGGTTTAATTCAAATAAAGGATGCAATAAACAATAATGTAACTGTAACCTATAATGGAAAAGCAGCAGCAGCTCTTAAGGAAATAGGAAAAGAAAAGACATTTGAATTAAATGTTACAAACTATGGAGATAAGGCAGCAACCTATACCCTGCAAAATGGAGGAGTGTTAACTGAGATTAAATCGAATACAGATAAAGAAGGAAATGTTACTTCAAATGTACATGATATCAACATAGATGGAGCAAAAATGACATTTAGTAATAATTCAGTTACAGTAGAACCAGGTAAGACAGTAAATGTTTCAGTTACAATAACAATACCTACTGGTTTTGAAACAGAGCAGTTTGTTGAAGGATATGTTAAATTTAAGTCTGAAACTGATGGAGCACCATCACTTTCCATACCATATCTCGGCTTTTATGGTGATTGGTCTAAACCACTAGTAGTAGACAAGCCTCAGTGGGATCCAAATCACGTTGCAGATGGCTCCATACTAGTTGGTTCACATGCTTTTGGAGCTAGATGGTTAGGAGTAGCTAGAGGAGCTGATGAAGTCCCTTATACTATTCCAGAAAATGTTGCAATATCAACAGTAACAGAGGATTATTTAAGACCTGTATATGCAAATTTAAATATTATAAGAAATGCTAAGGAAATTAAGACGGAAATTGTAGATAGTAAAGGCAAAATTATTAGAAATCTTGGTGTGGAATATGACGTTAGAAAGAATACGACTATGCCTTATAAGACAACAGGAAAAAGTATTTATTCAAGTAGATGGGATGTCAAAGTTTACAATCAAACAACAAAAGCTTATGAATACGTAAAAGATGGACAATACTACTATAGAATTAAAGCAAAAGCAGATATTGAAAACGCAAAAGAACAAGTTTTTGATATGCCTATTAAGGTTGACTCAGTAGCACCAAAAATAGAAATTGTATCAGAGGATACTATAGATACTTTAGAAAATGGATATACATTAAAATGGAAGGCTAGTGATGAGCTTTCAGGACTTGCTAGAGAAGTTTTTGCTGATGGAAGAGATACTGGTGCTCCTATGGTTAAGGTTAATGGTACTAGAATATCTAGTTTACTAAATTCAGCAAAACTAACAATTGATAATGGTGTATTTAACTTCACTGTTAAAAAGGGTGATTTAAGAAAAGGACAAAATGTAATAACTGTAGATATCACTGACAATGCAGGAAATTCAACTACTGCTACATTTAACCTTTTAGTTAAGAGTGGAGCAATACCAACTAATGCAACAAGAACTACAAACTGTACTAATGGATTTGCATATAAAGACGTTGCAGATGGGAAATATACTGTAAAAGGTGTTATAGGTGATAATGTTGAAACATTAACAGTAAATGATGTTCCAGCAACTTTAGACAAAAACTTAGGTACTTTTAGTGCAACTATACCTGTTAAGGATCAAGAAGAAAATACTATAACTTTAGTACCAAAGGATAAGGATGGTAACATTATTACAGACATATTTAGGGATGGAGTATATAATGTAATTTTTGACACAAAAGTACCAGAGATTACCGTTGATGAATCTGATATGCTTCCATGTGATTTAGATGGTATTACTGAAAAAATTGTAACAAATAAAAATACAATCACAATTAAAGGAAAAATAAATGAGAAATTTTTAAGTGATTTCAGAATTAATAATAATAAAGTAGTTGTAGAAAATAATGAATTTTCTACTGATATAACTGTGCCAGATGGGCCTAGCGTATTAGATGTTACAGCTACAGATGAGGCTGGGAATATTACAATAAAATCTTACTTCGTTGTGGCAGATATACCGGAAAATACCCTTTCATATCAATTTAACATTCAATCAAATATGATATTAACTGCTGAGGATGTAGAAAAGGGCGATGACGGAAAATATTATATTCCTGTAGCATGTAAGCTTAGTAAGAATGTAAAGCAAATAAGAATACAAGACAAGGTAGTACCTGTGAAAGATCTAGTAGCAGGGGCTTACGTTCCTATTGAAGACGGAATTGTAAAAATATCAGTATATATAGAGGATACTGATGGGACTGTTGTAGCAGATTATATGTACAAACTTTACTTTGATTCAACAGCACCAGAAATAAACTTAAAATCATCATATGCTGTAAATACAAATGCTGATGATAAGTCAGACTATTTAGTAAAACTTAATCTAGATGGAACAGTTACTTTAAGCGGAGACGTTACAGATAATGCTTTTGGCTATTCATTCTTTATAAACGGAGAACAAGAAGCTAATGCGCAATATTTAGAAGCTTTAGGGGCAGATGGAACGCTTAGAGAATTTAATAAAAAGGTTTCAGCTAAGGTTGGAGATGTAATTGAATTAAAAGCAGTGGATTTATTCGGAAACACAACAATAAAGAATCTAACTGTTGTTAAGGGTGATGAAATTCCAACTATAACTGTAACAGGAGTTGAGAAGAACAAGGTATATAGTACTGATGTAACTCCAGTAATTAAAGTTGATAAGGGCACATATGTTGCTACTTTAGATGATAAAAATTATGATGGATCTCCAATTACAGAGGAAGGTGTTCATAAATTAGTAGTAAATGCATCTAACTTAGCAGGGAACTCTTCAACTTATGAAATAAGTTTCACTATAGATAAGACAGCTCCAGTAATAGCAGTAACAGGAGTTGAAGAAGGAAAGGTTTACCAAGGAAGTGTGACACCGGTGATTAGCGTTGATGATAATGAATCAACTATGACTATGACTCTTAATAATAAAGAGTATAAAGGTGAAGAAATTACAGCAACTGGAACTTATGTGCTTGTAATAAATGTTGTTGACAAGGCTGGAAATAAAGCTACTAAGACAGTAAACTTTACTGTAAAAGAAGTAACATCAACAAAACCAACCAAACCAACAACACCACCAGCACCGACAAAACCAACCAAACCAACAACATCGAAAACACCAACTGCATCAACTACAAAGGTACAAACTACAACAGAAAAAACTTCAGTTATTCCAAAGACTGGTTCTGTGTTTGGTTCAAATGGAATGTTAGCAGTAGGTTCAATGTTATCAACTCTAGGAGTTGTAGTATTAGTAAATAAAAGAAAAAGAAGAATGTAACAATAGAATTTAGGAGTATTTACTATTATAAATTAAGAGGGAGACGTGAGTCTTCCTCTTTTTGAGTCGAAAGTTAGTGGCATTTCTAAGTATGTGAAATAGAAGTAATTAATTCCCATGTTAAAGTTGCAACTGAAGATATAATGAAATTTAATGTATAGGTAAATTCAATTAAATAGTAACTTTCTATTTGAAATTCAAATTAGACTGCCTTAAGTGTAAAAGCTATAATTAAGAGTATTGATGTATGGAGGGGAATTATGGGTACTAACATAAGTATTATTTCGGGATTTTTAGGGTGTGGAAAGACAACATTTTTAAATAAAGTAATTCCAAATATGCAAGGAAGTAATGCTTTAATTGAAAATGAATTTGGCAATATTGGCATTGATGGGGATTTAATACAACATAGTCTTCCAATTAAAGAGATTTATTCTGGATGTATTTGTTGTACTGTTACAGAAAATTTTAATAAAGCCTTAGAAGAGTTAGTCTTAGAGTATAAACCAGATAATATATTTATTGAGCCTTCTGGTGTAGGTAGTTTATCAGATATACTAAAGGTTTGTAATAGGGTTTCCTCAAATTCAACCTTAAATATAAAGATTAAGGATGTTATCACCATTGTAGATGTAGATTCCTTCAATGATTACAGTGAGAACTTTGGAAGTTTTTATTTAGATCAAATAGAAAATGCTCAGATGATTTTTTTAAGTCATTTTGAGAATCTAGTGGATAGTGAAGTTGAAGAGATTATTAAGAAAATAAGTTTAATAAATCCCAAGGCTACAATTTTTAAAGAGCCATGGATTTCTTTATCAGGGGAAGAAATTGTTGAAACAATAAACAGTATGGAATCCTATGAAATTGAGTTAAAGGATAGGCCTGCCTTTTTGGCAGCTAATAAGATGTTTGAAACTTTTTCTATAGATAAGCTAAGGACTTTTTCAGAGGAAGAAATAGATAAAGTATTACTTTCTTTAAATCAACAGGAGTATAGTTTTATTGTAAGAGCTAAGGGAATTGTTCAGCTTTCTACAAAGAAACTGGTTTACTTTGATTATACTCCACACCATTATCATTGGGAGTATTTAGAAACGGTAAAAACTACAAAGGTAACCGTAATTGGCAGTAACTTAGATAAGAAAAAAATAGTAGGAATTTTTTATTAATAAATTAGGGGGGTACCATGGGAAAAATAATTGATTATAAATGTACATATGGTAATGAACAGGGAATTAGTAAAGAAATTATTGAAAAAACCAATTTGAAATTTCCTGATGCTTATAAAAATTGGGATAGTATGGTGACACTTGCAAAGGAGCTTAAGGAATACTATAAGGACAATGTTTGTACACTACCCTTCTGTCATACTGTGGAAGGGGAGGCACTAGGGGGAAAAGTTAATCTTGGGGATGAGAATATAGGACCAAGAGCCAAAGAATATATTTGTACAACTACAGAAGAACTGCTAGATTTACCTAAAATTGATTTTTCAAAGGGAAGAATTTCCGAAGTTTTAAAAGCCTGTAAGTCTTTGAGAGAACAAGGTGAAAATGTGGTTTTAAATGTTTCGGGACCATTTACAATAATGAATGTTTTAATTGAACCAAGGGTTGTTTTCAAAACTTTTAGAAAGAATCCAGAGTTAATTAGGGAAGTTTTTAATAAATTTCAACATGAAATAATTGAATTTATAGAAGAAGCACAAAAAGTAGGGGTAAACATCATTAGCTATGCAGACTCTTCTGGGGGAGTTAATATTCTTGGACCTAAGTTTGCAGAACAAGTAGTGGAAATGTTTACTTATCCTTTATTAAAAACAATGGATAAAATCATAAATGAAGAAATCATAATAGTACTTTGTCCGAAAACTACTTTTTCTTTATTAGGAACTGATAAAGCAGTGTGGAAGGATGTTTCTTTAGGAGGACCTTTAAACTATGAAGAAGGTTGCATAAAGGCTATAGGACTAGCAAAGTTTGTTGGACAAACATGCATGAAAAATAAAGACTTTCAGTTAAAAGATGGGGTTATTAAAACCCTTGAATTACTATAAATAAATAACACCTTAAAAAAAGGAGATGGTTGTATATGCACAAGGATGATAAAATGACCCCAATTGAAAGGTTAAATGCCTTCATGACAGGAAAACCTATGGACAGAATACTTGCAATGCCTGTAGCTTGCTCTATGTCTGGACTAGCATTAGGAATGACCCACAAAGAGAAAAGAAGTAGTGCGTTAAATGAAGCTAAAGCACAGATAGCTTGTTATGAAAGGTTTGGAAACGATTTATTAGTGGTTGAATATGGATTACATGGTGTAGGTATTGCATTAGGTAGTAAGATGAATGATCCAGAGGAATCTGTACCAGCAATTATGAGTTATGTTTTAGAGGATTTAAATGATATAGATAAACTTGATATGTCAAAGTTAGAATTAAAAAACGATAAACTTTTCCAATTACATATTGAGGCTGCAGAAATATTAATTGATAAGCTAGGTAAAGAGGTTCCAACAGGGGTTTTAATATCTGGACCCTTTACTGCAGCAGCAAGTATTTATAAAACAGAAAATTTTTTAAGAGCAACTAGAAAAAATCCAGAAAAAGTACATGAGTTAATTAAGTTTTGCACAGAAGCATTAAAGATGATATGTAGAGAATTTATAAAACGAGGTGTTCTTATATTGCTATGTGACCCAATTGCATCAGGAACAATTCTTAATAGAAAACAATATTTAGAATTTGTATTACCTTACACTATAGATTTAATGCAGGATATTCATGAGGCAAAAGGCTTAGTTTGTTACCATATTTGTGGAGACACAACATCAATAGTAGGGGATATGGTAAAGTCCGGTTGCGATATGTTAAGTATAGATAATAGAGTTGATTTAGCTTACACAAAACAAGTAGCAGGGGATAAAGTTCCAATTCTAGGTAATGTAGACCCAGTAGAAGTTCTAATTTTAGGAAGTACACAGGAGGTAGATTCTGCAGTAAAAACTTGCATGCAAAAGGCTTATGATAGTCCTTGTGGCTATATTTTAGCATCAGGTTGTGACCTTTCAGGAAATGTTCCTTTAGAGAATATTGATCAATTTATGGCCTCTGCAAGAAAATATGGAAAGTGGCCAATAGATCCGAAAAATTTCATGTAAAAATATATGTTTGAAAAATTTTGTAATTAAAATGGAGGAATAATAATGACAGCATCTAAAGAACAGTTATTAAAAAGATTATCTGATGGCGTATTAGAAATGGAAGAAGAAGAGGTAATAGAAGCCTGTGAGGAATATGTAGAGGCAAAGTATAAAGCCTTTGATGGTATTATGGAAGGACTTGTAGATGGTATGAACCGTGCAAGTCAATTATATGAAGAGGAAGAATATTTCGTAACAGATGTATTACTATGCTCAGATGCAATGTATGAAGGGCTATCAATATTAAGACCTCATCTTCCTATAGAAGAAGAAGGAAATAGCAAGCCAAAGGGAGTTATTGGAGTTGTAGAAGGAGATACCCATGACATAGGAAAGAATCTAGTAAAAATTATGATGGAAACTGCTGGTTTTGAAATGATTGATTTAGGAAGGGATGTTTCGCTTAAAAGTTTTGTAGACAAAGCTAAAGAAGTTAACGCTTCTTTTGTATGCATGTCAACCTTAATGACAACAACTATGTCAGGAATGGGAAAAGTTATTGAATTGTTAAAGGAAGCAGGAATTAGAGATGAAGTTAAAGTCCTTATAGGTGGAGGACCGATTTCTCAAAAATTTGCAGATACCATTGGTGCAGATGGGTACAGTTCCAATGCTGTGGAGGCAGTAAAATTAGCAAAAAAAATGCTTAATATAGCTTAGAAAGAAGGATGTAATATGATATCTCCAAGAGAACGATTAAATATGGTTTTCAACAGAGAACAGGTTGATAGAGTTCCATGTATTTGTCCTGGTGGCATGATGAACATGGTTACAACAGAAGTAATTGAAGACCTTGGAATAGATTTTTCAAAGGCTCATAGTAATGCGCAAACTATGGCTGATTTAGCTACTGCAGTATATGAAAAGGACTGTTTTGAAAATTATGGAGTTCCTTTTTGTATGACCATTGAGTCTGAAGAGTTTGGAGCAACTGTGAATATGGGGTCAAACATATATGAACCTCATGTTGTGGAGTATGCGATAGATTCAGTAAAGGAATGGACGAAACTCCACGAGATTAATTTTCAGGAGGGAAGAGCTAAAGTAGTTATTGATGCAATTAAATTATTAAAAGCAAAGGGGACCAATGTTCCTATAATAGGGAATTTAACAGGGCCAATAAGCACTGCTAGTTCTGTTATGGAACCTGTAGTATTTTATAAAGAGCTGAGAAAAAACAATGAAGAAGCTCACAAATATGTTGATTATGTTACCGATCAATTAATTTTATTTGCAAAGAAGCAAATAGAAGCAGGGGCAGATATAATTGCTATTTCTGACCCTAGTGGAACTGGTGAAATCTTAGGACCTAAGCTATTTGAAGAATTTGCTGTGAAATATATTAATAAGCTAGTGGATGCTATTCAAGAAGTACAGGGAAAAACTATCGTGCACATATGTGGCCAAATGAAAAATGTGTATAAAGAGGTAAAAAAAATAAAAAGTGATGTTCTAAGCTTTGACTCCATTGTTAGTATGAGTGAGGCACGAAAGAATTTAGGAGATAGATTACTTATGGGTAATGTGAGTACCTATACAATTGAATTTGGAGAGCCTAAGAAGGTTTCTGATTTGACTAAAAAATGTGTTAAAGATGGAGTGAACATAATTTCACCTGCCTGTGGACTTGGAATGAAATCTCCTCTTACAAATGTCAAAGCAATCCTTGAGACTTTAAAAAAGGAGATGCTATAGAAATGCCTAAGATTTTTATTAAACAGTTAGGTAAGGACTTTGAGTATGTTCCAAAGAAAAACTTACTACAGCTATTATTAGAAAATGATATTTTTGTAGATAATCCTTGTAATGGAAATGGTTCTTGTGGGAAATGTAAGGTCAGGGTGTTGGAAGGAAATCTTCCGCCACTTTCGCCAACGGAAAGAAAGCTATTGAAAGAAGATGAAATAAACGCAGACATAAGACTTTCCTGCTTGGTAGTACCAAAAGAAGATATTACAATTGAAATTCTGCAAAAGGAAAGAAAGCATAAAATACTTACTACTGGGTATGTACCTGAATTTGAGTTTAATCCTACAATTTCTAAAAAAATCTTTGAAATAAAAATGCCTACTTTAGAAAAACAAAGTCCTTTTGAAGATTCTTTATGTGAGGCACTTGGGTCTAAAAAGGTCAACTGGAAGTTGCTAAGGGACTATGAAAGCAGCTATGGAACTGTAACTGGAGTATTTAATGACAGCGAGTTAATTGCCCTTGAGGCAGGTGATACTACTGAGTTTCTTTATGGTGTTGCCATTGATATCGGAACTACAACGGTGGTTGCAGCATTAATTGATATGAACAATGGTGAGGAATTAGCTACAGCTTCAAGAATTAATCCCCAAAAGAAGTTTGGGCTAGATGTTTTAACTAGAATAACCTATGAATTAGAACATCCAGAGGGTTCAAAAGAAGAGTTACAGAAAACTATTGTAGAAGCTATTAATGAAATGGTTGAAGAGTTATGTAGTGAGGGAAAAGTAAAGAAAGAAAATATTTATGAAATTTCTATTGCTGCAAACTGTACTATGATGCATTTTCTTTTAGGTGTTGATGCAACATCAATTGGAAAATCTCCCTACGCTCCTATATTTACAAAGGCAAAAAACATATCAGCAAGTGACCTTGGGATAAAGGCTGCTAAGTGTGCAAGAGTATATTGCCTTCCTTCTGTATCCTCTTACATTGGAGCTGATATAGTGGCAGGTGCCTATGTTTGTGAATTACATAAAGCTGAGGAAAATATACTATTTATAGATATTGGAACTAATGGAGAGATAGTTTTATCTAAGGGTGGAAGATTACTTTCCTGTTCCTGTGCAGCAGGACCAGCATTAGAAGGAATGAATATAAGTTCAGGGATGAGAGCAGCAGAGGGCGCTGTTGAAGGTGTGGAAATCACTGAAAATGGAATAGACCTTAAGGTTATAGGAGAGGAAGACCCTATAGGGATATGTGGAAGTGGGATACTAGCAGTAGTGAAAGAGCTTCTTAGAACAGGAATTGTAAAAAACAATGGAGCATTTATAAAAAAAGAACAACTAGAGGAATCTGATTATCGATATAAGATGATACAATTAAATGGGAATAAAAGAGAATTTATTTTAAAAGGTACTCCAGAACAGCTACTAATAACTCAAGGGGATGTTCGTCAGGTACAATTAGCAAAAGGAGCTCTGCTTTCAGGATTTTATGCCTTGTTAAAACAGGCTAAGATTGATATGGGTGAATTAGATAAGGTGATGATAGCTGGACAATTTGGCGCTCACCTTCCAGCAGATAGCCTTGTAGGAACAGGAATTTTGCCAGAAGAGGTAAAGAATAAACTAGTATATGTAGGGAATTCTTCTAAAACTGGAGCATACATGGCACTTATGTCTGTTAAAGTTAAGAAAGAAATAGAGGAATTAGCAGGTGAAATGGAATACATGGAACTTGGTGCCTCAGAGGGATATGAAAAATTATTTTCACAATGTCTTTTATTTGGAGATAAATAATAGATTCTATAAAACATATAAATAAAAGGCATATGGCATAGAACATAGGTCATAAAATAAAAATATATGAATTACCTTTGAAAAAGCATAGGTAATTCATATATTTTTTTATTATCATTTAAGTAGAGAACCCAAATCTATGATTTGGTGTGAATCACTTACTCAGCGAACGCAGTGAGTCGAGTTTCAATTATTAAGTTGTTAGCTCTCTATTTGCTGTGAAATAAATTGCTTAATTTTAGATAAGCCTCCATGCTTAAATTTTAAGGTATAGTAATCCTTTGAAATATTAATAAGTTCAATATCAATTATATCTAAATTTAACAATGCTTCCTCTATTTTTTCTAAAGTTCCATCTTGGGAATTTTCAATAACTGCTTGCTTTGTTTTTAATCTTATCCATTCCATAAGCAGAGTATTATAGTTGTTTTTTATAAAATCCATATCCAAGCCTCCTTAAAGTAAAATTATAAAATATAAGAATGATCTATATTACTCCTTATATTTTATAAAACTGTGTTTTATACCTTTGGGAATAAATTTAATTGTATTTGGGTATAAATATAATTAAATATAATCATTTATATTTTAACATAATAATATGAAATATAATATAACTAATTAAAGTATAGTTTAATCTAACTTGATTAATTATAACTATATATATATAATAATATATAAGTGATAATAATTGAATAAGTCAAGGGTAAGTAGAAAGCTTAACTTGTGAATTAACATATTTAGATTTTAAATTAAAAGCAAATAGAAAGATCCTAAACATAAATGGGGGTAAATTTTAATGAATGATAATATGAGTGATAATGAGATTATGACTGTTAGTGAGGTGGCAGAATATTTCAAAATAAGTGAAGTTACTACATATAAACTAGTACAAGAAGGGAAAATTCCAGCCTTTAAAATTGGTAGGCATTGGAGAGTAAAAAGAAGTGATTTAACTGAGTTTATTGAAAAGTTAAAACGAGGAGAAAGAATATAAACTTAGTTTATAATAGGAGGATATGTTTTGAAAAGTAAGATTAAAAATAAAATTAGGGTTATATCTCTAGGGGGACTAGGGGAAATTGGTAAAAATATAACAGTTATAGAATATAAGGATGAAATTATTGTAATAGATTGTGGAATTTCATTTCCAGAGCCAGATATGTATGGGGTTGATCTAGTTATTCCAGATATAACTTATTTGCTAGAAAATAAGGATAAAGTAAAAGGTTTTTTCTTGACTCATGGACATGAGGATCATATAGGTGCATTACCTTATGTGTTAAAACAACTTAATGTTCCAGTGTATGGGACCCGTCTAACTTTAGGATTGGTGGAAAGTAAATTAGAAGAGCATAATATACTAAAAGATTGTGACCTTAATGTTGTAAAAGCTGGAAATACTATTAAATTAGAAAATATAAGTGTAGAATTTATAAGAAATAGTCATAGCATTGCAGATTCCTGTGCTATTGCAGTGCATACACCTATTGGTAGAGTTATTCACACTGGAGACTTTAAAGTAGATTATACTCCAATTGATGGAGAGGTTATGGATTTACAAAGACTTTCAACTTTGGGCAAGCAAGGGGTATTATTGCTACTTGCTGATAGTACTAATGTGGAACGTCAAGGGTATACCATATCAGAAAAGGTAATTGGAGAATCCCTTAATAGGATTTTTGGTAAAGCAACAGGAAGAGTAATAGTGGCAACCTTCGCATCAAATATTCATAGGCTACAACAGATTGTAAATGCATCTATTTTCTATGAAAGGAAAATAGCCTTTAGTGGAAGAAGTATGGAAAAAATATCTCAAGTAGCAATGAATCTTGGGTATTTAAACATTCCTGAAGAGAGTATTGTTGGTATAAATGACATTGGTAAGTACGATAGTGAAAACATTACAATAATCACAACTGGTAGCCAAGGTGAGCCGATGTCAGCGCTTACAAGAATTGCTGCAGGAATACACCGAAGTGTACAAGTAGAAAAAGGTGATTTGGTTATTATATCTGCATCTCCAATACCAGGAAATGAAAAGTGTATATCCAATGTAATAAATGATTTATTTAAAAGGGGTGCTGAAGTTATATATAATTCCTTAGAAGAAATCCATGTTTCAGGGCATGCTTGTCAAGAGGAATTAAAGCTAATACACTCTTTAGTTAAACCAAAATACTTTATGCCGGTTCATGGAGAGTATCGTCATTTAATGCAGCATGGATTACTTGCTGAGAAGCTAGGTATGGATAAGTCTAATATATTTGTATCCCAAGTTGGTGATGTATTGGAAGTGCACAGCAAAGCTGCTACCATATCAGGTAAAGTAAAAACAGGAGCAATAATGGTAGATGGACTAGGTGTAGGAGACGTTGGAAGTAGTGTATTACATGATAGAAAATTATTAGCACAAGATGGAATTCTAACTGTAGTAATTACAATTAAAAAAGATTCTTATACTATAGTAGCAGGACCAGACATAATAACTAGAGGTTTTGTTTATGTTAGGGAATCAGAAAACATCATTAATGATGCAAGGGGCATTGTATTAAAAGAAGTTGAAAAGAAATTAGCAGCTAAAGATATGAGTAGAAGAAATATAAAATTTGCAGTTAAAAATTCTCTATCACAATTCATATATATGAAGATTAAAAGACGACCAATAATTATGCCAATAATTATGGAAGTTTAAGATTTAAAACAATAATAAATAGAATTTTTTATTAAAAAACTTTAAGAAGATAACGTAATAGAAATTAAATAAGCTTTGAATCTAGTGAATAAGATTCAAAGCTTATTTTAGTTTTGTATATTAAGTGATTTATTTTCACTAATTGTAAGTTGTCTTATTTAATTTAACTTCAAAAATAATAATTGCAAACATATTGACAGTTATCTATGTGTAGTCATATAATGGATATAGACGATTATCTATATAGCTTTTAAAATGAGTTAAGTAAAAAATTCACTTTGTAATATTGGAATTAATTAAAGTTAAAAAATATAATTTAAGGAGATGGGAATGTGTTTGTATTTGAATGGTTAAATAATCAACTATTGAAAATGGAATGGCTTAGTAATTTAGTTACACTTATAGTAAAAAATTTATTTGGCCTAGATGTTAGTAGCAGAATTGGAGGAAGTATTCACTTCTTTATATATGATGTTATGAAGATATTCATACTACTTTCAGTATTAATATTCTTAATTTCATATATACAAAGTTTCTTTCCTCCAGAGAGAACTAAGAAAATTTTAGGAAGATTTAATGGTATTTGGGCCAATATATTGGGTGCCTTACTTGGAACTGTTACACCCTTTTGTTCCTGCTCATCCATTCCTTTGTTTATAGGATTTACTAGTGCGGGTCTACCAATTGGGGTTACATTTTCATTCTTAATATCTTCACCTCTTGTAGATTTAGCTTCTGTTATTTTGCTTGCAAGCATATTTAACTGGAAGATTGCAATTGCTTATGTTGTTGTAGGTCTTATTCTTGCAGTTATTGGAGGCTCAATTATTAGCAAGTTGAAACTTGAAAAATATGTAGAGTCCTTCGTTTTTAACAATAAGATGATTGAAGTAGAGCAAGAAGATTTGACTAAAAAAGATAGGATGATTTTTGCTAAAAATCAGGTTTTGGACATTATAAAAAAAGTATGGCTATATATTTTAATCGGTGTAGGAATAGGAGCTGCAATTCATAACTGGATTCCAGAGAATGTAATTACTGCTGTTCTTGGTCAGGATAAATGGTATTCTGTTCTGATAGCAACTTTTGTAGGAGTTCCTATGTATGCTGATATTTTTGGAACTCTACCAATTGCAGAAGCATTGGTACTTAAAGGAGTAGGAATTGGTACAGCCTTATCATTTATGATGGGTGTAACTGCACTTTCCCTTCCATCTATGATTATGCTAAAGAAAGTAGTGAAACCAAAACTATTAGGTATATTCGTAGGAATTGTTACTATAGGAATCATTATCATAGGTTATGTCTTTAATGCCTTTGGGTATCTTCTACTATAAGAATATATATTTATATATTTAATTTTAATAGAATTTGTTTTATTTAGATTTTTTAAAATAATATTTAAGGAGTGATATGTATGATAATTAAGATTCTAGGATCAGGATGCAAAAAATGCATTACATTAAAAGAAAATACTGAAATAGCATTAAAAGAAACAGGGAAGGAAGCTGAGATAATTAAAGTTATGGATTTTAAGGATATTATGGCTTATGGAGTAATGACAACTCCAGCACTAGTTATTAATGAAAAAGTTGTTTCCTTTGGAAAGGTATTAAAACCAAAAGAAATTATAAAGATTCTTGAAAGTTCTAAATAAAAATTCCTTATGTCTTCATTGGAAAAAATTTGTAGTTTATCTTAGGGAATAGTCTTTAAATAATAAATTAATATATTGGAGTATATATAATACTAATAAAAGCTTCTCAGCAAGTTTTTAGGGACCTATGGGTTGTCTTCCTATTACCATTCTTCGTAATACGTGTGATATGATAGTTAGATAACCTATAGGTCTTAGTTTGTTTGTTTATATTGGTTCATTTCTAATATAAATAAAGTTCTAAAAAACTTAATTGTAAAAAAGAATTGTTAATTCAAGAAAATTGTAAGAACCATAAGATAAGACAATATATTTGAGTATAGCAGAGTATTTTATTATATTAATGATTTTATAATTAATGGATATTATGACATAATGTACATCAGAGTAATAATGGAATAAATTGAAAAATATATGGATAATTCTCTTTAGCTTTTAAATTTTTTTAATATTAGTGTAAGATAATCAAATCAAAAGCGTCTTATAAGTGAGGAGGTGATAGAGTGACGGAGTTTGAGGATATATATAATAATTATTTTAAAGATATTTTTTTGTATATATATAGTTTATCTGGAGATAGGCATATAGCAGAGGATATCACAGCTGAAACATTTATGAAGGCAATAAAATCTATTGAAAAATTTAAGGGTAACTGTGATATACGAGTGTGGTTATGTCAAATTGCAAAAAATTGCTACTTTTCTTTTCTGCGCAAGAAGAAAAAAACTATACATTTAGATGAACTTTCTGAACAAAAAGATAATTTTAATTTTGAACAAATAATATCTTCAACAGAAGAATCTATGGAAATTCACGAAATTCTTCATAATCTTGACGAACCATATAAAGAAGTATTTTCACTGCGAGTTTTTGGAGAATTGAGCTTCAAACAGATTGCTTGTTTGTTTGGAAAAAGTGATAATTGGGCTTGCGTTACGTATCACCGGGCTAGAAATAAGATCAAAGAGCGAATGGAGGATTATAAATGAAAGTACCTTGTAATGTGATTAGAGATCTTTTGCCTTTATATCTAGAAAATATTGCCAGTAATGATACTTGCATTATTGTGGAACAGCATATTAGTTTTTGTGAGGATTGTAGAAAGCAACTTGATGAGATGAAATTATATAATAATCCACCTATAGATACAGATGTAGCCCCACTGAGAAATCTAAAGGCTACTTTGCGTAAGAAAAAACTCCAAACAATTATTTTTTCTGTTATGTTGACCATAGTTATTGCTTCAATTACAATTGCTTTTTTTACTGCGCCAAAGTATATTCCTTATAGTGAAGGCACAGTATCCTTAATAGAAAAGGATAATGGGTCGGTACTTGCTTTATTCAGTGATAAAGTATCAGGATATGATATAAGTAGTTATCCTAATGATGACAACACAGGTTATGTTTACAATATAACTGCATGGGATAGTATTTGGAACAGAAGTATTGCTAAAAATCCTGCAAATAATACTGTTTTGAATCCAAATGGTGAAGTGGTAGATTCCGTCTACTATTATATGACTAATGGAAGTGAAGATAGATTAATATATGGTAATGACCAAAATCCTGGTGGAGGTGTTTTCACATTGCCAAGACTTGTTTTGGCATATTATTTAGTTATTGACTTAGCATTGGTAATGCTTTGTGGAATAATTATGTTTGTATTCCGAGGATATGAAAAAGTAAAAAATGTGACAATAAAAATTCTATTTTTGCCTATATCATATTTTTTAGGTCATCTTTGTATTAAAGGATTTACAACGTCATCATATTCTGCAGCAAGGGATTTTTTTGCAATCTTGCTAGTGATGATTCCACTGTACATTGGATTCCTATCTGCTATCAGTTTAATGAGAGAATATAGAAATGGTAAAAGGGACTAATATTTAAGTAGGTTTTTAAAAATTTAATTTACTGGTAACAGAAACGCACGATATACCCTCTATTATAAAATTTCGAGAACCTAATTAGTATTGGGAAATTAAATATTATGTGGTATAATAAGAAATAGTAGGAATGAATTGTGAAAAAATAAATAATTAAAATTTCAAATAAAGAATTTTAAATTAGGGGGAATAAAAAAATGGTAAGATATCGTTGTTCAGTATGTGGCTATATTCATGAAGGGGAGTTGCCAGAAGGTTTTAGATGTCCTAAATGTAAACAACCAGCCTCAGTATTTGTTAAAATTGAAGAAGAAAAAGAGATTAAAAATATTTACGCAGGAACAAAGACAGAAAAGAATTTGATGGAAGCTTTCTCAGGTGAAAGCCAGGCGAGAAACAAATATACATACTTCGCCAATATTGCACAAAGAGAAGGATACGATCAGTTAGCTGAAATTTTTCTAATGACAGCTAGAAATGAACAAGAGCATGCTCGTATATGGTATGAAGAGTTGGGTAATTTAGGAAACACTGCTGAAAATCTTTTACATGCAGCTGAAGGTGAAAACTATGAGTGGACAGACATGTATGATGGTTTTGCAAAGGATGCAGAAGCGGAAGGATTTAAGGAGTTAGCTGAAAGATTCCGTAGAGTGGCTGCTATTGAAAAATCTCATGAAGAGCGTTATCGTAAATTACTAAAAAATATTGAAATGCAACAGGTATTTGAAAAAGGTGAAGAAACTATGTGGGAATGTCGTGTTTGTGGACATCTTATAATGGGAAAAAAGGCTCCTGAAGTTTGTCCTGTATGTAAATATTCTCAAAGTTATTTCGAAGTTAGAAAAGAAAATTATTAATTTTAAGCCGTCACTTATTGTGGCGGTTTTTTTATTTTGCATATTAATATTGATGGATAGTTCTTTATATAATTCAAAGTAATAGTTTATAAATATGTAAACATTATAATTTTTATTGACAATGGATAATATTTTTGTTATTGTTTAAAAGTATGAAATTTGTGTGAACTTATATTAGGAGGATATTATGCAAGAAACAAAGGTTAAAGTAGTAGTAGCTGATCCGTCGGCAATAGGTTTATTTGGACTAGCAATGGTAACATTAGTAGCATCATCTCAAAAGTTAGGATTAACAGAGGGAGTATCTTTAGTATTACCATGGGCAATATTTTTAGGAGCAACAGCACAATTGTTGGCTTGTTTAAATGATTTTAAGCATAACAACACTTTTGGAGCAACTGCTTTTGGTGCTTATGCATTCTTTTGGTATGGTGTTGGTTTTACTTGGTTAATTCAAAATGGAGTATTTGGACCAGCCCTAGCAGCTAAAGCTGACATAAATCAATTAGGAGTTGCTTATTTAGGGTATTTAATTTTTACAATATTTATGACTATAGGTGCAATGGAAACTCATAAGGTGTTATTTACAATATTCCTATTGATAGATTTCCTATTCTTAGGATTAACGCTAACAACTTTTGGAATAATGGAGCATGGAACACATATGCTAGCTGCTTATTCTGAGTTAGCAATAGCTTTAGTATCTTTCTATGGTTCAGCAGCAGCAGTATTAAATACTCACTTTGGAAGAGTATTTTTACCTGTTGGAAAACCTTTTGGAATATTTAAGAAGTAATATTTAGGTGATGAATTTTTTCATCACCTTTTGTATATCCATGATACACAAAAGGTGATTCTAATTTTTATAGTGGTTATAAAGGTTTAAAGCCTCCAAGAATAGTTTATAAGCTATCCTTGGAGGCTTTTATATTTATATAAGAATTACACTAGTATTTAATTTCTATTTAGAAATATTTATTTTTTTACCTTCTTTACGCCACTTACTAAATTCAGCTGTTGCTGTGAAAAGTGCATCTGTGGATGAGTTAAGTGCAGTTTCAGCAGAATCTTGAATAACACCTACGATAAAACCTACACCAACTACCTGCATAGCAATGTCACTTGGGACTCCAAATAAGCTACATGCTAGAGGAACAAGTAATAGTGAACCTCCGGCTACTCCAGAAGCTCCACAAGCACTTACCGCAGAAAGTACACTAAGAATTATTGCTGTACCAATATCTACTTGGATACCAAGAGTATGAACAGCTGCAAGAGTTAAAACAGAAATAGTAATAGCTGCACCAGCCATGTTAATTGTGGCACCTAAAGGAATTGATACTGAATAAGTATCTTTATCTAAACCAAGTTCTTCACATAAACTCATATTTACAGGAATATTAGCAGCAGAACTACGTGTAAAGAATGCTGTGATTCCACTTTCTTTTAAGCATTTAAATACAAGGGGGTATGGATTTTGACGAATAGCTACGTACACCATTATTGGATTTACAACAAGAGCTACAAAAATCATACTTCCAAGTAGAAGTAAAAGTAATTTTCCATAGCTAAGAAGTGAAGCTATTCCACTTGTAACGATAGTATCAACTACAAGTCCCATGATTCCTAAGGGTGCAAAATTTATTACCCATACAACCATTTGAGATAATGCATCAGAAACATTGGAAATTATTAATTTTGTAGAACTTGCAGCATTTTTTAAGGCAAAACCAAGAATTACTGCCCAAGCTAATATACCAATGTAGTTAGCATTGAAAAGAGCCTTTACTGGATTATCAACTAGGTTTAATAGTAATGCTTTAAGAACTTCTACTACACCGCCAGGAGGAGTAATATTTTCTACCCCAGCTACAAGGGTTAGACTTACCGGGAACATAAAGCTTGCAATAACAGCTACAAGTCCGGCTAAGAATGTTCCTAAAAGATAAAGAATAATAACGGTTTTCATATTGGTTTCATGACCACTTTTGTGTTGGGAAATAGCACTGGTTACCAAAAATAAGACTAGGATAGGTGCAATGGCTTTTAAAGCACCTACAAATAAAGATCCAAAAATTGATAATGGTTTTGCTACATTAGGAATGGTTACGGCTAATATAATACCTATGATTAAACCTATGATTATACGTTTTACTAAACTTAATCCATTCCATTTCTTCATTAGATTCTTCATAATATTTTCCTCCTATAACGTTAAATAAAAAAAATAAGTTTCTGTGGCTTTAAATTTGTTACTAGGAAATTCTTTGGTAAAAATAAGTTTATCATGAATCTTCACTAATGTGAAGTGGAAAAGCATAATGAATTTTCAATTAATTAATGGTCACCTTTACATAAATAACCTATATAATAAACAATTAGAAAATAAAATCAGTTTTTAAATTATCTATTAAGGCTTATATTAACTAGGTTTATAAGTCATATAAATTAAATTTAAAATATTAATAAAATCAATTCAATTGCAAGAAAAAAAATTTTTCAAGCATTATGGAAAGATGCCACTATATATCTCTATACTATTTTGGGATAACAGTTCTAAAATTATTCATTGAAAATAAAAATTTAATTGAGAATACAGATTTTACTGATGTTAGAGTTATTGGATTTTTACTAGAATATGTGTATTATTTAAATAGTAAATATAAAAGTGAAGTTATTGTAAAAAATTAGTGGTAAGAGAAAATTTCTAGGGTGTTCAAAGTGTTATAGAATAGGATTATTTTGCATGAGTATTTGGAGGTGGAAGTATGGGAGATGTTATATATAGAAAATTAGAATTAGAGGAATGTGAGTATATAAACAAAATGAATCCATCTCAATATATAGGAAAAGCATGGAGAGATGTGGGTGGCAAACGTAAATTAGTAGAAATAAATTACCAAGATTGTGATTGGCCAAACGGCTATGAATATCATCTAAGAAATTTGAAGAAAACCATTTTAAGTGGGGGAAGTGCCATTGCTGCTTTTGATGATAATAATAAATTACTGGGGTTTTCAACAGTTAATCGTGAATTTTTTGGTGAAAAATTTAATTATGTTTTATTAGATCAGCTTTTCATAACCTTAGAGTGTAGAAATAAAGGAATAGGTAAAAATTTATTCGTACTTTCTGCCAATGTTGCAAGAGAGTGGAAAGCAGATAAAATTTATATTTGTGCAGGTTCTGCTGAAGAAACAATTGCATTTTATTTTTCAATAGGCTGTAAAGAAGCAGAGGAAATAAATAAAGAACTATATGAAAATGACCCAAGGGATTACCAATTAGAGTTTTCATTATAAAAATCACACATATATTATTTATTTTAGCAATATAAAAATAAGGATGCTATGTAAAAATTATAAGCATCCTTGTTTTATGTAACTTAGTTTAGGATTTATTTTTTTGCATAAATATAGGAATACTTTCTGCGAAAAATCTCATAAAAGTGTCTTTAAATTCTTGATCTTCCTGTTTTAAAACCCCTAGAGAATATTGCATTGCAACACCATCTAGAGCTGCTATTAAAATAGCAGCAAGACTTTTCTTACAGTTTTTATTTTCAATACCAAATGCGTAGAAGTACATATCTGCTACCTTGTTTATTATTTCATTATAATCTTGTTTAAGGCTTTCACTAAGAGAGCCACCCTTGGATAATACGTAGCCTATTAATAAAACCAAAAGGCGTTGCTCATTAACCTTAGACATACGTTCTCTAACTTTATTACTAATTTCATTTAACATATTTTCAGTGCTTTTAAGATTACTACTTTCATCTTTTTCAGAAAGTTTTTGAGCAAAGTACATAGCTTCCTTTACTGCGTGGTAGAATAGCTCGTCCTTATTCTTAAAATGATGATATATTGCACCAGTAGTAAGCCCAGCAGCTGAGGCTATTTGACGCATACTTGTTTCTTCAAAGCCGTTTTCTATAAATACACTAATTGCAGCATCTAAAATATGTTGCTTTTTTTCATTAGGTTCATTAGCGTTCATTTTATTCACCCCATTTAAAAATAGTATATCATATTTTTACAACATCATGGTTCACATATCATAGGACTATTATATCAAGGACATAATAGTCTGTATTTTCATAACATATTTATTATTTCGAATGTTAATTCATTGACAAAGGTAGGTGTGTATTATATTATAAACATAACAACTGTTATGTTATATTGTGGAACGGTTGGTAATAATATATTGTAACCTACTTCAATAAAGTAACCTAAATTAAATATGAAATGGGGGAGAGTTTACATGGAGGCATTTAAAGTTTTAGAAATTAAGCAAAGTGTTTTTGACAACAATGATCGTCAGGCTGAGCTACTTAGAGAAGAATTGAAAAAAGATGGGGTCTTTTTATTAAATCTTATGTCATCACCTGGTTCAGGGAAAACAACAACTGTTTTAAGAACAATTGAAGCTCTTCAAAATGAAATGAACATTGGTATTTTAGAAGCTGATATTGATTCAGACGTGGATGCACACAAGGTTTCAAAGACTGGAGTTAAAGTAATTCAACTGCATACAGGAGGAATGTGTCATCTTGATGCTGATATGACTAGACAAGGTTTAAAAGGTCTTGGAACAGATAATATTGATTTTGCAATATTGGAGAATGTTGGAAACTTAGTGTGTCCTGCGGAATTTGACACTGGTGCATCAAAAAATGCTATGATTCTAAGCATACCAGAAGGAGATGACAAGCCTTTAAAATATCCTTTAATGTTTTCAATAGTTGATGTTTTATTAGTCAACAAAATAGATGCATCGGACTATTTTGAATTTGATATGGAGGCAGTAAAAGAGAGGGTAAAAAAACTGAATCCTAATATTAAAGTTATTCCAATTTCAGCTAAAACTGGAGAAGGAATTGGAGAATGGGCTGACTGGATACGTGGACAAATAGATAATTGGAAAAATAAATAACTTTAAATAATTCATAACATTAAAAATATTATAAACTTACTTTAAAATATTTTGACTATATATAATAATCAGCTTCTTTCGGTTACTTTTGTTTTAATAACTTAATAAAACCTAAAAGTGCTGATTATTTTAATATAGTTAATAATAATAATAATGAGTCTTGCCATCTTTGCAATTCATTGTAAACGCTGGTGTTTATAGTTTTGTTTATGATGACATATAATTATTTTGGGGAGGGATAATATATGGTCAAGGAAAAGGTACTTGATCTTGCAAATCACATCAGTAATAAGAAACGTGGCTCGAAAAATGAAATCAAAGCTACAGATCCAGAGTATATGATTCTTGAACCTGTTGTTTCAGAAGAAATGGCTGAGGTGGTACTTTGTATGGAAATACGTAAAAAGGTTACTGCTAAAGATGTTGCTCCTTTATGTGGCAAATCTGTAGAGAGAACAACAGAACTTTTGTTAGAATTAGCGGATGCAGGGGTTTGTTTTGTAAATGAAATTGATGGAGTAGATACATTTTGGTATGAGACCTGGGTTCCAGGTATCATGGAAATGATGGTTAACAATAAGGAGAATGTTAAAAAGTATCCTCAGATTCCTAGGGCTTTTGAAGCCTATGGAAGAGTAAGAGGACCTAAGACAGCAGGAAGTTTTCCTGTAGGAGTAGGTCTTATGCGTGTTATACCTATAGAACATGCCATTGAAGGTGAAACTAGAAGAGCATCCTATGAGGAAGTTTCTAAGTATCTTAATGATAATGATATTTTTTCAGTTGCTGATTGTTCATGCCGTACAGCAAGAGAAGCTATGGGAGAAGGCTGCGGTCATCTTAAGGAAGACATGTGCATTCAGATGGGTCACGCAGCAGAATACTATATACGTACGAAGAGGGGCAAACAGATTACTCGTGAAGAAGCCTTTGAAATTATTAAGAGAGCAGAAGAAAACGGCTTAATGCATCAAATACCTAACTTAGATGGTTCTGGTAAAACTCATGCTATTTGTAATTGCTGTGGATGTTCTTGTCTTGCTTTAAGAACTGCTAGTATGTTTATTAACGCTGACATGGTACGTTCAAACTATGTTTCTAAAGTGGACAAAGAGAAATGTGTTGCTTGTGGAGAGTGCGTTCAAAATTGTCCTGTTAATGCACTACAATTGGGGCAAAAGTTATGTTCAAAAACACCAGTAACTACTGAGATAAAGAGAATTGATACTCCACGAGATACTGAGTGGGGTCCAGATAAATGGAATCCTGATTATAGAACCAATAGAAAAGATGTAGTTGATACAGGTACAAGTCCTTGTAAAACCAATTGTCCAGCTCATATTGCAGTTCAAGGTTATGTTAAACTTGCATCTCAAGGAAGATATAGGGAAGCTCTTGAACTTATCAAACAAGAAAATCCGTTTCCTGCAGTATGTGGACGTATTTGCCCAAGAAAGTGTGAAACAGATTGTACTAGGGGAGATATTGACGATCCAGTTGCTATTGATGAAATCAAAAAATTTATTGCTGAACAAGATTTAAATACTGATCATAGATATGTGCCTAAACGTAAGCACGAGTACGGTAAAAAAATTGCTGTTGTGGGAGCAGGGCCTTCAGGTCTTAGCTGTGCATACTACTTAGCCATTGATGGGTATAAAGTAACTGTGTTTGAAAAAGAAAATGTTCTTGGTGGAATGTTAACTTTAGGAATACCTTCATTCAGGCTTGAAAAGAATGTAATAAATGCTGAAATTGACATACTGAAAGAATTAGGCGTTGAATTCAAGACAGGGGTTGAGGTTGGAAGAGATATAAGTCTTAATGAATTAAGGGATCAAGGTTTTAAAGCCTTCTATATTGCAATCGGTGCATGTATGGGAAGGAAACTTAGTATTGAAGGTGAAAATGTAGAAAATGTTATAACCGGTATAGATTTTATGAGAGATGTTAACTTGGGTAAGGAGTTAAAACTTGAAGGCAATGTAATCGTAATCGGTGGTGGTAACGTTGCCATAGATGTTGCGAGAACAGCTACTAGAATTGGGAATACACAAATTAAAATGTACTGTTTGGAAAGTCGTGAACAAATGCCTGCACTTCCAGAGGAAATTGAGGAAGCATTATCAGAGAATATTGAAATTAATAATTCTTGGGGACCAAAGAGAGTAATTGTTGAAAATGGTCGTGCTACAGGAGTAGAATTCAAGAAATGTATTTCTGTATTTGATAAGAGTGGAAGATTTAATCCATCTTATGATGAAAATAACACTATCATAGTTAAGGCTGATACTGTACTGCTTTCAATAGGTCAAGGAATGAATTGGGGAGAACTTTTATCAGGTAGTAAAATTGAACTAAATAGAAATAATACTATTAAAGCAGATCCATTTACATTACAGACAGGTGAGCCTGATGTTTTTGCTGGTGGTGATGCATTAACAGGACCTAAGTTTGCAATAGATGCAATTGCTTTAGGTAAAGAAGGTGCAATTTCAATTCATCGTTATGTTCAGCCAGGACAAAGTTTGATTATTGGTCGAGATAGAAAAGAATATCATGCATTAGATAAGGAAAATATAGAACTTCAAGGATATGATAGTACTCCTAGACAGAGTGTAGGTCATGTAGATGGAAGCAAGTCAAGGAAAACCTTTAAAGACTTGCGTGAAACATTTACTGAAGACCAGATAAAAAGGGAAACAGAACGTTGTCTTAGCTGTGGTGCAACGGTTGTAGATGAATTCCTGTGTGTAGGATGTGGACAATGTACCACTAAATGTAAGTTTGATGCTATTTCCCTTGTAAGAAAATATGATGGTGAGGGTGTAGCCTATGAGGATTTAAAACCTGTAGTTATAAAGCAAATTCTTAAACGTAAAGTGAAAATTACAACTAAAAAAGTAAAGAAACTTTTTAAATAACTTAGTTAACTATAAAAGATTTTATAAAGTAATTTTAAATTTAGATAGGGGTAGAGGGTGAATAAAATGTTTGAATTTAATTATGTTGAAGGAGCAACAATGTTTTCTGCATGGGGAATGTGGTTTGTAGTTTTTGCAGGTTTGTTTTTATTCAATGAATTTTCTAGAAGACAGAAGTGGGCAGGATTTTTTAGTTTTGTTATTTTGCCAATTATTTTAACAGTTGTTTGGATGACTGTTTTAAAGGATGTTACCTATACTGACTGGTTCCATCTAGCTAAAGTTTATTCTGCAACAGCAGGATGTATTGGATTTTGGTGTATTCGTCATATCGAGAAAAAGGATAAAATTACTGGTGAGGTTGTTTGGAGACTAGCTGATAATAAAATTGCACTATGCTTTCCACCGTTGATTCTAGCTATTAACATTATAGAAGCAGTGGCAAGAGATATTGAGGTTGGATCCACTTATTGGATGATGAATTCAGGAGCTATTGAAGGAGAAGTAGTAGGTGTAATGGGTGGTCCATGGAATTATATGAATGCAGCGGCTGGTATACTAAATATCATTGCTATAACTGGTTGGTTTGGAATAGTAATTAGAAAACAAACTAAAAAGGACAAAAGTAAGGATATGCTATGGCCTGATATGCTTTGGTTCTGGATTATTGCATATGATTTATGGAATTTTGTATATACTTATAATTGCATACCTACTCATTCTTGGTATGCAGGCTTAGCATTACTCATTGCACCAACTCTATGTGCATTTACTGTTGGAAAAGGTGCTTGGCTACAGCATAGAGCTCAGACCTTAGCTATATGGTGCATGTTTGCTCAAACTTTTCCAAATTTCCAGGATACAGGAATGTTTGTAGTTAAATCAACTTACAATACTACTATTTATACAATTTTAGGAGCTATAGCTCTTGCAAGTAATATAGCTGTATTTCTTTATATGATATATAAAATAAAGAAAACTAAGAGAAATCCATACAAGGGAGAACTTTATACTGACCTTGATGAGTTTAAAGAAATTAAAATGATGATGTAAAGCGATATATTATGATTATAGAAGGCAAAAAATAGGCCTATAGGCCTATTTTTGCTATCTAGAACTATTAAGATAATACAATATACAATAATTAAGTTCTAATACGTATCTATTAATTGAAAATAATAGATTATACACTTATTGGTTATTGTTGTTTACAAATTTAGATACTATAAAAATTATTATTGCTGATATAATAGCTATGCCAGCAAATAAAAATCCTATTGGTATAAGAAAGAATGGTTCAGATAGAGTTCCATCTGGCAAGACTTCGGAACCTACTACATTAAATATCGTAAAACACGCTATACTAGCTACTACTAAAAGAATACTAAATAAATATTTTTTCATTTTTAATTTTCCTCCTATAAATTTTTGTACTTCAGATTAATTTTTGTTTGCAATTAAGTACTTTATAAATTCTGTACCTTTTAATATCATTTTATACTTGGAAAATAGAATTGTCAATAAATATTTATTGATTTACAATAAATATTTATTATTAATACAACCTAATTGGTGTCGAAAGGGTTGCGTTTCGATTTACAACTGAGGTTCCGATTTACAACTGCGGAGATAAAATAGATGGTTTTAAATGCTTGACTTTGGGGAGCATTTTATTTTGTAAAGGAGTGAATATTATGCACATGGCTGATGCTTTGATTTCACCAGTGGTGGGAGGAACTATGTTGGCTGCTACTACTGGAATTACAGCTTATTCAATTAAAAAAATACAGAATGATATGGATGAAAAGAAAATTCCCTTAATGGGGGTAATGGGAGCCTTTGTTTTTGCTGCACAAATGATTAATTTTTCAATCCCTGGTACTGGTTCTAGTGGACACATTGGAGGAGGAATACTACTTGCAATATTATTAGGGCCCTATGCGGGATTCTTAACTATGGCTTCTGTTTTGTTAATTCAAGCACTGTTCTTTGGAGATGGCGGGTTACTTGCCTATGGTTGTAATGTATTTAACCTTGGATTTTATACTTGTTTTATAGCATACCCTTTAATTTATAAATGGTTTACACGTAAAGGGATTACTACTAAGAAGATCTTTGGTGCCTCAATGGCATCTACTATAGTTGGTCTTCAAATAGGAGCTTTTAGCGTTGTACTTCAGACTCTTATGTCTAGAAAGACTGAATTGCCTTTTGGAACCTTTTTATTGTTAATGCAACCAATACATCTAGCAATCGGAGTAGCTGAAGGGTTTGTTACATCAGCAATTGTTACTTTTGTATGGAAGGCTAGACCAGAAATTCTAGAAAAGGCAGCTAGAGGAGAAGCTCTTGGTAATATATCTATGAAAAAGATACTTACTAGCCTGGTAATTGGAGTAGTTTTAGTTGGCGGAACGCTTTCTTGGTTTGCCTCTTCAAATCCTGATGGATTGGAATGGGCTATGGAAAAAACTTCAGGAACAGCAGAATTTGAAACACCAGATGGAATTCATAATACATTATCAGAAATACAAAGTAAGATAGCGTTTTTGCCTGATTACAGTTTTAAGGCAAAGGAAGACGAAAGTGAAAAAGAAGCAGCTGTAGAAGTTGAAGAGCAATGGCCTGCAGTTAGTGCTGGAACAAGTGTTTCAGGTATCGTTGGTGGAATATTGACACTTGCACTGGCAGCATTCACAGGATTTGTTATCAGCTTAGTTAAAAAAAGAAAAGAAAAGTTTAATAATAAAAATAAGCTAGGTGGTAATGAAACCACCAGTAAAATTCTACAATAAGGATTTGATTTTACATGGCAAAAGTAATAAATTCTCTTTATAATATGAGACTTCTAGGTGATTTAGCAGGGAAAGAAACCACAATACATGGGCTTCATCCCATTACAAAGTTATTAACTACAATTGTTTACCTAACTGTAGTTGTATCATTTGGAAGATATGAAATTAGTAGTCTTTTGTCTTTTATTTTCTATCCTGTGGTTATTTTTGTGTTAGCAGAGCTGCCAGTTGTTCCAATCCTTAAAAGACTATTACTTGTAGAGCCTTTTATTATTGGAATTGGCATATTAAACCCCTTATTTAATCATCATACAATGGCTCTAGGAGGTATTGTTATTTCAAGAGGATGGGTAATATTTTTATCTATTTTTATAAAATGTGGTTTAACGGTAACTGTTAGTATTTTATTAATTGCAACTACAGGAATGGATAAATTGGCTGTAGCATTGCGTATGCTGAAAGTTCCTAAAATCTTTGTATTACAGTTATTATTAACATATAGATATATATCTGTGCTGATAGAAGAGGTTTCTAGAATGATGAGAGCATATTTACTTAGGGCGCCTGGACAAAAGGGCATACATAGAAATGTTTGGGGTTCTTTTGCAGGACAGTTGATACTTAGGACATTTGATAGGGCACAACGGGTGTATCAATCTATGAATATGAGAGGATTTACAGGTGAGTATAATACAGGAAATATTGAAAAATTAAGCTTTAGTGATTTTGCATATTTAGCAGGTTGGAGTATATTTTTCATTTTAGCAAGAATTTATAATATACCTATGCTTATAGGTTCATTAATTACGGGGGTGATTAAATAGATGAGTTGTCATAAACTTGAGGTAAGGAACTTATATTTTTCCTATCCTGATGGACATGTAGCAGTAAAAGATATATCATTCACAATCCATCACGGTGAATCTGTGGGAATTATTGGTGCCAATGGTGCAGGAAAGTCCACACTATTAATGCTTTTGATGGGAGTTCTATTTCCAAGTAACGGAGAGGTGGTCATAGGAGATGTGTATGTATCAAAAAAAACATTACCCTTGATTCGTCAGAGGTTAGGAATGGTTTTTCAAGATCCTGATGATCAGTTGTTTATGACAACTGTATATGATGATGTGGCTTTTGGACCACGAAATTATAATTTTGATGAAAAAGAAGTTGAAATCAAAGTTACAAAGGCTTTAGAGTTAGTAGGAATATCTCACTTGAAAGATAGAGCACCCTTTAAATTATCAGGTGGAGAAAAGCGAGCTGCTGCAATTGCATCGGTTCTATCAATGGAACCAGATGTATTAGTTATGGATGAGCCAACAGCAGCTTTAGATCCTAAATCAAGACGAAGATTAATCAATTTATTAAAAGGCTTTCAGCACACAAAAATAATAACTAGTCATGATTTAGATATGGTATTTGATACTTGTAAAAGAATTATTGTGATAAAAGAGGGTGAAATTGCTGCAGACGGAAACACAGTGGATATTTTAAGTAACGCGGATTTACTAAATGATTGTGGATTAGAAATACCTCTTTCACTTCAAAATTGTCCAATCTGTGGAGCTTCAAAAAATGATTTCTATAACATATAAACCACCCAATAATTATGGCTTTTGATTTGGTATAATATAGGGGGATAAAATGCGAATTGTAGTTATAGATGGACAAGGTGTGGAATATGGAAGGAAAAGAGTAATTATTTTCACATTTATAGATACCTAGCATAATATATTATTGAATTATTATTTCTGGAGGAAATTTTAGTGTATATTAAGCCTAGAGTAGAGAATCAAATGATGTATAATACTCAGTTACAAGAGGCTCTTGAGAGAGTGAAAGAGGCAGTTCAAGGTGAAAGAGAAGATGAACTTTTTTATGATTTTCTCATAAGTATGGCACCTACTGTGGAAGAAAAAGACATTATAACGTCTATACGAGATGATGAACGTAGACATAATAGAGAGTTTAGAAAAATTTATAAGGACTTTACCGGTATGGAGATTCCAACGGTAGAAGACGAGTCTTTTGAAAGACCAGAGTCATATATAGATGGTATTAAAAAAGCTTTATTCGGAGAGCTAAGAGCGGTAGAAAGATATAGAGATATTAGAAAAGCTTTAGGTATGGGCCCACAAAGAGATGTTTTATTTGATATAATTACAGATGAATTGAAACACTCTTCAAAATATAATTATCTTTTTACTTTGAACAGAAGTATGGAAAGTCCATCTATGAATAGACGTTCAATGCAGGATACTTCTAAATTTACGCCAGATGACTGGGTAAGGTATATAACTCCATTAGTAACTCGTGCTTTAGCAGAAGCGAGAGAAGGGATTAATCCTGAACATTTATATCAAGAATTTATCCTATCAGGTGTCCTTGTCGGTTTGGGAAAAACTCCTCAGGAAGCTATTGAACAGGTGGAAGAGTGGGAAAGGACAGGTGCATCTAAACTGCTTGCAGAGAGTAAAATGGCAAGGGGTTACTATTATTACTAGAGTATGAAACTAAAAAGTAAAATGCGATATCTTAGTATTTAAGTTATCGCATTTTTGTTTTTAATTGAAAAGAATATCGATTAAATATTAGTATCATAAGTTATAGAGGTTATTATAGCTATGTATATTAATATCATCAATAAATGAAGTGGATCTAATACTTTTACAAAAGCTTGAAAAAAATCATTTATTGAGGAAGGTTTTTCTACATAGATGCAGAATAGTAAATAGAGACAAAGATTTACTATAGGAGGTAAATAAAATGGCAGAAACACAAGGTATATTAACATGGACACTAGTATCTGAATGCCCAATTCCAAATGATGTTAATGATTTATTGGTTGAAGGAGAAGTAGCAATTGCTGCTTATAAAACATTCCGAGATAGTGCAATTTTTACTAATAAAAGATTAATTGTAAGAGATGCACAAGGGCTTACTGGCAAGAAAGTAGAGGTGTATTCTTTACCATATTCTTCTATTAACATGTGGTCTACTGAAAATGCAGGGAAGCTTTTTGATCTTAGTGCAGAAGTTGAATTATGGACTAGAGCAGGTCAAATCAAAGTAAATCTACAAAAGGGAGTAGATATCCGTAAATTGGATAAATTAATAGCTAATGCACTTTTAAAATGATAATCATAGACATATGTAAAGTGAATAAGTTTTAAATTTTATTTAGTGATTTATTCCACATCATAGGTTGCAGTAATATAATTCTGATATTTAATAAACAGCCGTTATTTAAGTTTTTAAGTAGCGGCTTTAACTTTTATAAACATTACCTTGAAATTTATTATCTACAAACTGGCTTATTATCCTTTGTTGCATTTCGATGGTATTTAATGTAAAATATTATTAGGGGGTGATTAAGATGGAAGAAGACATGAAGTTGAAATCAACACCAATACAAAGGAATGAATATGATGTTGCCATTGAATTGACTAATTTATATTTTTCATATCGAACAGATTCACCAGAAGTTGAAGAAATTCAACAGGTATATGCTAGATTTTATGCTGTAGTTTGTGGAATGGATGTTAAATTCAGAAATGGTATACCAGTAAACAAGATTGAAGAATTATTACCAGAAGCATTAAAAGAAAAATAAGTTCATTGGAGAACTCTCATTATGAGGGTTCTTTTTTTCTATTTTTTAATAGAGTAGCATTTTAATGAAAAAATAGTGATTTAATCATTTAAATATGTAGAATTATTATGTATAATGTAGCTAAATGGAATAGTATTTTATATAAAAACAAAGGAGGAAGGTGATTATTATTAGAAATAAAAGAATTTATATTTTCATTGTAATTATGGCTGTAATGATGCTTTGTTTAACTACTTATAGCGAAAATATAATAATGGCTAAGTCTAAAGATGATGAATTAATTAGTAATAAAATTAAAGCGCCTTTTTATCCATGGGATAATGAATTACCCAATATAGAAACACCAGAGGGATTTCAATGGAGGGAATTTCAAGGTACTACCCTTAATTTTGTAGTAGAAAATAATATAAATGCTAATATTCTTTCTAGGGAGTGTAGAAATTTTACTGAAAAAACTGGTATTAGAGTAAACATTAGACCAATGGACTATAGTACAATGATAAATAAGATAAATAATGATTTTATATCTGAAAGAGCAAAGTTTCAACTTGTTTATGTAGATCCATATCAAACTCTTAACAGGTTTCATAACAATCTAGAGGATTTAAATTTATATAATAATGATCCTAAAATGCCTCATATACCAGGTGGTATGGAGGATTTCTTTGATGATCAGGTAAATATTTTATCCTACTTTGGAGATAAAACTAAGTTATGTGCTATACCTTTTGATACTACAACTATGATTTTCTTCTATAGAAAGGATATTTTCGAAAAGTATAGAGAACAGTTTATGGCTGAAAATGGATTTGATTGGACTCCAGGACAGAAAGATTTTACTTGGGAAAGGTATTGTATTGTTTCAAAATGGATTGATGAAAATGTTCCAGATGAGGAAGTTAAATATGGAAGTGCACAAATGGCTCAATTACATAATTCAGTATATTGCGATTTTTCTAATGTCCTTGAATCCTATGGAGGGGATTATTTTGATGATCCCTATGTTAATACATTAGGAGTAGAAAAACCCAAAATGGTTTCAGTTAAAAATCATAACCTTGAAGATGGATTAAGTATGTACAAGCAGATGGTAGAAGTGGGTGAACCAGATAGTATTAATTGGAATTGGACTGATACTGCGGAAGCTTTTAAGAATGGTGAAATTGCAATGATGGCAAACTGGGATGAAAATGGAGCTGTAGTAGAAAATCCTAATTTATCTAAAGTGGCAGGTAAGGTTGGTTATAGCATCTTGCCCTATGGAAATGTGAGAAGTGCCAATATATATGGAGGAGCAGGAATAGGAATTAATAGTAATGCTTCAGAAATTGAAAAGAAAGCTGCCTGGTTATTTATAGTTTGGGCTACTGCACCTCAGACTCAAAGTATGGTTTTATGGGAACCAGAAGGTGGAAGCATGCCACCAAGAAAATCTGTATATAATAGCAAGGATGTACAAGACATTATAGAAAATGTAAAAAGTAATACAAATGAAATAAGTAATTTAAACCACTTACCTGCACTACTAGAGGTCTGGAAAGAGGATAATGTATATTTTAGATCTAAGATTAGTAATTTCTATTTTGTAGAGCAAATTATTATTAATAATGTAAGAGATATGGTTAAGAATGATTTAGATCCTAAGGTAGTAGCAGATAAAATTTTAAAAGAGTTGAGTTTACTACAATGAAGAGCGGGGATAAAATGAGAACTTCATGGATTAGAAAGAGCTTTAGAAATAAATTGCTAGTTATTTTTATTCTATTAATATTTATACCTATTGGATTTATATATATTATTTATAACAATGTAATGAAATCAATTATTACTACAAAGTATAGTGAATCTGCAAAACAATCTGTATATGAGGCAGGAAGCAATATTGATTTTATAATTGATAGCATTGCTGACCTGTCAGACATGGTTGTTACCAATAGAGATTTTATTGAAAGCTTGAAAGGCTCATCAACTAAAAGTCATGAGGAATTAAATAATATACTGAGAAATTTTTGTACTACAAATGAAGAGGTGGAAAGTATATACCTTACAACTAAACATAATATTTATAATGTAGGGGCTAGCAAAACCTATGTTAAACAGGGAATTGATATTAATAATATCAATATGACTCATGGTGAGTTAGTTTGGTTTGATACAATTCCTGTTAGAGTTAAGATATTGTCGGGAGAAATTCCTAAGAACTATTTTTCTTTAGGAAGAAAGATAATAGACTTAAATAGCTTAAAGGATATGGGAACAATATTTATTGATGTAGATGAAACCATATTAGAGGATTCTTATAAAAGTCTAATTACAGAGGAGAATAGTGAATTATTTATTTGTAATGAAAAGGGTCAAATAATTAGTCATCCTAATAAAGAAATTATAGGAAAGAATATAGAAGAAAAAAATTATGCAAAAGAAGTTCTATCATCTAAAATAGATATGGGTTCAATAGAGTTTACTGATGATAATGTTGAAAAGGTATGTATATACTCTAATATTACATCAACAGATTGGAAGATTGTAAAAATAGTAACTAAAGATTATCTATACAAAGAAATTACAAATATGCAACGATATATGTTAATAGGTGTAATAATTTATGTAGTTATAACTATAATAATTTGTTTATTCTTTTCGTCTCAAATTTCAAAACCCATGGTGAGTATGAGAAATATGATGAAGAAGGCTGAAGATGGAGATTTACATGTGCGCATAAATATAGATAGAATTGACGAGTTAGGGGAACTTGGAAACAGCTTTAATAATATGATAGGGAAGATGAATGAAGTTGTTGATAAGCTAGTAGAAGAAGAAAGAATAAAAAAAGAGTTAGAACTTGAGACATTGCATGCTCAGATTAATCCACACTTCCTGTATAATACACTAAATACTATAAAGTGGATGGCAAAGATACAAGGAGATAAATCTGTAAGTAATGCAGTAACTTCACTGATAAAACTTCTAAGGGTAAGTATAAACTTAGGAAAGGAAATGATTACTCTAGAAGATGAGGTAGATTACGTTAAGAATTATATTAAAATACAAAATCTAAGATTCAATGAAAAAGTTAACATTATTTATAATATTCATGAAGACTGCCTTAATTGCTCAATACCGAAATTAATTTTACAGCCTATTGTAGAGAATTCTTTGATATATGGAATTAGGGAAGATGAAGAAGAGGAACCATTGGAAATATCTATAGAAGCATGTATAGAAGGTGAAAACTTAATTATTCTTGTAGAAGATAATGGACCTGGCATCAGTGAAGAGGATTTAGAAAAAATCTTTACTAAAGAAAAGGATGTAAATAAATTTAGTAAAGTTGGATTAAACAATGTTAATGAAAGAATAAAGCTTTATTGTGGTGAAGAATATGGGATTAAGATAGGAAATAGAAGTGAAATAGGTACATATGTTAAGGTGACGATTCCTAGGAGTATAATGAGGAAACCTACTGGTGACTTTTTAGTAGATAAAGAGGGTGATGAAAGTTTATAAGGTTTTAATTGTAGATGATGAGGTTCTTGTAAGAGTAGGATTAAAATCCACAATAGATTGGAATAGCATAGGCTTTACAGTTATAGGTGAGGCTCCAAATGGTGAAAAGGCCTATGAGATGTATAAGCTATATAACCCAGATGTAATTATAACAGATATAAAAATGCCTAAGAAGGATGGTTTATGGTTAACTGAAGAAGTAAGAAAAGAAGATAGCTTAACTCAAATACTGGTATTAACTTGCTATGATGATTTTACAAATGTAAGACAAGCTCTAAAATGTGGAGCTAATAATTATATTCTTAAATCAGAGGTAGAGGATGAGGAACTTATAAGTACCATGCTAGAGGTAAAAAGAAATTTAGATAATATGGATAAGGATGCACTAGGTAAGGATAAGGCTAGTGAAACCTTAATGAAGGGTAAAAGTCAGCTTATAGAATATCTTATAGATGGTTCAAGTTCCTTTGATGAAGTAGATTTTGAGGGGTTTAAACAGATAGACTTTAATATTTATGGAGGAAAATATTCTATTTTAGGTTTCTTCCCTGAAACTAATGATATTATTACATCCATTAAAGAAAGAGAAAATGAAAATGTGAAAAATGCTATGATAGAGCTTATAACGTGGATATTTTCTAAAGAAAAAATACAATGTGTTCTGAAGGAACAGGAGGATGGACTTATATATTTTATATCCAAGGAAGATATTAAATATGGTGAAGTACAAGAGGTAATTAAATATATAAAGATCACTGTAATGCAATATTTTAATATTAAGCTAGATGTAATATATACACCTATGTTTAGTGAGCTTAGAGAATTTCCAAATTGTTTTAAGGAATATATAGAAAGAACAAAAGATATATTCTATTTGCCTTTGGGTTCTGTAGTAGAAACTAGAGAAAATAAAGAATTGAAGGATATAAATATGCTGAAGTTCGAAAAACAATCTAAGAGTATTCTTATAAACTTTATAGAAGAAGGAAATCTAGAGGGTGGAAAAAGTCATATAGAGAGTATAGAGAAGAAAATAAATGGTTGTAAAATATCAGAGTTAACATGTAAGCTTATGTATTGTAATATTATTGTTAGTATATTAGAAAAGTATGAAGAATATTTTCAAGGTAATGATTATGATACCTTATATCAGGGGTATTACAATAAAATTATGGATTCTACAAGAATTATGTTTATATCAAAACTAATGTGTAAATTTTTAGAGGAGATATGTCAGTTAGTTCTAAGAATAAGGGATGATCAGAATTCTAAATATATTATAAATAAAGTTGTGGAGTACATTGAAAAAAATTATTCAAGTAAAGTTACCCTAGAAGATATCGCTACTCATATTAATCTATCTAAACAATACCTATCATTTTTATTTAAAAAAGAGACAGGAATAAATATTTCTTCGTATATTATTAATCTGCGTATAGAAAAAGCGAAGGAAATGATTAATAAAGGTGAAGATAGCATGAAAGTTATCTATCAAAGGGTCGGATTTACAGATCAACAGTATTTTTATAAGACTTTTAAAAAAGTAACAGGATTAACTGTAGGTCAATATAAAGATACCATATAAAAATAGATAAAGTGTAGCACATTAATACTATTTAACTATGTTAAGTAGTATTTTTTTTATATAAAATTAAGATTAATGAAAAAAATGTAGAAATATATATAATTATGTTGCACAAATATATTAATATATTACACAAAAATATTAATATATTACACAAAGAACTTTGTGAAAAATTAGACGAGAATAATTTGCACAAAACTAAGGTTATTTTCCATTATAGGTTAATTATTTTTTTATTATAATTATGCCATAGAATGAAATTAAAAGTTTACAAGGGGGGATAAAGGTGGAGAGCAATATACCAAAGCTGGAATTAAAAGGTATACAGAAATTTTTCCCAGGAGTAACTGCCTTAGCAAATGTAAGTTTTTCTGTTAAAAAGGGAACGGTTCATGTGCTTTGTGGAGAAAATGGAGCTGGTAAGTCTACACTTATGAAGATAATAAATGGTATATATCAGCCTGATGGTGGAAGTATTCATATAGATGGAAAAGAAGTTAAGATACAGAATCCTATTGAAGCTCGTAAGCATGGTATATCTATGATATTTCAAGAGCTAAATTATATACCTGAGATTACTATTGAAGAAAGTATATTTTTAGGAAGAGAGCCTGTAAATAAATTAGGAAAAATTAATTGGAAGAAGATTAGAAAAGATACAGAAGAACTTTTAAAACAAGAAAATTTACCCTATTCGCCAACAACACAATTTAAAGATCTTACAGTATCAGATATACAAATGCTAGAGATACTAAAGGCTATGTCTTATAATTCACAGGTTATTATCATGGATGAACCTACATCTGCAATTACTAGAAAAGAGGTAGGAATTCTCTTTGATAAGATTGCTGAATTAAAAAGTAAGGGTGTAAGTATAATATACATATCTCATAAGATGGAAGAAATCTTTAAAATAGCTGATGAGATAACAGTTATAAGAGATGGGGTTGTTATTGATACTAAGCCAGCTAGTGAGTTAGATATAGACAAGGTTATTTCTCTTATGGTAGGCCGTAAAATTACCAATGCATATCCTAAGGAAGATATTAAAATCGGAGAAACCATGTTAGAGGTTAAAGAACTAACTGATGGAAAACATTTTGAGGATATCAATTTCCATGTAAAAAGAGGAGAAATTGTAGGTTTTGCAGGTCTTATGGGAGCAGGTAGAAGTGAAGTGGCTAGAACAATATTTGGACTAGACCCATACCTATCAGGTGAGATTAAAGTTAAGGGTAAGGAAGTAAAAATAAAAAATGTAAAAGATAGTATTAACAATGGAATAGTTATGCTATCAGAAGATCGTAAGAGATATGGAATAGTAGGAATTAGAAGTATAACTGAAAATGTATCCATATCTAATTTAGAAAAATTCTTTTATAAGGGTCATCTACATAGTAAAAAAGAGATTAGTAGTGTATCAAATATATGTGAAAGAATGAAGGTAAAATGTCCTAATTTAGAAACCTCTATTGATTCTCTAAGTGGAGGAAATCAACAGAAGGTAATATTTGCAAAGTGGATGCTTAGAAATCCAGATGTTCTTATACTTGATGAGCCAACAAGGGGAATCGATGTAGGAGCAAAGTACGAAATATATAAACTTATTACAGAACTTGCAAAAGAAAATAGAGCAGTAATAATAATAAGTTCTGAATTACCAGAGCTCATAGGTATGTGCGATAGAATCTATGTTATGGCATCTGGAAAAATTACTGGAGAAATAGATAGAGAAAAGGCTACACAAGAAGCTATTATGAAGTTAGCTACAAGGGGGGAATAGAAGGATGAAGATGATAGATATTAGACATAAATGGTCAAAAACCTCAAGTAAATATAGTATTTACGTTGTATTACTTGCTATGTTTATGGCATGTTCTTTAATCAGTCCTGTATTTTTATCAGGAGAAAACTTAACTAATATATCAAGACAAATATCAATAACCACTATTATTGCTTTTGGTGAAACAATTTTAATTATATGTGGACTTATAGATTTATCAGCAGGTTCAGTTCTGGCTTTATCAGGTCTGCTTTCTGTTGCAGCCTTTAAGGCAACAGGTTCTTTGGAAATAGCAGTGCTAGTTGGAGTGCTTGTAGGTGTTATTTGTAACTTTATCAATGGGATAATGGTAACTAAGTTTAAAGCACCTCCATTTATTGCCACATTAGCTATGCAAACTGTAGCAAGAGGAGCAGCCTTATTATTTACAAATGGTCAAAATATTTATCAAATAGGAGATTTTATTGTACTAGGACAAAACTCTATAGGATTTATTCCTATTCCTGTAATATTCATGACTGGAATTACTCTTTTAACTTGGTACATCCTAAAACATACAAAGCTGGGTAGATGTGTTTATGCTGTAGGTGGTAGTGAAGAGGCTTCAAGAGCTTCAGGAATAGACGTAAATAAAACTAAGATGAAGGCTTATCTTATAAATGGTATATTTGTTGGAATCGCAGGTGTGTTATTTATGTCTCGTGTTAATGCTGGACTTCCTAATGCTGGTATAGGAGCAGAATTTGAAGGAATGACTGCTGCAATAATTGGTGGAACAAGCTTTACTGGGGGAATAGGAACTGCAGGTGGAACCCTTGCAGGAGCATTCATTATGGGATTCTTAAACAATATAATGAACCTAGTAGGAATACAATCTTATATGCAACAAGTAGTAAAGGGAGTAATTATTGCATTTGCAGTAATTTACGATATAAAATCTAAGAACAAAAGAGAAAGTAAAAAGCTAGGTAGTATTACTGATAAAACAAAAGACAAAACCCTAGTGAAAACCAAAGGAAGTTCTGTTTAAACTAAATCAAGTTAAGTAAAAATCAAAATATAATAAAAATAATATAATTAGGGGGAGAAAATGATATGAAAACAAAGAAAATATTAGCTTTAGCCATGTCATCGTTACTAGCATTATCACTTACTGTGGGATGTACTAATACTTCAAAGGAGGAACCAGCTGTAGAAGGTGAAAAGACTTATAAAGTTGCATATATTGCAAGGGCACAAGGAGATTCTTTTGCTGCATGGCTTGCAAATGCAGTAAAGGATGAAGTAGCTGCAAACTATAAGGATGTACAGGTAGATATATTTGATGGAGATAGCAAGAATGAAGTTATAGCATCTCATATTGAGAATGCGGTTACAAAGAAATATGATGCAATTCTTCTTCAACCATTTGATTCTGAAGCACAAGTAGCACCAGCTATGGCAGCTATGGATAAAGGTGTTAAGGTTATTACAGTAAACAACCGTATTAATGATAATGATAGAGCAGCTGCAGTAGATGCAGACCCAGTAGATCAAGCTGCTAAAAATGCAAAACTTGCTTTAGAGCAAGTTCCTCAAAATGGAAAAGTTGTAGTTCTTATGGGACCAGCAGGTAATATGCACTCTGATAAGAGACGTGAAGGATGGGAAAAAGAATTCTTTGCAAAGAGACCAGACGTTAAAATCTTAGATGAGCAAATTGCAAATTGGAATAAAGATGAAGCGATGAGATTAATGGAAGACTGGATTCAAACTCATGGAGAAATTGATGCAATAATATCTATGAATGATAACATGTGTGTAGGAGCTCTTGAAGCAGCTAAAGCAGCAGGAAAGACAAATATATTATCATATGGTGTTGATGGAACAGCAGAAGCTTGTTTAGCTATAAAAAATGGTGAAATGACATCAACTACTCTTCAAAGTGCTTACGAGCTTGCAGAAAAAGCTGTTAAGCTAACATATGATGTTATGACTGGTAAAGTAGAGCGTGATACTATAATGGTAGATTGTCCATTAATCACAAAGGATAACGCTGATGAGTTTATAGAAATTCATAAAAAAGCAGGTAATATAGACTAATAAAAAATGTAGACCTTGTACAGTTTTGTGCAAGGTCTATAATTGAACTTAATTTAGGAGGAATAAAGATGATAAACAAGGCAGTATATATGTGTGGAACTCATAATATGGAAACAAGAGATATTGAGGTTTCAGCTCCAAAGGATAAAGAAGTACTTATAAAATTAGAATATGTAGGAATATGTGGTTCAGATGTACATTATTATGAGCATGGTAGAATAGGAGACTTCATAGTAGATGGAGATTTTATTTTAGGTCATGAATGTGCTGGAGAAATAGTTCAAGTAGGCCCTGGAGTTAAGAATTTAAAAGTTGGAGATAGAGTTGCTTTAGAACCAGGTCAAACTTGTGGTCAATGTGAATTTTGTAAAAGTGGTAAATATAATCTATGCCCAGAGGTTGAGTTTTTAGCAACACCGCCATATCATGGTTCTTTAATGAATTATATAACATATCCAGAAAGTATGTGTTTTAAACTACCAGACAATGTATCAACTAAGGAGGGTGCTTTAGTCGAACCTTTAGCAGTAGGATTACATGCCGTATCACAAGGAAATGTAAAATTAGGGGATACGGTTGTAGTTTTAGGTGCAGGATGTATAGGTTTAGTAACTTTATTAGCTTGTAAGGCATATGGTGCTACAAATGTTATTGTTGTAGATGTTATAGATAAGAGATTAGATTATGCCCTAAAATTAGGTGCAACTAAAGTTATAAATGCAAAAAATCAAGATGTACTAGCTGTAATAAATGAGATTACAAACAATGCTGGTGCTAATGTGGTTATTGAAACAGCAGGATCTGAGCATACAATAAAGCAGACACCTTACTTAATAAAAAGAGGTGGAGCTATTGTATTAGTAGGACTTGCGCCAAAGGATATAATTGAGTTCGATTTCATGCAAATAATGACTAAAGAGGTTGAAATAAAAAGTGTATTTAGATATAGAAACATATATCCAGCAGCTATAGGAGCAATTTCTGATGGGAAAATTGATGTTAATGGAATAGTTACCCATGAATTTGATTTTAGTGACACAAAGGAAGCCTTTGACTATGTTATAGAAAATAAGAATGATGTAGTAAAGGCAGTTATTAAGCTTTAATAATTTTGATTGGAGTGGCTAGAAGATGAAGTACTTATTAGGCATAGATATTGGAACTTCAGGTACTAAAACAGTGCTATTTGATAGGGGAGGAAATCCTATTTCCTCTTCTACAGCAGAATATCCATTATATCAGCCAGAGATTGGTTGGGCAGAACAAGACCCACAAGATTGGTGGAATGCAGTATGTATAACAATTAATCAAGTTATAAAAGATAGTAATATAAATCCGGAATCCATTAGTGGTATTGGCTTATCTGGACAAATGCACGGTTTAGTTATGTTAGATGGAGATGGAAATGTATTAAGAAAATCTATTATTTGGTGTGATCAACGTACAGCTAAGGAATGTGTTGAGATTACAGAAAAAGTTGGAGAAAAAAGATTAATAGATATTACAGCAAATCCTGCTCTAACAGGATTTACAGCATCTAAAATACTTTGGGTTAGAAATAATGAGCCTGAAATATATGAAAAATGTAGGAAAATATTATTGCCTAAGGACTATATAAGATATATGCTTACAGGTGAATTTGCTACGGAGGTATCTGATGCTTCAGGAATGCAGCTTTTAGATATTAAAAATAGGTGCTGGTCTAAGGAAGTCCTTAATGCTTTAGATATTCCTATAGAGTATTTAGGAGATGTACATGAATCAATTGTAGTCAGTGGAAAAGTTCATAAAAAAGCAGCGGAGGTTACTGGTCTTAAAGAGAATACACCAGTAGTTGGGGGAGCAGGAGATCAGGCAGCTGGTGCAATAGGAAATGGTATTATAAAAAGTGGACAAATATCTTCGACTATAGGTACTTCAGGAGTAGTATTTGCTCATTTAGATGAACCTATAATTGATGAGAAAGGAAGAGTACACACCTTTTGTCATGCAGTGCCAGGTGCATGGCATATGATGGGAGTAACCCAAGGTGCAGGACTTTCTTTAAAATGGTTTAGGGATAATTTTTGTACTAATGAAATTGAATTAGCAAAAGGTATGGGAATTAATCCATATGTACTTATGACTAAAGAAGCAGAAAAAGTGCCTGCAGGTTCAAGGGGAGTAATATATCTTCCATATCTCATGGGAGAGCGCACACCACATTTAAATCCTAAGGCAAAGGGTGTATTCTTTGGACTTTCAGCTGCTCATACAAAAAATGAAATGCTAAGAGCTGTAATTGAAGGAGTATCCTATTCACTTTTAGATTGCATGGAAATCATTAAAGACACAGGAATGAATCCTACTAATGTGATGGTGTCAGGTGGAGGCGGAAAAAGTGAACTATGGCGTCAAATATTAGCAGATATGTTTAACTGCAAAGTATCTACAAATAAGTCTTCAGAAGGGCCAGCCTTAGGGGTAGCATTACTAGCAGGAGTTGGAACTGGCGTATATAAGGATATAGATGAAGCTTGTAGCATAGCAATTTCTGAAAATAGTGTACAATTTCCAAAAGAAGAAAATTCCCTAGTATATAAAAGATATTATGAGATTTATAAGAAGATATATGATGATTTAAAAGGAACTTTTGAATTATTATAATAGATTAATTATATTATAATTTATTAAGTTAAGAATGAGCACTCTTAGGGGTGCTCATTCTTATTTGACACAACAAGTATTAATAACTTTGTTTATATATTTTAGAATTTTATATATAATATTTATAGAAACTTATTTAGATATAAAAACAACTGGTAAAATATTCGATATATGTTTTTAAAATATGCATTTAGTGAAATGGAGTTAATTTTAATGGTTGAATTACTAAGAAATCTTACGAATAATTTAGGGTATATAATCCTTATTGCTTTCTTTGTTTCAAGACTAGGGAGCTTTAAGAAAATAGTACAAAAGGATAAATTTAAAAAGAAAGATCTAATTGTGCTTTCAATAATTTTTGGAGCCTTTGGAATTTTGGGAACCTACACAGGAACAGAGGTTAATGGAGCCATTGCTAATACAAGAATTATTGGTGTAATGACTGGGGGAATACTATGCGGACCTTTTGTAGGGACAATGGCAGGTATTATAGCTGGAGTTCATAGATTGCTTGTAGATATTGGAGGTATTACATCAATACCATGCACAATAACTACTATAATTTCGGGAATAGTTGCGGGTTTAATATATAGTAAATCAAATGAAAATAACAAGTGGTTTTACGGGTTATTTGGAGGACTTTTAATTGAAATTTTAGAAATGATTCTAATACTTACAATGGCACATCCCTTTAGCAATGCCTTAACCATTGTAAAGAGCATATATTTTCCTATGAGTTTTGCTAATGCTATTGGAATTGCAATTCTAATATTGATAATTCAAAAAATACTTAAAGAAAAGGAAGAAATTGCAGCAAAACAAGCACAAATCGCTTTGGAGATTGCAAATAAAACCTTACCGTATTTTAGAGAAATGAATGAAAATTCCTTAGAACAGATATGCGGAATAATAAGGGAATCAATTAATGCAGATGCAGTATCTATAACAAATAAAGAGAATATATTAGCTCACGTAGGAGTAGGAGCTGACCACCACATAAAGGGTCAAAATATTATAACAGAGGCTACAAAAAAGGTTATTAAAGGAGGAAATTTACTTTCTCTAACAAATGCAAATCAGATAGAGTGTCCTAATTTAAATTGTAGTTTAAAATCTGCAATTATTGCTCCTTTAAAAGAAGGAGATGAAGTAATAGGTACATTAAAAATATATTATTGCACTGATAATGCCATTTCCTTTAGAAATATAAATTTGGCTGTAGGCTTATCCCAAATTATTTCTACCCAGCTAGAAATAAGTAAGCTTGGAGAACTGAAAAATATGGCAAATAAGGCTGAAATAAAGGCATTGCAATCCCAAATAAATCCTCACTTTCTATTTAACGCACTAAATACAATAATTTCCTTTATTAGATTTAATCCTAATAAAGCAAGAGAGCTAATTATTAATTTATCTACCTACTTAAGGTATAATTTAGATATAGGGGAAAACCATGTAGATATTTATAAGGAACTAGAGCAGGTTAAAGCATATGTAGAAATAGAAAAAGCAAGATTTGGGGAGAAACTTCATGTAGTTTATAATATTGAAGATGATTTAGATGTTAAAATCCCAAGTCTTATCATTCAGCCAATAGTTGAAAATTCCATAAAACATGGTATTTTAAAAGGTAAAGGTGAAGGGACAGTGACAATTGAAGTTCAAAAAGTTTCCAAGGACAACATTATGATAATTATTGAAGATGATGGAATTGGAATTTCAAAAGATATTATAGAAAAAGTCTATGAAGATAAAATGGAAGAAAATAAAATAGGCATATCAAATGTTCATAATAGATTAAAATATATTTATGGTGAAGGATTAAAGATAGAAACATTGAAAAGCGGTACTAGAATCAGTTTCAATGTAAGTAAAATAAGGGAGTGATGGTATGAATTGTATTATTGTTGATGATGAATCTCCTTCAAGAGAAGAGCTAAAATATTTTATAAACAATTTCAGTAATATAAAAATAGTGAATGAATTTGATGATTCTATTAAGGCTTTAGAATATATTGAAGAAAATAAACCAGATATTATTTTCCTAGATATTAATATGCCAAAACTAGATGGCATTGCATTATGTAAAATTATTAATCATTTTCCAAAGCAATCCCTTGTAATTTTTATTACTGCCCATAAAGATTATGCTGTAGATGCCTTTGAAATTCAAGCTTATGACTACATATTAAAGCCTTATTCAGAAGAACGAATAGTTAGTACATTAAAGAAAATTGATAAACTTTCAGATAAAAAGAGTATAAATAATAAAATAACCCTTTGGAAAGATAATAAGATGATTGTAAAAAATATAGTAGATATTTCCTATTGTGAAGCAAAGGAACGAGAAACTTTAATTTATATTAATGGAGTACAATATAATGTAAACTGTAGTATTTCAGAATTTTATAAAAAACTTCCCAAAGAACTCTTTTATAGAAGTCATAGATCATATATTATTAATACTGATAAAATTACAGAGATAGTTCCGTGGTTTAACAACACCTTTATGTTAAAATTACAAGGTGAGAAAGTTGATATACCCGTAAGTAGAAATAATATAGGTGAGTTTAAGCATATAATGGGCATATAAAAGCACTTGATGTGCTTTTTTTGTTTTTTCATGTATGAAACCGTATAAACTCCTAAAAAACATATTATAATTTTGTTAACAAATAATTAATTAGGAGGGGTCCAAATGGTATCATTTATTTTAGCGATTATTGCTCTTATTATAGGTTATTTTATTTATGGTGCAATTGTGGAAAAGGCTTTTGGAGCAGATGAAAAAATTCAAACTCCTGCTGTAAGGCTAGAGGATGGTGTAGACTTTGTTAAAATGCCTGCATACAAAATTTTCTTAATTCAATTTCTTAACATAGCAGGTTTAGGACCTATTTTTGGTGCAATTGCAGGTGCAATGTGGGGTCCATCAGCATTTTTGTGGATTGTCTTTGGATGTATATTTGCAGGTGGAGTTCACGATTATTTTTCTGGTATGCTTTCAGTAAGGCATGATGGGACAAGTATTCCTGAAGTTGTAGGTCAATACCTTGGAAAAGGCTTCAAAAACTTTATGAGAGTATTCTCAGTAATACTTTTAGTTCTTGTAGGAGTTGTATTTGTAACTGGACCAGCAAGTATATTAAAAGGATTAACAGGATTAAACATTACATTATTAATATATATTATATTTGCATATTATATAATTGCAACAATGGTTCCTATAGACAAGCTTATTGGAAAGATATACCCTATTTTTGGAATTTGTTTATTAGTTATGGCAATTGGTGTTGGTGGTGCATTAATTTTTGGTGGATTTGATATACCAGAAATAATACCGGCTAATTTGATTAATATGCATTCAAGCCCAGATAAAAATCCAATATTCCCAATGTTATTTATAACTATTGCTTGTGGAGCTATTTCAGGGTTCCATGCAACACAATCACCTTTAATGGCAAGATGTATAACTAGTGAAAAGCAAGGTAGAAAAATATTCTATGGTTCAATGATAGCAGAAGGTGTAGTTGCTTTAATTTGGGCTGCAGCAGCAATGAGCTTCTTTGGTGGAGTAGCAGAGTTAAATGCTACTATGGCAATAGAAGGTCATACAGCAGCTTGGGTAGTAAACGAAATTTGCGGAAGCTTACTTGGAAGAGTAGGTGGATTACTAGCTATACTTGGAGTTGTAGCATGTCCTATAACTTCTGGGGATACAGCATTTAGAAGTGCAAGATTAACTATAGCTGATTCATTTAAACTTGATCAAGGACCTATTAAAAATAGATTTATAATTAGTATTCCTTTATTTGTAGTAGGCTTTATATTAACTAAGATGGATTTTGGAATAGTATGGAGATATTTTGGATGGTCTAACCAAACTTTAGCTACAATAGTATTATGGACATCAGGCATGTACTTAGTTACTAAAGGTAAAAAACACTGGATTGCTACTATACCAGCTACGTTTATGACAGCAGTATGTACATCCTACATTTTAATTGCACCAGAAGGCTTTAAGCTTTCTCAAAGTATTTCATATCCAATAGGAATTGTAAGTGCAATTGTAGCAATGGTAATTTTCTTAATAGCAGCAAAAAAAGTAGAAACAAAAGCAAAGAATAAAATTTAAAATTCTATAAAGTTCATTATAAAAATACTAATGAAATAAAAGTACTTATAGGTTAGATACATAAAAAGTGTTTAGCTTATAGGTACTTTTTTATATATTTTTATGAGGTTGATATCATATCTAATACTTCCATCTAATTTAAAGAGTGAGTGAAGCGTTGTTATATACCTAGATAGGGATTATATTACAATAAATAAAATAGTTTACAAATTGTAGCTATAAATTTATTATAGAAGTATGCAATTGGTATGCAATTGCAATAATCAGGAATCACAGTCGATTAAAGTAATAGTATTTTAGGGTAAATGGTAACTACTGTATATTGATATGAAAAGGAGGTCTTTATGAAAAAAATTAATTTACGTAGTAAATTAATCATGAGTATATTAATTATAATTTTAATAATTATTGTAATTAGTAGATTTGTGAATGTAAGTGTTAAAAATGAAAATATTTCTAAAGAACAGTGGAGAGAGGATATAAAATATCTTCAAGAAAAATTACCAAAGAAACATGCAAATTTGTATTTTAATGAAACAGAAGAAGAATTTAATTCATTATTGAGGGAACTAGATGCTAATGTAAATTCTTTAAACTCAAAGGAAATACAGGTACAACTTATGAAAATTATGGGAGTCATTGGTGATTTGCATACGAATATTGCTAATTTTAAATCTAACAAATTGCTACCTTTAAAATTTTATTGGTTTAAAGATGGGATATATATATAATTAGCTGTGATTATGAATATAAAGATTTATTAGGATTTAAAGTTTTAAAAATAAATAATACTCCAATTAAAGATTATATAAACATGGTAGCAGTGCTTATACCCCATGAAAATGAAAGCTTAATTAAAGCTAGATTTAGTGATTATATTGAAGACTCAAAAATATTAGAGCATTTTAGTGGTGTAGAAAATGATACTGTGTCACTAAATCTTTTAGATAATAAAGGCAATGAAGTTTTAAAGGAGATAAAAATAAAAAGAAATACAGATATAAAATATATGAATTTAATAGGGGAATTAAGTAATAAACCACTTTACTTACAAAATCAGAGAGCAGACTTAACAAGTACCTACTTAAAGGAAGAAAAATTAATATACTGCAAATTAAATAAATGTCCAATGATTTTTGATAAAAAGGAATTAAAAAACATTGAAAATGCAGCACAAGAAAATAAAGTAAAAACTATAGTAGTTGATCTTCGAAATAATAGTGGTGGAACATATTTTCATGGTAATGATTTGAATAATATGCTCAGTCAGCTAAAAACATCAAAATTAGTGGAAAATATTGATGTGATTATAGGAAGAGAAACTTTTTCCTCAGGTATTTTATATGCATTACAGTTCAAAGAAAAGTTAGATGCTAAATTATATGGAGAACCAACTGGTGGAAAACCAAGCCACTATGGAGATATTCAGAATATGGTTTTACCAAACTCAAAATTAAATATATCATATTCAACAAAATATTTTAGTTCAAATATAAATGGAGATACCTTAAATCCAGATTATGAAGTGGAATTAAGTATCGAAGATTACATTAATGGTTCAGATCCAGTATTGCAAAAAATAATTGATAATAATAAGTAATTAACGAAATGTGCTCATAATGTAGGTGTTTTTTTACGAGTGTGGGCAAAATTATAGAAGATTTATTATAATACTGAGAAGGAGTGAGTGGTAAATTGGCTATATATATAGTTAGACATGGTATGGACAATGAAAATAATAGAGGTGGATGGAGTGATTTGGGTTTAATAGAGGAGGGCATGGAACAAGCTAAATTATTAGCAAATTATTTAAGTGATAATAAAGAAAAGTACAGCATTAATAAAATTATAAGCAGTGATTTAAGACGAGCTGTTGAAACAGCTAGGGAGATTGAAAGTAAATTAAATATACCAGTAAAGTATTGTAGTGATTGGAGAGAAATAAATAATGGAGTTCTGGCAGGAATGGATAACAAGGATGCATTAATAAAATATCCTGGACTCTTTTTTAATACACTAGACATGAGTGAGAGATATCCAAATGGGGAAAGCCCTAGTGAGTTTTACAAGAGAATACAAAGTACTTTTCTAGAACTTTGCAACAATATTTCAACAGGAATGGAAGAAGATGATGTAATGATTCTTACTCATGGTGGAGTAATAAATGTTTTATACTATATATTAAATAATATAAAGTGGACAAATAAGTCACTTAAACTATCTAAAACATCTACTACTGGAATGCACAAAATTGAGCATATAGAAGGAAAATGGGAAATAGTTATGAGCAATAGTGTTGAGCATTTATATTATCATAGGGAAATATAAACCTAGATTTATAGAGAAATAGGAGTATATAAAACTATATGTCTATATAAATATTTAAACAGGAAAATAGTTATATAGGAAACTATATAAATATAAAACTATATAAATAGTTGTGCTGTTCATGGGGGTTTTGGGGCATTTTAAATATTTGACCAAAGAGTCAATATGTAATATAATTACTAAGATAACAGATAAAGATATTTAAACTTTAAATATTTACATATCTTTGCTTGTTATGAAGAGACATAATAGAATTATGTCAAATATTATTTTTAGGGGGGAATATTATGGGTTTTTTTTATGAGTCAACCAATTTTACAGGTTGGGCTATTTGGCTTTTTATTCTTTTTGCCTTAATGGCTTTTAATGAGCTTGGTCGTTCAACAAAATGGGGCGGAATTATACTTTTTTTAATTGTTCCTATAGGTTTAACTATTTTTGTTTGGCCAACAACTGCAGCTCCAGGAAATGAATATGGAACAGGTACTTGGTTTAACTGGGTAAAAACTTACTCAGCACTGGCAGGGTGCCTTGGATTTATGGCTATTCGCTATATTCCATCACTTGCTAAAAAGAAGTGGGTATTATGCTTTCCACCACTTATTTTGGCAATTAATATTCTCGAAGCAGCTATTCGTGATTTTCAATGCTTTACATATGGTGCATGGAACGGAGCATATGTAGACAATCTTTGGGTAATGTCAGGATCATGGAATATCATGAATGGTATAGCTGGATTACTAAACATTATTGCCATTTGCGGATGGGTTGGTATTTTTATTTCTAAAGATAAAACAAAGGATATGATATGGCCTGATATGATATGGCCTTGGATTATAGCATATGATTTGTGGAATTTTGCCTATACATATAATTGTATAGCAGATCATTCATTTTATTGTGGTTTGGCACTGTTACTTTCTTGCACCATACCTGCTTTCTTTATCAAAAAAGGAGCATGGCTACAGCATCGTGCACAGACACTTGCCCTATGGATTATGTTTGTTATGACAGTACCTTCCTTTGCAGATCGTATAGCACCTGTAGCTACTACACATAATCCAAAAGCATTTTTTATTTTAAGTTTATTATCTTTAATAGCAAATGTAGCATTAGTAATTTATCAGTTTAATAAGATTCATAAAAATAAACTTAATCCACTAAAAGATGAAATTTTTGTAGAAACAAAAGCCTATAAGAAGGTAGTTGAAGAAAATAGATAATATAAAAAGTATAATAATTTAATATGTATATAGGAGATTATATTTTTGGAATTTATGGGCATAATACCTTTAAGAAATTAAAATTTCTATTAAAGGAGGAATTCTTATGCCAGATAATAATGAGGTAAGAAAAGAAGGTTCTAGTGGAAATAGTATTTTAAGATGGGCAGGAAGATTGATATTAGTTGCAATTATTTTAGGTATAACATCATTTTTAACTCCAGGATTTAGTATTTATGGATTATGGTCATATCTAATTGCAGCAGTTGTAATAACTGTATTAGACTATTTCGTAGAAGCATTCATGGGAGTTGATGCATCACCTTTTGGAAAAGGAATAAAAGGTTTTATTATTGCAGCTGTAATAATATATGTAGCACAATTTTTAGTGCCAAATATGAGGGTATCTTTTCTAGGCGCAATATTAGCAGCTTTAGTAATTGGTGTAATAGATGCTGTATTTCCATCAAGAGCAATGTAATTTTTAAATACATCATATTGAAATGATTAAAGGAAGAACTCTAGAAATAGGGTTCTTTTTATTTATGTAAAAATGGAACATTAACATGAATACTTAATAATATAAATAAAGTGTGCATTGATATATGATTTATTTAAGTTTGGAGGATAGTAGCATGAAAAGAAAGATTTACAATGTTTTATCTAATATGATATTACGTGGAGATAACGCCTCTAGAGGGAAAGCAAAGAGCGGTATTTCAAGAGAACTTCCCTATGAAGTTGAAGTTATTGCTGAAAATTTATATGTACCTTGGGCCATAGATATAAGCAATGAAGGTAAATTATATTTTACAGAGCGGTCTGGAGCAGTTAGAATTATTGAAGATGGTAAACTTCTTCCGCAGCCACTGATCAGATTTAGTGCACCCTTTGTAAGCCAAGGGGAAGGTGGATTGATGGGAATTGCATTAGATCCAAATTATTCTCAAAACCATTATATATATGTTATGCATTCATATGCAGAAGGTAATCAAGTTAACAATCGTGTTGTGAGATTGATTGAAAATAATAACAAGGCATCTATTGACAGAGTACTTATTGATAAAATCCCTGGTGGGCGGATTCATAATGGTGGTAGGATAAAGATAGGGCCAGATGGAAAATTATATATTACGACGGGGGATGCAGGTAATTCTGCATTGGCACAAAATGTCACAAGCACAGCAGGAAAAATACTTCGAATAGAATTAGATGGTAGTATTCCTGAAGATAATCCAAATGTAAATTCACCTGTTTATAGCTTAGGTCATAGAAATCCTCAGGGTTTAGCCTGGAATTCAAAAAATATATTGTATGCATCAGAGCATGGGCAGACCGCTCATGATGAAATAAATATTATACAGCCAGGAGCTAATTATGGATGGCCTCTGGTTCAAGGAAATGAAGAATCTAAGGAAGTTATAGTGCAAAAGCCATTAATACACAGTGAAGAAGAGACGTGGGCACCTTCTGGTATAGCCTTTGTAGATCAGGGACCGTGGCAAGGAAAATTACTAGTTGCTACTTTACGTGGAGAACAACTACTTACTATTTCATTGAATGGAAAAGGAACAAAAGTAAATAGCTTAGATTCATGGTTGAAGAATAGATATGGGCGCTTACGTGAGATTATTCAGGGGAAAGATGGATCGATTTACCTAACGACAAGTAATAGAGATGGAAGAGGTAATCCTAATATAGGTGATGATAAAATTATTCGGATTATTCCAATTAGGAGTAGCCAGCAAAAATGAACATAAGATTTACAACAATTATAACTCTTACTTTCATAATATGATGTATATTTTTGCCTATTGCTGTACAGTGTGTTTTCCTTTATATAAGAAATTTTTGCTAAAGTCTATTGACATGAATTAGAGGTGAGAATATAATATTTATATGAACATATGAATAAGTATTCATATAAATCGTGTTAGTAAAAAGTAATTTTAAAGGTGGGAATAATTATGGGGTTAATAGAGATAGTTTCATTTACATTACTATATATATTTGGTATTTCATATATGGGTAAACTAATAATATTATCAAAGAAAAACAACATTAAAGCTAATGTTTTTGGTAAAGGTACTAAAAGTAAAGAAAGTCTTATTATTGAAAGGTTTCTAAAAGCAATGACTTTTGCAGGGATAGGGATTTGGACTATTAGTGCTTTATTTCCATCATTTACAGAAAAGTGGTTTGTTGGACTTGGCAAAGGCTTTACAGTAAGCATTATTGGAGTAGTCATTACATTAATAGGAGTTTCACTCTTTATATTGGCTATGGTTTTCATGAAAACTTCTTGGAGAGCAGGTATAGATAAATCAACAAAAACATCACTTATAACTTCAGGACTTTATAGATTCAGTAGGAATCCAGCCTTTGTTGGAATGGACTTGATGTTTATTGGAGCTGCAATTACCTATGCAAATCTTATTATCGTAATTGTAGGTTTATTAGTTGTAGTTGGTATACATCTACAAATACTTCAAGAAGAAAATCATATGGAAGAAGTATTTAAAAAGGAATATAGTGAGTATGTAAATAAGACACCAAGATATCTGTTATTTTGAGAAGTATAATGATGTTTTATAACAGAAATAAGGTCAATATTATCAGTTAGCTATATGGAGATTAGAGAAATCTAGTCTCTTTTTTTCATTTATATAAGTTTTACTCATTATATGTAAGTGATTGTAAGAAGACCTATATTATTATACAATTATAAAGGACTTAACTAATAAGGGGGAGAAATGATGAGAAAAATACTATCAATGATTACTGGTGGATTATTAATTTTAGGATTAGTAGGATGTAGCTCTAAAACTGTAGAGACACAAAATGATACAGCAAGTAATTCGCCAGCAGTTACAGAGGAAAAGAAAACAGACACAAAAGTTATCTATGAGAATTTTTTGAAAATAAATATGGGTGCTAAATATGATGAGGTCAAAAATATACTTGGAGATGGAAAAGAAGAAAGTTCATCTGAGGTAGCTGGGATTAAAACCAATCTATATTCTTGGAATGGTTCTGGTATAAGTAATTTGACCATTACCATGCAAAATGATGAAGTTACGGCAAAGGCTCAAGCTGGATTAGAAAGTATGGATGCAAAAATAACATTAGACAAGTATAATCAGGTTAAAGAAGGAATGACATATGATGAAGTTAAAGGTATATTAGGTGAGGGACAAATACTTTCTCAAACAAAAATTATGGATATGGAAGCTATAATCTATGCATGGATAAATAAAGATGGCTCAAACGCTAACTTTACTTTTTCAGATGGAAAACTAGAAATGAAAGCTCAATTTAACTTAAAATAGTATTTAATTTATGATATAAATCTAAAGGTATATGAATTGAAACAAATATAAATAAAAGACTAGGGAAACCTAGTTTTTTATTTATTTTAAGGGTTGAGTTTATGCAAATAAATTTTAAAAGAGGATATTGTTTATTTATTTTAGATACTCTAAAGTTTCTTCAACAGGCTTATGATTGAATTTACTAAATAAAAGAAACTTTTTTATTTATATATGAACAAAAAGTAGAAATTCTTATATTATGTAGTATAAGGTCTCACTAACTATAGTTTAATTAGATAAAAATGGGGGAAATGTTATTATGAATGACAATAAAATAAATGCAAATAACAATAGATGTGTAGGAAACTCTTGTGCAACAGATTCTTGTGCAACTGTTACTACCCAAGTACAATCACTAACTGAACAACTTCCTGTAACTCCGATTGTTATTGCACCTGGACCTGCATTTGTTAAGATTCCAGTTGTGTTAGCAGAAGTAAATATAACCATTCCGGTTGAAGCTACTATCACACTAGACCAACCAGCTATAGAAATTAAACGAATTAGAAAGAATGTATATTTAACTCAATCCCGTATTATTCCATTTTCTCAAGATGATCAATTTAATACTGGAATACTATTTATAGCAGGTTTTATAAGAAAGAATATCGAGTATGCAACTAAAACTTGTAGGACAGCTGGAACTCCAAATGTCTGTGGAGATATAAGACATTGTACAGTTGAAGTACCTTTTAATTTCACAACAAGAATTGCTTTCCTTAGACCACCAATTTTTATTGAAAATAGCATTCCGAGTGAATTAGAATTTTTTACAGATAAACTTCAAGGTTGCGATGCTTGTTCAGATAGAGTAATTGGACGTAATCCTTGCGATCAGAGTTCCTTCTTTACAGAGTTCTTTAACGAAAAACCTTTTACTGAATTAGTAAGAGCGGATATTGCTGAAGTTGATATTCACACAAATCCAACTATAAATTGCGCAGTTCCTACAGAGCAAGTATTTACTCAACTTACAGAAAAAGTAGTAGTAAATTTAACACTAAAAGTATTACAAGAACAACAGGTAGAAATTACAGCAACAGAAGCAACACAAGCAACATGCAGGAATTAAATTGAAAAATTAATCTTATTTAAATGATATATTGCAGACCTAAAGCTTACTAAGAGAGGTTTTGGGTCTGTTTTTAAGAGAAATATTATCTTTATCAAGCATGACAATACTTAATATAAGCTTCATCGGAAGCATGAGATATCTTTATATCATGAATCCATAGCAATGTTTTTCCTTTGGATGTTTTGATTGGCTTTGCGATTCAATTATAACATAAAAAAAGGGGGCATTGATATATATATAATTTTAAAAAAGAATTAGTGTAAAAAACTTTACACTAACAATTAGATAGATAAGGAGGAAATCTTATAATGAATGATAGCCCAAAAAATACAAGTGATTATGAATGTGTAGCAGATCCTTGTGCAACTATTACTTCTAAAGTACAATCATTAACTAAACAAATTCCTGTAACACCTGTTGTTATTAAATCTGGACCTGTATTTGTTAAGATTCCAGTTGTATTAGCAGAGATAAACATAACAATTCCTGTTGAAGCTACTATCACATTAGACCAACCAGCTATGGAAATTAAACGAATTAAAAAAAATGTATTTTTAACTCAATCTCGTATTATTCCATTTTTTCAAGAGTGTGCACCTGATACTGGAATACTATTTATAGAGGGGTTTATAAGAAAAAATATTGAGTATGCAACCAAAACTTGTAGTATAATTGAAAGTCCAAATGTTTGTGGAGATATAAGATGTTGCACAGTTGAAGTTCCTTTCAATTTTACGACAAGAATTAATTTTATTAGAGAACCGATTTTTATTGAAAATGAAATTCAGAGTGAATTAGAATTTTTTACAGATAAACTTCAAGGTTGCAATGCTTGTTCAGATCCCGTAATTGGACATAATCCTTGTGGTCAGAGTTTTTTCTCTACAGAATTCTTTAATGAAAAACCTTTTACTGAATTAGTAAGAGCAGATATTGCTGAGGTTGATATTCATATAAATCCAACTATAAGTTGCATAGTTCCTGCAGAACAAATATTTACTGAATTCACAGAAAAAATAGTAGTGAATTTAACACTAAAAGTCCTACAAGAACAACAGGTAAAAATTGCAGCACTATAATTATTAAATAGTATAAATATAAAAGTGTAACATTGCTAAATGAATATAAGTGTAAAAGCTTTTTATTACTCGATAATATTAAACAGGCCTAAAATCTACTAAGAGAGGTTTTGGGTCTGTTGTTAAGAATAGATAAATATTCATTAGTTTATATTGTAATTGAATACCACAATTTAATTTCTATTAAATGAAAGAAAATTGTTTTGATAAGGCATGTTTATTTAAAAATAGTGGATTAAGACATGATTTATTATTACCTTAGTCATTTTTATCCGATGACTACCCGCTCTAATACTCCCATCTTCTTCAAAGTGGGAGTAAAGAGCGGCTACGACCCTGGATAACGATTTCTTTGCTTCAGAGGGAGTAAAAAACTCCCTCTGAAGCAAAGAAATCTGTTTATGTTTAGATTATATGTATCGGAATACTATCTTATTAAGAAACTGACAGCTTTACTCATAGACTAAACTGTTATATATTAAAAGAGTTACTAATTACTTATGAAAAGAGAATTAAAATTATTTTACATATGAAAAGAAGAGGATAAACATGAGATTAGATAAATTTTTAGCAGGGTCATTCGTTGAGACACGTAAAAAGAGTAGGGATTATATTAAAGAAGGTAAGGTTAAAGTAAATGGGGAAGTGATAACAGAGCCTGTAATGGAAATTAAGGAGAGTACCGATATCATTGAGTATCTTGATAAAGTAGTTGATTATAGAGAAAAGGTGTATTATATGTTTCATAAACCTGCAGGATGTATTACTGCAAGAAAGGATGCTGATAATAAAACAGTCTTTGATTTTTTTCATGAGGATAATATAAATGGGATATTTCATGTTGGAAGATTAGATAAAGATACAGAAGGATTATTGCTTTTTACCAATGATGGTGATTTTGATCATCAATTAATGTGTCCAGAAAGGCATGTCGAAAAGAAATATTTCTTTTGGGCATTGGGTTCATTAGATGATGAAGATAGGGATAGATTAGAGAATGGAATTTCCATTGGAGAAGGTGAAGCATTAACAAAGCCTGCTAAAATTGAAGTGGTGAAATGTGGGAACTATGAAGAGTTAGAACAGGAAACTGATATTGGAAAGTTCTATAATATAGAATCAAAACATTATAATCAGCCTATTGTCTGTGGATATCTTACAATTTCAGAGGGACGTAAACATCAAGTTAAGCGTATGTTAAAGGCAGTTGGTTGTTATGTGGTATATTTAAAGAGGATTTCTATTGGGGAGTTAACCTTAGATGAAACCCTTGAAAAAGGCCAGTATCGAATGCTAACAGAAGAGGAAGTTCACAAGTTAGTGTAAAAATTATAATTTTTGGAGATAGATATAAAAAAATAACTATAAGGCAATTGTTAACTCATGTATCAGGTATGCCAGATGAAGAGGATTATGAATGGAATAAGCCTCAATATAATGAAGATGCTTTAGAGAGGTACGTTAGAAGCATTAGTGGAAGAGAACTTATGTGGAAGCCAGGAGAAAAATTTGCCTATAGTAATATTGCTTATGAGATTTTGGGAAATGTTATTGAAAAAGTTTCAGGTATGTCTTTTGAGAAATATATGAAAGAAAATATTCTCAATGTTGTACAAATGAAAGAAAGCAATTTTTTTAAACCTTTAGTTTCAAAGGAGCTACTTACAAGTCCTCATGTCTTAGATATCAAGAATGGCTATGGTGCCACGGTTAGTGAAGTTTTTCCTTATAATCGTGCACATGGTCCAAGCTCTACGTTGTATTCTAATGTAGTTGAAATGTGCAACTACGCTATTGCTAATATGAAGGTCGGAAAATTTAAAGGAAATAAAATATTAGAATCCCATAGTTATTTAGAACTTTGGAGAAAATATGCCTTAACAGGTTGGGGTGGTTATACTTCGGAAATTGGATTGGCATGGTTTTTGGGAGAATATAAAGAAAATAAAGTGAGATCTCACAGTGGTATGGATACAGGATTTAGAAGCAATTTAATAATATTACCAGAGAGAGGTATTGCAGTTGTTGTTATGATTAATTCAGATTATATTGGAACTAAAGTTTTATGCGAGAGTATTTTAGATATACTTTTAGGAGAAGAAGTTGAATATATAAAAAGATCACTTGCTAGTCATATAGTAAGAACAATGTTTAATAATAATTCTGAAATTGCATTACAGGAGTATTATACAATAAAGGAAAATTCCATTGAAAAATATCTTGTGTATGAGGATGAATTTAACGCTATTGCTTATAACTTGTTGGAGAGAAAAAGAATTAAAGAGGCAATAGATGTGCTCAATTTATCAATAAAAATATTTCCAGGATCAGCTAACCTTTAGGATAGTTTAGTAGAAATGTACTTATGTCAAGGTAATAAGAAGCAAGCTTTAGCGAGTTATAAGAAATCTTTTGAGTTGAATCCTAACAATAAAGAAGCTAAGAAAATAATATATGAATTAAGTTAAATAGATAAAAAGGGGGAGTAGATAAGTTTGTGTAAACACAAATTTATCTACTCTCATTTTGATTGATGAGAGGGTAAGTATGTCCAAAAATTTAGTGTATATTCTCTGATTTTGTAAATCTTATTTAGAAGTTTTGATTATTAACTTCTTTTATATATTCTTTTTACAGTATTTAAACCTTCTAATATTTCTATTTTTGAGAAATTACAACTGATGAGTTTATCTTCAGTCCATTTACTTATTTCTTCATAAAAGAATAGTGCTAGTTCTAAGTTTCTAGGGGATTTATGAGAATTGATAGCTTCAAACAGCATATTTTCAGCTTTATTGATTTCACCTTCAATTATATATTTTCTAATCATTATTTCCAGTAGCTGGTCTTCTGCAATAGTAATATCATCACTGTTTTCATCAATACTACTTTCTATAGCACTTTTCCCTTTAAATATAGAAGCTACTGCTTGTAAGGCTGTTTTTATCATTTTCATTATATAGTCATTTTCATACATTTATAAAGTCACTCCTTATTTTAAATTAGTATGGTTAAAGGAATTATATTCTTAAATTTTATACAGTCACTCTAATAATTTATATTAACAGATGTTACTTTATTTTTGTATATATTTATTACATCACAAGAAAAATGTAAGTATTTATATTTGATTGGATCTTTAGTTGTTATTTCAATGTTTAGACGTATTCATAAAAAGTATAATTAGGAGGGGCGTGTTTTGGTATATCTGTAGACAGCAGCTCAATATAAAGGACTACTTGTCTACATAAGTAAAGAAATATTCAAGGGACATTCTGGGGACCGGCTCCATAATTGCTTGTATATATTTGGAACATTGATATGCTTATATTAAGACTATTGAAAGGAAGCGATAAATATGAATGAAATTTTTGATATTTCTTATGATGAGGTTGAAGTTATCAAGAACTTATGGGAAAAAAACAGACAGTATCATGAAAATACTTCAGAATACTTTAAGGAATCCTATAGGTTTATTAGCTTTGAGGAGAGAATCAAAGATTTTGAGAGCCAGACAATAAAAATTACTGTTGCCAAAAGTGATGATGGATATATTGGATATTGTATATCAACGATAATTGATGGAAAAGGAGAAATTGATTCACTTCACGTTGATGCGCATAATAGAGGAAGTGGCATTGGTAAGAAACTTGTAATTAAGCATATGGAGTGGTTGAAAGAAAATAATTGCAAAGTAATTGGGGTAACGGTATCACAAGAGAATGAAACTACCATAGGGTTTTATAAGAAACTTGGATTCTATCCCAATACCTTATATATGCAACAACGTTAATATAGAATAAGGGTGTTACTTTGATTACATCTTTAGTTGTTATTTTGCAATTGACAAAATATTCATAAAAAAGTATAATTATCAAGGTAAACAGTTATTTACTAATAATATTTTATGAAAGGAGATGTTTTTAATGAATACAAGTAAAAGGGTGATTTTAGTATAAAACTTAAAATGGGCTTAAATGTAACTTTAGACATAGTCTATTATTTGTGTTGCATTTTTGCGGGAGTAGTTAACCTTTCATAATACTGCCTATAAAGGATAAGTAACGCGACAGGAAGGTCGTGTTTTTTGTAGCCGTAGATAGAGTAGCCAAGTACAAAGGGTTGATTGTCTACGGTATCTTTATGTCCATTTTTAAGGAAAAAAATAATGTGGAGGCTATATATGAATAGAAAATATACAGATGCGGAACTTAAAAGAGCACTAGACATGGTAGAAGAGGGGTACTCTTTCTCAGAGGCCGCAATGGCAAATAATCTTAATAAAAGTATTGTAGCAAGAGAGATGAGAAAGAGAAAAAATGAAAAAGCTGGACAGCATATAGATGATTATAGAAGGAAGTTTCAAAATGATATAAACAATACCAAAATAGAAAAGGAGATAAAAAAATGATTAGAGAGATAGAAGTAACCAATATGGAAGACTCAGATATAAATGAGGCGAAAAAGATATGGGTTAGACAATTTGAACTATATTGTGATAATAGTGAATTCCCATTACATTGGAAACAAGATACAGAATTATTAGAAAAGTTTCTTGTTGAAAGAATTAAAAATCAAAGTGCAGTTGTAGCAAAGTTAGACAACAGGGTAGTTGGATTCTTTGCATATGATGAATTTCCTTTCAATGGAGAGAATACAGTGTTTTGTCCAGCAATAGGACATTCTGCTATTGAAGAATACAAAGAAAGTGTATATTTAAAATTATATAAAAGTATATCACAGGAATGGATTAATAAAAATATTTTTAATCATATGTGGACAATATTTTTTAATGATATAAATTTAAAAAACATATTGTTTGATTTAGGATATGGGTCATATTTGATAGATGCATTTAATGATTGTAATATTCAGTCTGGTGAAAAATCTATGTGTGATATTAGAAAAGCTACCATGGAAAATGCTAATGTTTTATATGAGCTTGTAGAAGAATCCAATGAATATTATGCGTCTGCACCATTATTTCTTAAGAGAGACAGGGTTACTAAAGAAGAGATTGAAGAAATAATATTAAAAAGAAATGTGTTTATTGCATGGCACGAAGATATTCCGGTGGGATTTATTAATTTAAGTATTGCTGATAACAATAACTTTATAGATATGTCTATAAAAAAATGTGGTTTAATCGACGAAATTGGTGCTTATATAAAATTAGAATATAGAAATAAAAAAATAGGTATTGAGCTATTGAAAATCGTCAATGATTATTGCAAGGATTTTAATGTACCATATATTCATGTTGATTTTGAAACAGCAAATCTATATGGTAATAAGTTTTGGAAAAAGTATTTTACACCAATGTTATTATCTATGAGAAGACCAATTAATAAAGATATAAATGATAGATAAATTTTAAATGTGCACAATCAGAGGAACTCATCATATAAACCTTTAACATGAAGAAGTTGTTTAAAAGTGACCTGTAGCAGTTTATGAACTGTTAGAGGTCACTTTTTTGATTTATCCGATGACTACCAGCTCTAATTCTCCCATCTTCTTCAAAGCGGGGGAGTAAAGAGCTGCTACGTACCTGGATAACGATTTCTAAAGCTTCAGAGGGAGTAAAAACTCCCTCTGAAGCAAAGAACTCTGTTTATTTTCGTTTCATATTTCTCATTAGGCATTTAGTATCCTTATCTATTTGTAATGATTCGGTAATTTTTTGTAAAGCTTTGTTATAGGTCATATCATCCAAAGTGTTATTTTTAAGAAATTTTAGTGTTTTCTCTGGAAACCTTATATAACAGATAGATATGGCCCAAGCCACTGACATTTTAACGTAATAGCCTGTATGTTTAATGCCATCCAATAGCTTTAATATTTCATCAATATGATTATCATCTATATAATAGAAAAGAAGCATGACTACTCCAAAACGTATATGATACTCATCAGTATCTGAAAGATAGGGCATCAAGTATTCCCACATTTCCTTTGGATATTGTTTAGGAAGTTTTAATCCACTACAAAAGCTATCGCATACGGACCAATTATCAACTTTATTAACAAAGCTTGTGATGTATGGCAATATATCAGAAAGCTCAGATTTTACATAACCAATGGTCATCCCTTGAAGCATAATCTCTTCAAAACTGTCATCTGATGCATTTTGCAAATAACCTTGCCAATCATCTTTTGCAAGTTTTTTAGCAATTTTTCGAAGTTCAGGTAAACGAACACCTAGGATGTTGTGAATACCAGGTAATAAGCCACTAGAAAATTTTTGATATTTAGGCTGTGCTAATATAGAAAGTTTTTCCTTAATTATATTATTTATTTCCATTTTTATTCTCCTTAGTTTCCTAATTATATTTTATCATAGAGATTCCCTATTATAATCTAAATAATAATATTTTTTTATAAGGCATTATTAATTTAAGTTATTTATGTAATATAATATACGGTTTAATTATCACCAATTTTCTATTCTAGCATATGATGTATTGAAAGTATAAAATAGATTAAATTTTATTACAGTTTTTCAAAAGGAGGAGAATTTATGTCCATTAACTTTAAGAAATTCATACCACGTCCAGGTCTTGTAAATAAGCAAGGACGTTTACCTGATCCTTCAGAGTTAGTTTGTATTGAAGTACCAAAGATTTTTGATCAATGCTTAATTAAAAGATGCCTTGTATATGGTGAAGGTCCTGACACGAATACAACAGATTGTGAATTAAGAAGCGATCCACTTATTGATCCTAAGAGATATATTGGAAGTAGAGACTTCAATGTAACACTTATATCTGTAGATAAGATACCAGTTAAAGGTAAGCGGGGATTCAAAAAAATAGTTCTTAATTATATGATTTCTTTCTATGCTGATTATATTGATTGCAATGGTATTACTAAAAGTGAATTATATGAAATTAACAGAACTGATGTAATTGGGAAGTTCTACTGTCCTGATTCAATAGCTCAAATTTCAGCTAGTTTTGTACCTGTTCAACAAGCACAAGATTTAGATTCCAATATTATAAAACTTGAAATGGTTGCTGAAGCTCTTGATGGTGAGTTACTACAAGATCCAAATGGAGATGATGTTCTAGATATTACTTTGGGTTATTACATTGTTGTAAAATGTGAGCTTATTGTACAATTACTCATACCGGCTTATGACTACTGTCCAGTTCCAAAAGAATTATGTGAAGAAGAGCCTGAAGATCCATGTGAAAGATTTGATAGAGCTCCAGTTCCTAAGTTCTATCCAGAGCAAAACTTAGACCCATTATTCCCAGACTGTGACGATAATGATGAAGAGTACGATTAGTAAAAATTATAGAGTTTATTATAATAAAAAGAATACTTAAGGTTTTTACAGGTAAATGAGGAATGTAACTTAACTAAAATCAGTAGTTATGAAAGGTAATGATAGTTTTAAGTGTATTGCTATATTTTTTAATAAATTTCTATCTATCATCACCTTTTTCCTAATAAACTCATATATTATAATAAAAACACTTAATAAATAGGATAATACACTAAATTACTCATACAATTGATTTTATTAAAATTTATTTAATTAAAAGGAGGATTCTATTTATGAATTCAATGTCAAAAGATTGTTATGATCCTTGCAAGCATGACCCTTGCAAGCATGACCCTTGCAAAAAGGAGATTAAAAAGGACAAACATTGCGCAACTATTATAAAATGTGGTACTCCTAGCGCAACCACAATCCCTGTAGCTACTGTAGCAGGCACAACATTTACTGTTAGCTCTGTTACTTTAGATAATTCTTGCTTGTGTAACCCAACAACTAAGTTAGAATTCGCAAGTAATCTTGTTGCTCCAGTTGCTTTTACAGGAACACTAAACTTTCAAGTATTTAAACTTTGTAAAGGTCAGATTACGCCAGTTCCTGTTGGACCTTCATGGACATTTGATTTAGTAGCACTACTTTCATCACAAACATTCTCATTCTTCGTTTGTGACTGTGATTCTTGCTTTGATGACTGCTGTACCTATACTGTAGTTGCAACGGTTACTAGTGTAGTTACTGTTGGTACTCTTAATATTAACAACGCAACACTTGGAGCAATATCAACATGTGGTAGAAATAATTGTTGCTAAAGATTAGTCATATATAAATCGATTAGTTTAGATAATTTTGATATATAAATAATTAAATTACTGATATTAATATTAACAAAGTCTCGGAGTGTGAATTTTCCATGCCGGGATTTTGTTATGTTTATATATAGGTTAGCGAATAATTGATATATTTCATTATTAGAAATAATTATATTCTTTATATTTTCATGAGCAATCACGAAACTTTAACCTTTTGAATATAATATATAATAAGCAAGAGCTTTATGACTTTAGACTTCATCATAGGTATTTCTTACTTTAATGATAAGTCATATATTTATTTGAATTGTGATTAGAAAAGGAGGTTTATATGATTTATTTGGATAATGCAGCTACGTCCTTTCCAAAACCACCAGTAGTTTATGAAGAAATGCTAAATTGCATGAAAAATTACTGTGCTAATCCAGGACGAGGCTCTCATGATATGTCAGTGAAATCAGCTTTGAAAATCATGGAAACAAGGGTAGGTATATGTGAATTATTTAATATACCTAGTCCTTTAAATTTGATTTTTACAAGTAATGCTACAGAAGCCCTAAATATATCAATTAAAGGAGCTTTAAAAAGAGGGGATCATGTTATTAGTACAGTAATTGAACACAATTCTGTTTTAAGGCCACTTCATTCATTAAATGAAGGTGGAGTTGAAATCACTCTGGTGGGTGTAGATAAAGCAGGTTATGTAAATTTTAAGGATATTAAAAAGGAGATCAAGGGAAGCACTAAAATGATCATTATCAATCATGCTTCTAATGTACTAGGTACTATTCAGGATATCGAAAGTATCGGAAGGCTTTCAAAGGAAAATGGGATTATATTTATGGTAGATGCATCTCAAAGTGCGGGAGTGATTCCCATTGATGTAGAAAATAATCATATTGACCTATTAGCTTTTCCGGGACATAAAGGATTATTGGGGCCTCAAGGAACAGGGGGATTATTTATAAGAGATGGTATTAAACTAAGGAATTTTAAGGAAGGTGGAACAGGAAGTAACTCACACTTTATGGTCCAACCAGACTTTATCCCGGATCAATTTGAAAGTGGAACACTAAATACACCAGGCATTGCTGGGTTATGTGAAGGTATAAAATTTATTAAGAGAATTGGAATAGATAATATACGAAAATGTGAAGAAGAATTAACAGGGTATTTATTAGAAGAGATAAAAAAACTTTCTTATGTAAAAATCTATGGAAGTGATTCTAAAAAACAAAGAAGTGCAGTAATTTCTTTAAATATAGATGGAATTGACGCTTCGATTGTCGGTGAACAATTAAATGAAAACGGAATTGCTTTACGGACAGGCTACCATTGTGCACCTTTAATACATGGCGTAATTGGTACAGAGTATGCTGGTACGGTGAGAGTGAGTCCGGGATATTTTAATACTTTTGAGGATATAGAAAAATTAGTAGAAGCAATTAAGATGATTTATAAATTTAAATAATGTGAAATGGAAGATACAGTACATATATAATTATATATGTAATAAAAAACATTAGGATGTGAAAGTTATGAATGCTTGTAATAATTCAAACTCTCTTTATCAAATAGACAATCCTTCTGATTGTGAAAGATACACGATGCTTGAATATATACTAAAGATGCAGAATAGATTAGATGATCTAAATAATATAATTGATTTAATGAGTCCACCTAAAGATATAACAAACATTTGTCCAACAGGGTATGCTAAAGATATTAAGGTAGCGATAATTGGTGCGGGAGAGGCAGGGCTAGCTGCAGCCTTTGAACTCAGAAAGATAGGATGCAACATTACTTTATTTGAAGCAAGTCAGAGAATTGGGGGTAGGGTATACACATATTATTTTGATAGAAATAAAAGATATTATGGTGAATTAGGACCAATGAGTATACCAGTATCTCATGAGACTACCTGGCATTATATCAATCTTTTTAAGCTTAACACAAGCCCATTTGTAAATAATAACACTAATGCTCTGTTTTATGTAAGAGGTGAAAAGGCTGTGAACGATCCTAAAGGGAAATATATATCAAGGAATATATATCCTAGATTTCACTTAACAGACAGTGATAGAAGCAAAGTTCGTTCGCAACTTTATAGAAAGTTTTATCAAAAATATCTAGATTCTCTTACATCAGAAGCAAGAAAGGAGTTAGTTGAAACTAAACCCGAATACTTAAAGAGTATAGAGGACATAGATAAACTAAGTTATAGAAGAGCCTATGAAAATGCAGAGTTTAGTGAAGATGCGATATCAATGTTAGGCTATTTAGATGGTAGTCAGCAGTTTTTTAAGCTAAGTCTCACTGAAATCCTACAGCAATATTATACTGCTGATTCTGAGTGCACTTACCGTATTAACGATGGCATGATTAACTTACCGCTTTCGATATATGGAGCACTTTGTGATAATATAGAAATAGAAGATGTATATAAAGGTATAGCTAAAGATAAATTAGGTCATGTAGATATAAAAATGGGCTCTCCAGTTGATGGCATATATAGTTCATCTTCAGGTGATAAAATTCTTCTTAAATATACAGAGTGTGGAACAAGTAAAGAGAATTTAGAGGAATATGATTATGTTATATGTGCCGTGCCTTTTCCAAGCTTGAGGAGAGTTGAGATTAATCCTCTTTTTACGGTGACAAAGATGCAGGCAATAAATGAAATGAACTATGAAACAGCGCAAAAGGTATATTTATATATTAAGGAAAGGTTTTGGGAGATGGGGAATGCATCCAAAAAAATAGTAGGCGGAAGATCTTTTACTGACCTCCCACTAACTTCAGTTTACTATCCATCAGATCATGCGAAACCAGTATCGAATAAATATGGGAAATGGACGCTAAAGCCTGATGCAAGTCCAGAAGAACCAGGTGCATTGCTTGCTAGTTACAGCTGGTGTCATGAAGCGGTGAGATTAGGCAATGAAAACCCTGAGTTGCAAGTCAACGACGTTATAAGATATCTAGAAAAAATGCATGAACTTCCTCCTCATTATATTAATGAGAATTTTATTGACTATAAGTCATTAATTTGGTCTGATGTACAGTATATATGGGGAGCAGGAGCACTATCTAAGCCCCAGGAAAAAACACTGTTTTCCTATGCTGTAACTATTCCAGAAATGGGGAATAGAGTATTTTTTGCAGGAGAGCATATATCACAAAAACATGCATCACAACAAGGAGCCTTACAGAGTGGAATGATTTCAGCAAATGAAGTAGCAAAGCAAATAATAGCTAGTAAAGAGTAGACGGAAGTTTAAAGGTATAAATGCAATGGCCTACATCAACTAGATGTAGGTCATTTTGTAATTCTATGCCCAAGAGGTTTTGATTTCCAATGTTAGATGGAATAGAGGGAATATTTGCTATCATGGCTATCTTCTTCCACAATAAAACCGCTTGCAATAAAAAAGTTAAGGACAATAACTAAATGTCCTTAACTTTAAATTAGCTAAACCAAATTATTTTCATATATGCCTAACTTTTAGCAACAGTTATTTCTACCGCATGTTGATATTGCTCCAAGTGTTGCATTGTTGATATTAAGAGTACCAACAGTAACTGCACTAGTAACAGTTGCAACTACAGTATAGGTACAGCAATCATCAAAGCAAGAATCACAATCACAAACAAAGAATGAGAATGTTTCTGATGCAAGTAGTGCAACTAAATCAAATGTCCATGCAGGACCAACAGGAACAGGGGTAAATTGACTTCTACATAGTTTAAATACTTGAAAGTTTATAGTTCCTGTAAAAGCAACTGGAGCAACAAGATTACTTGCAAATTCTAGCTTAGTTGTTGGGTTACATAAGCAAGAATTATCTAAAGTAACAGAACTAACGGTAAAAGTTGTACCTGCTACAGTAGCTGCAGGTACTGTAGTAGAACTAGGGGTACCACATTTTATAATAGTTGGACAATGTTTGTCCTCTTTAATTTCTTTTCTGCAAGGATCATAATAACCTTTTGACATTGAATTCATAGATAGAATCCTCCCTCTAATTATATAAATTTTAATAAAATCAATTGTATGAATAATTAAGGTATGCAATTATTTGTTAAGTGTTTTATTATATTATATGATTTTTGTAGAAGAAAGGTGATGATAGATAAGCATTTATAAAAAAATATAATAATATATTTAAAAATATTATCACCTTTCACAATTACTAATTTTACCGAAGGTACATTATTCATATAGATATAGAACCCTTAATTATTCTTCAGTTATAGCAAGTCCGATAATACAGTTTCATTATCGTCACAGTCACAGTCTGGGAATAATGGGTCTAGGTTTTGATCAGGATAGAACTTAGGAATTGGGGCTCTATCAAATCTCTCACATGGATCTTCGTCAGGTTCTTCTTCACATGGTTCTTTTGGAACTGGACAGTAGTCATAAGCTGGGATAAGTAGTTGTACAATAAGCTCACATTTTACAACAATGTAGTAACCTAAAGTAATATCTAGAACATCATCCCCATTTAGATCTTGTAGTAATTCACCGTCTAGAGCTTCAGCAACCATTTCAAGTTTTATAATGTTAGAATCTAAATCTTCAGCCTGTTGAACAGGTACAAAACTAGCTGAAATTTGAGCTATGGAATCAGGACAGTAGAACTTTCCAATTACATCTGTCCTATTAATTTCATATAATTCACTTTTGTTTACGCCATCGCAATCAATATAATCAGCATAGAAAGAAATCACATAATTAAGAACTACTTTTTTAAAACCAGGTTTTCCTTTGAGCGGAAGCTTATCTACGGAAAGTAGCTCTACATTGAAGTCTCTACTACCAATATATCTCTTAGGATCAATGAGCGGATCGCTTCTTAATTGACTATCTGTTGTATTTGTGTCTGGACCTTCGCCGTATACGAGACATCTTTTAATTAGGCATTGATCAAAAATCTTAGGTACTTCAATGCAAACTAATTCTGAAGGATCAGGTAAACGTCCTTGTTTATTTACAAGACCAGGACGTGGCACAAATTTCTTGAAGTTAATGGACATAAATTCTCCTCCTCTTGAAAAATTATGATAAATATAAATATATTTAATACTTACAATACATCATATGTCAGAATATTAAAGTGGTGATATTAAAAAGTCAGGTTAATATAATTTTTTGTTATATAGAAGTGCATAATAAGTTTTTATTTAAATATAATTTTATAAAGGGGGAGTGAGTATGAATGGTGTATATCCTTGGATATATGGTGACTATAAAGATAACATATGGAAGTTTTCACGAAACGACAATAAAGAGTTATGTTATAGAATTATGTACAGAGAAGGAAAATGGACTAAAGAAACTCTAATTGATGTAGAGGTGCTAGGATTCGATGTTTATGTTAGTGTAGATGAGACAATACATGTGGTATACAGTAATACTAAAGGGGAACTGAGATACTGTACTATGAAAGATACGCAATGGTTGGGAAAGCTACTATATCAAGTGGAAAGTGAAGAATTTGAAATACAAAACTTAAAAGTAGAAATTATCGGAGATGAGATGCACATCTTTTATTTACTAGTAGGTAATGATGGTAGTGACCATGGAGTGTTAATGCATTGTATATGGAATGGAAAAGAAACTAAAATTACCACAATACAGGATATTATATTGATACCTAATTTAAAAGAATATTATTCAGTACATGTAAATAAAAAGGGTAATATTTATGCATTTTTTATTTCAGATGAAGGTGATGAGATATCTTTAAACTATTGTAACTTTGAAAATCACAGATGGTCGATTGCAAGAAGACTTTATGGCATTCAAGGAGAGGATATAGGGTTTGAAGTGTTAATGGATCAACAGGAAATTCATATACTAAATAAATCTAGAGAAGACTCTATTTATTTTCTTGATCATGTTTCTATAGATATTATCGGAAGTATAAAAGAATTCAGAGTTCATGAAAGTAGAAAAGAATTGAAAGAACCTATATTATTTACTAAAAGTAATAAATTGTACGTTTGTTGGCTAGAACAAGGGAAGATTTCCTATTCAGCCTTTGATGGTAAAAAATGGAGTAGCGTAGTTTATTTTGATAGAGGTAATGAGCTTACAGTAGAAAGATATAATTGTTTTATTGGTATAGATAAGGATAGTGCTACTAAAGTAAAAAAAATTTATGGAACTAGTGGATTGGATTTGTATTTGTTTAATCCAAGTGAAATTATAACAAGTATGAAAGATTCATTAAAAAAAGAAGGAAATCAAGTTAAAGGAGCAACACTTCAGGAAAGAGAATCAATTGAAAGTTTAAAACTTGAATTATCTAGTGTAAATTTAGAAAAGAAAAATTTAGAAAAGAAAATTATAGCATTAAATTTACAATTACAAAAAAATCAAAGATTTATAGATGAATATGAGGAACAAATTGCTAGAATATTAGAACAAAAGCGGAAGTCAGATGAGAACTGTAATATATTCTTGAAATTGCAGAAGAACATTCAAAAAGAGTTAGAGGGAACAAAAAAAAAGTTTTTGGAAGAAGAACTCCTTACAACAAGTATTCAAAAAGAGTTAGAATATACAAAACAACAATTGCTAGAAGAAAGGAAGATTAAAGTAGCGGTAGAAAGTAAATTGAAAGAATGCCAAGAAGAAAATGTAATAATTAAACAGCAAGGTGAGATCATAAATGAAGAAAAAAGGAGATTGAGTGAAGAACTTGAATTAGAAAAGAATCAATCCATTATGGAACGATTACTAAGAAGAAGGACAAATGGAGTATAAAGTCACTTCTACAGCTTTAAAGCATACAATAAAGTAAGGAGCCTGTATAAATTAAGGCGTCACAAAATAGAGGTGATAATATGAAAATAGAAGATTACGATTATATCATGGTCTTTACTTCTCATCACAGGGCGCTATATATTTACGAGCGTTTAGTTAGAAAAAATATAGCGGTAAAACTTGTTACTGCTCCTAATAAAATTAATATTAGTTGTACTCAAGCAGTGAAATTTAAAGAAATAGATATGGAAGCTATACAAAAAGAATTACAAAGAAATAATATTTACCCAACTAGTATGTATAAGATTGTTAAAGAAGGAAAAAGCCAAACTTATGAATTAGTTGAATAATATTTGCTTGGTTAGTTTTTTTATATTTATATTGCATAATAAGCAAGCATAAAGCATATTTTTTAGTATAAGAGTGAACTCGGAAACTAACTTCAAATAGAATCAAAAATAGTTTTTATATAGTTTTAGTACCGATCACTCTTTAAGTTATTATTTGGATTAATTTATAATTAAAATCACTTATATAGGCTGAAAAGTGAAAATTGAATATTAAGATAAATTATATAATAGACCTAGAATAATGATATAAAGATTTACTGATGGCACAATATGATTTATTAGTAAAGGAGGAGGTGAAGGCGAGTCTATGTTTAATAAAAGAGAGAAAATCATCTATTATATATCGCATTTAGGAACAGGAAAGGTATCTATAATTGATGGGGATAGTTATAGTATTATAAAAGAGATTGATGTTGGTCCAAGGCCTCTAAGTATTATTGTTGATGAAAAAAGCAATGTGTATATAGCTAGTGATAGAAATAGTAAAGTTACACTTATTGAGGATTTATATGATTCAAATAGAACATGGAATATTACTAACAATGGTAATATAAAAGTAGATTTCATAGCTCAGAAAATCTATGTCTGTGATACTGAGGAAGTATGTATTTATAGCTTAAGATCTGGTGAAAAGCTTGGTTGCATAAAAGGGTTTATGGCTGCAGATAGTTTAGAACTTGACAAGGAGAAGAAGAAATTATTTGTACTGGACATTTTTCAGAATGAAATAAATGTTTATGATACATCAGACTTCCAATTGATAAAAGTGTACAAAGATGTTGGGACTGCGCCTAGCTGTATTCTTATTGGAGAAGATGAAAAATATATTTATATATGTAATAAAGGAATTAATAAAGGAAATTATATGGGCAATGTCTCTATATTGAATCTTGAAAATGGGGATATTTCATATATAGATTTCCCAAAAGGGTCTGATATTACATCTTTAGATCAGGCCGGGATTCTTTTATATGTAGCAAATAGTGGGTTGCATAGAATTGAAGTTATAGATATCTTAAAAAGAGAAAGTATAGCAACAATAAAAACTACTCTACCAGAATTACAAAGAATTAAATTATCTCCTGATAAAAAAACATTACTTGTAACTAGTATAAGTAATGATGGGAAAGGGGTATTTGAAAGGATTGATATTTCTAATAATGTTATTTTAGATACTCTTACTTTTGTACAGAATAATAGTATTCCATACGATATAGGTGTGGTTACTCAGAATAAATTTCAAGTAGATGAAGAATCTTTTATTTTCGCAGAGTGTGAAGATGAAGAAAAACAAGAAAATGTAACCACTATATTAGCAAAAAAAGTTATATCTACCTATCAAGAAAAAATAATCTTTCCACAGGTATTAAATGAAGTATCTTCAAAAGGTGAAAAAATTATAAGTGTGGAAGAAATTGTATTTAAAAAGTGTGAAATTGTAAAAGAAACAAAGAATAGAGAAATTATAGATAGTCGAAAAAAATACTCAATACTACAATATGATTTTTATATTCCCTATTACATAGAATGCAAAGATGAACGGGAACAAAAATATATAGTTGAAGGAAAAATTAAGGGAACACAAAAAGCGACATTATATATACCCGCATATGCAGAACAAGAGGGAGTAGAATTTGTAATCAATTCTTTTGCTAAATTAACAGGCACTCCAGTAATTATAAACAACAGTTTGAAGTTTGATGTTAGTGTTTTGATTTCAACAAAGGTAATTGTAGAAGAAATAGTATTTATTCCATTTTGTAGAGACTGTGAAGGTTGTAGAGGAGAGAAGAAAGATGACTAACGAAAAATATGATTGTTTTTTGGTTAAGCAGAAAGATGGAAGATTACTAAAGTTTTGTTATGATAGTAACCAAGGCATATATTATCAAATACTTATGAATCATGAGTGGTCAGAGAAGATAAGCATTTATAAAGATAGTTTTGAATATTTTTATGTTTTGGAGGAGTGGAATGGGAAGATTCATGTTTTCTGTCAGGATATTTGTGGCGATCTTATTTTATCTACATTGGAAGGAAAAGAATGGACGCATAAAACTCTCCTCCATATGAAGTATGATGTAATTACACCTATACGGATTAGAGCTTTTTTTTGCTCCAAGGATATTCATTTACTATATAACGTAGTAGATAAACATACTTATTCAGAAATATTAGTTCATCAATTTGCTGAAAATGGAACGTTATGGACTCAACCGCAAATAATTGCTAATTTAGAATGTTACTCTAAGTTTCCGTATGGTACTTGCCAAGCGTGTGAATCTAATATAATCTTATTAAACACTATGGTAGCTGGAGTATATCAATTAATTTCTAGAAATTTCCACGTTGTAGAAGGGCGATGGGGAAAGGAAGAAGTTATACACATGTCTCTCTTACCATACATAGATTTTACTTTTTGTGTAGAAAAAAATATAAAGCACTATCTGTTTATTACTCAAGATGATCATGTTAATAGAGTGATTTACCAGTATAAGGAAGCAGGGCTGCAAAAAAATACTATACTGTTTCAACATGTAAATATTAATTCTTGCACATTAATATTATATAATAGGGTGTTATGGGCTTTGTGGATTTGCGATAACAAGCTTTATGGATGTTTTTCTGCAGACTGTGGACAAAATTTTAGCAATCCTCAAGTGTACAGGCATTTTGATAAGATATTGCCTAAGAAAGTATTTTATCAAGAAAATATAGAAGATAAACAAAACAATTATTTTATTAATGAGATATATGTAGTGAATGTTAATGGACAGGAACAAATGTTTTTGCCGGAATTTTTAGAAAATTCAATAGATACTGAAGTAGAGAATAATAAAAACCTAGAGCATAAGGTTGAAAATTCTACATTTAAAAAGGAGGAGTTAAAAAATTATTTTTCAAAAGTTAAAATACTTAAAAGAGAAAAAGAAGAATTAGAATTAAAGCTTAAAGAGACTTATGAAGAATTAAGAACATTGAAAGAGGATATGCAGTATGAAAAAAATCAAATATCAAATTTGAAATATAAATTTTACAATGAAAAAGAGAAAATTAATATATATATGTATGATAATGATGTATTAAAAAAGAAAAATAGTTGTTTAGAGCAGATGCTGTTACAAAAGGATAAAGAAAAAATATTAATGGAAAAGAAATTAGATGAAAAAGAAAAAGAAAATGAAGATTTAAAACAACAAATGAATGTTAAGAGTGTCGAGAATTTATCTAATCTAAAAGAAGCTAAAACAAAAAATGAAAATAAAATTCCTAAACATGTGAGATTTTCTTTGATTAAATGGTTACTAGATGATGAAATTTAAAAGCATTCCTAATAAAATGTCATTGACAAAAGGGTGCCTTTTATTATGTAGGTTTTGTATAAAATATTTAATTATTATAATAATAGAAAATGACGGATTTATTTAATAGATTAGTAAAATCCAAATTAGTGAACCCTATTATGAATACTGGACTTTAAATCATAAATATGTTATTGTAGATAAAATATTATAATGGAAACTTCTTCTTATTTTTATTTGAAGAAGTAAATCTACTAACAAAAGTGTAGAGTTGAAGTGTCATTTAAGGAGGGCTTTATATGGGAAAGATTGCAGCATTTTTTGATATAGATGGAACTATCTATAGAGAAGGTTTAATAACAGAAGTTTTTAAGAAAATAATAAAATATGAGTTAGTTGAAGAAGATAAATGGTATAATGAAGTTAGGCCAGCTTTTTCCAAGTGGGATATTAGACAAGGGGATTATGATACCTATTTACTTAAAATGATTGACGTTTATATTGAGGCAACTAAGGGTTTGAGTAAAGAACATATAGAACATATAGCTAGAAATGTGATTAATCAGAAAGGTGATAGGGTATATACATTTTCTAGGGATAAAATTAAATGGCATAAGGAACAAGGTCATGTTGTAATTGCTATTTCTGGATCTCCCATAGAGCTTGTAAGAGAGATGGCAGGGAAATATGAAATGGACGATTTTAGGGGTACCATTTATAAAGCCGATGACCACGGAAAATATACTGGTGAAATTATACCAATGTGGGATTCTGTAAGTAAAGAAAATGCTTTAATGGAGTTAAAAGAAAAATATGATATAGATTTAAGTAAAAGTTATGCTTATGGAGATACTTCTGGGGATTTAACTATGTTTAAATCTGTAGGAAATCCATATGCTATAAATCCAACTAAAGAGCTTATTTCAAAGATAATAGAAAATGAAGAAGTAAAGAAAAAAATCAATGTTATAGTGGAACGAAAAGATGTCATTTATAAATTAGATATTAATAATTTAGAATTAATCTAAGTAAAATAAAGTTTTATATTTTAAGGGATAGCTTAAGTGGCGTTACAATAGAAGTCTTGTAACGCCACTTTTAAACATAGTACTTTCTTACAAAAGGGGGATTTGTATGATTAGATTTGAGATAATTACAAGAGATAGATTGGGAATTACAGTAGAGATATTAGAGAAAATTTACAATAGGAAAATTAACTTGATTTCTATGGAAGTGTTTTTTCAAAAGGTATGTGTAAAGGTTGAGGACATGGAAGATGGGTTAAAGAAGGAACTAATGAAAGAGATTTGTAATATTAAAGATATTATTTCAGTTAAAGAAATGGATTTATTATATTATGAACAGAAAGAAAAAAAGTTAAAAGCCATAATAGATTCAATAGAGGATAGGGAATTCAAGAACATAATTGGTACAAGCAAGGCAATAGAGCAAGTTAAAAATATGACTTTGACTATTGGAAAGAGTAACTCAACGGTGTTATTAAGAGGTGAAAGTGGTACGGGTAAGGAAGTCTTTGCAAAGGCAATACATGACATAAGCCCTAGGTGTAATAAGAATTTTATTGCTATTAACTGTGCAGCATTACCAGAAACCTTATTAGAGAGTGAGTTGTTTGGATATGAGCCAGGAAGCTTTACAGGTGCAACGATAGGGGGAAAAGATGGTATTATTAAAGAAGCTAGTGGAGGAACTTTATTTTTAGATGAAATAGGAGAAATGCCTATGTTTATTCAAGCAAAGTTATTAAGAGTGATACAAGAAGGGAAAATTAGAAAAATTGGTAGTAATAAAGAAGAATCCATAGATGTAAGAATCATAGCTGCAACTAACAAGAATCTTGAGAACATGATTAAGGATAAAACTTTTAGAGAAGATTTATATTATAGATTAAATGTAGTTCCTATGTATATTCCAACATTAAAGGAACGATTAGAGGACATTCCGATGTTTGTACAGTTCTTTATAGAGAAGTTAAATTATAAATTAAATAAAAATATAAAGGGCGCTGATGTTGATTTCATTAGCGAGTTAATGAAATATCATTGGCCTGGAAATGTTAGAGAGTTACAAAACGTTATAGAAAGAGCAATGAATTTATGCAAAGGTGACATATTAACTGCAGAGGATATTTTTATTAATTTTAAGAATGATATTTATAGCTATGGACCTAAAGAGATTATAGATAAAAAATCTGATGAATATTTGCAGCTACCATTAAAAGATATAATGGAGAAATGTGAAAAAGAAATTATTAAAAAAACTATAGATAATTATAAGAGTTATAGAAAAGCTGCAAGTGTACTTAAAGTTTCTCATACTACAATAATGAATAAAATTAATAAGTACCATATAAAAATGTAGGTGTTTTTGTATTAAAGTATGTAAAAATTAATTTACAGATGTAAAAAAACATTTACAAAAAATTCTGATAAGTAAAGATATATTTACACTAAATTAGTATAAATATTAAGAGTTGCATATTATAAAAATAAATGAGATTCTCCTTTCCTTGTTATTAAAGCTTTGTCTAAAACTATATTCACCTAGATCTAAGTATCACTTAAATTATCCTTAATTTGGCACTAGAATTGCTATATATTATTGTAAAAATAATTTATATTGGGAGGTCAAATTAATGGGGAATAATTTAAAAACAATGGGCTTTGCTACTAGAGCAATTCATGGTGGACACGTTAAGGATCAATTTGGTGCTTTAGCTACTCCTATTCATCAAACAGCAACCTTTACTTTCGAATCTGCAGAGCAAGGTGGTAGACGATTTGCTCTTGAAGAAGGTGGATATATATATTCAAGACTTGGAAATCCAACAAATACTCAATTGGAAGATAAGTTAGCAATGCTAGAAGGTGCAGAGGCGGCAATTTCTACAGCGTCTGGCATTGGAGCTGTTGCATCAGCATTTTGGACAGTGTTAAAAGCTGGAGACCATGTGGTAGCAGCAAAAACTCTTTATGGATGTACCTATGCTTATTTGAATCATGGAATAAGCAGATATGGGGTTGAGGTAACTTTTGTAGATACCACCAATCTTGAAGAAGTAAGACAGGCTATGCGAGAAAATACTAAGGTAGTTTATTTAGAAACACCAGCAAATCCAAACCTTGAAGTTGCAGATATAGAAGCTATAAGTGAGATAGCTCACCAAAATAAGGATTGTATAGTAATGGTTGATAATACTTTCTGTACTCCATATATTCAAAGACCATTAGAATTTGGAGCTGATGTAGTAATTCATTCAGGAACAAAATTCTTAAATGGTCATGGAGATGTAATTTCTGGTTTTGTAGTTGGAAGTGGAGAATTTATAAAAAATGTTAGATTATTTGGTGTAAAGGATATGACAGGAGCTAGCTTGAGTCCTTTTGATGCATTTTTAATCATTAGAGGTATGAAAACTCTAGAAATAAGAATGGAAAAACATTGTGAAAATGCTATGAAAGTAGCTAAATTTTTAGAAGGACATAATGCAGTGGAAAAAGTATATTATCCAGGTTTAGAAAGCTTCCCACAATATGAATTAGCTAAAAAGCAAATGTCTTTACCAGGAGCTGTAATAGCTTTTGAGGTAAAAGGTGGAATCGAAGAAGGTAAGAAAGTTATAAACAGTACAGAGCTTTGTACAATAGCAGTAAGTCTTGGAGATGCTGAAACTTTAATTCAACATCCAGCATCAATGACACATTCACCATACACTAAAGAAGAAAGAGAAATGGCTGGTATTAGTGATGGATTAATAAGAATAGCTGTTGGTCTAGAAAATGTGGAAGACATAATAAATGATTTAGATAATGCATTAAAGTGTATACTATAATATAGTATAGTATAGAACTAATAAAGACTCCTAAATTAACGTTTGGGAGTCTTTAATTATATAGATTTATGAGACGTCTTTATTATTAATGCAATATTGCAATATATCTAGACTATCACTATCATAAACTTCAAATTCTTTTATTGACCTAATGATTTCTTTTTTGGCATGCTCAATATATCCATGTTTAAAATATAGTTTTCCTAGATTAAGAAGCACAAATTTATTATTTATTAAATTTAGTAAGTGTACAGCTATTTTAAGTTCGTCATATTTATCATTTATAAGCAATATTTCACATATTTCTAGAATAATATCAAGATATTCCCTTTCATTTTCATCTTCGGATAAAAGAGTGGTGGATTCTTTGGTAAATAATTTTAAAAACTGTGAATACACTTCTAATAGTTTTTTATTGTAACCTAATAAGGAATCCTCTTTAAAATTGGATAATAAGGATAACGCCTTATCATAATTATTAGTTAATACACTACTTATAACTTTGTACATTGAAAAATATAAATTTGAAGAATTATCATCAACTATATTGGTCATGTCAATACACTTGGTAAAGGAACCAGACATTACAAGACATTTAGCTTTAAGTAATACCAGCTCTTCAGTAATAGTTTCAGATAGTTCACATTTTTCTACGTATTCCAATGCTATTTCATAGAGTCCTTCATTATAAAACAAATCTGCAATAATATGATTAGATTTTGGAGAACTAGAAATAAGATCTTCTATAATCCTTTTAAAGTTATCCATTGGGGTATTTTTGAATTTTAATATATCTCCAATAAGGTATAAGGGATTAAGGAAATCTGACTTTGATTTAAGTGTTTCAATATAATAATTGTATGCAGCATCATAGTCTTTTAGTGCGAAGTAGGCATTGCCTAACTCATAGTATGCCTTGAAACTTCCTATTCCGTATAAGCATTTTAATTCAGATGGTGCTTCACCTAGCTCAATACATTCTTTAAGAGCTTTTATCTGAAGTGTAGGCATATTCATATCTTTAAAAATAAGAGATTTTAAAAAATATAAGTCAGTAAATTTAGGATAATGCTTAATACCGATGTCTATGAACTTAAAAGCTGTATCATAATTTTTAATTTTATAGTTTAAGAAAATTATCCTAAATATTAGTAAATAACTATATCCGTTGTATGGGTCAAATTTCTCATAGGATTTATAGTAATGTTCTAACGCAGTTTCATTATCGTTTAATGCTGCGTATTCAGTACCGAGGTTAAAGTGAGCAAAGGAATCATTGGGGTCTTTTTTTATTTGATCATTTAAAATAGGTATATTTCTATTTCTTTTATTCTTAGATTCTATTGATTTAGTCATATATCCATAATGATTAATTTGCATTAATTGATAAATTGCTTTATATTTGTTTTCTGAGTATACTAATTGATTATGAATTTCTCCTTCATAGTGAGTTCCATGGTTATTTTTAAATAGTCTAGGATTTAAATTTATAGTTATTGAATTATCATCAACAATATTTCCATAATAATTTAATGTTTCAAAGTAGTAAATCGCATTTTCATCTAATTGTCTGTATAGTAAATCTTTCAAGTTTTCTTGATTCTTAGGGGATAATTCATCATCTGCATCTAATATGAGTATCCAATCTTTGGTAGCATGCTTTAGTGATTCATTTCTAGCTTCACTAAAGTTATTGTGCCAAGGAAAATAGTAAACTTTAGCCCCAAAGCTTTTGGCAATATCTACAGTTTTATCCGTAGACCCTGTATCAACAATAATAATTTCATCCACAATATCTTTAATGCTGTTAAGACAGCTTGGCAAATAGTTTTCTTCATTTTTTACAATCATACACAAGCTTACTTCATTTTTCATAATATATTATCTCCTCTTTTAAATAAAACCTTCATTGTTGAATAAATAAAATATTCTATTAGTTTTACCATATATACTATGTAAAAATTTAATGAACTGTTCTTGTAGTAAACATTACTATTTATATAATAATATTTAGTTCTATTTGTGAGAAATAAAATAGAGTGAAGGAGAAAAAGTATAACTACTATACTTGTATTTAGAAAAGTAATTACAGGATAATAAATTTAAAATCACATTTTGTATATAAGGTCATATAATATATCAGGAGCAAAATCCTAAAAAAATTTGGGGGATGAATTTTATGGCTTTAACAATTGATTTTGATACTCCTCAAACTGGTACACCTCGTTCTGTTGGAGTTACAGGCACTGTTGCTAGAAATAGTCTTGCTTATTTAACAATTAGACTTAATGTTACAAACGCTGTTTCAACAGGAAGAGATAGATCGTTTTATAGAGTAATTGCTTATGATAATACAGCAAATGGAACATCATTAGCTGTTAATACCTCTTATACTTTGTCAATTGTACCAAAATTTATAACAGGTGATACTGTTGACGAATCTACTGGTGTAGTAACTGCATGGTCATATACCATCTAGAACTATTTATAATGGCATGGAGCAATTTATTGCTCCATGCTTTAAACTAATGGATTAAAAAAGAGGTGACAAATTTGTCAAATATAATAATTTATGCTACTAAGAGTCTTACGGTAACCAGTAAATTGATAAACGGAAATATGAATAAACCTACTATAACTGTAGGTAGTGATGGTATACACAACTATATTAGTTACCTATTTTTTGATATTTCTAGTATACCAAGTAATGCATCAATTTCTAGTGCAGAACTTGTATTGTTTAAGACAAATAATTTTTATAATGATTGTAGGAAAATATTTTCAATATACCCCCTATGTGATTATTTCAGCACTTATACAACTTTCAATAATCGACCAGAAGTAGATATCAATATTAAAAAAAATTTTCATCCAATAACTTCAGATGTGGCTATAACAGTGGATTTAACTGATTTTGTTGTATTATGGTTACAGAATAAATTAAGTAATAGAGGTATAGCATTACTTGATAGAAGTAATAGCATTCTTACACAATTTGGTTCTTCAATATGTAAGGATAGATATCTTGTTCCATTTTTGAAAGTGGTTATAAACGACGAGTGTAAATGTTGTAAGGAATGCAATTGTTGTAACAAAGGGGAAGGCACTATAAGACAGGTAAATGTCAAGGGAACTGTTGCAGAGAATTCAAAGTATGTAGCCATAGTAAATATTGGAGTAACAAGAAGTGGTACTGGACATACAGATAATTATTATATAACTGATGAATATAACAATTTATCAAATAGTAGTCCTCTTTATGTAGATAAAATCTATAATATGGCTATAGTACCAAAGGAAAATCCAGGAGATATAGAGACTGTAAGCTTTTATGGTTCATATAAGGAGTAGATTATTAGTTTCTACTATAATTAGTAATCTTTTGTTCAAATTAATATAAAACTGTATGATTACTAATTAACATAAGATATGGTAAAGATAAATGAGATTTTATTGGATAGGTTATCAATAGAATAAGTATCTATTCTTACTATATTTAATAATAATAATGAAGGAGCAATAGTATGGTTGAAAATGTAAGTAGTATGAGAGTTGATTCTGAGAAAAGTAATAGAAAAAATATTGTCTTTTTTGTAAAACAAGGGCTAGATAGTTTTTTAGAAGATATTATTAATGGATTATCTCATGACTATGTGACTAAAAAAATAGTGGTAACAAATTTAAAGCAAATTGATGAAGGGATGAAGTGTGCCGATATATGCTGGTTTGAGTGGTGTGATGAATTAATATCCTATGGAAGTAAACTTAGCATTGCTAAAGAAAAGAATATTATATGTAGAATACACAGCTATGAATCCTTTACTGAATATCCATGTAATGTTTACTGGAAAAATGTTGATAAAATCATATTTGTAGCAGAACATATAAGGAATTTTACTATTGATAATTTCAATATTGATAAAGAAAAAACCATAGTAATTCCTAATGGTATAGATATTCCTAAATGGACTTTTCAAGATAGAAAACCTGGGTTTAATATTGCGTATGTAGGTTATATAAACTATAAGAAAGGACCTATGCTATTGCTTCATACTTTTAAAGCTATATATGATAAAAACAGCCAATACAAATTATATATTGCTGGTAAATTTCAAGATACTAGAGATGTTTTGTATTTTAATCAAATGATAAAAGCATTTGAATTAGAAAATAATGTAGTTTATGAGGGTTGGCAGGATAACCTAGATAAATGGCTAGAAGATAAAAATTATATATTATGTACAAGTATTTTAGAATCACAAAACATTAGTGTTATGCAAGCTATGGCAAAAGGGATAAAACCTATAATCCATAATTTTGTTGGTGCAAAAGAAATATATCCTCAGTGTTTAATTTGGAATACAATAAATGATGCTCTTGAGATGGTAATTGATAGTAAATATGATTCTCAAGAGTATAATTGTTTTGTTAAGAATGATTTTGAGTTGCAGGATCAAATAGAAAAACTAAAGGCATTATTCATAACTCTATCTGAAATAAAAAAAGTTTCAATGATTGAGCAACCATTAGTTACTATAGGAATAACAAATTATAATGGTAATAAATACTTATCAAAATGTGTAGATTCTTTTATAAATCAAACCTATCCTAATATAGAAATTTTACTTATAGATGACTGTTCAACAGACGGCTCTGATGAAATAATTAGAAATTATGAGAAAAAACATAAAAATATACGCGGAATTTATCATAGTCTGAACTCAGGTGGAGCATCAAAAGGAATTCAAGAAATTATTAGTAACGCAAAGGGGAAGTATTTTCAATGGATTGCTTGTGATGATTTTGTAGAAAGGGATGCTATTTACAAATTTGTAGAGTATTTAGAAAAAAATACCAATAAGGACTATGTATTTAGTGACTTTAATATAGTGGATGAAGATAATATAATAGTTCAGCAATGGAACTACCAAGTTCATCCTAAAGATGAGGTCATTGAACGTATTTTTAAATCTGCATCGGGTATTATACCTATGAATTGTCTTCATAGATTGAACTTTTTTAAGGACAACAAAATAAATTGGATAGTTTATAAAAACAATGATTTTTCTGCAGATACATTGAATTGTCTGCAGTTAATAAAATATAATTGGAATTATGGAAAAGTAGATGGTGCAGTAATAAATTATAGAATTCATTCAAATAATTTATCACATAACTTACAAAGGAGAATAGATTCATCTGTTACTATATTCGATTATATAATTAAAAATTTTAAAGAAGAAGTATATGCATCTGAAATTAAATGGAGTCAATTTGAGGATAGGGACCAGCTAAAAAATTATGTAATAGCTCAATTTTATTATAATCAAATTCAAAATCATATAAATATGAAAGCAATACCCCAATATATAAAGTGTAATGTTGCTAAAGAAGAAATAGTAAAATATTGTTTTATTTTTGCAAAGGAAGGGATGAAGTATATTGATGAAGGATTAAAGCATGGAGGAGCTTTTCTAAATGAATTTCTTAATTTAAAAGAGTTATATGATAAATATAAAAAAGAAGTCGAAGATTTAGGAAGTGTTTAGTAAATAGAAATAGCATAAAAAATTCTATAGTTTTTAATTCCACATACTTTTAGGTATAAAAATAGTAATTTTAAGTAATATATACAAAAAAGTATAGATTTCTGCTAAAATAGTATTAGAAATTATTTAATATAATTATATAAGGGGGAATTATAAAATGGAAAAAAAGACGAGGGGATTTTGGACCACATTAGTGTTAGTATTTTACATTCTTGGAGGAATTAGTTCAATAGTAACTGCTATTATAAATAAGTCGTTAGCTGAAATAGTTCCAGAGGCTGCTCTTAGCAGTGGTATGGTAGTATATTCAATCATATCTGGTATAATAATTATCCTTATTTCTATAGGAATTTTCATGTGGAAAAAGGCGGCAGTATATGCTTTGGCAGTATACTATCCTGTTAACTTTTTATTAGGTTTAATTACAATGGATTATAGTATGGCACCAGTAGTGATTGTTTCAATAATTGTTGGTGTAATAGGTATTATAATATCATATCTAATGGTATTCAGCCTACTTAAAAAAATAAAATATAATGAAGAAGTAAAAAATACAATGAATGTATAAAATTAGTGTATAATAAATAAAGAAGATA
>NZ_DLCT01000013.1:212313-299082 GCF_002480755.1 Clostridium sp. UBA7791 | reverse complement strand
TATCTTCTTTATTTATTATAGAATAGGACAAGGAGTGAAGAATTTGAAGATGGATTTCAATCTTTCAAAGAAGAAAAAGTATATACTAATTGTCATTGCAGTAGTATTATTTATAATACTTTCAGCAGTAATAATTGCTATAAAGTTAAAAGGACCAAAAGAGGAGACAACAATTACTCATGAAGATAGTTATGAAATCAAGGGAGAAGAAACATTAAAATTTAATGGTATTAGTATTATAAGTGATGAGCAAATTATTATAGTAGATAAGTCACAAGGAGAATTAAAAGATATTAAAGTTAAAGATGGACAAGAGGTAAAGAAAGGCGATGTATTATTTTCTTATCTTAATACTGCAGTTGAAGATCAAATAGCACAGTATGATAGGGAAATAACCTCCAATAATGGCAAAGTATCTAGAGTGAAGAAGGAAAAGGATAAAGTTAACACAAGCATTAATAAGCTACAAGGAGATTTAAATGCAATAAGTGGTGAACTAAATAAAGTTAAGAGTGAAATATCTAAGCTTAGTACATCAGAAGAAAAAGAAGCTCAAAGTCAATATAATGAATTATTGAAAACAAAAGATGTCCTTGAAGGTAAGCAACTAGAAGTTTCTCAACAAATAGAAATGTTAATGAATCAAGTTAATGGCATAGAAACTGAAGTAGCAAGTTATGAAGAGGGAAACAAGTCAATAGTAACTGAAAGGGATACTTTAAAGAAAAAAATAGGTAAAGATATAGTTGCAGATATAGATGGAGTAGTGAAAGTAAATAGCAAGGGTATAGATGACCCAACTGTAGCCTATATGAGAATAATATCTAAAGAGCCTTTAGTTAAAGCAGAAGTTTCTGAATTTGATGTAAAGAATTTGAAAATAGATGATGAAGTAATGTTAAAGGTTATTAGTAGTGGAGAATATATTAAAGGTACTATAACTGAAATTGACGAGCTACCTATTGAAGAACCAGGAAGAACTACAACAGGATACAATTTTTACATAAAACCAGAAAAGAGTATCAGAATAGGGTTTAGCTTAGAGGTTAAGTGCAATTACAAAGGAATAGAAATACCTAAAGATTATGTATATGAAAAAGATTCTAAGATACATATACTTAAGGAAAAAGGCGAATCTTATGAAGATATAGAAATAAAAGCAACTTTAGAAAATGATAAGTATTATTTATTAGATGGAGCTATAGGGATAGGAGATAGGTTGATTAAAAATCCTTCTACGGTACTAGAAGGGAGCAAATAATTATGATTAAATTAAAAGACATAAATAAGTTTTATGTTACTGGGGATGAAACTCTTCAGGCATTAAAGGATGTTAATTTAGAGATAAATAAGGGTGAGTTTCTAGCAATAATGGGACCCTCTGGATCAGGAAAATCAACACTTATGAAAATATTAGGATTGCTGGATAAAAAGTTTGATGGAAGTTACACATTTTTAGATAAAAATATAAGTTCTTTTTCAGATGATGCTTTAAGTAAGTTTAGAAATGAAAAGATAGGATTTGTATTTCAAGATTTTAACCTTATAAAAAGGCTTTTAATAAAAGAAAATATTGAAATACCTATGCTTTATAGAGGTCATAGAATAAAGGAAACCAAGAAGCGAGTTGTAGAACTATTAAAAAAGGTTAATCTTGAGAGTAAAATAAATAAGTATCCTACTGAATTATCAGGAGGACAACAACAGAGGGTATCTATTGCTAGAGCATTAATTAATAATCCAGATATAATAATTGCAGACGAGCCTACAGGTGCTTTAGATAGCCATACATCTAAGGAAATAATGGGTATGTTTAAAGAACTTAATGATGAAGGAATTACTATAATTTTAATCACCCATGATGTAAATGTAGCAAGACAAGCTAATCGAATAATGTCTATTTTCGATGGTGAGCTTAAGGAAGGAGAATTTTAGATGAAGCTTAGTGTTCTAATTTTTTCTGCTTTAAGAAATCTTATAAGAAATAGAAAAAGATCTTTCTTAACTATGTTAGGTATAATAATAGGAATAGCAGCAGTAATTACCATAGTTGCATTAGGGGAGGGGTATAAGAATAAAACTATAAAAGACTTTACAGGAGAAAACGAAGGTAAAGTTGTATTAAATGCAATGTTTACTCCATCAAATGCGGAACATATTAATGCTGCAGGAAATAGTTTTAATAATAATGATAAAAGAGCTATAGAAAGATTACAAGGAATTGAATCAGTAGAATATATATATTCTAGCAATGAATATGGTGAGCTTGTAGATTTACAAGTAAGGGGAGCTGCCATTCAAGGAATGGCTTCAAAGGTAGAAAAAACTGATTCTCCAAAGATTATAGGAAGAAATTTAAGTGAAAAAGATAATGAAAATTCAACAAGAACCATAGTATTAAGAGAAAGCCTAATTGGTGATAAGGTTGAAGAGAAAGAAGAGTTAATTGGAGGTATTGCAACCTTAAAGGGTATTACCTTTGAAATTGTAGGTATTATAGAATCTGATGAAGATGAGGAGTTTAGCTTTAGCTTTAAACCAGATATTCAAATTCCAAAGAACACCTATGATAAGTTTTTCCCTTCCAGTGATGTAGTTCAAGGTATGAGTATTACCTTAGTTAATGGAGTAAATGTTAAGGATACTATTAAGGATATAGAAAACGTCCTTAATGAGGAAGGCTCTAAAAAAGCTGAAGGAGAATATATGGTAATGGATACCAGCGGAATAATAAAAATGATGGGTTCAGTACTAAATACATTAACTTTATTTATTGCTGGAGTTGCTGGTATATCATTATTTATTGCAGGAATAGGGGTTATGAACATGGTTTATACTTCTGTTTCTGAGAGAACTTTAGAAATTGGAATAAAGAGATCAATAGGAGCCAGAAGAAAAGATATAAAGCGAGAATTTTTAGTAGAAGGTGTAGTTATTACTGTCACTGGTGGAGTGATAGGATATGTATTTGGAATAATAATTGCTAATATCATATCTTATTTTATGCATATGGCAATAATACCAAGTCTATTTACTGCATCTGTAGCTATAGGAATTTCCATATTTATAGGTATAGTATCTAGTATAATTCCTGCCAATAAGGCTGCTAGTGCAAATACCATTGATATACTTAAATAAAAATAGTGGTGGACTTTTTAAGTTAAAGGTCTACCACTTATCTATTTATCAAGGTTTACTATTGTAATAGAAAATGCATCGTATTCTATTAACCCATCTTTTCTCATTTTATTTAATTCACGGGATAATGAGGATCTTTGTACCCCAAATTTTTCTGCTAAATCCTTTTTAGTTACTTCTAGTTTAATTATATTACTCTTTTGAACATAGCTTTCATACATTAGAAAGTCAATTATGCATTGTCTTATAGATTTAAGAGAAAGTGTTTTTATTTTATCTGTTAAAATTAAGGTTTTGTCTGAGATGGAGTGAAGAAATTTAGATAAAAAAGTAGTATTACTTTGGCAGAGACTTAAAACTAAATCTTTTTTTAAGTGTATAAGTGTTACTTCCGTTTTTGCTAGAACCATCATTGGATAAAAGTTTTTATGGGAAAAAAGCAGATTTCCTCCTAGTTCACTTCCTATAGTAAAATCACTTATTGAGATATAGTTTCCTTTCTCATCAGTGCTTTGTACAGAGACAATTCCTTTCAGGACTATATCAAAAGTAACACATTTTTCATTTTGAAAATAAATTACGGAATTTTTTTTATAAGTTTTTATATTGAAAGAATCTTGTACAAATAAATGATTAATAGTGCTCATAGAGATATCTTTAAATAATTCTGTATTTTCAAGAATAGAAATAAAATCTAACATTATTATTTCTCCTTTTTCAAAATTAGTTACCTTGGTAACTGATTATAATATTAAAACAAATTATAATACAAGTAAAGATGTTGAAGGGAGAAAATAAAATGGATATATTCACAATAATTCTTTGGGTAATTACATTGACTTGGTTTATTTGGTCCATAAATAAAGATAAAAAGAAAACTTTTAACTCCATTAAAATGTCAACGGGAATAATGAAAAGCATGATAGGAGAAATTATAGGAATACTTTTTCTTATAGGATTAATACTTACATTCATTCCACCAGATATAATTAAATATTATTTAGGCCAATCTAATATTTTTATTTCCACAATTATTTCTGCATTTGTAGGAAGTATCACTTTAATACCAGCTTTTGTTGCTTTTCCACTGGTAGGTTCCTTAGTAAATGCAGGAGCTAGTATAGTTCCTATAGTGGCATTTTTAACAACTCTTACCATGGTTGGTTTTGTTACATTTCCTCTTGAAAGAAGAGAATTTGGTGTTAAGTTTGCATTGATTAGAAACTCATTAAGCTTTATATTTGCTGTGGTTATAGCACTTTTCATGGGGGTGATAATATGAGTTTAATTATTAAAAAAGTAAAAAACAATATGTTATTAACTTTTGTTATTTTAGCTTATTTGTTTTTATTGATTTTTATGCCGGATAAAGGAATTATGGCTTTAAATAATAGCTTATATTATGTGAAAGAAATGCTTATAATAATGCCAGTAATACTTCTACTAACATCTCTCATTGAGGGATGGGTTCCTAAAAAAACTATAGAAAATGCACTAGGTGAAGGTTCAGGGGTTAAAGGATATATATTTTCCTTTTTACTAGGTAGTTTTTCAGCAGGTCCTATTTATGCAGCTTTTCCTGTATGTAAGATGCTTATAAAAAAGGGTGCAAGCATAGCAAATATAGTAATAATCTTAAGTGCTTGGGCAGTAATTAAGATTCCGATGCTAGCAAATGAATCTAAGTTTTTAGGTCCTAAATTTATGGTGATTCGATGGAGCTTAACTACAATATCTATTATTATAATGGCAATTATCACTTCAAGATTTGTTAAAAAAGAAGAATTACCTAAAGAAGATATTATAGAAAAGGAAGATGCAATACTAATTATAGAAGAGGACTTTTGTATTGGTTGTGGATTATGTACAAGGATAGCATCAGAAGATTTTATATTAGAAAATAAAAAAGCAAAGGTAAATAAAAATATATTAATATCACAAGAAAGTGAAAAGATTAAACTAGCTATATATAAATGTCCTGCAAAGGCAATTAAGTATAAATAATATATTCTAAAAAATAAAGATATAAAGGGGGAATTTATAATGGTTGAAAAAATTTATCAAATGACTAACAGCCATAGTAGAACAGTTGAAATGCTTATTTCAGATGGAAATGTTCATTACTTACACATGATATTTAATAAAGGAGAAGGACTTCCAGAGCATTTTTCAAATTCTAATGTATATATGGCTGTACTAAAAGGCACGTTATCAATTGGATTAGATGACCAAGAAATTAATGAATACAAAGAAGGCACTTTATTAAAAATACCATTTAAAACTAAGATGAATGTTGGTAATAAACATGATGAAATTTTAGAATTAACTGTGGTAAAATCACCTGCTCCATCTAAATAATTACACAATAGGGTAAAAGCTTTTTATTAATATATATAATTTACTGAATTTAAAATAAATAATTGAATAATTTAAAAAAGCTGTTGAATATTCAATGTAATATTCAATAGCTTTTATTCTATTACTGTAATTTTAAACATAACCTAATTAATAATATATTGATTCAAAATAAAATATTGTGGTATAATTGTATATCATTTCAATAATCAATAATTATTGTTTATTGAAATAAGTTATTCTTAAAGTTAAAATAAAAATAAAGTCTTAAATACATGGAGAAGAAATAATATGAAAAAAAATTGGATTATCGTCACAATAATTATAACCGTGGCTGTAGGATTAGGAGCCTTTACATATAAGGGTTACACTAAGAACAATCATACTGAAAATATGATTAAAAATGATAAAAATAAGTATGATGCATCAGCAGAGATAAAGGATGCATTAAAGTTACTAAGTAGTAAAAAACAAGCTGAAGTTATAACTAATGCAAAAACCTCTTCTAATGTACTAGCTCTATCCTTTGAAGGAATTAGTGATGCTAATACTATGGGAAAAATAGTGGAATTATTAAATGAGTATGGTGTAAAAGCAAATTTTTTTATTCCAGGTATTAAAGCTGGAGAAGACCCTACCACAGTAAAAAACATTAAAAAAGCGGGGCATGTAGTAGGAAGCGAAACTCTTTCAGATGCTAGGCATATGGAAAAGTTATCTCAGAAAGAATTAATTACTGATTTTTGCCGTGGTAATAAGATAATAGAAACTATAATTAAGGAGAAATCTAATTTACTAAAGTGTAAATCTACCACATACACTGATGAAGTCCTAGAGGCAGCATACGCCTCAGGTAATAAGTATGTGGTTCACAGTGATCATTATCTTAGCTATCAAAGTTTCAAGGATTATGGGCAGGCTCAGAATTATGTAAATAAATTAGATAAGGGCACAATTATTTCCATTAAGGTTAATGGTGTTCTTGATGATTTCGAATATGAAAGAGAAAAAGAAGGGGAAAAGCCAGCTATAGATAAAGAAGCAGGGATAGATGAATCTACTAAGGATGAAAGAGAAGAAATAACCGTTGTTAAAATTGTAGAATGGTTGTTGAAGGCCATAGATGAACAGAAAATAACTGTTGTCCAAGTGAATGAATTAGCTGGAATGAAAAGTTATGATGAAACTTCATCACCTGAAAATATGTCAAATAAAGATGAGATTTATATAGATGAAAGTTATAAAGAAGAAAAAAATACTTCACAAGGAAATAGTGAAGAAAAAAATTCTTTAGATTTAGTAAATTTTACGGAGCTAATAAAAAAAAATAATGGTAATCTTGCTCCTAATATTTCAGAGTTTTACACTACTAAAGAAGCATTATCCTATACCTTTAGAGGATTAGATAATGAAACTGCATTAAATTCAGTTTTAATATCTTTAGATAAAATAAAGGCTAAAGGAACTTTCTTTGTCACTAAGGATGAAATAGAAAAGTATCCAGATAGAATTGCTAACATATTAAAGAAAGGTCATGAAATTGGCAATGGAGGAATAACAGTTAGCTCAAGTTTATTAGACAAATCTACAGAAGAGATTTGTAAAGAAATATATGAAGTAGATAATTTATTAAGGAAGATTGGTGTAAATACTAAAGCATACATGCCTGGATATGGTTATGTTGATGTTGAGGTTCAAGAAGCTTTATCTGTTATCAATAAAATTCATGGTATTAAGGGTTATGAACTGTTTACTTATTCTAAATCTCCTATTAATCATAAATATAAAAACATGAATGCAGAAGAAGTTGTAAGGGATTATCTTAATTTAAATACCTATATGTCATTAAGAAAAGGTGAGATTGTTTACTTTAGGCTAGACTCAGATTTATTTGAAGATAAGAATACTGTAGCAAATATTATTGAATTAATTACCTCTAATTATGTAAAAAATGGACATGCTAATAAGTATAATGAAGCAACACAATCCTATGTTTTAGTTGAAAAGCCATTGAATTATTCTGTTGAGACTTTAAGTGAATTGCAACATACTGTGGAATCAGCTTCTCAATTAGGGAGATATGGGATGGCGGGGAATAATATTAACTCATTAATTAGGAGGTCTTATGAAGAAGCTTTATCTATGATGAAATCTAATTACATAGGTAATAAATATGTGGATTTAAGTGATTTAAATGAAGAGGAACAGGTTTTAATGGATAAGACAGGGACTATTGATACCAATGGTGAAGATGTAATATTCTTTACCTTCGATGATTGGGGAGGAGATCCTGTGGTTAATGAGATTTTAGATGTACTTAATAAACATAAAGTAAAAGGAAGCTTTTTTGTAATATCAAAGTACATTGATACTAACGGAGATGTATCTAATGCTAATCCTAATTTACTTAGAACCATTGCATTTAATGGTCACGATATTGGAAGTCATAACTATAATCATGAAACTTTAGATACAAACAAGAATAAATTGGAGATTTCTTTAGTTAAATCCTATGATGCTATGGCTAATGTTATAGGTGATTTAAATTCATTAAGACCATACTTTAGACCACCAACTTTACTTGTTAAAAAGGAAGGGCTAGCACAGGTATTTGAAAGTGGATTTAAATATTCTATTAATGGAAATATTTCAACTCATGATTATGAAAGTAGTTCTTCCCAAGAAATTGTTCATTCATTAGAAGAAAGTTTAATCAAAGGTAGAGGGAATATTATAGTAATGCACATGAACAATCAAAGTTATTATACAGCAGAAGCCTTAGATATTTTCTTAACTAATAATGAGAATGGAGTTTACGGAACAAAGTATAAAATTGCAAAGCTAAGCGATTATTTAGAATAATAATTTTTGTAACATATGAGGAGTTTAAAAATGAGGTTAGATACTATATGAAAAAAATAAAAAAAGATGAAACCCGTGATGTCCTTTTAAATCCCCGTAAAGATAGACGGTTATTATCAAATGTTCCTGATAAGGAAGAAATTAGAGATAATATTGACCGTAGGGGATATCAACTTTTGGATAACCATAAAGAAGACCCTAGTGGTTTTATAACGAGTAAGAATGCTGGTATAAGATATGTAATGAAAACGGATGTGGAAGTTGTTTGTAAAAGCAGCAAAGGAAATAAAAAGTTATTAGTAAAATCTATAGACATTTCTACCACGGGGCTTTTGTTAGAATTAAAAGATGAAACACAATTAAATATAATAAACAATGCTGAGGAGATAAAGTTAAAATTTAAAATATTACCTGGTTCTATGCCTGAGGGCTATGAAATGAAAGTGAAAATTAAAGGTGAAAAAGTTAGAGATTCTATAACATCTGAAGGAAAAATTATCTGTGGAATAGAGTTTACAGAAACTTTGTCAGAGTATTCAAGTAGAAAAAAAGATAGATATGTACTTGTTACTTCTAGTTTTCTTTTATTATTTATTACATTATTTATTATATTAATGCGTGCAGAAAGTATTATATATTTTAAATTTAATAAATGGATATACCTTTATAGTATTATTGCAGCAGTATTTTTGCTTAGCAGATATTTATTTGGAATGTTATATAAACCTATGCTAATAGATGTGGATTATACACCTGGAGTAACTATTATTATTCCTTGCTTTAATGAAGAAGTGTGGATCGAAAGAACAATTCTAAGTTGCATAAATCAAGATTATCCTATAGACAAGCTGGAAGTTATAGTAGTAGATGATTGTTCTAATGATAATTCTGTAGAAAAAATTAAAGAAACTATTGAGAGGTTAAGTAGTGAAGCAGAGAGATTTGAAACAAAACACAGGTTAAAATATTTTGTGCAAGAAAATAATCTAGGTAAAAGGGATGCTTTATGCAGAGGAGTTAAGGAAGCTAAACATGACTTAGTTGTATTTGTTGATTCAGATAGCTTTTTAGATCCCTTTGCTATAAGAAATTTAGTTCAACCTTTTAAAGATCCTAAAATGGGAGGCGTATCAGGAAGGACTGATGTAGCTAATACATACACTAATGTATTAACAAAGATGCAATCAGTGCGTTATTACATAGCCTTTAGAATTATGAAGGCAGCAGAGGCTTATTTTGATGCTGTTACCTGTTTATCAGGACCATTAGCTTGCTATAAAAAACAAATAATTCTAGACAATATGGATGCATGGTTAAATCAAAGGTTTTTAGGTCAGAAGGCAACCTTTGGAGATGATCGTGCTATGACTAATTTTGTGTTAAAAGGTCATCGAACAAGTTATCAAGATACAGCTATCTGTTCTACCATTGTACCTAATAAATATAAAATATTTCTTAAGCAACAAATGAGGTGGAAGCGTTCATGGCTAAGAGAATCAATAATTGCAGGTAAATTTATGTGGAAAAAGGAGCCTTTTATGGCAGTATTCTTTTATATGGGTGTAGTAGTTCCTATTGTTGCTCCAATAGTTGTTACATATAACTTAATTTATGTTCCAATTATCCATAAGATATTTCCAACAACCTTCTTAGTAGGAATATTGATGATGGCTTTAATGATGAGTTTTGCTCAAATGTTTCTTAGAAAAAGTACTACATGGGTTTTTGGTATGGTATTTTGTATTTATTATGAGGCAGTATTATTGTGGCAGATGCCTATTGCATGGGTAACCTTTTGGAAGTCCACATGGGGCACGCGAATGACTCCCAGTGATATAAAGGCTCAAAAGAAGAAGGAACAGAGAACTACTTCCAGTAAGTTTAAGAAAAACGGAGGGAAAAACAATGAAAAGTAATACTTTTTCTCCTAAAAAGAAAGATAGGATTAAGATAGCAAGAGGTATATTACAAGGAGTTATTTTAATTATATTGTTAATAGCTATTATAAAAGCTTTATTTTCATTCTCTGTATATGAGCCTTACAATTCATATAAGGTAAGTAATAATCAAGATAGTGGCTTCATTGCAGTATCATATTTTGGTGTAGATAGAACAGGAAATGATACCTTAATAAGTACCAAAAGATTGGATGAACAGCTTAAAGCATTAAAAAATAACGGATATGTAACAATTACTCAAAAGGATGTAGTGGATTATTATTTAAAAGGTAAGGCATTACCAACTAAATCACTATTTTTACTATTTGAAGATGGAAGAAGAGATACAGCAATATTTTCTCAGAAAATTATAGAAGAATACAATTTAAAGGCAACTATGCTAACTTATGCTGATAAATTTGAAAAGGAAGACTCGAAATTTTTAAGTTCTAATGAGCTATTAGAGTTAGTAGATAGCTCTTACTGGGAATTAGGTACAAATGGGTATAGACTTAAATACATAAATGCATTTGATAAAGATTCAAACTACTTAGGTAATTTAAATTCAGTTGAGTTTGCAGAATCAGCTTCAAGTATGGAGAGAGATTATAATCACTATTTAATGGATTATATTAGAGATGAATATAATATTCCCAAAGAGTCCTATGAAGAAATGAAACAGCGTATTGATAGTGACTATAAGGCTTTATCTAAAGTGTATACTAAGGAAATTAGTCAAGTGCCTAAATTATATGCCTTAATGCATTCTAATACAGGTCAGTTTGGTACTAATGACAAGGTAAGCGAAATAAATGGTAAATGGATTAAAGAGTTATTTAATATGAATTTTAATAGGGAAGGTTTCTCGCTAAATACAATAGATAGTTCAATCTATGATTTAACTAGAATTCAACCACAGTCCTATTGGTCAACCAATCATTTGCTAATGAGAATTTTGGATGATACGAAGCAGGATATTGAATTTGTAGTTGGAGATAAAGAAAAGGCAAGTAAATTTAAAGAGGTATCAGGAAAAGCGGAGTTTAAGGATGATACTATTATATTAACATCTTTATCAGAAGGAAAAGGTATCCTTAAACTTTTAAATAGTGATACTTATAAGGATGTTAATGTGTCAACAATATTAAATGGGAATATAATAGGTTCTCAAGGTATTTATTTGCGAGCTAATGATGATCAAAGTGATAGTTTATGTGTTAGACTTATGAATAATGTAATAAGTATTATTGAAAATTCAAAAGGTAGTTCTAATGTCATATTCTCACTAGACTTAAGTAAAAATAAAGAAGAAAAATTTGATATAAGAGATGGGGGGAGCAGAAAGGTTGATATAACATTAGTTAATGATAAAATTAGTATAGACATTGATGGTACTAATATAGCTAAAGATTTGGATGTAACTAATGAGAATCAGGGAAGTGTTTATTTAGAGTCTGCATGGGGAGAATATGGATATAGTCAAAGGAATATTGCAGATGATGTATATGATGGTGTATTTAAAAAGTTTAGGATAACTGATGTTAATGATAATGAATTGTATGACAGCTCACTAAAGGGAGTTGATAGTATATTTTATTCCCTTAGAAATTTTACTGATAAAATTATAGACTGGTTTATTAAATATTTATAGATTATAGAGGTGTTAAATGAGTAAAAGAGCAAAGAATACTTGGATTATTATTACTTTGACTTTAATAATAAGTATATTTCTATATGGTTGTTCAAAAGAAAAAAATCCCCTGGAAAATAGCAGTAAAGTACAGGTTGGAGAAACGGCTGCAATTGAGGATAAAAAGATATTTGATGAAAATATAGATAACTTATCAGCATGGGTCACTTATTGGGATTTAGATGTTCAAGGAGAGATTAAGTCTTTAGATAAGCAATTAAAGGAAGTTTCATATTTTGCAGCTTATTTTGATTCCAACAATAAACTGATAATGCCACAGCAATTAGTAGATTACTATAATAGAACAAAGGATGAGGACTATACTAAATATCTTACTATTGTTAATGATAAAATAAATAGTGATGGAACTTCATCACTAAAGGATAAGGATCTTTTAAAGACATTGCTCACAGATTCTATCTTAAGAAGTAAACATGTTAAGGATATAATAAGTTTAGCATCTCAGTATGGTTTTAATGGAATAGAAATTGACTATGAACAAATTAAGGATGATATGGAATTATGGAATAATTACTTATTGTTTATTAAGGAGCTATATGGTGAATGTAATGGAGTTGGGTTAAAATTGAGAGTCATATTAGAACCTAATATCCCTTTTGATGCTCTAGAGTTTATAGAGGGTCCGACCTATGTTATGATGTGTTACAACCTACATGGAGGGTTTAGTGAACCAGGAGAAAAAGCAAATCCTCAGTTCATAAAAGAATTGATGGATAAGATGGAAAGAGTACCAGGAAGTAAAAATTTTGCCATTGCTACAGGTGGATTTAATTGGGCTTCAGATGGAAAGGTAACTTCCTTATCTGAAGTAGAAGCTAAAGATTTAGTAAAAGAATATAGTGCAAAAGAGGAAAGAGACAATAAAAGCCAATGCATAGTGTTCAAGTACACTGATGAGGATGGGATTGAACATGAAGTGTGGTATGCAGATAAAAATACATTAAACTCATGGATGCAAGTTATAAAGGAAAAGGGCTATGGTATCAGTCTTTGGAGACTTGGTGGAAATGTGTTTGAGTAAACTCAACAGATAGTTGAGTTCCTCCAAAAGGACTAGTTATTGTTGTAGTTTTAAATTTCAATATACGTAGAGAGCTAGGTTAAATTTAGTAATTAGCCTAGCTCTCACTATAACCATGGAATAATTTACATCACTGCTTATTTATATATAGTTATCAGTGTTATATTATATTTATTTTAAATTTTATGAATTATAATTACATGTTTTCCCTATATAAGAAATTATTTGCGTTGTTAAAGTGTTTCTTTTATAATAAAATAATATATATCTATAAAAGAAAAAGAAGGTATATAAAATGTTTGACTTTAAATTTGACTGGCAAGATGATTTAAATACCAATATTGGGAGAATTGATGAACAGCATAAAGAACTTTTTAGAATTGCTCGTAATATAGAACAATTATTGATAACAAAATGTGCTACTGTAGATACTAAAATTCTTCTTGATATAATATGTGAGCTTAGAGAATATATTTCTTATAGCTTTTATGAAGAAGAAAAAATAATGAAAAAAGCTAATTACTCTAATTATGAAGAACATATAAAATCCCATAAGGAATTAAAAAAGGTGATTATGAATATTGAGCTATCAGTATTAAAGAAAAAGCCTTGTGAAGAATTAAAGAAAATTAAGGATTCTCTACAAGACTGGATTTTTCAGCACATGATGATAGAAGATAAAGCAATGGCAGAAGAAATATTAAAGAGTCCAACCTACATTTAGAATGTAAGTTGGACTCTTAAAATTTATTTCTTTTTACCTAAAATACGTATTAAGTATATAAATAAGTTAATAAAATCTAAATATAATTCTAAAGCAGCAATTATAGCAAACTTATTTGTGGTAGTGGCATCATAACCGTAATTTTGTTCATGTATTAATTTAACCTTTTGCATATCATAAGCTGTTAATGCACAGAAAACTGCAATACCAATATAATTAACAAACATAGATAACTCATCAGAACCTACAAAGAGATTGAATAAGCTAGTAACTAATATTCCAACAACCCCCATTATAGCAATTCTACCTACCATTGATAAGTCCTTTTTGGAGGTCATACCTATCATGCTACAACAAAAAAACATGGCAGAAGTTACTACAAAAATACTTATGATGGACTCGAGACTGTAGATAGTAAATATTGCCCCAAAAGTAAATCCGTTTACTATAGAATAGGTTATAAACATGGCAAAAGCAGCTTGAACAGAAAGTTTATTAATCTTTCTGCTAAGTAAAACTACTAAAGCTAATTCCACAACAATAATACCTATTACGAAAGCTGAGTTACTATAGATTAACATCATCATAGAAACATTAGTGGAAATAAAATAACCTACAGCAAAGGTAATTATTAGTCCGATGGCCATATATAATAAGGTCTTATTTATAAAATTATTTTGGCTCTTACTATATGAAATTTCATTCATAATATCACTCCTTCGATAAACATAATATATGTAATATTATACAATATATTAAGAATTAATAAACAGATTATATACATTAAAAGAAAAAATTCAGGAACTATTAATGTATTTTAAAGCAATTATAGAGGTGTTATAAGTAAAACATGAAGAAATGGAATAAACTTGGATACAATTTCAATGAAATGATATAATATTTATATTAATTTAAAAATTGTTTAGGATATTAAATAAGTGTAAAATCGTGGAAATATTAAATTGCAATTATCAACATATGAATGTTATTTGGATTAAATGGGGGATAAAAATGGATAAAATATTAATTACAGGATCAGAGGGATTTTTTGCTTCAAGGTTTATAGAATACTATAGGGATAAGTATAATATTATAGAATTTGGAAGAACGGAACTAGATATAACTAATGAAGAGAAAACTATTAAAACTATAGAAAATAACAAACCAGATTATGTAATACACTCTGCTGCGATATCAGATACTGGAACTTGTGAAAGAAATCCAGAGTTATCCTATGATATAAATGTGAGAGGAACCATAAATGTAGCAAAGGGATGTAAAAATTCTAATAGTAAATTGATATATTTTAGCTCAGATCAGGTATATAGCAATAATAACTCCTTAGGTCCACACAATGAGGATAGTATTTTAATTCCTAAAACAGTATATGCTGCTCATAAAATAGAAGCTGAGAAAAAAATATTAGGGTTACTAGATGATGCAGTTATTTTAAGAATCACATGGCTTTTTAGTTTGCCAGAAAAAAATAAGAAAATAAAATCTAATCTAATTTGGAATATTATAAAAGGTGCTATGGAAAATAAAAAAGTAGAATTTCCAGAGTATGACTATAGGGGGATAACTTATGTCTATGATTTAATAGAAGCTTTTGATAAGATACTCAAATTACCTGAAGGAATATATAATGCCGGTAGTGAAAATGATTTAGGTGCTTATGACATTGCTAAAATTGTATTTAATGAATTGAATTTAACTAATAGAATTGAGGAACTTTTGGTTAAAAATAGTGATAGACATAGAGATATAAGAATAGCTAATGAAAAAATTAAGAAATATGATATACATTTTTTATCATCAGAAGAAGCAATTAAAAAATGTATAAGAGATTTTTCCTTTAAAATATAATAATAAAGAACAGGTTACAAATTTGTGCTATAGAAGTAATGTACACTGTAAAAAGTTAGGTACAATGGGATGAAGATATATAAATCCCTCAAATCTGCACGACCACAACAACTAGTTAACTAGTTAAATATATAAATAGTTCTCTATATAACTATTTATATATTTTTATAGAAAAAGTTTTATATCCAATAATATAGTTTTATGGAGGATGAAATGGATAAAAAGATACTTATAGGAGAAATGGCTAAGATTCACAATATATCAACTCAGACACTAAGGTACTATGATTCTATTGGATTACTTAAGCCTAGACATAAAGATGAGGAGAATGGATATAGATATTATGATATTGAACAGTTTGCTCAGCTTGATTCTATTTTATTTTTAAAAAAGCTGGGAATGCCCCTTAAGGATATAAAAAAGTATTTTTCAAATAGAAATCTTAAAATACTAATTGATCTCCTTAATAAGAAAGAGAAGGACATAGATAAGGAAATTGAACTTTTAGAAAGATATAAAAAAAGTATCTCTAAAAAACTTGAGTTTTTGGAAGAAAGTATAGAAGAAGCTAGACTTGAAGATTGTGAAATAGTTGATTTAGAGGATAGAGATATAATATATATTTCTTTAAATGATAGAACAGATATATATAGTGTAGAATATGGTATAAAAGAATTAAGTAATAGATTGGGAGATAATCTTTGTTTATTTGATGGAAGAATAGGAGCTTTTATCTCACAAGAAGATATTTTAAGTAAAAAGTATACTACCTTCAGAGATATTGCTTTAATTTTTGATCATGGGATTTTCAACCATAAAAATATAAAAACTTTGCATAAAGGAAGATATGCAAGGATAATTTATAGAGGCCTCTATGATTATGCAGAAAGTTACTTTAATAAGCTTATAAATTTTATGGATATAAATGGACTAGAGAGTGTTGGAGATGGCATAGTTCTTACCATAACTGATTCTGCTTTTTCTTCAAAGGAAGAAGAGTATTTAACAGAAATACAAATTCCTTTAAAATAAATGATTGACATTATAGTTACTATAAGGTTTAGAATATAAACTTGTGAGAGATAAGAGTGCTAGATTGATTACACATCAAATAAATTATTTTAAGTAGGTGATATTATGAACTTTGTAGAATTAACAGAAATGAGATTAAAGAAATTATTGATAAAATTTTTGTTTCCTAGCATATTAGCTATGCTAGCAACGTCAGTAAATATTCTTTGTGATACCATATTTATAAGTCAAGGAGTTGGAAAAGAGGGCCTTTCGGCTTTAGGAATAGCTATACCTATATATAATGTATATAATGCCCTATCCCTTTTAATAGGAATGGGAGGTGCTACCTTATACTCTATTAATATGGGTAAAAAGAACAATGAAAAAGCAAATCAGGTCTTTAATACATCAATTTTTATAGCAATTATAATAGGGTTAAGCATTTCTATTTTTGGTTATATTTTTTCAAAAAATATAGCTATAATGTTTGGAGCCTCACAACAAATATTAGGGCTTTCTGATGAATATCTAAAAATAATATTATTATCAGGTATAAATTTTATATTATCAGGCGTTTTACAGGCATTTATAAGAAATGATGGTGCTCCAAAGCTTTCTATGGTTGCCGGAATTACTGGTAACATGTTTAATGTGGTTTTTGACTATGTATTTATTTTTGTACTTGACATGGGTATGAGAGGTGCTGCCATAGCAACGGCTATAGCACCAATGGTAACTTTAATAATTATAGCTACTAAATTTATTAAAAAATCTGGACATCTTAGATTCAACTATAACTCAATTAAAATTCCATATATTACAAATATATTTAAGGTAGGGATATCAAGCTCATTCATTGAGGTATCTGGAGCTATTGTTATAATACTATTTAATTATATTTTAATAGATATGATAGGCGAGATTGGAGTAGCTGCGTATAGTATTATTAGTAATATTGCTTTAATTGGAGTTGCAATATTATCTGGAATAAGCCAAGCTATTCAGCCAATAGTAAGTGTTAATTTTGGAGCTGAACATTATGATAGAGTAATTAAAACTAGAAAAGCAGCCATATACATTGCAATTGCCTTTGGAATAGTATTTTTCTTAGTAGGAAATATCTTTACAAAAGAAGTAATTAGCTTTTTTAATAATTCAGACTTAAAGCTTATTGAAATTACAGCTAGAGGTATGAGAATATATTTCGTAGCATTTATATTTATTGGAATTAATATGGTTAATATATCATTTTTCCAAGCAATTAGTCATGCTAAGATATCAAATACCATGTCTATTATAAAGAGTTTTGCATTAGTATTAATTAATCTATCTATTCTTCCGAAAGTATTCGGTATAAATGGATTATGGTCCACTATACCAGTTGCAGAATTTATTACTTTAATCATTGGTATATTTATAGTTAAATATAATATGAATTACTTAAAGTCTAAGGCATAAAATTAATGAATAAAGTTACAGCATATAAATTTGCTTCTATGCACATTTATATGCTGTATTTTTATATAAATATATAGATGAAAATTAAAAAAATGGAAAAACTACTTCACATGTCGTAGTAATTGTGATATATTATAATTACTACGACAGATAAAGTACGATAGGCAGAGTAATTGCATAATATACACTAAAGATATAGTTATATATGAAATAGTAAGTAGTAGGTGGAGAAAGGAGGATAACATTTGATAAGTAGTGATGTTATTAGAGGATATAATGATACTATAATTCTTTTCACTCTCCTAGATAGGGAGTCCTATGGATATGAGATATCTAAAACTATAAAAAAACTATCAGAGGAAAAATATATTATAAAGGAAACAACATTATATTCTGCCTTTACAAGGCTGGAAAACAACGGTTATATAGAATCCTTTTATGGAGATGAGACCTTTGGAAAGAGAAGAACTTACTATAGAATCACACAAAAAGGACTGGATTACTACAAAGAAAAGTGTGAAGAATGGAAGGTTATTAAAGAAGTAATGAGTAAATTTATAAAGGAGATGGATAAGTATGGAGACCATTAAAAATTATTTAGAAAATATTTTTTCAAGTTTACCAAAATCAGCAGAAATTATAAAATTAAAAGATGAGTTGCTTTCTAATATGGAAGAAAAATATTGGGAACTTAAAGAAAGTGGAAAAACTGAAAATGAAGCTATCGGAATTGTAATTTCTGAGTTTGGGAACATTGATGAGTTAATAAAGGAGTTGGGAATTGAAAATAGAAAGCAATTAGATAATATTCTGACTATTACCATGGAAGAAGCAGAAAATTACATGAGGGATAAAGTTAAATATGGAAAGCTTATTGCTGTTGGTGTTATGTTATGTATATTAGCACCAGCAATACTAATGTTTACTCATAATATTATAATAGGTGGAGTATTTGGTACAGAAATTAATGTGGAAACTTTAGAAGGACTCAGTGTTATCCCATTATTTATTCTTATAGCTATTGCTGTGGGGCTATTTATCTATGCTGGTACTCAACTTGACAAGTATAAGTATTTAGAAGATGATTTCATATGTCCACTACATGTGCAGCAAAGAGTAAAAATTAAAAAAGAAAAATTCTCATCCAATTTTACTAAATTAAATATAATTGGAGTTACACTTTGTGTACTGTCACCTGTTGCGTTAATTGGTATATCAGCAATTGGAGGATACGATAATGACATATTATCTAATTATGGAGCAATTGTATTATTAATAATGGTAGCTATTGCAGTTTTTATATTTGTAAGAGTAGGAAATATAAATAATAGCTATAATGCACTTTTACAAATTGAAGAATATTCATCAAAATGTAAGGAAAATAATACAGCTATAGGTGATGTTGCATCAGTTGTATGGCCTATTGCCACAGCAATATTTTTGATTTGGGGTTTAGGATTTAATGGATGGCATATTTGTTGGATTATATTCCCTATTACTGGAATACTATTTGGAGCTTTTAGTGGATTATATGCCTTAATAAAGCGTAACAATAAAAGATAATTTAGTATAATAGCTAGTCATAAACTTAAAGTTTGACTAGCTATTATACTTTTAGCAAAGATTTTTATTTATACTGGAGCTAACTCTCCAGTGGTGGAATCCATAATAAAACCATAGACGTTAATATCTTTTGGTATTAGAGGATGTTTTGTAATGATATCTACTGTTTCAGCTACTGAAGTATTAACATTATCAAATCCACTTAACCATGAATCAAAGTCAACTCCGAAGTATTTAACCAAATTAATTTGATCTTCAGTAATGTTTCTAAGTTTCATTTTTTCAATAATCTTTTTACTATTCATGTGTTGTGCTCCACAGTCCGTATGACCAATTACAAAAATTTCTTCAACCCCTAAATCATATATAGCTACTAGTAAGCTACGAGCTACACTTCCAAAGGGATGAGATATTGAACCACCAGCATTTTTGATAATTTTTACATCACCATTTTTAAATCCAAGGGCAGCGGGAAGAAGTTCCGTTAGCCTAGTATCCATACATGTAACTATGGCTATTTTTTTATCTGGATATTTACTTGTAATATATCTTTCATATTTTTTATTTTCTACAAATTCCTTATTGTATTTCAAAATTTCATCTATCATGTTTTCACTTCCTCAATATAAGTATTATCAAGTGTAAAAAGTAAATTTTAAATATCTTAATAGTGTTATACAAATACTTAATTATCACTTAATAAATAGATTTTATTTTAAATGTGAACTAAATACAAGGAATTTCTAATTTTTTTCATAATATAAAAAATAAATTTAAAATGAACTTGAAAATAATATAATGATTGGTTAATTATAGAAATATATAAATTATTTATAATAATTACTAGTGAATATGATGTAATGGAATAGATTAACAAGAGTATTCTTATATGATATAATATTATTCAGAGTATAATAATTATTATGATAATTTGTTAATTTACTATCTAAAGGAAATAAAGTTATATATTTGACTTTAGGTGTTGGGGGAGTTGATGCTATGGTAGATAAACTTTCTGTTTTATTTATGTATTGGATAATCTACAGTTTGTTAGGATGGATAGTAGAAACAATATATTGCTCTGTTCTTGATGGCTATTTTGTAGAAAGAGGTTTTTTAAATGGGCCATTGTGTCCTATATATGGTTTTGGAGCACTTTTTGTTTTATTATTGCTAAATCAATATAGTGATAATGTAGTTATAGTATTTATTTTTGGTATGATCTATACAACTATTATAGAGTATATAACTAGTTTTATTATGGAAAAATTATTTAAAATGAGATGGTGGGATTATTCTGATTACAAATTTAATATTAGAGGAAGAGTTTGTTTGAGAAACTCTTTTTTGTTTGGGTTTCTATGTGTTGTACTAATTGAGATAATACATCCTTTCACAGAGAATATTATGACTAGAATTCCAATAACAATAGTATACTTATTATCTATTTGTATTTTAATATCTGTTCTAGTAGATTTATTCATATCTATAAATTCCATAGTAAATCTTAATCGTAAGTTAGAAGAAATTCATTATGTTAAAGAAGAAATATGGATTAAATTATATGAAGAGGGTATAGTAAGAAAATTAGAAAACCTACGTGTAATAACAGATAGCAAATTAAATAACCTAAAGGAATTAAAGGAAAATTTAACTGAATTTAAAGAAAATATATCTATAGATAAAGTAGAAATATCCCTTCGTAAAAAGTATAAGTCTCTCTTAATGGAAACTAAGTATGTGGAGCGGAGATTAATATGTGCCTTTCCTAGATTAAAATCTCAAAGATATAATGAAGCTTTACATGAATTACGAAAGGCTATAAAGGACATTGAAAATGAAGATTATTTTAAAAAAATATTGAAATTTATAAAAAAGGTTTTTAAAAGAAGTAATAATTTTTAAAGTTATAAAACATTAATTTGTATAAAAAGAGTGTATATAGTATTAGAAGTATTGTCTTTAAATTAACTTGTAAAGGAGAATGATAATGTTTGCTTCAAAGGAAAATGGAGATGGAAAAAAGACTAGAATATTTATGTGGTCGAAAAATTCTACAAGAAATGATGTTATCAACATTGCGTGGCCTGTTCTGTTAGAACTTCTTATGGGTTCCCTTTTTGGAATGGTAGATATGATGATGCTTGGAAGAATGGGCGATAATTCATTGGCTGCAGCTTCTGTATCTGCTGTAGGTATGACAAATCAGCCATTATTTATAGGATTGTCTCTTGTGCAAGCTTTAAATGTTGGTGGAACAGCAATGATTGCTAGATACCTTGGATCAAAAAGAACAGATAAAATAGAAACTACTTTAAAGCATGTAATACTATTGAGTTTGATAATGTTAGCTATACCTATATCGGTATTAGGAATAATTTTTACTGGACCAATTATGAAATTTATGGGGGCAGCAAATGATACGTTACAAGTAGGTGGAAGCTATTTTAAAATTATTATGGTTGGATTTATATTTCAATCTTTTAATATGTCAATATCTGCAGCACTTAGAGGTATTGGAGAAACAAAAACACCTATGAAGATAAATTTAAGAGCTAACTTTTTTAATGTTATTGGGAATGCAGTTCTTATATATGGTCTTTTTGGACTTCCTAAGCTTGGTGTTACAGGAGCTGGAATATCTACGGCTATATCTAATGTAATAGCAAGTGTATTTTTATTTAGGTATATTATAAAAGGTAAAAGCATAATTAAATTAGATATTAAAAAATCATTTAAAATTGATAAAAATATTATTTATAATCTAGTAAAGATAGGTGTACCTGCATCCCTTGAGCAGTTAGTTTTAAGAGCTGGAGTACTTATGTTTGTAAGAATAGTTGCAGGACTAGGAACTGTAGTGTATGCATCACATCAAATATCATTAAATATATTAAGTCTTTCTTTTCAACCAGGACAAGCTTTTGGAATTGCAGCTTCATCCCTGGTAGGTAGAAGCATAGGGGCTAAAGAGCTTTCAAAGGCGGAGAGTTATGCCAAGGAAACCAGAAAGATTGGTTCCTTGATATCCACTTTTATGGCTATAATTTTCTTCTTTTTTGGTCCGCAGATTATAGGTTTATATTCAAAAGATCCAAGGATTATACAAAATGCATCTATAGCTTTAAAAATAATAGCATTAGTTCAACCATTTCAATCATCACAACTAATATTAGCAGGAGCTTTAAGAGGTGCAGGGGACACCTTCTGGCCACTAGTTGCTACCTTTGTTGGGGTATTATTAATAAGAGTTGTTTTAGCTCACTTGCTTGTAAATATATTTGGATATGGATTAGCAGGAGCATGGATGGCTGTATTCATGGATCAATTTGTAAGATGGTTTTTTGTTTACATGAGATTTAGAACAGGAAAATGGAAATATATAAAAATAAGGTAGATATACATATACATTATAAAGGTATCTTAAATAGATACTTATAAAGCCTTAGTATGGATAATATTTTATTTAATTTACTTTAGGTTTTATATGATTAGAGTATAGTGTAGTAATGAATAAATTATAAGTTAAGAGGGAAAGCATGGATGAAATAAAAAAATTATTTGATTTGAATATTGGACTAGTATTAGCCGGTGGAGGTGCAAAAGGTGCCTATGAGGCAGGGGTATTTAAGGCACTTTGGGAGTTAGACATAATAAGAAGAGTTTCCGTTGTATCAGGAACGTCAATTGGCACAATAAATGGACTTTTATTATCTATGAATGATAATAGTATAATGGACAAGAGTTGGTCAAGTCTAACTTATTCTAGATTTATTAATCATGAAAGTCTGGCAAGAGATTTAAAGATTTCTCAGTTAATAAAAAAAGCTAAGAATATAGGTAAGGAACAAAAATTTAATGAACTGCTTAGTGTAAGTGATATAGGTTTGCTTTCTCAAAGTGGCATACGTAAGTTTATTGAGGAGTATGTTGATTTAAAAGTAATTAAAGAGTCAAGAAAAACTCTCTATGCGTGTGCATATAATATAGACCTGAAAACACCTGAGTATTTTAGATTAAATGATTATGACAATGAGAAACTTATAGACATTGTACTTGCGTCCTGTGCAGTACCATTTATTTTTAAGCCTATAAATATAAATGAGTATAGATATTCAGATGGGGGTATAAATAGTCCTAAATATGATTATCAAAATGCAGATAATGTACCAATAGCTCCTCTTAAAAATCATAATTGTGATGTTATCATAGTTGTACATTTATCTTATAAGCATCAATTAGATAGAACAGGATTTGAAGACTGCAATATTATTGAAATATATCCTTCTATGCATTTAGAAGCAGTAAGTGGTATAGGTACAGTTAATATAAGACAAAGTACATTAAATCAACATATTGACCTGGGATATCGAGATGGGCTTTCAATTTTATCCCCTATGATAATAGACATGATGAAGGGAAAATCGCTAGGGAAGTTAATTGAAAAGCATGAGGAATATAACAAAGAATTACTAAGTAATAATCATTTCTTTTAAAAAGTGGTATCATAGATTTCCATATATATTGGAAGCTATGATACCATTTTAAAGTTATATTTTATTCCCAATAGGTAGTAGCTAAGGTCAATTCTTCTCCATCTTCATTTATGATATCATGAGTACATATATATCCAGTTTGTGATTTTTCAATTTTGGTATGAACTTTTATTCTATGACCATAATAGGTTTCTTTTTTATATACTACTGTAATCTCACGCATTTCATAATTTAAAGCAATATCCAATGGTATAGATTCAATTATCCAACTTACATATTTTACATTATTAACATGTTGATTAGTGTCTATATCACTATATCTTATATCAAAGGCCTTTTCAGTGTCCCAACTATCTAAAGGTTTCAATGAGGAATGAATAAAGCGTTCATTTTCATCCTTGGATATATTGTATGCGGCATACATATCATCGCTTACCTTTACAGGTCGTCTTTTAGTTGAATCAACTAAGAGCCATATAGACCGTCCATCCACTATTAAGTTACCTAAACTATCTTCAATATAATTTGTTCTATATGCGTAATATTTATAGAAAGAATTTGCTCTCGTAGATACTTTTAAGTTCTCATCATACAAAGGGTACCTATTTATTTTTATATTCCACTGTGTTAATATCCATCCTTTATTATTTGTCATTAGGTACTCTACACCAACACCACGGCTATCAGATTGTACAGAGCATATGTCCATAAGATAATTCATAATAGTGGAAATTAAAGCTCTTTTCTTGGCATCCACTTCATAATAGTGTACATTATAACTTTTACTAGTTATTAAACTCATGCTAATACCTCCTACGGTAATAATAAATGTTACTAAGGCATAAGAATATTTTACCACAAAGTTAGGGCTTATTTTGCATTTATAATTAAACTAATCTGTAAATATAATAAATTTTTCAAACTATTTAATAAAGTATATGTAAATTAAAATGAATTACGCAAATATGTTTAGATAAGTATAAAAATAAAATTCAACTATGTAAAGTAACTGTTGTATATAAACAGTTTATAAAATAAACTATTTATATAGTAGATTTGATAGTATAGAATTATGTATTGATAATTTAAATAAGTGGATGAGGGTAAATAGTATGATAGAAAAGATAAAGTATTGGGCAAAAAAGTTAAAAGCACATATAGATACCTTGTATCTTGTATATAAAAAAAGAAGCACACCATGGTATGCAAAGGTAGTAGTTGCAATAACTATAGGCTATGCGTTTAGTCCAGTAGATTTAATACCGGACTTTATACCTATTTTTGGATTTTTGGATGATGCTATCTTATTACCTGTTCTGATTTGGCTGTCCTTAAAGCTCATTCCAAAAGAAGTTATAGAAAGTTGCAGACTTGAAGCAGAAAATATTTTTAAGGAAGGAAAACCTAAAAATTATGTAGCCAGTGGAATTATTATATTAATATGGATATTAATAGCATTAGTTATAATAAATAAAAGTTTGCCATAGAAATATAAAAATCGATTTTTATTAAGGAAGATATAGGTAGATGGAATATTAACTAAAATGTAATTAGAGTATTTAATATGATGAATTGGAACTTTAGAAATATACGTAGTATAATTAGGGTATCTTATTGTAATTTAGGAAGGAATGGATATAAGCTGTGATCGATATAAAGCTTGAAACATTTATTACTGTGGCTGATACAAAGAACTTTACACGGGCTGCCAGCATATTAAATATGACTCAACCTGCAATTTCTCATCATATAAAACTTTTAGAGGAATATTACAATGTGAAGTTATTAGAAAAAAAAAATAAGAACATGGAGCTTACGGGGGCAGGAAGGATACTTTATAAGTATGCTTTAGAAATTGATAAAATAAGTAAATTGGCAAAAAACCATCTTTCAAATGAATCATCTATTATAAAGAGATATAATGTAGGCGCAACTCTTACTATAGGGGGATATGTACTTCCATCTATCATAGGAAATTATAAGGTGAGCAACAAAAACATAGATGTAATACTTCATGTGGAAAATACAGGGAATATAATCCAAAAACTCTTTAGTGGTGAGATTATATTGGGTGTTATAGAGGGCCCCTTTGATAAAAGTAAGGTGATTTATGAAAAATTTAAAGATGATGAACTAGTATTTGCTATTTCAAAAAGTCATGAAATGGCTAAGAAAAAGAAAATAACAATGGATGAAATTCTTTCAGAAAAACTTATACTAAGAGAAAAAGGATCTGGGACAAGGCAGATATTTGAAGATTATATGGTGCAGCAAGGATTTGAACCTAAGAATATTAATCCTTATATGGAAATTGGAGATATAACAGCAATTATGTCTTTAGTAGAATCTGGACTTGGAGCAACAGTGGTATCAAAGGAAGCATTAAATTCACCATTGATGTGTAAAAAATTTAAAGCATTATCAATCAAAAATATGAAAATGAAAAGAGAATTTAATTTTATATATTTAAAAAACTCAAATATGGATTTTATAAAGAACTTTATTGATTTTTGTAAAAAGCAATGTGATGAGACTGAATTAGAATAAAACATCTTCTAATTTAGTCTCTATTTTATATTTAAGTTATCCTAAGTATAAAGAATCTTTATCTTACTATAACTAATCTTAAGTTCACTTTGTAAAATTGCAGAGATATAATAAACATGAAAATATTACAAGGGTATGACAAGTGCAGAAAGATTAACAATTAGAATGTCAATACAATGAAATAAAGAAGGGTAGTGAAGAAAATGGCAATAATAGCATCAGCAGAAGAAAAATCAAAATTAAAGGGTCAAGGATTTCTTCCACAAAGAGATGGAATACACTTTGCATGTAGAGTTATAACTGAGGACGGATGCTTAAATTCAAAGGAAACAAGAGTCCTTTCTGAAATATCAGAAAAATATGGAAGAGGATATATGAGTTATACTACAAGACTTACAGTAGAAATTCCATGGATAAGATTTGAAGATATTCAAAAGGTAAAAGAAGAGCTTAGTGAAGCAGGACTAGAAGGGGGAGGGACGGGTCCGAGAGTTAGACCTGTAGTAGCGTGCAAAGGAACCGTATGTATATTTGGGCTTTTAGATACACAAGAATTAGCAAGGAAAATACATGAAAGATTTTATAAAGGATATTACAATGTACTTTTGCCACATAAGTTTAAAATAGGTATAGGTGGATGTCCAAATAACTGTATAAAGCCAGACTTAAATGATTTTGGCATAATGGGTCAAAGAGTACCAGATTGTAATGAGGATTTATGTTTAGGATGTAAAAAGTGTTCAGTAGAAGAGGCTTGTAAAAAAGGAGCAGCAAAAGTTATTAATGGAAAGCTTCAAATAGATAGGGAGAAGTGTACAAACTGTGGACTTTGTATAGATAAATGTCATTTTGGTTCAATGGTATGCAAAAAAGATGGTGTAAAACTATTTATAGGTGGGAAATGGGGTAAAACTCCAAGACGTGGTGAACCATTGAAAGGGGTTTATTTATATGATGAGGCTATGGATATAATAGAAAAAGCAATTTTATATTATAGAGATAACGGAAAAACTGGAGAAAGATTTGGTGATATGGTAGAGAGAATTGGATTTGAAGAAGTATCTAAAGGAATACTAGGTAATGAAATTCTAAAAGAGAAAGAAGAAATATTAAAGGCAGAGGTCCACACCAAGAGAAACTATTCCTGTTAATTAAGATATAGAAATAAAAAAGTAAGCTAGGTTTAAGTTGAAATACTTGTACCTAGCTTGTTTTTCTATTGTAGATTATTTAATAAAAATTTAAGTTTTTCTCTTAAGTCTGATACTTCATCTAAAGAAAGACCAGTACTACAGAACATCTTTTCAGGTATTTTTGAAGCTTTATCCTTCATTGAAATACCTTTATCTGTTAGTTTCACATATACATTTCTTTCATCTTGAGAAGCTCTTATCCTTTGTATTATATCCATGGATTCAAGTCTTTTTAATACAGGTGTAAGGGTTCCAGAATCCAAATAAAGTTTCTTGCCTAACTCTTTTACAGTTATATTATCCTCTTTCCAAAGGACTAAAAGGGTAATATATTGAGTGTAAGTAATGCCAAGTTCATCTAATAGTGGCTTATAACTTTTTATTATAGCTTTTGAAGAAGCATATAAAGCAAAGCATAGTTGCTTATCAATATCTAAGTGTTCATAACTCATATTAGAAACCTCAGTCCTATAAAATTTTTTCTATCTCTGGAATCATATCCATAGGATCTACAGGAGATTCAAATCTATTTACTATATTTCCATCTCTGTCTATTAAGAATTTAGTGAAGTTCCACTTAATACTATTACCAATAATATACTCAGGGTATTTTTCTTTCAAGATGTTATCTAGTAGTCTTCCGCTAGGGGTACTTAAATCAAAACCCTTAAAAGGCATAGAATTACTTAAAAACTTGAATAGGGGATGAGCTGTTTGTCCCTTAACATCTACCTTTTCAAATAATGGGAAGGTAACACCATAGTTTAACTGACAAAATGCTTTTACATCATTGTTATTACCAGGTTCTTGTTCGGCAAATTGATTACATGGGAAGCCTAAAATTTCTAGCCCCATATCCTTATATTTTTTATAGATATTTTCTAAATCAGAATATTGAGGTGTAAATCCACATTTACTAGCTGTGTTTACAACCACTAGAACCTTACCTTTGTATTTTTCTAAAGTAGTTTCTTCTCCGTCTATAGTTTTAACTTTAAAATCATAAATATTCATATATATTTCTCCTTTTATGATGGGTATATAGTGTAATACAAAATAGCTAACAATCAAATTGTGCACAATCGATATCTTTAAGTTAATATTACAGTGGAATCTTAAGTATGTCAATATGAAAATAAAATTAATTTAAAAATATTGCATAAAATTTATACTAAAAAACTATTATTATAGTAGTAATTTAAAAGAGGAATAATTATGTGTAATTTTCTAAGAAATAAAGAAGAATTGGCTATCTCCTATGCAAAAAGAGCGATTGAAGAAGTACAACAAGGTAAAAAGGGGAGAATCAATGCTATATGGTTAGAGATATCAGGGTGTTTTGGAGAAGTAATTTCTCTGTTAAATGGAGATGAACCAGATGTTATATATATGCTAAAGGAATTTGTTAATATGATTTTCTTTGGCAGTATAAATGGAGATGAGGGACAAGAAAGCTATGAGAGAATATTTGAAATTTTGGATACTGAATATATATTTTTAGTTTGTGGCGCAGTACCATTAAGAGATAATGGTCTATTTACTACTGTTGCTACCTATAATGGAAGAAAAATAACAGCAATGGAGGCGGTAGAAACTATAGCTAAAAACGCTAAATATATTATTTCTGTGGGAACATGTGCTTGTTATGGAGGACCTACTGCAGCAAGACCTAATATATCTAATGGAGTTAGCATATCAGAGTTTTTAAAAAGAGATGACATTATTAGAATACCAGGTTGTCCTGCAAATCCTGTTTGGACTATGGGAATTTTGGGTTATATTACATCCTATGGTATGCCAGAAGTTGATAGTGATGGAAGACCAAAGGCTTATTATGGAGAGACAATTCATGACAATTGTCCAAGAAGAAGGTTTTTTGATAATGGGATATTTGCTAAGAAATTTGGAGATCCAGAATGTTTATTTTCTCTAGGGTGCAGAGGTCCAATAACCCATGCATATTGTCCTGTAAGTCGATGGAATGGCACTGATAATTGGCCTATCGGGGATAATACTAATTGTATAGGCTGTGCAGGACCTAGATTTCCAGATGGAACAGAGCCTTTTGTAAAATATGGAGGAGTTTAATTATGACTAAGATAGTAATTGATCCATTGACTAGGGTAAGTGGACTTTTAAATATAGAAGTAAATGTAGTTAATAATAAGATTATAGATGCAAAAAGTAGTGGAAGTCAGTTTAGGGGATTTGAGGAGATGTTTAAAGGTAGATATCCCTTAGATATTATAAGACTGGCTCCAAGGGTATGTGGAATTTGTTCTACCCATCATGCTGTAGCTGCTACTTTATGTCTAGAAGATGCAATGAAAGTTACACCTGATTTTAATGGGAAAGTAGTTAGAGATATTGCTAACGGATTTGAATTTTTGCAGAATTATTTGAGGCACATATATTTTTTCGTATTTCCAGATTATGTAGATATAGTTCATATAAATCCGTTGTATAAAACGGAAAGTGCTAAAGCTGCTGATTACAGGTTATCTAGAGAGGATACAAAAAGAATAAATGAAGATTACTTAGGAGCAGTAAGGTATAGTAGAGAAGCACATAGAGCTGTAGCTGAATTAGCTGGAAAAGTTCCTCATTGTCATGGCATTTTTGTAGGTGGCACAACTACCAATATTGATATACCACAAATAGAAAACATTAAATATAGTATAAAAGTAATAAAAAGTTTTATTGTAGATAAGCTTATACCGGATGTATATACTATAGCAGCCACTTATGAAGATTATTTTAAAATTGGTGATGGATATAAGAATTTTATGAGTTATGGATTGTATGACAATTACTTGCATCCAATTAAAATGGTATCAACTGGAGTAATGATAAATGGAATTAGAGAAGAATTTCAGTCTAGCAATATAGCAGAAGATATTTCTAAAACTTGGGTAGAATCAGATTTGCAAACTTTAATACCAGGAGAAGACAATAAAATCACCTATAATCCTTATAAACCAGAAGCATATAGTTGGGTTAATGCACCTAGATATAAGGGGAATCCTATGGAGGTTGGGGCACTAGCTAGAATGACTTTAAGTGGTGACTATAGTGGAGGAGTATCTATTATGGATAGAATAATTGCTAAATCAATAGAGGCGAAGAGACTTTGTGAAGCTATAGAGGGATTAATAGATTTATTAAAACTAAAAAAGGCTTATCAAGAGCAATGGGAAATACCTGAGGAATCAAGAGGCGTTGGATTAATAGAAGCAGAGAGAGGATCCCTAGGACATTGGTTGTCTATTAAGAATAAGTTAGTACACCACTATACTTTAATACCACCTTCATCTTGGAATTTATCACCTACTGATAATAGGGGAATAAAAGGGCCAGTGGAAGAAGCGTTGATAGGAACGGAAATAAAAGATATGGTCCATCCAGTAGAAATAGGACGTATAGTAAGAAGCTTTGATCCATGTTTAAACTGTGCCGCACATGTAACCAGTGATAAATATGAGCCTATAACAATAAATATACTATGATAAAGATTTTTGCCATAGGAAATATTATTTTGGGTGATGATGGTATAGGAGTAAAGGTAATGGAGTTCATAGGGGCCCAACTGGAAAGCTATAGCAAAGAAGTTAAGGTATTAATAGTTGGAATTGATTATATATATTATTTAAATGAAATTAATAAGGAAGATACTGTTATTCTGGTAGACAGTACCTACTTTGGAATTGAACCTGGCAGAGTTTCAGTCTTAAATTTAAAGGAATGTGATAAATTTATTAACCCTTGCAGAGATATGCATAGTGAAAATCTTTTGAGGGTTTTAAGAGAAGAATATAGAGAAATTGCTGGATATTTAGTTGGTATTGAAGTGGAAAAGGTGAATTATTCCTTAGAGTTATCTAATACTTTAAAGGATAAATTTTCTGAAATTACTAAAAAAGTATTTAGGGAAATTAAAAGGATAATTGGTGATATAAATGCATGAAATTTCAATAATTAGTTACGTTATAGATATGGTTGAGAAACAGTGTATTAAAAATAATATAACTAAGGTATCAAAAGTATTTTTACAAATAGGAGAATTTTCTTGTATAGATAATTCCTCCATTGATTTTATTTTTAAAGAAATGAGTTCAGGGAGTTGTTGTGAGGGTGCAAAACTTATTATAGAAAAGTTATTAAGTAAGGCATATTGTAATAATTGTCATAAGGAATTTCCTTTAAAGACTACAAATAGAAAGTGTCCTATTTGTAATCAGATAAGTAATGAAATAACTTCAGGTTATGAAATTTTACTCTACAGAATAGAAGGAGAATAAAGTGATTAGAAAAGGAATTATAGTTAAAGGGACAGTTCAAGGCGTAGGATTTAGACCTTTTGTATATAGAATAGCTTTAGAAAATCAACTATCAGGTTGGGTGAATAATACAAGTAAGGGAGTGGTTATGGAAATTCAAGGAGCTGAAGTAGGTATAGATAATTTTTTAACTAACCTTAAGGAAAGGGCACCTGAGTTAAGTAGTATTGAAGAAGTAGTAGTTGAGAATAAAAAAAGCCTAAAGGATTATAAGGAGTTTCTCATAGTAGAAAGTACCGAAGAGAAGGGGAGGACTTTAATTTCTCCAGATATAGCTACATGTAAGGAGTGTGAAAAAGAGCTAGGGGATAGTAATAATCCAAGAAGATATTTATATCCTTTTATAAATTGTACAAATTGTGGTCCTCGATTTTCAATAATAAAAAATACTCCCTATGATAGAGAATATACTTCTATGGATAATTTTATTATGTGTGACAAATGTAAGAAAGAATATGAAAATCTTAATGATAGAAGATTTCATGCAGAGCCTACCTGTTGTTACTCTTGTGGTCCAAGAGTAATCCTCTTAGATAATAAGGGGAGCCCTATAAAATCTAGCGATAAATTTGAAAGTGTGAGAAAGTATTTAAGGGAAGGAAAAATAATTGGAGTTAAGGGCATAGGTGGTTTTAATCTTGTTTGTGATGGAAATAATGAACTAGCTATAGAAAAACTAAGGCTTAGAAAACATAGACCAGATAAGGCATTAGCCCTTATGATGAAAGATATAAATGTAGTAGAAAAATATTGTTATGTAAATAATGAAGAAAAAGAAATTTTAACAGGAAATAAGAAACCTATATTGCTTTTAAAGAAAAAGAACAATAAACTACCAACTAATATTTCTTTTAATAATAAAAGACTAGGAGTAGTATTACCCTATTCTCCCCTTCATTATTTAATATTTGGTAACAACATAGATATTTTAGTTTTTACTAGCGGGAATCTAAGTACTATGCCAATAATATATGAGGATATAGAGGCTATAGACAATCTTATGGAAATAGTAGATTATTTTTTTATTCATAATAGAGAAATTAATATGCCCGTTGATGATTCTGTAGTTCAAGTAATTGGTGGTTACGGTAGGGTTATAAGGGCTGGTAGAGGTTATGCCCCTTACTATAATAAGTATATATTCAAAGAAAATATCCTAGCCTTAGGATCTCAATTTAAAAATTCATTTTCTCTTGGAAGTGGAGATTGTATTTTTACAAGTCCTTATATTGGAGACATGGAGGGAGAAGAGAATTATTTAAGATTTAATAGAGTGTTAAAGCACATGAAGAATATTTTTAAAGTTGAACCGAATACAATTATTCATGATATGCATCCTAATTATTGGAGTAAGAATTATTTAGATAAAAACAAGGTGAAAACTTTAGGTGTTTATCATCATCATAGTCACATAGTGAGCTGCATGATAGAAAATAAAGAAAAGGATAAAGTTATAGGGATAGCCTTTGATGGAGTGGGATATGGAGAAGATGGAAACCTTTGGGGAGGAGAGTTTTTAATATGTGATAAAAAGAACTTTATTAGGGGAGCACACTTAAAATATATTCCTTTGCCTGGAAGGGATAGAGCAGTAAAATTTCCATGGAGAATTGGACTATCTCTTTTGTTTGGAGTTTTAAAGGAAGAGGAGATTGAAGAAGCTGCTTGTAAATATTTTTATGGTATGGAATCAAGGATAATTATTAACATGCTAAGAAAGAATTTTAATTGTCCACTAACTTCTAGTATGGGAAGACTATTTGATGGAATTGCCAGTCTTTTAGATTTTAACAAAGAAGTATCCTATGAAGGAGAGGCTGCTATGTATGTTGAAAGCTTAGCAGAAGATTTCATTGATTCTTTAAAGGGTACTAATAATTATGATTATATAAAAAGGTGTGAGAATATATATCAATGGGAAATTAGTGGTAGCCTGCCTTATATTATAAATATAAATAATATAATTAGAGGCATTATAAAGGATTTAAATAATAACATTGATAAAGGGTGTATAGCTCTAAAATTTCATAATACTATAATAGATTTTTCAAATAAAATTTGTATTAAGTTAAGAGAAGAATATAAAATAAATAAGGTAGCTTTAAGTGGAGGTGTATTTCAAAACTCTATTTTATTAGAAGGAATTGAGACGTCGTTGAAGGACAGTGGATTTCAAGTTATAACCCATAGATTAATACCTTGCAATGATGGGGGATTGTCTATAGGTCAGATAGTTATTGGAAATGAGTTATGTAAGGAGAATTAATATGTGTGTAGCCATTCCAGGAAAGGTATTAGAAATATGTGAAGGTAATTCCTTAGTTGAATTTGGGAGTTTAAGAAAAAAAATTAATACTAGTCTAATAGAAAATTTAGTTGTTGGAGAATATGTTTTGGTTCATGTTGGTTGTGCCATTGAAAAAATAGAAGAAAAAGAGGCTATGGAGACTTTAATAATATTTAAGGAGTTAATGGGAGACTTTTAGTATGTTTTATAGAGATGAAGGAAATTCAAGGGAAATTAATTTGGCAATTAAACTATTAAAAAACATAAAGGAAAGGTGTAAGGAAAACATAAATATAATGGAGGTTTGTGGTACACATACACGAAGTATTTATAATTCAGGTATTGATAAGCTGTTACCACCTAATATTAGGTTGTTATCAGGACCAGGATGTCCTGTTTGTGTAACAGATGAGAGCTATATAGATCATGCCATAGAGTTAAGTGAGAAAAAAGATGTAATAATAACTACCTTTGGCGACATGATTAAAGTTCCAGGGAGTTGTAGCTCATTAAGAGAACAGATGGCTAAAGGAAGAAAGGTAGAAGTTGTATATTCCCCATTAGATGCTTTGAAGATAGCAATAAATAATAGAGATAAGATTATAGTTTTTTTAGCTATAGGCTTTGAAACTACAGCACCTATAATAGCTCTTACAATAAAAGAAGCACTAGAGAAAAATGTAAATAACTTTTTTATTTTGAATTCTCTAAAGGCTATGCCTAAGGTTATGTCTACCCTAATTTTAGATGAAGAAGTTAAAATTCATGGATTTATATGTCCAGGACATGTAGCAACAATAATTGGTTGCAGACCCTTTGAGAGATTATCTAATGAGTATAAAACTCCTATGGCTATATGCGGCTTCAAGGCTATAGATATATTAGTTGGGATACTTTATATCATATATAAAAAAGAGAGAGGTAATTACGGATGTGAAAATTTATATAAAGGTTTTGTTTATCCAGAAGGAAATAGAAAAGCACAAGAGATATTAAATCAGGTCTTTGAAACTTCATCTAGTTTTTGGAGGGGTTTTGGAGAAATAGACGGTACAGGATATAAACTAAGAGAGGAATATAGCTACTTTGATGCTAGAAATAAATTTTCTTTAAAAAATAAAATTGTAAATAAAAATAATCAGTGTATTTGTGGAGATATATTAAGGGGAATAAAAAGTCCTATGGATTGTAATGCTTTTGGAAAGATGTGTACACCAAGGACTCCAATTGGTCCATGCATGGTATCTAAAGAAGGAAGTTGTGGTATTGTATACAGTACAAAAGAATTGTAGCTTATAAGTTTAACATAGAATAAGGTAACAAGTTTAATTATATGCATATTTAAATTATTTTGAAGTTTAATATTAGGAGGAGCTATGGAAGTTATAACATTAGCCCATGGGAGTGGAGGAGAGGAAACGTATAAATTAATAAAGAATGTATTTCTAAGGTATTTTAATAATGATATATTAAAGGAACAAGGGGATTCAGCTATATTAGATATGATTAAGGGGAAAATAGCAGTAACTACAGATAGTTTTGTGGTAGATCCTCTGTTTTTTAAGGGGGGAGATATAGGGAAACTGAGTATTTGTGGTACTGTGAATGATTTGTGCGTAAGTGGTTCAACTCCCATATATATATCTGCTGGTTTTATTCTTGAAGAAGGATTAGAAATTAAAGATTTAGAGAAAATAGTAAAATCTATGGCTGATACTGCTAATAAAATAGGAGTTAAAATAGTAACAGGAGATACTAAGGTTGTACAAAGAGGAAAAGGTCATAAAATTTATATTAATACAACAGGAATAGGATATATAGAAAAAAATAATTATCAGTTAAACATAAAGGAGATAAAAGAAGGAGATGCAATAATTATAAGTGGTACTATTGGAGATCATGGCACATCTATTATAAATGAAAGAGAAAATTTAGATATAGAGTCAGGTTTAAAGAGTGATTGTGCTGCTCTTAATGAACTAACAAAAGCTATAATGGATACTAGCAATGAAATTAGAGTAATGCGAGATCCAACTAGAGGAGGGTTAGCTAACACTTTAAAGGAGTTAGTGAGCACTAGTGGAAAGTCTATGGAAATATGGCAAAAAGATATACCTATAAGAGAGGATGTAAGGAATTTTTGTGATCTTTTAGGATTTGATCCTCTTTATATGGCTAATGAAGGCAAGTTAATTTGTATTGTAAGTAATAAAGATGCTCATAGGGTTTTAAATGTAATTAAATCAAATCCTTTAGGAAGAGAAGGCGCTATTATTGGTAAGGTACTAGATGATGGCAAAAGTAAATTATATTTAAAAACTTACATTGGAGGAACTAAGGTTTTGGGAATGCTACAAGGAGAATTAATCCCAAGAATATGTTGATTGATTTAAGAAGTGAGAGAAATTTTGCTTCTTTTTTATTATTAAAAATACCTATATTCAATAAAAATATAATTAAATTATTTATAAAGATAAATAAGATGTACTCGAGTATATAATAGTAAGTTTTATAATATATTTTGTAATTAAATTTAAAGAAAGGATTAAAGAAATATTTTTATAGATTAAATATTATAGATTTTTAAGTAATTTAATCATTATTAATAATAAGTATATAAATTACAAAAATATATAAATTAAAAAAATTATACACTTAGGAGGAAAAAATATGAAACATAAGAAACTTAATAAGCTTAAGAAATTTAAATTACAGAGCATTAGAGTCAAACTTATAGTTATACTTTTACTGATTTGTTTAGTACCAGTTTCCGGAATGGGAATAACTATATACTCACAATCAAAATCAATTTTAAGCGATAAGCTTGAAACTACAAGCAGACAAACAATTTTAGAGGTGAATAGAGGAATAGATAACTATTTTATCGGCATGTCTAAGTCTATAGAGCTACTATCTAATAATATAAATATTGTGGAAACGGAAGATAAAGAAGAATACTTTAAATTTGCTAAACTATTAATGACAGATGTTAAAAATTCGGATGAAGATATTCTAAATGTATTTATGGGAACAGAAAAGGGGAAATTTCATATTTACCCAGAAGCAAATACTGACGCTAATTATGACTATAAATCTAGACCATGGTATAAACTGGCTATGGAAAATAAAGGTCAAATAGTGATAACTTCACCATATAAAAGTGCAACTACTGGTGAAAATGTAGTAACTGTAGCTAAGACTATAGAAAAAAATAGCAATGTAGTTGGAGTTGTAGGAGTTAATGTAAGTTTAAAAAATCTTTCTGATGGATTATCTGAGATTAAGGTAGGAAACGAAGGGTACATGTATGTATCTGATTCAAATGGTAATTTAGTAGCACATCCTAATAAAGAAATCATAGGTACTGATGAAGCTGCTAAGCTTTCTGTTTGGAGTGACATAAGCTCAAATAAAGAAGGATTTACTGAATATGATTTTAATGGGGAAAAGAAGTTTGCAGTTTACACTACAAGTCAATTAACAGGCTGGAAAATAGTAGCATCTTTGGATGAGAAAGAACTATTAAAGGATACACAAAATATTCTAAATATAATTATACTAACCTCAGGAGTAATAGCTATAATAGCTATAGCAGTATCTTTAATATTTAGTAATTCTATATCAAAGAATATTAATAGATTATTGACGGCTTTTAACAAAGTTAAAGATGGAGATTTAAGGGTTAATGTTAATATAAAGTCAAGAGATGAATTTAAAGACTTAGGTGAAAATTTCAATGGAATGATAGAAAACATATCATCATTAATTAAAAGCGTTAACAAGTCTTCTAATATAGTTTTAGAAACTTCATCAAATTTATCTGCTATAGCCGAGGAAACTAGTGCTTCTATCAGTGAAGTAGCAAGAGCTATAGAAGATGTGTCTGGTGGAGCCATTGAACAAGCTAATAGTGCTCAAGACGGAGCCACAGCTATAATTGAATTATCAGAGAACTTAAAATTATTAAATGAAGCTACAGAAGCTATGGGTGCGGTATATGAAAATGCTAATCACCTAAGCAACAGAGGATTGACCATGGTAGATACATTGATAGAAAAGTCTAATGATACAAGGGTTTCCACTAATAAGGTTTCAGAGTTAGTTATAGATATGGATGAAAGTACAGGAAAAATAAATTCAGTATCAGATACTATTTCTCAGATTACAGAACAAACTAACTTACTTTCTCTTAATGCATCTATTGAAGCAGCTAGAGCTGGTGAAGCTGGTCGAGGTTTTGCAGTAGTAGCAGAAGAAATTAGAAAGCTAGCAGAGCAATCAAAGGATTCTACTATGGAAATTAAGAAGATAGTGGATGATATAAAAACTAAGACTAACATTGCTGTTGTGGCTATTAAGGATACTGAAAAAATTGTAGAGGAACAAGATGGTGTAGTAGACGAAGCAAAGGCTGTATTTAACGATATAATGGCAGGAGTGCAAGATTTAATAAGTAAAGTTACTGAAATTAGTGAATATATAGTAGTTATTAATAAAAAGAAGGATAATGTAGTAACTCAGATAGAAAATATATCATCTATATCACAAGAGACTGCGGCGTCTTCAGAAGAGGTTACTGCTTCAACAGAAGAGGTAACAGGAATTTCAGAGGAGCTTACGGGTCATGCTAATGAGTTACAACATATGTCTGAAAAACTAAAAGAAATAATAAATACTTTCAAATTTGAATAAAGATTATAAGAGAAGGAATATGGAATAAGCTGTATTCCTTCTTATTTTATACAAAAGTTATTTAATAAAAGGATAAATTTTTTTCTCAATAATATGTATAATATGTAATAGAAACTTAGTATTATGTAGATGCATAATTAAATTTAAGGACCTAGGTCAATATCAAATAAAATATTTTAATTTGTTTATACTATATGTTAGAACTCAAAATATATTTAGTTTCGTGCAATATTGTGCATGTTAAAAGGAGAGGTATTTATGGATATAAGAGAAATTCCCAAAAGCCAGTTACTTAAAAATGTTTCAATAGATCAAATTAATAGATGTTCAAAAGAACCTATGATGTTAAGTAATACTCAAGTTATGGTAAGACAACAGGATAATGAGTATTTTGTCATAGAAGGTCTTGAAAAAATATTAAGTACTGATAAAAATAAAGATGGTGATGACTTAATAAAATGTTACGTAGTATAATTTTAGAGTGATATTTAATAAATTATTTAAGATAGAGCATAAACTTTATGAAAAATATTTTAATTAAAAACTCCATTAAAAACACATAAGTTATTGGTATAATCTAATAAATAATTATTATGGAGGGATAGCATGTTTACTAGAATAAAGAAATCGGTTAATAGCTTTTTAGATAAGATTGCAAAACAAAATGAGGAACTATATGGGAAGAGAAAAATGGATTGCTGTAATTTAAATAATCAAAATCAGAAGAAGTCTATAAGAAATAAGTAATAGATAAATGTTTTATATAATATAAGAATTATAAGATATATTTATAGTATATACATTGAAATTATAGATAAGGTTTCACATATAACAAAATATAATAATTATATTTTAAATTTTTATTGACAAATTCAACAACTCCTAATAAAATTTACTCAGTGAATTTCATCTAAAGGAAAGGTGTATATAAAAGAATGGAGAATAAAATCAAATTATATGGCTTTAATAATCTTACTAAGACACTAAGTTTTAACATCTATGACATTTGCTATGCAAAGGGTGAAAGAGAACAAAAGGAGTATGTAGATTATATTGATGAGCAATACAATTCAGAAAGATTAACTAAAATATTATGCGATGTTACTGATATTATTGGTGCTCATGTGTTAAACATATCCAAGCAGGACTATGATCCTCAAGGTGCAAGTGTAACCATATTAATTTCTGAGGAACCTTTAGGGGATGGGGTAATAGATGAATCATGTAATAGTGGTAAATATATTTTAAAAACTAAGGAGACTGTTGTTGCACATTTGGATAAGAGTCATGTAACGGTACATACTTATCCTGAATATCATCCAGATAATTCTATAGCAACCTTTCGAGTAGATATAGACGTATCTACTTGTGGACAAATTTCTCCGCTAAATGCATTAGATTATCTAATTAGCAGTTTTGACTCTGATATAATTACCATTGATTACCGTGTTCGAGGATTCACTCGTGACATTAATGGTAAAAAGTGTTTTATAGATACACCAATTAAATCAATTCAAGATTATATTGATGATAAGACTTTGCAAAAGTATGATGCTATGGATATAAACATGTATCAAACAAATATATTTCATACTAAAATGCTTATAAAGGAAATTGATTTACAGAACTACCTATTTAAAAAAGATACTCATGAATTTTTACCAAGAGAAAGACTTAATATAAGTAATGCACTTAGAAAAGAAATGATAGAAATATTTAGTGGTAAGAATGTTTATAATGAATAATATTATATTAACTAGGAGGATGAAAAATGGAGTTATGGTATACTGAGAATCACTCAGAGACTGTTAGGTTTTCAATAAAGGTTGACAAGCAAATATATGCTGGGAAAAGTGATTTTCAAAGAATAGATGTATTTGAGACAAAGGAATTCGGAAGATTTTTCACTTTAGATGGAATAGTTATGATAACAGAAAAGGATGAATTTATTTATCATGATATGATAGTTCATGTTCCTATGGCTACAAATCCTAAGATTGAAAAAGTTTTAGTTATAGGAGCTGGAGATGGTGGAACAATCAGAGAACTAACAAGATATAATACAATAAAAGAAATAGACATGGTTGAAATCGATAAAAAAGTAGTTGATGTATGTTTAGAGTATTTTCCTATAACATCAAGTAAACTAAAGGATGAAAGAGTAAACTTATACTTTGAAGATGGTATTAAATTTGTAAAAAATAGGAAAAATTACTATGATTTAATAATAGTAGATTCTACTGATCCAATAGGACCTGGAGAGGGCTTATTTACAAAAGAATTCTATAGAGATTGTTACGATGCATTAAATGAAGAAGGAATTTTAGTAAATCAACATGAAAGTCCTTATTATGAAATGTATGCTAGTTCTATGAAGAGAGCTCATAAGCGTATAAAAGAATCCTTCCCAATAGGGAAAGTGTATCAAGTTCATATTCCAACTTACTCATCAGGACATTGGTTATTTGGATTCGCATCTAAAAAGTATGATCCAGTAAAAGATTTAAATGCTGAGGCATGGAACTCTTTAGGGTTAAAGACTAAGTATTATAATACAGACTTACATGTGGGATCTTTTGCTCTCCCTAACTATGTTTTAGATATGCTAGATCATGCTTGTGATGAAGAATAATATTCAATATACATAATAAAGGAAATTGAAGATATATTTTTCTATATAGATAAAATTAAAAATATTAATAAAAAACCTTTGACATATTAAAATTAATTTAACATGTTTTAAAGGTTTTTTATTTTTAAACATTTTGAATATATGGTAAAATGTATATTGAGTTTAGGAGGAATTAATATGAAGTGTAAAATATGTGGAATGAATATTAATGAAAAGAATTATGATTTTAATTCATTTGCTTTTATAAATAAAAATTCTATAAGTAACATAGTATACTGTCCGTTCTGTGGAGTAAGCAGTATTTATTTAAGTGGTGATGATGAAGTTATTGAAGTAGATAGTAAGAAGCTAGATATAAACACATTAAGAATTTTAGACCATGCCGTTAAGCTTGAAATATTTAATGGAGAGTTTTATAAAGAAGCAGCTAAAAAAGCAAAGAGTGAAGAAGTTTCTAAGGCTTTTCAGGCTTTATCAAAAATAGAAATTTTTCATTCAAAGGTTCATATGGGATTAGGAGGTTTTACTAAAACACCTGCTTTGACTAAAATAAACTATGACAAGTATGATAGTGACGAAGCACTTTTGAAATTGGCAAAGGAAAGAGAAGAGCATGCTGTTTACTATTATGAAAGATATAAGAATGAAGTATGCGATGAAAATGTAAAAAGAGTTTTCCAAGCTTTAATTGAAGTGGAAAAGGAACATATAGAGCTTACCTATGAGTATAATTTAATATAGATAAGCTTTATATAGATTAAACACAAGAAAATTAGTTACTATATGAACAAATTGAGAAATCTATTCATATACATTAGGCTTAAAAAATGTTAAAATAGTATTTTAGGCGAATATAGTATGGAAAAAATGAATTATAAAGGAGGAGAATATATGAAAGATTATGTTATTATTACAGATTCAACGGTAGATTTACCTCTTGATAATATAGAGAAAATAAATATAGGCATTATACCTATGGCCTTTGATATGGAAAATAAAACCTATACACACTATCCTGATGAGAGAGAAATGACAAGCCATGAGTTTTACGAGAGACTAAAAAATGGTGATACTTCTGTTACAACACAGATAAATTATTTTACTTATAGAGAGTGCTTTGAAAAGCTACTGAAGGAAGGAAAGGATATTTTATATATAGCGTTTTCTTCAGGACTTAGTGGAACATATAATAACTCTCAATTAGTGATACAAGATCTTAAAGAGGAATACCCTGAAAGAAAAATTATATCAGTTGACTCTCTTTCAGCTTCAGTTGGGGAAGGGCTTCTAGTATATAATGCTGCAATGAAAAAAGAAGAAGGCTTATCCATTGAGGAATTGGTAAAGTGGATAGAAGAACATAGAAATAATACTTGTCACTGGTTTACAGTTGAAGATTTACATCACTTAAAACGAGGTGGAAGGATTTCTTCAGTGGAAGCAATTATTGGGACAACCTTAAAGATAAAGCCTGTATTGAGTGTTGACTATGAGGGAAAGTTAGTAAATGTATCTAAAGTAAGAGGAGAAAAAAAATCCTTGGAGAAATTACTAGATAAGATGCTAGAAGATGGTATAAACCTGAAGGAACAAACTATTATCATAGGTCATGCAGATAGCTTAGAAAGAGCTGAGTATCTTGCTAATATTATTAGAGAAAAGGAACTCGTAAAAGATATTATTATTAGTACTATAGGTCCAATAATTGGAACTCACACTGGTCAAGGAATGATAGGACTAACATTTATGGGAAACAAAAACTTAAAATAAGAACTTATTAAGAATTATTATGGAATATTTATTTATAATATAGCAAAAGAAGCCTAGGTTAGTGGTAATTTAACCTAGGATTCTTTTATATATCTAGATATTCAGAGTTTTCTTCTGAATTTTTTTTAGAAACTCTTCCATATAAGAATCCAATTCCAAAACATACTATAAAAATTAAGAAGAGTAAAAAATGGTCAATGGGATTATAAATTATATATTTTACATCTGACTTTAACATTTTTAGTATCATTAGTAATTTGGTGTGTGGTAATAATGATTTTAAATCTATGAACAGCATAGAAATAATTGAAATAGGCACTTGAAGAGAACAGATAAAACCTACTAAACATCTAATAGATAATTTAAAAGATTTTTCTAAATAGTATTTATTAAAGACAGATATAATTAATAAAGAACCCAATATAGGTATAATTAAATAATTGCTTTCTAGCTTATATATGGAGAATCCATATATAATTCCAATTATAAATGTAAAAATAAAGGAAAGTATAATTGATTTAATTAGGTTATTATTTGGTTTGTTATAAATATTATTTGAAATCTCGGTAATTACATCAGTATCATTTACAGATACTTTGTCTAGTTGCATAATTATAGTATTATAAAGTTTTTCCATATCTATATCTTTAAAAAGATTAAGAGATATCTGAAAGGAAGTTGGTGGAATCCCTAAAAGTGAATTTAAATTATTACATATAGATGATTTTGTTTTTTTATTTAGGTCCTTAATTAGCAAGAAAGATAACATAGGATTATTTTGATAATTATAGATTTGTATATTATAAATATCTTTCCAAAATGCAAATTTTTTAATAAATGGTGTAGTGATTTTAATATATTCATAAGTAATTTCAATTTGAAATTTCTTTAGAATTTCAATATTTATAAATAGATACATAAAGAAAATAGAAAGTACAAGTAAAATCAAGCTAAAAACAATGCCCATAATGGGATTTTCTTTAGTAATAAATATAAATATAAGAATAGATAATATTAAAAAAAATAGTACAAAAAATAAATAAAGAAATTTTAGAGACTTTTTTAAGCTTGATTTTTGATAAAGTGGAAGGGTATAAGTGTCCATAAAAACCTCCTAAAAAATTATGTTATAATATAAATTATAGCATAATTTTTATTTTTATACTTATATGTTTTAATTACTCTCCTTGAGACGGATCTAATGCTACTCTCAAGATATCACCAAGAACATTAAAGCTTAATACAATTAATAGTATCATAAGACCTGGAAAAATTGCTAAGTAAGTCTTATCACCAATTCTGGCTTGAGCAGTTTGAAGCATGCTTCCGAGAGAAGCCATCGGTTGTTGTACCCCTAGACCTAAAAAACTTAAAGATGATTCCATAAGTATAGCATCGGCTATATTTATGCTAGCTGCAACAATTACTGTGGAAATAGCATTAGGTATTATATGTGTTTTTACTATTTTTATATTATTGCTACCTAAGGCTTTAGAACATAGAATATAATCCCTTTCTTTTATAGATAATGTTTCTGAGCGGACTATTCTAGCGATACTCATCCATCCAAATATACCTATAATGATTATTATATTGGCTATACTTGGTCTTAAATAAGAATTTACTATTAGTAGTAAAAAGAATAGAGGTATACTCATTAACATGTCTATTATTCTCATTATAATAGCATCAACTTTGCCTCCTAATAGTCCGCTTATAGCACCAACTAGGGTGCCGATGAATATAGATACCATCATGGAGAGTACACCTACTATTAAGGAGATTCGTGCACCATATAAAGCTCTAGTAAAGTAATCTCTTCCGAGTTCATCTGTTCCAAATATATTTTTTAAATTTGGAGAAATAAATTGATTACTCATATCAATAGTATCAGGATTATAAGGAGTCAAAAATGCAAAAACAGATAAAATAATTATTAAAATTAAGCATACTAAAGCAAATATTCCTAATTTATTTTTTTTAAGCTCTCTTATAAAATTTTCTTTAAATCTAATACTAAACATTTTCATCCCCCCTACGTATTCTAGGATCTACTAGTACATAACTAATATCAGCAAGTAGATTTCCTATAACAACCATTATTGAGGTAACTAAAGTCATAGCCATTATAACTGGATAATCTAAGGCTTTTATTGAGTTAATGCCAAGTCTTCCCATACCAGGCCATCCAAAGATAGTTTCAGTGATAAATGCACCAGAAACTAAAGATGGTAAGCTCATTCCAAGAATTGTTATCATTGGAAGAAGAGCATTTTTCATGATATGTTTAAATAGAATTCTATTCTTACTTGCGCCTTTGGAAATTGCGGTAACAATATAATCTTGCTTTAGTTCTGTTATAGTACAAGAACGTACATATCTTGTAAGAACAGCTATATTAGAAAAACTAAGTACTATAGTAGGTAATATACCGTGTTTTATAACATCTAATATTGAAGTTACACCTATAGTTCTCATACCAACACTAGGAAGCCACTTTAATTTTAAAGAAAATATTGAAAGCAATATCATTGCAAACCAAAAGCTAGGTATAGAGATTGCAATATAGTTTAATATATTTGTAAATCTGTCTAAGAATTTATTTCTATGCATGCCCGTATGTAATCCTAGGGGAATTGATATTAAAATAGCTAGAAGTAGGGAAGAACCCATAAGTCCAAGGGTAGCAAAAAATCTTGAAGAAATTTCACTAGCTACAGCTTGTCTAGAAACCAAGGAGTAACCCAAATCACCACTTAATACATTTTTTAGCCATAAGAAATATCTAGTTAGCATAGGTTTATCCAGTCCAAGACTTACTCTTATTAAATCTGCTTGCTCCTTTGACATTTTAGGGGTTATATATCCTTGAGCTGGATCTCCTGGAGCCAGATTCATAAGTAAAAAGGATACAAAGGATATAAATAAAAGCATAGGAATAGCTTGTAAAATTCTCTTTGTAATTTTATTTTTCATAATACTATCCTTTCTATGTAAAAAATTTATGTAAAAATGGCTCAAGTACCCGGAAAGGGTAAATGAGCCATAGAAATATATTTTTATTGTTGAATCATATATATTTTTGATAAATCTTCAAACATATATATAGGTACTAATTTGGCATCTTCAATTCCACCAAATTTAGCATCAACTCCGATTAATGACTTTGAATAATATAATGGGTATACTACAGCATCATCAGCTATGGTCTTTTGAATTTTTTCATATAATTCTTTTCTCTTTGCATCATCTGATTGAGAAGCTCCATCCTTCCACAACTTGTCTAGTTCTTTGTTATTATAACATTGAGCATTAAAGCTACCACTAGACATATAAGCACTAGAATATCCATCTGGATCATTTCCCATTACATATCCATTTATAAGTATATCATAATCTCTTTCTTGTTCTCCAAGGATTTTTGAGAAGTATACATTGTCATCTATTTGCTGAGCATCTACTTCTATGCCGATAGTAGAAAGTTGTTGTTTAACAACCATAGCAATTTTGCTATCTTTTGGAGTGTATTGAAAATTCAATTTTATATTACCTACACCAGACTTTTCCATAAGCTCTTTTGCTTTTTCTAAATTTTGGTCATATTTTTCTACATCATCAGTATAGAATTTTGTATTTGGAGTTAGAATAGAGTAAGCTTTTTCAGTATTTTCTAAATTAGTATAGGATGTTTTTAAAATCTCTTCTTTATTTAGGGCATAGGATATAGCTTGTCTAACTTCTTTTTTACTTAAGTTTTCATTTTTTTCATTAAGTATAATATAGTTTAGCATTCCTTCATCAAAAGAATGAGTTTTAAACCTATCATCTGATGAGAAAGTTTCAAACTTATCTTCAGCTAAATATGCTGCAGAAACTTCTCCATTTTCAAAAGCAATTTTTGAAGTATTATCATCTGGAATTATTCTATAAACCACACTATCTAAATGAGGTTTTCCTAAATAATAATCATCAAATCTTTCTAGGGTTACCATCTCACCCTTTTTCCATTCTTTGAATTTAAAAGGACCAGAACCTACTGGAGTATTATTTTTATCTGATTCTGCTAAATTGCTTTCACCCTCAAATATATGTTTTGGAATTATTTTAAAATCTCCAATTGATATATAGAATGGTGCAAAGGTATTTGGAAGTTTAAATTCAACAGTTAAGTCATCAATTTTATTAGCTTGGACTTCTTTTTTATCAATAACAAAAGTTTGTCTAGCATCAATTCCCTGACTTTCATCTTTAGCTACATTTACACTATAAACAACATCATCTGCTGTTATTTTTGTACCATCATGCCATGTTAAATTATCTTTTAATTTTAATGTATATGTAAGTTTATCTTCAGAAGTTTCCATACTTTCTGCTAAGTAATATCTTACTTCATCTTTATCAACTACATATAGTGGATCAAATAAAGCATTGTTTATTGTATAAGTAACTCTGTTTTGTTGAAAAAAAGGATTTAGGCAACTTGGATCAGTTCTAGCAGAAAATATCATTGTTCCTCCATCCTTTATTTGTTGTTGAGCAGTTTCATTCTTTTTGGACTCAGTATTAGTAGAACTATTTTTTGAACTACATCCAATTAAGGACAAGGATAGTATTAAAGATAGTCCAATACTGAGGAATCTAGTCTTTTTCATTGTAATCCCCCTTATACACTGTAAAATCAATTCATGTTTATGAATGAATTTTATGATAGTTGTAGTTACGTGAAAATACGCAACAATTCCTTATATAGGATAACATAATAAATATTAGTATATAACTCTTATTATAAATTAAAATAAATAAAATCAGTCTATCAGAAAACGTTATAACTACAAAAATCAACAATTTATTACATAATAAATTAAAGGTTTTGCTAATAGTAACTGGCAGAAATAAGCCATATAATAATTTCTGAAATTCTTAACATTTCATAATAGTGAATTGTATTATAAAATGGTTTGTTAAGTATAAATATATTAAAAACAGGAAAATATATTATTAAATTCTATGGAGTAAGGAATATTAAAATTAGGAGGAAAATATGATGAATAATTATGTATTACCAGAAGACAATTTAGGAGAAGAATATAATTTTGAAAATGAAATTAGTTATTATGATGAAGGATATGAAGAATGTATACGATGTGGTAATAGGGAGTGTTTAGACAATAAAAGATTATGTAGTTACTGTAGTGAAACTTGGGAATAAAATTAAATGTTTTAATGATATAAACATAGTTCTTTGCTTTAGAGGGAGTTTTTCTCCCCCTAAAGCTTACTAACAGACTTCTAAGTATCAATTTATTTGATACTTAGAAGTCGTTATCCTTTAGAGATTATTACAGTAATTTTTAGATGTTATATTTTAATTTTATAATATGCTAGACAAAAATATAATTTATTCATATAGGATTATAATAAATTTCATTATTGGCATTTGACAACAATTTAAAACAGCAGTAATATAAATTTAGTAAATACCAATAATAATGAGGAGATGATTTTATGTCAACATGTGATACATGTCCATCCAATGGTGGATGCAGTAAAGATAAAGGAAGTTGTGGAGTTGAGAACAATCCTTTAAACAATGTTAAAAAAATTATTGGAGTTATGAGTGGAAAAGGTGGCGTTGGTAAATCATCCATGGCTACTTTAATAGCAAGACAATTAAAGGAAAAAGGATATAAAGTAGGGATTTTAGATGCAGATATTACAGGGCCAAGTATACCAAGACTTCTTGGAATTACAGGACAAAAAGCTATGGCGGATGGTAAAAATATATATCCTATTGAATCTCAAGAAGGAATAAAGGTTATGTCGTTAAATCTGCTAGTAGAGAATGAAGAAGATCCTGTAATTTGGAGAGGTCCTATGATTGGTGGAATGGTTAAGCAGTTTTGGACAGATGTAATTTGGGGAGAATTAGACTATTTAGTTGTTGATATGCCACCAGGAACAGGAGACGTAGCACTAACTGTAATGCAAGATATTCCGATAAATGGAATAGTAATGGTATCTGTTCCTCAAGATTTTGTATCTATGATAGTTGCAAAGGCAGTTAATATGACTAGAAAATTAAATATAAAAGTTTTAGGTGTTATTGAGAATATGAGTTATATTAAGTGTCCTGATTGCTATAAAAAAATTAAATTATTTAATGGAGAAGATACAGAAAAGTTCTTGAAAAATCTAGATTTAAATCTTTTAGGTGAATTACCTATGATAAGTAGTATAAGCAATTTATCAAAAGGTGAAGAGCATCAAGATGAATTTAAAAACATATTTAATAAAATTGTTGAAAACATAATTAATAATTTATAATAGATAATTATTATAACTTTTTTATAGATTAGTGTATCATTATATCAGCTTATAACAGTATAAAAATTTATCATATAAAAACTATCTTAAGTCTTTGATTTGAGATAGTTTTTATATTTTTTGATTTAAATCTAAGGATTGAGCTACATTGTTGTATAAGAGATAAAAATCCAAAAACTAAAATAAAAAATAATTATTATATAAATAAAAAAATATATAATAGAGAAACTATAAATAAACATATTTTTTAAAACATTAGTTTTATTAGTATTTAGAGTGAATGTTTGTTATTTATTAATGAATATAATAAACTTTAGGAGGAGTTCTATGTTTAATGATACATTGATTGAGTGGATAGGTTATTTAGCATCTATACTAATTACTATTTCTATGTTTATGAAGAAAATATTTAAGCTAAGATTTATTAATTTAATGGGATGTATATTATTTGTAATATACGGGCTGATTATTGGAGCATATCCTGTAGCTATAGCTAATGCAATAATAGTTTTTATAAATCTATATTACTTATACAAGTTATTTAGAGAAATGAATACTAAAAATAATATTTAAATTTTAATATAATAATAAAAGTTAAGCTATAGTGAAATAGAAAAATTACACTATAGCTTTAAATATAGAATTAAAAAGTTAATTTTCTATGTAAATTCATACTAAGTTTACATAGAATTAATTTACAGATAATTTAAAGTATAGTATATTTATCAGAGAGTTTATAATTATTATTTAAGGAGGATATTGGATGTTAAAGGATGAAGAAAATATAAAAAGTGATAATGAAAGTATAGAAGAGGAAAATGTAACAGAAGAAACTATAGCTGAAACACAAGAAAACATGGAAGCAACTTTAGAAAATGAAGAAGTATTAGAGCATATAGATGAAGCTGAAAAGGCAGAAGAGTGTTCTAATGAAAATGTTAAAAAGAAAGGTGGATTTTTAGCCAAACTAGGTGCTAATATAATTGATCAGAGCATAAGTTTATTAGTAAGTTTTGCATTACTCTATTTATTTAATTTAATATTAATGCCTTTTGGATATAGATTTGGAGACAAAGTATTAGGATTTTTAGTAATATATGTAATTGTAAATATTTTATATGGTATTATAATGGAAGCTACTAAGCTAAAAACAACTATAGGAAAATTTATTTTTAAATTATAGTAGTGAAAACGTGTCTGTGTTTAGATGCGTTTTTTATTTATGGAGAAAAAGATAGATACCATGCTAAAGTATATATTATACAGAAGCAAATGATATAATTATAATAAGAAAAAATTGAATTAAGAAATTATTGTTGAGAAAGTTATTATTAATAATTAATGTTTTAAGCTGGAGGATTAAATATAAATGAATAGAATCACTACAACAAAGAATAAGAAAATTACAATCTTAGCAACTACAGATATACATGGAAACATTTTAGGATATAACTATGATAAGGGTGAAAGCTTCAATAATAGTGGAATGAATCGTATTTATTCTTATATAAAGCAAGTTAAGAGTGAAAATCTTAATACTTTGGTAGTGGATAATGGAGATATAATTCAAGGAAATACGTTAACAGATGAAATGTATAGTAATAAAAAGGATGAAAAACATCCTGTGATTTCTGCTATGAATTTTATGGGATATGATGCTATGGTATTGGGAAATCATGAATTTAACTTTGGACTTGATTTAATAAAATCTCTTGAAAAGCAAAGTAACTTTCCATTTCTTTCAGCAAATGTAGACTATAGAGAAAGTGGTGAAGACTTTGTAAAGACACATACAATTATAAATTGTGGTGGAGTGAGAGTTGGAATTATAGGGTTAACTACTCCTAATGTACCAAGATGGGTAGGAAATCTAGTGAAGGATCTAAATTTTCATGATCTTGGTGAAACTGCCTATAGGTATGTAAGTGAAATTAGGGATAAAGTAGATATTATAATGGTTATGGCTCATGCAAGCATGGTTTCAGAACATGATAAGAAGAATGAAAGAGATGCAGCTGAAAAAATATTGAGATTATGTCCGGAGATAGATGTACTAGTAGTTGGGCATTTTCATATAACAGTAAAAGAAAAAAGAGGAAAAACGCTCATTGGAGGGGCTACAGATAGTGGACAGGAAGTAATTCGTTTTGATTTAACCTTGGACAATAATAATCATGTTATAGATGGACAAGTTAAAGTTGTATCCATGAAGCCGTATTATCCTAGCGAAGAGTTAAGTGGATTACCAGTTATTAAGAAAGCACATGAAACAACTATGGATTTTGTCACAGAAATAATAGGAGAAGCCACAGAAGATTTTCAACCAAAGGATGAGATAAGCTTTATACCTGAAGGACGGCTTAGAGATACTCCACTTATAGAGTTGATAAATAAGGTTCAACTTATAAATTCTGGTGCAGATGTTACATCAACTTCTTTAATTAGGGATGATAGTAATATAAAAAAAGGTGTTATTACTTATGGACATATTTTCAATGTATACAAGTTTACTACTTTTCTTTATGTAGTAGAAGTTACAGGGAAAGAGTTAAAGAATTATATGGAATGGGCTGCTTCAGCTTACAATCAGTGGAAGTCAGGAGATATTTCTATAAGCTTTACCATGGATATTCCAGGATATCAACATGAATTTTTTGCTGGAGTAAATTATAAAGTAGATATTTCTAAACCAGTAGGTCATCGAATTGTAGATTTAATTTTCAAAGGTGATTTAGTGAAAGAAAATCAAAAATTAAAATTAGCAACCAGTGATTATTGCTATTTTGCAAATTTAAAAGGTAGAAAATTAGCAAAGAATAATTATATTTGGAAATCTTCTAATACAATTAGAGATATGATAGTAGAATATATTAAAAATCAAGGTATTATATCTCCACAAGTGGATAATAACTGGGAGATAACTGGAGTTAATTTGGAATCACCATATAAAGAGAAAATAATTAAATTAGTTAATGAAGGTAGTATTGAATTACCCTATAATAAAGCTTTAAATATAGATGAACTTAAAAAATTGGGTTTAATAGATGTGAAGTAGGAATATTTGTATTGACTATATATATTTATTATGGTAAATTATACTTGTAATTTTAAATTTAGGAAGGGGACAATGAGATGTTGATTAGAATCAATTGTTAGTTAAATTTTCGAGAAAAGAAAATATTTAAATTAAAAGAGGTTTTGTTTACGTTATAGGTCTATAGTACATCTATAGGATTTTTTGTGATACTTCTTTTTAAAACAATTGAAATGAAATCAATCTTATTGAGCTATTTCTAAATTTTACTTAATTATTATAATTAGCTTTGCTTAAGATGTGAATCTTAAGAAGGGTATTTTATAGGATTATTTTTAGTGAATGCCACAATTATTTATGTTTTAAATAATTTGTGATTTACAAGGTGTCCTAAGTTTATAATAATATTTGTTAATATATATTTCTAAATGTAAAGAAGTACTTAAAGTATGAGTAAATATGGTAACATATTTAATACTTTGCTGTGTCTTTGAATTTATAGGATATATAATAATATGAAACTTTATCTGTATATACTGGGTAAAGTAGATGATATATACTAAATTAGAGATTTAGTATATTAACTAAGTAAAATAAAAATGTTAGATTTGGCTGTAAGAGAGAGATTCTTTCTTACAGCTTTTTTGTTGCTCAATAAGGGGATTTCTAAAAAAGTAAAAAGATAAAGTAGAAAAAGGGGGATTTAATAGTGAATTATTATGAGGATAAGAAAATTAGGATAAGAGACATAGAAAAAGGAGATATCATTAATTTGTTTTCTTGTAGAATTGACAAGGAGATTAATAGGTATGATCCAAGACCTATACCAAGTAATAGTAGAGAATTAATTCAAGAATGTAAAATCTATTGTGATAACTTTGAAAGAAATGTGATCAATGATAGATTAGAAGATCGAATGTATAAGTATTTTATAATCACCGATAATGATGAAAATTTTATAGGTTTTGTCAACTTCTTTAGTATAGATACAGTTGCAAAGCAGGGGGAAATGGGAGTTACTATAGGTGATAAAAGATATTGGAGGAAAAGCATAGCTTATGACTCTATCAAGATAGCCATGAACTATATATTTAATACCATGGATATAAATAGAATATATGTGGAGATTGAAGAAAATAATAAGCCATCATTGTTACTATTTAACAAGCTAGGATTTAAAAAATGCGATGAGTATATGGAAGATGGAGAATTTAAATTTATAGTAATGGACATTAAATCTCATAACGAATAAATTTTAAATAGTTTCATATACAGAAATTTACCTGTGAAACTATTTAAATATAGAACTATACAACTAGTTAAATAGTTGAATTCAGTAAGTTTAGATAAAGAATAAATTAAAATATACTTAAATTGAAGGGGGGAAGCGATTGAGGTATCTATTAGATAACCTTATTGCTAAATTAATTATGAAGAATAAAAAAATGTTAAGTCCAATGATATTAAAACTTGAAGAGGATATGAATTCTGGAAATGATAATGCTATAGATATATTTTGGGAAAAGATCGAAAGAGAAGGGGCGCCTCTTATTGAAGACATAGAGGGAGATGAAGAAAATTCAATTGTAACTGTAATTTGGAGACAGGATAGAGAAATTGATAATATATTTGTTTTCAGTGAAATCTTTGGAGGATGGATGTTCGGAGAAGGCGATAAAAAAACTAATTTATATAGATTAGGCAATAGTGATTTATGGTATAGAAGTGCTATTTTATCTAAAAAAGCTCGTTGTTTATATACATTGATAGCAAATGTTAATGAAGAGTATGAATGGAGGGATGAAGATGTAATCATAGATCCTCTTAATCCTAAAACTTATACACCTGTAAGAGATGAAGAAAATCCAGAAGATATAGCGCTTCTTGTACCTACCGAAAATATAATTGAGATGCCTGAGGCTAAAGAAAAAATATGGACAAAGGAAAGAACTGATAATAAAACAGGAAAAATTCATATGTCTAGATTTAAACTTAAGTCAGATAAAAAGGAAAGAAGAGTTTGGATATACACCCCTTATGGATATGAAGAAGATGGAAGTGATAACAATCTAATGGTGTTTACTGATGGATGGGAATATATAAACTTAGTAGAAGCTCCCAAAATACTAGATAATCTCATAGGTGATAGGCATATAAGTCCTACCTGTGCTGTATTTATTGAAGGCTCAGATAATAGAGCAAAAGAATTAATTTGTAATAATGAATTTTTAAAATTTATTACAGAAGATATATTACCATGGGTTAGGGAAAATTATAAGGTGACAAAAAATCCTAAAAATACAATTATTACAGGATTAAGTTTAGGTGGACAATTTGCAGCTTATGCAGCACTTAATGGATATGATATATTCGGAAATGTTCTATCACAATCAGGAGCCTTTGCATGGTTTATTGATGATAAGGGAGAAATACAACTTGATTCTGAAGGAAATAGTAAACTAATAGAGGAATACAAGGATTCAGAGGTATTACCAATAGACTTCTATTTAAATATGGGAAGCCTAGAGGGATTTTCAAAAGGTCATGTGGAGGCAAATAACAGAATGATAGCTACATTAAAAAGTAAAGGATACAATGTAACTTCTGAAACTTTTATAGGTGCTCATCTTTATTATGATTGGCAAGATAATCTAGCAAATGGTGTAAAAGCTTTGTTAGTAGATAAAAAATAAAGAGGTTAATTAAATAAAATTATTAGATAATTTTTATTATTAAAATGATTTGAACAGATACTTAAGGGGGTATAGTATATGAAATTTCAAAAGTGGTCAAAGGAAATATTAAGTTATGAATTAAGGGATGGATATAGACTAGAAAGGGCTGATAATAAAGGGTTCACTGATTACTATACAGTTTACTCACAGATGAACATTGCCAATGGCTTCTTTAAGAAAAGTTATGACGTAATGAGAACTGTAGTTGATGATGAAGATGAATGCTTTTGGATTATTAAAGATGATAAAAAAATAGGTGGAGTGTTTATAGAACCTAATAATATATCAGAATTATTCATTATACCTCCCTATTCAAATGTAGATTTATTATTAGAAAGACTTAAAGAAATTCTAGTTTTTTGGTCAGATACTACAAAGGATATACTTGCGGATATAGTACAACCATCTTTAGTTGAAAATTATGAGAAAATAGGATTTAAGAAAATTGAAAGCGGTAGGTGGATGATAAGACCGACAGAAGAATTCAATATTATGTGGAGAGAAGGTTTTTATGCGAATTTACCTAAAAGAGAAAATCAAGGAGAAATAGGAAAGTTACTTTATGAGGCATTTGAAAACAATGTGAATCTTCATAGTAGTTATACTCTAGAGGAATATACAGGTTGGGTAAAAGAATACTTTGATGATTATTTAGACAGTGACATGCTAAATAGAGCTTCTACCCTTGTATATGATGGGAATACTAATGAGCTAGTGGGAGTTTGCTATGTATCACTTTGGCAGGAATGGCCTTTAATATCTCAGATAGCTGTTAAGCCAAGCTATGAAGGCAGGGGTATTGGAACTAAGATGCTAAAAAAGGCGCTTACTATTCTAAAGAAAGAATATCCTGTAGTTAGGCTGTATGTTGATATAGGAAATGAAGCTGAGGAGGTTTATGAGAACTTAGGCTTTTTAAAGGGACTTGAGCTGACACAGATGAAGTTAGTTTAATTAAAAGAAATGGTTTCAATATAATCAATTGAAAGGAGGGATGACAATGAAGTTGCCAATAAAAGATTACTTTGGATTATTATATAAGTACTTAAAAAAGCAAAAAAATATGGTAATACTACTATTTTTTATATTAGTTATTAACTTAGTAATACAATTAGCTAACCCACAAATATTGAGATATTATATTGATGCTGTAACAGAGAATTTGGGCAGCGAAAATTTAGTAATAGCAGCTCTGTTATTTATAGCTTTTGGAATTATAAGGCAAGTATTTAAAATTATATCAACTTATATTAGTGAAAAGGTTGGATGGAGAGCAACTAATGCATTAAGAGGAGATTTAATAGAGCACTGTATAAACTTAGATATGGATTTCCATAAAACACATCAATCAGGAGAGATGCTTGAAAGGGTTGATGGAGATGTAAATGCTCTATTTAGTTTCTTCTCCACTTTTGTATTGCAATTTATATCAAATTTAGGACTTTTAATAGGAATAATTTTATTGCTATATAAAGAAGATTGGAGGATTGGATTAACATTAACCATGATTGCTATTTTGGATATGGTTGTAATGAAATATATAGAAAAACATTCATCAAAGCATTGGGAAAAATCAAGGGAATATAGTGCGCAGTTGTATGGTTTTTTAGGGGAACACATTACTAGTGTGGAAGATATAAATACTTGTGGCAGTAAAAATTACACTATGAATAGTTTATATAAATTATTTAGAAAAATGCTGCCCGTTGAAATAAAAGCCAGTTTAGGCCACTATTATATGTGGATAGCTAACATAATTGTCTTTGCATTAGGTAATGCTGCAGCATTAATACTTTCAGCGTATTTTTATGGGAATTCATTAATAACCTTTGGTACTGTATATTTAATATTTCACTATGTTGAGCTTATGGCTAATCCACTAGAAGAAATCAGATCACAGATGCAAAAACTTCAAAGAGCTGAAGCAAGTATTAAGCGTATAAAAGAGCTTTTGCAAATTAAAAGTACAATAAAGTACGGCTATAATGGTCTAAATAGTAAAGATTCTATTGATGTAGCTATAGATGGAGTTTCATTTAGTTATGAAGATGGAGAAGCTGTACTTAAAGATATAAATATTAATATAGAAAAAAATACTATTTTAGGAGTACTAGGTCATACAGGGAGTGGTAAAACTACCTTAGCTAGGTTAATTGTAAGGATATACGATGTATGCAATGGAGCTATTAGATTTAATGGAGAGGATTTAAAGAGCTTCACTAAAGAAAGTTTAATGGAAAATATTAGTTATGTTACTCAAGAAGTACAAATTTTTCATGCAACAGTTAGAGAAAATCTCACACTCTTTAATCCTAGTATTAAAGATGAAACTATACTTAATATCATTGAAGATATTGGATTAATGCCATGGCTTAATAATTTACCCCAAGGGCTAAATACTATTCTAGATAATGGTGGTAGTGGCTTATCTTCAGGAGAAGCTCAACTTCTCGCTTTTGTAAGAGTGTTTCTTAAAAATCCCAAATTAGTTATTTTAGATGAAGCTACTTCAAAACTTGATCCAATCACTGAAGGACTTATAGATAATGCGCTAAATAAACTACTCCAAAATAGGACTTGTATAATTATAGCTCATAGACTTGGAACAGTTGGTAGAGCAGATAGCATTTTGATTCTTGAAGAAGGAACAATTGTAGAGTACGGCAATAGAAAGAAACTTTATAAAGATAATAATTCAAAATTTTATAATTTACTACAAAAGGGTATGGAGGAGGTGCTGGCATGATAAAAAGTAAAAAGGAGAAAATTCCAGTGCTTGAGTATGTTGGTAAGATGATAATGTATAGACCATGGTATTATTTACTCAACTGCTTTTTATGGATAACAATTCATATGTTTCCACTGATACCGGGTTTAATTACTAAGAGATTTTTTGAAGTCTTAGAGAAAAGTGGAGGGTTGAATAGTGAAATTCTAAGCCTTATGGCATTAATTTTAGTAGTAGCATTAACTAGATCAATTATTATAGCTATGGGTGGAAGAGTAGACGCTAACCATAGATTTTCTATGAGTGGATTACTTAGAAGAAATCTACTAGAGTGTATTATAAATAATCCATTAATTGAAAATAAGACTTCTTTAGGTGAGTCTATGAACTGTTTTAGAGATGATATAGAAGAGATTGAGACTGTTATAAGCTTCACCTTAGATATAATTGGGGATGGATTATTTGCTTTAGGAGCACTAATTATTTTATTAACCATAAATGTAAAGGTAACTTTATTTATTTTTGCTCCTTTAGTTATAGTAATATTATTATCACAAAAGGCTATGAAGTATATTTCAAAATACAGGACTACTGCTAGGGAAGCAACTGGTGATGTATCAGGGGCTATAGGGGAAATATTTACTGGAATACAAGCCATAAAAATATCTGGAAGTGAGAAGTATATAATTAATAATCTAAATAATCTTAATGAAAAAAGAATGAAATATATGGTGCGCGATAAGATTTTTGTAAATATCATGGATGCTATATATGAAAATGCTGTAACTATTGGTACTGGATTTATATTGCTATTAACAGGTAAATATATGCTGAAAGGGAGCTTTTCAGTAGGAGATTTTTCACTATTTCTATATTATCTTCCCTTTGTAGCTGATTTTGCAGGCTTCCTTGGAGAAATTTTTGCTAGGTATCAGCAAGGGGGAATTGCATTTAAGAGAATGTTTAAACTCTTAGATGAAAATATGGAAAAAGAGTTATTAGCTCATAATTCATTATATCTAAAAGGTGAATTAATTGAAGAGAAATGTAAACAAGAAGATATAGAATTTAAGAGTTTAGAGGTTAAGGAGCTAACCTATAAGTATAATGAAACTAGTGGTATAGAAAATATTAACTTAAGAGTAAATAAGGGTGATTTAGTAGTAGTTACAGGAAGAATTGGAGCAGGGAAGACAACTCTTATAAAATCTATTTTAGGAATGTTACCTGTAGATAGTGGGAAAATCTATCTAAATAATGAAGAAGTTAAAAAAAATAGTGAAAAGCTAACACCGCCAATAGTAGCTTATACATCTCAGAATCCTAATTTATTTAGTGATACTATTAAAAATAATGTTCTTTTAGGACTAAAGGATGAAGGAGAAAAATTGGAGCAAGCTATATATTCAGCAGTTTTAGATAGGGATATTAAGAATTTTAAGGATGGAATAGATACATTGATAGGTTCTAAAGGAGTAAAACTTTCCGGAGGTCAAAGACAAAGAGTAGCTGTAGCAAGAATGTTTGTAAGAAAGGCTGATTTATATGTCTTTGATGATATATCTAGTGCCTTAGACATAGAAACAGAAATAAAGCTTTGGGATAGGATGTTTGAAAGAAAAAATATAACGGCCTTAGTAGTTTCTAATAGACATGTAGCCTTAAAGAATGCAGATAAAATTTTAGTTATGAAGGATGGAAAAATTGCAGGACAGGGAAAACTTGAAGAACTTCTTAAAAACTGTGAAGAAATGAGGCAGATATGGGGCCTTGAAGCATAGAAGATAGCCTATATAGAAGAAGTTTCTGAATATCCAAAGTTAGACTTTATTTACCTATTGAATAGGAGGAAGGAGATTAATTACATGTTTAATTAATTTCCTTCCTTTTAAGCATTTTATATTGAGTTAAATATAATATATTTTATAAGATATATTCCATATGATAATCAAAGGGTTCAAGATTATATAGCTTTTTATTTACTTCTTTAGTTAGTATACATCCCATACACCTATAAAAGGTTTGAGCATTTTCACAAGATGAGGCAGAGATATAAACTTTACTAGCCTTTAATTCTCTAGCTTTATCAATACACATGTTAAATAGTGTTTTCCCAATACCTTTATGGCGGTGGCTGTTTGTAATGTGAAGATTGGACAATTGAATATATTGTTTTTTACTCCCAAAGAATTCATTTTCTAGGGAAGCAAACCCTACTAATTTACTTTCATCAAAGGCTGCAAAAACTGAACCACCTTTTTCAAATGTAGATTTTAATTCATTACATATGCATAATAGCTCATTATTATCCCAATTCTCTTCATAATAGATATCTTTTAGATACTCACTTCCATCATCTCTTAGTCTCCAAGCTCTGTATATTTTCTCATGTCTATCAAAATCATTTAATAGTTCAGGAACTAAGTCAGTTATTTTTAATTCTTTATATATCATCATTTATTTCCTTTCATAACTTATATTAATAGATTATTTACTATCTAAGGTATCTAAATGAGATAATTTATTTGTATAAATTATTCTATGACAACAGCTAGTTATCTGCCAGTGGTGTATTCCAGTATCACCTGTAGATATAAAAAGTTGTGAATTTATAGGAAGCTCAAGAAAACTTCTAAAAAGCATATTTATAATGCCACCATGAGCAACAATGGCTATAGTAGAATCAGAGGAGTTTTCGCTAACTATCTTTGATAATATGGATTCAGCCCTAGCTCTGAATTCTATCATACTTTCCATTCCATACATAGATGTGTGAGGCCATCTTATAGCAGGTTCAGGATAGCGTTCATTTGCCTCTTCTCTAGATAACCCTGCTAATAGTCCATTATTAAATTCCATAAGCCCATTTTCATATATAATAGGAATGTTAGTAGCATTAGATAATATTTTAGCAGTTTCACTAGCACGTTTTAACGGACTGGAATAAATTTTATCAATATTATAATTAATTGATAAAAAATTTGACATAGCTAAACCTTGCTTATTTCCAAGCTCTGTTAATGGAAAATCTGCTCTTCCTTCATGAACATTTAATATGTCTGCTTCTGATTGACCATGTCTAATTATAATGATATCCAAATTTATAGTTCCCCCTCATAATTAATTTAAGGTTATAAAATAATTATATAATATAAATAAAATGAATTATATGAATTTTTAGTTAAATATAATTGCAATTAAGTGGCTATTCATAGGTGAAGAATAATAAATTTTTTAATAAATTAAAATTTATATATAGATTATATTCATTTATTAACCTGGAAAAGGGTAACAATTATAGCATCTGTATTATAGTTAGTAGAAAAATTTATGGAAGAGAGGAACGTTATTATAAGTAAATAATATGAAATTATTAATTATTATAGAATCATAGGAAGTGTTCTACTAATAAAAAATTCTATATTTTATGTTATAAATAAATAATAAGGGAATTAAAAGGAGTGATACTAATGAAAAGGAAACTTATTACATTAATTATATGTGGAGCATTAGCAGGCACTGCACTGGTAGGATTAACTTTACAAAATAATTCTAAGTACATTAATAATTCAACAATTGAAAGTGTAGATGAAAAAGAAGACACAATAGAGGACAAGAGAAATGAAATTGCTTTGTCTGATGAAGTAGATGAAAAAGATAAAAACAGTAATGAAGAAATAAACCTTAGTAAAGATACTAGGTTATCTCGGGGTGGTGGACAAGCTGATAATTCACAAAATGATAAAAATGTAGTTAATAATTATGAAGGAAGTAATTTAGAGGAAAAAGAAAGTTCTAATACTACAGTTAATAATCAAGAAGAAATAACTGGAGGTAATTCTTATAGTAATACTGAAAAGTCATCGGTACCATCTCAGGAAAAAGTGAATACACCATCTAAATCAACTACACCGACTACAACAGTTACAGGTGATTTTTCATCGCAAATAGAACAGCTTATATTTACAAAAGTAAATGAAGAGAGAGCTACAGCGGGTATGAGCACCCTAAGTTACAGTAATCTTATGGAGAAATACGCAAGAATAAAATCAAAGGATATGGGAGATAAAAATTATTTTGACCATAGAAATCTAGAGGGTGAGCTTATAACAGCACAAATGGCTAGAGATGGTATTTCTTATAGATCTTGGGGAGAGAATATAGCTTATATAGGTGGAGTATCTGATATAAATGAACTTGCAAATCAATTTATGATAAATTGGATGAATTCACAAGGACATAGAGAAAACATACTATCTCCTAACTTTACAAGTATAGGTGTTGGTGTATATAAAGCTGGGAATAGATACTATGCTACACAAGAGTTTTATAAATAATAGTACAAGCATTAAAAGTTTCACTGTAAATATATAATTAAGGATTAAATTAAAAAAGCACTAAGATAAAAAATATCTTTAGTGCTTTTATTTTACATAAAACATTTATTAAAAGTTATTATTCATTTGTTAATACTGTAAGTTTATTGTAATATATAATAAAGGCTAATCCGATGACTACCAGCTCTAATACTCCATCTTTTTCAAAGTGGGAGTAAGAGCTGGTACGTCCCTGGATAACGATTTCCCCTAAAGGACAACGACTTCTAAGTATCAAATAAATTGATACTAAGAATTCTGTTAGTAAGCTTCAGAGAAGCTAAGAACTCTGTTTATAGAGTAATCTTATATTGGTAAGGAGTGGAATAATGAAAGTTAATTTTTATAAATTTAGCGAAATAGATGATTATAAATTGAAATTTGCAGTAATAATGGCAAGATATATGAATCAATGGATATTTGTAAAGCATAAAGAAAGAGATACTTGGGAGATTCCAGGAGGACATAGAGAAGAGAATGAAAGTATAAAGGATACTGCAAATAGAGAATTGAGAGAAGAAACAGGAGCTATAAAATTTAAACTTAATCCTGTAAATATATACTCTGTTGTAAGGGAGAGTAATGACACTGATGAATATGATGAATCCTATGGGGCACTTTTCTTTGCCGATATTGAGGAGTTAGGTGAACTTCCTAACTTGGAAATTAGGGAAATTTGCTTATTCGATAATCAACCTAAAAATCTTACTTATCCATCAATACAGCCTCATTTATTTAATAAAGTTTGCAGAATATATACTTTAGATGATGGAGCAAGTATAAATAAACCTATAAGCATTAGGTAGGAGGGAGTTAAAAAATGGGAAAAAACTTTGAAGATGTGTTAAAATCAGATTATAAAAACAATGAAGGAAATGATTTAAACTCCATGGGACTTAAAAAACCCATTATGTTAATGGAAGGAGATAAAGTTGCAACTATAAGTCTATCTTGGGGCGGAGCAGGAGATGAAAATATTCTTTGGAGATATGAAGTTGGGAAAAAAAGACTCCAAGAAGATTTTGGGCTTCAAGTTATTGAAATGAAGACAACTCTTAAGGGTACAGAATATGTATACAATAATCCAGAAGAACGGGCAAAGGATTTGATGGAAGCTTTTAAAGATCCTTCGATTAAAGGTATTTTTTCTTGTATCGGGGGCGATGAAAGCATAAGAATTTTACCTTATATTGATTACGAAGTAATAAGAAATAATCCCAAAATCTTTATTGGTTATTCTGATAGTACAGTTACACATTTTATATGTATGAAAGCTGGAATTTGTAGCTTTTATGGACCTGCGGTACTTTCTGAATTTGCAGAAAATATAAAAATGTTTGACTATACTAAGTTTTATATAAATAGAGTATTATTTACTAATGATGTTATTGGTAATATTAGACCATCAGAAATTTGGACAAGTGAACATCTACCTTGGCAAATAGAGAATAAATTTATTCCAAGAAAAGTAAATAGAAATATGGAATATGAAATATTACAAGGAAGTGGAAAGGTTCAAGGACATTTAATAGGTGGTTGTATTGATGTATTAGAAATGTTAAAAGGAACTGAAGTATGGCCAAGTAGTGACAAGTGGAAAGATGGAATATTGTTTTTGGAAACATCAGAAGATAAACCAGAACCTACTTATGTGGAATATTGGCTACGAAACTATGGAGCTCAAGGAATTTTACAAAATATAAATGGAATAGTTTTTGGAAAACCTTATGATAATGTTTATTATAATGAGTATAAGGAAGCTTTTATTAAGGTCATAAGAGATGAATTGAAACTAAAAGATTTACCAATACTATTTAATGTGAATTTTGGACACACAGCACCTATGATTACAATTCCTTATGGAGCAAAAGCTGAAATAGATTGTGAAGAGAAGGGTTTTTCAATAATAGAAAGTGGAGTTAGGAAGTGATAAAATGAGATACGTTATTGTTTCCGTTATAAAGGGAGAAGCAGGAGATTTTAACAATAATCTTAGAAAAGAAGTTTATGATAAGTTTAAGGCTAAGTCTTCAAAATTACCTGCACATTTTACTATAAAAGCCCCCTTTGAATATGATGGAGATATTAAAGAACTAGAGAAATCTATAGAAAATTATTGTATATCTCATAAAAGAGAGCCTTTAGAGATTAACGGTTATAATCACTTTGATGATAGAGTGATATATATGGATATGATAATGAGTGAAGAGGGAAAGGCTCTTCACGATGAATTAATTAGTAAAATGAGTAGGATTCCTTATATTGAATTTACTAATAAAGATGGTAAGGATAAAATATTTCATATTACCATAAGTTCAAAAAGAATAAAAACCATATATTATGATCTTTGGAATTATGTAAATAAGTATCCATGCAATTTTCATGGCTATTTTGATAATGTATGTATTTATAGGTGGGAGACTAATACTTGGGTATTACATAGAGAGTATCTTTTCCAAAAGTAAAATAATATAATAACTACTGAGTGATAATTTAATATCAATAGTTATTATAGAAAATTAATATAGATATAGTTATATATATAATTAAAATTACAATAAATTTTTAGTTTATGCTAGAATAAACTTTATATATTTATAATATATATCTGGATAGGAGTAGCTATGGGTAATGATATAAAAAGATGTATAATGATATTTCCAGAGTTTCAAAATATAAATACAATTAATGAAATAAGAGAAACTTATGATCCTTTTGTAAATAATGTGAGCCCTCATATAACGTTAGTCTTTCCTTTTGAAAGTAAAATTAAAGAGTACCAATTGAGGAATTGGATGAATGAAGCATTAAAGGGTGTAAAGCCCTTTAATGTGGAACTTGAAGGAATAATAAAAATTAGCAGTGATTCAAGTTTATATTTATGTTTAGAGGTAAAGAAAGGCAAAGAAGAAATAAGAGAAATTCACAGTAGATTATATGATGGAATACTTAAGGCGTATAAGCCACAGTGGTTAAGTCAGATTGAATTTATACCACATATGACTATTGGTAAATTTAGTTCTGAGGAAGAGCTAAATATTGCTTATAAAAAAATTGGAAACGTGAAAGAAAAGTTTTTTTCTAAGGTGGACAAGATATCTGCAGAAATTGTAGTTAAAAATGACAGATCGATTAGGGAAATAGAGATTAATTTACAAGAGTAGATTATATTAATAAGCATTATAAGGAGACGATATATAATGAAGAGAAGATTTGCTAATAAGCCAGATTGGAGTAGAGTATTAAGGAAAGAGTTTAAAATTGAATTCATAGATAATGAAGAGTTAAGAGGATATATATCAAGTATCCATATGAAAGAGATAACAGAACCCTTAATTATACAAACTAAGGGTGTGGATTATTGTATTGTGGATAAGGAATATTCTTGGATTCAGTATTTTCCAGAAAATAAAAACTATGTATTAACAGTTATGATTGATGAAAAACACAATATAATTCAATGGTATTTTGACATTTCAGAAAAATATGAACTTACTGAGGATGGAATACCTTTTTATGATGACTTATTTTTGGATATAGTAGTGTTAACTACAGGAGAAGTAATTTTATTAGACGAAGAGGAATTAGAAGAGGCTTTAAATAATAAGGAAATAACAGAAAAACAATATGGAGATGCAAAAGAACAGGCTAAGGAACTTATTGTATGGATAAATAAAAACTTTGAAAAATTATATGAACTTACTAAGAAATATTATAACCATTTACAAAATATTTCTTAGGAAATATATTACATATAAGAAATGTTTTGTATAAGATACCTCTGAGCATGTTTCAAACAAAGTTGAACATTTCATAAGGATTAGTGTAATATTTTTTAGTATAGGTACAATTTAAAAAATCCACAAAAGAAATTGTAAACCTAATCTTAATAAAAAGATTACAATTTTCGCAAAAGCTATAGAAATGGATGTACACATATGTTAATATATGAGGGAATAAATATTTGAAATAAATATAATAAGTATTAATATTGGAGGTACAACATTGAAAATTACAACTAAGAACATTATATTATGCGCTATTTTTGCTGCATTAACAGCTATTCTCTCACAAATATCAATACCACTGCCATTTACTCCTGTTCCTATAAATCTTGCTATGATATCAGTTTTTATTGCAGGAGGTTTGTTAGAAACTAAGATAAGTGCAATTAGTCAATTGGTATATGTAATAATTGGAGCTATCGGAGTTCCTGTTTATGCAAACTTTACAGGGGGGCTTGGAATTCTAGTTGGTCCTACAGGGGGATATATAGTAGGATATATTATAACTACAATTATAATTGGAGTTATAGTTAAAAGGTTAGGGAACAGTATATATTCTTATACAGTGGCTATGGTAGTAGGTATCTTAGGATGTTACTTCGTAGGAACAGTATGGTTTATGCATATAATTCAAAGTGGACTAATAGAGGCGTTGCTTATGTGTGTAGTACCATTTTTAATTGGAGATATATTAAAAATCATTTTATCAGCTTTCTTAGTTAAAAAGTTAAAAAAATATGTATAGAGGATTAATAAAAGCACGGTAGATATTAACTACTGTGCTTTTTATAACTGATTTAGGATTAAAGTATATTTAGCATATATGACTTAGCTATGTTTTTATATCCATATTTAATTAATGCTTCTACTACAATACTTCTTACTTCATAACCAGTAGTTATTTCTCTAGATAAAGATATTAAGATTGACTCTACATCTGAAACAATTAGTTCTAGTTCTTTAGAGTTAAGTTGAATATCTACATCAGAGCCAGCATTTTCAACACTAGTTTTAATTTTTGATGGTTCAAAGGAAACAACATTTCCATTCTTCTTTATAAATTTCATTTAAACGCCTCCTTACTATAGTTATTATTCACACATAAGTTTATTTATAGTAATTATACACTTAAATATATAATAATAACATATATTTAAGTAATAAAATTGTAGTACTAATAAAATTTTATTTAAAAGAGGAATAATGAAAAATTTGTAGAATTTAATAAGTATATGTTAAAAAACATATAGATTATTCATTATGAGAAATAAATTTTCTCATAATGAAAAAGGTTTAAATTGAAAGGGGATTATTATGACTAAGACTCAACTAAAAGCAAATATTTTACTTCTACTTACAGCTGCAATATGGGGGTTAGCATTTGTAGCTCAAAAGGTAGGAGCAGAACATGTAGGGGCTTTTACATATAATGGTATTAGGTTTGCCCTTGGAAGTATATCGTTGATACCGTTAATTTTATTTTTAAATAAGAAAAAGGGGGAAAATGAGAAAACCAAAAATAATGATAGAGATTCTTTAAAACTTACAGTTAAAGCTGGGATAATTGCGGGTTGTGCCTTGTTTATAGCAACAAGTCTTCAGCAAATGGGAGTTATGGGTACAACTGCCGGAAAGGCTGGTTTCATTACTGGACTCTATATGGTTATAGTTCCTATATTAGGATTATTTTTAAAGCAAAAGGTTAATAAAAGTACTTGGCTAGGAATAGTTATAGCAATTATTGGATTATATTTATTAAGTATTAATGAAGATTTTTCTATATCAAATGGTGATTTATTAGTATTAATAGGATCTGTAGGATGGGCTGTACATATTTTATTAATTGACAACTTTACTAAAAAAATAGATCCATTAAAGTTATCAAGTGTACAATTTGCTACATGTTCAATTTTAAGTTTAGTAATGGCTATTATATTTGAAGATATTAATATGGTAGGGATTTCTGGAGCTATGGTATCAATATTATATGGTGGGCTTTTATCTGTAGGAGTTGCATATACTCTTCAAGTAGTAGCACAAAAAAATGCAAAACCGTCACATGCAGCTATACTTCTTAGCATGGAATCTGTATTTGGTGCATTAGGAGGTGCTATGTTCTTAGGAGAAAGAATTGGTGCTAGAGGCTTAGTTGGATGTATACTTATATTTATAGCTATAATAATTTCTCAACTAAAGCCTTCAGAAAAAGGTTCAAAAGATATGGTAGAAAATATTTAATATTATATTAAAGCTTGTACTATAGCTACTGCAATTATGAATGTAGTAGATTATAATACAAGCTTTAATCATAGTAGGTTATGGTAGAAAACAAATATAAATTTTATAAATATAATATGATAATGGTAGTAAATATAAAATCTTTAATATTTTATTAAAGATTTTTTCACCTATTGAATTAGTTTTAAGATTAAGGAAATTAATATTAATTTTAAGTGGAAATAATAATTCTACACCTTGGTGAGTAAATAAATCTAGAAATATATGTGATGCATACCCAAACCAAAAGCCATAGCATAATATTTCTATTACCACATTCCAGTTGCTTATGTAAATAAAAAAAATATAAACTATATATAATACTATTAAACACAGTAAACTATGAGTAAAACCTCTGTGTTTAAATTTTTTACCTAAGGATTTTGAAATTAATGGATATCTTTTACTTATATAAGAACTTTTAAGATCTATATCAGGAAAGAGTGCTCCAATATTTACTGCACGAAAATATAAAATTATCAATAATAACTGATAAATTAATAAGTAATTGTTTAAGTTCTTTAGGACCATTGGGTAAATAGTTATAACTCCAATTAAAAATCCACCAGATTCATGTGTTTGTTTTGTCATTTTTTCACCTGTCATCTTTTGTTTTACTACTAATTATTAAAGCTATAATATCTGCTCAGTAGTTAAATACATTATATATTAATTATAGGGTTACGTACATATGTTTTTGTGATATGTATGATAAAATTTTGATAATGGAACTATATTAATCAAGTAAGTGAAATTTAAAAAAGATATTTCCTTTACTGTTCTACAAGGAGTAAAGCTGTACAATGATTAATTGGTTTAGTTTAAGAAAAAAATAGTGAAGTATGTTAATAAGGTATACTATAATAATTACAATGAAGTTAAAATATGGTATAATTATTTTAATATGTAATTGGGGGGAGCGTTATGAAAAACATTCAACTAGAAGATTTTACAAAATATAACTTTTTATCATCTCTAAACTTTTCACCAAAGGGAGATACTGCTTGCTTTGTAGTGTCTAATTGTAATTTAGAGGATAACACATATGATTCTAATTTATGGCTTTATGATTTAACTTTGAATAAGTATCATCAATTGACTGCTTTTAATAAAGAAAGAAGTTATATATGGCTCCAAGATAATGAGACTATATTATTTCAAGGAGTAAGAGATAGTAAGGATAAAAAGAAACTTGAAGATGGTGATGAATTTACTCAATTCTACAAGTTAAATATCCGTGGTGGAGAAGCTGTTAAGGCTTTTAAAATCCCTATGTTAGTTGAAACTATAGTTGAGGTGGATGAAGATACATTCCTATTCACAGGGATTCATAAAGTTGGGAGAAAAAGTTTAATTGGACTTTCTGACGCTGAAAAAGTTGAGGAATTAAAGTCTAGAAAAGAAGAGAAGGACTATGAAGTTTTAGATGAGATTCCATTTTGGAGCAATGGTGGTGGATTCACTAATAAAAAGAGAAGTGGATTATATAAATATGTAGTAAGTACAGAGGAGATAAACTTAATAACTGATGAGTATACTTCGGTTATGTCATTAGAATTAAGTGAAGATAAAAGTAAGGTAGTATTTGTTGCAAGCTCCTATAAAGATAAGGCAGCAATTAATGATGAGCTATATATTTATAATATTAAATTAGATGAGCTTTCTTTAATTAACGGAGAAGAAAAATTTTCTTATAGCTATGTAAATTTCATGGATGAAGAGAAATTAATAGTACTTGGAAGTGATATGCAAGAATATGGAATTAATGAAGATGGTAGATTCTACCTAATAGATATAAATACTAAGATTAAAACCTTATTAACTCCAGATTTTGATAAAAGTACATGGAACTCTGTAGGTTCAGATTGTAGATATGGAGGAGGAAAATCTATTGTAAGAGATAGTAAATACTTATATTTTATAACTACAGAAATAGATAGTTCTTATATAAATAGAATCAATATAGATGGAAATATAGAAAAAATATGTTTTAATAAAGGGTCTGTAGATTGTTTTGATGTTAAGAATGGTAGTATATTATTTATAGGCCTTAGAAATCAAAAATTACAAGAAATATATTCTTTAAAAGATGGTAGCGAGTGTGAAATTTCAAAATTTAATCAGTGGATTCATGATGAATTAAAAATCTCGAAACCAGAAAGAGTTGAGGTTGAAACAGAACCAGGTGTTGTAATAGAAGGATGGGTATTAAAACCTGTAGACTTTGAAGAAAATAAAAAATATCCTGCTATTTTAGATATTCATGGTGGACCTAAAACTGTATATGGTGAAGTTTTTTATCATGAGATGCAACTTTGGGCTAATATGGGGTACTTTGTATTCTTTTGTAACCCAAGGGGTAGTGACGGTCATGGGAGAGCTTATGCAGACATTAGAGGGAAATATGGAACTATTGATTACCATGATATAATGACTTTTACAGATATAGTTTTAGAGAAGTATAAAAATATTGATGTAAACAATGTAGGGGTAACTGGTGGATCTTATGGAGGATTTATGACTAACTGGATAATTGGTCATACTGATAGATTTAAAGCTGCAGCATCTCAAAGAAGTATATCTAACTGGATTTCTAAGTTTTGCACTACAGATATAGGGTTCTATTTTGTAGATGATCAAAATGGTGGGACTCCATGGAGTAATGTGGATAAGTTATGGTATCATTCACCGCTTAAATATGCAGATAAAGTTAAGACACCAACTTTATTTATACATTCAGAAGAAGACTATAGATGTTGGTTAGCTGAAGGTATACAGATGTTCACAGCTTTAAAATATCATGGAGTTGAAGCTAGACTTTGCATGTTTAGAGGAGAAAACCATGAGCTTAGCAGAAGTGGAAAACCAAAGCATAGAATAAGAAGAATTACAGAAATAACAAATTGGTTTGAAGAACATCTAAAATAATTGTATGAATTATAAATGAAAAAATTCAGAATAGGAGGAGTAATATGGCTATGACTTTTAAACTTATATCCTTGATTTTAATAATAATCTATGGTGGATTATCTATGTTTGCTTGTGCTATGGCCATCAAAGAAAGTAGAGAAAGTATTTTCCCTAATTTATTGATGATTACAGGAAGCGTAGCTATTTTACTTGCTTCTATTACACAGTTTAAAAGTGGAAGTAATATGTTATATATACTTTTGTTAGGATTGATATCAATACATGTAGCTGCAATAATTCATGGATATAAATTATTTAATAAGCTGAATTTAAAACATCATATACTAAGGGGATGTATTTCTTTGATAATTTTAATATGCTATTATGTAGGTTATTTTTCTTAGTATTTTAGTAAGATACTAAAAACATAGGATGAAAAATATATAAAAATATGGTTTAATATACTTATGAAAGAATATGAAAGGGGTAACTTAAGATGGCAGTAAAGAAGATAGTTCAATATGGAGATGAACATTTAAAAAGGGTTAGTGATACTGTAGTTGAGATAAATGAAGAAATAAGAGATTTAATTCAAGATTTAAAGGATACATTATCAACGGTTGAAGGTATTGGACTTGCAGCTCCACAAATTGCTGTAAATAAAAGAGTTATATTAATTGACTTAACGCCTGATAATTCTTCGCCTTTAATACTGATTAATCCTAAAGCTATTAAAGTATCTAAAGAAACAGCTAGAGATTATGAGGGATGTCTTAGCTATGTGGGATATGAAGGATTGGTTGAAAGACCTACAAAAATGATAGTTGAAGCATTAAATGAAAATGGTAAACTTATAAAGTATGAAGTAGAAGATTTTATGGCAAGAGTTTTTTGTCATGAGATGGATCATTTAGAAGGAATTCTTTATATGGAAAAAGCTGATGAAATGTATGAATTAGTGGAAGGTAAAGAATAAAAGTTATTTATTGGTAATGTGAAAATAGATGGAACTGTTAAATGGTTATTTATAAATATAACCTTTTAACAGTTCTTGTTTATTTTGTGAATTTAAAGTTATTATAAATAACTTTAAATAGGCTATTTAAAAACTTTCATATAGATTTATACTAAAATTTAGATTATTATATAATAAAGGTAAAATTTAAGCTTTATTATATAATAAGTGAAAGTATATAATATAAAGAAATACATAAACAAATATTAATTTATAAATTTAGTGAATTAAAGAAATCTTGCATATAGAGACTTAGAAATGCAAAAATTAAGTAAATGTAGTAGAAATATAATAAATAAAAATAAAGGAGTACTATACTATGAATAAACAAGAAATTATAGAGATTTTAGAGGATAATGCTTTAGAAAATATTACAGAAGTAAAAAAGCATGATCACTGCTTCATAATTAAATTTTCTTACGAATTTGACGAGTTAGAAATTGAAGGAGCTAGAGAATTTGCCAATGAAGATTGTGAGGAAAAAAGAGAAGGAGAACAATGGTATGAAGAGTATTTTCTACCTTATTTAAATGATACTGCAATAGATAATATTAATGACATAGTAGATGAAATTTCAGAGGAGTATGATTTAGATTATGAAATGTTGTCTTATGAGCTTTCTGAAGAGGATTATGATTCAATGAATTTTTTAGTTGCATTTTATAGAGAAGTTTTACCTGTAGATATTGATGAATTAATTATGGAGTTATAATTAATTATGAAAAAAATAATTATAATAAATGGTTCTCCCAATAAAGAAGGTCACACAAATAAAATAATAGATTCAATTTTGGAAGGTATTAATCCCAACGTGGAAATAAAGCATATTAATTGTTATGATATGAATATTAATCCATGTATTGATTGTAAATATTGTAGTAAAGTATTAGGGGAGTGCTCAATTAAAGATTCTATGACGGATATTTATAAACATATACAAGAATGTGATATAATAATTTTAGCATCTCCTATGTATTTTGGTATGTTTCCATCACCATTAAAATCATTGATAGATAGGTGTCAAGTGCTTTGGAGTAAAAAGTTTATTTTTAAACAAAATACAAAAGAACGAAAACAGGGTATATTTATATTTAATGGGGGCAGTTCCTGGAATAATATGTTTAACCATATGGAAACTATAGGTAAATATTTTTTTAATACCCTTAACTGTGATATTTTATTTAAACTATATATAGACAATACAGACATAAATTATAATTATATTAATAAACATTATGATGATATTTTAAAATGTCAAAACATGATAAATGTGGAAGTAAATTAGGCTAATTTCTTATGTTTTTTATCATTATTAGAATTATTACTCATCTTTTGATATTCTACGATATATTCATCTAAATGTTGAGAGCATATTACAACAATATTATCAGTAGGTCTCTTAAATCTAAGCAGTACATGTAGTAGTAGTTTAAAAGATTTAATTTTTTGATTTAGGAATTTAAATTTTAATAACATACCATCACATCCTTAAACTTTATATTTTTATTTTAACAGAGATATAGCATAATGTTAATGATTATTAATAGTCAAATTCATATTAAGTTTTACAAAAATCACCATAAAAGCGATAAATATATCATAAAAAACTTATAAGTAAATATATGAAGATGACTTAAAGCCATTTCTCGGATATCGAAGTAAATATAATAATACACTTTGCGACATGTAACAAATATAAATTTAAAATAATTAAAAAAATACCTATAAATAATGCTATAATTCACATTATAGTAATTATTTGGGGGGAGTTATTATATAATCGTATAATAGACTATTAGGAGGAAAAATGAATAAAGAATATATAAATATTGATAATATGAAAATAGAAGAAGTTATTGAGGAAATAAATTTTTTATATAAAAAGAGCCAAGAATCTGGTTTAACAGAAGCTGAAAAAAATAGACAGCAAGTTTTGAGAAGAAGGTATATAGATAATGTTAAAAGAAATTTTAAGGCTCAAATTAGTGGATATAAACCTGTAGACCCAAAACATAATAATTAGTAAAATAGAATTTAAGTAATCAATAATTATAAATGCAAGATATGAGGTAGGGGAGGCGTAAGATGGGAGTACAAGTTTTAGATTTAGTTAACAACTATAATTTAGAGGTTTTGGTAGAAGGAGATTTAGAATCTAATATTGTGGTAAGTGAGATAAATAGGCCTGGATTACAATTTGCTGGTTTCTATGATTATTTTGATAATAAGAGAATTCAAGTTGTAGGTAAAACTGAGTGGAGTTATCTAAAGTGTCTTGATCCAGAAGTAAGGATACGTAGAATAAAAAAATACTTTTCTTTCCCAATACCTGGAGTAATAATTACAAGTGGATTAAAAGTACATGATGAATTTTTAGAAGAAGCAAGAAATAAAAATGTTACGGTTCTCAGAAGTATTGATAAGACTACAAAATTCATTAATAGGGTTAGTAATTTTTTAGACTCAGAGTTAGCTCCAGAAACTAGGCTTCATGGTGTTTTAGTAGATGTGTATGGAATTGGCATATTGATTATAGGAGAAAGTGGAATAGGAAAAAGTGAAGCAGCATTGGAGCTTATTAAAAGAGGTCATAGGCTTGGAGCTGATGATGCAGTAGATATTAAAGAAATAGATGGAAAGTTATATGGTTCTTGTCCTTATATAACTACAGGAATGCTTGAAGTTAGAGGTATGGGGATTATTGATTTATCAGCAATTTATGGTAGTAGCTGTATAGTTTCTCAAAAAAATATCAACTTAGTTATTTCTTTAGTTAACTGGGACGTAAATGATAAATATGAAAGACTTGGAGTAGATAAAGAGTATATGGAGATACTAGGGGTTGAGGTAGAGAAAATAGTATTACCTTTAAAGCCAGGGCGTAACATAGCAGTTATAATCGAAGCTGCAGCAGCTAATTTTAGATATAATGCCACATCAAATTGTACTGCGGTAGAAACAATTGAAAAGAGAATCATGGATAGTCAAAATCCTTAAGAGTTTTAGTGCGAAAAATATAATTTAAAGAATAATTTTATAAAAATTTTAAGTTGTATTAGGCACTTACTTATAAAGTTTACTGTAATAAATTTAAATATAGTATACATTTGAAATTTTCACAAATTTAAATTGTAAATCAATTTGAGTTGAGTTAATATAAAAGTATAATTATATGACTATGATTTTATTGGGAGGGATTTTAGTGGAAGATTTAAAAAAATTAGAAAAGAAATATGAATTGGTCTGGGATAAATACGGAAAGGAAGACCTTGATAAGGCATTCGAATTATCAGATAGATATATAGATTTTATGTCAAAGTGTAAAACTGAAAGAGAATGTGTTACTGAATTCATAGAAATGGCAGAAAAAGACGGATATTTAGATATAAATCAGTGCATAGCTGAAGGAAGAAAGCTTAAAGCTGGAGATAAAGTTTATGCTAATTGCATGGGAAAAACTCTTGCATTATTCTTAATAGGAACAGAACCTATAGAAAAAGGTTTTAAAATATTAGGAGCACATGTTGACTCACCAAGACTTGATCTAAAGCAAAATCCATTATATGAAGATTCAGATTTTGCAATGCTTAAAACTCATTACTATGGAGGAATTAAAAAATATCAGTGGGTTACTATACCTCTAGCAATTCATGGTGTTGTGATTAAAAAAGATGGAAGTGTAGTAAACATAGTTATAGGTGAAGATGATAGGGAGCCAGTAGTAGGAATATCAGATTTATTAGTTCACTTATCTGCAGATCAAATGGCTAAGACATTAGCTAAAGGAATCGAAGGCGAAAGTTTAAATGTATGTGTTGGATCTATACCAGTAGAAGATAAAGAAGCTAAAAATAGAGTTAAACTTAACATATTAAGACTTCTTAATGAAAAATACGGAATTACAGAGGAAGACTTTGTATCAGCAGAGCTAGAGGTTGTTCCAGCAGGAAGAGCTAGAAGTTATGGTTTAGATAGTTCAATGGTTATGGCCTATGGTCATGACGATAGAATATGTGCATATACTTCTTTTGAAGCAATGATGAAAATTAAGAGTACAGATAAAACTTGTATCACATTACTTGTAGATAAAGAAGAGGTTGGAAGTCAAGGTGCAACAGGAATGCAGTCAAGATTCTTTGAAAACACTGTAGCAGAACTTGTAAACCTTGTTGAAGATTATAGTGAACTTAAAGTTAGAAGAGCACTTGCAAATTCTAAAATGCTTTCTTCAGACGTAAGTGCAGCTTTTGATCCAAATTATCCATCAGTAAGTGAAAAGCAAAATAACGCATTCTTCGGTAAGGGTGTGGTATTCAATAAATATACTGGAGCAAGAGGAAAAGGTGGATGTAATGATGCAAATCCAGAATTTATTGCTCAGTTAAGAAGAGTAATGGATAAACATAATGTTTATTGGCAAACATCAGAACTTGGAAAAGTTGACCAAGGTGGCGGTGGTACTATAGCATACATTCTTGCTGAATATGGAATGGAAGTTATAGATTCAGGTGTAGCTCTACACAATATGCACGCGCCATGGGAAATTGCAAGTAAAGCAGACATATATGAAACTTGCAGAGCTTATGAGGCATTTTTATTAGATATCTAATTTAAATATTTATATAAACAGAGTTCTTTGCTTCAGAGGGAGTTTTTACACTCCCTCTGAAGGTTACTAGCAGAATTCTTAGTATCAGTATTTTCGATACTTAGAATTCGTTGTCCTTTAGGGGAAATCGTTATCCAGGGACGTACCAGCTCTTTACACCTACTTTGAAGAAGAGGGTAGTATTAGAGCTGGTAGTCATAGGATAAGATATAAAAGGTAGAAGAAATATTCTTCTGCCTTTTATATTTTCTTTTATTGCTAACTATTCTTCTGTAAAGTATTTACAAATACCATATAAGTTATAGGAAATTGGCACTTCAGTAATGTTTAAGTAATCAACTTCATATTTACCATCCCAATCATAGATAGATATATATTTTTCGTTAAATATAGTTATGCCATATTTTTTATTTGGGAATTCAATATATACTTTATATTTATAAGATTCAGGTAAATCATTAGGTTTTTTTATGAAATAGCTTTCATCTAAGGAATTTAAAAAACTAACAATATCTTTAGATTCTGTAGAAGGAAAATCAAATTCTTTAAAAAATTCTTTATAAAATACAGAAATACGCGTTGGCTCTGATTTATTAAGATTTGTTACTAGTTCTTGAGTATAATAATCAAGATATGTTTTTTCTTTATTTAGTGATGACTTTACCCTTGTACAGCCAGTGGTTATTGTTATAATAATAATAAATAAAATTAAAAATTTCTTTTTCAAAATATCAACCCCTCTATTCCTTATAAATTATGAAAGTTAAGGTGTAATTATTACTACTAATAAGAAAAAATACTAGGTATAATATGTATAAATAAAAATGCAATATTTGTATTATAAATATTTACCATTTAATTATAAAAATTATGTTTATATTAATAATAGTATAAAAGGAGGAAGGTTATGATAATTATAGATAGGTTTGAAGAAGAGTACGCTGTATGTGAAAAGGAAGATATGGAAATGGTAAATATACCAATTATATATTTACCAAAGGGCGTTAAAGAGGGAGATTGTATGGATTTAGTTAATGATAAATATATTATTAATAATAAAGAGACGGAAAAACTTAAGAAAGAAATTGAAAAACTTACAGATAATATGTGGATATAATAGTGTTAATTTAATCAAAAAGATATGTTAAGCATATCTTTTTTTATGGAAAACAATATACTTTATACATATATACACTAAGAAAATAAAATTATAGAATATATTTTAGCACTTGGAATTTGAGCCTTAGTTAGAATTGACAATTATACTATTCGGCTATACAATTGAGTTGTTAAAACTTTATCAAATTGATATTGTTAAATAGTTTACATTATTTATTTTATGATAGGGGATAGATTTTCCATGGGTATACTGAAATTTAAAAAAGCTAATTGTAAGAACTGTTATAAATGCATTAGAAATTGTCCTGTTAAAGCTATAGAGGTAAAAAATCATCAAGCTCAGATTATTGAAAGAGATTGTATTTTATGTGGTAATTGTATGGTTGTTTGCCCTCAGAATGCCAAAGAAGTTCGTAATGATGTATTAACTATAAAGAATTTGATCAGGGATGGGAAACAGGTTATTGCTAGTATAGCGCCTTCTTATATTTCAAATTACAACGTTACTCAGTTTTCACAATTTGCTAATGTGCTAAGAAAGCTTGGATTTAGTAATGCTTTTGAAACGGCAGAAGGAGCATACATAGTCAAAAGTGAATATGAAAATTTGATTAAAAATCATTGGAAAAATATAATTATATCTTCATGTTGTCCTACGGTTGTTAAATTAGTTCAGAAGCATTATCCAGAAGCGGTAAAGTATTTAGCACCTGTAATTTCACCAGTGCAAGCTCATAGTAAGTTATTGAAAAGTAATATAAAGGATGCTATTGTTGTGTTTATTGGTCCATGCATATCTAAAAAAGAAGAATGTGGAAGTGGAGAAGAATACAATGATATAACCATTACTTTTGAAGAACTAGATATTTGGATAAATGAAGAAGGATTAAAATTTGAAGATAATATAAACATAGATAAAAACACTTATGTTTCAAGATTATTCCCCATAACTGGAGGAATTTTGAATACAATGAATAAAAGTTCTGAGTATAGATATATTGCTATTGATGGTCTAGATAATTGCATAGAAACCCTAAAAGAAATAATTAATAATAATCTAGATAATTGTTTTATTGAAATGAGTGCGTGTAGTGGTAGTTGTATAAATGGACCAGCATCATCTCATAACAAAGCCCTACGGATATCTTCAATGAATAAGGTAGAAAGTATAGCATTGAATGAATGTAATCCTACTGATTTTGATTTGAAATATAGTATTGATACAAGTAGAAGAATTACAGATGAACAAGTAGTTGTTCAATCTCCTAGTGATAGGGAGACTAGCAGTATATTAAGAAAAATGGGGAAAAACAGTATTGAGGATGAATTGAACTGTGGAACTTGTGGGTATTCAACTTGTAGAGAAAAAGCAATAGCAGTAATTTTAGGAAAAGCAGAAATAAGTATGTGTTTACCCTATATGAAGGAAAAAGCAGAATCTTTTTCAGATAAGATTATAAGTGTTACACCTAATGCTATTCTTACTGTAGATACTAATTTAAAAGTTCAACAGATTAATAAATCAGCTTGTGATATATTTGAAATTCAAAATTCCGGAGATATTATTGGTTTTTCAGTATCTAGAATTTTGGATGAATTTGATTTTATAAAGGTAATTAGCAAAGAAGAGAATGTAGCGAATGAAAATGTTTACTTACCTGAATACGGTAAGTTTGTTAAACAGAATTTTATATATGATAAAAATAGCGGAATTGTTATTTGTATAATGAAGGATATAACTAAACTAAAACTAAAAAGAGAGAAATTAATTAAAGAAAAGACACATAGAGCAGAGATAACTGATAAAATTGTTGAAAAGCATATGTGTATTGTACATGAGATTGCATCATTACTTGGAGAAACAGCCGCTGAAACTCAAGTAGCACTTACAGACCTTAAAGAAGCAATACTTATGGAGGAAGAGGATTATGACTAATTTGTTTTTGGAAAGCGGATTTGCAAGCTTTAACAAACATGGTGAATCTATCTCTGGAGATTTTTATACTACACTAAAAGGTAAAGATAAGACCACATTTGTATTGTCTGATGGGTTGGGAAGTGGTATTAAGGCTAATATACTAGCAACTTTAACATCAAAGATATTAGGCACCATGATGGCTAGTAATATGTCTATAGAGGAAAGCGTATATACAATAGCTAAAAGCTTACCAATTTGCAAAGTTAGAAATATGGCATATTCAACTTTTACTATACTTCAAATTTATCAACGAGGTGATGCATATTTAGCACAATTTGATAATCCGTCGGTAATTTTAATTAGAGAAGGGAAAAACGTTGTATATGATTCAATGTGCAAAGTTATATATGAAAAAGAAATATATGAAAGCAATATTAAGCTTTATATAGGAGATATGATAATACTTTTAACTGATGGAGTTACAAGTGCTGGTCTTGGAAGAACTACAAAAAATGGGTGGAGAAGAGAAAGTGTTATAGAATACGTTCAGAGATGGTACACTCCAGAAATGTCACCACAAAGGATGGCAGCAACCATAGCAAATGCATCTATGGATTTATATTTAAATTCCCCAGATGATGACATAACCGTTGCTGTGTTTAAAATTTGTGAGAGAAAAGTAGTAAATCTTATGATAGGTCCACCAGAGCATAAAGAAGATGATAATAAGGTATTAAAACTTTTTTTTTCAAGAAAAGGTAAGAAGATAATTTGTGGAGGAACTACGGCTAAGATAGTAAGTAGATATTTAAATAAACCTATTGTAATAAACAATAATACATGCAATGAGGAAACACCATCAACTGCGTGTATTGAAGGAGTAGATTTAGTTACAGAAGGAGTTATAACTTTGGAAAAAGTTTTAAATATTGCTAAACAATATAGTGTTACATCAAATATATCCTTAGATTTAAGAAATAAAATAGACGGAGCTTCCATGATAGCAAAAATTTTATTTGAAGAATCAACTGATATAAATTTTTTTATAGGGAATGCAATAAATCCTGTTCATGATGATTCCAATAGTCATATTAGTTATACTATAAAATTAGGAATAATAAGAGAATTAGAAAAGATACTTAGTAATATGGGTAAAAATGTTAAAGTGAGTATGTGTTAAAAAAGAGTTTAAAAGAAGAAAAGTTACAAAACCCTAATCATAGTATATTTTATGATTAGGGTTTTACCAGTATAGTTAAATCATATTTTGAAACATTTGAAGTATATTTAATAATCCATAGCCCCATTGAGGATTAGGATATATATCGCCAAGACGTTGTACAGCGCCTCTTGCAATATAGGTTTTTATACTTTGAGAATACATGTAGGGATCATTAAGTCTAGTAAATCCCCATTCAAATAACATGGCACAAGCACCAGCAACAACAGCAGCAGCTACACAGGTACCATTAACTGTTGCAATTTCGTTGTTAGGAGCTACGGCTATAGCATTTACACCACCAGCTGCTATATCAACATAATTGAATTTAAGGTCGTTAAAACCTGCGCCGGAGTAGTTTAGAAGATAATTATTATTTTGATTATAAGCTGCAACAGAGATTACATAAGGGGAATTGCTTGGATTAGTAGATGTTCCAAAGGGATCAGCATGGCTAAAGTGAGTACCACCAACAGTTAAGCCTTCTTCCGGAATCCAAGCATTAAAGTTACCTTTTAATACAGTATTTGTAATCAATCTAAGTTTCCATATGCCTGATTGTATGTCATAAAATCTAATTCGAATTAATTCATGACCGGTAATATCTTCAGGTAAATAGTAATTAACCTTAACCGAAGTCTTTTCGAATATATAATCATAATATTCTGTACTATTAATTACGGCCCCAATAACACCAGTGCTTTCACCAGAGGGAGATATAATTTCTACTGACATGATGTTAGGTGAATCTACCCAAATATCCATCCATAAACTATTTTGCTCTGGAGATACATCAACTTCTACTATATGAAGTTCTCCAGGTTCAGATAATATTCCAGAAGCATGGCATCCTTTATCTCTTTGATTCCCAGTTGGAACAACAACTACAAGTCCACTATTTTGGCTTAAAGACTCTATATACTGCTCTAAGATTCCAGTTCCATAATGGTTACCTAAATTTGTACCAAGAGGAAAGAGGATGACCATTGGTTTAGATGAAGTTAAAGAATATCTATATAAAAATTCTAGGGCTGCAAAAATAGTAGTTATATTATAAAGGGGAACTTTAACATTAAATTGTGATTTATAGGAAAAATCTTCGATTAGTTTTACAATTACAAAATCGCAATTTGGGACTACACCCTTTAACTGAGGATTTTTACCAGTGGCTCCAATTATCCCAGCCATATTTGTACCATGACCAATTTCATCTATGGTTGGTACTATATCATAGGGGGATTTGCCTTCTCTAGCTGCTTGTATAGCAGATTGAATATCATCTTTTTCATATACAGTACCGTATGGAATAAAGTAATCTAAAGTTTTGCCATTAGAAGGTATTGTTTGATCCCAAATACATTCTATTCTAGTTTCTCCATTATCCCTCATAAATTCTTCGCTTAAGTAATCTATACCTGTATCAAGAATTGCTATATTTACACCACTGCCATTTAAAGTTAAAGGTAGGTCTAGCTGTAAGAAACCTACTTGAGAGGCCTCTGTAGGGGTAATCTGTTGAAGGGTATACATTTCAACTGGTTTTACATATACAATGGATGGATATTCAGGGTCACCAACAGATATTTCTACGTTTTTAGGCAGAGATATGATTGCATATCTGTCATTAATTATAGTTAAATAGTGACTCGGCTCTTGAGTGATATCTTGTTGAATATTTCCTTGATACTGAACAATATAATGATCGTAATTTATATCATAAAAAATGTTATCAGGAACATCTAAATGTCGCTTCATATAAAATCACCTACAATACATTTTGGAATTCTTATAAACACATTATTAGTAGTATATACAATATAATCATCATTTTTATTACATTCATCGCAAGTGTTTGTTCTGTTAAGAGATATATCTGTAGAATAGGATCTACTTATAAAGTTAAAAACACCTAATAGGTCTAAATATCCATATCCTAATTCCTGATTAGGAAAACGGTAATAACTGCTCCTAGCAGCACCATGCATTAGATAACTTCTAATTTTTTGAGAATACATAGTTTGATCATTGCCATTAATAATTCCCCATTCTAATAATATTGCACAGGCTCCTGCAACTATAGCAGTTGCAGCAGAACTACCAGACATGGTGGTAGTGCCACCAGTAACTTTGGTTGTTAAAATATTTGTGCCTAAAGTAGCTATATCAGGATTGATTAGGTTGTTGGTATTAAAACCTCTTCCAGAAGTGGAAATTAAAGCATTATCTTCACCGTAATAAGAAACAGTAACAACATTAACAGCTGTGGATGGTTCAGTTAGTGTATTTAATGGGTTAGGTTGAAGAAATTCGGTACCGCCAGGTAAAGTATTATGGGGTTGTAGCCAAATATCATATCGACCATCAATTAAATATTCTCCTATTAGTCTAAAAGTCCATATGCCAGGTTTTATGTCATAAAATTCTACATGGATAACTTCATGGCCAGTAAAATGTTCAGGATTAAAATATAGAACTCTTGATCTAGTGTTTAAGAATACGAATTTAGTATTCTGTTCATTAACATCCTTGGATTTTAATAGGCTAGAGCTTTCACCAGTAGGAGATACTATGACCAAAGAAGCTCTGTTTGGCTTTTTAACCCATATGTTAAATGTGAAAAATTTCATTTCTTTTGTTATTCTAAGCTCTAGGGATGATGGGTCAGTTTTGTTTTTGATATAACCAGTAGCATGGGTTTGAGCAGCTCCTTCATTTCCAACGCCTGAGACTAAACATATTCCTCTAATAGTACCTATAGAGGATACATATCTGGAAATCAAGCTAGTTCCATCGTGGCTACTTTCTGTAGAACCTAAGCCTAAATATATTACCATGGGTCTTTTAAGTTCAATAGCAACATTTTTTAAATATTCGATTCCAGATACGATTTCACTGGCATTATATACTGGGGTATACTCTACACCATTTTCTAATAAGGCTTTTCTAAAATTAGTAGATTCAAAGAGCTTTACAATTACAAAGTCACTGTCATTGGCTATACCTCTTACATCAGAGTTATTACCTCTGGCACCTATAATCCCTGCAACCTGTGTGCCATGCCCAATAGTATCTTTAGATGGCACAATGGTATAAGGATCTTCATTGTTTCTATAAGCTTTAATTGCTGCATTAATTTGTTCATTAGAATAAGTAGTACCCATATAGGTGCTAGAACTATTGTTTGAGATAGTTTGATCCCATAGGCTAACTATTCTTGAGGTATCATCTTCTCTAATAAATTCATTATTAAGATAATCTATACCAGTATCTACAATACCTATTAGAACTCCTCTGCCAGTTAAATTCAAATAAGGATTTATTAATATGGAATTTATATTACCCACAGAAGGAGGGGAAGTAGATTTTGAAGTTTCACCTAATACAAACATTTTTCTAAAGTCGAAAAAAATAATTTGGGGAACTTCTTTTAACAATCTATTCATTTCTAAATGGGACACTGCTACTACAGCTAGATTATCTGTAATTACATCACCACAAGCATAGGGTATTTTATCTATCTGTTCTTTAAACTCATCTTTATTTTTATATTGAACAAGAAAGTTAGATACACTTTCATCGTAATATAAACTACAATCTCTTGAATTAATCATAGATACTCCTGATAATAATACTTTATAATATTATTATATTTCAGTTTAAATATTTCATGATATTATTTGCTAAAATAAGTTTATAATATAAAAAAACCTCTTGATTAATCAAGAGGTTTTTTACTGGTGCCGGTGACCGGGGTCGAACCGGTACGGTGTTGCCACCACGGGATTTTGAGTCCCGCACGTCTGCCAATTCCATCACACCGGCTAGTACATTTAGTATTTTACCACAATATCCTAAGGATTACAATAGTATTTTTATCTTAGATAAGGATAGTGTAGAAGTTAATACTTAAGTATTGAAAAATAGGTACTTGATTAATATAATAAAACTGTAAGTAATTAAATCAGAGGGGAGACATGATAATGAAGAGGATCTTGGAAAATATAATTGAAGATTGTAGAAAATGGACAAGTAAAGGTGAAGTGGCTTCATATATACCAGAACTAGCAAAAGCTAATCCTGAAGCTTTAGGTATTTGGGTTACCAATTTAGGTGGTGAAGAATATTTTGCAGGTGATTGGGATATTAAATTCACAATACAAAGTATGTCTAAAGTAATAACCCTAATGTTAGCAATCTTAGATAATGGTACAGAATACGTTTTCACTAAAGTGGGGATGGAGCCTACAGATTCAGGGTTTAATTCCATAACTAACTTGGAAACTCACGAACAAAAACAACCATTAAATCCTATGATAAACGCAGGAGCTATTGCAACAGTGTCTTTAATTAATGGAGAAACAGCTGATGAAAAAATAAATAGAATACTTAATTTTACTAGAAAAATAACTGGAAATGATGAGATAGGTATAAATTACAATGTGTATGAGAGTGAAAAGAAAACAGGAAATAGAAACAGAGCATTAGCTTATTACATGAAGGGTAATGGTATAATAGAAGGGGATGTAGAGGAAATTTTAGATGTCTACTTTAAAGCTTGTTCTATGGAGATAACTTGTAAAGATATAGCTAGGATAGGAGCTATGCTTGCCAATGATGGAGTTCTTATAAATAATGAAAGAGTTATATCTAGAGAGGCATGCAGAATAGTTAAAACCATAATGGTTACTTGTGGCATGTATGATGCATCTGGTAAGTTTGCTGTACATATAGGAATTCCAGCAAAGAGTGGAGTAGGTGGTGGAATAATGGCTGCAGTACCTAGGAGGATGGGAATTGGAGTTGTAGGTCCTGCTCTTGATGCTCAGGGAAATAGCATAGGTGGAATTAAAATTCTAGAAAAATTATCCCATGAATTAGATTTAAGCATATTTTAGAAGTTGAAAAACAATGTAAGGATAAAAATATATCTATTGCAGAAATGACTTGTGTTGGTTCACTTTTAATTATTGAATTAGCCTTAAATATGATGAAGATATCAAGATTTAAAGTTAAGAATTATTTACCAGCAATTTTTTGATTAGTTATTATTTATTTGTTTATATAAATATTCAGTTGTATTTAGAAATATATTTTTGCATTTAATAAACCTTCTAAGA
>NZ_DLCT01000013.1:82445-212135 GCF_002480755.1 Clostridium sp. UBA7791 | reverse complement strand
TCTTAGAAGGTTTATTAAATTATATTTTATTAAATAAAATATATATTATAATTATAATGAAGATGAATGAAAACTTATATTTAAAAATTACAAGTTTTATTGTTAATACCATGAAGTAATGATATAATCATTTATCAAAAGAATCCTGTTTATTTACTTGACTTTAGGCTCAAAAAAGTAAAGAATAATATAGGGGATAATAAGAAAAAATGAAGGAATTCAATAAAAGTGATTAAATAATTTGAATGGATGTGATTAAAATTAATAGAGAAAGCTTAGCTGTTTTAGATGGAAATAGCTTACTATATAGAGCATTTTATGCTATACCAGAACTTACAACAAAAGAAGGCGTTTATACTAATGGAGTATATGGGTTTTTAAATATGCTTCTTAAAATTAAAGAAGATATAAATCCAGATTATATTGTAGCTGCCTTTGATAAATCTTCTAATACATTTAGACATAAGGAATATGAAGATTATAAAGCAGGAAGGAAGAAAACACCTCCAGAGCTTTCTATGCAATTTCCTATAATAAGAGAAATATTATCCAAGATGGGAATAAGCGTATTTGAGATAGAGGGATATGAAGCAGATGATTTAATAGGTACTATATCTGTTTTAGCAGAAGATGAAGGTATGGAAGTTTATGTGGTAACAGGAGATAAAGATGCTCTTCAACTAGCCACAGATAACGTTAATATAGTTATAAATAAAAAAGGAATTACAGAAAAAGAGATATATAATAAAGAAAGATTTATTGAAGATTTTGGGGTGACACCTACTCAATATATAGATGTGAAGGGCCTAATGGGAGATAAATCAGATAATATTCCAGGAGTTCCAGGGATAGGGGAAAAGACTGCATTTAAGTTAATTAAGGAATATGGTAGCATAGAAGATGTTTTGATGAATATATCTAATATCAGTGGTAAAAAACTTAAAGAGTCTCTTCAAGAGTATAGTGAACAAGCAATTTTTAGTAAGAAGTTAGCTACAATTATTACTAAAGTTCCTGTAGAAATATCTATGGAACAGTTAAAAACTAAAGGAAACTTTAATAATAGTGAAGTTAGAGATATGTGTCTAAAATTACAATTTAAATCTCTTCTTAATAAATTTGAAAATCTTTCACAAGATAGTTCTGAAACTCCAGAAAATCAAAGATTAGAAGTTGTTGATTATAAAGTTATTAATGAAATTAAAGATTTGAATGATGTTATACCTAATATAAAAAATAGGGCTTTTGTAAAATTATATGTGGAGGATACAAGTAATTTTACCCAAATTATGGTGAAGACCATAGGCATATTGTCAGAAGGTCAGGTGTATCTACTTTATTGTGATAAATTGCTAGAAGAAGATAGAGAAGGCTTTATAAATGCAATGAAGATAATTTTTCATAATTCTAGCCTTGAAAAAATTACCCATGGTATTAAATATGGATATACTGCTTTTTTAAAGCTTGGTATTGATTTAGACCTAGTAAATTTTGATGTGGAAATAGCAGCTTACTTATTAGATTCATCAAAATCAGAGTATTCCATAAAAACACTTTACGAAGAAAGGTTAGGAAAGACATTTGACGGAGATGAAGACTCCCTTAAAGCTAATGAAATTGTAGCTCTTGAGAAAATATATACAATCTTAAAAGAGGAAATTAAAAAAGAAGATATGGAAGAACTAATGTTTAAAGTAGAGCAACCTCTTACTAAGGTTATATCATATATGGAATATGAAGGGTTTAATATCAATAGAAAAGAATTGGAAAATCTAGGAACTAAATTTAGTGGAGAGATTGATACTCTTACAAAAGAAGTATACCATTTGGCAGGGGAAGAATTTAATATAAATTCTCCTAAGCAACTTGGGAAAATATTATTTGAAAAACTAGACCTACCAGTAATAAAGAAAACTAAAACAGGTTACTCCACCAATGCGGAAGTATTGGATGCGTTAAAGGATAAACATGAGATAATAAATAAAATTTTATATTTTAGACAAATTACAAAACTATACTCTACCTATATAGAGGGACTTAAAAATGTAATAGATGAAGATGGAAGGATACATTCCAACTTTACTCAAACTGTAACTACTACTGGCAGATTATCTAGTACAGAACCTAATCTTCAGAATATACCAATCAAAAATGAGAATGGAAGATCAATAAGAAAGGTTTTCATACCACACAATAAAGATTCAGTAATTTTGTCAGCGGATTATTCACAAATTGAACTTAGAGTTCTTGCACATATTTCTGAAGATGAAAATATGATAAAAGCTTTTAGAAATAGTTTAGATATCCATACTTCTACAGCATCAGAAGTATTCAATGTGCCAATTGAAAATGTAACTAAGATAATGAGAAGTAATGCAAAGGCTGTTAACTTTGGAATTGTTTACGGAATAGGTGATTTCAGCTTGGCTCAAGATTTAGGGATAACACGAGGAGAGGCTAAAAAGTATATTGATACATACCTTGAGAGATATGGGAATGTACAAAAGTATATGGATAGAGTAATTGAAGAAGCAGAAGAAAATTCTTATGTAACAACACTTCTTCATAGAAAAAGATATATTCCAGAAGTAAAATCTTCTAATAAAATTGTAAAAGCTTTAGGAAAAAGATTAGCTATGAATGCACCTATTCAAGGTAGTGCAGCAGATATTATAAAGATTGCCATGGTGAATGTTGCTAATGAGCTTAAATTAAAACAACTTAGGAGTAGATTAATTTTACAAGTTCATGATGAACTTATACTTAATGTATATAAGGATGAACTTGACTTAGTAAAGGATATAGTTAAGAAGGAAATGGAGAATGTACTGGATCTTAAAGTTCCCCTAGATGTAGATATTTCTATAGGAGACACTTGGTATGAAGCAAAATAATATATTAAGAGTAGGTTTAACAGGGGGCATTGGATGTGGAAAAAGTACCATAAGTATGATTTTTAGGGAAAATAATATTCCTGTTATTGATGCAGATAAAATTTCTAGAAAAGTACTTGTGAATCATCCTAATATTTTATTAGAAATAAGAAGAGCTTTTGGTGATGAATATTTTGATGAAAATGGTGAGTTTCTAAGGCGTAAAATGGGAAATCTAATATTTTCTGATAAAAATAAAAAAGCTCAATATGAAAATATAATAATGCCTCATATTTTTCATGATATATTTAGTGAAATAAATAAATATAGTGATATAGGAGAAGAAATGTGCATAGTAGATGCACCTACATTAATAGAAAGTAAACTTCATACTTATATGGATAAGATAATAGTTGTTATTGCCAGTGAAGAAATACAGTTAGAGAGAGTTATGAAACGAGATAATTTTTCAATGGAAGAAGCAACTATAAGAATAAATAATCAAATGAGTACAAAAGAAAAATGTAAGTTTGCAGACTTTATCATAGATAATAGTGGAAATCTGCAAGAAACTAGGATTAAAGTGATGAAAGTAATAAGCAAGCTTAAATAGATTAGGGGGAAAAATGACTTATAAATCTAATAAAAGGACCAGGAAGAATATATTGATAATAGTTATAGCTGTAATTATTATTGTTAATTTTAAAGTTATATTAAAAAGCTTTTTTCCGTTAGAGTATGAAAAAAGTATTATTGAATATAGTGAGATGTACAATGTAGATCCGAATTTAGTAGCAGCGGTAATTAATACAGAAAGTAAATTTGTAGTAGATGCAAGTTCATCAAAGGGAGCAATAGGATTAATGCAGATAATGCCAGATACGGGAAAGTGGATTGCAGAAAAACTAGAAATAAGTAATTTTAATGAAGAAATAATAGCAGATCCTGAGATTAATATAAGAATGGGAACTTGGTATTTAAAAAAATTGAGTGAGGATTTTAACGGGGACTATATTCTTGTATTAGCGGCTTACAATGGTGGTCCTGGAAATGTTACTAAGTGGCTTGAGGATGAGAAATATTCTAGCGATGGAGAAAACCTTCATAAGATTCCATTTAAGGAAACTAAAAGTTATGTTCAAAAGGTTAAATTTAATCATAGAATATATAAATATCTATACAATTTAGGTCAAAAGGCAGAGTAAAACATATATTGCAATAATTATAGTAGTAAACCCAATTTAGTTTATTATAAATTAAATTGGGTTTATTTAATAAATTGCTTTAAACTAAGTTGATTTTAGTTGTTGAATCTAGTAATAGATAATGGTATAATAATTGAGTAAAATTATATTATTATGCAGATGTGGTGGAACGGCAGACACGCTATCTTGAGGGGGTAGTGAGAGAATTTTCGTGCGGGTTCAAATCCCGCCATCTGCACCAAAAAAAACAATGGGAAGGAGCCTAATGCTTTTCATTGTTTTTATTTATTTTTAATATTTTATAAGATTATATGATAATTTAAATCTTATCTATTTAAATATCAAATAGTATCATTACATATTCAAATATACAAGGTTGTTCGAAATTGTTGAAAAATTCACAAAATAAACTTACAATGAATATAAGGTAGTAAACTGTAACATCATGGGGAGGATATTATGGATAATTTACTAGAGATAGTTAAGAGTATCAACGGAGTTATTTGGAACTATGTATTGATTTTTTTACTATGTGGAACAGGGATTTATTTTACATTTAAATTAAAGTTTGTTCAAGTTGTAAAATTTGGTGAAAGCGTTAAACTTGTTTTTGGTAAAATAAAATTTGGCAAAAAAGCAGGAGCAGATGGAATGTCTTCATTTCAAGCTTTAGCTACTTCAATCGCTGCGCAAGTAGGTACAGGAAATTTAGCCGGAGCTGCTACAGCTATTGCAATGGGTGGACCTGGAGCAATTTTTTGGATGTGGGTTAGTGCATTCTTCGGAATGGGAACTATATTCGCAGAAGCAACTTTAGCTCAGCAATACAAGACTGTAGTAAATGGACAAGTTACTGGTGGTCCAGCTTATTACATTAAAAATGGATTAAAGAATAAAAAAATAGCAAAGGTACTATCTGTGTTTTTTGCAATAACTATTATACTTGCTCTTGGTTTTATTGGAAATATGGTACAAGCAAACTCCATAGGAAGTGCTTTTAAAGAATCCTTTGGTGTTGATGCTAGAATAGTAGGTGTGGTAGTCGCTGTATTAGCTGGTGTTATTTTTATAGGTGGTGTTTCTCGTATAGCATCCTTTACAGAAAAAATTGTTCCAGTAATGGCACTATTATATATTATAGGTAGTTTATTTATAATAGTAATGAACTATGCAAATATATTACCTGCTTTAAAAATGATTGTAGTTGGAGCATTTAATCCTCAAGCTATAGCTGGTGGAGTTGTAGGAGTAACTGTTAAACAAGCAGTTAGATATGGTGTTGCTAGGGGATTATTTTCAAATGAAGCAGGAATGGGGTCAACTCCACATGCTCATGCAGTAGCAAAGGTTAATCATCCGTCAGAGCAAGGATTAGTTGCCATGATGGGAGTATTTATAGATACTTTCATTATATTAACTTTAACAGCTTTTGTAATATTGACTACTGGAGCATTAGATAGTGGAGAGACTGGAATTATATTAACTCAAAAGGCGTTTGCTGCAGGGATGGGTGGAGAATTTGGAGGAATATTTATATCAGTAGCATTATTCTTCTTTGCCTTCTCTACAATTATTGGATGGTATTTCTTTGGGGAAGCTAATATAAAATTCTTATTTGGTGATAAAGGAATAACCCCTTATAGAATATTAGTAATGATATTTATATTCTTAGGTGCTGGTATGAAAGTTGATTTAGTTTGGGAGCTTGCAGATACTTTTAATGGATTAATGGTATTCCCTAACTTACTTGCCCTTTTAGCGTTATCTGCAGGGGTTAAAAAGTGTTTAGATGATTACAATGAAAAGAAAAGCAAAAACTTACTATAATTAATAATTAGTATTATAATTATAATACTAGATTACTATATCAAATATGCAGATTATTACCTTAATGACTTTTAATAGAGATAATAGCCTTCCAGAGTTAAAGATTTTATTCTGGAAGGCTTTATGTTATATTTAATATATTATAGAATGAATTTTAGTTTTAAATGATATGATAAGTATTTATTGAAGGATGATGTAAATGGAAAGAGAATATAATATCTCATTATTTGATTTAGAAGAAACAAAAGAAAAAAAAAATAATATAGATTTAAATAGTAATGAACCTTTAGCACAAAGACTTAAACCTAGTAATTTAGATGAATTTGTAGGGCAGGACCATATATTAGCCAAGGATAAACTATTATATAGAAGCATTAAAGGTGATAGAATTACATCTTTAATATTTTATGGACCTCCTGGAGTTGGAAAAACAAGTCTAGCAAAAATTATTGCTAAAACTACAAAGTGTAACTATGTTGAGTTAAATGCAGTAACTTCTGGAATTAAAGATATAAAGAATGTAATAGATGAAGCAACGAGAGAAATTTCTATGAGTGGAAAGAAAACTATACTTTTCATAGACGAAATACATAGGTTTAATAAAACCCAACAAGATAGTTTATTACCTCATGTAGAAAAGGGAATAGTAACCTTAGTTGGTGCTACAACAGAAAACCCCTTTTTCGAAGTTAATAAAGCACTTTTATCTAGATCAATGATTTTTAAATTAGAGCTATTATCAAAAGAAAATATAGTATCATTATTAAATAGAGCACTTAAAGACAGAAAGTTGGGCTATGGAAGTATTAATATAAAGTTATATAAAGAAGCAGAAGAATTTATATGTGATAATGCTGTCGGTGATGGAAGAAGAGCATTAAATGCTTTAGAATTGGCTGTTTTAACTACTAATAAAAGAGAAGATGGTATAATACATATAACTCTAGATGTAGTAGAAGAGTGTATGCAAAAAAAACAAGTTACCTATGATAAAAGTGGAGATTATCATTATGATATAATATCTGCCTTTATAAAGAGTATTAGAGGAAGTGATCCTGATGCTTCAGTGCATTATCTTGCTCGAATGCTATCAGGTGGTGAAGATCCTGAATTCATAGCTAGAAGACTTGTAATATCAGCATCAGAAGATATAGGCAATGCAGATCCATATGCGCTTTTAATAGCTAATGCGGCTCTAAATGCAGTGAAGTTTATAGGAATGCCAGAAGCTAGAATACCTCTAGCTCAGGCAACTATATATTTAGCTGGAGCACCTAAAAGTAATGCATCTTATAATGCTATTAATTTAGCTCTTGAAGACATAGAGAAGGAAGAGGTAGGTAGAGTTCCTTTACATCTGCGAGGTAATAATTATAGCGGATCTAATATTTTAAATGAAGGATCAAGATATAAGTATCCTCATGATTATGAAAATCATTATGTTAAACAGCAATATATGCCTAAGGAGTTACTTAAGAAAAAATATTATACTCCAACATCAATGGGGTATGAAAAACGTATAAAGGATAGATTAGATACCTTAAAAAAATAAAATCTAAAACATAAATAATTTTTTGTATTATGCACATCTTATAAATAGGTAATATATTTTTAAAATAAAGTGGAGTTAAGAGCTAAAAATGTATAACTTAAAATTTATATATTTTTACTAAAGATTTAAAAATAGTTGGAGGTTATAAGATGAGCAATAATAAGTGTATAAAAGTTTCAGGGGAAGATGGAAGAATAGTAGAATTAGAATTTATTGATGTGGTTAATGTAGGTAAAAATGAATATGTAATTGCAGGTCCCAAGGATTCAGATGAAGCTTGTGCATATAAGGTTGTAAGTAGAGAAAATGGTATGGTTGAATATGCTTCTATAGGAGCAGGTAAAGAGTTCAATCAAGTTTTGACTGCCTATAATGCAAAAAAATGATTAACCATCCTTTGTCTTAAATAATTTGTATTATATAAGAAAGGAAGGTGAAATAACATGAGTAAATCGAAAAAGAAAAATAAAAAGAATAATCAAATTAAACCATCACAAAAGAGTACTATAGATCAAGTACAAATTTTAAATAGAGATGTGCAGGATGCCCACCATATTGAAAGTGCTACTTTAATAAATGGATTATTTGGTGTAGAAATAAAAGATAATCTCATAGACCCAGATACTAGATTTTATATTTAAAAATAATATATACATGTCTACTAATAAATAGTATAAATTAGATAGTAATACGATTAAGTTTTATATTTTTAATATGGCATTGTTTTATAGGTTTATATGCTATATAATGAAATAAGATTTATTTGAAAGAATTTAGGAGGACATGAAAATGGAAGAAATGAATATAATAACACTTACTGACTCAGAAACAATGGAAAAGGTAGAACTAGAAATAGTTGAAGATTTAACTATAGATGGAGAGCACTATGTTATTTTAGCACCACTTGAAGAAGAAGAGGAAGCTTATGTATATAAGGTAATTGGAGAAGGTGCAACAGCTTCATATGAAATGGTTGAAGATGAAGCTGAATTTGATAAAGTTGTTGCAGAATATGATAAAATATTTGAAGAAGAGATGAGACAGTAATAAGAGATAAATTATCTATGATTATAAACATATATAATTTATAATTAAATGAAAAAAGATAACCTTAATTTATAAGGTTATCTTTTTAATTTATTTATATTGCTGCATTTTTATCAGCATTTAAATTGTTATTTCCCTTTTTTAGTCTAACAGCTGGTTCACTTGGTAAACCGAACTTAGGAATAAATCTATCCCATCCAGTTAGAGTAAGTATTAGGATTGAACCTACAGCTACGAATGCCATAAAGTTAAATTTAATTATATCCATAGCTACAAATTTGTGTAATGGATATACTGAAGAAGCAATTCCTACATAGAATCCTATATATACGTGCCAAGGAATCAATTGAGAACCAAACACTCCAAGAGCATCACCAAAGGTTGCATTTCTAAGATATAATTTATACATATCCTCTTGGCTTCCTTCAACATTTTTATCAACTAATTCTTTAATGATAGGTCCAATAGTTACTATTTGAGCCATCTCGTCAGCAAGGGCAGCGTTACCACCTATACATAAAACACCATTCCAGAACATTAATTGTCTTACATTTCCAGATATCTTTAGAACAAGAGCTGATATTGGAGCAAAAGCATCCATTTTAGCCATGACTCCACCAAAGGCACCAACCCACATCATCATTACTATAACCCAAGAACCAGCTTCGCCAAATCCGCTTTCAACTAAACCTAAGAAAGAAGATAAGCTTTCTACAGTTCCTGCAAAAGAACCAAAAATGAATGAAGAAGCGATTCCTAAGAATAAACATAGTAGAGTAGGTGTTCCCATGATAGCTGCAGCTATAACAAGTATAAGAGGAATTACCATATAGAAAGGAACTCCATGTTTAACTTGATTTAAAAGTTCAACAGCAGCAGGTTTTTCAGCTTCGATAGCAGACCATGCTTCTGCTGGAATAGCATCAATAGCTAATTTTGCATTAGCTACGTCTGTAGGTAGTTTCATAGCTAAACTAACAACAAAAATAATAATTGCAGTTATAATAAGACATGTTACTGACCAAACTCCTTGAGTTCTAATTCTATCAATAACCTCAACTTTTTGGATACCAGAACTTACAACTGTTGTATCAGAAATAAGACCAATATTGTCACCGAAACAAGCACCACCAGCTATAGCAGCTGTAGTAAGAAGAATATTTCCTCCAACTATATGGTTAAGCCATAAGAAAATAGGAGCACATGCAGCAAATGTTCCCCAAGAAGTTCCAGTAGCAACTGAAAGAATAGCAGTTACTAAGAATCCACATACAGCAACAGTTCTTGCATTTAATCCAAGAGATAGAGCCATATTAACTATAGAAGCACCAACTCCTGTTGACATGAAAGCGTTTGCCATTGCATAAGCAAACATTAGTATAAAAAATACTAAAATAAGTTCCTTTACATTATCGACTGCTGCATCGATAAGTTCACTGAATTTTACTTTTTCTGTGATAAAGGCTACAATACATGCAAATATAGTTGCTATTGGTGCAGCTGTAAGCACGTCTACCTTCATCATCATAAGTCCGGCCAATACAAATATTGGTACAAACTTAAAGGTTGCTTTTAAAAATTTCATTTTTATATCCCCCTATAAAAAATTTACTAGAAAAACTAGTTATTTATTTAACTAGTCTTACTATAAAATTAGTTTAAAACGTTTTCTCAAAAATATCAAGTATTTTTCAGAAAAAACGCATAAATTAAATAATTTAATGTAGAATGTTAGGAGTATTTGCTAATATATGTATTATAAAAGAATAATTGTTATTATGTGTAAAGGGTTTTATGGTTATTATTAGTAAATAAATATGAAGTTTTTGGAGTGAACTTTAATTTGTATAACTATCATATATAAAAAACCTCACAATAATTATTAACTATTGTGAGATTTTTTATATTTATTATGCACAAATTTCTTTATCAGAATTGACCTCAGAAGTTTGGTTCTTAAGTTTAACTTTAGGTTCCCTTGGTAAACCAAACTTAGGAATAAATCTATCCCATCCAGTAATAGTAAGAAGAAGTAATGAAATTACGGTTACAAAAGCCATGACATTATATTTAATAATATCTGTAGCTATAAATGTATGTAATGGATATACTGAAGAAAGTATTCCTACATAGAATCCTATGTATACATGCCAAGGAATTAATTGAGATCCAAAAACACCTAATGAACTTGAGAAGGTAGCATTTCTAAGACGAAGTTTATAAAGATCTTCTTCGCTTCCTTCAACATTTTTATCAACTAATTCTTTAATAATAGGTCCAATAGTTACTATTTGAGCCATTTCATCAGAAAGAGCAGCATTACCACCTATACTTAAAACACCATTCCAGAACATTAACTGTTTTACATTTTTAGATATTTTTAAAACAAGAGCTGATAGTGGAGCAAAGGCATCCATTTTAGCCATGATACCACCAAAGGCACCAACCCACATCATCATTACTATAACCCAAGAGCCAGCCTCGCTAAATCCACTTTGAACTAATTCTAAGAAAACTGGTAGGCTTTCTACTGTTCCTGCAAAGGAACCAAGGATATAAGAAGAAATAATTCCTAGGAACAAACAAAGTAGAGTAGGTATACCCGTAACAGCGACACCTATAACAAGTAATAGCGGAATTACCATATAGACAGGTACTCCATTTTTAACTTGATTTAAAAGTTCAACAGCTGCAGGCTTTTGAGCTTCAATAGCAGACCATGCCTCTGCTGGAATAGACTCAATTGCTAGTGCAGTATTAGCAGCTTCTGTAGGCAGTTTCAGTGCTACACTCATACCATAAATAATAATTGCAGACACAACAAGACAAAGGACAGACCAAACAACTTGAGATTTTACTCTTTCAAGTATCTCAACCTTTTGAATACCAGAACTTACAACTGTAGTATCGGAAATAAGACCAATATTGTCTCCAAAGCAAGCACCACCAGCTATTGAAGCAGTAGTAAGAAGAATACTTCCTCCCAATATGTGGTTTAGCCACAAGAAGATAGGAGCACATGCTGCAAAGGTCCCCCAAGAGGTACCGGTAGCAACAGAAAGTATAGCAGTTACTAAGAAACCGCATACAGCAACACTTCTTGCATTTACTCCAAGAGATAGTGCTATATTAACTATAGAAGCACCCACTCCAGTTGACATAAATGCATTTGCCATTGCGTAGGCAAACATTAGTATAAAGAATACTAAAATAAGCTCCTTTACATTTTCGATGGAAGCATCGATAAGTTCATTCAGTTTAATTTTTTCTGTGATGTAGGCTACAAGGCAAGCAACTATTGTTGCTATAGGTGCTGCCGTAAGTACATTAACCTTAAGCATCATTAGACCTGCCAATACGAATATTGGTACAAACTTTAAAAATCCTTTTAAAAATTTCATTTATGATCCCCCTATAAATTAATTAAAATGAAAATATAGTTATTTTTTTAACCATTATTTTCACATTACTAGTTTAAAACCTTTTCAAAAAAATATCAAGTGTTTTTCCAGAAAAAATACATAAATTTTAGAACTTTTTATAAAAAAATTAAAAATATTGAGTTAATTAATGAAAACGATAAATCAAAAAGTAGAAATAGGTAGAAATAATATTGAAGATCAAAATATTTGCATATATTCCATGTAAATGTTTACTAAAATTAATTTCAAAAAATTTAGTATATAAATAATATTATAAATAAAATTTACATTTTAGTATTTATAACTTGAAGTATTATAGAATATTTCGATACGCATGTTAAAAAAATAACAAATGGTATGAAAAAACATGCTATTACCATCTTATGATATTAATAGCATGTTTTAAGAATTATTTACTTATATTACAGAATTACTTCCTTATCAGTGTTATATTTTTATTTCTTTTTTAATCTAACAGCAGGTTCTGTTGGTAGACCAAATTTAGGAATAAATCTGTCCCATCCAGTAAGGGTAAGTAGTAGGATTGATCCTACAGCTACAAAAGCCATAAAGTTGTATTTAATTATATCTGTAGCTACAAATTTGTGTAATGGATATACTGAAGAAGCAATTCCTACATAAAAACCAATGTATACGTGCCAAGGAATTAATTGAGATCCAAATACTCCAAGTGCATCACCAAAGGTTGCATTTCTAAGATAGAGTTTGTACATATCCTCTTGATTTCCTTCAACATTTTTATCAACTAATTCTTTAATAATAGGTCCAATAGTTACTATTTGAGCCATTTCATCAGAAAGAGCAGCATTACCACCTATACATAAAACACCATTCCAGAACATTAGTTGTCTTACGTTTCCAGAAATTTTTAAAACAAGAGACGATAATGGGGCAAAAGCATCCATTTTAGACATTACACCACCGAAGGCACCAACCCACATCATCATTACTATAACCCAAGAACCAGCCTCACCAAATCCATCTTGAACTAAAGATAAGAAAGCAGGTAAGCTTTCGACAGTTCCGGCAAATGAACCGAAGATGTATGAAGAACCAATTCCTAAGAATAGGCAAAGAAGAGTAGGAATACCCATAACAGCAGCAACTATAACAAGTATTAGAGGAATTACCATGTATACAGGAACTCCGCTCTTTACTTGATTTAAAAGTTCAACAGCTGCTGGCTTTTCAGCCTCAATAGCAGACCAAGCTTCTGGTGGAATAGCATCAATAGCTAACTTTGCATTAGCTACATCAGTAGGTAATTTCATTGCTAGGCTTACTACAAAAATAAGAATTGCAGTGATTATCATACAAGAGAGAGACCAAACACCTTGAGTTCTAACTCTGTCTATAACCTCTACATCTTGAATACCTGAGCTTACAACTGTTGTATCAGATATAAGACCAATATTATCACCAAAACAAGCACCACCAGCTATAGCAGCTGTAGTAAGAAGGATATCTCCTCCAACTATATGGTTAAGCCATAAGAAGATAGGTGCACATGCTGCGAAAGTTCCCCAAGAAGTTCCGGTAGCAACTGATAGTACGCAAGTAACTATGAATCCGGTTACAGCAACAGTTCTTGCATTCAACCCAAGAGATAGAGCTACATTAACGATAGAAGCACCAACTCCTGTTGACATAAAGGCACTTGCCATTGCATAAGCAAACATTAATATAAAGAATACAAGTATGAGCTCCTTTACATTGTTTACAGCAGCATCAATTAGTTCATTCATTTTAATTTTTTCTGTGATGTAGGCTACAAAGCAAGCAACTATTGTTGCAATTGGAGCTGCCGTAAGTACGTTGACCTTCATCATCATTAAACCTGCCAATACAAAAATTGGTAAAAATTTGAATAGTCCTGTTAAAAATTTCATTTTTATATCCCCCTATAAAAATATTTGATAGAATTGATTAAATTTTCTATCATGTCTTAATTTTAAACATTTTGTGACTAATTTCAATATATACGACAAAGCTTTAACAAAATTAATGTTCTTAACAAGAACTTAACAAAAAAGTCGAAAAATAAATAGATAAACTTCTAGAATTTACAGAAGTTTACCTATTTATAAAATGTATTTTAACTAATTTGTAAAATGAAAATAAATTCTAATAGTCAGAATCTGAATTATATAAATTATTTACGATTGCTATAGATGCACTGGCACCAAGTCTATTTGCACCAGCATTTATAACCTTCATTGCATCTTCAGTAGTACGGACACCACCAGAGGCTTTTACTCCCATATTAGGTCCAACAACCTTTCTCATTAGAGCAATATCTTCAGGAGTTGCTCCACCTGTACTAAATCCAGTTGAAGTTTTTACAAAGTCTGCACCTGCTTCTTGTGATAATTCACAAGCCTTGATTTTTTCTTCTTCAGTTAATAGACAAGTTTCTAAAATAACTTTAACTATAGCCTTTCCTTTAGCGGTATCAACAATTTCTTTTATATCATTTCTCACAAAATCGTAATCCTTATCCTTTAAAGCTCCTACGTTGATAACCATGTCTATTTCATTTGCTCCAAGTTCGATAGCTCTAGCTGTTTCGAAAGCCTTAGATTTAGTATCCATAGCTCCTAGAGGGAAACCTACCACTGTGCACACGAGTACTCCAGAGTCCTTTAGTTCCTTTGCTACTAACTCAGTATAACAAGAGTTTACACATACTGACTTGAATTTATATTCCTTTGCTTCTTTGCAAATTTTTATAACCTGATCCTTGGTTGTTTCAGCTTTTAAAATAGTATGATCAATCATTGATGCTATGTTCATCTTTATACCTCCTAATGGTTATAATTGATTTTGTATGATCTATATGTGAATATTATTAACTTTATATAGTAAAATATATCTTTATTAATATAACTTTCATCACATTTTAAAAAGTTTAATTTAACTTTTTAATCATCTTAAAAGAATACTTATCTTGTTTTTTATTTAGTTTAGAACTAAGTACATAAGAAATTACCATGGCTACTAAAGCCAGTAGCACTGAATATACTTCAGAGTTAGCTAAATTAAGCTTATTAAATACGTATAGACATATTATAAGAGTAATTACTGTAATAATGGTAGGGAAGGCATAGGCCCAAAATGTCATGTTGCTAAAAACCTTATTATCCATTGATACTAAAACTCTTTCACCAACAGTAGCGTGTTCTGTATTTTTTAATTCTACCAATATAGTATCTTTAGGACATCCAGATTTACAAGAGGAACATCCACCACCACAACCACCTTTTTTTACAAAAGCAACAGTAGCTATATCTCCATTAATTTTCTTTATAATACCTTCTTCTTGCACGAAATCACCTCCAAATAAATATAGAAGGCTAAAAAGCCTTCTATATTATAACATAAAATTAAATTTATTTATACTGTAGCATTGTTATTTTCAGAAGAAGTAGCTTCACTAGCTGGCTTAGCAGGAGATGGTACTGCTTCTTTTTTTAATACAGGTTTTCTAAGGTTTAATATGGAGTTCTTTGGACATTTATTTGCACATATTCCACAACTAACACATTTTGTGTAATCAAATACTGGAATATTATTTACTATCTCGATTGCATCTTTAGGGCAGTTTTTCATACAGATACCACAACCGATACATCCTACATCACAAACATCCATAACTTCTTTACCTTTATTTTTGTTATTACAGTCTATTCTAACCTTAGATTTTTTAGGTACAAGATGAATTAATGTTTTTGGACAAGCTGATATACAAGCACCACAAGCTACACATTTTTCTTCATCTATAGAAGCTACACCATTAACTATGGATAGTGCACCGAATTCACAAGCCTTTACACAAGAACCAAGACCTAAGCATCCAAATTCACAAGCTTTAGAACCACCACCAGGGGCTACGGAAGCTTGGTTACAGTCTAGAATTCCTACATAATTATATTTTTCTCTTGCAACATCAGAAGTTCCTTTGCATCTTACAAAAGCTACCATTGGTTCAGCTGTTGATGCTTCAACTCCAAGAATTGAAGATATCTTTTCAACTGCCTCAGCACCTCCAGGGCTACATTTGTTAGTTGTAGCTGTACCCATAACTACAGCTTCTGCATAAGCATCACATCCAGCAAATCCACATCCACCACAGTTTGCACCAGGTAAACATTCTCTTACTAGAGGGATTCTTTCATCAACTTCTACTTTAAATTTACTGTTTGCATATCCTAATAGCGCTCCAAATATTAAGCCAAGGCCACCTAGGCTGACTACTGGATATACTAAATTTGATAAATCCATTTAAATTCCCTCCTTTAAACTAAACCACTGAATCCATAGAAAGCAATAGCCATTAATCCAGCAGTTATTAGAGAAATTGGTAACCCTCTAAAAGCAGCAGGCATATCAGTATTATCTTCCATTCTCTCTCTTAAACCTGCAAGTATTACTATAGCAAGTACATATCCAAGAGCTGCCCCAATAGTATTAGATAATGATTGAGCTAATCCATACTGTTTATCTATGTTTGTAACAGCAACACCAAGTACTGCACAGTTAGTTGTGATAAGAGGTAAGAAGATACCTAGAGATCTATAAAGACCAGGTTGGATTTTCTTAATAACAATCTCAACGAATTGTACTAATGCTGCAATAACAAGGATAAAAGCTAATGTTGATAGATATTCCATTTTAAATGGAACTAAAATTAACTTATTTACCACGAAGGTAATAAGAGTAGCTAGTAACATTACAAAGGTAACAGCTGCACCCATACCTTTAGCAGTTTCTGTCTTTTGAGAAACTCCAAGGAAGGAACATATACCTAGAAACTGCCCTAATATTACGTTGTTAACTAATAGGGCTCCTATAAATATAGTAAATAATTCTTTCATTAAATTTCACCTTCCTTATTTTGTAGTTTCAGATTTTTTAGCTTTTGAAATCTTATATTGATTCAAGCATGCTAAAAGTATACCAAGAGTTATGAAAGCTCCAGGAGCAGATGTCATAACCATAGCTGGAACATAAGATTTTGGTAGGAATTGCATTCCATAGAATGTTCCATTACCAAGAACTTCTCTAAAGGTTGCTAATACAACTATAGCAAGTCCAAACCCAAGTCCCATTCCAATAGCATCAAAAATTGAAGGGATTACTTTATTTTTTGATGCATATGCTTCAGCTCTACCTAAGATAACACAGTTAACTACTATAAGAGGTAAGAATATTCCAAGAGATTTATATAAGTCAGGAATATAAGCTTGTAATAAGAACTGTATTAAAGTAACGAAGGTAGCGATAACTACGATATAAGCTGGTATTCTGATTTTATCAGGAACGAGTTTTCTAATCAAAGAGATAACAGCATTTGAGCCTATTAATACTACTGTTGCAGCAAGAGCCATACCTGCCGCATTCTTTACACTACTTGTAACAGCAAGAGTAGGACACATAGCTAGTACTTGTATGAAAACTGGATTTTCGGTAATAATACCTGTTTTTAATCTATTAACTAATTCTTTCATTCTACTTTGCTCCTTTCAAGTTAGTATTGTAGTAATTTATAGCAGTGTTTACACCAGTAGTTACTGCTTTAGAAGTAATTGTTGCACCAGTAATTGCTTGAATATCGGAACCGACAGTAAGTTCCTTTTCAGAAGAAAGACCTTTATATTGTGCTGCGAAAGAAGGATCATCCTTTGCTTTAGAACCAAGTCCAGGAGTTTCAGTATGACTTAAAATTGTAATACCAGAAACAGCTCCTTCAGCATCGATACCAACCATTAATTCAATTTTTCCACCATAGCCTGATGAGTTAACTTGAAATACATAACCAGCATCAGTTCCACTAGTCTTAGCTTGAAATATACCTGTTACGTTTTCATCGGCAATACCATCTGTTAATTCTGAAAATTCTTCTGCTTCTAAGACAACTTTCATAGCAGCAGCTTGGTCCTCTTTAGCTTTAGCTTCAATTGGTGCTCTAGTAATATCATAAGCAAAGGCAAGGATTAGACCAGCAATTGCAGTAATTGCAAGAAGAATTCCTCCTAATTTTAAATTTTCTTTCATTATTTTGCACCTCCGAACACACGTGGATTCGTCCATTTATCAATCATTGGAACTAATAAGTTCATTATTAAGATTGAGTAAGAAACACCTTCTGCATAACCACCGTATAAACGAATTAATGATGTTAATAAACCACAACCAACACCAAATATGATTTGACCTTTTCTAGTCATAGGAGATGTAGTATAATCAGTAGCCATGAATATAGCACCAAGCATTAATCCACCTATAAATATTTCATATATTCCATTTCCCTGCATAAATCCATCTCTACCTAATACTGTAGTGATTACAAAAACTGTACCAATATACGTAGCAGGAATGTGCCATGTTATAACTTTTCTATATAATAGATAAGCTCCACCAATAAGTAGGGCAAAAGCAGAAACTTCTCCGATACATCCAGCTAAGTTAGTTCCAAGGAATGCATCTAGAGTATCAGGAAGTAATCCACCACCATTACGAAGTATAGCAAGTGGAGTAGCTTTAGTTACACCATCTATAGTCCATTCAGTCATTTGACTTGGGTATGCAGCAAGTAAGAATGCTCTTCCAGCAAGGGCTGGGTTCATAATATTTTGACCAAGACCGCCAAAAAAACATTTAACAACAATGATAGCAAATGCACTACCAACAGCAACCATCCAAAGAGGAAGTGTAGGAGGCAAGTTAAAAGCAAGTAGTAATCCAGTAATAACTGCGCTTAAATCTTTTAATGAATTTGGTCTTTTAGTTATTTTATTAAATAAGTATTCGCTTAGCATTGCAGAAACAATAGCTGTTATCATAACTAAGGCTGCTTCTTTCCCAAAGAAATAAATACCTGCTACAGTAGCTGGCACTAAAGCGATTAGTACATCTCTCATTACAGTTGATACTGTTTCCTTAGATTTGATATGTGGCGATACTGATACGTTATATAAATTTCCAGACATTATGTTCACCTCTACTTCTTCTTTTTATTAGCTATAACTCTTTTTTTACCCTCTTTGCAAGTTTGAGTTAAATTTCTCTTAGCAGGGCAAGAATAGCTACAAGCACCACATTCAATGCAGTTAAGTCCACCAAACTTTTCAAAGTTTTCATAATCGCCTCTTACAACTTGAGCATTAAGTTTATTTGGAAGCAAGAACATTGGACATGCGTTAACACATTTTCCGCATCTGATACAGTTTGATTCAACAGTAGGCACAGCCTCTGATTTTGTTAAGCAAAGTATACCAGAAGTACCTTTTATTGCAGGAATGTCTAAAGTAAATAGTGCAGTTCCCATCATTGGACCACCGCTAAGAACTTTAACAGGCTCTTCGTTAAATCCATCACAATAATCAACAAGTTCTCTCAAGCTTGTACCAAATTTAACTCTTAGGTTTTTTGGAGTTTTTATTGCACCTCCAGTAACAGTAACTATTCTTTCAGTAAGTGGTTTGCCAAGAATAACTGCTTCTCTTATAGCAAAAATAGTAGCTACGTTTTGAACTATGCAACCAGCATCTGCAGGTAGTTTTCCTGTTGGAACTTCTCTTTTAGTAACAGAATAGATTAACTGTTTTTCTGCACCTTGTGGATACTTAGTTTTAAGTTCTGCTATTTCAACATTTTTAATAGGTTCTACAACTGCTTTCATTATTGTTATAGCATCACTTTTGTTGTTCTCAATACCTAAGAAGATTTTTACTTCAGGAAACATTTGAGAAAGGATTTCTAAACCTTCAGCTATCTCATTAGAATATTGTAGCATTAACTGATGGTCACAAGTTAAGTAAGGTTCGCATTCAGCTGCATTGATAACAATAGTATCAATATTGCATTCTTTTGGTGGATTTAGCTTTACATGAGTTGGAAAGCATGCACCTCCAAGACCTACAATACCAGCTTCTTGAATTATATCTAATAGCTCATTTTTAGATAAATTCTTATAATTTTCGTGTGGTGTATAGGCTATTTCTTCATAGGTATTATCGTTTTCAATAATAACGCTCATAGCCTTTGAACCATTTGATGTAAGCATAGGTGTTACATTTTTAACTATTCCAGATACACTAGAATAGATATTAGATGAAACAAAAGATGTGCTTGCACCAATTTTTTGTCCAACTACAACTTTATCTCCCTTTTTTACAATAGGTTCACATGGAGCCCCTATATGTTGGCTCATAGGGAACACTAAATCACCCTTTGGAAGATAGGTTTCAATTTCTTTTTTTTCTGAAAAATGTTTTCCGTGAGGCGGATGAATGCCTCGTTTAAAAGTTAATAGTCCCATAATATTCCTCCATTCCTATAGTATAAATTATAAAGACATTGTATTAATGACTCCTATAGTACAAACTTTATTATAACTCGAAAATCTTTATGGTGCAATATATTGAATTGTTTATATGATTTAAGAATAATTAAAACTATAGGGGATAAATTAAAAATTAAATAGAAAATAATGCATACATTGTCTAATATTAAGGTATTACTTACATAAATTTAGATAATATAATTCCATACTCGTAATAAATTACAAATTTTAAGGAATATTATAGTGAGAAAAAATAAATATAAATTTATTACATTAAAATTTTTGGATAAAATATTATTGCATTAATTTTTATAGTATGCTAAAATCAAGTAAGCAAATCTTTATAAAATAAGCAAATATTAAGAGGAGAAAATGATGACAAATAGAGAAGAAGAAATATTAAATCTTATAAAGGATAACCCCTTAATATCTCAAAATGAAATAGCAGATATTCTTAAGATTACTAGGTCATCTGTAGGAGTACATATAGGAAACCTTATAAAAAAAGGATACATCTCAGGTAGAGGATATGTAATGAGTAAAGAAAATTTTGTGTCTATAATAGGGGGAACTAATATAGATATAGTAGGATTTTCTAATGATGAGTTAAGACTTAATGATTCTAACCCTGGAAATATAAAATTTTCTTTAGGTGGGGTTGGTAGGAATATAGGTGAAAATTTGTGTAGATTAGAAGTTTCTACAAAACTAATTTCTGTTATTGGTAATGATATTTATGGTCGTAAGATTATAGATGAAGGCAGAGAAATTGGTTTAGATTTAGAACATAGCCTTAAATTAGATGGAGAATTTACATCAGTATATATGTCTGTTCTTGATTATTCTGGAGATATGAAGGTAGCAATTTCATCCATGGATATCTATGATAAGATGACCATAGAATTTATTAAAACTAAAAAATCAGTAATTGAAAGTTCTAGAATATGTATTATAGACACTAATATTCCTAAGGAAGTAATAGAGTATGTAGTTAATAACTTTAAAAATACAAAATTTTTCTTAGATACAGTATCATCATCTAAGGCAGTTAAGGTAAAGGACATCATTCATAAGTTTCATACAATAAAACCTAATAAAATTGAAGCTGAGATTTTATCAGGAATGAAAATTAGTACTATGGATGAGGTAGAAAAAGTTAGTGATTACTTTTTAAACTTAGGTGTAAAAAATGTATTTATAAGTCTAGGTGAAGAAGGAGTATATTATAATGATGGGATAAGTAAAGGATTATTTACTCCACCCAAAGTTAAAGTTGTCAATGCTAATGGTGCAGGAGATGCTTTTGTTGCTGGATTAGTATATTCAAGTATGAATAATTTTGATTTAATACATACTTTGAAGGTTGCTTCAGCTTGTTCTTCACTGGCAATTACTCATAAAGATACTATTAATCCAAATATGTCTTTGGAAAATATAAATAAAAAATTGGAGGAGATTAAATAATGTTAGAAAAATATTTAGATATAAACCCAGAGGTAAAAGCAGCATTAATGGAAGGAAAGCCAGTAGTTGCTTTAGAATCAACTATAATTTCTCATGGAATGCCTTACCCTAAAAATGTAGAAACTGCATTAAAAGTGGAAAGCGTAATTAGAGAAAATGGAGCAATCCCAGCAACTATAGCTATTCTTGAAGGGAAATTAAAAGTTGGATTAACAACTGAAGAAGTTGAATTTTTAGGAAAAACTTCTGGAGTAATAAAAACTAGCAGAAGGGATATACCTTTTATAGTTGCTAATAAACTAAATGGAGCTACTACAGTTGCATCTACAATGATTATTGCAGCACTTGCTGGAATTAAGGTATTTGCTACAGGTGGAATTGGAGGAGTTCATAGAGGTGCTGCACAGACTATGGATATATCAGCTGACCTTGAAGAATTAGCTATGACTGACGTAGCTGTAGTATGTGCTGGATGTAAATCTATTCTTGATATAGGGTTAACTCGTGAATACCTAGAAACTAAGGGAGTACCTGTAGTAGGATTCCAAACAGAAGAATTACCGGCATTCTACACAAGAAAATCTGGCTTTAAAGTAGACTATAAAGTGGATAGTGAAGAAATCCTTGCAAAAGCATTAAAGGCTAAATGGGATTTAGGTTTAGAGGGTGGTATGGTTGTTGCAAACCCAATACCAGAAGAATTTGAAATGGATTATGATACAATTAATAATGCTATAGAAACAGCTGTTAAGGAAGCGGAAGAGAAAGGAATAGTAGGAAAAGAGAGTACACCATTCTTACTTTCTAAGGTTAAGGAGATTACAGGTGGATCAAGTTTAGAATCTAACATTCAATTAGTATTTAATAATGCTAAGGTTGGAGCAAAACTTGCAGTAGAACTATCTAAGCTACAATAGCATTTTAAACAATATATAAATTTTAAACAATATATAACTAGATAAGCTTTAATTTCAGGTAAAACTTATCTAGTATATAACATGTAATATTACCTATATAAAATATAAAAAGGTATGAAACCTAAAAATTTAAAATGGTTTCATGCCTTTTTATATATATAAGTACAAGTATTCTAATGCTACACCAATAATTAGCATTAAAATAAAAACCTAAGGAATTACCCCTAGGTTTCAAATAATATTGTACATAGATTAGCTTGTTTTACCATATATTAGATTAAGAATGTCATCAGTATATAGAGTTTCTTTTAAAAGTAATTCTTCAGATAGCTTAACTAATAAATCTAAATTATTATTTAAGGTGTTTTTAACTTCTTCATACAATTCATCTAGTACAGATTTACACTCTTCCAATACTACTGTAGTATAATAATCAGTAGGTATTCCTTGCATTTCTGAAAGTCTTAAAAGACCTAGAGATTTTCCCATACCATATTCACATACCATATTATTAACTATATTGGTAGTTTTCTTTAAATCATTGAAGGCTCCAGTAGTTATTTTTTCTTCGCCAAAGATAATTTCTTCGGCAGCTCTTCCACCCAATAAAACCATAATTTTTCTTTTTAAATAATCTAGATTATGGTAGGTGTTATCTTCACCTATAGTTAAAGTGTATCCACCTGCACCCTTAGAGGTAGGGATTATAGTTATTTTAGAGATTTTTTCTTCTGGAACTTTTAAGTGGGAAATCAATGCATGTCCAACTTCATGATAAGCAGTAATTTTCATATCTTCTTCTTTAAGGGCTTCTTTATCTAATTTTTCATGACCAGCTACTACTATTGAAAAGGCTTTATCCATATGTTCACCAGTGATATATGGAGCATCTTCTTTGCATGCAATTATAGCAGCTTCATTCACTAAATTTTCTAATTTAGCACCAGAAAAATAGGCTGTATTATGTGCGATATCTCTTATGTTCATATCACTTACTGGTTTATTTTTAAAGTGAAGATTTAATATTTTTTCTCTTGCATTAATATCTGGAAGAGATACCTCTATATGCCTATCAAATCTACCAGGTCTTAAAAGAGCTTCATCTAATATATCAAGTCTATTAGTAGCTGCTATAACTACAATACCTTCACTTTCTTTAAATCCCGACATCTCAGTTAGAAGAGCATTTAAGGTTTGATCCTTTTCATCAGAATTACCAGATTTATTAGAACTACGTTGCTTACCTATAGCATCGATTTCATCAATAAAAATAACAGCTTTACCATGAGTCTTAGCTTTCTTGAATAAATTTCTAATTCTACTTGCACCTACTCCAACATACATCTGAACAAAGTCTGAACCAGATACAGCATAGAAAGGAACCTTAGCTTCACCAGCTATAGCTTTTGCTAATAGAGTCTTACCAGTTCCAGGATCTCCATAAAGAATTACACCTTTAGGCATTCTTGCGCCGTAAGAAGCATATTTTTCTGGATTTTTAAGAAAATCTACTATATCCTTTAAACTTTCTTTAGCCTCATCATTACCGGCTACAGAATTAAAGTTAAATTTATCCTTAGAAACACTTTGTCCATCAATTGCAGTAATAGAAGTCATTGTTCCACCAGAACTATTCCTTTTTATAGTCATAAATATAGTAGTTACAGCAGAAAGACTGAGGAATATAACTGCTATACGTTGATTTGTTGGTAAAGTGGAAGAACTTTCAACTGTAATACCTTCTTTTAAAAGAGTTTCTTTAAGAGTATTACTATTAGGATTATCTGTAGAATATTTTTTTCCAAACTTATCTATAACAGTAATTTTAGGTGTTTGAGACATGGATACCTTAGATATATTATTACTTTCTAAGTCCAGTAAAAAATCTGAATATGTTTTATAGGGGATTGTAGCTGCACCTATATTTAATAAAATTAAAGCTACAATTGATAATACTAAAATACTTAAAGGAATAATAATTAAATTCTTTTTAATGTTATCTATCAATAATCTTACCTCCTTAAAATTTGTATATATCTTTTTATAAAATAGAATTTAATATATACAATATAAAATGATTAAAGAATAAGGTTTTATCTATAAAAAGATTGTTTAATGCTGTAATTAGTATTATACAAAATTTAAAACTAAAGTCCACAAATTAACCTAAGATTTGTAAATGTAAGTTATGGTAGAATTGTAAAGATAAGTGGAATAATATGTAATAATAAGATATACCTAGTTACATATCAATGTAACTAGGTATATTCTAAATAAGGAATCCCCCTAATAATATTCTGTTATATTTTATTTATATACTTAAATTAATGATTAATTAAATTAAAGTTGATTTTTAACTACTTTACCATCAATCATTACAAGTTTAACAGTATTTCTAAGATCAAAAGGATGTCCATTATATATTATAATATCTGCATCTTTGCCTACTTCAATACTACCAACTCTATGATCAGCATTTATTGCACGAGCTGGATTTATGGTAATAGATCTTAAAGCCTCTTCTTCATCCATTCCTTCTCTAGCAGCAAGGGCAGCACATAGAGATATATATTGAAGTGGAATTACAGGGTGATCTGTCATAATGGAAACTTTTATTCCAGCTTTGTTTAAAATCATAGGAGTTTTAAATGTTAAATTTTTCAGTTCCACTTTACTTCTATCAGATAAGCTTGGACCTATAATTATAGATTTTATATGTTCATCTTTAAGGCTTTCGGTTATTAAATGTCCTTCAGTACAATGTTCCAAAGAAAGGTCTAAATCAAATTCTTTAGCTATTCTAATAGCAGTAAGAATATCATCAGCTCTATGAGCATGAGATTTCAATGGAATTTCCTTTCTAATGACCTTTGCTAAGGCTTCTAACTTCATGTCAAAGTCTGGAGCTTTAGCATTACCATTTTTGAAGGCTTCTTGTTTTTCTACATAATTTTTAGCTTTTATTAAATTTTCACGAAGGATAGCTGCAGTAGCCATTCTAGTACTTGGAGTAACTTTTTTACCACTATAAACTCGCTTAGGATTTTCTCCAAAGGCAGATTTCATAGCGGTACATTCATTAATAACCATATCATCTATAGTTTTCCCATAAGTTTTCATAGTTGCGAAGGTTCCACCTATTACATTAGCACTTCCAGGACCAGTTGCTACAGTTGTAATACCAGCCTCTAATGCTTCTTGAAAACATTTGTCCACAGGATTTATTGCATCTATAGCTCTAAGATGAGGCGTAACTGGATCAGTAGTTTCATTTCCATCACTACCTTCAAATCCTAATCCATCTTCCCACATTCCAATATGACAATGAGCATCAATAATACCTGGCATTAAAAAGCCATTTTTTCCATCGATAATTTCTATGTTTTCGGGAATTGCTATGTTTGAACCAAGGTTGCATATTTTGCCATTATCAATTAGTATAACACCATTTTTGATAATTTCATCTTCTGCCATAGTGTGGATAGTAACATTTTTAATAGCTATCATTTAAATCACTCCTAAAATAAAAGTTTTACTTCACAGTATTACTTAAATTGTAACATATTAGTAAAAAATTTTGGAGGAATTAATCCAGTTTTTATTCCTTGAATTACTAACATATAAGTACAAGTTGTATCAAATCTTGCATCATGATAGCCAGATGTCTTACCAAATAGAGAAGTACATTTATTTTGAAGAAAATCTTCCTTAAGGTTTAAAAAGTTTATCACTTCTCCAAGAGAAGGATTTTTTAATAAGCCTCTAGAATTAGTAGCTTTACATATTTCTTTATAATATGACATAGTACAAAATGAACCTTTAGGATTAAAAGGAATATCTAAAAATTCTAGTTCGCTTTTTAAAAATTTAATATCAAATTGAACATTGTGTCCAATAATTATATCACTATTGATAAAATCATCTATAAATTCCTCATAAGTATCTTCGAAATATTTTCCATTACTCAGTTCGTAGAGCTTTTCTAAAGAAAAGCCATGTATAGCTTCAGCACTTTCATTCATTTCTTCTACAGTGAAGAAATAATTTTTACCTACTGTTGTTTGAGGTTTTGTGCTAGTATCAACAGTAATATATGATAATTGACATATATTACCGGGTTTTATACTAGTAGTTTCAGTATCGAAAAATAATAATTTCATAAATGTATTCTCCTTAATTTCTAATATAAACTATATATTTACTAAATTTAGTCAACTTTAGCCAATAAATTAATAGTATAATTCTATTAAAGTTATGTCAATATACTGAATAATTTTAGAGTTCTATAATTTGTATAAATTGTATAATTAATAGAAAGAATAATTTGAATGAAAAGAAATATTATAAACATTAAAATATTTAGGTAAATTTTATATTGGGTTAATTATATATTTTACGTAAAGTGAAAAGGTTTAACTTACAATGTAAAGGATTATATATTAACAAAAAGTAAAAAATTAATATATTTTTAATAAAAGGTCGAAAAAAAACTATATATATTAACTTATTGTTAACAAAATTAATTATATTCAATGTTTTTATATTATGCTATAATGCAAATATTGAACACAATTATAAAAGGGGGCTTATATTATATGAGTTTATTATTTGTAATACCTACTAATAAACAAAATAAAGAGGAGTTACTAAAAATACTTCAGCAGCATAAGGAAATAAGATTTGTTTCTCTAGTTGGTATTGACTTTTTAGGTAATGATACAGACGAAAAAATTCCTGTTAAAAATTTCATAGAAGATATTGAGACATTTTTACATGGTACAGCTGTCCAGACTGATGGATCATCTGTAATATTACCGGGAATAGCTACCCTTAATAATGCAAAGGTAGATATGAAGGTTGATTTAACTTGTAATTGGTATGTAGATTATAATTATGATTATATAGATGAAGAAACAAATAAACCAGTAGGAACTATTAGAATGCCATGTCACTTATACCATGAAGATGTTGCCGTAGATTCTAGGTACATACTAAAAAATTCTGTAGATCACTTTAGAGCTTCTATGATGAAGTTATTTGAAGAAAATCCACAATTTTTAACTAACTTTGACATAAACTATGATGAAATAGAGGACGTAAGTATTACAGCAGCTACAGAATTAGAGTTTTGGGTAAATACTCCAAATGAATTAGCTGAAATAGAAGAATTATCCACTTCCCAAGTATTAAAGGAGCAGTACTGGAAGAGAACTAAGGGTCCTGTAAGAACAGCACTGGAAAAATCTTTAGATTTATTAGCTAAATATGGACTAGAACCAGAAATGGGTCATAAAGAAGTAGGGGGAGTTAAAGCTAAACTATCTGAGTCTGGAGTTCTAACTCACATAATGGAACAATTAGAAGTGGATTGGAAGTTTTCTACAGCCCTTCAAACTTGTGATAATGAACTTTTGGTAAGAGGTCTAATAAAAGAAACTTTTAGAAAAAATGGTCTTGAAGTTACATTCCAAGCTAAACCAATTGAAGAGGTAGCAGGAAATGGAGAACATTTACATGTAGGCGTTACTTTAAAGCTTAAAAATGGTAAGAAGATGAATTTATTCCACAGTTATGCTGAAAAAGACTTTTTAAGTGAAGTAGGATATGGAGCAATAATGGGAGTATTAAAGAATTATGAAGTAATAAACCCCTTTGTTTCTTCAAATTATGATGCATTACAAAGATTAAAACCAGGCTTTGAAGCACCAGTATGTATAGTAACTTCCTTAGGATTTACTAAAGATGTGCCTTCAAGAAATAGAACTATTCTTGTTGGACTAGTGAGAGATGCAATTAATCCAATGGCTACTAGGTTTGAGTTGAGATCACCAAATCCTAATACAAATATTTATTTAGTATTATCTTCAGTTATAATATCTATGGTAGATGGAATAAGCTATGTAGTTACAAATAATAAAAGTAGAGAAGAACTTTTAGCAGAACTTTCTAAAAAACCAGGTGAAAAAACTTCTTACCTAGAGGAAGGCAGATGTTATAGAAGTGAAGAAGATGTATTTGAATTCTATACAGAGGAAGAAAGAGAAGAGTATTTTGGTAAGGCTCCAAGTACTGTATATGAAAATTTATTAGCTTTTGATGATGAATCGAGAGTACATGTTTTAACTAAAGATGGAGTAATAACTAATAAAGTAATTAAAGGATATAAGGAAGCTGTACTTGAAAGATGGACTACTGAGTTAGAGCATAGAATTCTTCCAAACTATTCTAATGAAATTAGAAACATTAGAAGATCTAATGGCGATGATTTTATGGAGTATGATCTTGAAAAATGGAGTGAAATAAATAAGCTAAGAGAAAAACTTATGAAAGATAATTATGTAAGTAGAAGCTTATTTACTCAAATGAGAGAAGCAATTAATGATAAAAATTATAAGGAATTATCTGAGTTACAATTAATTGTAGATGAAGATATGAGAATCCTAAGAAGATTATATATGAATTATAGAAGAAATCTTATGGATATATAGATATAAACAAAAGGTAATCACTGAAAAATTTTCGGTGATTACCTTTTTAAATTAATGATAACTAAAACATAAATTACATAAATATAAGTTTTAGTATAAATATGATGGATAGAATATACATTACTATTGAGATTGGTTTTTTAGTTTCTTTCTTACCAAATATGTTATTTAATAAGTTTATTAATGTATATGAAAGAATTCCAAGGGTAAGACCATCACCGATACTATAACATAATGGCATTGCGGCTATAGTAATGAATGCAGGGAAGCCTTGAGTAAAATCGGTAAAGTCTATTTTCATAACACTTTCTAGCATCATAAAACCAATCCAAATTAAGCAAGGAGCTGTAGCACAACCTGGTATAGCTATAAATATTGGAGATAGAAACATTGCCAATAAGAATAAAATACCTGTAGTAACAGCTGTTAACCCAGTTCTTCCACCTTCACTAACTCCAGCTGCGCTTTCTACATAAGTAGTAACGGTTGAAACTCCAACTAAAGAACCAAAGGTGGTTCCTATAGCATCTACAAGTAGAGCTTTCTTTGCCATCGGCACATTACCATCTTTATCTAGCATATTGGCCTTAGAACATACTCCAACTAATGTACCAACAGTATCAAAGAAGTCTACGAATAAGAAAGTAAGACAAATTGTTATAAAATTAAGAATAGCTGAGCTATTAGTGAATACAGAGAAGTCAAGCTTGAAGGCAATTGATTTAATAGATTCATATTTGAATAATCCATTTGGAAGATATATGCCAGCGGCGGTAGCTCCTTCAGGATTTATAACTGCATATATCCAACCAATTATAGAACAAATCAGAATGGACCAAAGCATAGCTCCTTTGATATTTTTAGAGTTCAAAATAGCTATAATAAGAATGCCAATAACTGCGATTATAGCACCAGGAGCTACCATAGAACCTAGAGATACAAGGGTAGCTTCATTAGACACTACAATACCTGCACCTGTTAAACCTATAAAAGCAATAAAAAGTCCAATACCAGCAGTAACAGCGTACTTCATTGTAAGTGGGATACAATTAACTACAGCTTCACGCACTCTAGTTACAGAAAGAATAATGAAAATTATACCTTCTACAAAAACAGCAGTAAGTGCCACTTGCCATGGAACACCCATGGCACCGCATACTGTAAATGCGAAGAAGGCGTTAAGTCCCATACCAGATGCCAGTGCAAAAGGTGCATTAGCATATAGTCCCATGAGTATAGTAGTAAGTCCCGCAGCTAGACATGTAGCAGTTACAAGTGCTCCAGCAGTACCATCACCCATAGCTGTACTAAGGAAATTAGGATTTACAGCAATAATGTAAGCCATTGTTAGAAAAGTGGTAATTCCAGCAACAATTTCACGCTTTACGTTAGTTCCGTTTTCAGTAAGTTTAAAATACTTGTCCATATAAATCCCCCTAATATTAATAGATATAATTATTAATATTAGCATAATCTATAAATATTACTAAAACAAGATATTTATTACATATAAATTATAAAAGGTACAATTTCCAACACTTTCTTATCAGAAGGAAATTCATTATTATAGTCTAAATGAGAAACAAAGTCTTTATAGTTGCTATGAGATGTAATAAAATCCCATAATAATTTAGATACTAAAGGGTTACTATCAATAATATTATGATTTGACTGGGGATAGTCATAACTTGCTATTTCACCAACAATTGTACAAGGTCTACCAATATAACACTCTATGTCCATAGATGCATGTTTACTACAAACAGAAGTAATGACTAAAGAATCAGAATCAAAAGGAAGGGAGACAGGATATTTTAATACTTTATCTTCTGTTAAAGATTTTATATTTCTTTTTATCCAATTAATCATAGAGGTATTATCTATATCAGAAGTTATTTGTTGAAACTCAAGTAATTCTAATGTATTTCTTAAAAGTTCTAAAGTACTATCTGATTTTTCTATAGTACACTGTAATTCTACAATATCTCCAGGAGAAATTGTATTCAGGTCACTATATATTTTTAAAGATTTGATTGCATTGTTTCGATTTAATAAAGTTTCTAGATTTATAAATATATTAATAGATGAATTCTCTATTTCATCTATTGATTTTCTTTGAGTACTTTTAGATAAAGTTACTGTAGCTGAACCTTGAATAATTTTTCCACAAGTTAGTTCGGACAATGGTAGAGTAGCTTGAATTGTAGTTTCTTCTCTTTTTCCACTTATTTCAATGTTTTCATATCGATTTATAGCAATTTTATACATATCTCTAATAGTATCACCGTTAATATAGTAGGGCATAAAGATGTTCTTCATATTATAACTCCTTATTTATCAATTTTTAATATATTCCTATATATATTCAAGATTAAATATATTTATCATTATTATTACAAATAATTTCATGTATAAAGGTATAAAGTTAAATATAATAAAAATAATCTAAATATAATGTAACTGTTTCCAAATCTATGATATAATAACGTGGTAGAGGAGGGGGACATATGGAAATTTTAATTGCATTAATACTCGGTGCCATTGTAGGGTACTTTCTAAAATTAGGTGAGAAGGGGAAAATTATAAATGGTAAATTACAACAACTTGGTGTAATATTCTTATTATTTTCTATGGGAGCTTCTATAGGAGCTGATAAGGGCATAATAAAAAATCTTCCGACCATAGGGTTAAAGTCTTTTTTATTTGCAGTAGCTACAATAGGTGTAAGTATAGTACTTGTGTACATTTTATCAGAAAAGTTTATGCCTAAAGAAAATCAATTACCCAAGGAAGAATCAATCTTAAATGCGGAAATAATAGAAAATGAAAAAGTGGTTACTGAATTTCATAGTGAAATTTTAAATGCAGAGATTGTAGAAGATGAAAATGTTGTAATTGAAGAGTGTAGTGAGCTTTTAAATGAGGCATGTGGGGAGGACAAGTAATATGACGTACATAATAATAGTATCTATATTAGTTGGAATGGGTTGTGGTTATTTTGTGTTTCCACCAGAAATAATGAGTAGTATTGATAATCTTGCATCCATTTCATTATTTGTTTTAATCTTTTTAGTTGGTATAGATGTAGGTGGCAACAAGACCATATTTAAAGATCTAAAAAAGGCAGGATTTAAGGTTTTGTTAGTACCATTTGGAGGAATTGTAGGTAGTTTACTAGGAGGACTTTTAGTAGGATTCCTATTTAATATGGCTCTTAATGAGAGCTTAGCTATAGGTTCAGGATTTGGATGGTATAGCTTATCAGGAGTAATGCTTAAAGAAATGGGTGGAGATACTTTAGGAGCTATAGCATTTTTAACAAATGTATTCCGTGAGATGATAACAGTTATTTTAATTCCAATATTAGCTAAAAAGCTGAATGGCTACACAGCCATAGCACCTGCAGGAGCTACTTCTATGGATACAACATTACCACTTATAGCTAAAGCAACAAATCCAGAGATAGCTGTAATAGCATTTATAAATGGAGTTATATTAAGTTCTTTAGTTCCAGTATTTGTAACATTCTTTTATAACTTAAGATAATATTACTTTATATGTTTTTAATTTTTATAATTGTAAATAAGGAACTATATAAAAATGATGGTATAAATAAGTTATTTATACCATCATTTTTATGTTTATATTTATATTAGTTAGGGACTAATAACTAATAACTAAATTAAGGTGTTTATCTATTTATATAGTGAGTATGAAGTAAATGGTGAGATTTTTCTCCATTAGGTTTTCCAAGGAATTCATCATAAAGCTTTATTATCTCAGGGTTTTCATGAGATTTTCTTATAACCTTATTAGCATCCTCACTATAAAGAGCATTCATTCTTTTTTCTATTAATGAATATTGCTCATTAGAATATGGTTGACCACCACCGTTTATACATCCTCCTGGACATGCCATAACTTCAATGAAGTGATATTTTTTAGATGTATCTTCTATATTATCTAACAAATTCTTTGCATTTGCAAGTCCATTTACAATAGCTATATTAATTTTGTTACCATCAATAATTAATGAAGCTTCTTTGATTCCTTCAAGGCCTCTAACAGATTTAAAATCAAGTTCTTCTAAAGTGCTATTTGTAATCCATTCATAAGCAGTACGTAAAGCAGCCTCCATAACGCCACCACTAGTTCCGAAAATAACTCCAGCACCAGTAGATTCACCCATAATAGTATCAAAATCAGAGGAAGGTAGAGAAGCAAATTCTAATCCAGAGCGTTTAATCATTTTAGCTAATTCTCTTGTAGTTATAACTACATCGATATCTGGATTATTATTTTCATTGACAAATTCTTCTCTATTAGCTTCGGATTTTTTGGCAACACATGGCATTACAGATACAACATAAAGTTTTTCCGATGGTATACCCAGTTTTTCAGCAAGGTATGTTTTTGCAATAGCGCCCCACATTTGTTGAGGAGATTTGCATGTTGATGGAAGATTTAATAGGTTTCCATAATGTTTTTCTATGAAATTAATCCATCCAGGACAACAACTAGTAATCATAGGAAGATTTTCACCACTCTTATACCTTCCTAGAAATTCTGTAGCTTCTTCCATAATAGTTAAATCTGCAGCAAAATCAGTATCATAAACCTTATCAAAACCAAGTTCTCTTAGTGCTTCAACCATCTTGCCAGTAACAGCACCTTCTTTAATACCAAATTCTTCTCCAAGTGCTGCACGAACAGCCGGAGCAGTTTGAACTACTACCAATTTATCTTTATTTCCTATAGCGTTTAATACATCTATAGTATTATCTTTTTCCATTAATGCCCCAGTAGGACAAACATTTATACATTGACCACATAAAGTACAAGCGCTATTATTTAGCTCTTCAAAGAATGCAGTGCTTATAGTGGTATTAAAACCTCTATTTATTGGTCCAATTGCACCAACCTTTTGAACTTGGCTACAAACAGCTTCGCATCTTCTACATAAAATACATTTAGAAGTATCTCTTACTATAGATGGATTTTTAAGTTCTTTTACAGCTACAGATTTTGAACCAGTATATTTTAAATTAGTTACTCCATAAGTACTAGCAAGCTCTTGGAGTTCACAATTTAAATTTTTTTGACAGGTTAAGCAATCCATAGAATGGTCTGATAATAAAAGTTCAATTATAGTTTTTCTTGCTGCTATTACTCTTGGAGTACTAGTATTAACAACCATACCTGGAGCAACAGCTGTACAACAAGATGGTGCTAAATTTTTTCTTCCTTCCACTTCAACTACACAAACTCTACAAGAACCAGGTTTATTAGTTGTCTTTTTATCATGAAGATTTAGGTAGCAAAGGGTAGGAATTTTTATATTAAGCTTACGTGCAGCATCAAGAATTGTGGTTCCTTGCTCCACTGATATTTCTTTATTATTTATTTTAAGTGTAACTAAACTCAATACTTTCACCTCTTTTAAATTATTAAACTAGATCTATTGCATCAACTGGACAGCTAGATTTACATGCACCACATTTAATACATTTGCTATGGTCAATTACATGCTTAGTTTTAACTTTCCCTTCGATACAGCCAACTGGACATTGTCTTGCACATTTAGTACAGCCAATACATCTATCAGTAATAACAAATTTCATAAGGTCCTTACAAACTCCTGCTGGACAAATCTTATCTACAACGTGACTTCTATATTCATCATAGAAATATTTCATTGTACTAAGAATAGGGTTAGGAGAAGTTTGTCCTAAAGCACAAAGTGAAGTATCTTTTATAGTGTTACTAAGCTCTTGAAGCTTATCCAGATCACTTAAATCACCTTCGCCCTTTGATATTCTTTCAAGAATTTCAAGTAATCGAGTGTTACCAATCCTACAAGGTGTACATTTACCACAAGACTCCTCTTTTGTAAATTCTAAATAGAATTTAGCTATATCAACCATACAGTTATCTTCATCCATTACTATCATTCCACCAGATCCCATCATAGAACCGATAGCACTTAAAGAATCAAAGTCAATAGGAGTATCTAAAAATTCTTTAGGAATACATCCACCAGAAGGTCCTCCTGTTTGAACAGCTTTGAATTCTTTATCAAATTTAATTCCTCCACCTACTTCAAAAAGAATTTCTCTTAAAGTTGTTCCCATAGGCACTTCTACAAGACCAACGTTATTAATTTTACCAGCAAGAGCAAAAACCTTAGTACCAGCGGAAGATTTAGTGCCGATTGAACTAAACCAATCTGCACCATTATTAATAATAGCTGGAATATTCGCTAAAGTTTCAACGTTATTAACGCAAGTTGGCTTGTTCCAAAGTCCAGATTCAGCAGGGAATGGTGGTTTATTTGTTGGTTCTCCACGGTTACCTTCTATTGAATGAATAAGAGCAGTTTCTTCACCACATACAAAGGCACCAGCTCCGTATTTAATTTCAATATCAAAATCAAAGCCTGAATTTAGTATATTTTCACCAAGGAGTCCATATTCTCTAGCTTGATTTATAGCAATTCTAAGTCTTTGAATTGCTAGTGGATACTCAGCTCTAATATATATATTACCTTTAGTAGCACCTATAGCATAACCAGCTATAGCCATAGCTTCAAGAACACTATTTGGATCTCCTTCTAAAATCGAACGATCCATGAATGCACCTGGATCACCTTCATCGGCATTACAAATAATATATTTTTGATCAGCATCATAGCCTTTTGCAAATTGCCACTTCTTTCCGGTAGGAAAGCCGCCGCCGCCTCTTCCTCTTAGTCCAGATTTCAATATAACATTTATTACGTCATCAGGAGTGCATTCTGTTAGACATTTTCCAAGAGCTAGATATCCCTTTTCGGCAATATATTCATCAATATTTTCAGGGTTTATTAATCCACAATTTCTTAGAGCTATTCTAACTTGCTTCTTATAGAAAGTCATTTCATCTTGAGTCTTAACTTTTTCTTTTATAGTTGGCTCTTCGTAAAGTAATCTTTGTACAACATTTCCATTAACAATATGTTCATTTATGATTTCTTCAGCATCCTCAGGAGTTACGTGAACATAAAACACATCATCTGGAGTAACTTTTACTATAGGACCTTTTTCACAGAAACCAAAACAACCAGTTATGGAAACGTATACTTCATCTTCCAAATCTAACTTACTAATTTCTTTTTCAAGGTTATCTTTAATTAAATCACTTTGTGCAGACTTACACCCAGTTCCTCCGCAAATAAGTATTTCTTTTTTATAGTTATTTTTTTCACAAACAAAGCCATCGATACCAGTTGCTTTTCTAATATCAAGGGATGATTTGTATTCCTGATAAATTTTGTTTAATTCTTCAAAGGAATTTATTTTATTCAACTTTGTTACCTCCTAATTCTACTCATATTCAGCTAATATACTTTTTACTTGGTCTGGAGTACAGTGACCGTAAACCTTATCATTTACAGTTAAAACAGGAGCTAGACCACAAGCACCAACACATCTTAAAGAACCTAGTGTAAATTTCATGTCTTCTGTAGTTTGTCCAGATTTAATACCTAGTTCTTTTTCAAATTCTTTAAGAACATCTCCAGCACCACGAACAAAACATGCAGTACCCATGCACACATTTATTACATTCTTACCACGAGGTTCAGTAGTGAAAAATGAGTAAAATGTTACAACACCATAAACTTTAGATATAGGTAAATTTAGTTTATCAGCGACGAAAGTTTGAACTTCCTTAGGTAGATATCCAAAGATATGCTGAGCTTTATGCAAAACCTCTATTAAAGCTCCATCTTTGACAGGTAAGGAATTAATAAAGTCTTCTAATTCCTTAAACATTTGATTTTTTTCTAAGTTACAACACACTTAAAAAATACCCCCTTACTAAATAAGTTTAACATTGAAAATATACAAAATATTTTCAATAATTCATCAAATCACTAACAGTATAATACTTTTTTAAAGATTTGTATAGTGGGATTTTAAAAAAATGTAATCTATTACAATAAATATTTATCCGATGACTACCAGCTCTAATACTCCATCTTCTTCGAGGCGGTAGCAAAGAGCTGCTACGTCCTTGGATAACGAGTTCTAAGCTTCCGTGGGAGGAATACTTCCTCTGAAGCTTAGAACTCTGTTTATCAAGAGCCATATTAGAGAATTTAATTTAATATTTCATATCAATAATTTCTATTAGTACAATAATATTTTATGGTAAATAAAAGAAAATAATGGTAAAATATTATTATAAAGCAAATATGTGGGGTTGATATTGTGAATTGTTATGATTTAGCCATAGTCAATGGGAATATATATGTGGAAGGGGAATTTATTAGAGGAAATTTGTACATTGATAATGGAATTATTAAAAACCTATCAAAGGATATTTTCTTATCAAAAGATATTTATGATGCAAAAGGAAATTATGTATTACCAGGATTTATAGATCCTCATGTACATTTTCAGCTTAGGGTGGGTAATGAGGTTTCTGCTGATGATTTTTACAATGGTTCTATAGTAGCTGCATATGGTGGAATTACTACATTTATAGATTTTTTAGATCCAGTAAAAAATATTGAAGAGTTAGAAAAAGCTTTTGTAGACAGAAAAAGAAAAGCAAAGGTTTCTGTTGTAGATTATGGATTTCATAGTACTATTGCAAATTTTCAGGATAATGAAGAACTATTTATTGAGGAGATTAAAAAGAGGGGAATTTGTAGCATAAAATTCTTTACTACTTATAGTTCCAGTAATAGAAAAACTGGATTAAGAACTATCAGTAATTTACTGAAAATTTCGAAAAGAATGAAGGTTATACTTATGTCTCATAGTGAAAATGAAGAGCTAATCAGAGAGGGAAAGTTTCCAGTAAGATCCCATGAAGAAAATAGACCCACATTATGTGAGACTACAGAAGTTTTAACTTTAGCTGAAATGACTAAGAATATGGATGGGTATATGTATATTGTGCACCTTAGTTCAGGAGAATCTTTAAGACGAATTACGGACTTATATAAAAGTTTAATAAATAAAAATTTATTTATAGAAAGCTGCCCTCAATATTTTTATTTATCTAAAGATAATTATTTATTAAAGGATGGTTTTCTATATACCTTAACACCACCTCTTAGGTCTTTAGAAGAAATTGATGAATTAAGAAAAAATATAGATCATGTTAGTGTAATAGGTACTGATCATTGTCCATTTAAATCTAATGAAAAAGCAAGAGCAACTTTAGGTTTAATTCCTATGGGAATAGGTGGAATAGAATATTCTTTTAATTTATTGTATACAATGTTTGGTGATAAAATAATTGATAAATTTACAAAGAATCCAGCAAAGATTCATGGTTTATATCCTAAAAAAGGAACGTTACTCCCAGGATCAGATGCTGATGTTGTAATATTTGACCCTTTAGATAGACATAAAATAAAATACTCTCATTCCAATTGTGACTACAATTTATATGAAGGACTAGATGTAAAAGGTAAAGTAATTACGACTATTTCAAGGGGAAGATTTATTATAAAGGATGGAAAATTGGTAGGTAATGAAAAAGGAAATTACGTAGGTAGAGAGTTAAAGTTATAGAAAACACTAAAAAGCTTGTATAGTTATATATTTTTGTGACTAATTAATCAGTAAGAATAAAGGGAGGTGCTTTAGTAGGATTATAATCTTGCTAAAGAGAATTATGAATTATAAGGTAATAGGTAGTAGTGTATCTAGATTAGATGGTGTGGCAAAGGTTACAGGGAAGGCTAAGTATGCTGATGACTATTTTGAAAGGGAAATGCTAATAGGAAAGGTGCTTAGAAGTCCTTATGCCCATGCAAAAATAAGAAGTATTGATGTTTCTAAAGCAAAAAATTTAGATGGTGTTGAAGCAGTAATTACTTATCAAGATTTACCAAAAATAAAATTTGCAACGGCTGGACATCCTTGGACCTTTGATGAAGCACATAGAGATGTAGAAGATAGATTAATCATTACTGATAAAGTTCGCTTTTGTGGAGAACCAGTGGCGGCAGTTGTGGCCATAGATGAAATAATAGCTCTAAAAGCTATAAAACTTATAGATGTAGAATATGAAGTGTTGCCATTTGTAATGGATCAGGAAGAAGCTATAAAAGAAGGTGCCCCAATAATACATGAAGAAAGACAAAATAATATTATTAGCTCTTTTGGCAATGAAGTAGGAGACGTAGAAATAGAGTTAAAAGAAGCTGACAAAGTATTTACATGTAAATTTAATACTAGTACTGTACAACATTGTCATCTGGAAAATCATAGTGCGTATGCTTATATGGAGTCAGATGGAAGAATTGTAATAGTAACTTCTACTCAAATACCACATATTGTAAGAAGGATAGTAGGACAGGCACTAGGGATGCCATGGGGAAGAATAAGGGTTATAAAGCCATATATAGGTGGTGGATTTGGAAATAAGCAAGATGTTGTTATAGAGCCATTAACTGCAGCAATGACACTTGCGGTTAATGGAAGACCAGTTAGATATGCATTAACTAGAGAAGAATGTTTTATAGACACAAGGGTTCGTCATGCTATGCGATTTACATTTAAAACTGGAGTTACTAAGGAAGGTAAGTTACTAGCAATAGATATAAAGAACTTAGTAAATAATGGAGCATATGCATCTCATGGACATTCAGTGACCATGAGCTGTGGGAGTAAATTTAGACCATTATATAATTTTAATGCTATAAAATATGAGCCTAAAACTGTATATACTAATATGCCGGTAGCAGGAGCTATGAGAGGATATGGAGTTCCACAAATTTCATTTGCTCTAGAAAGTCATTTAGATGATATTGCTAGAGAACTAAATATAGATCCTGTGGAATTCAGATTGAAAAATTTGGTGAAGCAAAATCATGTAGATCCATCCTCCAAAAATGTGGTGCGCTCCATGGGACTATCACAGTGTCTTGAAAAGGGAATGGAATTAATAAATTGGAATGAAAAGAAAAAGCTATATAAAAATCAAATAGGTAGTTTAAGACATGGAGTGGGAATGGCTTGTTTTAGTTATTTTGCAGGTACCTATCCCGTAGCTCTAGAAGCAGCAGGTGCAAGGATTGTGATGAATCAAGATGGTTCAGTACAGTTGCAAATCGGGGCTACAGAAATTGGTCAAGGTAGTGATACTATATTTGCACAAATGACTTCAGAGGTTTTAGGCATTCCAATTGATATGGTTCATGTAATTTCAAATCAAGATACTGATATTACTCCATTTGATACAGGTGCTTATGCATCAAGACAAACTTTTGTTACAGGTGCTGCAGTTAAAAAAGCTGCTATGGAGGTAAAGAGTAAAGTTCTTCAGTTTGCTAGCAGAAAAAATGGCCTCAATCCAGAGGTAATGGATATAGTTGATTGTAATGTAGTTGAAAAAACAACGGGTATAGTTGTCTGTTCTCTTGAGCATATAGCGTTAGAATCATTTTATGATAGGATTTACAGTTCTCCTATAACTAGTGACACTTCTGTTAATATAAGGACTAATGTAGTTGCTTATGGAGCAACCTTTGCAGAGGTTGAAGTAGACATAAAAACTGGTCAAATAACCGTAGTAGAAATATATAATATTCATGATTCTGGAACTATAATTAATCCAATGCTAGCAGAAGGGCAAGTTCACGGTGGTGTAAGTATGGCACTAGGATATGCTTTATCAGAGCAAATGATATTTGATGAGAAGACTGGAAGAGCTCTTAATAACAATCTTTTAGACTATAAATTACAAACTATTTTAGACACGCCTAATATTGGTTCAGCATTTGTAGAAATTCCAGATGATGCAGGAAGTTTTGGACAAAAATCTCTAGGCGAAAATACAACACTTTCTCCAGCCCCAGCTATAAGAAATGCAGTTTTAGATGCAACTGGTGTTGCTTTTAATAGAATACCAATGAATCCAAAAAGAGTATTTGAAAAGTTTAAGGAAGAGGGCTTAATATAGGATTTACCTTAAATTTAAGAGTGCAGATTGTATAGTTAGTAGACTATATAAATATAGAAGGAGGTGAATTTTAGTAGAGTGTTAAATCTCTATTAAAGATAAAAATGTTTGATATTAAGAATATACAAGAGCCTAGAAGTGTAGAAGAGGCAGTAAAAATTCTTCATGAAAATAATAATCTAAAAATAATATCTGGTGGAACTGATGTTTTAATTAAATTGCATCATGGTGATATGGAAGAAGTAGAACTTTTAAGTCTAAAAAATTTAAAAGAATTAGACTTCATAAAGGTTCTAGAAAATGACACCATAGAAATTGGCTCCACTACTTGCTTTACTAATATATATAGAAATAAAATTATAAAAGATTTTATTCCTGCTTTAGGGCAAGGTGCTGTATCTATGGGAGGACCACAAATAAGAAATATGGCCACTATTGGAGGGAATGTATGTAATGGAGCTGTTTCAGCAGATAGTGCACCAAGTTTATTTGCATTTAATGCTAAATTAAGACTTAGAAGTTTTAAGGGGGAGAGAATAGTTCCAATAGAGGAATTCTACGAAGGTCCTGGAAAGGTTAATATAAGAAAAGATGAAATTCTAATAAGCATTTTTATTGAAAAAAAAGACTATGAGGGAGTAAGAGGAACATATATTAAGTATAGTAATCGAAAGGCAATGGATATTTCTATGCTAGGTGTATGCGTTGTAGCTAGTAAGAAGGAAAATAAATTTAAAGATTTAAGAATAGCGTTAGGGGTAGCTGCGCCTACTCCTATAAGATGTAAGGATGCAGAGAAGTATGCCCTTGGTTTAGAATATTCAGAAAAAAATATTAATAATATTGCACAATATGCAGTAAAATCAGCAAGTGCTAGAGACTCATGGAGAGCATCAAAGGCTTATAGGGAGCATTTAATAAAAGAATTAACAGTACGAGGTATTTATGAAGTAACTAAATAAGGTGGGATTTTATTATGATTGATAAGAATTATAAAAAGATATCAGTAAAAGTAAATGGAAAAAATTATAATTTAGAAGTAGATGTACGAGAATCGTTGTTAGATGTATTGAGAAATAGACTTCAATTTACAGGGGTAAAGCAAGGATGTTCAGTTGGAGAATGTGGAGCTTGTACAGTACTAGTGGATGGAATACCTATAGATTCATGTATTTATATGGCTATTTGGGCTGATAAAAAAGAAATTTTAACTATAGAGGGGGTATCAGAAAATGGAAACTTATCAAAGGTGCAAAAGGCATTTATAGAAGAGGGTGCAATTCAATGTGGATTCTGTACTCCAGGATTAGTACTTACAACTACAGCATTGGTAAATAGTGGTAAGGATTATACTGATGAAGAAATAAAAAGAGAAATATCTGGACATTTATGTAGATGTACAGGATATCAAAAAATATTTAATGCTACAAAAAAATCCCTTAAGAAATAAATTGAATAGAAAAAATTCCAGTTGATATTTAGGCTGGAATTTTTTGTGGAAAAATAAGAGATATAAAGAGTCGTGATCAACTTTCTATATCTCTTATATAGATTTGGGGAATACAAAGTAGTTATTTGCTTAAAGATATACCAGATTTAGTTTTAATAACAGGTTTTTGAGACTTATCGCTAGGTAAGATTAAGTTTAATATTACAGCAAATATAGTTGCAGTTGTTACACCAGAACCAAAGATTATTTGTAAGGATTCTGGGAACATACTAAGAGCTTCAGGTCTAACAATGACACCTACACCTAAAGCAAAAGATATCCCAATTACAAAAATGTTCCTTCTAGTCATATCAACTTTGCCTAGAATTTTAATACCAGAACAAGCAATAGAACCGAACATAACTATACCAGCAGCTCCAAGAACTGGACTAGGCATAATTGATATTAAAGAAGCAAATTTTGGTATCAGACCCATTATAGATAATATTATTCCAGCTATAATTATAACAAACCTACTAGCAACTCCTGTAACATTTATAAGGCCAGTACATTGGCTAAAGGATGTATTTGCAGTAGAGTTAAAAAATCCAGCTAGAATTGATCCAAGACCATCACAAAGTACACCTCCAGAAAGTTGGTTGTCAGAAACCTCAATTTCACATGCCTCTCCAATAGCTAGAGTATCACCTACAGTTTCTACAGTAGTTGCTAGATAAACAGCTAAAAAACTAATAATCGCTGGTATAGAGAATTTAATTCCGAATTTAAGAGGTCTAGGAATAGAAATCCAGGATGCAGCAGATATTGGAGTAGTGTCTAATAAGTTGAGAGGTATAGCTAATAAATATCCACATAATATACCTATAAATATTGAGCAAGAACTTATAAAAGTATTTTTAGATTGATTGGTAATTATAATAATAATTAGGACAATAGCACCAAGCAATAAAAATTTAGGATCTCCATAGTTTGGGTTTCCAGAGCCTCCAGCTAACCAATCAATTCCAACAGGAATGATAGTGATGCCTATCATAGTAACAACAGTACCAGTAACAAGTGGTGGAAAAATTTTTTTAACATGGTTAATAAAAAAGCTTAGAATTACTTCTAGTAAGGCACCTACCATTGTAGCTGTACATATGGTAGCAATACCTAAAGTCATATTGCCGTTATAAGTGCTACCGATGGCAATAGCCGGACTTACAAAAGCAAAGGAGGTACCCATGATAAATGGAAGCTTGCTTCCTATGGGTCCAATACCTTTAGCTTGAATAAGTGTTGTAAGACCAGAAGCAAATAGGGCACATGAAACCAGAAATGATGTATCAGATATTTTTAATCCTAGTGCACCAGCTACTACTAGTGGAACTGCTACTATACCACTGAAACATGCAAAAATTGCTTGAAATGCAAGAATTAAAGTTTGTTTCATAGGTGGTTTGTCATCTAGTTTAATTCTAAGAAGCGATTTCTTTGGAGCGTTAGTTGTTTGCAATTTAATTCCCCCTCTAAATTTATAATTATATCTTATGCATAATGCGTGAAGTGCTATAAATATTTTACTAACCAGTTAATATAAAAAATAAAGAAAAAATATATACTTAACTATAGTTTATGAATAAGTATAATAAGGATATGAATAAATATTAAGATAATAAAATAATTTAAGCTTGAAATGAATAAATTTAAATTATTTAAATTTTACCAATCAAGAGGATGAAATGCAATAAATTTACATAAAATAAATAGAATAGAATAGTTTGAATTATCTGATTTGAATATTGACATTAAATGTAATGAGAGTTATAATTTGATTAATTAGTCAGTAAATGGAAGTTATGACGAATTTCAAAAATATAAGTATAAATTTATTTTGGAATAGGAGATTAATAAATTGAGGAGTGGATTTTGTGGAGAATATTAAAACTCTTATGGAGAGACTTAAAAAACTAGATTTCAGGGAGATGTACAATAATGATTTTTTCTTAACATGGGAAAAAAGTAACGAAGAATTAGAATCAGTATTTGTTGTTGCTGATATTCTTCGTACAATGAGAGAAAATAATATATCGACGAAAATATTTGATAGTGGATTAGGTATTTCGGTATTTAGAGACAATTCTACTAGAACTAGATTTAGTTTTGCTAGTGCGTGTAACTTATTAGGGCTAGAGGTACAAGATCTCGATGAAGGAAAATCTCAAATAGCTCATGGAGAAACTGTCCGTGAAACTGCAAATATGATTTCTTTTATGGCAGACATAATTGGAATTAGAGATGATATGTTTATAGGAAAGGGTAATGCTTATATGAAAGAAGTTTCTAATGCTGTTCAGGAAGGTTATGCTGATGAAGTATTAGAACAACGTCCAACTCTGATTAATTTACAATGTGATATAGACCATCCAACTCAATGTATGGCGGATTTATTACACTTGATTCACTATTTTGGTGGAGTGGAAAATTTAAAAGGTAAAAAATTAGCTATGACTTGGGCTTATTCACCTTCTTATGGAAAACCACTCTCGGTTCCGCAAGGAGTTATTGGACTTATGACAAGAATGGGAATGGAAGTTGTATTAGCACATCCAGAAGGATATGATGTACTTCCTGAAGTAGAGGAAGTTGCTAAGGCAAATGTAGAGAAAAATGGTGGAAGCTTTACAAAGACTAATTCTATGAAAGAAGCCTTCGAAAACGCAGATATAGTTTATCCAAAGAGCTGGGCACCATTTGAAGCTATGGAAAAACGTACAGAACTATATTCAAAGAGGGATATAGCAGGTATTGATGAACTTGAAAAAGAATTGTTGAAAGAAAATGCTAGATATAAGGATTGGGAATGCAATGAAAAAATGATGGAGCTTACTAAGGATGGTAAAGCATTATATCTTCATTGTTTACCAGCGGATATAACAGGTGTAAGTTGTGAAATTGGAGAAGTAGGAGAATCTGTATTTAATCGTTACCGTGAATTACTATATCGTGAAGCTGGATATAAACCATATATTATTGCTGCCATGATGTTCTTAAGTAAAGTTAAGGATCCTATATCTGTTTTTGAGAAATTGCTGGAAGAAGATAAGCCGAGATTTATAGAAAAATAAAGAGTAAATAGATTAATTAAATTATGTATTTACTTAAGGGTATATAATGCTTTTAAGTAACTTATGAATTATAGGGGGGAGTAAATATGAGTGACAAAATACGCCCAATAAGTTTTGAAAAACTCATTAACTGGATTTTTACTGAACTAAAAACTAAAGATAGTATTTTTGGAATTCATAAAGATAAGTTTTACTATGGAATCCCTAATAACACTATCTCTTTTTTAGGAGAGAAGTTAGGCCTACCAATTGGACCAGCAGCAGGTCCTAGTTCACAATTAGCTCAAAATATTATAGCAGCATATCTTACTGGTAGTAGATTTATTGAGTTAAAGACAGTCCAGATTATTGATGGAGAAGATCTTCCAGTGTTAAAGCCATGTATTAATGCTGAGGATGAATGCTATAACGTAGAGTGGTCTACAGAACTAACTGTAGAAGAAGCTTTTGAGGAATATGTGAAAGCTTGGATTATATTACATGTTTTAATGAAGGAACTTAACTTAAGTGTAGACAGAGACTTTGTTTTTAACATGAGTGTAGGATATGATTTTGATGGAATAAAATCAGATAAAATAGATTCCTACATAGAAAATTTGAAAAATTCACAAAATACAAAAATATGGAAGGAATCTATTCAAGTGTTGGAGAATAATATAGAAAAATTTTATAGATTTTCAATTGAAGATTTATATAAAATTCCTTCAAGGGTGTGCAATTCAATTACCCTATCAACTCTACATGGATGTCCTCCACAAGAAATAGAAAGAATTGCTATTTATTTATTAAAAGAAAAACATCTTCATACCTTTGTAAAGATGAATCCTACATTGCTTGGTGAAGCATTTGTAAGAAAAATTCTTAATAAAATGGGTTATGAATATATAAAACTAAATTCACATCATTTTAAAAATGATCTGCAATACAATGATGGAATAAAAATGATAAAAAAATTAAAAGCCGTAGCTGAAATGGAAAGTATGGAGATTGGAGTAAAACTTACAAATACTCTTCCAGTAAGGATATTAAATGAAGAACTACCAGGAGAAGAGATGTACATGTCAGGTAGATCTTTATATCCTTTAGCTATTAATTTGGCAAGTAATCTTTCAGAGGAATTTGAAGGGAAATTATATATTTCATATTCTGGTGGAGCTGAATTCTTTAATGTAGATAAGATATTTAAAACAGGAATATGTCCAATAACTTTTGCTACTACAATATTAAAACCAGGTGGTTATGAAAGAGTTAAACAGATAGCTGAAAAGGTAGAACCACTTATTTCTAATAGAAAGTCAACAATTGACATGCAATTGCTAAAAATATTAGCAAAGGAATCAATTGATGATAAGCATCACCTTAAGAAAGCAAGGGTAGTTAAAAGTAGAAAACTATATAAGGACTTACCAATATATGATTGTACAATTGCACCTTGTAGTGAAGGCTGTCCAATTGAACAACAGATTCCAAAGTATATAGAGCTTGTGGGAGAAGGAAAATATGATGAAGCTTTTCAAGTAATAGTTAGAGATAATGCAGCCCCAGCTATAACAGGAACTTTATGTAATCATAACTGTCAAAATAAATGTACTAGACTAGATTATGATAGTTCCTTAGAAATTAGAAGAATGAAAAAAATAGCTGTGGATAATGCTGAAGAATTATATATAAAGAATATAAAGCCATGCGCAATTAAAAGTCATAAAAAGGTAGCTATCATAGGAGCTGGGGTAGCAGGTTTATCTACAGCGATGTACCTTAGAAGAAATGGTATTAGTGTAGAAGTATTTGAAAAAAGAGATAAACCATATGGGATTATAAATTATGTAATTCCAAGTTTTAGAATAAATAATTTAGCTTTAGAACAGGATTTTAAAATGGTAAAAAGCCATGGAGTTAAGATAAATTTTAATGTAGCTGAACAGGTTGATCTAAATGTTCTAAGGAAAAATTTTCATTATGTTGTCCTAGCAACTGGAGCTTGGAAGCCAGCAAGTATTTCACTTAAAAGAGGTACTGATAAAGTCTTAAATGCTATTGAATTCTTAGAGGATTTTAAAGAAAACAGTGAGGATATAAAACTAGGAACCCATGTATGTGTTATTGGTGGAGGGGACGTAGCCATGGATGTATCTCGTGCTGCCAAAAGAGTTAATGGAGTTGAAAAGGTAACTATTATATATAGGAGAACTAAAGATTTAATGCCTGCTAGTAGAGAAGAAATTAAATTAGCTATTGAAGAAGGTATTGAATTTAAAGAGTTATTATCCCCTGTAGCGTTAGAAGATAATATTCTTGTTTGTGAAAGAATGATTTTAGGAGAACAAGATAAATCAGGTAGAAAAAGTCCAATTTCCTTAGGAAAATATGAAAGTATAAATGCAACTACAGTTATAGCAGCTGTTGGAGAAAAAATAGATTCAAAATTATTTAAAAGTCTTGGTATAGATATAAATTCTAAAGAACTTCCTGAAGTAAACAGTAAATGTGAAACTAATATATCTAACGTATATATAGCCGGAGATGCTAAAAGTGGTCCAGGTACTATAGTAGAAGCATTGTCTCATGGGAAAATTATAACTAGGGACATTTTAAAAAAAGAAAATATGCCTTGTGATCTCATTAGGGCTGAGGAAAATACTTGTGGATATGAACTTAAGAAATCTTATGAAAGAAAAGGTGTACTACTTGAATCAATACCTTCTAAGGAAGAGGCTATAAGATGTCTTAAATGCAATAATATTTGTGAAATATGCGTAGATGTTTGTCCTAATAGAGCAAATGCGTTTATCCATATTAAAGAAGGTCCTATAGTAGGTCATCAAATTATACATTTAGATGGTATGTGTAATGAATGCGGAAATTGTAGAGTATTTTGTCCATATAAAGGTAATCCTTACAAAGATAAAATTACTATATTTTGGAGTGAGGAAGATTTTGAAAACAGTAGCAATTCAGGTTTCTGTGTAATAGATTCTATTAAAGGTATTTTTAAAGTTAGGGATGAAAAAGGTGAAATTTATAATTGGTGTATTGAAGAAAATAACTCAGAATCAATCTCCAAGGAAATGAAATCTATTATTAAAACTTGTGTAAACAGGTATGAATATATAATCTAGAGGTATATAAATACGGTTATAATATTTAATCTATAGGGGGAGTGTGAATGCTACTAGTAGGTAATGGGATAGTGGTAACCAGAGATGATTTAAACACAATTATAGATGATGGATGTATAGTTATAGAAAAAGATAAAATTGTAGAAGTAGGAATTACAAAAAATTTAAAAGAAAAATATCTAGACTATAAATTCATTGATGCAAGAGGGAAATTAATAATGCCGGGTTTTATAAATACACATATGCATTATTACAGTACCTTTGCTAGAGGAATTGCTAATGATAGTCCTCCAGCAAAATGTTTTTTAGATATATTGAAGGGATTATGGTGGAGATTAGACAAAAAGTTAACTCTAGAGGATGTATATTATAGTGCAATAGTTCCAATGATAGATCAAATTAAGAATGGTGTAACAACTTCCTTTGATCATCATTCCAGTCCAGATGGTTTAAGGGGGAGTTTATTTACTATTGCAGATGCAGCTAAGGAAGTAGGTATTAGAAGTAACCTGAGTTATGAAACTTCTGATAGAGATGGGGAGAACGTAATAAAACAAAGTATTGAAGAAAATATTGAATTTATAAAGTATTGTAATAGAGAAAAGAATGATATGATAAAAGGATTATTTGGACTTCATGCATCCATGACTATTAGTGAAAATACTGTAGAGAGATGCCTAACAGCCATAGAGGGTTTAAATACAGGATTCCATGTACACTGTGCTGAAGGAATTGAAGATGTACAAGATTCTATGGAAAAGTATGGTATAGGCGTAATTGAAAGATGGTATAAAAGAGGTGTTCTTTCTGATAAAACTATGGCTATTCATTGTGTACACATAACTGATGAGGAAATGGATATGCTGAAAGAAAAGAATTCCATAGTAGTTAATAATCCTCAATCTAATATGGGAAATGCAGTGGGAACATCGCAAATCTTAAAAATGGCTAAAAAACAAATATTGTTGGGGTTAGGAACAGATGGATACACCTCTGATATTTTAGAGTCTTATAAAACCGGAAGTACTATTCAAAGGCATGAAGCTAAAGACTCAACAGTAGCTTGGGTAGAATTACCACAAATGCTTTTCAAAGGAAATAGAGTTATAACTGAAAGATTTATAGATAATTCCATAGGAATTATAAAAGAAGGTGCATTAGCTGACGTTATAATTGTTGACTATAATTCTCCAACACCTATATATAAAGATAATATAGATAGTCACATTCTATTTGGAATAAGTGGGAGACATGTTGAAACCACTATTGTAAATGGGAAGATTATAATGATGAATAGAAAACTGGTTAATTTAGATGAGGAAAGAATTAGGGCTAGAAGTAGAGAACTAGCAACTGAGGTTTGGAAGAGGTTTTAAAAAGGAGTGAAAAAGGGTGGACATTTTAAATGTTCTTACTGTTAATAAAGGAGAAAAGATATCTATAGTAGGAGCTGGAGGAAAGACCACTCTTATGTTTATCCTAGCAGAAGAGTTGAAAAAAAGAGGAAGAGTTCTTATAACAACAACAACTAAAATATATCTACCTAAAAGAAATCAATACAATTGTTTAATTCTAAAGGACAGCTTTGGAGCTTATATTAATGAAGAAAGTAAGTATATTCTAAATGGAAATATAGTATGTGTATACTGTGGAAATATAAGTAAAACAAAGGAACCAGATAGTGAAATTCATGTTTATGGTTCTAGTGTTAATGGAGAAAATAAAGTCATTGGAATTGATGATAAAAGTATTTCTAATATACTTAACAATTATGATTATATTTTAATAGAATCTGATGGAGCAAAAGAAAAAGCTTTAAAAGCTTGGAAGGAAGATGAGCCAGTAGTAAGTAATTTTACTAGTACAACAATAGGAGTTTTAAGCGGAGAAGCCTTAAATTTAAAAATCCATGATGGAAATATTCATAGGATTGATGAGTTTTTAAAACTTATAAATAAAAGTGTAGGAGATAGTATAAATGAAGAAGATTTGCTAGCTTTAATATTTAAAAAAGAAGGATTATTTAAAAACTCCAAAGGTAGAAGAATTTTATTTATAAATAAGGTAGAAGAAGAGGACTTTAAGAAGTTAGAAAATCTAATAGAATATATAACAGTAAAAAATAAAGAATTAAAGTTATTAGACGGAATACTTATTGGAAGTTTATTAAATAAAACATATAGGGTTATATATGAAGAATCTACAGAAAAGCTTTAAGGGGGATTCAATGTGGTAACTGGGATTGTTATGGCATCAGGCCGTAGTACTAGGATGGGAAGGTATAAATTACTATTAAAGTATAAGGGTAAATATCTAATAGAATATGTTTTAGATGCAGTAAGTAGAAGTAATTTAGAAGATAAAATTGTAGTAACTGGCAATGAAACAATAGCAGAGTTAGCTCAGACTAGAGATTTAAAAGTAGTTAAAAACTCCCAGACATATATGGGACAAAGTCAATCTATAAAACTTGGGTTGAAAGCTGCATCTAAAATATCTGGATATGCTTTTATTACAGGGGATCAACCTTTTTTAAATGAGAGTCTTATAAATAAACTTATCGAAAAATTTGAAAAAAATCAAGATAAGTTTATTGTACCAATTTATAAAGGTAGAAGAGGAAATCCTGTAATATTTCCATGGAAGTATCGAAATGAGCTTTTAGCACTTAATGGAGATTTGGGCGGAAAAACTATTTTAAAAAATCATGAGGATAATATATTTTTTGTGGAAGTAGACGAAGAATATTTTCTTTGGGATATTGATACAGAAAAGGATTATATAGAATTATTACAATCAAATTATCATTAAGCAAGGGGACGATTTGGTGATAAATAATAGAATAATTGTAAGAGGTGGAGGCGATATTGCCTCAGGTACTATACAAAAACTTCATAGAAGTGGATTTAAAGTTCTAGTACTTGAGATAGAGATACCTTCTAGTATTAGAAGAAATGTATCTTTTAGTGAGGCAGTATTTGATGGTGAAACAACAATTGAAGGTATGAAGGGTGTTCTTGTTAGAACCTATGATGAAATACTAGAAGCTTGGGATATGGGATATATTCCGGTAGCTGTTGATAGATATGGAAAGCTCATTGAAACGGTTAGGCCTATTGCTGTAGTTGATGCAATTTTAGCGAAAAAAAATATAGGTACCACTATAGATATGGCACCTATAACCATTGCATTAGGTCCTGGATTTAAAGCAGGTATAGATGTAAATGTAGTAATAGAGACAATGAGAGGACATAGTTTGGGAAGATTAATATTTGATGGATATGCTTTAGAGGATACAGGAGTACCAGGATCTATATGTGGTTATGCAAAGGAAAGAGTAATTTATAGTTCTTATGAAGGAAAAATTAAGAATATAAGACAAATAGGAGATATAGTTAAATCTAATGAAACTATAGCACTAATAGATGATTTAGAAGTAAAAGCTAAAATTGATGGAGTGCTAAGAGGCATTATTAGAGATAACACTTATGTTACAAAGGGGTTAAAAATTGCAGATGTAGATCCAAGGCATGATGAGATCAGTAATTGCAATACTATTTCTGATAAGTCAAGAACTATAGGTGGATCAGTTCTAGAAGGAATATTATACTTTCAATCTATTAAACCCTTTTTATCTGTAGCAAACTAAATAAAATTTTCTAGTTTATTGGTATTACTAAACTTATTTAGTAATACCAATAAATTAGATTATAATGCAGGTTAATTGTATTGAATTATATAGGTTTTTATTTGAATTAACTAATTAATTAGTTAGTAAGTATTTAAATTATTGAAATAATGGTTGAAAAATAAAATATATTTATATTTAAAGGGGGATTTAAATATGTCAGAAATTACATGCCAGGAAGAAATACTGAAGTTAGCAAAAAACTATAAGGCTGATATGACAAGGTTCTTAAGAGACATGATAGCTATTCCTAGTGAAAGTTGTGATGAAAAGAGAGTAGTTTTAAGAATCAAAGAGGAAATGGAAAAAGTAGGTTTTGACAAAGTAGAAATAGACAAGATGGGAAATATACTAGGTTATATAGGACATGGCAAACATGTAATTGCTATGGATGCTCATATTGATACTGTTGGAATTGGAGATATAAATAATTGGACTAATGATCCATATGAGGGTTATGAAGATGATGAAGTTATTTATGGTAGAGGTGGTTCTGATCAAGAAGGTGGAATGGCTTCAATGGTTTATGCAGGTAAGATAATCAAAGATTTAAATTTAGAAGATGATTACACGCTAATAGTTACAGGTACTGTACAGGAAGAAGATTGTGATGGATTATGCTGGCAATATATTATAAATGAAGACAAGATAAAACCAGAATTTGTAGTAATAACTGAACCAACTTCAACTAATATTTATAGAGGGCACAGAGGGCGAATGGAAATAAAAGTGACAACTCATGGAATTAGTTGTCATGGTTCAGCACCAGAAAGAGGAGATAATGCGATATTCAAAATGGGTCCTATTCTTAATGAATTAAAAGAGTTAAATAAAAGATTAATAGATGATCCATTCTTAGGAAAAGGAACTTTAACAGTTTCAGAAATATTCTTTTCTTCACCTTCTAGATGTGCAGTAGCTGATGGTTGTACTGTTTCCATAGACAGAAGACTTACTAATGGGGAGACTTGGGAATACGCTTTAGATCAAATAAGAGAATTACCTTCAGTAAAAGAGGCTAAGGCTAAAGTAGAAATGTATACCTATGAAAGACCTGCCTATACAGGACTTATCTATCCAACAGAGTGCTATTTTCCAACTTGGGTTCTTGAAGAATCACATCCAGCTTGTAAAACTTTAATAGATTCTTATAAAGGGTTGTTTAAGGAAGATCCATTAGTAGATAAGTGGACATTTTCGACTAATGCAGTATCTATAATGGGAAGGTATGGTATACCTTGTGTTGGCTTTGGTCCAGGCCATGAAGATCAAGCTCATGCACCAAATGAATTAACCTGGAAAGATGAACTTGTAAAATGTGCAGCTATGTATGCTTTAATTCCAATTACCTACGTAAAAGAATACTGTAAGTTCGACGAAGTAGAAGGAGTTTCATTTAAAACAACTTCAAATCTATGATTTGGTTAGTCGCACTTACTCATTCGACGGAGGAGAAGGATTTTTAAAGGTTAAATCAATAAAACTGAGGTGAAATTATGGAAAAAGTTAAGGGATTAGTATGTTCTAAATGTGGTAAGAAAGTTGGAGAAGAAGTAATGTATCACTGTCCAGACTGTGGCATAGAAGGAACACTAGATGTAATTTATAATATGGACTCAGTTAAAAAGGAATTAACTAAGGAACATCTAAAGGAAAATGAAGATAAGAATGTTTGGAGATATATTCCTATTCTTCCTCTGGAATCTAGAGAAGGTATGGCACCTTTACAAATAGGAGGAACACCACTTTATAAAGCCAATAGATTAGAAAAATTATTAAATATAAAGAATGTATATGTAAAGGATGAAGGTAGGAATCCTACAGCATCTTTTAAGGATAGAGCTACAGCTATTGGTGTGGCCAAAGCAATAGAACTAAAAAAAGGTATTATGTGTGCAGCATCTACAGGCAATGCAGCTTCTTCTCTTTCAGGATTTGCAGCTTGTATGGGAATAAAAAACTATATATTTGTTCCTAAAAACATTCCAGAGGCAAAACTAACGCAGCTTCTAGTATTTGGAAGTGATGTAATTTTAGTAGATGGTGATTATGATGTAGCATTTGGATTTTGTTTAGAAGCTGTGAATCATTTTGGTTGGTATAACAGAAGTTGTGCCATAAATCCTTACTTAGCAGAAGGGAAAAAAACTGCTGCTTTTGAAATATGCGAGCAATTAAACTTTAAGGTGCCAGACAAAGTAATTATGTCTGTGGGGGATGGATGTTCCATATCTAGTGTATGGAAAGGGTTTAAGGAATTTTATGAACTAGGTTTAATAGATCGGCTTCCAACAATGGTATCAGTACAAGCAGAAGGAGCTAATCCAGTTAATAGAGCTTATAGAAATGGAATAAGAGCATTTAGTTATATACCACCAGTAACTATTGCAGATAGTATATCTGTAGGAATTCCGAGAAATGGATATAAAGCTTTAAATGCTCTTGAGGAAAGCAATGGGATTGCTATTGATGTCAGTGATGAAGAAATTTTAAGTGCAATAACAACCTTAGCAAGGCAGACTGGAGTATTTGGGGAACCAGCAGGAGTAACTAGTTTTGCTGGACTTAAAAAATTAGTTGAACTAGACCAAATAAGAGAAGATGAAACGGTGATTATTGTAGTTTCTGGTAGTGGACTTAAGGATATAAAATCAGCTCAACAGGCAGTTAATAAACCAGAATTAATAAAGCCGGATATGAATAAATTAATTGAATATCTAAAATATTTGTCTTGAATTATAAGTAATTCCTTTATAAAGATTTTGAGGAGGATATAAAATGCATAAATTAATAGATTTAGAAGTTAATGAGGATCAAATTCTAAAAACAGCAGAGAGTGCAAAAGAGAGAAATATAATTATTCCTACTATTGCTCAAATGAAGGATCCAAATAAAATACCACAAGAGATTAAAAATAAACTTGCCGAAACTGGCCTTTGGGATATTGATCCAATCAACTTATTTAGAATATCTTGGTATAATCAGCCAATTAAAGAAGGCGGTTTATATAACACATTACCCAATTATATAGAAATACCACAAGAAATATCAGGAGTTAAAGCTAGGATTTTTGCTATGTCAGGAAAGTTTTTTCCTATAGGAGCTCATAAAGTTGGAGCAAGTTATGCTTGTCTTGTACCAAGACTAGTAACAGGGCAATTTGATCCAAAGTTTCATGAAGCTGTTTGGCCATCAACTGGAAATTACTGCCGAGGAGGGGCTTATAACTCAACATTACTAGGGTGTAAATCAATTGCTATTCTACCTGAGAATATGAGTAAAGAGCGTTTTAATTGGCTTAAGAGCATAGCTGGAGAAGTAATCGCAACTCCAGGATGTGAAAGTAATGTCAAAGAGATCTATGATAAGACTTGGGAACTCAGAAGAACTAGAGATAATGTTGTTATATTTAATCAATTTGGCGAACTTGGAAATCATCTTTGGCATTATGAAGTAACTGGTAATGCCATGGTTTCCATAATAGAACATGAAAAAGGCGATAATGGAAAAGTGGCTGGTATTTGCTTGACTTCAGGTTCAGCAGGTACCTTAGGAAGCGGAGATTTCATTAAAGATAAATATCCAGGAGCTAAACTTGCAGTTGGTGAAGCCCTTCAATGTCCAACACTTTTAAATAATGGTTTTGGTGATCATAGAATTGAAGGTATAGGAGATAAGCATGTACCTTGGATTCACAATGTAAAAAATACAGATATGGTTATCGCGATAGATGACGATGATAGCGTAACTATGTTTAGACTATTTAATGAACCAGTTGGTCGACAATATTTAAGATCCATTGGAGTATCAGAAGAAGTCATAGAAAAACTTAGTTGGGTAGGTATTTCTGGAGCAGCCAATATAATATCTGCAATAAAATTTGCAAAGTACTATGAGCTTGACGAAAATGATATGGTATTAACTGTTCTTACAGACTCAGCAGAAATGTATAAGTCTAGACTTGAAGAAATGAGAAAAGATAGAGGGCATGAATATGAAGAAAAGGATGCTATGGTTGATTATAACAGAAGTATTATAGGTATAAGAACAGATTCTATGGAAGAACTAACTTATGCGGCTAAGAAGAGAATTCATAATTTGAAATATTATACATGGATAGAACAACAGCAATATGAATTAAATGAATTAAATGCTCAATGGTATGACTATGATAATTATTGGGGAAGACTTCATAAAATGGCACCAGAATTAGATAAATTAATAGAGAAATTTAATGAAAAAGTTAAAAACTTATAAGAAATAAAAGTAAATTTTATATCCTTGTAATCAAGCATACATTATAATTTAAATATGCTAGGACCCTGAGTTTATATTATATTTGATGGGTCCTATTCAGCTATATAATATGTTGGTGAATTTATATATTAGTAAATCATTGGGAGGAAATTTATGTATGAGTTTGTGCTAAACGGAAAAAATATTTCATTTAAAGAAAATATGAACTTGCTTGAATACTTAAGGGAAGAAGCAAATTTAACATCAGTTAAAAATGGGTGTGGAGAAGGTGCTTGTGGAGCTTGTATGGTTTTAATAAATGGAGTTCAAGGAAGGGCGTGCATAAATACTCTTGGAAAAATTAATGGTAAAGAAGTACAAACTGTTGAGGGTTTATCAGAATTCGAAAAACAAGTATTTTCATGGTCTTTTTCAAAGGTTGGTGCAGTTCAGTGTGGATTTTGTATTCCAGGCATGGTGATTAGTGCTAAGGGATTATTTAATAGAAATCTAAATCCATCTAAAGAGGAGATAAAAGCTGCTATTAAAGGAAATGTATGCAGATGCACAGGATATGTAAAGATAATAGAAGCAATTGAATTAGCAGCACAAATTTTTCGGCAGGGAAAACTAAATTTTGATTTAGAACGAAACGGTTCTATAGGAAAATCGTTAACAAGAATTGATGCTATGGATAAAATTTTGGGAACTGCTATATATGTTGATGATATGAAGGTTGATGGGCTTGTATATGGTTCCGCATTAAGAACAGAATATCCAAGAGCACTGGTTAAAAAAATTAATATAGATAAAGCTCTAAATCATCCTAATGTTATAACCATATTAACAGCAAAGGATATACCTGGGAATAGATATATTGGACATATTTCAAAGGATTGGCCAGCTTTAATAGCAGTGGGAGAAGAAACTAGATACGTGGGAGATGCTATAGCACTAGTGGCTGCAAAATCAAAAAAGGCTTTAACGGAAATTTTACAGCTTATAGAAGTAGAATATGAAGAGATTGTACCACTAACGAAACCTGAAGTGGCTATGAGATATGATGCTCCAAAAATTCATCCTGAAGGAAATATATATAGAAATGAAAGAGTTATAAGAGGTAATATTGAGGATGCATTAAAAAACTCTAAATATATAGTTACTAATTCTTATTCAACTCCATTCACAGAGCATGCTTTTTTGGAGCCGGAAAGTGCTTTGGCAATGCCGGATGGAGATGGAGTGCTAGTTTATACTGGCTCCCAAGGAATTTATGATGAGCAAAGAGAAATATCAGAACTATTAGGGCTGCCTAAGAAAAAAATAAGGTGTATTAGTAAATATGTTGGAGGTGGCTTTGGTGGAAAAGAGGATATGAGTGTTCAACATCATGCAGCTTTACTAGCATATATTATAAAAATGCCTGTGAAGATTACTTTAAGTAGGAAAGAAAGCATAATAATTCACCCCAAAAGACATGCTATGGAAATTGAAGTAACTACAGCATGTGATGAAGAAGGAAAATTAACAGCTTTTATAGCTAATATAGTTGCCGATACTGGAGCATATGCATCTTTAGGAGGACCAGTATTACAAAGGGCATGTACCCATGCTGCAGGGCCATACAGATGTGATAATGTTGATATCACTGGCACAGCAGTTTATACTAATAATCCACCTGCAGGAGCTTTTAGAGGATTTGGGGTAACTCAATCTGTATTTGCAGGGGAGTGTAATTTAAATCTTTTAGCTGAAAAGGTTGGTATATCAAGCTGGGAAATTAGATATAGAAATGCTGTAGAACCAGGAGATATACTTCCTAATGGTCAGATAGCTGATTCAGGTACAGCAATTAAAGAAACGTTACTAGCTGTAAAAGATAAATATTATGACAATGAAATTGTAGGAATTGCTTGCTGTATGAAAAATAGTGGAATAGGAGTTGGACTTCCTGATATAGGTAGGTGTAACCTAGTCATAAAAGATGGAGTTATTAATGTGAGAACTAGTGCAGCTTGTATAGGGCAAGGCATAGGTACTATAATGACACAGATAATTTGTGAAATTACTGGATTATCACCCAATAAAGTTGCAATAGGTTTTCCTGATACCTTTGATTCACCTAATTCAGGAACAACTACAGCTTCAAGACAGACATTGTTTACAGGAGAGGCTGTTAGGATTGCCACGATGAAGTTTATGGAAGAAGTGATGAAGCAATATAGTGAAGAAAAATTAATAAACTATGCAAAAGAAAGTTGCATAGATCGTAGTATCATTAGAAAATGGCTCTTAAATAATACAGATAAGGTTCTGAATTTTTTAAATGATAGAGAATTTTATGGAGAATACAGGGGAATAACAGACCCGATAAATTCTCCAAAGGAAAATCCTGTTAGTCATGTAGCCTATGGGTATGCAACACAGCTTGCAATACTTGATAAAAATGGTAAACTTAAAGAGATAGTTGCTGCTCATGATGTAGGAAGAGCAATCAATCCTATAAACGTGGAAGGACAAATTGAGGGGGGAGTTGTTATGAGTTTAGGATATGCTTTAACAGAGGATTATCCACTTAATAATTGCATACCTATAGCTAAATTTGGAACTTTAGGTTTATTTAGAGCTCCAGCAGTTCCTAAGATATTACCTATAATAATAGAAAAGAATACTAGTGATTTAGCCTATGGGGCAAAAGGGATAGGAGAAATAACATCTATCCCAACAGCGCCGGCAATTCAAGGAGCTTACTATATGCTAGATCATAAATTCCGAACTAATTTACCTCTAGAAGATACATTTTATAAGAAATAAGAAGAAAAAGAGTTCACTAGGTAGAAAGATTAAATTATAGTTTGAATATGATAATTTAATTAAGGAGGAATGTGATGAGCCAGATTAAAGCAATAAAAGGAAACATTATTTTTACCAAAAACTTTGGAGAATATGAAATAATCGAAAATGGGTATGTGGTACTAGTGAATAAGATAATAAAGGGAGTATATGAAGTATTACCAGAAGAACTTAAAAACGCATTAGTAACAGATTATGGAGATAAATTAATTATTCCTGGTTTTGTTGATTTGCACCTTCATGGACCTCAATTTCCTAATTTAGGGTTAGGATTAGACAAGGAATTAATGCCATGGTTAGAGACATATACTTTTCCAGAGGAAGAAAAGTATTGGGATACAACCTATGCAAAAGATGTATACACTAGTTTAGCAAGAGAACTTTGGAAAAATGGAACTACTAGAAGTTGTATATTTGCCACAGTACATCTAGATTCAACAAAGCTCTTAATGGATATCTTAAACCATTCAGGTCTCGGTGCTTATGTAGGAAAGGTAAATATGGATAGAAATTGTCCGGAATTTTTAAGAGAAGATTCAGTGAAATCTATTGAAGATACGGAAAACTTTATAAATGCATATGGGGATAAGTATGAACGTGTAAAACCAATTATAACTCCTAGATTTGTCCCAACTTGTACTACGAAATTATTAAGAGGATTAGGTGACTTAGCTGAAAAATATAAAATACCAGTACAGTCACACTTAAGTGAAAATAAAGATGAAATAGAATTTGTAAAATCCTTGCATCCAGAGTATAAAAATTATGCCAGTATTTATAAAGATGCAGGGCTTCTTGGTAACCAACCAACAATTATGGCTCACTGCGTATTACTTGAAGATGAAGAAATAGAAATGCTTAGGCAGAATAAAGTGTTTGTAGCTCATAGTCCAAATTCAAACTCCAATTTAGCAAGTGGTATAGCTCCAATTAGAAAATTTATAACTGAAGGAATACCAATTGGACTTGCTTCTGACATATCAGGAGGACATAGCTTGTCTATGTGCAACGTAATAGTAGACAGTGCACAAGCATCAAACATTAAATGGCTTGAAAGTGGAAAAAAAGAAGCACCACTAAATACAGCTGAATTGTTTTATTTAGCAACTAAGGGAAGTGGAAGTTTCTTTGGAAAGGTTGGTAGTTTTGAAAAAGATTACGAATTTGATGCATTAATTATAGATGATAGTTCATTAAAAAGTTTCAAAAAACTATCAATACAAGAAAGATTACAAAAATTTATTTACACAGGAAATCCTAAAAATATCATTAAAAGGTATGTGGCTGGAAAAGTTATAGATGAGCCATATATGTAAATTAAAAACTATATACTTTTAGATGAAATTAGGGTTAAGTGAGAAAGAAGGTTAATCATGGAAAAAGATGTGGATAAGAGGATACTTAAAGCGGCACTTGAAGTAGTATCTAAGGAAAAAATTAGTGGAACTCGTATGCATATAATTGCTAAGGAGGCTAATATGAGCCAAGCTAACCTACACTATCACTTCTCTACTAAGAATGATATTATGGTAGCATTACTTAATAGCATACAAGAGGAGTTTTCTAAGGGTCGTAAGAACTATATAGATACTGAAGCTAAAACTGTTACTGAAAATATTCAAGGGTTCTTTGAACAGAAAAAAGATGATATTTTAATAAATAAAAAGATGGAATATGCCCAAATTGATTATTGGGTTCAAGGAACTGTAAATGAAGAGATAAGGATTATATTTCAAAATACCTTTAATATCTGGAGAAAGAGTATAGAAGAGACTTTTTCTAAAGAAGAACAAGAAGGAATTGATGATAAAACTATGAGAAATATTCCTTTTGTAATGGTATCCTTAATGTTAGGGGCTTCATTACAGTACTTAATCGACGAAGGGAAATTTGATTTAGATGATTATTTTCAAGTTGCAGAAGAGATGATATTAACGGCATGCAACAAAACAAAATAAAATAATGTCATTACAGTAAAATAAGTCTTCTATATATTTAATATAGAAGATTTTTTTAAAAATTATATGTAATAAATTTGAATAAAATGAATAAATTGAATAAATATATATGAATGGGGGTATAGCGTAAAAGTGTTGAAAATTTACAGTCCTAAAACTATAGAAGAAGTTAAAGAATATATGAAAGATCATTCTAATCTTAAACTGTTAGCTGGGGGAACAGACTTAGTTCTAGACTTTAAAAGAAATAAAGTAAAGTGCGAATCCATAGTTTCCTTAGAAAAAATTTCAGATTTGAAAAAAATAGTAGATGATAAGGATGAAATATATATTGGTGCTATGGTGACTTTTAGTGATTTAATTGAAAATAATATTATAAAGGATTACTGTAATTTACTTTTAAATTGTAGTATGTCTATGGGATCACCACAAATTAGAAATGTAGCCACTGTTGGAGGTAACATTGCTAATGGAGGATCAGCAGCTGATATAATACCTTGTATAATTAGTTTAGGAGGAATATTACTTATAGAATCAGAAGAAGCAATAAGAAGAGTAAGTTGCGAAGAATATTTTGAAAATTATAAAGAAGAGAGATTAAAAGAAAATGAAATATTAACTCATATTATTATACCTAAAACACAAAACATAAGTGGCTATTACAAGTTAGGTAAAAGAAATTCTTTAGCCATTTCAAGAGTAAGTGCTGCTGTAAATTTAGAAATAAAAAAAGATAGGATTTGTGCTATAAATATATGTCTTGGAGCAGTTGGAAGATATCCCTTTAGGGCTAAAGAGTTAGAAGAAAGGTCTTTGGGAAAAGATATTAAATGGCTATATTCTGAAGAAGCTTTAGAATATTTAGAAAGTATTGTAGAGAAAAGCATTGAGGGTAGGAAAACTATGCCTTTTAAAAGGGAGGCAATTAAAGGTGTATTTAAAAGAGCCTTAGATAACGCTTTACAGCAGTAGATATAATTTTGAATTATAGAAAAGAGGTATGTTGTGGTAGAAGTAAATATAAAAATAAATGGAATTGAATATAAAAGAAATATAAATAGTATGATGAGACTAATAGATTTTATAAGGGACGAAATTAAGCTAAAAGGAACAAAGGAAGGGTGTGGAGAAGGAGAGTGTGGTGCTTGCACTGTTATTCTAGATGGTAAAATCGTGAATTCTTGCCTTTTACTAGCTGCAACTTTAGATGGTTGCGAAATAATTACTATAGAAGGTATTAGTAATAACGGAATACATCCCATTCAAGAAGCTTTTATGGAGGTAGGAGCAGTTCAATGCGGATATTGTACTCCAGGAATGATACTAAGTGCTAAAGCTATACTAGATAAAAACATAGATGCAACTGAAGAGGAAATAAGGGAAAGTATTTCAGGAAACCTTTGCAGGTGTACAGGTTATGACAAAATAGTTCAAGGCATAATTTTAGCTCAAAGCAAGTTGAAAAATAATTAGAGGAGAGGTTGCAATGGAGTCTGTTGGAAGAGGACTTATAAGGCCAGATGTATACAATAAAGTACTAGGTAAATCGATTTATCCTGACGATTTAGAATTTGAAGGTATGTTATATGCTGGAGTAAAAAGAAGTACAATTCCCTATGGAAAAGTTAAAAATATAAATATGGAAGAAATAAGATCCATGGAAGATGTGGAAATGGTCATAGATTATACTATGATACCAGGAGCTATAAGTCATGGTGTTGTATTTAAGGATATTCCTACTCTTGTAAAAGATATAATTAAAAGAGTAGGGGATCCCATAATTATAATAGTTGCTAAAAATAAGGAAGCTTTAAAAGACGCTTTAAATAATGTGAAAATAGAGTATGAAGAGTTTAAGGGTATTTTTAATATTGAGGATGCTTTAAAAGAAGATGCTCCAATTTTAGGTGAAGTAAGTAATTTACTTTATGATTTAAAGATAAAAAAAGGGAATATTGATGATGGATTTGAGGAAGCTAAATATATAGTAGAGAACTGGTATAATACTCCTATGGTAGAACATGCTTTTCTACAGCCTGAGGCATCTGTAAGCAGAGTTGATGAAGAGGGAGTGGTAGAAGTATATGTTGCAACTCAATATCCACATTATGATAGAGAAGAGGTAGCTAGGTGCTTGAATATTGAGGAAGAAAAGGTTAGAATTAGAAATATGACTATTGGTGGAGCCTTTGGAGGTAGAGAAGATATTAATCCACAATGTCACGCGGCAATTGCAGCTTATTTGACTGAAAAACCAGTTAAGGTAGTTTATGATAGAGAAGAATCTACTATATCCCATAGTAAAAGACACCCTATGAAAATTTTTTTAAAAACAGGGGTGAGAGAAGATGGTAAACTTTGTGCGTTAAAAGCTAGAATCTATGGAGATACTGGTGCATATGCTTCATGGGGGATAAATGTATTAAGAAAGGCCGCAGTACATGCTACCGGTCCATATAATATACAAAATGTAGATATAAGAGCCATGGCTGTATATACCAATAATCCATATAGTGGGGCAATGAGAGGATTTGGAGCAACACAATGTCCTATTGCTACAGAAAGTCAGATGGATATGTTAGCTGAAAAGATTGGGATTCACCCACTAAAATTTAGATATATAAATGCTTTTAAAGTAGGAGATAAAACTGCTACAGGTCAAGTGTTAAAATCAAGTGTAGGTCTTAAAAAATGTATAGAAAAGCTTGCAGACCTTGATGGAGTAGAAATTTAAAAGAAGGTGTGAAATTGATATGAAGAACCGTGGTGTAGGGTATGCTACTATATTTTATGGTACTGGGTATGGAAATGGGTTTCCTGATGAATCAAGAGCAACGGCAGAACTTAGGGAAGATGGTGAAATTGTAGTATATGTGGAAGTTTCAGATGTAGGTTCTGGTGGTATAAGTGTGATGTGGCAAATTGCTACAGAAACACTAAATACAGATAAAAATCTAATTAAAGTAATGTATGATAACACTAGCTTTGTAAAAGATAGTGGTACTGCAGCAGCAAGTAGACAAACTTACAATACAGGAAATGCTGTATATGATGCTTGTAAAAAACTTAGAAGTAATTTAAATAAAGGTTTAAGTAGATCAAACGATAACTGTATTCATAAAGAAGAAATAAAGCTCCTTTATAAGCAAATGAAAGAAAAGGGAATTCCGATAAAGACAGAAGGTTATTTTAAAGCAGAAACTTCACAAATTGATATGGAAACTGGTGAAGGTAATCCTTATTGGCCTTATACCTTTGGAGCACAAAAAGTTACTATTGAAGTAGATGATGAAACTGGCAAGGTTGACATAATTGAAGTTATAGCTGTAAATGACGCAGGAAAAATAATAAATCCAGCTTCCGCAGAAGGTCAGGCACAAGGCGGAGTTGCCATGGGAATAGGTTATGCACTTATGGAAGAAATAGAAATAGAAAACGGTTCTATAAAAAATAGAAATTTTTCAAATTATATAATACCAACCAGTAAAGATGTACCACATATAGATACTTATTTTGTGGAGGAATTTGAGGAATCAGGTCCTTATGGAGCTAAAGGAATTGGAGAGCCTGTAATGATACCTACAGCTCCAGCTATATTAAATGCCATATATGATGCAGTAGGAGTTAGAATGTATAGCATACCTGTAATATGTGATAAGTTATTATTAGCGTTAAAAGAAAAAAAAGGTCAAATTTATAACTGATTTAAATAGAAAGTATCCATTGTTTTTTTATAATGGATACTTTCTATTTACAACTGTAACTTTATGATATATACTAATGTATATACAGTACAGGTAGGAGGATAAAAATGAAAACAAATCTAAAAAAGATGGTAATTAGTTCATTATTAATAGCTATGTCTATTATAATACCAGTAATATTTGGGCCTTTTCTTAAGGTATATATACCACCATTCTCTGCAACTTTGGCATCACACGTACCTATGTTTATTGCTATGTTCTTAGGACCTTTTGAGGCTGCAGTAGTTGGAATTGGTTCAGTGGTAGGTTTTTTATTTGCTATAGGAGATCCAATTGTAGCAATGAGAGCATCATCTCATATAGTAGTAGGATACATTGGAGCTAAAATGATTGTGAAAAAAATGTCTTATGGTAAAGTTGTAGCTTTTACAGCACCAATACATGGAATTTTTGAAGGATTAGTAGTACTTATATTTACAGGCAATATAGTTTTATCAATTGTTGTAACAGGAATAGGAACTATAATTCATCACGTTATAGATGGTTTAATTTCTCTTCCAATTATTAGAATAATACAAAAAGGATTAGGAATTAATTTATCTACTATAGGTGAAAAAAAGAAAGAAGAGCCTGAAGATGTAGCGGTATAACACATTTCTTATAGTTTTATTTTATGAAAGTTATATTTTTTAGGATAAATTTGATTAGAAATATAGTATAAAGTTCCTATAAATATTAAATATTAAGTAAAAACCTTTAGATAATAATAGTATCTAAAGGTTTTTATTTCTTTCTCGATTAGGTATAATGTCCATAGGAAAGGTTTTATAAATAGAAGATATTATAAAAAAAATAAATAATTAAACATAGCTAAGAATAGAGGATGATACATATGAATTTAATAACACTTGAAAATATATATAAGAGTTATAGTGAAAAACCATTATTAACAGATGTTAAACTAACCATAACATCAGAAGATAAAGTTGGAATAATTGGTGTAAATGGAGCTGGAAAGTCTACATTATTAAAAATAATTGCAGGAATAGAACAAGAGGATTCTGGTACAATTACAAAGATGAATGGACTGAACATATCTTATTTACCTCAACATATTGAGTTTAATCCAGAGGATAGGATTATGGATCATGTTTTTAATGGTGCCGGGGAAATAATGGAAGTACTAAGAGAGTATGAACATGTATTAGAAGAACTAAAAACCAATAGTGATAATTCAAAGCTGCAACAACAGTTATTTAAGCTTACTAGTAAAATTGACGCATTAGGAGGTTGGCAAATAGAAAGTGAGGCAAAAGCATTACTAACAAAGTTAGGTATAACGGATTTTGATGCTAAAATGGGAAAGCTTTCTGGAGGGCAAAGAAAGAGAGTAGGGCTTTGTAATGTGCTAATAACTCCTTGTGATCTTTTAATATTGGATGAACCTACTAACCACATGGATAATGAAATAATTGATTATATGGAGGAGCTATTACAAAAAAGAAAAGGTGGGGTTATAATGATAACCCACGATAGATACTTCTTAGATAGAATTACTAATAGGATCTTTGAACTAGATAGGGGAGAACTTTATTCTTATCAAGGAAATTATTCTGTATTTTTAGAGAAAAAAGCAGAGAGAATGCAGCTTTTTGAAGCGCTTGAGAGTAAAAGACAAAATCTTTACAGAAAAGAGTTAGCGTGGATAAAAAGAGGAGCTAAGGCGAGATCTACTAAGCAAAAGGCAAGGATTGATAGGTTTGAAGAGTTAAAAGAAACATCCTATAAGATAGATGAAGATAGAATGGAATTAAATACAGCTGGTTCAAGGTTAGGAAAGAAGATATTAGAGCTTGATAATATAAGCAAGGACTTTGGAGACAAGGTAATTATAAAGGATTTTAGTCATATCTTTACTAAGGAAGAGAGAGTAGGAGTTATAGGGAATAATGGTATGGGTAAATCTACTTTATTGAATATTATAAGTGGAAGATTAAGCCCTGATAAGGGAGAAGTTACACAAGGTGAAACTGTTAAGATAGGATATTTTACCCAAGAAAATATAGAATTAGATGGAACTATGAGAGTTATCGAGTATATTAAAGAAATAGCTGAGTATATAACTACAAATGATGGAAGTAAAATTACTGCTTCTCAAATGTTAGAGAACTTTTTATTTGATGGAACCATGCAGCATAGTTTTATATCTAAATTGTCTGGTGGAGAGAAGAGAAGATTATATCTTTTAAGAATACTAATGGAAGCACCTAATGTATTATTTTTAGATGAGCCAACCAATGACTTAGATATTCAGACTTTAACAATTCTGGAAGACTATTTGGATAGATTTAATGGTACGGTAATAGCCATATCCCACGATAGATACTTCCTAGATAGAATTGCCAATAGGATTTTTAGCTTTGAAGGACAAGGAAAGATTTTAGAGCTTGTAGGAAATTATAGTGATTATAAAGAGTATAGGGATATAAAGGCTGAAGAAGAAGTTGCTACATCAAGTACTAACAAAGAAAAGAAATATGATGAAAATAAAAATCGTAAAGAAAAGCCAACTAAATTAAAATTTACATTTAAAGAGCAAAAAGAATTTGATACCATAGATGATGAAATTGAAAAAAAAGAGGAAGATATTGCCACAGTAGAGACAGAGATAAACCAGTGTGGAAGTGATTTTGTAAAGTTACAACAGTTACTGGAAGATCAAAATAGATTAAAAGATGAATTGAATTTTTTATTAGAAAGATGGGAATATCTAAATGAAATTTTTGAAGAGATGGAAACCCAGAAACAAAATAAGTAAGTACTAGGTTTAATCATGGATATACCTTTTAGGAGAAGAATATGATAGAAAATAATATGAGAATATCTGTTAGAAATTTAATAGAATTTATTTATAGACAAGGGGATATTGATGATAGAATAGGGGGTATTGGATCAGCTCAAGAGGGGACTAGACTTCATAAAGTCATACAAAAGGAACTTAAAGAGCAATGTGATGAATCAGAAGAGAAGATCTATATTAATGAGATGTATCTATCAAGAGAGTTATGCTATAAGGAAATAAATATTATTTTAGAAGGGAGAGCCGACGGTGTTATTATTAGTTCACAGAAAGGTAGTAACACTAGAGTTAAAATAATAGAGATAAAGACTACCATGAAGGACTTACTTACACTTGAAGAAAATGAAAACTTTCTTCACTGGGCCCAAGGAAAACTATATGGGCATATCTATTGTGAAGAAGAAAACCTAAGTGAAATAGATATAGATCTTATATATTGTCACAGAGAAAGTTTGCATACAAAGACCTTTTCAAAAACTTTTTTAAGGGAAAAACTAAAGGAATTTTTCAATGAAGTGATGGGCAGGTATACAAGGTGGATTCATCTTCAGAGTAGTTGGATAGAACTAAGAAATAACTCTATTGAAAAGTTAGATTTTCCTTTTAAAAATTATAGGAAGGGTCAAAGGGAACTAGCTATAAATATATATAGAACTATTAAAGAGAAAAAAGATATTTACATTGAAGCACCTACGGGGACAGGAAAAACTATTTCAACAATTTTTCCTGCAATAAAGTCTTTTACTATAAATAATTCAGCTAAGCTTATATATCTTACAGCAAAAAATATTACTAAAGGAGTGGCTGAAAATACCTTAGGCATATTAAGAGACTCTGGTATGAGGCTTAGAACATTAACTATTACTGCAAAAGATAAGATTTGTTTTCTAGAGGAAAGAATATGTAATGGCGATGCCTGTGAATATGCAAAGGGACATTTTGATCGAGTTAATGACGCCATATTAGCTATGATAGAAAACAATGAAGTTTTTAATCAACAGATTATTGAGGAGTACAGCAGGCAATTTAAGGTATGCCCTTTTGAACTTTCCTTAGATTTAATTGCTTGGTGTGATTTTATAATAGGTGATTATAACTATTTCTTTGATCCTAAAGCTATGATAAAGAGAATGGCATTTGATGATACACCATATATATTTCTTATTGATGAGGCACATAATTTAGTAGACCGTGGAAGAGAAATGTATTCTGCTGAGATAAAAGAAAGTGATTTGAAAGAATTAAAAAAAGAATTTAAATATAAAAATAAAAAACTAATAGGTATAATAAATAAAATAATTAAGAAACTAAAGGAATATACAATAGGTGAAAAGGGTAATATAGTAATAGATGAAGGACCCGGAGAAATGCTAGTTCTTTTCAGGCTTTTTGCAACAGAAGGTGAAAATTATTTAAAAGAACACATTGGTGAAACCATAGATGAAATATTTTTAAATGTATATTTTTCTTTCTTAGATTTTATTAGAATTGGAGAGTTATTTTCAGAGGATTTTGTACTATACTGTAATAATGAAGATATGGATATCCGGATAAAAATATTCTGTTTAAACCCAAGTAATGTGATAAAACAGTGTATAAAAGGTAATATAAGTAATATATTTTTTTCAGCCACTCTGTCTCCAATGAATTATTTTAAAAATCTACTAGGTGGAGATGATAAAAGTTATAGCATAAAACTTCAGTCTCCCTTTCCACCAGAAAATAGAAATTTGATTCTAAAATATGACATTGATACTAGATACAAGTACAGAGAGAAAAGTTATTACCCAATCTGTAAATATATCAATGAAACTCTAAATAATTATGAGGGAAACTTTTTAGTGTTTTTTCCTTCCTATGAATATATGACAAAAGTATATGAAGTTTACTGTAAGAATTTTAGTGAACATAATATATACTTACAAGAAAGTGTTATGACAGAGGAAGAAAGAGAAGAATTCTTGGAAAGATTTTCTTTGATGGATGTAGATAAAAATAGTAAGGAGAGAACTATAGGTTTTGTAGTTCTAGGAGGAGTATTTTCAGAAGGAATAGATTTAATTGGGGATAGACTTAAGGGAGCGATTATAGTGGGAGTTGGATTACCTAAAATATCCTTTGAAAGAAAATTAATAGAAGAATATTTTAACGAAATAGGGGAACCGGGATTTCACTATGCGTATACATTTCCAGGAATGAACAAAGTTATACAGGCTATGGGAAGGGTTATTAGAACTGAAGAAGATAAGGGTACCATAATGCTTTTAGATAAGAGGTATAGAAGTGAAATATATCAAAAGTTAATGCCTATAGAATAAGACTTTAATATAGAATAAAACATATTAAATAAGGGTATCGAATCTAGAATTAATTCTTGATTCAATACCCTTGTTATTTTAATATTAATAGTTTTTAGCTAATAATTGGAAGTAGCTTTGAGGATGTGCACAAACAGGACATGCATTTGGTGCTTTTTCTCCTTCATAGATGAATCCGCAATTAGCACATTGCCATATCACTTTTTCTTCTTTTTCAAATACTTTTCCGTCTTCAATATTTTTTAATAAAGCTAAATATCTTTCTTCATGCTCTTTTTCAATTTTACCTACACCTTCAAATAAGTTTGCAATTTTATCAAAGCCTTCTTCTCTAGCTTCTTTTGCAAAAGTAGCATACATATCAGTCCACTCATAGTTTTCACCAGCAGCTGCATCTTTAAGGTTTTCCATAGTATCACCTATGCCATCATGAAGAAGCTTGAACCATATTTTTGCATGTTCTTTTTCATTATTTGCAGTTTCAGTGAAAAGAGCAGCAATTTGCTCATATCCTTCCTTTTTAGCTTTTGAAGCATAAAAAGTATATTTATTTCTAGCTTGAGATTCTCCTGCGAATGCTGTTGCTAAATTAGCTTCTGTTTTAGTTCCTTTTAGATTTCCCATCTTTATTCCCCACTTTCTTATTCTATAACATTACCATTAAAAGTAAGTTATTATTTAATAATTATTATTATCTAACAATTTAAATATAGTGTACCATATAAAAAATGGAATGTAAATAATTATAAACAAATATTAACATTTATTTATAATTTCCATAATATTTACACTTATATATTATCATTATGAAATTATATATGAATTTTAACAATAGTTAAATGGTACAATTCTAATGAAAATCTCATACTATACAGAGAATCTATATGTATAGCTTAATAAAATTATAGATTAAAATGATTTATAGTTATTAATAGAGGAAATGTAGAGGTTACTAACATTATACTAGTTGATAAAGTGGATAAAAGATTAGAATTAGTTCCAGAGTGATAGAATATCATTGGCTAATTTTACTTTTTCAAAATAAGAAAATCTCTGAAACCCTTGAGGCCACAACAAATAGTTAACTATTTATATAGTTTCCTATTAACATATATAAATAGTTTAATATATATCTATTTGTTATATGAAAATATAAATTCTCTCCAAATTCTATCACTTTCATTAAACATAGAGCCTAAAACTAAAGTAGAGAGTAGTGCAACAAATAAATTTTATTAGAGTGTGTCATAGCAATGCTAGGCACACTCTTTTACTATATACTAAAACTTTTATTCAATATTATAAAAGTTTTATTGTAACTTTAGGGTGAAAGAAGAATTTTATTATTAAAATAATTAGTTATATAAAGTAGAAGTATGTATAAATAAGTGCATATACATACAAATAAAGTATCATGCAAAAAGGCATTGTTATTTCCTAGGATAAAAAGACGAAGAAAACTAAATGAAACAAATGTAAAAAAGTGGTAATATTGTAATGTAGAACTATATGTTAATTATTTATACAAAAATAGTGGATTTAATATATAAACAAAAATTTTAATCAGATTTTATAATAATAAAACTTAATATTGATTCGTGGTTAGGGATTTTAATATAAAAGTTTTAAGGAAAAGGAAAGAGTTTTTTACATATTATCCCATGAAAGGAGGCGAAGTATATAGTGGAAAATATGAAAAGTAACAAGGATATTATTCAATCAATAAAGTTCAACAAAATAGATGAAAGTAAAGAAATTTTAGAATTAGCAGAGCAAAATAGGTTTAGTGAAATAATTAATGAAGATAGCAGGAGGAAAATATACCTTTCATCGCCACATATGGGTGAGGAAGAAATTAAGTACGTACTTGAGGCTTTTGATACTAATTGGATAGCACCAATGGGTCCTAATGTAGAGAATTTTGAGAATGAGATAGCAAACTATGTAAAAGTAAAAAGAGGCTTGGCACTAAGCTCTGGAACTTCAGCAATTCATATGGCATTGAAGCTATTAGATGTAAAAAATAATGATTTAGTTTTTTGTTCATCATTAACTTTTGTAGCAAGTTGTAACCCAATAATATATGAAAGAGCTGTTCCAGTATTTATTGATTCAGAACCTGAAAGTTTTAATATGTCTCCCAAAGCATTAAAAAGAGCTTTTGAATATTATGAAGAAAAAAATATGAAGCCTAAAGCGGTAATTGTAGTTCATTTATATGGTCAAAGTGCAGATATGGACGAAATAATAAAAATTTGCAACTTTTATGATGTGCCTATTGTAGAAGATGCTGCAGAATCATTAGGTGCAACTTATAAGGGTAAGCAAACTGGAACCATGGGTGAATTTGGAGTATTCTCTTTTAATGGAAATAAGATAATAACTACTTCTGCTGGTGGAATGCTTGTATCAAATAATATGAATGCCATAGAGAAAGCAAGATTTTGGGCCACTCAAGCTAGAGACAAGGCTAGATATTATCAACATTCAGAGCTTGGATATAACTATAGAATGAGTAATATTTTAGCAGGAATAGGTAGAGGTCAACTTAAAATATTGAATCAACGAATAGCTAAGAAAAAAAGTATTTTTAAATTTTATGATAGAAATTTTAGGAATATTCCGTGGATTGATATGGAAGAAATTTGTGACTATGGAACATCAAATTATTGGCTTAGTGTGATGACTTTATCTAAAGGATGCAAAATTAAACCTATAGATATAATAAAAGCTTTAGAAAAAGAAAATATAGAATCTAGACATGTTTGGAAGCCTATCCACCTTCAACCTTATTATAAAGGATTTAGTTTTTTTAATCACAATGATGTAGGTATAAGTGTATGTGAAGATATATTTGAAAGAGGAATTTGTCTTCCATCAGATACAAAAATGACAATTGAAGATCAACAAAGGGTAATAGATGCTATAAAAAGATTATTTAAATAAAGTTTGGAATTATAAGTAATTTATACTTGGTTAATATAAAATTTAAAAAATAAATTTACATTTAAAAAGACAGAGATAAAATTTAAGAAAGTTCGAGGAGAATATGTTTATAAAAAGAATATTTGATGTTGCTATTTCAATATTAGGACTTATTATTTTATTACCTATGTTAATTATTATAGCACTGATAATAAAGATTAAATTAGGAAAACCAATTTTTTTTATACAAGAGAGGGTAGGAAAAAGGAATAAGATTTTTAAAATGATTAAGTTTAGAACAATGAAAGATATAAAGGATGAAAATGGGAAGGTATTACCAGATGAAAAGAGGCACACAACAATAGGAAAAACACTGAGGGCATTAAGCCTTGATGAAATACCAGAGCTTATAAATGTTATAAAAGGAGATATGAGTTTAGTAGGACCAAGACCTCTTTTAAAAGAGTATTTAAGTTTATACTCACAAGAGCAGTTAAAAAGGCATCAGGTTCTACCAGGAATTACGGGGTGGGCACAAATTAATGGTAGAAATGCTATATCATGGACAGAAAAATTTAAATTAGACATATGGTACGTGTGTAACTGGTCCCTACTTTTAGATTTGAAAATTTTATTTTTAACCATATATAAAGTTATTAAAAAAGATGGAATAAACCAAGATGATAATATTACCATGGAATACTTTAATGGAAGCAATTAAAGGAGGATGAAATTTATGGATGAAAAATTGATAAATTTTGATGAAATAGTATATTTACTAAAGAAAAAAATTTGGATTTTAATATTAATTACTGGAGCTATATCATGTTTAGGTGGTTATAAAGCTTCATTAATGACTACAAGTTATCAAGCTACAGCGAAAATTTACGTTGGTAGAGGAAATAATCTAATGGACTATTATTCTCAGAATGAAATTCAATATTACAATGAATTTATGAATACCTTTAATGAAATAATTAGGGTAGATGATTTTTTAAATGAAACATTGAAAAAATATAAAATTAACAAGTCGTCTTGGGAAGTGAAAAATTCATTAGGGTTTTCTGCATCAGAGAATACACCTATATTTACAGTAACATATAATACTAATGATATGGAGGGAGCAGAACAGGTACTAACAGCTATATGTGAAGAGTTTAATGAGCAAGCAAAAACTATAATTCCAGATGCTAAGCCGAGAATTATAGATAGTAGTAAAGTATATCCCATAGTACCTAATAAAAAGAAGCTAATGCTTATATACTTCGGAGTTGGTGTAATATTTTCTTTGGGATTAATATTTTTTATAGATTATCTTGATGACACTATTAAGAGTAACTCTAGATTAGAAAAAGTTTTGCCAGTACCAGTATTAGGAAATATACCTAAGCACGAAAAAGGATTTAAGGGAGGAAGAGAGTAATGTTTATATACAATAAAATGCCACATTCTATATCTGCTGAATCTTATAAATCCATACGCACAAGTTTAAAATATTCATCTGTTGATAAAGCAATAAAGACCATTGTAATAACTAGTTCAGTACCAGGAGAGGGGAAATCAACAATTGCTGGTAATTTAGCACTTTGTTTAAGTGAAAGTGGAAATAAAGTTTTAATTATAGATTGTGATCTTAGAAGACCATCTTTACATAAAAAATTTAGGCTTTCTAATTTAAAGGGAATTACGGATTGTTTAATTGATAAAGATAATTTAAAAGAATCTATACAAGAATTTACTTCTGACCTATCAGTAATATCATCAGGTACTATTCCTCCTAATCCTGCAGAAATTTTAGGTTCGAAAACTTTTGAAGGATTTTTAAAAAATATAGGAAGTATCTATGACTATATAATATTAGATACTCCACCGTTACTAGCTGTTACTGATGCCAGCATTCTTGCAGGTAAAGCAGATGCAACAATTATAGTGGTGAAGTACGGTAAAACTAGAGAAAAAGATATTAATTTAGCATATAAAGAATTAAAAAAGGTAAATGCAAATGTAGTTGGAAGTATACTGAATAGTTGCGACATAAAGAGAACAGATTCTTATTATAAATATTATACTAAAGAAAAAAAGAGTTTTCTTAGTATAAAATCAAGAAGAAGAAATTATGAAAAATATAAAACAAAAAAAGTTAATGCTTAAAATATCAAATTAAACATATTAATCTTTGACTTTAAAAATCAATTGTCATAGATTTGTTTTATTAAATGTGAAAAAGAGGAAGTTGCTATGAAAAAAGTTATCATTATAGGAGCAGGAGGAGTTGGAAGAGAAGTTGCATTAATAATAAATCAAATTAATAATTTTAAACCAACTTGGAATATAATTGGATTCCTAGATGATAATCCAACAAATTTAGGGAAAACTTTAAACGGACATAGAATTATAGGAAATGTTGAGTTATTAAATTACATTAGTAAAGACATATATGTTGTTGTAGCTATATCAAACTATAGAGTAAAGAAAGAAATAGTTTCAAAGTTAGAGGGAAAGTTTAAATTCGCAACTTTAATTCATCCAAGAGTATCCATACATGATTTTATGACTGTGGGACATGGGACAATAATATATGAAGGAGCAATTTTAACAACAGATATTAAAATCGGAGAACATGTAATAATAAGTCCTAAATGTGGTATTGGTCATGATTCTATTATAAAAGATTATGTATCCTTGTTATGGAACGTAAATATTTCAGGAGGAGATATTATTGAAGAAGGAGTACTTATGGGATCCTGCTCTACGGTAATTCAAAATTTAAAAATAGGAAAGGGATCAATAATAGGAGCTGGCTCTGTAGTAGTAAAGGATATCCCAGCTTATAGTACTGCTGTAGGAGTTCCTGCAAGGGTCATAAGGGAAGAGGAAGTTTATGAAAAAGATATTATATATAACAACAGTAAGTAGAACAATTAATGCATTTTTAATTCCACATATAGAAATGTTAATAGATAAAGGATATGTTGTTGATTGCGCATGCTTTATAGATAAACCTATAGACAAGAGATTAATATCCAAAGGAGTTAAAGTATACAATGTACCATTTTGTAGAAAACCTTTAAGTTTAAGAAATTTTAAAGCTTTTTGGAGATTAAGATTTATACAAAAGATAAATAAATATGATGTTGTCCATGTTCATACACCTATAGCAGCATTATACGGAAGAATATTAAAACTTTGGTTTCCTAAAATAAAAATTATATATACAGCTCATGGCTATCACTTTTATAAAGGTGCACCTAAGATAGCATGGTGTATGTTTTATCCTATGGAGAAGCTTATGGCTAGATTTACAGATGTAATAATAAATATTAATAATGAAGACTATGAAATAACTAAAAATAAGTTAAAGCCTAAAATGTGTTACTTAGTTAATGGAGTAGGTATAAATATAGAGGATATTAGACGGACTGAACTAAAGGCAGAAGTGCTTAATATAAAGAAGCTCTCTTTTGATAAAGATGATTTTATAATACTTATGATAGCAGAATTAAATCATAATAAAAACCAACTTCAGCTTATAAAGGCGTTGGAACTTATAAAAGATAAGTATCCAAAGATTAAGGCAATTAGTGTAGGAGAAGGAAATAAGCTAAAAGAGTTAAAAGAGGAAATAGTAAAAAGGGGAATAGAAGAAAATATAAGTTTTTTAGGTTATAGAGAAAACATAAATGAGCTTATAAAAATTTCAGATATAGGGATATTACTCTCCTATAGAGAAGGGTTGCCTAAAAGTATAATGGAGTTTATGTCACATAGGAAAAAAGTTATAGGTACTAATATAAGAGGAATAAGAGATCTTATAGAAAATGAAAGTATAGGTAAGCTAGTAGAAGTGGGAGATTATGAAGCTACTGCAAGAGCTATAGAGGAATATTATCTAGAAGGAGATAGAAGCTTTAATACACCTAAGGAAATAGAGAAATATGATTTAAATAATGTAATAAGTGAGTTGGAGTATATATATGATACTTTAGATTTACAAGACTACTATTTGCCTGAAAAAAATATAAATTTATAAAGCATAACTTATTACTAGAATTTAATAAGTAGCAATGAAAATATATATTGAAGGGATGTAAAAATATGAAAAGGTGTCTTCATATATTACCAATGAATAAGCTAAGTGGAGCTGAAAAAATGGTGCTGCTAATTTGTAAGAATTTAACTAATTATGAGTCGATAGTCCTATGTGGTGGGGACAAGCTTAAAAAAAGTTTTGAGGATAATAATATAAATAGCTATTCCTTAAGTTTTTCTAAGAAGCATATTTTAAAAAATATAAAGTATCTTAAAAATATTATAAGGGATAATGATATAAAAATAGTCCATGCTCATGATAATAATGCTTCAATACATGCTTATTTAGTAAAGAGTATATATGGAGTAGATATAAAGGTAATATCACATATTCATAGTTGCTATCCATGGATAAATAGTAATGGATTAAATAGTAGTATTGATAAGTTATTAAGGCCAAAATATGATTACAATATTACTTGTGGTAAGGTTGTATATGATTTTTATAAAGAAAATACAAATTATCTTAATAGGGAAAAAATATCTATATTATCTAATGCTATGGATGTAGAAGAAATAATAAATTTTAAAAGTAATAAAAGGGCGTGGATAGCTACAAAATATATCATTCCACAGAATGGAAAAGTAATAGGATTTGTAGGTAGATTAGATGAAGAAAAGGGACTTATACCTTTTATAAAAGAATTTGATAAATATAAGGAAAAATTTATAGATACAAAAATTTTCATAATTGGAAGCGGAACACAAGAAGAAGAAATTAGGTCTATGGTAAAAAAATTAGAATTGGGTGAGTTTTTTATATTTACAGGATTCGAAGAAAATGTATATGATTTTTTCCCTATTATAGATGTGTTTTTTCTACCTTCACTTTACGAAGGTCTTCCAATGGTAATACTGGAAGCTATGGCATTTGGAATACCTGTTGTAGCAATGGATGTAGGAAGTATAAGTGAAGTTATAAACTCTCATAGAGGAAGGCTCATAAAGCCAGGAGATTATAGAAGTTTTATGGAAGAATTAAGAAATTTGAAAGAGGATAAACAATTAAGAATTGATCTTGGGAAAAATGGACGTGAATTTATAAAAACCAACTATAATATAAAAAACTACTGTAAGAAAATTGAAAAAGTCTATGATAGTATTAGTAAGTGATTTATTTGAAAATAAAAGCAGATATATAAAAAGCATGATTTAGGATGGAGGATATTAATGAAACCAATTTTAACAGTTTTTACGCCAACTTATAATAGAAAAGAACTCATATATAAGTGTTATGAAAGTTTGAGAAGACAGACAAATAAAAATTTCAAATGGTTGGTAATAGATGATGGATCAACAGATGATACTAAAGAGCTGATTATAAATTGGAAAGAGGAAGCAGACTTTCAAATAGATTATATATATAAAAAAAATGGCGGTATGCATAGTGCTCATAATACTGCCTATGAAAATATTGATACAGAACTAAATATATGTATAGATTCAGATGATTATATGACAGATGATGGAGTAGAAAAAATTCTAAAGGCTTGGGAAGAAAGAAAGGCAGAAAATATAGCAGGAATTGCAGCTCTTGATTTATATGAAACTGGTGAGATAATAGGAACAAAGTTTTCAGAAGGATTAAGGGAAGCTACTTTATTTGATATATATCATAAATATGGTATTAAAGGAGATAAAAAACTTATATATAGGACTGAGCTTACAAAAAAATATCCATATCCAGAGTTTGAAGATGAGAAATATGTAGGACTAGCTTATAAGTGTCATAAACTAGATGAGAAGTACAAACTAGCTTTAGTTAATGAACCTGTTTGTATTGTAGAATACATGGAAGATGGGTCTACTAAGAATATGCTTAGACAATACAGAAATAATCCTAAGGGATGGTGCTTCTATAGAATAGAAAACTTAAAGATACCTAATACATCTTTATTATACAGATTTAAAGAATGTGTCCATTATGTATCTAGTAGTTTAATTGTAAAGGATAAGAATTTTTTAAGTGAGGTTCCATACAAAGGGATTATGTTAGCAGCTATTCCTCTGGGATGTATTTTATATAGTTATATAATCTTTAGAACTAGAGATATAAGAAACTTATAGAAAGGAGAAAAAAATGGGAATATATTATGCTACCTTAGCTTCAACTTTTATATTATCATTGCTTGCTAGAATGGCTAATGATAAAAAGTACAAGCTTATAGCTATATTTTGGATTTCTCTTGTAGTTTCGGTTTTAGTATTATTTTCAGGGCTAAGGTCTGGTATTGGAGATACAGGTATGTATAAGCACACCTATAATCTTTTAGTAGAAAATCCTAGTTTTTCTAAAGCTAATGGAGACTATGGTTTTGTCCTATTAAATTTAATTTTAATTCAATTTTCCAATAATCCACTAACTATTGTATTTGTAGTAGCTCTAATAACTCAACTATGTAATGTCTATGTATTAAACAAGTACAGGGGTTATATAGAACTAGAAATATTTATGTATATAGCAGCAGGTTATTTTACAGTTACCATGAATGGACTGAGACAGTGTTTAGCAGCAGCTCTTTTATTTCTATGCGTAAAGTTTATTATAGATGGTAGCTTTAAAAAATACTTATTAAGTGTACTTATAATTTCAACTATTCATCAATCAGCTCTATTTATGATTCCGATATATTTTATAGCAAGATTAAAACCTTGGTCAAAGAAAATATACATGATAATTGGAATTGCTGTATTAGGACTTCTTTTTTATGAGGTGCTAAGCAGTTACTTGTTTAAGATTATAGAAAATACTAATTATGGGTATTATTCAGATTTTGACGAAGGAGGATCAAGTATAATGAGAACCTTTGTAAACATGGTTCCAATTATATTTGCATATTTAAAAAGGAATGAACTAAAAGAAAAGTGGCCACAGAGTAATGTATTTGTTAATATGGCTCTTTTAAATTGCATATTTGTAGCCTTTGGTATGTCAAATTGGATATTTAATAGGTTTTCATTATATTTACAATTATACAACTTTATACTATTGCCGTATATAATACAGAATTGTCTAGAGGGTAAGCAAAGACGAACAATATATTTAGCATTCATAGTGTGTTATCTAATATTCTTTTATAGAGAGCAAGTAATAGGACTTAATATGCAATATAAGAGTGTTTTAGATATAAAATCTATTTTCTATTATACTCCCAATCATAGATGAAAAGTAAGGAGAGATGAGAAATGAAAAGAAATAAGGTGCTTCATATTGTAGGTGGAATGGACGTGGGTGGTACCGAAACTATGCTTATGAATTTATATAGAAAGGTTTATAAGGAGATTCAATTTGACTTTGTTTCTTATTACCATAAGGAAGGCTATTATGATGAAGAAATTAGAAAATTAGGTGGAAGAATAATAAAGTTAGATCCTCCAAGTGAAGTAGGTGTGATAAAATCCGTAATAAATTTAATGAAGATTATAAAGAATGATGATGAGTATAGTGCTGTTCATGCTCATACTTTATTTAATTGTGGAGTTGGAGTATTGGCTGCAAAACTAGTTGGAGTAAAGGTAAGGATATCTCATGCCCATACTACTAAGGATTGTAGTAAAAGTCTAATAAAAAGATTATACATATCCATAATGAAGGGATTAATAAAGGGGTTTTCCACAAACTTTTTGTCATGTAGCGATGCAGCAGGTAAGTATTTATTTGGATACAGTACACTTAAAGATGATAGATACTGTAAATTACCTAATTATATTGATTATGAAAGATTTATTAATAATGAAGGTAGTAGCTATATAAGAAAAAAATTAGGAATAAACAATGATGATATTTTAATTGGAAATGTAGGAAGATTTATTCGTGTGAAAAATCATAATTTTCTAATTAATTTAATGTCAAACTTAGTGAGAATAAATCCTAAATTTAAATGCATTTTAATTGGTGATGGAGACTTAAGGGGGCCTATAGAAGAAAAAATTAAAAAATTAAACTTAGAGAATAACATACATCTGTTAGGTATTAGAGATGATGTGAATAACATACTTAAGGAAATAGATTTATTTATATTACCATCCACCTATGAGGGATTAGGCCTTGTACTTTTAGAGGCACAAGCTTCAGGAGTACCATGTTTAACATCTACAGCTATTCAGCCGGAAGCAGATTTACATCTAGATCTACTTAAGAGATTGAATCTTGAAGCAGGTATAGAAATTTGGAGTAATACAGTAATGGAAATGTTAGAACAATCCAAGGTTGATAAGATGTTAATAAAAAGAACATTTGAGTTTCATGGATATAGAATTGAGGACGTTAAAGGTAAACTATATAAATTATATGGAATAGAATTAGAAGGGAATAAATATGAAAAATGTGCTAATAGCATCCTTTGATATGGAAGTTGGGGGAGTAGAGAGAAGTCTTATAAATATTTTAGAAAGCTTTGATTATAACAATTATAATGTAGATTTGATGTTATATAGACATAAAGGAGATTTTATGAAGTTATTAAGGGGCAAATTTAACATTTTAGATGAGATAGAAGAATACACCACCTTTCGAAAATCTATATTAGAGATATTTAAGGATAAAAAAATTAGTTTAGGATTAGCACGTATTAAAGCTAGAATGGATGCTTCTAAATATGCTAAGAAAAATAGTTTAGAAGAATCTGGGCATGTACAGATGCAGAGGATGTGGCAATTTTCATTGAAATATTTACCTTGTTTAAATAAAGAGTATGATGTAGCTATAAGCTACCTATGGCCACATTATTTTGTAGCTAATAAGGTAAAGGCTAAGAAAAAGATAGCCTGGATTCATACGGATTATTCCTGTATTGATACTGATGTTATAGAGGATATAGAGCTTTGGAATAAATTTGATTCTATAGTAGCTGTATCGGAAGAATGTAAAAATTCCTTTTTAAAGAAATATAACAAACTAAAAAATAAGGTGGTGGTAATGGAGAATATTGTATCTCCAGAGTTTATAAGATTCATGGCTGAAGAAGAAGTGGAAGATGATATAAGTAAAGGAAAAGGCTTTAAGCTTCTATCAGTAGCTAGATTGTCAATGGCAAAGGGAATAGATAATGGAGTTAGAGCTTTAAGAACATTGCATGATAAAGGGTTTACAGATATAAAGTGGTATGTAGTTGGGTATGGGGGAGATGAGGAGATGATAAGAAAGTTAATAAAAGAGAATCATCTTGAGAAAGATTTTATAATACTAGGAAAAAAAATCAATCCATATCCCTATATGAAAGGTTGTGATTTATATGTACAGCCATCAAGGTATGAAGGACGAGCTGTAACTGTTACTGAGGCTCAAATACTAGGAAAGGCTGTAATCATTACTAACTATCCTACGGCTAAAAGTCAGTTAAGAGATGGAGTTGATGGATTAATATGTGATAAATCAGTAGAAGGAATAGCTTCTGGAATAGAAAATATTTACAATGACAGACGTTTAAAAAAGGAAATGGAAGAGTGTTGTGGAAAGAGTAACTATAGTAATATGGAAGAATTAGGAAAAATATATAAGCTATTTTAAGAAAGGGAGAAGATATGGAACCGTTAGTAAGTAGTTTACTCAAAAGAAAAATATGATTTACTATAAATAAAAGATAAGGAATAAAATTATGAAAGTGTGTACAATAACTTGTCATGATGTATATAATCATGGAGCTTCACTACAAGCATATGCATTAATAGAATATTTAAAGCAGATTGGAAATGATGTGGAAATTATTGATTATAAGCCAGATTATTTAAGTGGACATTATAAAATAATTTCAATAGATAACCCTAAGTGGAACAAAAATTATATAACAAAACTTACTTATATAATTTTAAAATTACCATTTAAATTAGAAGCATTGAAAAGGAAGAAAGCCTTTGACACTTTTAAAAATAAATTTATGTCATTATCAAAATATAGATATACATCTAATATACAACTAATAAATAATATTCCTAAAGCAGATGTTTATTTATGTGGAAGTGATCAAATATGGAATTGTTTACGAGATAATGGAAAAGATCCTGCTTTTTATCTCGATTTTGTACCAGATTCTAAAATAAGAGCTTCCTATGCAGCAAGTTTTGCGACAGAAACTATTGATAATAAATACAAAAATTTTGTAAGAGAAAATCTACTAAAATTAGATAGAATATCGGTGAGAGAAAAAAGTGGTAAAAAAATCATTAATGAATTAGAGTTAAAAAAAGTAGAAGTGGTAGTTGATCCTGTATTTTTATTAGATAGAAAAATATGGGATGATATTGGTAATACAGAATTTAAAGATAAATATGTATTAGTTTATGATTTTGATAATAATCCTATTATAAAGAAATTAGCATTGGAAATTTCACATTATAGAAGATGTAAGATATATACTATAAATCACTATAGAGGGTCATATGAGGATAAAAACTTCAAATTCAGTGGACCAGAAACTTTCATATCTTTAGTGAGAAATGCAGAATTTGTAATATCAAACTCGTTTCATGCAGTGGCATTTTCTTTAATATATAAGAAACCTATGGCAATTGTTAGAAGGTTAGAGAATATAAATACAAGGATGAGAGATTTGTTAATTGATTTTAATTTAGAACATAGATATATTGAAAATGACTATATTTTGGATAAATTGTTAGAGGATATAGATTATGCTAAAGTGGATAAAATTTTAAAAGCAAAAATTATTTCTTCAAAAAATTATATAAATGAAGTTTTATCTATCAAAAAGTAGGTGATTAATAGTGAAAAAAGATATATTATTTGTAATTAATTCCTTATCAATCGGAGGTTCAGAAAAAAGTTTAGTTTCTCTTTTAAATGTAATTGATTATTCAAAGTATAGAGTAGATTTGTTAATGCTAAAAAAGGGAGAATCATTAGACAAATATATTCCAAATAAAGTTAATATATTAGATATTCCCAATTTTTATTTATACTTAAACAATGAAAATTACGATAAAACAATAGTTAAGGGATTATTATACAGAATGTGTCGTATAAAATCATCTATAGATATACGATTAAATAAATTAAAGAGTAAAAAAACTAAAAACAATCAACAAATATTTTATATAAATCAAAAAAATATATTAAAAAGGATTGAAAAGAAATATGATATAGCAATTGCCTTTGCACAAGGATTTCCAACTTATTTTGTGGTAGATAAGATAAATGCAAATAAGAAAATAGCTTGGATAAATTGTGATTACAAAGCTACTACTTATAATAAAGAGTTAGATAAAATGTTTTATGATAAAATTGACAAAATAGTTGCAGTTTCTGAGGCATCAAAAGATTCAATTATAAATGTAAACAAAAATTATACAAATAAAATAGTAGTAATTAAAGATATAGTTAATCCGGATATAATTGTAAATATGGCAACAGAAAAAATTAAAGAAATTGATTCTAATGAAGTGAATATATTAACTGTAGGCAGATTAGTAATAGGATATAAGGGATATGATGTAGCAATAAAAACTGCTAATTTACTAAGAAGTAGTGGTTATAGGTTTAAATGGTATGTTATTGGAGATGGACAAGATAAAGCGAAATTGCAAGATTTAGTTAAAGTATATGACCTTGAAAAATATTTTATATTATTAGGATCTCGTGATAACCCATATCCTTACATGAAAATGTGTGATATATACGTTCAACCATCAAGAAATGAGGGTTTTGGATTAACTGTTATTGAAGCAAAAATCTTGAAAAAACCAATTGTATGTACTAATTTTAATACTTCTAATGAATTAATTAAAAATGAGCAAGATGGTTTAATTGTAGAACAAGATGAAGGACAACTATTAAATGGGATAAAAAAATATTTAGATGACCACAGTTTCAGAGATAAGATCCTTAGAAATCTTAAATCAGAAAGCTATTATAATACAATGAATGAAATATATAAAATTTATGAATTGTTTAAATAGTAACTAAAATATATGAAGTAAGAAATATATTACTATTGTGGATGTGATTAAATGTATAAAATAATATTTATGGTTATTAATATGAACATAGGTGGTACAGAAAAAGCGCTGCTATCGATGATAAGAGAAATGGATAGAACTAAATGGGATATTACTATTCTTATGTTAGAGGAATATGGCGGATTTTTAAATAAAATACCAGACTGGGTTAGTGTTAAGTATGTATATGAATATAAGAGTTTAAAATCATATTTTAATGAGTCACCTTTATCTGTGTTAAAGAAAAATGTAACAGAACATAAATATTTAGAGAGTATCATTATTGCCATCTTATATTTCATCACTAAAATTACTGGGAATCTTAGCTACTATTATAGGTATATCTTTAAAAATATAAAAGCTTTAGATAAAAACTATGATATTGCAGTAGCTTATGCAGGACCTATGGACTTTATAACATATTTTGTAGCAAATAAAATAAACTCAGAAAAAAAAGTACAATGGATACACTTTGATATAGAAAAAATACATTTTAACAAAAGATTAGCATCTAAGCTATATAAAAGTTTTGATAAAATTTTTGTGGTATCCAAAGATGGGTTAGGTAAATTTATAAAGAGTTTTCCTAAGGTAATGGATAAGACCCAAGTATTTTATAATATTCTAGATCATGAGAAGATTAATAGGTTTGCTGATAATGGAGCTTCTTTTAAAGATGATTTTCACGGAATTAGGATTCTTACAGTAGGAAGATTAAGCAAAGAAAAAGGACAAGATTTAACTATACCTGTTTTAGCAAGATTAAAAAGTGAAGGGTATAAAGTACGTTGGTATTGTGTTGGAGAAGGTGGAGCTAAAAGTGAGTATGAGACAATGATAAATAAATTTAAAATTGAAAAAGATTATGTACTATTAGGATCAAGATTAAATCCTTATCCATATATGAAAGATTGTGATATATATGTACAATCATCAAGACATGAAGGATACTGTATAACTTTAGCTGAAGCTAGGTGCTTTAATAATCCAATTATAACAACTAATTTTACTGGAGCCACTGAGCAAATAATTAATGAAGAAAATGGAATTATAGTTAGTGAAGATGCTGATTCCATATATTTAGGGGTTAAAAAGCTATTAGACAATAATGACTTATATGAGGCAATTAGAAACAACCTTAGTAGTAAGATTATAAATACAACAGCAGAAATTGAAAAAATTAGTAGAGTAATTATGAACTGAAAAATGATAGAAGGATAGGAGTAATGCCAGTGAAAAAAGTTCTATTTATGTTAAGCAGTATGAATATTGGTGGAGTTGAAAAGTCCTTGCTTTCACTATTATCAGTTATACCAAAGGATAAATATAATGTTACAATCTTACTCCTTGAGAAAAAAGGCGGTTTTCTAGAATATCTTCCACAGTGGGTAAAAGTAGAAGAAACTAATTGGTTTCAAGATATTAAACCAATTCTTATGGATTCACCTTATGAGACTATAAAAAGTTATATTAAGAAGAGAAAATATCATAAAATTCTTGGATTTTTTTATTCATATTTTAAGAGTAAAAAATCAAATGATAGATATATATATTATAAAAACATACTAAAAAGCATTCCAATGAATATGAAAGAATATGATGCAGCAATAGCCTATGCAGGTCCAACTGAGATAATAGATGCTTATATAACACATAAAATTAAAGCAAAACTAAAAATCTCCTGGGTACATTTTGATATTTCACATCATGAGATAAATAAAAAATTATATACAAAGTTATATGAAAGATTTAATAAGATATTTGTAGTGTCTAAGAATGGAGAGAGAATATTAAATAAGCAGTTTCCAGTTACATCTACTAAATCACAGGTGTTTAACAATTTAGTTTCACATGAATTAATTAAAGACATGGCTCAAGAAAAAATAGATTTTGACAATGGTTTTAAAGGTATAAGAATTTTGACTATAGGAAGATTATCTAAAGAAAAGGGGCAAGATTTGGCAATAAGCGTATTAGATAAATTGAAAAAACAAGGGTATAAAGTAAGATGGTATTGTGTTGGAGAAGGTAATGATAGAGATGAATATGAGAGGCTTATAGAAAATCTTAATCTGAGAAACGATTTTATTTTATTAGGAGAAACTATAAATCCTTATCCCTACATAAAGGCTTCAGATATCTATGTTCAGCCTTCAAGACATGAAGGCTACGGTATAACCATAGCAGAGGCAAAATGTTTAAACAAGCCAATAGTTATTACAAATTTTATTGGATCTAATGAACAGATTGAGGATGGACAGAATGGTTTAATTGCTGAGTGTACTTTAGATAAAATATGCGATAAAATTAAATTTCTTATCGATAATCCAAAAGTTAGTGAGAATTTTTCAAAAGCTTTATCTAGGGAGAAGATAGATACAACATGTGAAGTTAGTAAACTATGTAACTATATTAATTGAAAGGAAAAATAATATGAATCCTAAAATAAGTATAATAGTGCCTGTATATAATGTTGAAAAATATATTCATAAATGTGTTGATTCCATATTAAATCAAACTTTTAAGGAATTTGAACTTATTCTTATAGATGATGGATCAACAGATAGTTCTGGTAAAATGTGTGATGAATATGGTGAATTAGATGAAAGGGTTATAGTGATTCATAAAGAAAATGGAGGACAGTCAACAGCAAGAAACGCAGGTATAAATATTGCAAGAGGTGAGTATATAGGATTTGTTGATAGTGATGATTGGATAGAGGTTGATATGTATAAGATTCTTTATGAAACATGTGTATATAATGATGCTGATATGTGTTTAACTGGTGTAAATGAGGTAGATGAAGGTGGAATTGTAAGATATAAGTATATTCCTAAAGATATAATTTTTAGTGACATTTTAAAAAGAGCACATCCATGGAATAAATTATTTAGAAGAGAGCTATTTTTAAATAATAACTTATTATTTTATGAAGGCAAGTATTATGAAGATTTAGAGTTAATACCTAAGTTATTTTTAAAGTCTAGTAAAGTGAGTGTGGCAAAGCATATAGGGTATAATTATTTGATTAGGTCAGATTCAACAACTGGTAGTAAAAATGAGAAGATATTAGATTTACTTTGGGGATATATTAGAATAAAAGATTACATTATACAAGAAGATTTAAGTATTGATTATAGATATGAGTTTGATAATGGGGTAATATATTTAAAAAGTTTTTATATAGATATACTCTATAGGTATCCTGTAAAATTCTTGTTGAAGAATTTTACAAAAATAAAAAAAAGTCTAAGAAAACTAACTGTTTTTAATTATAAAGATATATTTAAATTTATAATAAATTATATTAGGTTTAAATTTAATAGTTTATAGGTGGGTGTGTATGTGTAAAATAAGTATCATAGTACCAGTATACAAAGTAGAAAAATATATTAATAGATGTATTAATTCAATTCTTAATCAAAAATTTAAAGATTTTGAACTAATACTTGTAGATGATGGTTCACCAGATAATTGTGGTAAAATATGCGATGATTATGCTACAAAGGATAAAAGAATAAGAGTTATACACAAAAATAATGAAGGAGTTTCTTCAGCAAGAAATTCAGGGTTAGATATAGCAAAGGGTGAATACATAGGATTTGTAGATAGTGATGAGTACATACATCCAAATATGTATGATATATTATATAATACTATAATTGATTATCAGGCTGATATTGCATTTTGTGACTATGATATGGTGAATAATAAGAGCATAGAAAAATATGAAATTCCTAAAATATTAAATATAAATAAATTTAATAATGTTGAAGCATTAAATGAGATGCATAAGGAGAATGGAGTTAAGTTTGTTACAGCTTGGAATAAGTTATATCATAAAAACATATTTGAAAATATAAGATATCCTTATGGTAAAATACATGAAGATGAATTTGTAATTCATAAAGTATTATTTAATAGTAAAAATACTGTATATATTAACTATCCCTTGTATTATTATTATCAAAATGAAGAGGGAATTACAAATGGTAAATTTACATTAAAAAATTTTGATGCAGCATATGCATATAAAGATAGAATAAAATTCTTTAAAGAAATAAGAAATATTAACTTATATAATAAAGCTCAGTATACATTTGTTTTAAGTTTTTTAATTGCTATAAAAAAGCGTTTAATCTATTGAATATGGATAATACACATATAAAAACATATAAAAAATTATTTGCGTCAGAATTATTATATTTATTAAAATGTCCTTTATTTAGCTTTAAAGAAAAATGTATGTGGGTACTATTTTGTATAAATTCAAATTTGTATAATAAGTACTTACAATTAAAGGGGGAAATACTATGAATGAGGTAATTTTAATAACAGGTAAACCATCTCATAAAAAGAGATTGAAAGAACTGTGGAAATATAGAGAAGTTATAACATTTTTATCATGGAAGGATATTATAGTTAGATATAAACAAACTGCACTAGGGGTACTCTGGGCTATTTTTCAGCCAATATTTTCAATGATAATCATGACATTTGTATTTGGAGGATTAGCAAATATGCCCTCAGAGAATGGGGTTCCTTACGCAATTATGGTGTATTCAGCGCTTTTACCATGGAATTTTTTTTCTGCAGCATTCAATGGTGTATCTAATAGTCTAGTTAATAATGGTCATATGATTAAAAAAATATACTTTCCAAGGCTTACATTACCTATATCTTCTGTGGTTACAGCGTTTATAGATTTTGTTATTTCATTATTAGTTTTATTAATTATAATGATTTTCACTGGATACTTACCTCCAATAAAAATATTATTATTTCCATGTTTTATTATTTTAGCTTTCACAATAGCCTTAGGATTTGGCTTATTTTTTTCTGCACTTAATGTAAAATATAGGGATATAAAATATATAATACCAGTAATGTTGCAATTTGGTATGTATTTGTCTCCAGTTGCATATACAAGTTCAGTGATACCAACCAATCTAAGATTAATATATTCCATTAATCCATTAGTTGGAGTGATTGAAGGGTTTAGATGGTGCATTATGCCATCAGCAAGGATATATGTTCCAGCATTAATTTTTTCAATTGTTATTTCATTAATAGGATTAACATTAGGAGTAAAATTTTTTATAAAGTTTGAAGATACTTTTGCTGATGTAATTTAGGAGGATTTATATGGTTCAGGAAGTTTTGAGGGTTGAAGGGATTGGTAAAAAGTATAGGTTGTTATCTAATCAAGATAAAAGTGATACTTTTATCGCTGTTCTTTTAAACTCTATTAAAGGAGCATTTAGTAAGAAGAATAAAATGTCATCTGGTAATGAATTTTGGGCATTGAAAGATATTAATTTTACCGTTAATAGAGGTGAAAGAATTGGAATAATTGGGCATAATGGAGCTGGAAAATCTACTATTTTAAAAGTTTTTTCTAGAATTACACTTCCAACGGAGGGAGAAATTAAAATAAAAGGTAGGATTTCTTCTCTCTTAGAAATTGGAACAGGATTCAATCAAGAATTAACAGGAAGAGAAAATATTTATTTAAATGGGTCTATCTTAGGCATGAAAAAAAAGGAGATAGAGGCTAAGTTTAAGGATATAGTAGAATTTTCAGAAATAGGTGAATTTCTTGATACACCAGTAAAAAGATATTCAAGTGGAATGCATGTAAAGCTTGCATTTGCAGTAGCAGCTCATCTTGATCCAGATATTCTCATAGTTGATGAAGTATTAGCGGTAGGGGACATGAGATTTCAAGAAAAATGTCTAGGAAAGATGGAGGATATAGCAGATGGGGGAAGAACAATACTTTATGTAAGCCATAGTATGAGGACAATACAACAGCTTTGTAGTAGGGTAATAGTTTTAGACCATGGAAAAATTATCTTTGATGGTGATGTAGATGATGGAATAAAAGTTTATATGAATAATAATTTTAATACTACCCCACTAATGAATCTTGAAAACCAAAAAAGGCAATCACATATTATGCAAAGTGCAACTATTATAAGTACGCAAATACTAAATAATAAAGATTGTATATTTACTTCTAAAGAATCTATTACCTTTAAAATGAAATGGAAAGCTGGTAAAGATTTGTTTAATTTAAGACTGAGAGTTGAAGTCTTATTTTCAGATAATACACCAGTTGGTGTAAGCTATTCAAAGCCTTTTGTAAATGCAAAATCAGGCATCATGTATGATGATATATTTAATTTGGATATAAGTACACTAGCTCCAGGAAAATATAGTGCTATATTATTATTAACACAAATGAATCAATATGGTTCATATACCGACGTTGATAGAGTAGAAAGAGCATTGAATTTTGAAATTATACCTGAAGAAAGTGAAATAGAGAAAGTAGCATGGACTCATCGTTGGTGGGGTCATGTATCATTACCAGAGGTTAAGAAAGTTAGCAATACAAATGAAAAAATAACTAAAATAATATAAACAAAAGGACTAATTAGTTTTAAATTAATTGGTCCTTTTGTTTATAATTAACAATAATTGCACATATTTATATTAGTATAAGTATTACAAGGGGAGATATTATGAATGAGAGGAACTCAAAATTATTAAGTAATCTAGATGTTGGAAAGATTATCACAATAATATTATCTGCTATTTTAATAGGGATATTACTATTTTTAGTTGCTAGTTTATATAATTATACTCCATTAAATAGTGAAGTTATTTCTCAGGTAGAGCTTGATGAATTTCCATCTGATACATATGTTAAAATAGATAATGAAACAGGGATTAGGAAGTATGGGTCACCTACAATGATGATCATCATTGAACCTATAGTAAAAGTTAACCCAAACCTTAGATGTTGGATTACAACAGTAAAGATAAAAAATCAAAGTCAGCTTAATTCTGCTTTTTCAGGAGACATTTTTTCCTTAAATATAAAAGAGAAAACATCTTCTATAGCCAACAGGCATAATGCTATTCTTGCTATTAATGGTGCAGCTTGTGGATTTAATACATCAGGATATGTAATAAGAGATGGTGTAGTATACAGAGGTACTGATTTAGATTGTGCTCCATTGGTTATAGATAAGGAAGGAAACTTTAAAATATATGAGTATGGAAAGAAGAATGCAGAAGAATTATTGAGTTTGGGTGCAAGGCATACCTATGACTTTGGTCCAGATCTAATTAAAGATGGTAACATTGTTGATTATGGAGATACATGGTATAAGGAAGATATGCAACCACGCACAGCTATTGGTCAAAAAGGATCATTAGAATATGTAATAATTGTGGTTGATGGAAGAAGTATTAGGTCCAAGGGGATGAGTTGTTATGATTTAGCAATTGAATTTCAAAAGTTAGGTTGCAACCTTGCATATAACTTAGATGGAGGAGGCTCATCTACATTATATTTTAATGGTGAAGTTATAAATGAACCTTCAGATTTTAATGGAGAGAGAAATATTTCAGATATATTATATTTCATAAATTAAATTTAGAGTTATTCAACTAAGGTTGGGTAACTTTTTTAGAGGGAAATATCTAACCATGAAGAATAAAGGTGTTCACATAATTGTAAATATGTTACAATTGTTGTGTAATACATATATTAACATAAATTCAAAGTAAAGGTGAATTATAAAGAACGTAAATTTAATATAGTTAGGAGTGTAATTATGGACAATACACAGAGTGAATTCATAGAATTATTGTCTCATTCAATCAGGGGGAAAATAACATATAGATTATATAATAACGTTAATTGGGATAAAATATTAACTATAGCCCAATTACATAAAGTGGAGGGAATAATTTATTCATCTTTAAGTGAAAAAGATATGATATCACAGCTAGATTGTGAATTGCTAAAAAAGCTTCAGATATCAGTATTTCATACTGGAACAAAACAACTGAGAAATATATATAATTTAGCTAAAATATTTAGTAGGTTTAATGACGAAGAAATTCCTGTAATTGTATTAAAGGGACTAGTGGTAAGGAATTTTTATCCTCACCCAGAACAAAGGGATATGAATGATGCAGATATATTAGTTCATAAAGAAGATTTGAAAAAAGTTAAATGTATTTTATTAGACTTGGGTTATAGCCAATTAGAGGATCATGCTTCATCTCATCATATAGTATTTTATCATTATACTTTTCCTATTATAGAAGTACACTGGCATATTGTTAAGAGAGATGGATTTAGTATTGATCTTGATAAATTTGAAGAAGATGTATGGAATAATTCTATAAAAATTAATGTAGGTAACTCAGAAGTAAAATCTCTTTGCTATGAAGATTTAGCTTTACACCTATGTATGCATATGGCATCTCATTTAGCTGCCAATGGATTTGGGTTAAGACAGCTTTGTGACTTAGTATTATTAGTAGAAAATAAGGGAAATGAAATTTCATGGATAAGTTTCTTAGACAAATCCAAGAAATATGGTTTTGAAAAGTTTAACGTTATAATTTTTTTATTATGTAATAGATTATTTCACATGAAAGTTCCTAATGAATTAATAAATATTAAATTGGATCAAGTAAAATATATTAATTTGCTCATAGATGAAATTTTAAAGGGTGGAGTTTATGGAAAAAAGGACGTGGTAAATGCCTTCGGTAATCAAATTGCTTTTAACTATGAATGTAAAGATAATAATGCCACTTTAGGAGCCATAAAGAGATACATACGTTTTATGTTTCCTAGGGTAGAATATATGTCATATAAATATAATTACGCAAAGATATGTAAAATATTAATCCCTATAGCATGGTTTCACCACTTAATAGCAGGTTTGTTTAGAAAAGAATATTCCTTTATTGAAAAGAGTAAGTTTATAATAAGGGGAGCTTCTATTTCTGTAAAGAAAAATAAATTACTGAAATGGATGGAATTATAGGGTATAGAATTATATCACTAATCCCAATAATTGAATATTATATTATAGGACAAGTCTATAGTATAAATTAAAGTCCAAAGGGAGAAAAGATATGAGTAGTACAGTTACTATAGAATATAGAGATAATGAGACTAAGGCATTAATATACTCCAAAGATATTTATGAAAATGTAAAGACGGGATTATATATATACAAAGCTAAAGATATTAATGGATATACTCCAATAAAAGGCACTATCTTTTTATTTGTGATTTTCTTCATAAAAAATTATACTATAACATTTTATTATAATAAGAAGGATATACCAGAGCCTATTTATGGATGTATAGAAATTAACTATATAAATATTGATACAAATGAAAAATTAATACCTTCTATTAATATAGAGAATATTGATATGGGAGAATATAATTATGAAGCAAAGTCAATAGAAGGTTATGATCTAATTACCGAGAGTAAAGTAAAAGTAATATTAACTATAGAAAATCCCAATGTAGTTATAGATTTCAAGTATAGAAAGAAGGAAAGTACTGAGTATATTATTGATTTGAAATATTTTAATATTAAAAACGATGGAACTTCACCTATAGAAACATCTAAAGGTATTAATAAAGCCTTAGAATTCATGTCATCATCACTAAAGTATAAAAAGATAATCTTTCCAAAGGGTATTTATTTAATAGATGAAAATAATCCAATAGTAATTAAATTAAAAGATATAACTATAGATTTAAATGGTTCTACTCTAAAAATTAACAGTAATGCACTAGAAAGATATTCTATTGTTAGCTTTGAAGATGGAGCAGAAAACCTTATATTTACCAATGGAATTTTAGAAGGAGATAAAGAAACCCATGATTATATTACAGTACCAGGAACTCATGAGTGGGGATGTGGATTAGTAGTAAATGGTGGTTTAGATTGTATTATAGATAATATTTCAGTGATCAATGTACCAGGTTATGGCGTTGCTACTAATAGCGGTAACAATAAAAATAGGTATAATACTGTTTATGTAAAAGATTTTCAGATTGGAGATATAAATCTAAAAGGAGAAATTATTGAAAGTAACATTGTTTCTAGGACTAAAGCTTATAACATTTCAGCTTGTAACGGGAAATTTGAGTTTGGATATACTTTAGGATATCAAGGGTATCCTTATATAAAGCAACCCCAATATATATCTTATTTCTATGATAAAAATAATCAGTTTATTTCTTCAGAGAAGTGCCTTCAGTTTAGAAAGGTTATTATACCAGAAGGAGCAGTCTATGTGAGATTTGTATTTCCACAGATAGATATAGCTAGTAATTTAGGCTATGTAGGTTGGATTAGTAATTTTGAGCCGCCTACTAATATGATTTTAAGGAATTGCAACATTTCAAATAATAGAAGTTTAGGAATTGCATTTTGTGGAGGTCAGCAATGGACTATAGAAAATAATATTTTTGAAAATAATGGAGGTCAAGCACCTGGTTATGCTATTGACTTTGAAGATGGATGGGATCTAATGCAGGATATTAAAGTTGAAAATAATAAATTTATGGGGAATAAATCAGGAGATATAGTTACTTGCGCAGGAGATAATATTATATTTGAAGGAAATGAATTTACAGGAATGGTATATATGTGGGGAAGAACAACTAATTATAAATTTATTAAAAATATATTTAAATCTAATTCTGTAATCTATGAATATTCATCTAAAATTGAAAGTAAAGAAAATCAGTTTATAAATAGTAATTTAAGATTGCAACCAAGAAATACTATAGTGACTGAAAGACCTTATGTTTATGGAGAAACTTTTATAAATAGCAGTATTGATAGAATGACTGAGGAAGATATAATTTTTAATTCAATAGTTACTAGTGATGGAACTATAAATGTGAGAATTGTTGGAAATTTAAAAGATTGCAGTTTGAAAATGAAACAATGCTATTTAAGTGCTGAACTTAATAGTTGTATTATTGAAGATAGCGTTTTAACAGTACTATTAAATGCTTCAATGAATGGATGTATCATTTCCAAATCTATAGTAAGAACCCATGGAAATACAGGAACTATTATTTTGAATAAATGCAAGATAATAGATTGTAACCTTCTTACCCAAACATGGGGAAGTTCAACAGTATTAGAGATTGAGAATAATATTATAGAAATGAGTTCTTCATCTGATGATTTCATAAAGCTGTCAGCAGGAAAAATGAAAAACCTTATATTTAATAATAATGAAGTTAATAATAGCAGTAGTAATTCTGTTTTAAATATGTTTGATACTACCTATAGTAATCCCAACGGAAAAGTTACCTTAAGAGAAAACGTATTTAACCAAAACTCATCTCCGTATATTTTTAGCGGAACTACCATAAAGAAAGGATTATTTGAATTTAATGATATTCGAAATACTATAAATGGAAACGCAAAAATTCTAAATCCAATATATTTTAATAATGAATATTTTGTAATTTATACCAAATAAATAAATATAGATAAGAAGGCATAGGCTTTCTTATCTATATTTATGTTTAACTTATGATGTTGGAATTTGAGGATCTGGAGGAGTTGGTTGAATTTTTTTTGTACATTTTCCATATCCAGTACAAAGATCTAAGCTAAGTAGTTCATAATATTTACAATCTCTTTCCCAAGTTAATGGACAATTATTGCCTGCACCAGCAGGATTTTTACATGCACCTATAAGTGGGTTCCAAAATGTGGGGTTTGTATCTTTAGTCTCAGTAACACTTAAATTTGTTAATTCTGGTTTGTTCCAAGTTTTCATCTTTTCACCTCCCTACTATAATATGTTACTATAAGAGTAAATAAATGTAAATTAATTATATAAATAATTATGATGGATATTAAAGAATAATGCTAGTTTTGTTAATTTAAAAGTAATAGTTTATTAAATACATTATATAAAGTAATTAGAAAAAAGCATGTAATGAATAACAGATTTCATGCAAAGATTTTTATCAAATATAGGTTTAAATAATAAACTCATCTATTGAATCTTAAACAATAAGATGGTAAAATTATACACATAAAACAATATGTGTATATAGATGATATTTAAATAGAAGGAGGAAAAAAATGAAAAGAGAGTGGAAGAAACCAATATTATTACAATTAGCTGCTAGTGATACAAATGAAACTGAATATATTGATTTTTGTAATTGGCAAGAACCAATGAGTATTAAATTTAATAATGAAGATTACACTAATCCTAATATTCAACCTGCTGATCATCCAGATTGGGTGTGGTGTTACAAGCACAATAGATGGCATCCTAAAAATCATGGAAGTGCACCAAAACAATCATAATTTTTGTCCAAGATACCTATATCAAAATAAAGCTTGATATAGGTGTCTTGATTTAAGGAAATATTAGAAACATAGAATGCCAGAAAGGATTTAATGAAAGTATGTATATAGATAAAAAGTATTTCTATAGAGTATATGGACTTAATATAGATTCCAATATAGAAATTCTAGAATTCCCTAAAAGAAATGAAGATTTTATAGATAAAGACATTGTAACTATATTATATGGACAAACTCCCAATAACATTTTAGAAGAAATTAAAGAGGGAAAAAGTATTCACGTAACAAAGGATCATGTTTGGTTTCATATAGACCATGTGGCTACTTATTGTATTGAAAATGGAAATACTGTGATAGTAGATCCCTGTGAGAATTGTGATAAAAGTCTTATGAAAGTTTATATAATGGGAAGTGTCTTAGGGTTTCTCCTACTTCAAAGGGAGTCAACAGCTATTCATGGAGGCACCGTTGTCATAAATGGAAAGGCTATTATATTTACAGGAGAAAGGGGGGCTGGAAAGTCGACATTGACTACAGCACTTGTAAAAAAAGGCTATAATTTTGTAGCAGATGATGTAGCTGCATTAAGTTTTGATAATAAAATAGTCATTGAACCAGGCTTTCCTTACCATAAACTATGCTTTGATGCTTTAGAGAATATGTGTTATGTTAAAGAATCTTATCCTTGCTTTCATGTTGATGGAAAGATAAAGTATATAGTTCCAGATTTTCATGGGTTTTCTAAAGAAAAGTTTCCACTAACAGCAATTTGTGAGCTTGATATGGGTGGGGTTGATAATGTAAGAGTGGAAGAGATAAGGGGAGTAGAAAAGCTTAATAAGATTATTAAAAATATATATAGAAATGAATATATAGGATCTATGGAAGGTATGACTCCTAAGTATTTCAAAAACTGTATAGAGATCGCTCAAAAAGCTAAGTTTTATAGAATTACAAGGCCTAGGGATAAGTACACGGTGGATGATCAAATAGAAATTATTGAGGAGATATTTAAAGAGAAAAAAGGGTTTAGGGATATGTAAATTTTTAAGTTAATTCATATTAATAATTGGAGTTATAGTTACATTTATAAATAGCATAATATTATATGGGTTAAATTTATAATTATATTTGAGAGGATGAGAGAGATGGAGATTAAAGAACTTAAAGTTAAATCTGCTGAAATTAATGAAAACATGGAGATGACACTAAATTCTAAGATTACAAGAAACTCTGATATTGATGCTACAGATTTAGATGGTGAAGTGGTTATGATGAATTTAGAAAAAGGTCAATATTTTATGATGAACCAGGTTGGAAGTAGAATATGGGAGATTATTAAAGAGCCTTCTACTGTTAATAATATTATTAATACATTGCTTGGAGAGTTTCAGGTTGAAAAGAGTCAGTGTAAAGAAAATGTAGTAGAATTTTTAGGAAAACTTAAAAATGCAGAGCTTATCAGTATTAACTAGAAAGATTAGAACCTTTGCTATTTTAGATTGGAGTATTAAGTTGAAATTTCTAGAAGCTTATATATATACAGGAATATATAGGACTTTAATAATCTTTGTACCTTTTAATAAACTTAGGAAGAGATTGGGTAATGTAAAAGAAGAGTCGCCTGATGAGGTAGATATAAATTCATATAGAATAGCGCGAGACATAAAGTGGGCAGTTATTAGTGCTTCACGATATACGCCATGGGAAAGTAAGTGCCTTATTAAAGCTCTTACTGCACAAAGAATGATGAGAGGAAAGGGAATACCAACTACAATTTATCTAGGGGTTAAAAAGAATGAAAAAAATGAGATGGTAGCACATGCATGGACACGGTGTGGGTCTTACTTTATTACAGGTGGAGAGAATAGAAGTGGATATGCAGTGGTAGCTAAATTTTCAACTTTGGGATGGAAAAGATGAATTAGTGTAACATATGAGTAAAGCCACCAATGAAATCCTAAAAATTTCATTGGTGGCTTATTTATTGATTTACTGCAGTTTCTAGTATAACTTTATTCTCAATCTCTTTCAGCGTTCCTTTTTCAAGTTTTAAAATTCTATCACAGATAGGTAATGCAGAAGGTCTATGGGTTATTATAATACAGGTTGGTTTATGTTCTAGTTCTTTTACTGATTTAAGGACATTGAGTTCTGTATCAACATCTAAAGATGAAGTTACCTCATCTAGGATTAAAATTGGTCTTTTTCTTAGTAGAGCTCTTGCTATAGCTAGCCTTTGAGCTTGACCTTCTGAAACTCCACTACCTTTTTCACCTATTAAGGTATGAAAGTTATCTTCTAATTTGTTTATAAACTTCAATGCATAGGCTGCTTTTGCGGCTTCTTCAATGTCATCTGAATTAGCATCATCTTTACCGTAGCGAAGATTATCCTCTATGGTTCCAGAAAAGAGAGTGTTTCCTTGAGGCACATAAGAAATAAGTTCCCTATGATTTCTATTTAAAACTATTTCATCACTGTTTCTTATGTTATAGCTTCCTAGGGTAATTTCTCCTTCATCACAGTGAATAAGCGATAGTAAAAGTCTTATTAAGGTTGTTTTACCTTCTCCAGAGGGACCAATTAAGGCTACAATTTCTCCAGGAGCTATGTTAAAGGTTACATTATTTATTACAGGGTTTCCTTCCCTATAACTAAAGGATACATTTTTAAACTTAATATAGGGAGACTTAAATGACTCGGGAATACTTGGAACATTGACATCTTCAAGAGAGATTTCTTCAATCTCCATAAGTCTTTCAGTAGCTGAGATACACCCTATAAGGGCTGGAAAAGTGTTAGCAAGTCCAGAAATAGGACCTTGAATATTGCTGTAGAGTTGTATCATAGCGGTAAAAGTACCATATGTTCCCAATCCCTTTGAAATGTTTAAAGCCCCCCAACAAAATATAGAGAAATAAGCAATGGTAGAACAAAATCCCATGGACATCCCTGAAAGAACACTAAGTTTAGTATTTCTCATAGCTAACTCATATTTTTTTTTTTGTATTAGATGGAGTTTATCTACATTAAATTTTTCCATACAAAAGGTTTTAACTATCATTAAGTTTTGAATAGATTCTTGAATGAAAGAGCGATATTTTATATCCTCTTCTTGTATTTCTTTATATAGTTTTTTTAGTTTTCTACCAAAGGAACGACTAATTAAAAGCAATATAGGACCTACTATCACTGCTACAATTGCTACGGATGGAGCAAAATAAATAAGAGTAGAAAAGGAAGCTATAAAAGTTACTAGCAGAGATATAATGCTAGGAATAGTACCTAATATTGTTGAAGATATTGTCCCTACATCCGATGTGATTCTAGTAAGCAAGCTAACACTGTGAAATTTTGATTGTTCAATCCATTCACTATAGGTAAGATGTTTATAAAGCTTACTTTGCATACCTTGATTGAGTCTAGTAGATGCCCTAGTACTCATAAATGAGGTAATAGGAGATATGAGCATTCTTCCAAACATTATAGTGGCCATTACAATGAGCCATTGAATAACCGTTGAAGTTTTACCACTAATAGCAGCATCTATAAGAGATTTTGATATTATAGCATTATAAACTCCAATTAAAGATAATGCAGAATTGATTATTATTGTAGAAATAAAAAAAGGAACAATAGGTTTACATTGAGAACTAACCCATTTCATTTTTGCAAAGAGATTTCTAAAATCTTCTTTTGACTCCAATTTTATATATTTATTTAATTTACTTATTCTAATGTATTTAAGATATATGTCCTTTATTGAATTGTTCATATAGTCCTCCTATAGACTTTATTTAATATTAAAGAATTAAATATACTTCAATGAAATAACATGTAAAATATGAATATAAATGTAATAATATGGTAACATAACTAAGCTAGATTTTCAACTTATAAAAAGTTTCTGAAAAATGAAAATTTATTGTAGATAAATGGAATTGAAAACGTTATAATATTTATTAAATAACAAATTTTAAAAGATACAGTAGAAAAGGGGAGAATAATCAAATGAAATTAGGGGATTACTTATGGGGAGGTTTATTACTTTTATGGGCTGCAGTTTTAGTAGTTCCAACAACTAGAGAAGTATTTATGGCTATGACACAAGCATATCCATATATAAGTGGCTTTTTTAAATTCTTTGTTTTAGCTACCATGGGAGACATGTTGGGAGCTAGAATTTTACATGGACAGTGGCAAAAGACTAAAGGATTAATTTTTAAAGCAATTATATGGGGAATAATTGGAATGATGATAACTTTAGCCTTTACACTATATTCAGAAGGAGTGTTAGCTGCACAAGATATAGGCAGATTACCTTTCCATGGCTCAAAGTTTGGACATGCATTTTTAACAAGTGCTATGATGAATATTACTTTTGCACCTTTTATGTTTTTATTTCATAAGTTTTGTGATTTATATATTGATGTTAAATATAGAGGGATGAAAAAGGTAACTATAAATGATTTGGTTAAAGAAATTGATTTTAATATGCTCATAGGGTTTAGTATGTTAAAAACAATTCCATTTTTCTGGATTCCATGTCATACCCTTGTATTTTTAATGCCACCACAGTATAGAGTAGTTGCTTCGGCTTTCTTATCAATAGCTTTAGGTCTTATGATGGCTATAGCCAAAAAGTCTAAAAAAACTATAGTTAATGAACAAGAAGTCGTAGGATAGTACAAGAAGGAGGGGTTTAATGGCAACTTGGATAGCTCATCTTAGAATTGCAGAAAACATATTGAAGAATATGGATGATTTAGATTCTATAGCATTTATACTTGGAAATGTTGGTCCAGATTCTGGAGTTCCGAATGAAGATTGGAGTAGCTTCAATCCACCAAAAAAAATTACTCATTGGATTAATGAAGAAAATAATATAGATGCAGAGAGGTTTTTTGATAGGTATCTAAAAAATAATTTGATGGAATACTCAAAATATTCTTATGTCCTTGGATATTATATACACTTGCTTACAGATATTGAATGGTCTAAGTTTTTCAATGAAAAAAAGAAAAATGCTTTATATAATAAAAAATTAAAAGAGGATGCAAGTTTTATTTGGACCATAAAAAAGGATTGGTATGGATTAGATTTTTTATATTTAGAAAAAAATCCTAATTTTATTTTTCATACTATATTCAAAAATATAGACGAGGTACCGGATTATATAGATTATTTTCCTAAAGGGGCTTTAATGAAGCAAGTTAAGTATATAACAGAATATTATTTAGGAGATAATGAAGAAACTAAGGAGAATTTTATATATCTTAATGAAGAGGAAATGGATAAGTTTATAGATGATACTTCTAAAAAGATAAATGGTATTTTAAAAGGTAAAATTCAATAAATAAAGAAAAATATTAAGAATAAGAGCTATACATATGATTTTATGTTATAGTTCTTTTATTTTTGTATTCCTTTATAAATATAATAGTAGATTTTTTATGAAGAATGAGTTAATTATATATATATTCCACTAGGATACTTATTGCATCAATTATTAAAATGGCTTATAATAAAATAAACTTTGATTATCAAAGTATTTGAAATTCAAAGTAAAATATCTTAATTTGAAAGGTAGTGTTTTTATGAATATAAAAGGTCTTAAGATAGGAAATATATTTGTACCTATGCCTATAATTCAAGGTGGAATGGGGATAGGAGTTTCTAGATCAAAACTAGCATCAGCAGTGACTAATGAAGGAGGAATCGGAGTTATATCTGCAGCACAAGTAGGATATGATGAAGAGGACTTTGAAAGTAATAATTTAGCTGCAAACATTAGAGCTTTAAAAAAACAAATTTTATTAGCAAAAAAAGCTACTGATGGAGGAGTTATTGGAGTTAATATAATGGTCGCTATGAATAATTATAAAGAGCATGTTAAGGCAGCCATAGAAGGGGGTGCGGATATTATAATCTCAGGAGCTGGAATACCAATGGAATTACCAAAGTTAATCAAAGGTTTTTCAGTAAAAATTGCACCAATAGTATCTTCTTTAAAGTCAGCCAAAGTTATTTTGAAGCTTTGGGATAGACATGATAAAGTAGCCCCTGACATGGTTATAGTTGAAGGACCAAGAGCAGGAGGACATTTAGGATTTAAAAAAGAAAATATAAATATGACTGAAGAAGCCTTTGATAAAGAAGTAGTAGATATAATTAATGAAACTAAAATTTATGGAGAAAAGTATAATAAGGAAATTCCAGTAGTAGTGGCTGGAGGTATATACGATGGAAAAGATATAGCTAAATACCTAAAACTAGGTGCAGATGGAGTTCAAATGGCAACTAGATTTGTAGCAACAGTAGAATGTGATGCATCAGAAAATTTTAAGAAGGCTTATGTTGATTCAAAAGAAGATGATATAGTTATAGTAGATAGTCCTGTAGGGTTACCAGGAAGAGCTATATGTAATCCATTTGTAGAGAATACTTTTAAAGGGAAATTGAAAGTGGAAAAATGCTATAGATGTATATCTCACTGTAATCCAAAAGAAACTCCTTATTGCATTAGTGAAGCACTAATAAATGGTGTTAAGGGAAATATGGATGAAGCTTTAGTATTTTGTGGAGACAATGCCCATAGGATAAAAAGTATAGTTACAGTAAAGGAATTAATGGAGGAGTTAAAAGCAGAAATTTTAAATGCATAAAATCCAGAAATAAATCATAAACATCAAATTTAGAATTAACAAAAAAATTAAAAATTTTTAATTTAGGTTTTACTAATGATGAAAATATGTAATAATAATATGTATGTTTTATTATTAGGATGAGGTGTAAAGATGAAAATTGGATTTGATCATGAAAAATATCTGGAAGAACAATCAAAATATATTTTAGAGAGAGTAAATAATTATGATAAGCTTTATCTAGAATTTGGAGGAAAACTATTATTTGATATGCATGCTAAAAGAGTTTTGCCAGGCTTTGATGAAAATGCAAAAATAAAGTTACTTCATAAGCTTAGAGAAAAGGCAGAAATAATTATCTGTGTATATGCTGGTGATATTGAAAGAAATAAGATAAGAGGCGATTTTGGAATTACATACGACATGGATGTACTAAGATTAATTGATGATCTTAGAGGATATGATTTACAGGTAAATAGTGTGGTTATAACTCGTTATAGTGGTCAACCAGCTACTAATATCTTTATAAATAAATTGGAACGTAGAGGTATTAAAGTTTATAAGCATGAAGCTATTAAAGGTTATCCTACAGAGGTTGAAACTATCGTAAGCGACGAGGGCTATGGAAGGAATCCATATATAGAAACTACTAAGCCAATAGTAGTAGTAACAGCACCAGGACCAGGAAGCGGGAAATTGGCTACTTGTTTAAATCAATTATACCATGAGAATAAAAGAGGAAATGCTGTTGGATATTCTAAATTCGAAACTTTCCCTGTATGGAATGTGCCTTTGAAACATTCTTTAAATATTGCCTATGAAGCAGCTACTGTTGATCTTAAAGATGTAAATATGATAGACTCTTTTCACTTTGATGCATACAATGAGGTTGCAGTAAACTATAATAGAGACATTGAGATGTTCCCAGTTATAAAGAGGATTATTGAGAAGATAACTGGAAAAGAATCTATATATAAATCACCAACAGATATGGGAGTTAATAGAGTAGGATTTGGAATTACTGATGATGAAGTTGTTAAGGAAGCTTCTATACAGGAGATAATTAGAAGATACTTTAAAACTAGTGTTGAATATAAAAAAGGATATGTAGATGCAGAGGTTTTTCAAAGAATTAAAATAATTATGGAAAGTTTAAATCTTAAACCAGAGGATAGAAAAGTAGTCATTCCTGCTAGAGAATATTCTAGTAAGCTTAAATTAGAAGCAAACAAAAATGATGCCTGCCCTGTAGTAGCTCTAGAACTTGAAGATGGTACTGTTTTAACAGGTAGAAGTTCAGAGCTAATGGATGCATCTTCAGCAGCTATTTTAAATGCAGTAAAGTACCTAGCTAACATATCTGATGAGATTCATTTAATTTCACCAGTGGTATTAGAACCTATAAAAAGTTTGAAAACCAATGCTTTAGGAAGTAATAATACATCTTTAAATTCAGAAGAAATACTGATTGCCCTTAGCATTTGTGCTGCTACTAATCCTATGGCTCAAGTTGCTTTAGAAAAACTTATAAAGCTTAAAGGGTGTCAAGCTCACTCTACTACTATTCTAAGTACTGGTGACGAGCAAATATTTAGAAAACTGGGAATAGATGTTACTTGTGATGCTGAGTATCCTTCACAAAATTTATTTTATAATATGTAAAATAGTATAAATAAAAATAAATGAACAGTGTATATGATGATGAATTTAAAATCATGAAATATACACTGTTTTATTTAGAAAAAAATATATTTCGACATCCTAAGCTTTTTATAGAAATTTATAGTATCTATGGTATATAATATATATAGTAGTAATAACAAATTTAAATGTGATTTAGGAGGGAACATGGTTAAGAATAAAAGAAATTTTATTTTAAATGATAACTTATACAAAGTAATAGGTGTCTTAGCAATTCCTATTATGATAAATAATTTAATACAAACACTATATAATTTAGTTGATGGATTATGGGTAAGTAAAATTGGATCAGTAGAATTTGCAGCTACAGGGTTTGTTTGGCCAGTTAATTTTTTATTTATATCTATCGGAATGGGCTTATCTATAGCAGGTACATCTATCATTTCTCAGTTTATAGGAGCTGATAAATATGAAGAGGCTAATAAGTATGCAAGTCAGCTTTTGGTAGTATCTTTTTTATCTTCAATACTATTTGCTATAGTAGGATATATAATATCTCCCTTTGTTGTAAGAGTAATGGGGGGTACAGGGGAACTCGCAAGAAATAGTATAATATATCTAAGAATTACCTTCTTAGATATGCCTTTTATGTTTTTATTTTTTAACTTTAACTCCATAATGAATGCAGAGGGAAATACAGTATTTCCAACTGTCCTTAGTGCAATTAGTGCGGTTCTTAATATGATTTTAGACCCAATATTTATATTTACATTTAATATGGGAATCGCAGGAGCAGCTATAGCAACTCTATTGTCAAAGGCTGTTTTAGCAATAGCTGGAATTTATGTATTGATGAGAAGATCATCTAAGGTAAAACCTTCTTTTAAGAACTTTAGATTTGATAGAGAAATAATTAAGAAAATCATATCAGTTGCCCTTCCATCATCTATTGGACAATCTGGTTCAGCCTTAGGATTTATGGCTTTAAATGGTTTTATAGTATCCTATGGCACAGCTACACTAGCAGCTTTTGCTATGGTAAATAGAATTACATCTCTTGTAATTCAACCAGCCATGGGAATAGGAGCAGCCCTTACGTCTATTATAGGTCAAAATCTAGGGTGTAACCAACTTAAAAGAGCGAAGGAAGCCTTTGTAAAAGCCATAAAGCTTACCATCGGTTTTTCTGTTTTAGGGTTAATTGTATTATTAGCTTTTGATAAACAAATCATAGGTTTCTTTATGCAGTCTAAGGATGACATGATGGTAATTTTAGAGGGGATAACATATTTGCAATATATAGCATGGTCTATGCCACTTATGGGTATATTCAGTGTATTGCAAGGGGTATTTCAGGGATCGGGTCATACTAAATATTCTATGGAGATGGAAGTGGGAAGACTTTGGTTTGTGAGACTTCCTATGATATTACTATTCAAGAATTTTACAAATATAGGTTCTGTAGGCATATGGTTTTCTATGAGTTTTAGCAATCTTATAATATGTATTTTTGGATATATAATGTATCGCAAAGGAGCCTGGGAGAAAAATATAATTCATCATAAGGATTGTATAGAATTGAAAGAGGCAAAATAAAGGAATCTATGGGATGAAATCAGAATTAATGTTAAAATATACACATGGGATAAATAATTATCCTATGTGTATTTAATATATATTATTGTTTTATACTTGTCTATATTATTGATAGTGTTTTAGAAGTTAATCACTTTCATAAAATTTTGTGCATTGAGCACAGCGAAAGGAATGAATGTTATTATGGATGAGATTTTAATTGAAGAATATAGGGGAGAACTTTTAGAATGTGTACATAGAGGATATATATGTTGTGTAAATGAAGATGGACAGGTTGTTTACTCTATAGGTGATCCTGGATTTGTAACTTTTATGAGATCATCAGCAAAACCAATACAAGCTATTCCATTAATAAAGAGAGGCATTGATACAAAGTATAATCTTAGTAATAAAGAAATTACAGTTATGACAGGCTCTCATAGGGCAGAACCATTTCATGTTACGGCATTAGAATCTATAATGGATAAAGTCAAGATAGATGAAGATGAACTTATATGTTTACCTACATATCCATTATCAATGAATGCTAAAGAAGAAATACTAAGAAATGGTGGAGAAAAGAGACGAATTTATCACAACTGTTCAGGAAAACATATGGGAATTTTAACTTTATGCACTGATATGAACTGTGATAAAAGGGAATATTGGAATATTAATAGCCCAGCACAACAGGAAATTCTTTCCCACATTTCAATGATATCTGGATATCCAAGAGAACAGATAAAAGTTGGTACAGATGGATGTGGAGTTCCTGTATTTGCAATGCCTATGAAAAATTTAGCTATGGCTTATATGAAGATGGCATGTCCTGACACTATTGGGGATGAGTTAACACGAGATGCTGTAATAAAGCTTACTAAACTAATGAATGAAAATTATGAGATGGTTTCCGGTACTGATTTAATATGTTCATTACTTTTAATGGATGATAATATAGTTGCAAAGGGTGGAGCAAAAGGAGTATATTGTTTTGGACTTAGAGATGAAAGACTTGGATTTTCAATTAAGATAATAGACGGATCAGAGGAAGAATGGCCGCTAATTGTAGCGTCTATATTAGAGCAGATTAATTATAAAAATAAAGATACTATAGATAGACTAAAAAGGGTATTTCCAAGGGTTATTGTTAATGATAATAATAAAGAAGTAGGAGAAAGTATTGTAAGATTTAAGCTATAGCAGATCAACCTATTTTTAATATTAAGTTTACTTAGATAGTTATATATTAATATGTAATTATTTGCAGGAAGTATATTACATATTAAAAGGTTGAGATGGAGGTAATTAATAATGAAAGAAAATGTTTTAGTAGAGATATGTTGTGGTTCACTAGAAGATGTTATAATAGCTAAAAAAGCTGGAGCCCATAGGGTAGAGTTAAATTCAAATATGTTTTTGGGGGGAATAACCCCATCAATAGGTACTATTGAAGAAGCTAAGAAATTAGTAGATATTCCTATTATGGTAATGATAAGACCGAGAGGAGCTGGATTTTGTTATTCTGAATATGAAATTAAAACCATGGAACGAGATATGAAAGCAGCAATTAAAGCTGGTGCTGATGGTATAGTATTTGGAGCATTACGGGAAGATGGTACTCTTGATGTAGAATTATGCAAAAGATTTATGGATATTATAGGAGATAGAGAAGCTGTATTCCATCGTGCCTTTGATGTAGTGAAAGATCCCTTTAAAGTATTGGATACTTTAGTTGATTTAGGTGTAAAAAGAATTCTTACTAAGGGACAAAAAAATACAATAGAAGATGGAGCAGAACTTTTAAAAGAGTTGATAAAGTATAGTAAGGGAAAAATTGAAATACTTCCAGGGGGGGTAAGACCTCATAATGTAAAATGGATGATCGAAACTTTGAAGTTTAATCAGCTTCATGTAGCCTCTTTTACTAGAAGAAAAGATCATTCAACCCAATGCAATCCAAAAGTTTACTTTGGAAGTCCTCTAAATCCAAAAGAGATTGACTATGATATAGCTAATTACGAATATTTAAAAGAAATGTGTGAGAATATAAAAACTATTACTAAAGCTAATTGTATAAAATAGATAAAAATTATTTTTAACAAAGGTTGTTTCATGTTAAATTTGAGACAACCTCTTTTTGTTAATTTAACCTTTAAAATAATAGTATATCTTTATAAATAAGAGCACAATATATATTAAGATAATTAACTATTTATATAAGGAGGATTAGTAATGAAGAAATTAAAATATTCTTCTGTGGTTGTACTTATACTTATATGTATATTTTGTACTTTCAATTTAGCATTAGCTGAAGACAATAGGGAATGTACTGACAAGGAATACTTAAAAAAAATAGTATATCTAACTTTTGATGATGGACCTACCAATAATACTTTAAAGATACTGAAGATTTTAGAAGAAGAAAATGTTAAAGCTACATTTTTTGTTATAGGAGAGCTAGCTAAAGAAAATTCTGATATATTAAAGCAAGTTGAAGGACAAGGGCATGAAATATGTATACACACTTATAATCATAAGAACTGCATCTATTCAAGTAAGGAAGAATATTTAGAAGATTATGACAAAGCTAATAAAGCTATCACAGATGTCCTTGGTCATGAACCTTCAAAATTCATGAGAATGCCTGGAGGGTCTAGCACTACCATTGGAGATAAGGGAACTGTTAGAGCTATTAGAAATGAATTATGTGATGAGGGATTGTACTATGTGGATTGGAATATATCTATTGAGGATGCTCTTTCTACAAATGTGCCTGTAGAAAAACTTTTATCTACCTTTAAAAAGGAGCTTAAAAAAACTTTTATAGATCCCAATACTGCTATAGTACTCATGCACGATGGGGCCTCAAATTCTACAACACCTAAGGCGCTTCCTTATATAATAAAATATTTTAAGGATAATGACTACGAATTTAAGAATTTTGGAGATATATCTGAGGAAGAATTATCTCACCTTTTGAATCAAAGACAGATTAATAAATATAATCAACCAAAGCAAACGGATACTTCAAATTAAGAATCTAATCCTTTAAAAATAATAATTACTTTATATGCATAAGTATTATACTTGATTTAATTTGACAAAGGGTTAAAGGTATGTAATATTTATGTATATAATTAATATTTTTGTATAGTTAAAATATTAATTGGAATGATTTTATTTGTAATGAAAATTTATAATTAAAATAAAGTATGTGTAGTATAGTCACAAATTATTTTATTAAGGATGTAGATATTTATGAGTAGTATTTTAAAGAATTTAGATGATGGAAAAGAAAAATCTATAAGAGAAATAGTTCTTAAAGATCTTCGAACAGCTATATTTACAGGAGATATAAACCCGGGAGATAGATTGATAGAAAATAATATTGCTACAGCTATGGGGGTCAGTAGAACCCCAGTTAGAGAGGCACTAAGACAGTTAGAAAGTGAAGGCTTGGCTGTGAATATCCCTAGAAAAGGCACTATAGTCAAGGGGATTTGTATTGAGGATGCTATAGAGATATATGATATTCGCGAAGTTTTAGAGGGCCTTGCAGTAAGGGGAGCATGTATGCATATTTCTCGAATTGAAATAAGAGAATTGAGAGAAATCATAGAAAATATGAAAAAACTTATTGATACTAATGAAGAAAAGGAATATGTAGAAGTTCACAATAGATTTAATAAAATAATTTTAGATGCTTGTCATAATAAAAGGCTAATATCACAAATGGAATATATATATGAATACTTACAGAGCCTAAGAAAGATTAGTTTAATGACAAAAGAAAGGAAATTAGATGCACTTAAAGAGCATATAGAAATTGTAGATGCTATAGAAGCTGGAGATGAGCAACTTGCTGAAGAAAGAGCAAGAGATCATGTTACGCGTGCTAAAAAATCTTTTCAAAATGCAGTGGTTAAATAGTAGTTTATAAACCATTACCTATAAAACATAAAGAATTGTTAATACTAAAACTGTATTAACAATTCTTTTTTTTATGCTTTGTAGCAAGGTTGAAATTACGAAAATTTTTAAAAAAATATTTAATTTTCTATTGATTTTTATAAATTAATTGTATACACTATAAACAAGATGTATACAAAAAGTATTTAAAGTATGAAAAGGGATACAAAACTATTGAATATTTTTAATCAGGAGGCGTAAATATGGAACTTAAAACAGTAGCTAGTGCTGGCACATTGGAATCCAGTGATATTCAAATTATAATTGAACCTTCAACTGCTGGAATAGAAATTACTCTAGAAAGTACTGTTAAAGCACAATTTGGAGAGGAAATAGAAGCAGTTATCAAAGAAACTCTTAAATCCTTGGGGGTAGAAAGTGCAAAGGTGTTTGCTAATGATAAAGGTGCAATCAACCCTGTAATAAAAAGTAGAGTTCAGACTGCAGTTCATAGATCAGCTGAAAACAAGGAATATAAATGGGTGTAAGGGGAGATTAAGATGAAACTAAGACGTTCGATGCTATTTGTTCCTGGAAATAATCCAGGAATCATAAGAGATGTACACATATACAAACCTGATTCAGTAATGTTTGACTTAGAAGATGCAATTGCTATATCAGAAAAGGATTCTGCAAGATTTTTAGTTCACAATATGTTAAAAAATCTAGGAGATTACTATAAAGAACTGGGTATAGAAACGGTGGTTCGTATCAATGGTTTAGATACAGAATTTTGGCAAGAAGATTTAGCAGCAATAGTTACAGGTGGGGTTGAAGTTGTAAGAATTCCTAAAACTGAAACTGTAGAAGATGTTATGACTGTAGATAGAGAAATAGAAAAAATAGAGAAGGCTTGTGGAAGAGAAATTGGTTCAACAAAGATAATGGTAGCCATTGAATCGGCTTTAGGAGTTATGCATGCCTTTGAAATAGCAAAATCTCCAACTAAAAGGTTAATAGGTATGGCTTTAAGTGGTGAGGATTTTGTAACTAGTATGAAGACAACGAGAACTCCAGAGGGAGATGAGCTTTATGTGGCAAGAGGAATGATTGCTATGGCAGGAAGAGCTTGTGGACTTGAAGTGTTAGATACCGTTTATTCAGATGTAAATAACGATGAAGGATTCCTAAAAGAAGCTAATCTTATTAAGAGAATGGGATTCGGCGGTAAGTCATTAATTCACCCAAGACAAGTGGAGCTTATACACAGTGTATATACTCCTAGTGAAAAAGAAATAGTTAAAGCTAAAAAGATAGTCGATGCTACAGCAGAAGCTTTACGTGAAAATAAGGGAGTATTTACTGTAGACGGTAAAATGGTAGATAAACCAATTATAGAGAGAGCTCAAAGAGTTTTAGAACTTGCTAAAGCAGCGGGGGTTTTAGTTGGAGGTGAAGATAATGAATAATAGAATAAGCAAAGAATTATTAAATAGCATACCGGGATATGAGAATAGAAAGGTTTATGAAACTCCCTTTATTAATCAACCAAAGGGAACTATGGTTGAAAGTGATGGTGAAAATTTAAAAGAGCAAGTAAAGAGAACTAAAGTAGTAGAATCTATAAGAGTTGCTATAGAAAAATGTGAAATTAAAGATGGGATGACTATTTCTTTCCATCATCACTTTAGAGCTGGAGATAAGCTTTTAATGATGGTAGTAGATACATTGGCAGAAATGGGTATTAAAAATTTAAGAGTAGCATCAAGTTCTTTAACAAGTGCTCATGATGGACTTGTAGCACATATAGAAAATGGTGTTGTAAATAGAATTGAAAGCAGTGGTCTTAGAGGAAAACTTGCAGCTGCAATATCTGAAGGAATTTTAGATAAGCATCCAGCAGTTATTCGTTCTCATGGTGGAAGAGCTAGGGCTATTGTAGAAGGAGATTTGAAAATAGATGTAGCATTTATAGCAGCTCCATCTGCTGACTGCATGGGAAATGCCAACGGTGTAAAAGGAAAATCCATATGTGGATCTTTGGGTTATGCAAAGGTAGATGCAGAGTATGCTAATAAGGTAGTTGTAGTAACAGATACTTTAGTTGATTATCCCAACTTCCCACAGAGCATTCCACAAACTAAAGTTGACTATGTAGTTGTAGTTGATGAAATTGGTGATTCAAAGGGGATAATGTCTGGAGCAACTAGATTTACATCAAATCCTAAAGAGCTTTTAATGGCAAAAAGAGTACTTGATGTAATGCTTGCATCTGGAAGATTTGTAGATGGATTTTCTATGCAAACAGGTAGTGGTGGAGCATCTCTAGCAGTTACTCGTTTTGTTAAAGAAGAATTAAAGAAAAGAGATATTAAATTAAGTTATGCCCTAGGTGGAATTACAGGACCTATGGTAGATCTTTTAGAAGAGGGACTTTGTGATACACTATTTGATGTCCAATGCTTTGATTTAAAAGCTGCAGAGTCCATTGGAAAAAATGAAAAACATATAGAAGTTAGTGCAGATTTTTATGCTAATCCATTTAATAAATCAGCTGCAGTTAACAAATTAGATTTTGTTGTCCTAAGTGCATTAGAAATAGATACTGATTTTAATGTTAATGTTATTTCTGGCTCTGATGGAGTTATTAGAGCAGCATCAGGTGGACATAGTGACACAGCAGCTAATGCTGAAATATCAATTTTAGTAGCACCTCTTACAAGAGGAAGAATTGCAACTATAATTGAAAAAGTAACTACTATTGTTACTCCAGGTAGTACAGTAGATGTAGTTGTTACAGATTATGGTGTAACTGTAAATCCAAGAAGACAAGATTTAATCAACAAGTTTAAGAAGGCAGGCCTTCCATTAATAACTATGGAAGAATTAAGAAAAATTGCTGTTAAGCTAATAGGAGTTCCTAAGGAATTAGAGTTTTCTGATGATGTAGTAGCAGTAATAGAATACAGAGATGGAAGTATTATAGACGTAGTTAAAAAGCTTAAAAAGTAAGCTAGATATTATCTTTGATTTGAAAGGTTTAAACAAATAACTTGTTAACCCTATTAGGACTTACTAAAAGTAAGGCCTAGTAATGAAATTATACAATTTAATTTTAGGAGGATTAATTATGCCAGAAAATCTTATTGAAGAAAAAAAAGGTCCCTTTAAAGTATACGGCATGCCGTGGTACATTTTTGCAGGAGTTGCAGTAGTAGTTTTCTTTGCAGCAATCAAAGGTTTTTTACCTAAAAACTCTGTAGGTGCCTTTGCACTATTATACTCAGTAGGTATCCTATTTGCTATGATTGGAGATAGGATTCCAATATGGAAAGAGTATGTTGGAGGAGGTCCAATTCTTGCTTTCCTAGGATCTGCAGCGTTAGTTTACTATGGGATAATACCAGAAGCAAGTGTTGAAGCTGTAAAAATATTCATGGATACCGCAGATTTCTTAGACTTATTTATAGCAGTACTTATAACAGGATCAATATTATCAGTTAATAGGAAACTACTTATGAAAGCTTTCCTTGGATATATTCCAGCAATATTGGGTGGAGTAATTGCAGCATTTGTATTAGGAGCTTTAGGTGGAGCTATATTTGGTATTCCTATGTCAGAAATAGCTACTAAGTATGTACTTCCAATAATGGGTGGTGGTACTGGAGCAGGAGCAATTCCAATGAGTGAAATTTACTCAAGTGTTACTGGTGGGGATCCAGCAGCATGGTTATCCTTTGCTCTATCAATTCTTACAATAGCTAATATTATAGCTATAATAGCAGCGTCAGTATTAAATAAATTGGGTGAAACTAAAGCTGGAGCTAAATTTAATGGACATGGTGAATTAATAAGAAATGCAGAAGATATATCTAAATTAGAAGAAACTAGAGTAGTTAAAGTTACAGCTAGAGAAGTTGCAGCAGGACTAATTCTTGCCTGTGCATTTTATGTACTTGGAAATATTTTATCAAAAACTTTAATTATACCGGAATTTACGTTAATGGGAATCAATGTTAAAATTGATATTCATAGATTTGCGTGGATGGTTATTTTAGTAGCTATAGCTAATGTAGCTAATATAATTCCATTAGAATTAAAAGAAGGAGCTAAAAAGCTTCAAGGATTTTTCTCTAAACAATTCTTACTAGTAGTAATGGTTGGAGTTGGTATAGCTATGACAGATCTTGGAGAGCTTATAGCAGCATTCAATATAGCTAACGTTGTTATAGCAGGCCTAATAGTCTTAGGAGCAATTCTTGGATCGGGAATTGTAGGATGGTTAGTAGGATTCTACCCAATAGAGACAGCAATTTCAGCTGGATTATGTATGGCAAACCGTGGAGGTTCAGGAGACGTTGCGGTTCTTACAGCAGCAAAACGTATGGATTTAATGTCCTTTGCACAAATTTCTTCTCGTCTTGGTGGAGGAATAATGCTGATATTAGCAAGTATAGCCTTTGGTATGTTCTTCTAAAATCAGATTTTGAAAATAAATATAAAAAGAGTGTTGCTGTCAACACTCTTTTTATATTATGATACAATGTAAGTATCCTATAGTTATAAACTTATAATGGAGTGAAAGATATGAGTAAAAAGAAAAATAGAAAAACAAATAAAGAAATTTTACAAGAAGCTCATGCAGAAGGAATGTTTAGTGAAGCAGAAGAAATATCTAAAGGGAAAAAGAAATATGAATTTAAAAGTGGATTTGATGCTGTGTTTTCAGTAATTATTGTAATTATTGCATTACTAATAATATCCTTTGTAAGAAGATACTTTAACTTATAAAATTAAGATAGGATGTAATTTATTAAATGAGGTGAAGAAATGTATTATAACACTCAAAAAATAAATCTTAATTCTAAAATAGAAGTAAATAGGGTTGAGGAATTTTTAAGGGGATTTGCCCTTAAATATGAAGATGTAGATTATACTTTAATAATAGAGGAAGAGGGAGAAATAATAGCTACCTGTTCTAAGAAAAATAATATCGTTAAATGTTTTGCCGTAAGCGAGGAGCATCAAGGTCAAGGTATATCAAATATACTTATTACTGATATCACTAATAAACTCTTTGAAGAAGACATATACCATAACTTTATTTTTACAAAGCCTTCGAATAATTTTCTGTTTCAAGGACTTGGATATAAGGTAATTGTTGATACGGATAAAGTTAGTTTATTGGAAGCTGGAAATAAAAATATCCATAGTGAGTTGAAAAATATAAAGAAGAGTTATGAATTAAAGGAAGAAGAGCAATATGCTGCGTTAATTATGAACTGTAATCCTTTTACATTAGGACATAAATATATAGTTAAGAAAGCAGCTATGGATAATAAAAATGTTATAATTTTTGTGGTAGAAGAAGAGAAGTCCTCATTTCCATTCCAAGTTAGATTTCAACTAATAAAAGATGGAGTTAAGGAATTTAATAATGTAACTGTAATACCTGGTGGGAATTATATTATATCATCAGCTACTTTTCCAAATTATTTTTTAAGAAAAGATGACGACATTTTAAAAGAATATACTAAAATAGATGGAAACGTCTTTGGAAAATATTTTTGTAAGGAACTAAATATAACTAAAAGATATGTAGGAAGTGAACCTTACTGCAATGTTACCAATACTTATAATGAAACTTTAAGAGAAGTATTGCCTAAGTACGGTGTGGAAGTTGAAATTATAGAGAGATGCGAGATAGAAAATAAAGCTATAAGTGCGTCTAGAGTTAGAGAATTACTTAAAGAAGATAGACTAGAAGAAGTAAGGGAGTTAGTCCCATTAACTACCTATGAATTTTTAACAAGCAGCCTAGGGAAAGATATTATAGAGAAGCTTAAACTTAGAGATTTGCCTCATTAAAATAATAAATATTTCCTATGACAAAAATTGAAGGCTAATTAATAGACAATATAAACATTTAATTTTATCATAGTAAGGAAGGGGAAAAGTGATAGGATAATTATTGCCTATCCTTACATTAATATGGACTATACAGAAATAGATGAATTTTTAAATCATAGAGAAAAGAGAGTATTATATCAAGAACAACTTCTGAGAAATACATCTGGTGGAGTTACTCTTGCCACTGTAAGAGTAAACTATCCTGGTATAAAAAAATCTAATTATATTACAGATAGAATTGCCAAGATAGTTTGTGAGGATATATATTTATTTCATAATAAAAATATAATTTGTAAAGAAATCTATAAGAATAAAGAAGGAGTTATAGGTCATTTCATTTTTAATACTGATAACATTGAAGTAAAAAAGCAACTTATATATATGGAAGAAAATCATATATTAGGCAGATGTGTAGACATAGATGTATATTATCTTGATGATAGTGATCCATTGATGCCGTCCTTGCGTGGAGTATCTAGAAGTGACATAGGCCTAGAACCTAGAAAATGTTTTTTATGTGAAGAAGAAGCTAGAATATGTTCTAGAAGTCAAAAGCATAGTATAGAGAGGATAAAAGAGTATTTTATTAGTAAGTATGAAGAATATACCTGCTATGTAGATAAAAGAGATAGATTGTCCTATGAGATATCTCAACTAGCCCTTAAATCAATGATTACAGAGGTATCAACTATGCCTTCTTATGGATTAGTTTCACCTGTTACAAAGGGGTCTCATAAAGATATGGATTACTATACATTTTTAGAGAGTAGTTTTGCCATAGCACCATTTATAAAGGAAATGGTAGAAGCGGGATATAGCTATGAAACTCCAAAAAATATTTTTAAAGCTATTAGAACTATTGGAATAAAATGTGAAGAGACTATGTTTAAAGTTACTAAAGGTATAAATACCCATAAAGGTATGATATTTTTAATAGGAGTAGTGGCTACTGCGCTAGGTAAAGCTCTATATGAGAAAATATCCTTCAATAAAGTTCAAATTATACTAAAGAATATGTGTGAAAATATATTGGATGATTTTAAAGATTTGCATAAAAAGAAAGACTTAACTCATGGAGAGGCTTTATATTTAAAATATGGCTTTGCTGGAATTAGAGGAGAAATTAAAAAAGGTCTTGAAAATATTTTCCAGGAAATAATACCCAAACATAAAAATTCTAATCTAAAAGGAAATGATTTGTATTCTGAAACATTGCTTATGTTGATTAGTAAAGTAGAAGATAGTACCATTGTGCATAGACAAAATATAGAAAAACTTCGTGAAGTTCAAAGACGTGCCTATGAAATTTTAAACTTGGGGGGCTTCAATAGCGAAGAAGGAATTAAAGCAGCCCATGACTTTGAAAAGCAGTGTATAGACGAAAATGTGAGTCCGGGAGGATCAGCGGACTTATTGGCATTAGTTATATTTTTGACAGAGTCTGAAAGGTTCTTTTCATAAACTTTAACTCGTTACAGATGTAAATTTTTAAAGTAGATATATTTAATTAACACAGGATGTTAAATATATCTACTTTATTTTATAATTTTTTCAAAAATACCCATGGAATATAGAGAATATATAATAATCATATATAGAAATTAATGTAAAATTAAAGTAAATATAAAAAATGCAGGAATAATAGTTTACATATTTAATATAATATATAGAAATTAATTAAAAAAATAATTATTTTTATGTATTGAAATATTTGAAAATTCAGTATAAAATGTAATAGTGATAATAATTTAACAAGCATTGTAGGGGGGAAAACAATGAATACATCCTTTAATTATGAAGAACTAGATGTTATATTAAAAAATCATGGATATAACCCTAGTAGTATAATTGCAATATTACAAGATACTCAGGAGATATATAGATATCTTCCAGAGGAAATATTTCCATATTTCTCTAAAAAATTAGGTATTAGCGAAGCAAAGATTTACAGCGTAGCTACATTCTATGAAAACTTTTCTTTAGAACCTAAAGGGAAATATGTAATAAAAATATGTGATGGAACAGCATGTCACGTAAGAAAATCTATACCAATATTAGAGAAGCTAAGAAGTGAATTGAATCTTTCAGAAAACAAAGTTACTACAGATGATTTAATGTTTACTGTGGAAACGGTTTCATGTCTTGGAGCCTGTGGTTTAGCACCAGCACTAACTGTTAATGACAAGGTTTATGGGGCTATTACTCCTGAGAAGGCAATAGAACTTTTAAATATGCTTAAGGAGGACAAATAATATGCTTCTTAATAGAGAGGATTTAATTAATATAAGAAATACCTATAAAGAAAGCTTTCACAACGAAAAGGTAAAAATTCTTGTATGTGGAGGTACTGGTTGTATAGCAGGTGGTTCATTAGAAATATACGATGAGTTTGTAAGACTAATGAAGGAAAAAGATATAAGATGCGAGGTTAAATTAGAAAAAGAATCTCATGAAAAATCTGTTGGAATTAAAAAAAGTGGTTGCCATGGATTCTGTGAGATGGGACCTCTAGTAAGAATTGAACCATGGGGATATTTATACATAAAGGTTAAGCCACAGGATTGTGAAGAAATTATAGATAAGACTATTGTTTTAGGTCAATGTGTAGATAGATTGGCTTATGAAAAGGATGGTAAGGTTTACAGAACTCAAGATGAAATACCTTTCTATAAAAAACAAACTAGATTGGCATTAGAACATTGTGGTCATATTGATTCTACATCTATAGAAGAATATTTTGCTATAGGTGGATACTCTGCTTTAGAAAAAGTACTATTTGATATGACTTCGGATGAAATTATAAAAGAAATCGATGATTCAAATTTAAGAGGCCGTGGTGGCGGTGGTTTCCCAACTGGCCGCAAGTGGGGTCAAGTAAAACGTCAACCTGAGGGTGAGAAGTACATTGTATGCAATGGTGATGAGGGAGATCCAGGTGCATTTATGGATAGAAGCATAATGGAAGGAGACCCACATAGAGTTATAGAGGGAATGATGATTGCAGCAGTAGCCTGTGGAGCACAGGAAGGATATATATATGTACGTGCAGAATATCCTCTTGCTGTTAGCAGATTAAAGAATGCTATAGAAGAAGCTAAAAAGTATGGAATATTAGGTGAGAACATTCTTGGTACAGGTTTTAGTATGGATATAAAAATCAATAAAGGAGCAGGTGCTTTTGTATGTGGAGAAGGAAGTGCACTAACAGCTTCTATTGAAGGAAAAAGGGGTATGCCTAGAGTTAAGCCACCAAGAACTGTAGAACAAGGATTGTTTGGAAAACCAACAGTGCTTAATAACGTAGAAACCTTTGCTAATGTACCTATAGTAATTGAAAATGGAGCAGATTGGTATAAAACCATGGGTCCAGAGAAGAATAATGGAACAAAAGCTTTTGCATTAACAGGAAACATCGAAAATACAGGACTTATTGAAGTTCCAATGGGTACAACCTTAAGAGAAATAATATTTGATATCGGTGGAGGAATAAGAGGAGGAGCAGAGTTTAAAGCTGTACAAATTGGAGGTCCTTCAGGTGGTTGTTTAACAAAAGAACATTTAGATTTACCACTAGATTTTGATTCTTTAAAGAAAGCCGGAGCTATGATAGGTTCTGGTGGGCTAGTTGTAATGGATGAAAATACTTGTATGGTAGAAGTCGCTAGATTCTTTATGAACTTTACTCAAAATGAGTCTTGTGGTAAGTGTATACCATGCCGTGAAGGTACTAAGAGAATGCTTGAAATATTAGAGAGAATTGTAGCAGGTAAAGGTGAAATTGAAGATATTGATTTATTACTAGAACTTGCAGATACAATATCTTCTACAGCTTTATGTGGATTAGGAAAAACTGCAGCATTCCCAGTAGTAAGTACAATAAAGAATTTCCGTAGTGAGTATGAAGCGCATATTATTGATAAGAAATGTCCAACCAAGACATGTCAAAAACTTAAGACTATCTATATAGATGCAGACCTTTGCAAGGGTTGTTCAAAATGTTCAAGAATTTGTCCAGTAGGTGCCATTTCAGGTAAGGTTAAAGAACCTTTTGTAATTGATAAAAATAAATGTATTAAATGTGGTGCCTGTATTGAAGCTTGTGCCTTTAAAGCTATAAAGGAGGATTAATAGAATGAATGAACAATTTATGATTATAGATGACATCCCAGTGGAAATAAAGGGAGAAAAAAATATTTTAGAGGTTATTAGAAAAGCAGGAATAGATTTACCAACTTTATGCTACTACTCAGAGCTTTCTGTATATGGAGCTTGCCGTATGTGTATGGTAGAAAATAAGTGGGGTGGAATTGAAGCTGCATGTTCTACACCACCAAAAGCTGGTATGGAGATATATACTAATACACCTAGATTAAGAAAATATAGAAAGAATATATTAGAATTATTACTTTCAAATCATTGTAGAGATTGTACTACATGTGAGAAAAATGGACATTGTAAACTACAGGAGTTAGCACATCGATTTGGGATAAGACAAGTAAGATTTGACAATACAGCAGAAAAAAGCGAATTAGATACATCATCTTTATGTATAGTAAGAGATAAGAGTAAATGCATACTTTGTGGTGACTGTGTAAGAATGTGTAATGAAATTCAAAATGTAGGTGCCATTGACTTTATAAAAAGAGGAGCAGAGATGAGTGTAGGTACAGTTTTTGACAAACCTATAGCAGAATCAAACTGTGTAGGTTGTGGTCAGTGTGCAGCAGTATGTCCTACAGGAGCTATAGTAGTAAAAGATGATACACAAAAACTATGGAAAGATTTAAGTGATAAAAATACTAAGGTAGTAGTGCAAATAGCTCCAGCAGTAAGAGTTGGAATAAGTGAGGAGCTTGGACAAAAAGATGGAGAAAATGTAATGGGTAAAATCGTTGGAGCTTTAAAGAGAATGGGCTTTGATGAAGTATTTGATACATCTACTGGAGCTGATCTTACAGTACTGGAAGAAACAGGAGAATTTATTTCAAGATTAGAAAATAATGAAAGACTTCCGTTATTTACTTCTTGTTGTCCAGCTTGGGTTAACTATGTAGAAAGAACTTACCCAGAGATGATGAGTAATATCTCAACATGTAAATCTCCTATGCAGATGTTTGGTTCTGTTTTAAAAGAGCACTATAGTCATTCTAGTAAAAGAATAGTTAATGTAGCAATAATGCCTTGTACAGCTAAGAAATTTGAAGCTGATAGAGATGAATTTAAAGTTGATGGAGTTAAGGATGTAGATTATGTTATAACTACTCAAGAGCTTATAGCTATGATAAAGGAAACCGGAATTGTATTTTCAGAGATAGAACCAGAAGCTGTAGACATGCCATTTGGTGTTAGTAGTGGAGCGGGAGTTATATTTGGAGTTACAGGTGGAGTTACAGAGGCTGTTTTAAGAAGAGTTTTAGATGACAAATCTGTATCTACACTAAGAACTATAGCATTTAATGGAGTAAGGGGAATGTCTGGTGTAAAGGAAACTAGTATTACAGTAAATGACAAGGAATTGAAAATTGCTGTAGTTAGTGGTCTTAAAAACGCTGATGACCTAGTGAAAAAGATAAAATCAGGAGAAGCACATTATGATTTTATTGAAGTAATGGCTTGCCCAGGTGGATGTGTAGGTGGAGCAGGGCAACCATTTACTATGTTTGAAGGAAAGCAAAAACGTGGAGAAGGTTTATATGCAGCAGATAAGATGAGTAGCCTTAAACGTTCAGAAGAAAATCCAGTAATGATGTCTCTTTATTCAGGATTATTAAAGGGAAAAGTTCATAAGTTATTACATGTGAATTATAATAGAGGGGAGTAAACGCTGTGGTAAACTTAAGTGTTTGTATAGGTAGCGCCTGTCATGTAAAGGGATCTTATAATGTTATAAATGCTTTTCAACAGAGCATTGAAGAATATAATCTATCTGATAAAGTAGACTTAAAGGCAGTATTTTGTTTAGGTCATTGTTCTGATGCTGTATCTGTAAAAATTGATGACGGAGAAGTATTCAGTGTATCAGGCTTAACGGCAAAGAGTTTCTTTAAAAAAGAAGTATTACCAAGAGTAAAATAAGGTAATAAAACAAGCTAAATGTTAAATTAATATTGAGCCTACACTTATAATAAAGTGTAGGTTCAATATTTTGTAAGTTTTAGTGAGCTATTTTGAGAAGAAGCTCTATTTACTAATAGTAAATAAGTATAACTTCTAAAAAATCTCTGCAGTTGTTAATTAAAATCTATATATGTGATATAATGATGTGCATGTAAAACTTAAGAATTAATTAACAGGAGCTGATATAAATGTATGTATTATTTGGTGAAAATGTAATTCATAATGATGAGATGAAAGAAATAATAGAAAGTAAAACTGATTTTAAAGTAATTAAGGATATGACAAAGGGAACTAAAAGAGAAGATGTTCATGCCTTTTGCTTAAGTGTGAAAATCTCAATCTTAAATGAGATTATAGAAGAAGAATATGATGATTTTAATTTAAGTGAAATGGAAGAGGACGACATTTTTGATGAATATCTCAGTTTAGCAGAAGAGATGGCCTTAGATATGGAAGAGTTTATTCCAGAGGAAGCTATTATAGATGCAAAGGCCTATAAATGGGATCAATCAGATAAAGATATAAAAATTATTGTTATCATTGGAAATGACCAATTAGAAGAAAGAAAATTGAGAGATATAATGAAAAGATTACTAACTCAAGCAGAGTAAATGTGATATTTTTACAAAAAATTCACAATATATTCTTTATTTTATATAGAATTAGGTATAAAATATTTTATACGGTTGAGTATAAAATTTTATTATTTTTGTTTGGAGGAGATATATATGCTTAAAGAGAATGGAAACATTTCAATTCACACTGAAAATATAATGCCGATTATAAAAAAATGGCTATACTCTGATAAGGATATATTTATAAGGGAACTTATCAGTAATGGTTGCGACGCTATTAATAAATTAGAAAGACTAGTGACCTTTGGAGAAGCAACTGTGGAGAAGTCTAAATACGAAGTTACTGTATCCTTAAATAAAGATGAAAAAACTATAAAGTTTATAGATAACGGTATAGGAATGACTTCAGAGGAAGTAAAAAAATATATTAACCAAGTAGCTTTCTCAGGAGCTGAGGAGTTTTTATCTAAATATAAAGATAAGATTGATGAAGGAAAAGGCATAATTGGCCATTTCGGATTAGGGTTTTATTCAGCTTTTATGGTATCAGAAAAAGTTGAAATTGATACTTTATCTTATAAGGAGGGCGAAGAAGCTGTTAAGTGGATTTGTGAAGGCGGTACAGAATATGAAATTGAATCTTCTGAAAGAACTTCTAGAGGAACAACTGTTACTCTTTATATAAGTGAAGATAGCAATGAATTCTTAGATTATTATAAATTAAGGCAAATTATAAAAAAACATTGTAACTTCTTCCCTGTTGAGATTTATCTAATAGATGAGAATGAGAAAAAAGATGATAAGGATTCAGAGAAGGATATAGAAAAAACTCCTTTAAATGATACAAAACCATTATGGATGAAAGCTCCAAAGGATTGTACAGATGAAGAGTATAAAGAGTTCTATAGAAAAGTCTTCAATGAATATAATGATCCGCTATTTTGGATTCATATGAATGTAGACTATCCATTTAATTTAAAAGGGATATTGTACTTCCCTAAATTAAAACATGAATTTGAAGCTACAGAAGGAGAAGTGAAACTTTATAATAAGCAAGTTTTTGTGGCAGATAACATAAAAGAAGTTATTCCTGAGTTTTTACTTTTATTAAAGGGTGTTATTGATTGCGAAGACATTCCTTTAAATGTATCAAGAAGTTTTCTACAAAAGGACAGTAATGTATCAAAGGTTTCTAGACACATTGTAAATAAGGTAGCTGATAAACTTACATCTCTATTTAAAAATCATAGAGATGAGTACAATGACTTTTGGAAAGATATAAATATTTTTATTAAATATGGTTGTCTAAGAGATGAAAAATTCTATGACAAGGTTAAAGATATACTAATTTTCAAAACTACTAATGGAGACCATGTAACATTAAAACAATATCTAGAAAACAATAAGGAAAATCATGATAAAAAAGTTATTTATGTTAATGATGAAAAGCAACAGTCTCAATATATTAAAATGCTAAAAGACAATAACTTAGAAGCTGTGATTTTAAATACCACACTAGACAGTCATTTTATTACTTTAATGGAGAGTAAAGAGGAAGGAGTACAATTTAGTAGAATTGACTCTGACTTAACAGAAATATTAAAGGCTGATGCAATAGATGAAAGTCCTGAAGAGAACAAGGCTATAGAAGAGATATTTAAGAATTCTATAAATAAGGAACAACTAAAAATCTCTATAGAGCCTATTAAAACAGAGGAAGTTCCTGCTATGATTACTCTATCAGAACAGTCTAGAAGAATGGCTGAGATGAGTGCGATGTTTGGAGGAGGGGATATGTCAATGTTCCCTAAAGAAGAGACTTTAGTTGTAAATAGTTCAAATCCATTAATTAAAAAACTATTTAATTTATCTAAAGATGAAAATAAAAAAGACTTGGTTAATGATATTTGTAACCATGTGTATGACTTAGCTATGATAAGTCATGGACAATTAGGTGCTGATGAAATGTCTGATTTCATAAAAAGAAGCAATGATTTACTTGGAAGATTAATTAACTAGAGGTACCTAATAATTGTAATGATGAAGTGTATGTCCTAAAATAATTTGGGGACATACACTTTATTTTATACTATAATGGTATAAAATAAAAATGATATATTATATTAGGAGGTTTCAATGAAAATTTTAGTTGCTGATGATGATGAGAGAATTTTAAGACTTATTGCGGATTATTTAACTTTTAATAAATTTGAAGTAGTTACTGCAAAAGATGGTAAACTTGCTTTAGAGAACTTTGATGATACCATTGATTTAGTAATTTTAGATGTTATGATGCCTATTTATGATGGATGGATTGTATGTAAAGAGATTAGAAAGATATCAGAAGTACCTATAATTATATTAACGGCTAAAGATAGTGATTTAGATGAACTTTTTGCCTTTGATATAGGAGTGGACGACTATGTATCTAAACCATTTAACATAGCCCTATTACTTGCTAGAGTTAATAGACTTTTAAAAAGTAAAATTATTAAGGCGGGAAGCATTGTATTTAAAGGGATCGAAGTAAACGAAGAAAGTCACATGGTAAAAATAGACGGTAAGGAGAAAGAACTAAATCCGAAAGAATATGAACTATTGCTTTACTTTGTAAAAAATGTAAATAAAGTAATAAGTAGAGAAACGCTACTAAGAGTTATATGGGATGAAGATTACTTTGGTGATACTAGAACTGTAGATACTCATATAAGTCGGTTGAGAAATAAATTGGAAGATTATAATAAGTATCTAAAGACCATAAGGGGTTTTGGATATAAGTTTGGAGAAGTATGATGAAATCAATTAAATTAAAGTTATTTTCTGGTATAGTTCTCATATTCAGTATTTTTATCTTAGGGATTGCAACCTATGGAGTCACATATAAAGACTTTTTTCAAAGGGAAAAGTTAATGGAAATGAATGAAGTAATTGAAGAAATTAAAAACTATATAGATAAAGATTATGATAATAGAGTTGATGGGAAGTTAGAAGGACTTTCAGAGAAGTATAGTGTTCAAATAGATATAAAAGATGCACTAACATCAGAGAGCAGATTTTCTAGCCATAAAATGGGTAAAAATAATATGATGAATGGGCAGCATAGGTTTGAAGTTATAGAATTTATAGGTGAAAAAGAAGGAGTAAGTGAAACCATAACTCTTGATAGATCTACAGGTGTAGAGTTCTTAACTGCTGTAGGAAAAAATGTATATACTTACGAAATAACTGTTAAAACACCAATTACTGTTATTGATGATGCAGTAAATAAATCTATGAAGCTTTTATTTATGATAATGGTACCTGTTGGATTTATAGCACTTTTTATAACAGCATTATTTTCAAGACAATTTACTATGCCAGTAATAGAAATAACTAAAAAAACTAGAAAAATAGAAGAGCTAAGCTTTTGTGAGGATTTAAATATAAAGAGTATTGATGAAATAGGAATACTAGCTAAAAGTGTTAATAATTTATCCCATAAAATAGAAGAAACCTTAAAAAATCTAAAAGAAAAGAATTTAGAGTTAGAGACTATGATGAATAATGAAAAGAAAAATCAATTAGCTCGAAGGGAATTTGTGTCATCTGTATCTCATGAACTAAAAAGCCCTATAACTGTTATTTCAGGTTATATTCAAGCACTTCAAGAAGGTTTTATATCTTCAGAAGAGGATAGAAAATATTATTTAGATGTAATAGGTGGAGAAACAGAAAGATTAGGTATCATAGTCAATGATCTTTTAGATTTATATAAGCTAGAATCAAATACCTTTAAATTAAATAAAAAAGAAGTAAATATAAATAGTTTGATAAAAAAAACTCTAGAGAAAAATAAATTTAGATTCGAAGAAATGAACATAAATCTTAACTTTACGGAAGGTGAAAATATTACTATTATAGTGGATGAAGTTAGATTAGAGCAAGCAGTACAAAATTATATTAATAATGCCCTTAGCCATGTAGATGAAAATAAAATAATAGATATTAATCTAAAAGTAATTGAAGATAATTTAGTAATCTCTGTGTATAATAGTGGCAGTAACATTGAAGATGATAACCTTACTAGGATTTGGGAAGGGTTTATAAGGGTAGATAAGGTAAGAAACTATAAAGAAAAACGCCTAGGTTTAGGTTTAGCCATAGTGAAACAAATAGTAAATCTTCATGAGGGTACCTATGGGGTAAAGAATAGGAAGCATGGTGTGGAATTTTGGATAAGCTTAAGGTTATAAAAATGTATATTTATTTTAATCTAACTATTAGATTGTTGTAACATTAATGTAACATTCCTTTGTTATTATAAAGGTGTAAAGAAAATAAAAAATAATTAATGAAGGGAAGGATTTAATATGAAAAAATCAATGATAGCTTTAGCACTAGTAGGAGTAATTACCGCTTCGGGAGCAACTATGGCCTTTGCGGAGGAAAATTTAGGAGGAGCTTTTAGAAATGGTGGAGCTACACAGGTTCAAAGCTTAGTAGAAGAAGGAAAGACTTTAGAAGATGCAAAGAAAATTATGCTACAAGAGAAATATGAAAGAGTAGATGCTGCGGTAGAAAGAGGAACAATAACTGCAGAAAGAGGAGAAGAAATTAAAGCTGAAATGGCTGAAAATAGTGCTACTTGTGATGGGACTAGCATGAATAGAGAAAACAAGGAAGGCTATGGACTTAATCAAGGCTTAGGTAATGGTGCAGGTCAAGGTAGAGGAGCTGGCCAAGGAAAAGGTGCTGGTAGAGGAAATTGTATAAATAACTAAATTTATTATTTAGGTAGATAATATTATAGGAAGGATAGATATATTTATATAAGTATATCTACCTTCCTTTTTTCTATAATATTTCTTTACATTAGTTTGGATAGTTATGGTAAAATATTGTATATATACTACGACTATGAAGGAGATAATAATATGAAATGTGTAGTTATTCATGGTAGCCCAAGAAGAGGAAATACGTGGAATGTATTAACCCTAGTAAAGGAAGAAATGAGAAAAAGTTTAGACATAGAGTTTATTGATATTGAGCTAAGAAAAGAAAATCTTCCCCTATGTATAGGATGTTTTAATTGCATTTATAAGGGCGAAGATAAATGTCCTCACAAAGATATTATGAGTAAAATTATGAAAGAAATTAAAGAAGCAGAAGCACTAATAATTACTTCTCCTGTATACTCTATGCAAATAAGTGGATTACTAAAAAACTTTATAGATCATATGTCTTACAATTTCCATAGACCAAGTTTATTTACAAAGAAGGCTTTAATAATAACCACCACAGCTGGCGCAGGTCATAAGGATGCTGCAAACTATGTGAGAAGTGTTTTAAACTACTGGGGATTTAATCATGTTCAAACTTTACCAATTGCTTATAGAAGTAGGGAACTTACAGAGAAAAATAAAAAAAAGGTATTAGAGTGTGGAAAAAAATTTAGTGAGGAATTAAAATCTAAAAAGATTCATAAACCTTCCTTAAAATCAGTAGTTATGTTTAACCTTTGGAAAGCCATGTCAAAGGAGAAATATGAAGAAGGAAGTGCAGACTATGATTACTGGCATAGTGAAGATATGAGTAAAGGTGTATTCTCACCTAAAGTTCCTATTGGTATATTAAAAAAATTAATGGGAACAATTATTTATGGGTTAATGAATAAATAAGGTATGTATAAATATATAAAAAGTGGAAAATAATATATGAAAGATATAAGAATTTAGCTTGAACTATAACATGATAAGTACTATAATATGAATACATTA
>NZ_DLCT01000013.1:74244-82262 GCF_002480755.1 Clostridium sp. UBA7791 | reverse complement strand
TAATGTATTCATATTATAGTTATTAAATAAAAAATCGGCGGTTGGGGTGATGGTTTTGGATATAGAAATTGAAGATATACTTGTAAAGCTGTTAGAAGGTCAAACAAGACTTGAGACAGAAATTAATGGTGTTAAAAGTGAGATAAAGAAAAATTCAATAAAAATTGAAGCTATAGAAAAAAATATAGATATGATTGTAGAAGTACAAAGTTCACATAGGGAACAAAATGAAAGTTCATTTAAAAGCACAGATTTAATAATAGAAGAGAAGACAGACTTAATTGAGAAATCAATAAAAAATATTTCTAAAAATGTTAAAGAAGTAAAAGAAAGCATAGAAGTATTAAAGGACATGACAGGTAGACATGAAGTAGATATTAACATACTAAAACGAAGGCCGGTATAGATAAAAATTTAATGACTTCATTAATAACCATTTTATTAATTTAAGATAGTTATTTTTTATGGCTAAAATATAGATTAAATACTAAGGGGGTGCTACAAGCACCCCCTTATATATTATAGATTTAGTTAGCTATAGGATAACTTGCATTTAGGTTATATTTTGTAGAAGTACTATGAGCACCATTATATCCAACAACTTTAAGATAGTATGTGCCTAGTGTACGTGCTGAATAAGAAATGGATTCATTTGATGTTGAGCTTTTAGTAGAAGAGGCTACTCTTTTTCCTGATGAGTTATAGAGGTATAAGTCATAGTCATATGGTAGATTTGTTAATGTTGCAGAGATAACACCAGATTTGTTAGTTGTTACTTTATAATAATCAACGTCTGTATTTGAATATATATATGAACTATAATCTACACCACTATTTATAGTATATGCTTGGGAAGTAGAATCGTTTGGTTCATATGGGTCTGCTGGTTCTTCTGGATCTGTAGGGTCTGTTGGATTTGTAGAGTCTGGTAGGATTTGTATAGATGGGTCACCGAATAATGTCCAAGTGTTGAAGGTTAACAAATCACTGCTTGTACCGTTATCTAGCATTCTAGTTTCACCAGAGTAACACAAGCCGCCTAGTGACACCCTACTGTTGTTGCAAAGTAAGTCAATTATTCCGTCTTGACCATTCATAGGAGGTATCCAAGGTTGATTTACTGTTGACATTAATGTTCCTATTGCACCTATTGGGTTTCCGTTACTATTCTTTGAGCGAAGCCAAGTTTCTGCAAAACAAGTACCGCTTTGGAATTTACCACTTACACAAGAAACACTTATAATAAAAGGAAGTTGTCCTGGGTTTTGAAGATTTTTTATATTGGTATTGCTGAAGCCTGTTGTTACCCAGTAATTTTCAGCACCGTGTCCACAATAATTTATTATACCTCTGCCTTGGTTTAGACTATTAGTAACAGAAGAAGCTGATGCACCTGGATCGTATATACTATCCACTTGAGTATAACCTGCATTTAGAAGTCTACTCTTTATACTATCCATTTGTTGTATATCTGTTTCTCCAGAACCTTCATCTGATGCTATACCAACGCCTTTTTTAAACCATGCAGCTGTATTATAACCATTTTGTTCAAACTCAATAGATCTTTGTACTTGAGTTTCAACATCTGCAATACTTTCTGCAGAAAAACGGCCTACATATATGTCAGGATAATCATCTGAACCTGCAACCTTTGTATAAGTAGGATCAGAAACCCCTGTAGAGTAAGTAGGAGAGGATACATGTGCATAGTCACCTACAAGAAGTACATAAGTTAATTCAGGGTGTTGATTGTAATAGTTTTGTATATAGTTTTTTATTTCAGTTGGATTATTAGATGATGATACTGTAGACATATTTACTAATGTAGTGTTTATTCCTCTGGAGTTTTTCCAATTAATAAAGGAATTCATAGCACTACTAAACTGATCATAGGATATGATAAGCATAGAGCCTGTCTCTGAAGGATTATTCATTAAACGATGAGTAGGAGTTTTTAAATTACTGTAGTTAATAAATGTGTTTGAATAAGCAGGTTCGAAATCAGAAGTGGTTTTATTAGACCTTGAAGTGGTAAGTGAATTTACTGATGATTTACCATCTGTTATTATTTCTACAGTTACAGATTTATAAACTCTTAAAGTTTCATTTTTAGGTTTATATTGAAATGCATTTAGTGTAATAGTTGTCCCTCTTAATTCTCTCATTATGAAAGGTTCACTAAAAGAAACTAATTCTGAAGGATAAAAGTTTTTATTTTTATATTCCTTACCTAACTTATAAGGTATATCTTCAGGATTTTTATCCCTTGTTATAGAACCTTTTGATGGAGCTATAGGGATGTTTTTATAGTCTTTATATTCTGATGATATAACGTTCAACTTAACGTCGGCATCATTTGGTATAACTATATTTCTGCATATGCGAGGAAGTTCAGGAGCCCCTTCTTCAAGAGGTAAGCTAGTACCCTCACAATTAATATTATAGTAAGATTTATTGTTAATGTTTACTAAGTCTTTACTAAAATTATTAATATCAAATTTTACAACTGTATGGTGAGAATCAGACTCTAACACAGTAACACTAACATCTTCAGTGCTATTTGAGTTACCATCATTGTCAAGACTAGAAGTGGTTCTAGTATTAAATACGAAGAAACATTGAGTAACTAAAAATGTCAGTAGAAATAAAAATACTGATAGTTTTGATTTAAACAATTTTTTCATACATTCCCTCCTAAAAATTAGAATTTAATAGAGATAAAATAAATAGAAAATTATCTAAATAGTACATCCCTCCTTTTAAATTATTATAATTGTAACTTATGATATGAAGTGTGTTTTGTCTATATAGATAACAACTAAAATATGAAATTATTAAAGTTGTTTATCTCAAATATAATATTATGAAAAATTATAATTTTAATATGGGGTTTGAAAATTAATTATGTGACAATAGATAAATCATATTATATAAAATTGGATGAATAATTTTTGAAGATGTTTATAAAAGTAGTTCATCACTTTTATGAAAGAATGCATATGGATTTTATGCACAATTATATGTAATAATTAAATGAAAAATTTATGTTATTTATATATTAGAACAAATTTACATAATTGTAAATATGAAATGTGAAATTTCTTTAAAAAGTTAATAATATGGAAACAATTAACGATAGCTTAAATTCAAAATAGTGTATATGATATGCGATATACTGAAAATTTGCATAGGTAAGGTGTAACTTTATTGTATGACGAATAATTGTTAGATAAAACGAGATAACTATAAATTTAAATAATACTTTATTAGTATTATATGTTATAATTTCCTTATTAAAGATAATAACTTAAAGAAAAAGTGATAAGTTCATCTAGTAGTAAGAGCATAGTTTATATAATAAAACATTTAGGTGAAAATTAAATTTAAAAAGTGGGGGAACTATGATGTATAAAATTAAAGATAGTAAAAGAAAACATATGATAGAAGCTTATGACCAAGACAATAACTTAGTAGGGGAAGGTATAATTTCACCTTTTATGGAATCTGATTTATATGAAAGGCCTAGATTAAATATCTACATTGATATTAAAGTAAAGGATGTTATAGATAAAAGGGAGTTAAAAGATCAAATCTTTGATGAAATAATGAAGAAATCACAAGTAATAAGACAAGAAAATAAGGAGCTTGATGTAAGAATCTATCATTGTTGTTTTTCAGACAATAAAGAGAATATAGCATATTATTCTTCTAAAAAAGGCTTTAACCATGATGAAGGAATGCATATTATAAAGAAAAAAATAACTGAGGAGAGTTTCCAGATTACAGATATTGAGGGTATAGACTTTGCTACTCTTGAATTTATAAACGAAGACGAGATAAAACAGTTAGTAGAAAAGCAAAACGAAGTATTTGTTAGAGGCTATTCCATTGAGGATATAAAGGAATTAAGAAGAGAAAATCAATGGTTCAGTATAGCAGCTAAACATAGGGGCGAAATTGTAGGTAATATTATTATTATCGTAAAGGAAGATGGATTAAACAATAAATATGGTTGGGTGGATGATTTATTTGTTTCAAAAGAATGGAGAAAGCAAGGTGTTGGAAAAAATCTGATTATAAGAGCCTTTCAAGGGTTAAAGGATTTAAATATCAAGGAATCAAGACTAGAAGTCTGGAGTGCAAACAAAAGAGCATTGTCAGTTTATAATAGTGTAGGATATGAGTTTCACGAAGAAACAGAATCATCAATTGGGATGTCTCTTTAATGCTATTTTATATGAAATACTTAACTTGTAATGATGATTATTTATATGAGGATACAATAATTGAAAGTTATATTATAAACTATAAGAAAGGAACATTGTAAAATGAAGTTATTGATACATGACTTAGAAAATAAAGAGTTTAAAAAGATATTTCCTAATCAATTAGATGATACAATTATTATTTCAGATGATGGTACAATACATCATTGCATTGGTTGTTTTGGTTGTTGGATAAAAACACCTGGAGCTTGTATAATACGAGATAAATATGGTGATATGGGAGAGTATTTGTCAAAGTGTCAAGAGGTCATTCTTATTAGTAAATGTTGTTATGGTGGATTTAGTCCCTTCGTAAAAAATGTATTAGACCGAAGCATTTCTTATATCCATCCCTATTTTGCAATAAGAAATGGAGAAATGCATCATCGAAGAAGATATAAAAATCATATAGATATGAGAGTTTGGTTTTATGGTGAGAATATAACTGAAAAAGAAAAACAAACTAGTGAAAAATTGGTGAAAGCAAATTCTATTAATTTGGATTGTCATGTTAGTAGTATTTCATTTGTTAATAGCATTGAGAAAATGGAGGATGAGATACTATGAAAATAGCTATTATCAATGGAAGCCCTAAAATTAAAGATAGTGCCTCTGATTGCATCTTACAAGAGTTGAAAGTTTTTTTAAGTAAGCAAGATAATACGATTATAGAATATCACTTTAGAAAGCCACAATTGAGTATAAAGGAAATGGAGAATCTAGTAGAATGTGATGATTTAGTATTTGCGTTTCCTCTATATGTAGATGGAATTCCATCTCATTTGCTAAGTTGTCTTACAAAATTAGAAAATTATTTTCAAGCTGTAAATGAAAAAGAGATTAAAGTTTATTCTTTGGTGAATTGTGGATTTTATGAAGGTCATCAGAATAAATTAGCCATTGAAATTATGGAAAATTGGTGTATAAAAGCAGGACTTCAGTGGGGACAAGGGCTTGGAATTGGTGCAGGCGGCATGCTCCCATCCTTAAAAAATGTACCTATTGGTAATGGACCTAAGAAAGACTTAAAAAAAGCTATAAACCAAATTGCAAACAATATTTTAAAATCTACCTCAGAAGAAAATATATTTATAACAGCAAATTTTCCAAGGGTTGCCTATAAGTTTGCTGCAGAAATGGGATGGAGACAATCTATTAAAGGAAATGGATTAAAGAGGAAAGACTTATTTTTAAGAAAATAATAGTTTTTTTACTTATTTAGAACAGAAATAATGAAATTCTAAATGATATGAAAGAAAATATTAATATTGAATTATTTAAATTTGGAAATAAGAATACCGCTTATTCATTATGAATAATACGGTATTTTTATTTATTGAAGAACCTTTGAAAAAAGCTTAAACTCAACTTAATATAGTCATAATCTACTTTAGGCAAAAGTTCACATAATCAACTGGCACATCCATTCTAATAGCAATTTCCTTAATTGATAAACCATTATTCAAGAATCTTCTGACAACCATGATCATATTTTCACCAACTTCAATAATATGATTGTCAGGGTCGTAAAATCGAACAACACGCTGCCCCCAAGAATGTTCTACTATGGAATGTACATAATTAATATCTGTCATGTTATTAAGCCTTTGAATAAAGCAATCAAAATCATCTTCTTCAAAGTATAATTCTGTGTCATTTCCTCCAAATACAATTTCATTATCTTTTTTGTGAATAAAAGTACACCACGAATCTTTTGTTTGTAATGCAATACCTCCTGTTAAAGTCACATTTGCACCAAAATCCTCAACAACTTTTAAACCAAGCACTTCATAATAAAACAACTTTGACTTTTCTATATCAGAAACCACTATTAATGGACTCAAAAACTTCATTATATTCCTCCTCATATAAGTGATAATTCTTATTTACTTTAATTATTATAGTAACTTTTTAACCTATTTTTCATATTGTGTAATTGGCAAGAAAATTTGTTCATTAATGAAAGGGGGGGATTATCATGTTTAAGGAAAAAACGTATAATAAGAATAATTGTAAAAATTCTAGTTATAAATATAAATGTCAGTGTTATACACATGAATATATAGGTATTGCAAGAATTGTTAAATCACAGCCATACCCAAAACAACCATCATTTTCTTGGAGCTTCTAGCTAAACTAACCAAGTGTAAATAGAAATGTGTATAAATTTATATTGAGCTGTCATCCCTGACAGCTCTTATTGTTTAATGGCTAAGTGCTAGTTGTTTTCAATAGCTCAAAATTAGATAGTTGTTCCTAATTTCTTCATTGTATAACCTATGATAAATAAATCAATGACTAATCCTAAAATTATAATAACTGTTTTTGAAATTAGTGATAAATGAAAGCTAAGGGATATTTTAATAAATATCAGTGATGTTAATAAGCATATAATTATAAATACACCAATAAAAATAGCAAATTTTTTAATGCCATTTTTTTTTGCATATCCAATAATATCATCAATACTATACAATAGAATGGTTATCATTAATATGGCACTATCCCATTGCTGAATTCCAATAAGTTTAGCTAAAATCCATAAAAGTATACCCAATACGATGATAAGGTGCTTGTATTTTTTCCATGAATTCATTTTAAATTACTCCTATTCACTCAGAATGCATTAGAATTATTTATTGATTCTGTTTAATTAATATACATAGTATAACATATTTTCCAATACGGTTCTATTAAGCTTTAAATACTAAGCTATTGTAATTCATTTTTCAACATTTACTTATTATTAGCTATATAAACACTTATGCTATAAAATAATTTCTTCAATATAATGTATAAAACTAAAGAATGTATTTGGATTTTCATTAAAATGGGAAAACATGTATATAGAAAACTATTTACATAGGTATATAGGAAACTATTAAAATATATAACTATTTATATAGTTGCTTTATTCATGCTGGTTTTGGGCGGTTTTCATGTTTTAGTGGTAAGAGTTAATGAAGTAAGAATTTTTTATTTTATATTTACTTTTATTGGTTTATAATTAATTTATGGTTTATAATGTATTATATAGTATATAAAGGAGGATAAACGTGCTATATATAGTTTATGGTTTTATAGGATTATTAGTATACTATTTTGTTACAGTGATATCTGGTGGAGATTCTGGAATAGGGATATTAGCTGCAATAATAATAGTATGCACAATAATTATTATAGAAAAACTTAATGATATAAAAACGAAACTAGATGGAAAAGATAAATAAATTTTAATTGGAGGCTTAAAATGGATTGTGGATTTGAAAAAGAAGATGGATGGTTTAGATATAGAGCAGCAGCGATTATAATAGAAAATGGACAAGTACTTTTTGCTAAAAATGAAGTAGATGATTATTATTACTCCGTTGGGGGAGGTGTACATCTTGGAGAAAAGGCAGAAGATGCAGTAAGAAGAGAGGTTTTTGAAGAAACAGGCGTAGAATATGAGGTTGAAAGATTAGCCTTTATTCATGAGAACTTTTTTAATGGTACTGGATCATTAGAAGGGTTAAAATGTCATGAAATAACCTTTTACTTTTTAATGAAGCCAAGAGGAAGTCAAGAACTCAATAGCAATAGTTATTCCCTAGGTGGTCGTGAATATATGCATTGGCTACCTATTGAAAAATTGAGGGATTATTTAGCTTTTCCTAGCTTCTTTGCAGAGAAACTAACATGTATTAGTGATACTGTTGAACATATTGTCACATATGAGAGCATTTAATTTAATATTATAACATAAGACAATGA
>NZ_DLCT01000013.1:0-74029 GCF_002480755.1 Clostridium sp. UBA7791 | reverse complement strand
TCATTGTCTTATGTTATAATTTATTAAATAAGGAATTAACTATTTTACTTCAATAGAAATTAATAAATAATTATAGTACAATAGTTTTTGAAACATAAAGATAAATCAGGAGGGAACAATGAAAGAAAAATCTTATTTCTGTGAAAAACAAGTTACGGATGAAACTACTAATGAAACAAACATCCTAGAACATGAAGCTAATGACTTAAAGGATGAAAAATATTTAGAAGATGTAGATACTGAAATTGCAGGGTTAGTAGATGAAATTATCCTTAAGAGAATTCAAAGGACAGCTAAGAGTGCATTGAAAAGAGAGTGTTCTAAAGATTTAAAGGAACTTCTAAAAGTGGAAACCAAGGATACTTTAAAAGAGATAATGAATGAATTAAACATTGAATATAAGTCAGCTGATAAAAAAGATGATTTGATTGATAAAATTGACATTAATTATGAAGATGCAATCTTAAAAGTATTGAAATATGTAGATAGTGATTGTTATATTTCTTTACAAAAAATACTAAAAAATAGCGGTATTATTCCTATAAGTGGACATATGGATGAGTCCGAAAACTCTATATTTATGCAAGATATGGGAATGTTGTATATTGCTGAAAGTGATGATAAATTATATCTTTGTGCACCAGAGCAGTTTCTTAAAGTTATACCGCAAATAGACAAGAAGTCTATAGAGAAGAATGATGAAATAATAAAGTTATTTAGAGGTATGCTTTACTATTATGGTGGGATTTCTGCAAAAGAATTTATGGAAAGATTACCTGAGGATGCAAAGATAGATTTACCCTTAGAAGAAGTAGAGAAAATTTTAGCTATGGGAGAAAAAACTTGTGCTGAGTATATCTATGAAGATAGTTTTGGGTTAAATGGTTTTTTATGCGATATACAGGAGTTGGAAGCTCTAAAATTACAAGGATTAACAGATGACTACAAACAACTTACAAAAACAGAGTTGCTTAAAGCTAGTAGAAGAGATTACATAGGTGATAAAAATAACTATAAAAAATTTATAAAAGTTATTAAGGATAACTATGATATACCAGGAGATGGCATAGAACAATTACTAGAGTTTACATATGAAACATATCAATTAGAAGGTAAAGAAGAACTAATTAAGAAGACTCTTGATCATCTATCTGTACCAGAATTTTTGGAAAGTGAAATAATTAATGCAATAGATGATGTTTGTAGAAAAATCCCAGCTTGGAAATATAATGGGTATACAGAAGCAGAGAAAAATAATTCTAATAGAGTTAACATAGAAAAGGTAAGAGTTGGAAGAAACGATCCTTGCCCATGTGGTAGTGGTAAAAAGTATAAAAAATGCTGTGAATCTAAGGGATTATAACTTGGTTAGGAAAGCCTTAGTTTTATAAAGTTTAATTTAATAGTAAATATAAGTAAATAAGCTTCAGAGGAGATAGTGCTCTTCTGAAGTTTATTTTTGTTTAAATTTGTTTGATTTGTTCATAAGATAAATAGATATCCAGGTAAAATATAGTATAACTTTGTAAAAAGAGGAATATTAAAGTTTTTAGCGTATATATAAAAGATGGTAAAAATGTGCTATTAAAATAAAGTAATTATTGGGATTTAAATGAAGAATAGCAGAATAGAAATGGATATATAGTAGCAATATCTTTATAATAAATGATTTGGAGGATATATTTAATTATGAACTTATGTATTAAAGAGTATAAGTATGAATATAAAGATGAAGTAAATAAGCCTATTTCAGATGATGATTTTGTAAGAAATGATGTAATTAGCTGTTTAAATAGATGGCCTCAGCATGGGAGCATTGTTGAAGTTGAATCTGAAGTGGTTGGTGTAGGTATATTTACTGGAGTAAGTAAAAAGACTAGTATGACTTTTTATGTGAAACCAGCAAAAAGAAAAAAAGGTATTGGAACTGCCTTGTTAAAGCACTTAGAGGATACAATGAGAAATGTTGGAGTTGAGGAAATAGTTTGTGATTTTAGAGTTTGTGATGTTGAAAAAACATTTTTGTATAAAAATGGGTATAACTATTGGTTTACATCTAATTTTATGACTTATAATGGCAGTAAATTGGCGGTATATAATTATGAAATTATAAATTATGAAGATAAGTATTATCATGAATGTCAAAAAATTTTCAGTGAATCATTTCATAAAATGCGTTTATCTGTGGGTCTAGATTCTACATTGAGCCTACCAAGTGATGAAGAGAGAAATCAGTACAAAGAAAATGCAGAAAATATATTTCTGCTTCGTAAAAATGATGAAATAGTAGCAGCTGTTAGACTTGAAGCTAATGAAATAGATTCACTTGCAGTAGGAGTAGAGCATCAACATAAAGGGTATGGAAAAGCATTGTTAAGCTATGCTGTTAATATATTGTTAGATAAAGGATATACAACAGTGGCACTTTGGGTAGTTGAAGGAAATTCAGCAAGGTTTTTATATGAAAAGGTAGGTTTTATAAAAGAACGTGCACATGAGTTTGTTGTTAAAGGTATAAAGTAGAAAAGGTTATAAATAAAAGTTTATAGAGTAAATAATTTTTATTTATAACACATGGAGGAAATATATTATGAATAGTTGGAAAAGTGATAGAATTGGTTCTGCAGAAAGAGGTGAAAATCCTACAGTAATGGTAAGAATGAAAAGTGGCTTTGCTGTTATAGGAGATAATCAATTTCTGCCTGGATATTGTGTTCTTCTTGGATATCCGAGAGCGAGTTCATTAAATGAATTATCTCTAGAGGAAAGAACTCAATATTTAACTGATATGACATTAATAGGAGACGCCATTATAAAAGCATGTAATCCATTAAGAATTAATTACTCTATTTTGATGAATTTAGATCACTATTTACATGCACATATTGAAGCTCGTTATGATTGGGAACCTGAAGAGAATAAGTGCAGACCATCTTATTTTTATCCAAAGGAACAAAGATATGGTAGTCAGTATGAATATTCAGATGAAAAATATGGTGATTTAAAAACTAATATAACAGAAAATTTGTTGGAATTAATGAAGATGGCTGGTTATTAAATACTTACAATAATTAACTTTCAAATAGAAAAAATAAATTTATTAATATATGGATATATATGAGTAATATTCAAGGTATGTAAAAATCTATTTAACTGTACCCAAGGGAATTGTACTATTTAACCATTAAATGGCATTTATATCTAAATATCAATATACTATGCGCGTGCTCCACTTAACTAAAAGGAGAGCACAATATCCGAACAAATTTATGCATAAAATGTCAAGAATGATAAATTGTATTTTAGTATGATAAGAATTGTAGGGAGGTGAGAATGTGGACTGGATAGTGAGTATTCAAAACACAATTGACTTTATTGAAGATAACATTGAGTCAGAACTAGATGCTGATATATTAGCTGCGAAGATATACACATCAAGTTTTAATTTTCAGCGGATATTTACAATATTGTGTGATTGCACTCTAGGAGAGTATATTAGAAACCGTAGACTGACATTAGCTGGGTATGAACTTTTGAGGGAAGAAAGCAGTGTTTTGGAAATTGCCATAAAGTATGGTTATCAAACTAATGAGAGTTTTACAAGAGCATTCTCCAGATTTCATGGGGTAACTCCATCCATAGCAAGAAAGAAGAGGAGTAATTTAAAAACATTCTCCCGTATATCTGTAAAATCAAATTTATCAGGAGGAAAAGTATTTATGAGTGATTTTAGTGAAAGAGGCTATGTTGTAAAAGAAACAGGAGCGGTATATTACACCCAAGATATGGATAAAACGTTAAAATGGTTTAAAGAAGTACTTGGATGGTATGGACAAATTGATGCAAGAGATGAAGATGACATTGGTACTTATGGTTGTGTAAGCAACATACCTATAGAAATAGAAGTGTTGCATATTGCGCCCTTTACAGGAATTCATATGTTTAAGGGAGATGCACTTTCAATAATGGTTGGATTCATGCTTGTGCAAGATATAGAACAATTATATAAATTTGTCAAGAAGAGTGGATGGAATCAAATAACAGAGATTGTAACGGAGCCATGGGGAGGAAAAACCTGTGAGGTTACCACCATTGATGGTAGTATACTTAAATTTTTTGAGTAACGGGGATTAACTCTTGTGAAATGACTATAATGTAAGGTTGTGTTAATTCGCAACCTTTCCATTTTCATAATTAAAAAGAAATTTAATAGAGAAGTTATTAGAATTAATGAAGGAGATTGATTACTAGATGTAGGAAGAATATTTAAGTGAGGTGTAGAACGTGGTTGATTACAATGAAATTTTAAGAGAAAATTTATTCTTAAAATCAAAGAGGTTAATTTTAAGACCATTCACTATGGATGATATAGATGATGTTTTTTTATATGCCAGTGATGATGTTGTAACAAAATATTTAACATGGCCTTCATATAAGGATATATCAGAAATAGAGGACGTTGTGAAAACATACTATATTGATAAAAGTGGAGTTTTTGCAATTGAATTAGAAGAAGAAGAAAAATGTATTGGATGCATTGATTTAAGACTATATATTGAAGATAATAAAGCGAGTTTTGGTTATGTTTTGAATAGAGGTTATTGGAATAAGGGATATATGTCAGAGGCTTTAAATCTAATATTAGACTTTTCTTTTTCAAAACTAGAATTGAATCGTGTTGAAGCTACGCACTACATAGGAAATGAGGGCTCTGGTCGTGTTATGCAAAAATGTGGTATGAGATATGAAGGAACTGGCATACAGGAAGTAAAAGTAAAAGGTATTTTATATGATGTTGTTCATTATGCAATTTTGAGAGAAGAATGGTTAATTGGATATAGTGACTAATGAAGATAAATTTAAGTTAATTGGAGGGGTACATATGGAAATAGTTTTTGAACTAGGACAAGCTGATGATTTTGATGAGTTAGAACAGCTTTATAACGATTTAAATGACCATTTAGCAGAAGGAGTAAACTATCCTGGATGGAAAAAAGGGATATATCCTGTACGGCAAAATGCAATTGATGGAGTCAAACATGGAAATCTTTATGTAGCAAAGCATAATAATAAAATAGTTGGTTCTATTATTTTAAGCCATGAGCCTGAACCTGCATATTATAATGCAGAATGGGGATTTAAGTCTGATTATTCAGATGTTTTTGTAGTATATACATTTGTAGTACACCCAAAGTTTTTGAAATGTGGTGTAGGTAAAGCGTTAATGGATTTTGCTATTGAGCATAGTATTAAGTCACAGGTTAAATCAATTAGATTGGATGTCTATGAAGGTAATATACCTGCAATTAAGCTATATGAAAAATGTGGTTTTAAATATATTGATACCGTTGACTTAGGGCTTGGAAACTATGGGTTGAATTGGTTTAGATTATATGAAAAATTACTTTGACAGTGTGAGTATACTCTATAGTTAAATTATTAAGTATAAAAGTGGGAGGAAATTATGGGGATTAAATGTAAAGAAGTTTCAGATTATTTTGCAAGTTATGGAGTGGAAAAAGAAAAACGATTGGAGTCCATTAGAAATATAATTCACGATATAGTTCCTGATATAAAGGAAAAAATGTGGACTAAAGTTCCATGTTTCTATATAGATAGAACAACTATTGTTATTCGCGTATTCAATGATCATATAAATATTTTTGTAGATGAAGTATTTCAATATAAAGATGAGTTATTAGAATATAAAATTACACCAAAAGGCGCACTACAAATATTTGATAAACAAGCAATACCATTTGAAACTTTATCAAAGATATTTAGATCTTGTTTCACAAGTGTGTATTAGGATTCCTATAACTGCCCATCACACCTTATATGATTGTTTGGCTTGTCAGCATATTTGTCCAATGAATTCGGAGCAAAAAGAGAAAATTATTGAGGATATAATTTTTACAGAAGAAGAAACCAATATGTTATTAGAAGGGAAATCCATTGATTCTTTTTCAGCGGGCTTTAAATCGAAAGTGTATATGCTAGGAATTGATCAATGGTATGAAGCAATTCCAAGAAATTTGAAAGTTTTATTTGATAATATGTAATACCGGTAATATTGAAACTGTGGAGTAAAATTATATAAAAAGAGAAATATAAGTTTTTTAGCAAATATATAATTGCATGGTTTAAATTATAACAAGATAATAAAAGTATATCTGAAATATAAATTAAGAACTGGAGGATTAAAATGGATGATAAGAAGACGTTAGTTATTGCAATAGCAGCAGTATCAGGTGGTGGAAAGACTACTGTTACAACAGTATTAAATAAAAAATTACATAATTCTAAAGCATTATACTTTGACGATTATGAATTTAATGGTCCTGAAGATATATGTGAGTGGGTTGAGAGAGGTTCAGATTATAATGAATGGAACTTGACACCTTTAATTAATGATTTAAATTCCTTACTTTCTAATTCTATAGAATCATTAGACTACATAATACTTGATTATCCATTTGCTTACAAACACAATGAAATGAGTAAATATATAGATTTGACAGTATTTATTGATACATCTCTGGATATTGCCATGGCTAGGCGTATACTGAGAGATTTTAAAGAATTTTCTTTTGAGAGTATAAGGGAATATTTAGATGTTTATTTATCACGTGGAAGATTAGGTTATTTAGAAGCATTGAATTCAATTAAACCAAACTCTGATTTTGTAATAGATGGGTCCTTACCAGTAGAGGCTATAGTAAGTCAGATTCTTGAAATAATCAATAGGAGGAGCAAATTTGAGAATATGAATTACGTAGAATACATACGTGATAGAGTTGGACATGATGCAATAAACTTAACAGGGGTAAATATTTTAATAATCAACAAAAACAATCAAATTTTGCTTCAAAGAAGGGGAACATTTCCATATAAGTGGGGACTAGTTGGAGGAATTACAGAATTAGGAGAATCCCTTGAAGAAACTGCCATTAGAGAAGCAAAGGAAGAAACCGGATTAGATATTAAGGGGCTAAGGCTACTAGGGACTACATCAGGAGAAAAATGCTATATGGACTTACCTAATGGCGATAAAGCATACTTTATAACTGTTGGATATTTTACTAAAAGTTTTAGTGGAGTGTTAAATATAGATGATTTTGAAACTAAGGAATTGAAATTTTTTAGTTATGAACAATTACCTGACAATATACCAAATAGTCATAGGGTAATGATAGATAAATATTATAATAATTTTGAAGGGGGAGATTTAAATGTGGATGGATTTAGATAATATTTGGCAAGAGGCTTTTTCATTGGCTTGGGAATCTTTTAAAAGAAATACTATTCCTATAGGAGCTGTTATAGTTAATGAAGAGGGTAATATCATATCAAGAGGAAGAAATAGAATCTTTGATTATTCTAGTAACAATCCATTGGTAGGAAGTAATATGGCTCATGCTGAAATGACTGCTATGATAAATTTAAAAGAAAAGGAACATCCCAATATAAAGAAATATACCTTAAATACAACTATGGAACCTTGTCCTATGTGTTTTGGGACCATGGTGATGATGGGAATAAGAAATTTGAGGTATGCAGCAAGGGATGGTTTTGCTGGTGCAACGGAATTAAATTATAATATGGATTATATAAAAAGCAAAAAAATATTTATATATAAAGAAGATGATGAATTAGAGTTATTTCATATTTGTCTACAATCTGCTTATGAGTATTCAAGAAATCATAAGAGATTAGAAGAAGTATTGAACTCATGGAGAACCTATTGTAGAGAAGGTGTTTTGCTGGGAAAACAACTGTATGATGAAGGTTATTTTTTAGAAGCTATAAAGCAAAGGAAGGAAATTGGACAAATATATGATGAAGTAATACTTAGATTTAACAATATTTAATATTATTGGGAGGAGCACCTTAATGAATCAAGATATATTGTTTAAAACTAATGACTTTGTTTTTAGTTATCGAGTTGCAGAAGTATTAACATTAAATAATTCAAAGGAAATAAAGCATTTTATTTATCGTTAAGAAGTATAGATTACGATTATAGTCTATAGTTAAATTTTATTAGAAATTTCTATGGTAGGATAGTAGTTTATTACTAAGAAGCTGTTCATGGGAAGAAAGAGTGGAGGTATAAAATGGCTGAAGTTATTGTACATGAAATGCAATATTATGGTGAAAAAGTGAATTCGGACATAGATGTAGTTAATTATAGTGATGAATATTACAATGATTACCGAAGCATTTGTTGTGATTGTTTTCGTAGTTTGAGTATAGCTACAAATCTAGATCCAGATTCATTTTATACTAGAGAGGAAATGATAAAAAAGAATTCTTCTGTTTTTATTTTGTTTATAAAAAAAGAAATGATAGGTTCTGTTGAAATAAATGAAAATGTTATAGACCATTTGTTTGTGAACGAAAAGTATCAAAATCAAGGATATGGAAAGAAATTATTATTTTTTGCTATTAATTATTTACAAAAATCTGGAGTCAAGCAAATTATTTTATATGTTGCAGATTTGAATAGTAAAGCTACTGAATTGTATTTGAATAATGGATTTAAGTGCATAAATACAATAAAAGATGATTGGGGATAATGAACTCAAATTATAGATAAATTAAATCAAATTCTAATTTAGAAGACAAGGATAAAGAGGGGAGATTTTTATGAATTTGCATGTAAGAGAAGCAATTATAAGCGATTATATTGAGATCAATAATCTTGTTAAAGAAGTACATAATTTACATGTTGAAAATAGACCAGATGTTTATGTGAATACTGATACTCCTTTGATAAAAGAAGATTTTTATGAGTTATTAAGCACCAGTGACACAAAGGTATTTGTAGTAGAAGATCTTAATAATAAAGAGTTGGTAGCATATAGCATAGTGAAAATTATGGCTCATAGAAGTATTCAGATACTTAGACCAATGACATTTGCTTATATAGATGATTTTTGTGTTAAAGCTAGTAAGCAAAAGAATGGTATTGGAAGATTACTTTTTGATTATGTTGTAAGTTATGCAAAATCAGAAGGAGCTTTATCTTTACAGTTGATTGTATGGGAGTTTAATAAAGATGCTATTAAATTCTATGAATCATTGGGAATGACAGTAAGAAATAGAAGAATGGAATTAAACTTGAGTTAATATAAATGTAAAAAATATAATTTAAAGATAGGTACTGAGGGAAATAAATCCCCTAGTACCTTATTGTTTTTTATGAACATTTATTATTATAGGTGAGTATAATAATAATGAATCCAATAGAAATAAAATTTCATATAGATAATAGGGGGAAATCATTTATGTCAGAATATTATAATGGTGAAAACATCAATCAAATAAATTATACAAACCAAGGTTTAAATGTAGACAATAGTGATTATAGTAATGATTCAAGCTATTGCCCAGAGTATCAATATAATTGCTCACAATGTCCTTATTACAACCAATGTCAACAACAGTGTTGCTGCTGTATTGGTCCAACAGGACCACAAGGTCCAAGAGGATGCATTGGACCGCAAGGCCCAACAGGACCACAAGGTCCAAGAGGATGCATGGGATCGCAAGGGCCAACAGGACCACAAGGTCCAAGAGGATGCATTGGACCGCAAGGCCCAACAGGACCACAAGGTCCAAGAGGATGCATGGGACCACAAGGTCCAACAGGCCCACAAGGCCCAAGAGGTTACATGGGATTACAAGGACCAACAGGCCCACAAGGAGCAACAGGTGCGACAGGTGCACAAGGACCAACAGGTCCAATAGGAGCAACAGGTTCAACTGGAGCTCAAGGACCAACAGGCCCACAAGGTCCAAGAGGTTACATGGGATTACAAGGACCAACAGGCCCACAAGGAGCAACAGGAGCAACGGGAGCAACAGGAGCAACAGGAGCTCAAGGACCAACAGGCCCACAAGGAGCAACAGGAGCAACAGGAGCGACAGGAACAACAGGAGCAACAGGAGCAGCTGGAGCAACAGGAGCAACAGGAGCTCAAGGCCCAACGGGGCCACAAGGTCCAATAGGCCCAACAGGCCCACAAGGAGCAATGGGAGCAACGGGTGCGACAGGAGCTCAAGGCCCAACAGGCCCACAAGGAGCAACAGGAGCGACAGGAGCAACAGGAGCAACAGGAGCAACAGGAGCAACCGGTGCGCAAGGTCCAACAGGTCCACAAGGACCAATAGGGCCAACAGGACCACAGGGAGCAATGGGAGCAACAGGAGCGACAGGAGCTCAAGGTCCAACAGGGCCAATGGGAGCAACAGGAGCAACGGGAGCAACAGGAGCCCAAGGAGCAACAGGATCGCGAGGCCCAACAGGCCCACAAGGACCAATAGGCCCAACAGGCCAGCAAGGAGCAATGGGAGCAACAGGTGCAACAGGTGCGCAAGGTCCAACAGGTCCACAAGGCCCACAAGGAGCAACAGGAGCGACAGGAGCAACAGGAGCAACAGGAGCAACAGGAGCAACAGGCCCAACAGGACCACAAGGGCCACAAGGAGCAACAGGAGCAGCGGGGGCAACTGGTTCTACAGGCCCACAAGGACTAACAGGAGCAACAGGAGCTCAAGGTCCAACAGGTCCACAAGGACCGATTGGAGCAACGGGAGCAACAGGAGCAACAGGAGCTCAAGGCCCAACAGGCCCAATAGGACCAATAGGGTTAACTGGAATTCAAGGTCCAACAGGACCGCAAGGAGCAACAGGAGCAACAGGAGCTCAAGGCCCAACAGGCCCACAAGGACCGATTGGAGCAACAGGAGCGACAGGGCCACAAGGAGCAACAGGAGCTCAAGGTCCAACAGGCCCACAAGGACCGATTGGAGCAACAGGAGCGACAGGGCCACAAGGAGCAACGGGAGCACAAGGGCCAACAGGACCACAAGGACCAACAGGCCCTACTGGTGGAAATTCACAATTAAGAGGACTTCAAGTTTCTAGAAATCTTCAACAAGAAGTTCTAGCAAATGCTCCAATCATATTTGATGCTATTAATGCAAATTATGATGGAGATTTAGTTTGGAATACAAACACAACTATTACTATTAACAGAGCAGGAATTTACTACATTAGTTGGTGGGTTTCTTATGAGAGAACAACAGCAAGTTATGTTTCTTTTGCAGTCTTGCAAAATGGGTCCATACAGGGGCCAGCAAGTAATCCTAGTAATGTAAGAGATCAAATTTCTGGATTTGTAATAATAAATGGAGCTGTTGGAGATACAATTAACTTAACCAATATAAGTACGAGTTCAGTATTGCTGGCTACAGACGCAAATGTTCGTGCATCTTTATCAATAGTTAGCGTACACCTATAAAATTTACTCAGCTGGGGTTATAATAACCCCAGCTAAATTTAAAGATAGTAATAGAAATACTTAAAGATTATAAAAATAAATGTATAAATTGTAAAGATTTTAGAGCATAGTGAGGTGTTTTATGATGAATTCATATAAAATTTGTGTATATGCAATATGTAAAAATGAAGAACAGTTCGTAGAAAGATGGGTAGACTCAATGTCTGAAGCTGATAGTATAATAGTTTTAGATACTGGTTCAACAGATAATACAGTAAACAAGCTGAAAGAATTAGGAGTAAATGTATATAAAGAAATTTTTAATCCATGGAGGTTTGATGTAGCAAGAAATAAATCGTTAGAACTAGTGCCAGAAGACACTGATATTTGTGTATGCACAGATTTAGATGAGGTATTTGAAAAGGGTTGGAGAGAAAAGGTTGAGAATGCATGGAAAGAGAATACTCAACAGTTACGATATAGATATACTTGGAATTTTGATGAAGATGGAAATGAAGGATATGTATTTTTATACGAAAAAATTCATGCACGTAATGGCTTTAAATGGGTTCATCCTGTTCATGAAGTTTTGAATTATTATGGTGATCAACAATATATTGTTAGTACTGAACCCAAAATACAACTAAATCACTATCCCGAAAAATCAAAATCTAGGGCACAATATTTAGGTCTTCTTGAATTGTCGGTACAAGAAGATCCAACTGATGATAGAAACTTACACTATTTAGGTAGAGAATATATGTACATGGAGATGTGGGATAAATGTATTAGTACATTATTAAAGCACCTAGAATTACCAACAGCATTATGGAAAGCTGAACGTTCTGCTTCTATGAGATATATAGCAAAATCTTATATGGAGAAAGGAGATATTAGTAAAGCTAAGGAATGGTTTGCCAAATCCATTTTAGAGGAACCTAATTTGAGAGAACCCTATGTAGATATGGCAAATTTATTATATAGATTACAAGAATGGTCAGGGGTGCTTTATATGATAGAATGTGCACTTAAAATAGAAGATAGACCGTTATCTTATATTAATGAACCAGGACCATGGGGTTCAGAACCATATGATCTTGCTTCCATTGCTTGTTTTAATTTACAACTTTACAAGAAGTCATATTATTATATAACAAAAGCAGTTGAAATATCACCTAGTAATAAGCGTTTAAAGAATAACCTTGATTTAATAAAAAAATTTATCTAATAATAATTATTAGAGATAGATGAAGTTATATACAATATGATTAATAATAAAAATAGAAACCTTTATTTTTGATGTTAACCATTTGAAAAATGTGGAATTAAACTTGGGTTAATATAAATGTAAAAAATATAATTTAAAGATAGGTACTGAGGGAAATAAATCCCCTAGTACCTTATTATTTTATATCATGTTAAATTTCAAGTTACACTAAATCTATATTTCTTCTAGAAATTTTAAATCCTATTTTTTCTTCAATTTTTTCAAGTAAATAGGTATCTTTTGGGTCCATAAAACAGCAAGTATAACCACTTTCACCAGCTCTAGCTGTTCTACCAATTCTATGAATATAGCTTTCTGGAGATTCTGGAATGTCATAGTTATATATGTGAGTAATACCAGAAATGTCAATACCTCTTGCAGCTACATCCGTTGCAATTAGATATTGAATATCCGCATTTCTAAAGGACTTCATGATTCTTTCTCTTTTATTTTGAGGAACATCGCTATGAATTTTCTCGCAATTAAATTTTCTTTTACCCATAGCCATTTCAAGAGCATCGGCTCTTCTTTTAGTTCTGCAGAAGATTATTGCCATAAATGGGTTATCTTCTTCAAGAGCTTTGAAGAGAGAATCTTGCTTTAAGCGATCTGTAGTTTCAACGATTTCTTGATTTATAGTAGAAAGAGTTATGCTTTCTTTTTTTACAGACACCACAATAGGATCTTTCATATATTTATAAGCAAGTTTTTTAACAGAAGAATCCATAGTAGCAGAAAAACATAATGTTTGATGGTTTTTAGGGGTATGCTTAATTATATTTTCTACTTCATTTTTAAAACCCATAAGTAGCATTTGATCTGCCTCATCAAGAACAAAGGTTTTAAGCTTAGATAAATTGATTGATTTTCTCTCAAGATGGTCAAGAAGTCTTCCAGGGGTAGCTATTATTAAGTGAATGCTTCCCTTAAGCTTATTTAATTGGGAACCTATATCTTTTCCACCATAAGCAGCTAAAATATTTATGTTTACGCTCTCAGCTAATTTAGAGGCCTCGTTAGTAATTTGAATGGCTAACTCACGGGTTGGAGTCAGTATTAACACTTGTGTAGCATCAAGGTTCGGATTAATATTTTCAAAAATGGGCAATAGAAATGCTAAAGTTTTACCTGTGCCAGTTTGAGCTTCAGCTATAAGGTCTTTTCCATCTTTAATATATGGAATACTTTCTCTTTGAATATCAGTTGGATCTTTTATCCCAGACTTATTTAATATATCTATTATATTTGTACTAATTCCTAATTCTTTAAAATTCATTTACTCATACCTTTCATCCTTTATTCAACGCCTAATAGTAACACATATTAAAGTATTTATCAATTTAATAGATTCCATACAAATGAGATGAATAATCCTTATAATGTGGAGCATAATGAATGGTGAAAAAGAAAGGTAGTAGAAAAGGCCATTGCAAGGTAATAACACGAAATATATTACTGTTGAAAGTAAGGTGAAGATATTGAGTAAAACTACTAGAAGAGGATATGTCCCAAGGGATGAAAAGGAATTTGGAGATGAATACAGATGTAAATTACAAAAGGCAGGAGAAGAGCTTTTGTTTCTATTAAATAGGGGATATAACATAAAGGGAGCATCAACTTTTATAGGAAATCACTATCTTTTATCTGAAAGGCAGAGGCTTGCATTAGTCAGGGGAATTTCTAAAAGTGAAGATGTTACAAATAGAAAATCTAAAGAAGTTACTGATTCTTTATCTGGTAAAACAGTTAACATAGATGGTTTTAATACAATAATAACTCTAGAAGTTGCACTTTCTAATTCACTAATTATAAAGTCAATGGATGGTACAATAAGAGATTTAGCAGGACTTCGGGGTACATATTCAGTCATAGATAAAACAGATATAGCAATTAAACTACTAGGTGAAAGATTAGGACAATATAAAGTTAATAAAGCTATATTCTATTTAGATAAACCAGTTTCGAATTCAGGGAGACTGAAGATGAGAATCTTAGACTTGCTAGGAAATTTACAATTTGAAGTGGAGGTTGAGATTATTAACAATGTGGATAGTATATTAGAAACAAAAGAAAATGTAGTATCTAGTGATGCAATTATCATTGGTAAATGTAACAGTTGGATAAATATGAATAATAATATTATTGAGGATAAGAAGTTAGGGGGTAATTGTGTGGATTTTAGTAAATTTTATTTTTTGTAAGGATGTATGAACGCATAAGTAAAAACATTACTGTTTTGTATAAATCAACAGGTAAAAGAAGGGAAGCAATTTTGGAACCAAACGTAGTAAAAAGACGCATAAAAAAGCTGTTGAGGGAGTGAGTAAAATTCTACCTACTAGATAGTAGCAAAATAAATACTTCTGCCATAGTTATTTGGCAGAGGTATTTATTATTTTATTATAATACAGTACTGAAAAAAAGTTCCATGTACACCTTCTGGAAAGAGATATCTATTCATTAACTTTTGGATTAATGTTATTCAAATAAAAACTTTTCAAGTTCCTCAACCTTATTAAAATAATAATCACAGTTTTTTTTCATAAATTCTATAATTAAGCTATTTGTGTGTGACCATCCAGCACTAGCAAAATCTACATTACAACTCTTTGCCATATCAAAGCCTGGCTTTAAATCATCAATCATTATAAGTTCATTAGGTTTAAGATCATATTTACGCATAATTTCCTGAAGAGGATATGGATTAGGCTTACGCTCTTCTTCACAGCGTTCCCATCCGAAAATCATGTCTGGAGCAAGACTACAATTCTCTAAATAATCACGATTTATGTTTTCACTGTAGGAATGAGAGACAACACAAACTAGTCCATCTTCTTCTTTTTGCCTTTGAATAATTCTTTCGAATCCAGTATAGAAAGCAGGTACATTGTTTTTTACGTACTCATTCCATGTAGTAAGTTGATATTCCATTTCCTCCTCTGTAAACTTCAAAATATCAAAGCATAAAGAATTAAATCCAGGATCAAAACAATACATCATAAATTCATCTAGAGTTATTTCTGTATTTGGACGAATTTTAAATAAGGTATTTTTAAATACTGGGAAATGTATTTCAGGTGTACTTCTAACAACGGTATCGTCATGGTCAAGGACTAAACATTTATATTTCAACATAGCTGACTCCTTTTATATTTTTATATTTTGGAATTTAATTTTTAACTTGTTAATATTATAAATACAAATGTATATTAACTAATATATATTATACATGAATATGAAAATATTTTGGAGATATTTTCATATAGATTGCAGAGATAGGTTTGGAATTAAATAAGTTGACATATCAATGAGTCATTTATATAATTATCATTGAGTAGTTTAAAACTCAATTTTAAGAAAGGCAAGGTATTTGCAGACATGAGAATATAATTCACTTTTATTTATGAGAAATCAAAATTAGAATGAGGCCTCAAGAAAGGCTTTGTTGTTATGCATTTTATTTGATTTTGTGAGTGGATAGTATTTTTGTAACTGTTGATGGTTTGTCAATATAGTGTGTTATTAACCTTAATTAAGACTTTGAATCCTAATATATACTGATTTTTTTGTATATATTTTAAGGTTTTATTTAGTGCAGATTAAAGGTTATGATATAGTTGCGATGCTATCCTCTCCAGGTTATAAGGAGGGGATTTTTTGTTATTAGTTGAATGTAGTAATATTAAAAAAAGTTTTGGTCATAGATCCATCTTGGATATAGAAAATTTAAAGGTATATTCCCAGGATAGAATAGGTGTTGTAGGTGTAAATGGAGTAGGTAAAACTACATTAATTAATATATTGTGCCAAAGATTGCATCCAGATGAAGGCCATGTTAAGTTATATGGAACATACTCATATATATCACAGTTAGAAGAACCAGAAAGTATATCAATAACTAGTGAAATGGCTTCTAGATTTAATGTAGAAAGTATTTGGAATGAGAACATGAGTGGAGGAGAAAAGACTAGATTTAAACTTGCTTATGCACTAAGTCAGAATAGCCAGTTGATATTTGCAGATGAGCCTACTAGCAATATGGATATAGAGGGCATTGAGCTTATGGAAAAAAGTTTTGAAAAATATAAAGGAGCTCTAATTCTTATATCCCATGATAGAAACTTCTTAGATAGGTTATGTAATAAGATTTTAGAAATAGAGGATGAAAGAATAAAAATATATTATGGTAATTACAGTGATTATGCTGCTTTGAAAGCTAAGGAGAGAGACCGAGCTGAATTTGAATATGAGGAGTATAAAAAAGAAAAGAAGCGACTTCAAAGTGTAATTATCCATGCAGAACAAAGGATGAAAGGTATAAAAACTACTCCTAAACGAATGGGAAATTCTGAGGCTAGGCTTCACAAGATGGGAGGTCAAAAGGCCAGGGCAAACATTGAAAGAGCGGTGAAAAATATTGAAAAGAGAATAGATCACCTTGAAGTTAAAGAGAAACCCAAAGAACAAGTGGACATAAAGCTAGACATTGAGGATTCAAATAAGCTCCATAGTAAAATAGTTATAGAGGGTAAAAATATAACTAAGGCATTTGACAAGAAGATGATACTAGATAATGCTGAATTTAGCATATATAACACCTCAAAGGTAGCACTCATTGGTCCTAATGGATGTGGAAAAAGTACTTTAATAAAGATGATAATGGACAATGATAAATCTATTAGAATTGCTAAAGGAGCAAATATAGGATACTTTAGTCAAGCTATTGACATTTTAAAAGAAAATTATACTATTATAGAAAATGTAATGGAAAGTAGCATATATGATGAAACTTTCGCTAGGATACTACTAGCAAGATTATTATTTAAAAGAGAAGATATTTATAAAAAAGTAAGTGTATTAAGTGGAGGAGAACGAGTTAAAGTATCCTTTGCAAAAATGCTATTACAAAATATAAATCTTCTTATATTAGATGAGCCCACTAATTATATGGATATAAACTCTCTTGAGGTTGTAGAAAATGTACTTAAAGATTATTATAACACTTTATTGTTTGTATCCCACGATAGAAGATTTGTAGAATCTATTGCAGACAATATAATGACTATAGAAAATCATAAAATTAAGATGTTTAAAGGTAATTATAATGAGTATTTAGAAAGCAAAAATAAAAATAAATATAATGATAAAGAAAAAATTGAAAATGAAATTTTCATATTGCAAAATCGTCTTTCAGAAGTTGTTGGAAGGTTATCCATGCCATCAAAAAAGGATGATGTAGTTGAACTGGATGAAGAATATAATGAATTATTGGGTAAATTAAAAACGTTAAAAACAAATTTATCAAAATAGTAAGAAAACTCTTTACAACATATTGCAAAAGTGATATTATTGTTTTCAATAAGAGGAAGTGCACAGAGCTCTTTAAAATTAAAAACAAAATGAACAATGAAAGGGACGAGTATTATAGAGTACAATTTATAGAGAGGGAGTGTTTTGGGCTGTAAACATTCCTAAATATGACTATAAGAAAACTAACCCTAGAGTTATGGCTGATTAGCTAATATTAGTAAAATGCCATCGGTAAATACCGTTATAAAATTTGAGATGAATTGAGTTATTTTAATTCAATTTGGGTGGAACCATGGATGTTATGCATTCGTCCCAAGGTGGGACGGATGCTTTTTGTCGTATAAAAGTAATTCAATAATTTTTGTTAAGGAGGGGATAAGTATGATAAGTATAAAACTTAAAGATGGTTCAATAAAAGAAATTTGTGATGATTCTAATGTTTATGATCTTGCAAGTTCAATCAGCAAAAATTTAGCTAAATCAGCAATAGTAGGTGAAGTAAATGGAACCTTGGTTGATTTAAGTTGCAAATTAAAAGATAATGACCAGGTAAATATTTTAACCTATGATGATGAAAATGCTGTTGAGGTAATTAGACATTCAACTGCACATATTATGGCTCAAGCAGTAAAAAGAATTTATAGTAATTCGAAACTTGCTATAGGACCTTCCATAAAAAATGGTTATTATTATGATTTTGATATTGAAAGTCCCTTATCTGCTGAAGATATAGATAAGATTGAAATAGAAATGAATAACATAATTAAAGAAAATTTAAAATTTCAGAGAATAGATGTTTCTAGAGAAGACGCAATTAAGCTAATGGAGGAAAAAGGGGAAACTTATAAAGTTGAACTTATAAGAGACTTACCGGAAGGAGAGAAAATTTCCCTATATAAGCAGGGAGAGTTTATTGATCTTTGTAGAGGACCTCATATACCATCTACAAAGTATGTAAAAGCCTTTAAACTAACAAGTGTAGCTGGGGCATATTGGAGAGGCAATGAAAACAATAAGATGCTACAGAGAATATATGGTGTTGCCTTTGCAAATAATACATTACTTGAAACTCATTTGCATAATGTAGAGGAGGCTAAAAAAAGGGATCACAGAAAATTAGGCAAAGAACTAAAATTATTTAACTTTGTTGATGAAGGCGTAGGATTTCCATTTTTCTTACCTAAAGGAGTAGTTCTTAAAAACACTTTAATTGATTTTTGGAGGACTTTGCATGCAGAAGCAGGTTATGTTGAGATCGAGACTCCAATAATGCTTAATAAAAGATTATGGGAAGTTTCTGGGCACTGGGATCATTATAAAGAGAATATGTATACTTCAATTATTGATGATGAGGAATTTGCATTAAAGCCAATGAATTGTCCAGGAGGAATGTTAGTATATAAATCTGAAGCTCATTCCTATAGAGATTTTCCAATGAGAGTAGGTGAACTTGGTAGAGTTCATAGACATGAACTTTCAGGAGCATTACATGGACTTATGAGAGTAAGAGCTTTTACACAGGATGATGCTCATATATTTATGTTACCAAATCAAATAAAATCAGAAATTAAAGGGGTAATAGAGCTCATTGATAAAGTTTATTCAAAATTTGGATTTAAGTATAATCTCGAGCTTTCTACAAGACCAGATAATTCCATGGGAAGTGATGAAGACTGGGAATTAGCAGAAGACTCCTTAAAAGGGGCTTTAGATGAATTAAGTTTAGACTATAAAATAAATGAAGGTGATGGAGCATTTTATGGTCCTAAGATAGATTTTCATCTTGAGGATAGTATAGGAAGAACATGGCAATGTGGAACAATTCAATTAGATTTTCAATTACCTCAAAGGTTTGAATTAGAGTATATTGGAAGTGATAATGAGAAACATAGACCAATAGTTATTCATAGAGTAATATATGGAAGTATAGAAAGATTTGTAGGTATATTAATTGAACACTTTGCAGGAAAGTTTCCAACATGGCTTGCTCCGGTTCAAGTAAAGGTACTGCCTATATCAAATAAATTCAATGAGTATTCAGAGAGTATTAAAAAGAAGCTAAGTGAAAATGGAATAAGAGTTGAAATGGACTATAGAGATGAAAAGATAGGCTATAAAATAAGAGAAGCTAGAAATGAAAGAATACCTTATATTATTGTTGTAGGAGAAAAGGAAGAAAAAGAAAATACAATTTCACTACGTAGTAGAAAAAATGGAGATGAAGGAACTTTTAAATTAGAATCTTTAATAGAAAGAATCAGTAATGAAATAAGGAATAAAGAATTATAAACAGAGTTCTTAGCTTCTATGAAGCTTTAGAAATCGTTATCCAGGGACATAACAGCTCTTTAGTCCCACTTTGAAGAAGATGGGAGTATTAGAGCTGATAGTCATCGGATAAAATAAGGTAAATATATAAAATAACATCCTGAAAATGGATGTTATTTTGTGTTTTTAACAAAAAGGGTATATTACTGTAAGAACTACAAATAAAGATGATATTCTTATTATATTTATTAGAGCAAGAGGAATTGATGAAATTGAATTAAAGATAAAAAAAGCTACCACAACGGCTCGTACATGCAATTTCAATAAACTACTTATTCCAAACTTTGATGATGTGATTGACAACTGATAATAAGACTATACCTGCTGTTATTTATAGAACTAAAATATTGAGGTATGTTTTAAACTTAGGAGATAAGAAAATAAACATATAAATAATATTGTTCGTGTGGATATTATGCTATAAAATGTAAGTATGTATATCATAAATTTCAAATAAGATAATTAAAGCTTATTTATATTAATTACACGTAGATATGCCTCAACTGCTATTATACCTAACTAAATATAAAGTACTTTTTAATAAGTAAGAAAGAAGAGGAAGTTAGTTTATGGAATTAAAAAAAATATCTAATAGAATTTATTACTTACCTGCAGAAGAAGAAACTGATAGACCAGTTATTGGATATATCAAAGGAGATAAATATTCATTGGCTATCGATGCAGGTAATTCATCTAAACATGTAGAAAAATTTTATTGTGAATTAAATAATGCAGGTTTGAACTTACCAGATTATACAGTGATTACCCATTGGCATTGGGATCATACATTTGGCATGCATTCAGTAGTAGGAAAGACAATTGCTGGACAATTGACAAATAAAAAATTGAAAGAAGTTGCAACATGGCAATGGTCTGATGATGATATGAAAAGTAGACTTGAAACAGGTAAAGATATTGAAATGTGTGACAAATGTATTAAATTAGAGTATTCAAACAGACAAGATATAAAAGTAACTTCTGCAAATATAGAATTTAGCGGAAGTTTAAAAATTGATTTGGGTGGAATTTATTGCGAAATAACTGAAATTGAAGCACCTCATTCAGAAGATTCGGTATTGATTTATGTACCCGAAGAAAAAGTGGTGTTTATTGGTGATGCAGATTGTGAAGATCACTATGATAATAATGGCCAATATGATAAGAATAAGTTAGGGTGTTTTATTAAGCTAATTAAAGAAATTGATTTTAATACTTATGTTCTGGGACATGATAAACCTGGAACAAAGGAAGAAGCAATTTCATATTTAATGGAAGAATTAAAAAAGTTAAGTTGAGACATAAAGAGAGGAATCGTACCATAAGTAGGTGCGATTTTTTTGTTAGTTTAAGTGGTGAGTTGAAATTGAATATATATTAGTATTAAAAGAGAATTTTAGATGATTAAGATAATATATGAATAGGAACTTTGCAAAGGAGTATTAACACATGAGAGAGATAGTAATATGAATGATTGAATTATCAGTGAAGATATAAATTATATAGAAAAGTAGGTTTTACATATATGCGAGCCAACCATAACCATGGTGAAATATCGTCAATAGTCCACGGAGATAAAATGTTCAAAGTTTTGGTAGTAATCATGCTACAAAATTTTTAAATAATCAAAGAGAAAATAACAGATAGTATATAGTAAGATATATCATATTAAAGCATATATGGGAATATATTTCATTAATATGGATTACATGATACAATTTTATTGTAAGTAATATTTTTTATGTTTTAATGTAAAAAAGAAAAATTAAATGGGGGTGTAAAATAGTATGGATATGTATAAAGTTATCGAGATTAAGCAAAATGTTTTCGAAAACAATGATAAACAAGCAGAACTACTTAGAGAAGATTTAAAAAAAGATAAGACTTTTTTGTTAAATTTAATGTCATCACCAGGGTCAGGGAAAACAACAACTGTTTTAAGAACAATTGAAGCTTTAAAAGATGAAATGAGTATTGGGGTCTTAGAAGCTGATATTGACTCAGATGTGGATGCTAATACTGTTTCAAAGACTGGTGCAAAGGTAATACAATTGCATACCGGTGGCATGTGCCATCTGGATGCAGATATGACTAAACAAGGACTAAATGGATTGGGAACAGAAGATATTGATTTTGTAATATTAGAAAATGTAGGAAACTTAGTATGCCCAGCAGAATTTGATACTGGTGCATCAAAAAATGCAATGATACTAAGTATACCAGAGGGAGATGACAAGCCCTTAAAATATCCTTTAATGTTTTCCATTGTTGATGTTTTATTAATTAACAAGATAGATGCAATAGATTATTTTGACTTTGATTTAGAAGCAGTGAAAGAGCGTGTGAAAAAATTGAATCCCAATATTAAGGTCATCCCAATCTCTGCTAGAACTGGTGAGGGAATTGATGACTGGGTTAACTGGATACGTAATGAAGTAAAAGATTGGAATAAAAAATAGGGTATATTGAAAAATTATTGGGGGAATGGGTATGGTAAAAGTAAAAGTATTAGAACTTGCCAATCATATAAGTAAGATAAAACCTGGTTCGAAAAATGAAATAAAGCCTAAAGATCCAGAATATAAAATTTTGGAACCAGTTGTTACAGAAGAAATGGCAGAAGTAGGACTTTGCGTTGAATTCCGTAAACCAAAGAGCGCAGAAGAAGTTGCTGCTTTATGTGGAAAATCTTTAGAGGAAACAAAGAGAATTCTATGGGAACTAGCCCTTGCTGGTGTTTGCTTCGTTGGTAAAGAAGATGGCATTGATAAGTATTGGTTTGAGATTTGGGTTCCAGGACACATGGAAATGATAGTTAACCACCCGCATAAGGAAAGTGTTGAGAATTATAAGCAAATTGCCGAGGCTTTTGAGGCCTATGGAAGAAAAAAAGCACCTATAACAGCAGGCATTTTTCCAGTTGGAACAGGTCCTATGCGTATTATTCCTATAGAAACATCAATTCAAGGTGAAACAAAAAGAGCATCCTATGAGGAAGTTTCTAAATATCTCAATGAAAATACTGTTTTCTCCGTTTCGGATTGTTCTTGTCGTACATCAAGAGAAGCTATGGGAGAAGGTTGCGGCCACTTGAAGGAAGATATGTGTATTCAGCTTGGTCATGCTGCTGAATACTATATCCGAACAGGAAGAGGTAGAGCAATTACCCGCGAAGAAGCTTTTGAAATCATTAAAAGAGCCGAAGAAAATGGTTTAATGCACCAAATGCCAAATGCAGATGGTCCAGGAAAAACTCATGCCATTTGTAACTGTTGCGGCTGTTCATGTTACGCTACGAGAATTGCAGGAATGTTCTTAAATAATGATATGGTGCGTTCAAATTATGTATCAAGAGTTGATAAAGACAAATGTGTTGGTTGTGGAGAGTGTGTTCAAGTTTGTCCAGTTAATGCATTGAAATTAGGTCAAAAATTATGTGCTAAAACACCAATTATTGAGAAGAAGAGAGTTGACTTTGCCCACAATACAGAGTGGGGTCCAGATAAATGGAATGTAGATCATCGTATCAACAAGAAAAATGTTGTTGATACAGGTACAAGTCCTTGTAAAACACAATGTCCAGCACATATTTCTGTTCAAGGCTATGTTAAGCTAGCATCTCAAGGAAGATATAAAGAAGCGCTTGAACTTATTAAGAATGAAAATCCATTTCCAGCAGTATGCGGACGTATTTGTCCAAGAAAATGCGAATCTGCTTGTACTAGAGGCGATATTGATGAACCAGTCGCTATAGATGAAATCAAAAAATTCATTGCTGAACAAGATTTAAAAATGGATACTCGTTATGTACCAAAATTAAGACATGAATACGGTAATAAAATTGCAGTTATAGGTGCTGGTCCTTCAGGTCTCTCTTGTGCTTTTTATTTAGCTCTTGATGGTTATAAGGTAACGGTATTTGAAAAGCAAAAGGTACTTGGTGGTATGCTTACCCTTGGTATTCCTTCTTATAGATTAGAAAAAGAAGTTATAAATGCAGAAATAGATATTTTAAGAGAACTAGGAGTAGAATTTAAAACTGGTATTGAAGTAGGTAAAGACATAAGTCTTAAATACTTAAGAGGTCAAGGATATGAAGCATTCTATATTGCAATCGGTGCCCAGTTAGGCAGAAACCTTGGTATCCAGGGTGAAGATTCAGAAGGGGTTATTACAGGGGTTGATTTCTTGCGTAATGTAAACTTGGGTAATGAGGTAAACCTTGAAGGAGACGTGGTTGTAATTGGTGGCGGTAACGTTGCTATTGATGTTGCAAGAACAGCTACAAGAGTTGGAGCTTCAAAGGTTAACATGTTCTGTCTTGAAAGTCGAGAGGAAATGCCAGCCCTTGAAGAAGAAATTGAAGAAGCATTATCAGAAAGCATTGAAGTTAACAATTCTTGGGGTCCAAAGCGAATCCTTGAAGAAAATGGGAAAGTTATAGGCATAGAATTTAAAAAGTGTCTTTCAGTTTTTGATGATAATGGGAAATTTAGTCCTATATTTGATGAAGAAATCACTAAGATTGTGAAGGCAAATCATGTTCTAATTTCAGTAGGTCAAGGAATGGATTGGGGTAGATTACTAGAAGACAGCAAAATAGAATTGAATCCAAACAAAACAGTGAAAGCAGATTCCTTCACTCTACAGACAGGGGAGCCAGATGTATTTGCTGGTGGGGATGTATTAACAGGTCCTAAGTTTGCTATTGATGCCATTGCTTTGGGTAAAGAAGGTGCAATTTCAATTCATCGCTATGTTCAACCTGGACAGAGCTTAGTTCTTGGAAGAGATAGAAGACAGTACTCTGCACTTGATAAAGAAAACTTAACATTACAAGGATATGACCGCATACCAAGGCAGAAAGTAGACCATGTAGATGGAACGAGATCAAAAGAAACTTTTAAGGATTTACGCCCTACATTTACTGAAGAGCAAGTGATGAAGGAAACAGAACGTTGCCTTGGCTGTGGTGCTACAATTACAGATGAATATCAATGTATAGGCTGTGGTGCATGTACTACTAGATGTAAGTTTGATGCTATTACACTTTTTAGAAAATATGATGCACAAAGTGTACCACTTGAAAAGCTTAAACCTATAATTGTTAAAAATATAATTAAGCGTAAAGGTGTAATCACAGCTAGAAAGATTAAAAAGTTATTCACAAAAGATTCTTAAAAATAAAACGAAATAATTGACATATTACAGGAGAAAAGGTGAGGGAACATATAGTTGCCTCCACCTTTTTACCTAGATTAGAAGGGTGATTTTAATGCATGAATTAGGTGTAGTAATTGAAGTGGTTAAAACTGTTGAAAATTTCGCAGAAAAGAATGGATTAAAGAAAATAGATACAATAGTTTTACAAATTGGAGAACTTTCTTCAATGATTCCTAAATATATTGAATCTTGTTATCCAGTAGCAGTAGATGGTACAAGATTACAGGACACAAAATTAAAGATTGAAATATTACCAGGTAATGCAATCTGTAGAAAATGTAGAAAAGTTTTTAATATCATTGAGAATAGTAGTAAGTGTCCAAGCTGTACAAGTGAAGAATGGGAGCTATTATGTGGAAAAGAGTTTATGATAAAGGAAATAGTTGCTTGTTAAGGTAAGACTTAAAAGATAAGAGATGAGATAGAAATACGTATAAGATATTTTACTAGGGGCATAATATGGACAAGCGATTAACATTTAATGAGGATACTAGCATTTATTATAAATGGCAATGTTTTAAATGTTTATGACACCATAGATTTATATTTAGTAAGAAAATAGGAGGTATAGTGTGAAGATATTTATTGATGAAATAAGTGATGTAGTAAAAAGTACTTTTGAAGAGCTAGGATATGATAAAGAATCAGGAAAGGTAACTGTATCTAATAGACCAGATTTATGTCAGTATCAATGCAATGGTGCTTTAGCTAATGCTAAGAAATACAAAAAGGCACCCAGTGTCATAGCGCAAGAAGTTATTGAAAAATTGAAAGAAAATAAGTTTTTCTCTAAATTAGAAATTGCAGGACCTGGGTTTATTAATATAACGGTTAATGATAAATTAATAATTGACTATGTAAATAAGATGAATAATGATGAAAAGTTTGGAACTTCATCTGCTACAAAAGTTAAAAAAATATTTGTAGATTATGGTGGAGCAAATGTTGCAAAGCCCTTACATATAGGTCATTTAAGATCAGCAATAATTGGAGAAAGTATAAAAAGAATTGCTAAGTTTATAGGTCATGATGTAATTGGAGATGTTCACTTAGGTGATTGGGGTCTTCAAATGGGTATGGTTATCTCTGAAGTTGAAAGACGTAATCCAAAATTACCTTATTTTAATGAAGGTTTTACTGGAGAGTATCCAAAAGAAGCTCCATTCACAATAGATGAATTAGAAGAAATATATCCTTATGCTAGTAGCCTTGCTAAAAATGATGAAAAAGTTATGAATGCAGCAAAACAAGCTACCGTTGAGCTTCAACAAGGTAGAAAAGGATATCTAGCATTATGGAAACACATATTAAATGTTTCTGTTAATGATTTAAAGAAAAATTATGGTGCATTAAATGTTGACTTTGAATTATGGAATGGTGAAAGCGATGCACAAAAGTTTATTCCAGATATGATAAAATATTTAAAGGATAATGGATATTGCTATGAAAGTGAAGGGGCCTTAGTTATTGATGTAAGTAAGGAAGAGGATAAGAGTGTACTTCCACCATTACTATTATTGAAATCAGATGGAGCATCACTATATGGAACAACTGATTTGGCTACAGTTGTAGAGAGAGTTAGAAACTATGAGGCTGATGAAATAATATACTTAGCTGATAAAAGACAAGGACTTCACTATGAGCAATTCTTTAGAGCAGCTAAAAAATCTGGAATTGCAGGTGAGAATGTAGAATTAGATTTTATAGGCTTTGGAACAATGAATGGGAAAGATGGAAAACCATTTAAAACTCGTGAAGGTGGAGTAATGAGGCTTGCAGATTTAATAAATTTAATTAAAGAAGCGGGTAAAGAAAAGCTTAAAGGTAATAAAAATATATCAGCAGGAGATGTTGAAGAAATCTCATCAAAGGTAGGTTTAGCAGCTTTAAAATATGGTGATTTATCAAATCAAGCTTCAAAGGATTATATATTTGATATAGATAGATTTGCTTCCTTTGAGGGAAATACAGGACCATATATTTTATATACAATAGTAAGAATTAAATCTATTTTAAATAAAGCTAACACATCTGAGTTAACGGAAAATGTATTAGAACCACAAAGTGATACAGAAAGAAACCTAATGTTACAATTAATTAAATTTAATGAAGTAATTGAGCTGAGCTTTAGAGAACGTGCACCACATAAGATATGTGAATACGTTTATGAATTATCAAATAACTTTAATAAATTCTATAATGATACAAGAATATTATATGAAGAAGATGAAAATAAAAAAATTTCTTGGTTAGTTCTTATTACTTTAGTTAAAGATTTATTAGAACAATGCTTAGATTTATTAGGCATGGAAAGTGTTGAAAAAATGTAATATACTGCAGTCCTTTTTTTAGTCATGGATGGGATTTAAAGCAATTCGCCTCCATCAATGTGTAACATCATTTTATATTTTTTCATACATTAGATATATACAAATACTTAGGAAGTGTGTTATTACGAGCTTTATAAGCAAAGTCTTGTACAAAATCGCCATTGAAGGTGGGGGATTAGTTAAAAAGAAGTTTGATAAAGAAACTAGTAATTGCAAAAAAGTCAATGCAGAAGTGTTATTGAAAATATTAAGAGAAAATTGCAAAAGTGAAATCGGAATTAAGTTTAATTTTCGAGATATCAACTCCATAGATGATTTTAAAAAACATGTTCCATTAACCCAATATGATTATTACGAAAATTATATAAGACGAATGTCAAATGGTGAAAAGAATATTTTAATAAGTGAAGGTGTAGAATACTTTGGTCATACATCAGGAACCACAGGAAAGCAAAAGTTAATTCCATCTACTAAAACAAGTAGAAAACTTGCTTCAAAATATATGGCATTACTTACCAATAAGTTTTCTTATGATAACTTTAGAGAAAATTGGAATTATGGAAGAGGCTTAATGATAGCTGATATAGTAATGACAACTTATACCCAAGGAGGAGTACCAATATGTTCTGCCACTTCTGGAGGGATGAATGGTATAAGATTTATATTACCATACTTATATACTTCACCAATAGAAGTCATGAAAATAAAAGATAAGGAATCCTCCCTTTATCTTCATCTGCTATTTGCATTAAAAGAAACTAATCTTTTATATATTAGTGGAGTTTTTATATCTAATATATTGGATTTATTTAGGATATTAGAAAGTAAACATCAGGATTTAGTTAGAGATATAAGGAGAGGATGTATAAGAAATATTTTGAATATTGATGAAAACACTAGAAAAAAGTTAAATTCACTTCTTTCTCCTGATGCTAGTAGAGCTGATAAATTAGAGTATGAATTTGGAAAAGGATTAAAGGGTATAAGTAGGAGAGTATGGCCTAATTTATCATATATTGCCACAGTAACTGGAGCAAACTTTTCTATATATGATGATAAAGTAAATTATTATACTGATTCATTGCCAATTTATTCACCAGCCTATGCAGCTACTGAGGCTATGATTGGAATTAATCCTTATGCAAATAAGATAAGATATGTAATTATCCCTGACACTGCATTTTATGAATTTATTCCACAAAAGGAAGGAAAAGAAGATAGTCAGAACACCCTTTGTTTAGAAGAGCTAGAAATAGGGACAAAGTATGAAATAGTTATTACTAATTATGCAGGCCTTTATAGATACAGAATGGGTGATGTTATTCAGGTAGTGGGATTTTATAATAATTGTCCTGAAGTGGAGTTTTTATATAGGAAAAATCAAGTGTTGAATATGGTATCTGAAAAAACTAATGAAGAACATTTAACTAATTCTATAAAAAGTACAATAAAAAAATTAAATTTAAACTTAGTAGACTATACTACAATGCCTGATAACTCAATTACACCTGGAAGATACACGTTTTACTTTGAATTTAAAAATAGTATATCTAATTATAAGATTAAATTATTAGCGGAAACCTTGGATAAGGAGATTAGAAGTTCTAACTTAGCCTATGATAGAGCTAGAAATAACAAGAATTTATCTATGGTAAAGGTAATACTTTTACAACCAAATACCTTCAATACAATTAAGGAATCTTTATATAAGAAGGGAATATCAAAAAATCAAATTAAAATTCCAAGGGTTATTTCTAATAATAGGAGTATATTAAATATTATTAATAGAAATAAGATATGATATACTTCTTTAATATTATTTGTATTTGTAATATTCTTAAAATATAATATTATTAATAAAGTTTTTATAGGAGGATATTATGATGATAACAAGAGAGGAAGCGTTGGAACTACTTACCGAATACAATAAAGAAGGATTTCATATTCAGCATGCATTAACAGTAGAAGGTGTTATGAATTACTTTGCAAAGAAACTTGGATATGAAGATGAAGCAGAGTTTTGGTCTAGAGTTGGATTGCTTCATGATTTAGATTTTGAAATGTATCCAGAACAACATTGTAGCAAAACTCAAGAAATAATGAGACAACGTGGTCTTGATGAAAGATTAATAAGAGCAGTAGCTAGCCATGGATATGGACTTTGTGCAGAAGAACAACCGAAATCAGAACATGAGATGGAAAAAATATTATTTGCGGTAGATGAACTTACTGGTTTGATTGGTGCAGCTGCAAGAATGCGTCCATCTAGGAGTGTTATGGATATGGAACTTTCAAGTCTTAAGAAAAAGTTCAAAGATAAGAAATTTGCTGCTGGATGTTCAAGGGATGTAATTAGACAAGGAGCAGAAATCCTTGACTGGGAATTAGATAAATTATTTGAAGAAACAATTCTAGCTATGCGTTCTTGTGAGGATTTCATTAATAAGGAAATGGAATTATATAACAATTGGTAGATTATATTGGATAATTTTTATACTTATGTAACCATATGGGTAAGTAAATTTGACAAGTAAAAGTAAAAATGATATTATTATATTGTCAGTGTGTATGAAAACTCAAGACCATCTGAAGGTGGTTTTGAGTTTTTTTATAATAAGGTTTCTTACAAAGATATGAGTCGTTGGTTTATGCCATAGGTAATGATATTTTAAAAGAAAAAATATCATGAAAGAAGAATGGCTGAAAGTAAAAATTATTAAAACACTAGTTTGAAATTAGAGAGGAGACGGTCAAGAATGAATATAAAAAATGAGCAAGTTAATCATATTAAATTCGGATCAGGAGTTATAACAGAGGTAGAGGGCGATAAGATATTAGTGCAATTTCAAGATGACCTTGGAGTAAAAGCCTTCGCATATCCAGAAGCATTTAAAATGTTTCTAGAAGCAGCAAATGAGGAAGTTCAGAATAGTATATTAGAAAAATTGTATATAAAGCAAGAGCAGTCAAAAGCTGAACTAGAAGAGAAAAGAAATGAAGAAAAACAGGAAAAAGAAATACTTGAAAAAGCTGCAAAGGAAGAGAAAAAAATATTACTTGCAGAAAAGAGAGCAGCAGCAAAACTTGCAAAAGCAAAAGATGCAAAATAATCAGTAGTTTTTGATAAATATAGAGTCATTGCATAGCTTTATGATTCTAAAGATATAATAAAAACACATTAGCAGAGGCATAAGGCTATTTTATTAGCTATATGTCCCATTCTAATTTTAACATATCTTTAAGTATTTCTACCTTATCAGTTCCAATTTTCTCACATAGTGTTTGCTCTATGGCTGCCTTTTGAGATAAATTTATCTCATAACATTCTTCACCTAAGGGAGTCAACTGCAAACATTTATCCCTATTATTGTTTGTTGAATTTGTAATTTCAATTAAGCCCTTTGCTTCAAGATTTTTTACAAATTTATGAGTTGCCTGTCTAGAGATATCAACATGTTTTGTAACGTAAGATAGAGTTGGTTTTTTATTATATATTCTTGCCATGATATACCATTCAGAGTTTGAAATATGTATATCACTACTATCATTCCATGATTTTTCACATATTCTACGAAGTAGAACGTGACGCTCACTTATTAAATCAATTAAATGTAAGTTTTGTAATTCAGAATTCAATGGCTTCACTCCAATCGTTATCTTTGCTAAAATAATATACAAATAATATACATAATTCATTAAGAATTGTCAATTTAATTGACAATTTGTTTAATTTAATGTACAATGAAATTAGTCAACTTAGTTGACAAAGTACAACAAGGGAGAAATTGAAATGTTTAATATTGGAGAATTAATAATTTATTCGGCCCATGGAATTTGCCGTGTAGATGACATATTTGAACAAATAATAGGGGGTAAAAAAAGAAATTACTATAAATTGCACCCAGTGGACGATAGTTCATTAAGTATAAGTGTCCCAGTTGAGAGTGATAAGGTAGCCATGTTACAGCTTGTAAACAAAGAAGAGGCAGAAGAACTTTTAGAATCCTTTAGGGAGCCAGGTGTAGAGTGGATAGAAGCTAGTACTGAAAGAAATCAAGTATATTCTAAGGTTGTAAAGAATGGAGATCGTAAAGAAATCTCTAAGGTAATAAGTACTTTAATGAGAAAAAAGCTTAAAATTGAAGCAGAAGGAAGGAAATTTCATCAGCAAGATATCAAACTTTTATCTAATATTCAAAGTATATTGTTTACAGAATTGGCATTCAAATTAAACACAACTTTTGAAGTAATAAATAGAAAAGTTGCTAGATTAATTAATGAAAATGACTACTAAATATGTTCATAATAGAAGTGTATGTTAAAGAGGGCTGTTTTACTCAGTAGAAGTTAAAAAAGTGAGACATAATTTAAGCTATAAGGGCTTTTGAAAGGGTAGTTGATAAAAATGAATATAAGTAATGATAGAAGTATGGCCATAGAAACAGTTATGAACCATATAGAAAAACAATTTGGAAAAGGTTCCGTAATGAAGCTTGGAGGAACCTCAACAATGGATATAGAAGCTATCCCAACAGGATGTCTTGCTTTAGATATAGCCCTTGGCGTTGGAGGAGTTCCAAAGGGTAGAATAGTGGAGATATATGGACCAGAATCTTCTGGTAAAACAACAGTAGCACTACATATAGTGGCAGAAGCTCAAAAAAGTGGTGGTGCAGCGGCGTATATCGATGCTGAACATGCTTTGGATCCATCCTATGCAAAAAAACTTGGTGTTAATACTGATGATCTGATTATTTCTCAACCTGATACTGGAGAACAAGGCCTGGAAATAGCTGAAGCGCTTGTAAGATCAAATGCTTTAGATGTCCTTGTGGTTGACTCTGTTGCTGCCCTTGTTCCAAGAGCTGAAATAGAAGGTGACATGGGGGATTCTCATATAGGATTGCAGGCAAGGTTAATGTCACAAGCCTTAAGAAAACTAACTGGATCAATTAATAAATCTAAATGTGTTGTTATATTTATAAACCAACTAAGAGAAAAAATAGGTATTATGTTTGGTAATCCTGAAACAACAACAGGTGGAAGAGCGCTGAAGTTTTATTCATCAGTTAGGCTTGATATAAGGAAAATAGATATTATAAAAGTAGGGGAAGATATTCTTGGAAGTAGAACAAGGATAAAAGTAACTAAAAATAAGGTTGCTCCGCCTTTTAAGCTAGCTGAATTCGATATAATGTACAACGAAGGAATTTCAAAGGAAGGTGCACTTATTGATATAGCAGTTAAGGAAGATATAGTTGAAAAAAGTGGAGCTTGGTTTTCTTATAAAGATGCTAGACTTGGTCAAGGAAGAGAAAATTCTAAGTTATATCTAAAAGAAAATCCTGAAATAGCTCTTGAAATAGAAAATATAATAAGAGAAAAATATAATCTTAAATTAGTAAAACAGACTAAGGAAAATGAATAAATGTTTTAAATATAAAAGAAAGAGAATCATCATATTATGGAGATTCTCTTTCTTTTATTTTCTTTACGATAAGTATATAATGGAATAATAAATAATAATTGGAAAAGCTAAATTTAGATAAACTATGTCTTAAATAATTGGAGGGATAACAATGATTGAGATACCGGAAGCTTTAACACTTGCAGGGCAGATTAACAATACAATTAGGGGAAAGAAGATTGTGAATGTTGTTGCTGCTCATAATCCACATAAGTTTGCGTGGTATCATGGAGATCCACAAAAATACCATGAAATACTTGTAGGAAAGACTATTAATATGGCAACTGCCTACGGAGGTATGGTTGAAATTAGTGCTGATAATACATCAATATTAATTGGTGATGGGGTAGGATTTAGATATAGGCGCAGTGGTGAAAAACGTCCGGTCAAACATCAACTTCTGTTAGAGTTTAATGATTCATCTGAAGTTAGTGCATCAATTCAGATGTATGGAGGAATATGGTGTTTTAATACCAAAGAAGGGTTTCCCAATAATTATTATCAGGTTACAAAGGAAAAACCATCTCCACTTTCTTATGAATTTAATGAAACTTATTTTGATAAACTGATATCCTCACAGGATTTACAGAAGCTAAGTATAAAAGCATTTCTTGCTACAGAGCAGCGAATACCTGGCCTTGGAAATGGAGTGCTACAAGATATATTATGGCAGGCTAAAATTCATCCAAAACGAAAAATTAATACATTAAGGGATGAAAATAAGGAAGTTTTATATACTTCCATTAAAACTGTTCTTTCTAAAATGACAGAACTTGGTGGAAGAGATACAGAAAAGGATCTATATGGAAACAATGGTGGATATAAAACTATGATGAGCAAAAATAGTGTAGGCTCTTCTTGTGTTTCTTGTGGTGAAATTATAAAAAAAGAAAATTATTTAGGTGGTAGCATTTATTACTGTGAGAATTGCCAGTTACTTTAACTCAATATGATAAAATTAATAATGTACTTTTATAGTTAGATATAGAAAAAGTATATAAAGGCTAGTATAAAAATTAATAAGGAGTAGAGCTTTTAATTAGATGAGGTTTTACTAAAATATATAAAATGACCTAAAAGAAGCTATAAGAAGAATTATGCTTATGGCTTCTTTTATTAAATTATATTAATAATGGAATTATAATAGTAAATTAGTACTTGTGCAAAATTGTTGACATGGAAACAAAAAGATGATAGTATTGTTTGCAAGGAAACAATATGGAGGTGTTTAAAGTAGATAATATCAATATTATTATGAAAAGTTTTAAAGAAATATATGAAAAGGAAGAGATTTTAGGTAAGTTGGCTTTGGGTAGTGAATATGAAAATTATGGGGTTTCAGAAATACACTGTATAGATTTAATAGGGAAAATAGAAAATCCTAATGTTACTAAAATATCCCAAAGTATGAATATGACAAGAGGTGCTATTAGTAAGATAACTAAAAAGCTTCTTAATAGTAATCTTATTGATAAATATAAAAATCCTAATAATGATAAGGAGATATATTTCAAATTAACGGAGTCAGGTGAAGAGTTATATAAATATCATGAAATAAAGCATAAGCAATGGGAAGCAAGAAATAGGATATTTTTTAAAAATGTAGATAAGAAGGAAGAAAAAATTATAACTAATTTCTTGATTAAATTTAATAGTTATTTAGACGAACTAATAGAAACAGAAGGAGAAATATAATATGAATTTACACTTAACAGATTTTAACATTCCGGTAGAAATATTAAAGTGGGGAGACTCACAGCCGACACACCAAAGGCAACATATAGGAACTCATATAGATTGCTACAATCTATCCAATATAGAATTACCACCACAAATAGATGTTAAGGTAATAGATGCTAGGAAAATAGATATTATAGACGTTAACATATTAGAAAACTTATCAATTAAAGCAGGTTCTTTTGTAATATTTAGAACGGGTTACTTAGAAACCTATGGATATGGAAGTGATGAATATTTTAATTCTAAGCCTAGTCCATATTTAACTAATGAGCTTATAGATAGATTATTAGACTGTAATGTAAAATTAATAGGCATTGATCTAAGTGGAATACAACATGGAAAAGATCACGTAGCAATAGATAAATATGTTGAAAATAAAGGATCCTATGTTATAGAAAATATATGTAATTTACATAAGGTTACTACAGAATTCAAGGCGAATTTAAAATGGATTCAACTAGAAGGTGCTACAGCAATAAAAGTTGAGATTGAAACTATATAAATTTATATATTATAAAGTAAAGATTAAAATTCAGAGAAAGATTAAACTTCCTCTGGATTTTATTTTTGATATTTATGTAAAAAACTATTGACAAGAATATTTGCAAGTTGTATTATTGTATTAAGATGTTAGTACAACAACACAATAATACAAGAGAGGTGATTAGATGGCATGGGAATTTAAGGACCAAAGGCCTATATATATTCAATTAATTGAGCAGATTAAACTAAAGATAATTTCAGGAGAATACAAGCCAGGACAAAAGTTTCCAACGGTAAGAGAGCTTGCTGAAGAGGCATCAGTTAATCCTAATACTATACAAAAGGCTTTAGCAGAGTTAGAACGGTCAGGGTTTGTTTATAGTCAAAGGACTAGTGGAAGATTTATCACGGAGGATATAGATATGATAAAAGAGATTAAACTGGATATAGCTAAAGACCAAGCAGTAAATTTTCTTAAGAGTATGAAAAGTTTAGGACTTAGTAATGAGGATATCATGGAATTTCTAGGGAAAATGGCAAAGGAGATGAAGTAATGGGTGAACCAATTTTTCAGTGTAAGGAATTAGTTAAAAAATATGACAATAAAGAAGCACTTAAAGGTATTAATTTAACTTTAGAAAAAGGTAAAATAGTTGGACTTTTAGGTCCTAATGGTAGTGGTAAAACGACTTTAATAAAGCTAGCTAATGGGTTGTTAAAGCCAACGTCGGGAGAAGTAAAGATAGCGGGACTTCCTCAGGGCATAGAAACTCAAAAAATAGTTTCTTACCTCCCTGAAAGAACCTATCTTAATGATTGGATGAAGGTATCTGATATTATAAATTTTTTCAAAGACTTCTATGAGGATTTTGATGAAAAGAGAGCCTATGATATGCTAAGCAAGTTAAATATTGAATCAAATGTTAAGCTTAAGACCTTATCAAAAGGAACAAAAGAAAAGGTTCAACTTATTTTAGTTATGAGTAGGCAAGCAGAGTTATACTTTTTAGATGAGCCTATTGCAGGGGTAGACCCAGCAGCAAGGGACTATATTTTAAATACTATAATAAGCAATTATAACGAAAATGCAACTGTAGTAATTTCAACTCATCTAATAGCAGATATAGAGAAAGTTCTCGATGATGTTGTTTTTATATCAAATGGAGAAATAATGCTACAAAAAAGTGTAGATGAAATAAGAGAAAGTAGCGGAAAGACAGTAGATGAATTATTTAGGGAGGTATTTAGATGCTAAGAAAATTAATAAAATATGAATTTAAGGCTACAGGCAGAATAATGCTACCTCTTTATGGAGCTTTGCTTGGATTTTCAATTATTAATAAGATATTTATTGGAACTAATATGGCTGAGGTAAATATGGATTTTTTAGGTGGAATTCCTGCCATTATAACAATGATAGGATATTTCGTAACTATGGTGGCAGTTTTTGTGGGAACACTTTTTATAACTGTACAAAGATTTTATAAAAACCTATTTGGTGATGAAGGATATTTAATGAATACTATCCCAGTAAAAAGTTCTCAAAATATAGTTAATAAATTAGTAGTATCTATGGTATGGACTATAATAAGTGGTTTCATAGCTGCAACATCTATATTTGTAATGGCCTATGAACCAGGGGTATTAAAAGAAGCAATTAGAGAATTTAAAAATATTTACTCTGAGATTGGATTAAATATTTTCGGTATAATAGAATTTACAATATTTGGAATCGTATCTTTAGCTCATCAAATTATGATGCTTTATGCATCACTTTCTATAGGTCAGTTGTTTAAATCAAAAAAATTATTAGGAGGATTTGCTGGATTTATGATATTAAGTATTGCTCAACAATCAATAATAGGAATAGGTATGACTATATTAGTTGCAAGTGATAGTTTTATTTATCTATCTGCACACTATGCAATACTTTGTGGAATTATAGTTTGTTTAATTTTCTTCACAATTTTATTCTGTATAACTAACTACATTATGAAGAATAAACTTAATCTAGAATAATAAAAAAATTTAAAGCGTCAGTTTTGTAATAAACTTAAACTGGCGCATATTTTTATGTATATACAAATAATTCATTTACCGCATCTATGCGTTCTTTTAGTATGGTTTCCTAATTATGGTCATTGGGTAGTTTATTATAATGGAAAATTTTACGATCCAGAATTCGGCCTTATGGATGAATGTGCTCCAAATGGAAGAATAGGAGCATATCTTTCAGTTTATTTAGATGAAAGGAATGAAAATGAATAAATTCTTAAAACTGCTTAACTATGATACAGAACTATAATCTAATGAACAATAGTAAGAGTATTGGTAGTATCTAATAAATTATAACAATCAGTATTGACTCTAACCAAAGGTTAGGATTTAAAATAATATTGAAAGGGGTGTGAATCTTGAAGATTGGTGAGTTTGCTAAAAGATCAGGGGTAACTGTAAAAACATTGCTTCATTATGATAAGATTGGGCTGTTACAGCCATCTTTAAAAACGCAAGCTGGTTATAGAATTTATTGTGATGAAGATTTCATCAAGCTACAACAGATTATTACTCTTAAGTTTATTGGGTTGCCACTTGAAGAAATAAAACAACTTATAAATGAAAAGAATCAAAATATAGAGAATATAATAAGTGTTCAAACAAGAGCATTAGAGGAAAAGAAGAAACATATTGAGACAGTTATTACTGCTCTAAATAAAGCCGAAAAGCAAATACAAAATAATAGTTTTTTGGAAGTTCAACAACTTATTGATATTATCAAGATAACGAATATGGAAACAAGAGCAAAACAAAGATTCAATGACGCAAGTAAACAATATGTTACGGACAGCTATCACTGGAGGTCTAAAACTGCAGAACTAATAAATGAATTGATTAAACCTAACATAAATGATATTGTACTTGATTTAGGGTGTGGAACTGGAAAGCAAATTATTGAGATATCACGAAAAATAAAATTAGCAATTGGTGTAGATATTAGTGATGGAATGCTTAAACAAGCTAAAGAAAATATAGAAAATGAAAGAGCACATAATATTGAACTATATATAGGAACATTTGAAGAGCCTGAATTAAGTGTAGATTTACGAAAAAAATGTATTACAAAAATTATTTCTAATTATGCATTACATCATCTAACTACAATATATAAGCAAAAAGTAATAGAAAAAATGATTAATATAGGTGGAGAAAATTTGCAAAGTATTATTATTGGTGATTTAATGTTTTTTGAAAATCCTAATGATTATAAGGATGAATTTTCCTTAGTAGGATATGGACCAGAAGTAGATTTTCCATCCAGCGTGGAAGAGTTAAAAAATTGCTTTTTAAATTTTGATTTTACTGTTGAAGTACACAGATTGCATCCACTTGTAGGAGTTGTGGTTGCTAATAGAAATAAAGTGGATAATCTGTAATAATAAATAAGTTCTTATAATACGCAACAGCTATAAATCAAATAATTTCTTTAACTACTGTACATGCAGAAATAAATATTCGGTATTCTTATTAGAAGTAGTTTAAGACTATATCTAAAATCCAAATTTTAAGCCAATTAATAAAAATCCAACGGTTTAACCGGTGGATTTTTTACGCTATTCAATATTATGTTAAAACATTTAGTTAAAATTCTAATGAAGCTATTCATTTTAAAAACCAATTTTACATCTGAAAAAAATTATACTTTTAGCTAGTTCAAATATATACATAGGAATATATTAAGCTATTTATATAGATAACTATTAAACTATAAATATATGAACCTATTTAACTATTTAACTATTTGTTGTAGCCATGCGGGTTTCAGGGGTTTTCCTATTTTGAAAGTTAGATTAAGTATACCTAAATAAAAAGATGTGACAATGGAGTAAAAATGTGATTCAATATAGGAATCATATTTTAAAATATAATTGTTTAAGCATTAGATTTTATGTTAAAGTCTTAGTAACATGATTAATTTAGAAATTATTTACTAAGGGGACATAAATAAAGAGGTGAGCGTGATATTATGAAAAGTCAATGGGAAGAAAAATGGGTAGAAGATATTGAGTTTTTGAGGGAAAATCTCATAGAAAAGCATAAAAATTTATTTTTTAATATAAGTAGGGAAGAGTTTGATAGTAGGATAGATAAATTAAAGTCAATGATAGGTGACTTTGATTATGAAGAGATGAAGGTAGAGATTTCAAGGGTGGTTGCCTCGATTGGAGATGCCCATACATCAGTTGCATTTCCTGCTAATAAGTATTTGCCTATTATGTTTTATTGGTTTGAGGATGGGATTTATATTATAAGAACTAGTGAAGCTTATAAGAACTTATTATTTAAGAAAGTTATAGCAATTGAGGATGTTAGCATGGATAAAATTCTTCATGAACTTTCAGAAATCATATCTTTTGAAAATGAATATTTTTTTAAGGCTCAGAGTATGAAGTATATGCAGGTTGCAGAAGTTTTATATGGATTATTGATATCAGATTCTGTGGATAATATAAAAATAACAACAGAACACAATACAGTTAAAGTTAAAACAGTTAATATTAATGAATTAAAATACTTAGATAGTCAATTACCTTTATATGCAAGAAGACCTAATGAAAATTTGTGGTATGAATATTTAGAAGATAAAGAGGAACTTTACATAAAGTATAATTATTGCAGGGAAGACGGAAATAAAACAATTAGCACAAAAATAACAGAGATTATAGACTATATAGAGAAAAATTCTATTGATAAAATCACTATAGATTTAAGAAATAATCTTGGTGGTGATTCTAGATTATTAGGATCGTTATTATGCTATATAAAGAATAATCCTAGAATTAACAATAAGGAAAGGCTAAAAATAATAATAGGAAGAGAGACTTTTTCCTCAGGATTACTTAATGCTTATGAATTCAAATTTGAGACAAACTGTGTTATTTGGGGTGAACCTTCAGGAGGAAAACCTAATTGTTATGGGGAGATATTAAGATTTGTTTTACCAAATAGTAAATTTAGTGTTAGCTACTCAACTCGATATTATAAATTGATAGATGATGATAGTATCATGTCTCTATATCCAGATAAGACCTTACATGAAAAAATTGAGGATTATATAAATTTGAGAGAGATATAAATGAATAAATAAGATATACTATTTAAAAAATGAAGAGGGCGTGTTTAGTTATCGTAGTGAAGTAATGTTAATGAAAAAAAGCCTTTACCATTGAAATTTATCCGGGCTGTTTCTTTATAAAGAGTTTAATGAAAAAATAAGAGGTTCGAAAGTATGAAAAGAAAAAAGTTATTAGAGAATATCAATATACAAATAAAGAATGGAAATCATATTATTGGTGTAGCAACAGGTACAGGAATGACGGCAAAATATGCTGAAAAGGGGGGAGCTGATTTTATTTTAGTGTTAAATTCGGGTAGATTTCGGCAAATGGGGAGAAGTTCATTGGCAGGTTATTTACCATTTTGTAATAGCAATGATATGGTAATGGACTTTGCTTCAAAAGAGATAATACCATTGGTAAAAGATATGCCTATTATATTTGGATTCAATGCAACGGACCCTCTAAAGAATATGGAAAGTTACATAGATAAAATAAAGGATATGGGCTTTTCAGGTATTAATAACTATCCTACAGTTGGACTTATAGACAGTCAGTTCGGTGAAGCTCTTGAAGAAGAAGGATGTAATTATTTAATTGAAGTAGAAGCAATAAGAATAGCCAATGAAAAAGACATGTTTACAGTTGCCTTTGTATTTAATGAATTACAGGCAGAGCAGATGATTATTGCAGGTGCTGACGTTATTTGCGTACATTTAGGTCTAACAGGAGGAGGATTGTTGGGAGCAAAAAAAGTCTTCTCACTAGAAGCTGCAAAGGTTAAAGCAGAAAAGATATTTAATAGATGTAATGAGTTAAAGCCACAGGTTATTAAATTAATATATGGTGGACCTGTAAAAACACCAATTGATGTTCAGTACATGTATAGTAATATTGAAGACTTAATGGGATATATAGGGGGATCAACATTTGAAAGAATTCCATCGGAGAAGTTCATTACAAACATAACAAAGGCTTTTAAAGTTTCAACTCAGTTAGATGAAGATGATTTAATGATTAAAATGTTAGATGGCATTACAAAGCACTATAATTATGTTGAATTTGTAAAAGAGTACGTTGCCCAAAATTATATGAATGATATTTCATTTCTAGATTTAGCCAAAGTAGCTCATATATCTAGAGGATACTTAAGCAGTTTATTTAAAAAAGAAGTTGGTTGTAGTTTTCCAGAGTATCTAGTTAAATTTCGTGTAAATAAAGCAGCAGAAATTATAAACAAAGAGAATATCCAATTGTCAGACTTAGCATCATTAGTTGGTTATAAAGATTATGTGCAGTTTAGCAAAATGTTTAAAAAGTATAAGGGATGTTCACCAAAACAATATAAATTTAGAAATATGACATAAACACAAAAATATAGTACATAGCAACGTTTACATAAAGAGATGAAAAAAGTATGATTAACTTATAAATATCATACGTTTTATAAGACGATTATCTTAGTCATTTATCTAATATTGTACAGACTAGATAAAAGAAAATTTATGTAGGGAGATTAAAGAAATGAAGACAATCGCTATTGCAGGAACATTTGACACTAAAGGCACTGAATATTTATACGTAAAAGAACTAATTGAAGGTTTGGGTTTATGTACTTTTACCATTCATACCGGTGTATTTGAGCCAGCTTTTGAACCAGATGTATCAAACAATGAAGTTGCAAAGGCAGCAGGCTCGGACATAGAAACTCTAGTTTCCAAAAAAGATAGGGCATTAGCAACAGAAGTATTATCAAAAGGCATGGAGAAGTTATTACCTGAATTATATAAACAGGGTAAGTTTGATGGTATTATATCCTTTGGTGGAACTGGAGGAACTTCATTGGTAACTCCAGCTATGAGGGCACTGCCTATAGGTGTGCCAAAGGTTATGGTTTCAACGGTTGCTTCAGGCAATACTGAACCTTATGTAGGTACCAGCGATATTATTATGATGCCTTCTGTGGTGGATGTTGCAGGTCTTAACTCGATTTCAACAAGGATCTTTACAAATGCAGTATTTGCAATTGCAGGTATGCTTAAGTTTGAAAATACAAAAGTCGTAGAGAAAAAGCCATTAGTTGCTGCAACTATGTTCGGCGTAACAACTCCATGTATAACAGCTGCAAGGGAATACCTTGAAAAGAGAGGTTATGAAGTTCTTGTATTTCATGCAACAGGTGTAGGTGGACGTTCAATGGAAGCACTTATCCATGGAGGCTTTATTGAAGGCGTATTAGACCTTACTACCACAGAATGGGCAGATGAAGTTATCGGTGGTGTTTTAAATGCAGGACCTCATCGTTTAGAGGCAGCAGGCAAAAATCAAATACCACAGGTTGTATCAGTAGGTGCCATTGATATGTGTAATTTTGGACCATATGAAACAGTTCCTGAGAAGTTTATAACACGTAACTTATATAAACATAACCCTTCAGTAACGCTTATGAGAACAAACAAAGAGGAAAATGAAGCAATTGGTATGAGACTAGTTGAAAAATTAAATCTAGCTAAAGGAAAAACAGCTTTATTCATACCTCTAAAAGGAGTATCTGCTATTGATGTAGAAGGTCAGCCTTTTTACGGTCCAGAAGAGGATGAAGTATTATTTAATATATTAAAAAATGGTGTAAACAGAAATGTTGTAGAAGTAGTAGAAATGAATTGCGCTATTAACGAAGTAGAGTTTGCAGAAGCAGCAGCACAAAAATTAATAGATATGATGAAAAAATAGTGAATAATAAATTTAAATAATAGAAGGAGGCTTTATTGATGAATACAATGACAAGAAACGAAATTATGACAAAGTTCAAAGAACAGGTTAAAAATGGGCAAACATTATTAGGTGTAGGAGCTGGTACAGGTATTACGGCTAAATTCAGTGAAGCTGGTGGAGCAGATATGCTTATAGTTTACAATTCAGGCAGATACAGAATGGCAGGAAGAGGTTCTCTCGCAGGATTACTATCCTATGGAGATGCTAATCAGATTGTAGTTGAAATGGGAGCAGAAGTACTTCCGGTTGTAAAAAATACTCCAGTTCTTGCTGGTGTTTGTGGAACTGACCCATTCAGAGTAATGGAGATTTTTCTTAAGCAATTAAAAGCACAAGGTTTTGCAGGGGTTCAAAACTTCCCTACAGTAGGGTTAATTGATGGTGTATTTAGACAGAACCTAGAAGAGACTGGAATGGGTTATGATTTAGAAGTTGAAATGATAAGAAAAGCACATGAACTGGATATGCTTACAACTCCTTATGTATTTGACCCTGATCAAGCAAGAGCAATGGCAGAAGCTGGTGCTGATATATTAGTTGCACACATGGGATTGACTACAAAAGGTACAATAGGAGCACAAACAGCACTTACACTTGATGACTGTGTAGAGAGAATTGAAGCTATTATTAAAGCGGGAAGAGAAGTTAACCCTGATATTATGGTAATCTGTCATGGCGGACCTATTGCGGAGCCAGAAGATGCTGCATATGTAATAGAAAAAACAGAAGGAATTGACGGTTTCTTTGGTGCTTCAAGCATTGAAAGGTTTGCAGCGGAAAAAGGTATAAAATCACAAACAGAAGCGTTTAAAGCAATAAGTAAATAATAAATATAACATCACATCCACCACCTGTAATGGCTTAAATAGTTATTTATAGGTGGTGGTACTTTTTGCTGAGAGATGTTAACTTCTATTTATATTAGTAAAATTATTTTAAAGTAAGTGTATAGTAAATTTGATCTACAAAATGTATTGTTTACCTCAAATAAGTATGCTAAAATGTTATATATTGGTAAAAATCAAAAATGTGGAGGGTAGAGATGATGTATAAAATTTATAAAATTGACTCCAATAATTTGACAGCAGATGAAGTTGAAAACTTATATTTAATCAATAAGAATATAACAAAAAAATATAATTTTTTAGACCCATATAAAAGTAATGATGACTATAAAGCTCTATATTTATCGTCTTTTAATGGAAGTGATAATGAGCTATTTGTACTTGAAAAGAATTCTTTAATTTGTGGAATGATTAATTGTGGTAAGGCTGCTGACTGTAATGGAAATGAACAATATAAATTAAACATCACTTTATGCGATTTATCAATTGATGAACTTATGATTAAGGCTATAAATCAATTGGTTCAAGAGAAACTAGCTCAACATGGTGAAATTGTAATGGTTACATATAATTATGAATTAAATGAATTAATGAATCAATACAATAATAAGGTAAGCTTAAGGGCTAATTATTACACTTTAAAAAGAGAAGACATTGATATAGACATGCTTAATAAATTCATGAAAGAATTGGAAGCAAAAAATTCAGATCTTTCTATTAAATATACTGATATCATCTCAGAGAGCTATATCAAACAATATTGTGATTTGTTTACAGAAACTATGAAAGATATGCCGGATGTTATGGAAGAGGGGTATGTACAGTTTATTATAAATCCTGAAAAACAAAGGCAAATTAATGAGTCTAATAAGAAAAGAAATATAACTCATAATTGTTATATGATTTTTAACTCAAATAATGAAATGATTGCTAAATCAAATGTATCTGTCAATAATAACGACCCTGGTTTTCCTTACCAATTTATGATTGGAGTTAAAAGATCCTATAGGGGAAGGAATTTAGGAAAATGGCTTTATGCATCTATGTATAAGAGATTATTCGAGACTGTTAATTTTGACAGGGTGATTGTATGTCATCATCCTGCAAACAAACATGCAATTAATGTTAGTGAATGGGTTGGATATAAATTCAACTATTTAATGACAGCTCATATTTTATATAAATAACAAATATTTCACTATTATGATAGCCATCAGTTTACTAAACTGATGGCTACTATTCTTAAACCTATTGCCACAATCTCAAAGTACCTAGATTATTCATCCCAGAAATATTTTTCACGTGCATTTGTAACTTTTTATGGTATTTCACCCTATGAATATAGAAAAAAATAGTTGCCAATTTCAAAATAATAGTTGATAAAATACATTAATAAAATCCTCCGAAGTAATGCTAAGAGTTTTTGTTTTGTGCTCAAATAGTTGATAGAGTCATCAAAAGTTAAAAATTTTATAAGTAAATAGGTATTTTACAATATGTAAATAAAATAAAAAGCTGAACAAATAGAAACAAAATACAATAAAGTTAAACAAAATACAACAAAATACTTTACAAGTGTAAAGAGAACTATTATAATTTAATCATAAACTAATTTTGAAAGGGTAGATTTTTATGGAAAATCAATTTTATACAATAGATAAAATCGCAGAAATATTAGGTATGCATCACAAAACTATAAGAAAATTTATAACAGAAGGGAAGCTTGGAGCAAATAAAGTTGGAAAGCAATGGAGAATTTCAGGTCATGATTTAAGTGTTTTTATGGAAAAAAATAATGTTAGTATTAATAATAAAAAGATTAGTGAAGAGTCAAATATTGATTTTGTTACTAATGGAGAAGTGAAAGATACTATAAAGCAAAAGGTAAATGTATCTACTGTTGTGGATATTAATGATGTAGATAAAGAAGAATATTTTAGAATATCAAATACTCTTATAGCACTAATGAATTGTAAAGATTCCGGAATGGAAAAATCAACAATTAATATGAAATATGATGAAAAAGTAAACAGACTAAGGGTTTTGTTATGGGGAAATGTAAGCTTTATTGAAGGTATGCTAAGTTCAATTTCTATGCTTGTGGAACAAACCAATTTATAAGGAGAGTGAATACTTTGAATTACAGAGTAGTAAACAAAAATAACGATAAATATATTGAATTTGTTTCTGATTTGAGGAAACTTTCTTCAGAGCAAGATGTGCTAGATTACATATCTAAATGTATGGAAAATGACATTTATACAATAATACTGCATTCTAATGTATTATCTGAAGACTTCTTTAATCTTAAAACTGGACTCGCAGGCATGGCATTGCAAAAATTTATAAACTACAATGTAAAAGTCGCTGTTATTATTGAAGATGAAGAAAAGCTTAATGAGCGATTTAAAGAAATGATTATGGAAGCTAACAAAGGAAATCATTTCAGAACATTTAAGAATATTGCAGATGCTGAAATTTGGATTTCGAAATTATAATATAACAATGGCATGTATGTAAGTTATAACTCATATGGTTGTCATTACAAAGAGGTCTATTATGGAGAAATATTTTTCAATAGGAGAGATATCTAAACTATCTATTATGAAAATACACATTATTTTCAGACTGTAATAAGATGTAATCTTATTACAGTTTTTTGCTTTAAAAAATTATGGTAGTCTTTTCTCTAACTATTTAATGTGCCAATATTAATGCTCTATCACACTTTTTTCAAAAGTTTGTTGCGGTGGAGGAATTATTTGATATAATAAGTAGAATAATAGATTAGGAGTGGTTTTATGCAAGTGTATTTTGATAATAGTGCCACCACTGAGCCTTATGATGAGGTAATAGATGCTGTGGTACATACAATGAAAAATAATTTTGGAAATCCTTCATCCGCTCATGGTTTAGGCCTTAAGGCAGAAATAGCTCTTAATGAATCAAGAGATAAAATAGCTAAGACTATCAATTGTACCAAGGATGAAATAATATTTACTTCTGGTGGAAGTGAAAGCAATAATTTTTTAGTAAAAGGTTTTACTGGGGTAGGTGCGCACATAATAACTAGTGAAATTGAACATCCTAGCGTACTTAATACCTTCAGGGATTTGGAGGCAGCAGGGACTAAGGTTACTTATTTAAAGGTTGATAATAAGGGTCGTATATCTCTAGAAGAATTAAAAAACAGCATAAATAGTGACACTAGATTAGTGAGCATAATCCATGTTAATAATGAGCTGGGAGTTGTACAGGATATAGAAGCTATAGGGACATTAATAAAAGGAAAAAGTCCTAGAGTTAAGTTCCATGTAGATGCGGTCCAAAGCTATGGAAAGTTTAAAATAGATGTAAAAAGAGCTCAAATAGATTTGTTATCCGTCAGTGGACATAAAATTCATGGTCCTAGAGGAGTTGGTTTTTCTTACATAAAAAAAGGATTTAATCCTAAGGCTTTAATAAGCGGTGGTGGACAGGAGAGAAACTTTAGATCAGGCACAGAAAATTTACCAGGTATTATAGGCTTTGTAAAGGCTTCAGATATTATATATAATAATGTTCAACTTAATTATTCAAAGGTAAGTGAGCTTAAAGAATATTTTATAGAAAGACTTAGAGATATAAAAGATATAGTGATAAACAGTCCTTGTGAGGATTGCTTCAGTCCTTATATTTTAAGTGTTTCATTTAAAGGTGTAAGAGGCGAAGTACTACTACATCTTTTAGAGGAAAAGGGAATATATGTATCTACTGGTTCTGCCTGTTCCGCAAAGAAACAAGGAGATAGCCATGTGCTTAAAGCTATAGGCCTTAATACTCAGGAAACAAAGGGAACCATAAGGTTTAGCTTTAATGAGTTTAATACAAAAGAAGAAGTAGATTACACTATAGAAGTACTAGAAAAAAGTTTGAAATTTTTAAGGAGAAAATAATATGAGAAAACTATTACTTATTAAATATGCATCGGAAATTTTTTTAAAGGGATTAAATAGAAGAATCTTTGAAAAAAAGCTCATGAAGAATATAGATTCAGTACTTAAGGGATGTAGCTATGAATTTATAAGCGATCAAGGAAGGTGGTTCCTCTATAGTGAAGATTTGGAGGAGGTAATGTCAAAAGTAAAAAGGGTTTTTGGCGTTTCTGAAGTTTGTTTAGTTACTGAAGTAGAACCTACCATGGAAGCTATCAGTGCTCAAGCGGTTGTGGAAGCTGAGGATTTTGGAGAAACTACCTTCAAGGTTCAAAGTAATCGAGCAAATAAAGCCTTCCCTCTAAATTCTATGGAGATGAGTCGTGAAATTGGTGCTGTAGTATTAAACGCTGTAGAAGGATTAAGGGTAGATGTTCATAAACCACAAAGAATAATAAATGTGGAAGTAAGAAAAAGGGCATATGTATATTCTAAAAGGGTAAAAGCTGTTGGAGGAATGCCTTACGGCACAAATGGTAGTACTATGCTTATGCTTTCTGGTGGTATAGATTCTCCTGTTGCTGGATATTTGATGGCAAGACGTGGGGTAGAATTAAACGCTATTTATTTCCACAGCCATCCTTACACTAGTGAAAGAGCTAAAGAAAAGGTAAGGGACTTGGCAAGATTACTAAAGGGCTACACTGGGAAAATCAATCTTTACGTGGCACCTTTCACTGATATTCAAATGGATATAATAGAAAAATGCCCTGAGAATGAGCTTACTATAATAATGAGAAAATTTATGATGAGAGTTGCCTGTGCTGTAGCGGAAAAATATAATATAAACTCTGTAACCACCGGGGAAAGTATAGGCCAGGTAGCAAGTCAAACTATGGAGGGACTAATGGTCAGCAATGACGTGGCAGATAGGCCAGTGTTTAGACCTCTTATCGCCATGGATAAAATAGATATCATGGATATATCTAGAGATATTGGAACCTATGAAACATCTATACTTCCTTATGAAGACTGCTGTACAATATTTGTACCAAAGCATCCAAAAATAAAACCTAGAGTGGACTTAATAAGAAATTCTGAAAGTATACTGGATATAGATAGACTTGTTCAAGAATGTATAGATAATATGGAGATATACAACGATCTTTAATAATTGATGCCTAAATAAATAAAAGGATGCAGTAATTCTAAACTGCATCTTTTTTTAGATGAAAATTTGGCTAAACATAGTCAAATGTTGTTATATAATTAGAAATATCAAAACACATATGGAATGCTGTTGCTGCAAGTTTAATAAAATATCTATTATATAGTAATATTTCTATCCCAATGTCTATGAGCTGAAATATCAGTTATGAATTTATTTGTAAACTTATCCTTAGAATCCCCAACTGTAACTCCAGGTTGATCTTTCATCTCTGGCTTTAATAGCATAGTCATTGATTGTGAAACTAAAATTGGCTTGAAATGCTTATAGGTTTCTTCGATAAACATCTTAGTGCGCATTTTGAAGTCAGGGTCAACATTGCCTGAGCCAAGAACGCAGATAGCATCAAACAGTACGGGGTCTGCAGATAGCAAGGAATGTTTAGGTAGCTGACTTGTGCCATCAGAACCCTTTATTGGGCTTAAGTTACAACCTATTATTTCTGGCATAGTTTTTGCTGCGTTTAAAGCTTTTATCATTGTGTTAAATTCATCTGAATTATATCCTTCTGATAATATTATTCCAACTTTTAATGTATCCGATTTTTTAATAGTATTTTCTTGACTCAGTGCTGGTGATACTTTGTTATATTTTGATGCTTCACCTTTAGGAAGGTTAGCTCCGAGATATTGTGCTACTTGAGTCATCATGTTAATATTTACATTACCAAACATATCAATTATTTGTTGCCTAATATCTCTATTGTTTACCTTAGAAAGTTCAAATTTAAATGCATCAATGATATGCTTTTTCTCCACATCACTCATGCTATTATAAAACATTGCTGCTTGAGAAAAATGATCTTCAAAACTTTTACTTCGTGAGCGAACTATATTTCCTTCTACCTTTTCTTGGTAATTAGCAAAACCACCTTGGTCTTCACCTAGGGTTTTAGGAGTGTTGTTAGATAATGAATTATTATGGTAGCTCACATTAGTAGTATTTATTGTCTGCCTTGAATGTCCATCTCTTTGATTATTATGGACGGTGACTACAGGTCTGTTTATAGGAATCTCATGGAAGTTAGGTCCACCTAGTCTTGTAAGTTGAGTATCTGTATATGAGAATAACCTACCTTGGAGTAGTGGATCATTTGTAAAATCAATTCCTGGAACTAAATGACCGGGGTGAAATGCCACTTGTTCAACTTCTGCAAAGAAATTATCTACATTTTTATTTAAGGTTATTTTTCCTATAATCTTTACTGGAATATCCTCTTCTGGCCAAATTTTTGTAGGATCCAGTATGTCAAAATCTAAACTGAATTCTTTATCTTCTGGCAATAATTGTACACCTACTTCATATTCCGGATAATTGCCTGTATTGATAGCTTCTTGCAAGTCCTTTCTATTGAAATCTGGATCCTTTCCAGCTATTTTTTGAGTTTCATCCCAAACTAAAGAATGGACTCCAAGGGCAGGTTTAAAATGCACTTTAAAGAAAGTAGATTTACCACTTTCATTAATAAATCTAAAGGTATGTATGCCAAAGCCTTCCATCATACGGTAACTTTTCGGAATTGCTCTATCGGACATAGCCCACATAACAGTATGAGCAGATTCCTGATTATTTGCAACAAAGTCCCAAAAGGTATCGTGAGCACTAGAGGCTTGAGGAACTTCCGTATCTGGCTCAGGTTTCACTGCATGAACAAAATCAGGGAATTTAATTGCATCTTGAATAAAGAAAACAGGAATATTATTTGCAACTATATCATAATTGCCTTCTTGAGTATAAAACTTTACTGCAAAACCTCTTATATCTCTAACTGTATCTGCAGAGCCTCTAAATCCAGCTACTGTAGAGAATCTTACAAATATAGGAGTTTTTATAGAAGGATCTTGTAAAAATCCTGCTTTAGTATATTCCTTCATTGATTCATATAATTGAAATTCTCCGTGTGCTCCAGTACCTCGTGCATGGACAACTCTTTCTGGAATCCTTTCATGGTCAAAATGAGTAATTTTTTCTCTGAAATGGAAATCTTCCATTAAAGTTGGCCCTCTATCCCCAGCCTTTAATGAAAACTCATCCTGTGACATTGTAAGACCTTGATTTGTAGTAAGATTTTTTCCTTGGTTATCCACTTTAAATTCATCTAGTTGTTTCTCTTTTGCATTTTTTATCTGGTTATTTTCATTGTTGTTTTGATTTCCCATGGTATTCTCCTTTCAAAGTATCAACTTTAAAGTTAAAAATGTTGTTTACTATAATATTGTCAACTAAAAAGTATTTATACTACTAAGTGATAACTAAGTTTTATTATATTGAATTTGTGCATTATGATATGTTTTTTAAACAGAGTTTTAATAAAAGGTTTTGATTACCTTATAAGTTAATTGTTGTGTAATAGCTGGTGTAAGAATGTTATAATATATTTAGTAAATATTTTTCATGCTGAAGGGCAGGGTGTCTATGGGAAATACTAAGGATTTTGATAAGGTTTATAAATATTATGATAAGTTTATGGCTACTTTTAACTTATATAAGATTAAAGATATAGAAGATGCAGCCGGTATTAATGAGGATGAAGTGGTTGTAGATATAGGGGGAGGCACTGGCTTTTTGGCTAATCATATTTGTAATAGCTGTAACACTGTATATGTCCTTGATGAAAGTGAGAAGATGCTTTCAAGAGTAGAGGAAAGAGGTAATGTTAAAGTTATAAAAGGTAATGCTTTAAGTACGCCATTTCACAGCGGTTCTATAGATACAGTTATAATGAGTGATGTTTTTCATCATATCAAAGAACAAGAGGAGCTCATTGCTGAAATAAGTAGGATACTAAAGGATAGTGGAAAAATAGTTATTATGGATTTCCATAAAAATCATATAAGAACCAGGTTGTTAAGATTATTTGAATTTATTCTCTTTGGAAGATTGTTTTTTAGAACTAAAGATGAAATTAAGGTTTTGCTTGAAGAACATTTTCATATAAGTAAAGTTTATGATAAGGGCTATTATTTTATATTTGTAGGTGAGAAAATATGATAAATAAAATGGTATTTTACTTAAAGGTTGGCTATAAACTCTTTAAAAAAGAAGTTGTAAGCAAAGAAGATTATAGAGCAGAGTATGATAAAGTTTCTGATACCTATAATCATTGGCTCGAAGAAATGGGAACACATTCTGATAATATTATTCATTCAAAGTATATAGATCCAAATAAGGAATTGAAAATACTAGATTTTGCTTGTGGAACAGGATATATAACTAAGGGTCTTTTAGATAAATCTGAAAAATATAAAATCACAGCTGTAGACCAATCAAGTAAAATGCTTGAGAAGTTAAACGCTGTTAATAAGGATAAGGTTACTATTATTAATAGTGATGGTATTGAATTTTTGAAAAAATCTAATGAAAAATTTGATGTGATATTTTTTGGTTGGGCACTTTCTTATTTCAATCATCATGAATTATTTAAGCTCTTTAATAATGCTTTAAAACCCCAGGGTATATTAGCTATAATTACAAATGTTCATGGAACTTTAGATAAGATAGAAGAAATATTTCTAGAAGTAATGAGAGAGAAGGAAAAGGAAGTAATTAAACCTATGGATATAAGATTAAATTTACCAAAGGGGAAGAAAGGCTTAGTTAAATGGTGCAGGCAGTACAATTTTAAGGTTTTAGAAGTAGATGAAGGTGAAGTGTTTTTTAGATTTAAGGAGCCAGAGGAACTTATGGAGTGGTTAAATATAACTGGTGCATTGGCAGGCACTAAGAAGATCTTTAATGATTATAATGAAGTTGAACCTCTTATAGTGGAAAAAATAAAGAAAGAGAAATATAAAAATGAAGATTATGAAATAAATCATAAATTTGCCTATGGGGTATTTAGAAAGGAATAGAAATGGATGAGCATAAATAATTTAAAAATCATGTCTCAAATGGCTATTGATAAAAATGTTATAAGGAGTATATTTGACATTTACAATATTCTAAGGGAAGATAAGCAGTTTAATCTATTAAAATATATAAAAATGATGAGAAGTTTTATAAAGGGTGAAAAACTAGTGAAGCATGAGGACAAGTATATACTGAGTACATTTTTACCACCCTTTCCATCTAAATCCTTTGTACAAAATGTACTAGCAGTTGATGGGTCTAAAAACATATTTACAAAGCAAATCTATGCAGAGAGAACTGCACCTATTTCTATGTATTTATGTATAACACATAAATGTCCTAATAATTGTGTTTATTGTAGTGCAAAAAGTAGACAATTAGGAGAAGAGTTAACAAAGGAACAATGGATTAAGGTTATACAGGAGCTTCAAGAAATGTGCACTCCTATTATTGGAATTACAGGAGGAGAGCCCATGGCACGTGAAGATATATTTGATATAGTAAGAAGTATAGATAATAGAAGTACATCTATTTTATTTACCAGTGGTTTTAATCTAAGCTATGAAAAAGCAAAAAAGTTAAAGGATAGTGGTCTATTTGGCATTGGAATAAGTTTAGATTCTTATGAAAAAGATGTACACAATAAAAATAGAAATAATGAAAATGCCTTTGATTATGCTATTGAAGCTCTTAGAAATGCAAATAAAGCAGGGTTATATGTAATGGCACAAACCGTTATATTGAAAGAAAATCTTGATGAGGAAGAGTTATTTAAGTTATTTAAATTTGCTAAGGATAATGGGGCCCATGAAGTTAAGATACTTGAACCTATCCTAAGTGGCAATCTTTTAACAGAAAAACAATTAAGTAGTGTAATGTATAGTGAAAGTGATAGAGAAAAGCTTATAAAATTGCAACATAAGGCAAATAAAAGAAGTGATTTACCTAAGATAAGTACCTTTGCTTATACAGAAAGTGAATTAAAATTTGGTTGTGGAGCAGGAAATCAACATTCCTATATAAGTGCTTCGGGAGAATTATATCCCTGTGATTTTGTACCTATGAACTTTGGAAATGTAAAAAAAGAATCTGTAAAAAAACTATGGATTGAAATGAAAAATCATATAGGCAAGCCTAAAATTGGATGCTTTGCTCAAAAAGTAAATAGGGAAGTATTTAAGCAATCAGAAGGGATACTTCCACTTAATAAGGAAAAGGCAATAAATATCTGTAATAAGAATAAAAGTAATAGATATCCTAAATATTATAGGGATTTACAATAAGGAAATTAAAGGGGCTTTTGAAAAGCTCCTTTAACATGTTTTATAAATATTTTGAAGGATTATCTAAAATCTCTTGAATTACACTAAAATATTGTCCTACATGTAAGCCATCAACTAAGGCGTGGTGTACCTGAACAGACAGTGGCAACTTAACTTTACCATTTTCTTCAAAGTATTTACCCCAGGCTATTCTTGGAATACTGTCAACAGGATTCATCTGAATTGGGTGGGCTACACCAGTAAATGAAACCCAAGGAATACTGGTCATATATAAGAAATCATCACAATCAGATTCATCTTTAATAATGATATTATTTTTTATTTTATCTATTTCTTCAGATGCACTAATTTTAAAATCATTGAACTCATTTATGAATTTTGCTCTACAAAAACTAAATACTTCATCTTGTACCATTACAGTAAAAGCAGGGTTTATATATTCATGCTCAACTACCTTATCTTCTCTTATCCTATATCTAAATTCTTTTATATCATTGGCTGCTTTTGTAGCTACATATACAAAGGATATAAAAAATGGGATTTCATTTTCTTTAATATAACTATAAAATTTTGTAATATCTACATTACCGCAAATATTAAAATGTGGGTAATTAAAGCTCTTAAAAAAATTATAGTGGTCTTTTCTTTTCCAGTTTTCTATATCTATAAATTTCATTAATATATCACTCTCCATAAAAATAGTAAATTCCCTGATAAAATACCGCAATTTCCATTTTGTAAAATTAGCATTATGAACACTTAAAAATCTCATAGTTAACTTTTAAACTAAATTACAATGCATAACATTACAATTATATCATTTATACCACTAAGTTTAAATTGAGAAGTTAGACTTAAATATAATTCATAAATAAAAAAGATTCTATATTAAATATAGAATCTTTTTATGGTTGCGGGAGCAGGACTTGAACCTACGACCTTCGGGTTATGAGCCCGACGAGCTGCCAACTGCTCCATCCCGCGATATTAAGTTCTTAAGAGATTTCCTTAAGCTTCTTATTCAGTATAGTATTAATAGTGAGATAAGTCAATGGTATTAGCAAAAGAAATATTATATTTTTACGTGTATAATTTAATAAAGATATTTCATTAAGATTTATACATCTAAATAGCCATATTTAAAGGGGAGAAGGGCGTGTTAGATTCATTAATAAAATCATCATTTATATTAGGTACCATTGATGTTAAGTATGATAGTTTACCATAACTTTGATAAGGAATATGCCATAACTGATAAAATTAGTGCAAAAATAAAAATGGACAAGAAATGGCAACCTTTTTTAGTAGTATGTTCTGCTTTTGTATTGCAGATAATTATTGGAATTATAGGTATATATTTGATAGATATTCCTACTAATGTATTCTTCATATTTAGTGGTTTGATAACGGGGATAGCAACAGGGTTTTCAAATAAACTTCAAAATCAAATTAAAGACAAAGAAATATAAAATATTTTAAATTTATATAAGTGTACCATATGAAGTGTTAAGAGATACATTGAGTAACTTCAATGAGCTACTATTAGTATATAGCTTGTTGGAAAAATTAAATTAATATGGATGTTAATAGATATAAGTCAGTTAAAACGTGCTATAATAGGGAGGTTTTTAAATAAAAAGAGGCTTAAACGTATCTATAATATTAATGGATATGCTTAGTCCTCTAGGAATTATTTATATAAAAAAACTTTTAGGTTATCTTTATTGTCTAAGGTGGCAAGTAGAACGTTTTTTATATCAGTTTGATATAACTTTTTTAATTTGGAAACAACCCAACCTTCATCTTTATTAGTTTGCTTTAGCTCCTCGTAATTAATTCTACCATCCTTAATGATTGTCCTAGGCAAATCAAAGGCTTCTGTTTCCATTTGATAGAATGAAGGAGTAATAGGTTCATATTTTGGGTCTAAAAAAACAGAAAATTTTCCATCAGCTTCCCAAATCGCTAATGCTACTTTTTTTATATCTTCTACTTTTTCTTCACGTAATTCTTCTAATAACACATCAAGAGATATTCTTGCTTTTTTTAATCCTTTATAAATAATTTCTCCGTCTTTGATAATTGTGATTGGTTTATGATTAATAAGTATTTTTATAAATGGAAATTTTAGAACACAAAATACTCCAGCAATATATAGGACAACTAATACAATTGTTGAAATGACAGATCCCTTTAACCCAAGGTTTTCATCAGATAATGGATGAGCAATAATATTTCCAATTACTAAAGCAATGACAAAATCAAGGAGTCTTAATTGGGAGATGCTACGTTGTCCTAAGACTTTTGCAACAATAACTAAAAAGAAAAAAGCAATAATAGCACGCAAAGCCCACTCCATGATAGTAAGTGTTTCCTGACCTTGTAAAAAATCCATAATGATATCTCCTTTATACTAAAAATCTAATATGTAGTTTATCGTTGATGTTATTTTAACCAATAATTAATGAAAAAATTAGAATGAAAGTTTTTAATAATAAACTAAACTATTTTTAGATAAAAAAGGATAAAACTACTTACACATAGATATCACTAGGGTAGGATATATGTTATAATTAGGTAAAATAAAATTTTTGTAATATATACAAGGAAATGGAATTATGAAATTCAGAATTGTTTCATTTAAGATTACTTTATAAAATAGGGGGTATAAAATGAATTTAAATGAAATAAAATTAGAACTAGTAAACATAGAATCAAAGGAAAAACTGGAGAATTTGATGAGTATATATTTACATGATTTATCAGAGTTTGCAGATGATTCAAAAATTAATGAAGATGGAAAATTTGAATATGATGGTTTAGAAATGTATTTTAAATCAGAGGATTTAACTCCTTATTTTATAACATATCAAGGGGAAGTGGCAGGTTTTGTTCTTTTTAATACTGGGAAATATGTTCCAAAAGATATTGATTATGTTGTTCATGAGCTATTTCTATTAAAGAGTTTTAGAAAGAAAGAAGTAGGTAATGCTGCAATTAGAATTTTGTTAGATACAAGGGTAAATATAAAATTGAGCAAATATCAAGTAATAAGCCTGCGGTGAATTTTTGGAGAAAATTTTATGAAAAACAAGGCATTAAATATATAGAATCAAAAGAAAGAAACTATGATTTAGAATGTAGCGTTCAGATATTTAATATATAACTAAAAAGGAGATACCATCTTTAAGGGGGTATCTCTTTTAAGTTTATCTAAAGTTACAATGGCATTAGAGTTTTATCTTTTATAATAACTAATTTATTAATCCGTATTGTAATTAAAAACATAAAATGTAAATTTATGTTGGTTATGTTTAACTATACTATGTAATATATATAAGTATAGGATTATTTGTTACAATATTTAAAAGAGGAGATGTATAATATGAATATTCCTGTTTGGGAATATGTACTTTCCATGGGAACTTATTTTATTTTACTTTTATTCATGATTGAATATATGAGGAAACATCACAAATTTGCAGCTATCTTCTGGGTTGTATCTTTATTTACTTTTCCACTTTGGCTTATGGGAGGCATAAATGGTTGGTTTCGTTGGGCAAAAACATTCAGTGCTATATTGCCACTTATAATAGGTGGATTTTTCCGTGTAGCTGATCAGGAACAATATAAAGGAAAGTTCTGGGACTTTATGAGAAAGGATTGGATCGTTTGGTTCATTTATGCGGTACTATTCTTAAATATTGCAGAAGCTACTATAAAAGATGTTACTTTAAAAAACTATGGCAATGCGCTTTGTGGATTATTATTATGTTTTACTATTCCATTCCCAAATGGACGAAAATTCTTTAAATTAAGTGCTGAAGATAATAGTATGTTTATAGCTTATACAACTATAGCTTGGAATTTATTATATACAACTTGGAATTTATGCTTTGTTTATGGTGAAACTGGTAAATACTTTGCTAGCTCTATATGCATATTATTGGCGGCAGAAATATATCCAATTATTAAAAGAAAACCTGAACTTTATATAGCAGCTCGTATATATACCTTATCTGCTCACGTATTAATTAGAGCTTGTTTACCTAACTTATTCCCAGCTGTAATGGATGCATCATCATGGTTTAATGCAGATATATTATATGGATGGGGAATATTTAACGGTCTAATAATAATTCCTTATGCTTTCTGGTATATATGGCAACTACATTCAGGTAAGGCTGAAGTAAGCTTCATTAGAAGTAATACTTCAGCAATGTAGGTAAGTAAATCTATATTTATCCTTAGATACCTTAAACTAAGTGATCTAAGCCATTAACTGCAGTTTGCTCATTCTCATTAATAGGAATAACTATGCATTTTTGACCATCAATTATTTGAGATTTTATTTGAGGTATCTTTTCAGGTTTTACTTGAAGTATAACGTCATAGTCAGGAGCATTCTTATTATCTTCTGAATTTATATCCAAATCTTTCTCTAAATTAGTTTCTAAAGTTTCTTCTAAAATTATATTATCTTCACTAACTTCTGTAGATGAGGGAGTTTCACTATCTACAGAAGTTTCTTGTTTAACTTCATCCAGTTTAGTTTGAAGTATTTCTACTTGTTTTTGAAGGTGTTCTTCCTTCTTTCTTTGGGCATTTACCTTAAGTGCCTTTGAATCAATTAAATTTTCTGCTAAAGGAAGATCATCACCAAAGTTTTCTACATAGGATTCTTCAATCTTAGAAGTGATTTCTTCAGGAACCCCACTTTCTATTAAAAGGTTTTGTATATCCTTCTTTGTTAAGCTTATAGGTTCACAATCTGCATCATCATATATAGCATTGTATTCCTCTACCATAGCACTTAGATTTTCTTGTACTTCCATAAAAATTTTATCAGCCTTCTTTTCTTCAGTACTAAAAGAATCTTTAATAATTGACTCAAATGTTTCTTTTTGCAAGGTAGCAGTTTGTTTTGAATAACAACCCAAAGCATTTTCCATTAATTCAGGATGGGTATCCTTTGCATTTTTCGTGTAATACATAATAGAGTTGACATCTGAACTACGCTCAATAAAAGCAGGAAACACAAAGCCATTAGTTGGAGCATCAACTACCCAATCTCTAATACGTGCTTTTATTTTATTTTCTTCTTCAAAGTATCTAAGACCAGGCTCAGAAAGTGAAACAGGGCATATTGCACATAACACATATTCATATACTTCTTCAGATTCATCTAACTTTGCATTATCAGTGGTTTTAGTAATAACGTCATAAGCATCATGAAAAACAAGTATTATAAAATTACCGGTAAAATCATAATTATCAATAATTAAATTATAAAAGTTATCAAGGAGGGCATCATCTTTTAATTGACTTTTTTTAAGTTGCATAAGAGAAATTTGTCTTTCATTCACATAGTCTTCATTAATTGGAAAGTTAAGTTCTAAAATATTATTTCCAATAGTACCAGACAGTACTTTTTTAGCGATTTCTAAGTACTTAAAGTATTCATCTTCATCTAAATTTAGAAATGATTCTTTAAATTTTAAAATGATATTTTTTTCTCCATTAACATAGCAACCACACAACTTAGTGAAGGTGCAATGATCTTTTTTAAAACGTCTTTTTAACTCAAGTATATCTTTTTTTCTCATATATAAACTCCTCAATCTAGTATTTTTCTATTTGTAGGTATTATTAACTATACAGAAAGGCATCACTATATTCATTCCAATAAACAGAGTTCTTAGTATCAGTATTTTCCATACTTAGGACTCGTTGTCCTTTAGGATAAATAAGTCCATGTAAGCCAAACCAAAGATTTGGACACTCACTTAAGTATAATATTTTTTTCATCTTAATTAAAGGGTTTATTAGGTAAAGTAAATACAGATGATATGAAAATAATAAGCATACCTAGAATGTATCTGGTATAATAAGGGTATGATTCCATATAGAAGGTTAGTGGCAGAAAAACTAAAACAGGATTTTACTAAATAAGTTATATATTAAGAGGGGTAAGAGAATGGTATTTGAAAAGTTAAATGAAAAGTATTTAGAGGATGCAGTTAAGCTTGCACAAAAACAATATAATATGGAGCAGAAATATATAGAAGCCTTAAATGATAAAGACTATAAAGAGGTTCTTACTGATTTATTGAGTGATATTTTTAAGAATAATCATGGAATGGTAGCTATTGAAAGAGGAAAAGTATTAGGGTATTTAAGTTTTTGGAAAAGTGTAAACGGTCATTTTGGCAATGTTAAAGGTTCATTTTCTCCATTATTTGCAAATGCTTATGGCGGAGAAAATAGGGGTAAAATAGCATCACTTCTTTTTCAATATGTATCAGAAGAAATGATTAAGGAAGAAATTTTAAGTTATGCAATTTGTCTATATAGCCATGATGCTCAAGTTATGAAATCTTTGACAATGAATGGATTTGGCATAAGGTGTGGAGATGGAATCAGAAATGTTAACAAGCCGCTCAATATTGAAATTAACACAGAATATTCTTATGAAGAAGTACATTATAGCAAAGCAGGATGTTTGTTATCGTTAAGCAATAGTTTAGTAAGGCATATGAGAAAGAGCCCTACATATTTTCTGAATGAAGAGCTTTCAGAAGGGGAATTTGTAGAGAGATGCAATAATAGACAATCACGTTTCTTTATTGCCAAGGATAAATCAGAAATAATAGGATATTTAGAAGTCACAAATGATGGAGAAACATTTATCACTGAAGAACCAGACTATTTGCATATCTGTGGGGCATATTTGAAAGATAGCTATCGTGGGAAGAATATAATCCAGAGTTTACTTTCCGTTGTTATTGAAACATTAAAAAGGGATGGTATAAAGAGATTAGGTGTGGATTTTGAAACAATTAATCCAACTGCGTTAAGATTTTGGGAAAAGTATTTTGATAGTTATACGTATAGTCTTGTTAGAAGAATTGATGAAAGAATTCTTAGATAAAAACTAGAAGCAAATGCTGATTTCTATATACTCTAATATGGTATCCCGTTATTAATATATAATTACGTATTAATATATAGTGATATTTGCAGAAATCGGTTTCTATAATGTAGAAATAAGATGCATAGAGCTTGAAAGAAATAAATGGAAGTTTTAAAATATATTTGTAAACTCAAAGTTGAGAGGTGAGTATATGATAAATACAAATTCAATAAACCAAGTTAATAAAAGTAATATTAGTGGACTGACAATTCCTTTATATGATAGTTACTGTTTTTCTAATATTTGTGGAACTATAAAAGATTTATTTAATATTGATTCAGATAAAAAACTTCCTAGTGATGTTATCGGAAATAGCAATGAGAAACCTAATAAAATAGTGTTTTTTCTAACGGATGCTTTTGGATGGTGTTTTTACGATAAATATAAAGAGCATTCTAAATTTTTATGTAAATTAGAAAAGAGCGGTGTAGTTTCAAAATTAACTTCACAATTCCCATCTACTACAACAGCACATGTAACAACAGCATTATCTGGTGAATCAGTTTATGAACATGGACTTTATGAGTGGTTTTATTATGAACCAAAAGCTGATGATATAGTAACATCATTTTTATTTAAGGAAGCAAGAAATAAATATAATGAAACCTTAACAAGGAAAAATATAAAACCCAGTGACTTTATACCACAAAAAAGCTTTTTTAAAGAATTATTAAACCATGGAATAAAAAGTACTGTTTATCAACCTAGTCATATAAATAATAGTACCTATACTAGATTCACATGTAGGGATGCTAATTTAAAGGGTTATGACACAAATGAAGATTTGTTTAAATCATTATCAAAGGATTTATTAAAGAATGATGATAAAGAATATTTTTATGTTTATTTACATGACATTGATGCTATAGCTCATGCAAAAGGAAATCAATCAGAAGAATTTAAAATAGTTATGGGTAATTTATTTAAAAATTTAGATAGGTTTTATGAAGAAGGAAAAGATAAGTTTAGTAATACTGCTATTATAATTTCTGCAGACCATGGTCAAATTGATATTGATCTAAAAAATCCATATTATATTAATAAACTAATTCCTGATATAGAGAAGTATTTAAAGAAAAATAAAAACAATGATATCATGTCACCATCAGGATATTGTAGAGATTTATTTCTGCATGTAGAGGAGAAATATTTGATAGAGTTAAAGACTATTCTTGAAAAGGAGTTATATGAAATAGCACAAGTATATCTATTTGAAGATTTAAAAGATAAAGGCTTATTTGGAGTTCCTAGTGAAAAGTTATTAGAGAGAGTTGGAAATTTAGTTATATTGCCTAAAGAAAATAATACTGTTTGGTGGTATGAAAAAGATATATTTGAAGTTACATTCCTAGGAATGCATGGTGGAGCAAGTAAAGAAGAGATGGAGATACCATTTCTATTTTATATGTTTAAATAATATTGTAGTAACCTAAGTTACAAGCTACTTCGAAAAGTCCCCAGGGAGACATAAACAAGTTATGAACACAATCTGATTGTATCTGCCTGATGGAAAGGGGGGATGAATGGGAGAGGCTGTAATGACAAAGGTCAGGTTTTAATGTTGAATGATAGGAATGGAGTGATTATGTGTCTAGAGCAAATGACAGAGATATAGTTAGGGGACAGTATAATTCAGATAAGAATTTAAAAGCCAGACAAGCTTTACATGATGGTTTTAGTACAAATAAATATGGATGGTTTAATTGGGTATTTGATCAATATAAGTTTAAGCCTAATGATAAAGTTATTGAATTTGGATGTGGGAATGGAAGTACATGGGCTAATAATAAAAATAGGATACCAAAGGATATCCAGGTGATTCTCACAGATTTGTCAGAAGGTATGTTGAGATCAGCAAAAGATAACCTTTTAGGAATTGATGAAGTATTTGATTATTCTGTTAGTGATATACAAAATATTGAATATGAAGACAATTCATTTCAGTGTGCCATTGCAAATCATATGCTTTACCATGTGGAAAATAGAGATTTAGCAATCAGTGAAATTGCCCGTATACTTAAAGCAGATGGAACTTTTTATGCTACTACCAATAGTCTTTATAATATGAAGGGACTAAAAGACTTAGTGAGAAATTTTGATTCTCAACTTGATTATGAATCCTTTTCTGTTGCAAAGGAATTTGGTATAGAAAATGGGGCAGAGCAGTTATCAAAGCATTTTGATTCTGTTGAAACTTTAGTATATGAAGATTCCCTTCATATAACAGAAGCAAAGCCTTTAGCGGATTATGTTCTATCATTAGATGGACATGTGAACATACAGGATATAATGACGGAGAGCAAAGTACAGGATTTTTACAGATATTTGGAAGATATAATTTTAAGAGAAGGAAGTATTGATATACCTAAATCTAGCGGAATGTTTATAGCTAAGAATCCTAAGAAAGTGTTATAAAAGGAATGATTGCTATATTTGAACGCATATGAGTAGAGTTACATTTGAGTTATGCTTCAAATTTCATATTTAATTAGTAGAACTTACTCAGCGAACGCATATGAGTTGAGTTATAATTAAAGCAAATAGGGCGTGTAATAAATTATGTTGAATTTATTACACACCTTATTATTTTATTCTTTTAATACATTAATAATTTTTCTAGATAATTTATAAGATTCACCCGCTCCAAAAACTATAATTATATCTCCACTTTTAGCTTCATTAAGGAGTTTACTACATATTTTATCAGAGCTTTTTATATACTCAGCTTTATTTATATCTATTTCACTACATAGCATATCTAAATTAACTGGCTCTATGTTTTTATTTGCTTCTCGTCCTAAGAAGGGATTTGTAATAATAACTCTATCTGCCTTTTTTAATGCTATAGCAAACTCATTAAAAAACAGCTTTGTTCTTGAAAGTTGATGTGGTTCAAAGACAGCGAAAACCTTTTTTCCTGGATAACTAAGTTTAATTGAATCTAAGGTAGTTGCTACTGCTGTAGGATGATGAGCAAAGTCATCAAAAATCTTAATATCATCAATATCTGCTACTAATTCTAGTCTTCTTCCTATTCCTTTGAAATTTTTAAATGAATTCTTTATTGCATCTATATCAACACCTAACTCTAGGGCAGTAATTAACACCCCTAAAGAGTTTTCAACGTTATGCTTACCGATAAGTCCAAGGTTAAAATTATATTCTTTATCTCCATTTACTACTTTAAAGGAGGAATATTCAGGGGTGTTTGAAGTCAATTCTGCTTTATACTCCATGTAAAAAGGAAATTCGAGCTTATTATCTATATAATATCCAATAACTTTTACTCCTTCTTCATTTAGCCAATGTCTTAACTCACATAATATTTCTCTAATAGCTGTACTATCTTCATTAACAACTAAAATTTTTGGACCTTTAAGCCTTTCTATAAAGTTTTTAAAAGAATCCTTAACATGATTTATATCCTTGAAAAACTCTGGATGATCCATTTCCACATTGTTTATTACAGCTATTGAAGGACTATAATTTAAAAAATTATTATTGAATTCATCAGCTTCACATACAAAGTAATCTGACTTTCCTAACCTGTATCCACCACCCCAATTCTTAAAGGTTGTTCCGGCTTCAACAATTGGATCTAGACCACCATTTTCCAAAACAAGTCCCATTAAAATTGTAGTTGTAGATTTACCATGGGTACCTGCAATGGAAACAACAAACTTTTCATTTTGCACATATTTAGCTGAAAACTCCTGCCATGTCATTAAAATTCCTCTTCTTTTAGCTTCAAGTATTTCTGGATGATCCGGTGAAATATCTAAAATGGCAGGTGATATAGCTAAGATATCAATATCCTGTATATGGCTTGAATCGTGACCTTTTAAAATATCTATATTATTTTGTAAAAGAGCATCTTTATAATATCCTGATATATTCAAGTCACATCCTGAAACATCAAACCCCATGTTCTTTGCAATAATTGCTATAGGTGCAGCACCACTTCCGCATATACCCATGAAATGCACTTTTATTTTATTTTCCAATATAATTCACTCCTATCATAATGTAATTTAGATTAAGAATATGTTTTAGAAAAGCCTTTGTTCTGATATTTATTCAAAATAAAGTTGATTCACATTAAATTACAATTTCAAATTAATTATAACATGAATTTACTATTGTTTTCCAATGGGTGAAAAAGAAATGATTATAGACTTGTCACATGAAGCTCAAGAAACCATTCAATTCAATTTTAAAGTAATGTATAATAAGAATTAAGTAAAAATTTGATAATATGTGAAAAATTAAGTTGTATTTAAAATATAAATAAGAAGTTAAATTTAATGAATTTTTTCATCTTTGGCAAAGAACTAACAGAATATAAGGTAATTAATAAATTAATATAATCAAATTAGTATGGACAAAACAAAGCACAGTAAGACGGGAATAAAATCCTTTGTTACTATATACTTTAATGGAGGTTAGAATTTTGGAAATAATTAAGGATATTAATAATGCAATTGAATATATTGAAGATAATTTAGGTTCAAATATAAGTATTGATGAAATAGCGAAGGTTGCATTTACATCACGTTACCATTTTCAAAGAATGTTTCATGCATTAACTGGGGTTACTTTAACAGAATATATTAGAAATCGTAGGCTAACACTCGCTGGTGAAGAGTTATCTTCTAAAAATGTAAAGATTATTGATGTAGCTGCTAAATATGGTTATGAAAGTCCAGATACGTTTACTAAAGCTTTTCAAAGACTTCATGGTTCAACACCTTCTATGATAAAAAAGGGCAATACAAGACTTAAATCATTTCCAAAACTCTCATTTCAAATATCAATTAAAGGGGAATGCGAAATTAATTATAGAATAGTTAAACAAGATGAATTTAAATTTTTTGGAGTGGATTTTTTAACTACATTAATAGATAATGCATTGTATAAAGAGATACCAGAATTTTGTGATAAAATTTGGGAGGATGGAACCCATCTTAAGATTAATGAATTTTTAGGATATTCTAAAATGAATATACTTTATGGAATTCATTATGATTTTAAAGAAGATGGAAGTAGAAAATATATGATGGGGTGGAAAGTTCCTGATAAAGATATACCTAATGAATATAAAATAGTAAACATACCTTCATGTACATGGGCTGTTTTCGATGGCAGGGGAGATAACTTGAATACCCTTGCCATAGCAGATTTATGGAGGCTAATATATTCAGAATGGTTTCCATCATCAGGATTTGAACAAATAGAAGGACCATGTATAGAAAAGTATTTTTGGGATGATGATCAATATATTAATTATAGTTGTGAGTTATGGATTCCAGTAAAAAGAAAATAAAATGGGGGATAAAATGAGTATTGAAATAAAAAATCCAAAGGAAGATCAGTACGGTAATAGTAAAGAAAATATTTTTTTAGCCTTTAGTGATGATGGAAGCTATTTGGGAAGTGCCTATACATATCCTAATATAAATTATCATCAGGCCCATGAAACACCATACCTTATCTTTATAGATATTGATATAGAATCTAATATAGACAAGCTTTTAAAAGATGAAGTTAAACAAAAATTATTTGATAAGGTATTCCTAAGGGCTAAAGAGCTTCAGAGGGAAAGACCAGACTTAAAAGCAAGAATATATTCTGGATTTGAATATAACAATGAGAAGCTTGATTTCTATATTAAAAATAGTTTTGATGAAAACTACAGTATAATTATGGAAGCAGATATTGAAGAGAATCCTAAATATACATTCACTGAAGTGGAAGTAACTGAGATAAATTTAAGTTCTCAGAAGGAGCTTATGGAGTATAGTGCAATATATAATGAAATCTTTATATCACCCTTAGATGTAGATGCACTTTTAGAACAAAGTAAGGAAAAGCATTTTAAAAATCTATATTTTTTAGTTGATGGAAATATACAAGGTGGTTGCACAATCTTTGAAAAGGATGGTTACGGCTATATTGAAACTTTATATGTTTTATCAGAAGCACGTGGCAAAGGAATATCAAAAATTATAATTAAGTATATATTTAATTATTTCTTGTCAAAAAATTTAAATAAAACAAAGCTAGAAGTATGGGAACTTAATAAACGTGCTATAAATTTATATAAATCTTTTGGATATAATGAAGTTGAAAAGAACTTCATGTTTCCAGGTATAACTATTTAATTATGTAGAATAAATATAGGGAGGTTAAATGGAAAACACAAATTATAATAGTTAGGGTGAAGTGTATCTGTTGAGAAACAAAATAAATAAAAAGAAAAATTAGTATAGTGAGAAGAAATGATAAAGAGTGAGAAACTTCATATAAATGGAGTTTTTCACTTTTTACTATTTTTAAGCTAGAAAGTTTTAATATACTATCTCTACACTTTAATTATACCATATATAACAAAGTAATTATAGACTGGTAATTTAAGGTACATGTGATAAAATAGCAATGTTAATTCTAAAATGCTAAAGCTTATTACAAGGAGGAGATATTTTGTCAATAAATAAATCTGAATGGCTAGTAGAAATGGAATGGTTAGAAAAGGTGCTTAGGGAAGTAAAAAAGCAATTAAAAGAAAAGCAAAACTCCAAAGATAATTTTAAAAAGGAAGCTATTGAAACCCAAAGAGAATTATGGGAAAATCTTGGGGCTGTTTCAGTAGAAAATGGTATGCAGCATATAGGAGATTTTATGCAGTTTATTAATACCATGAAAATTCAAAAGAGGAACCATGAGTTTGAAAGAAAGCTAGTTGATAAATATGAGAAGATGATTTCATCTCCTTATTTTGCAAGAATGGATTTTGAGGAAGAGGGAGAAGAAAAAGCTGAAAAGTATTATGTTGGAATTTCTAATTTAATTGATGAAGACTTTAATTTCTTTATATATGATTGGAGGGCACCAGTTTCTAGTATGTTTTATGATTATGAAATTGGAAGTGCTAATTATAAATGTCCTGATGGGATTATAAATGGCAAAATATCAATGAAAAGGCAATATAAAATTAGTGATGGCAAGATTGATTATATGTTTGACAGTAATATAAAAATAGATGATGAAGTATTACAAGATATATTAAGTAAAAGTAGCGATAATAAAATGAAGGCTATAGTGACTACAATTCAAAGAGAGCAAAACAAGGCAATTCGTAATGAAAAATATAAAAATTTAATTGTTCAGGGGCCTGCAGGGAGTGGAAAGACTTCCGTTGCCCTTCATAGGATTGCATATTTATTATATAAGCATCGTGATACCATAACATCTAAAAACATAGTAATATTTTCTCCAAATAATATTTTTAATGATTATATTTCTAATGTTTTACCTCAGCTTGGAGAAGAGAATATGCTTCAAACTACCTTTAAAGAATATATGCATAAAGTTCTAGAGGAGGTAGGAGATAAAGAAGATTATTGTGCAATGATGGAGACAATTTTTGGTGATAACAGTGAGCAGTCTTATGATATTAGGATTAAAAGCTTAAAATTTAAGTCATCTGCTGAGTTTGTTAATTTATTAAAGATATATATAAAGCACTTAGAGAAAGTGGGTAGAGATTTTAAAGATATTACTTTAAGAGGGAAAACTATAATTTCAGCAGTGGAAATACAGGAATTGTTTTATAAGGACTATAAGAGGCTTCCTCTTAAGAGAAGGTTAGAAAAGCTAAAGCAAAGAATTCTATATGTTATAGAACCTTATGAAAAAACATTGGTTGATAAAGCAGTAAAAGAAATGGAAGAATCCGGTGAATACTTAGATAAAGATGAAATAGTTAAAAGAAGTAAATCTTTAGTAAATAGAGACATTAATTCTATAGTTAATGAGGTGAAAGAAAAAACTAAATTTGATTTGATGGATTGCTATAAAGCCTTTTATGAAGATTTAGAACACTTCTTAAAGATGATAAATATTAAATATGATAATGAAAGTATTAGAGAAATTAAAAGATATACCCTAGAGAATTTAGGGGCTAAAAAGATAAATTATGAAGATCAAATAGCTTTATTATTTATAAAAGGAGCTGTAGGTGATATTCCAAAAACAGAAGAAGTAAAGTATGTAATTATTGATGAGGCTCAAGATTATTCACCATTGCAGTATGAAATTTTTAATCAATTATTTAACAAAGCAAATAAAACAGTCCTTGGCGATATATCTCAATCCATTAATCCTTATATGAATGTTAGAAGTTATAACAATGTTGTAAATATACTTAAACCTGAGGATACTTCTATAATAAATTTAACTAAAAGTTATAGATCTACAATGGAAATAACTAAATTTTCTCGAAAAATATTAAGTGATGAAATTCAAGATGAATACGTGGAAAGAAGTGGGGAGTGGCCAAAATTAACTGGTCTTTTAGAGGAAGAAGATATAAATGAAAGAATAGTGGAAGAGGTAAAAGTTCATAAGGGTGATGGGCATAATTCCATAGGAATAATAACAAAAAATGTTGATGAGGCACAGAGGGTTTACAATCATTTGAAGGATAGGATTAATATTAAAATGATTATAAGTGAGGATGATGAGTATGTTAATGATATTTTAGTTATTCCTGCATATCTTGCTAAGGGTTTGGAATTTGATGTGGTTATGGTATATAATGCCAGTGATTTAAGGTATAAGGATGAAGAGGATAGATTGCTACTTTATACAGCTTGTACAAGAGCCCTCCATGTTTTAGATATATTTTATTTAAGGAATGTATCATCATTATTAAAGTGAAAGGAAATAAGGTAGACTGAAAAAGTCTATCTTATTTTATATGAAAATGTAATCAAAACTTGAATCTGAAATATTATTAATTTTGTTGTATAGGGTAGGTAACTAGGTTTATTTGTGTGGCAGGCAAATTTACAGAAGAGAATATTTTTAGACGATTAAGTATGGAAATTAATATTGCTAGAAAAAGCATTAACTCATTAAATACCATATTTTAAGCAAGGGTTAATTACAAAATATGTTATAATAAAAGGGGAAATTACTATAAGGTATTAGATAAATAGGAATTTAAGGGTAGTGGTTTTTCATAAATATATAGTAAAACAAATACAAATTGAATTAATTAAATATTTTATGGGAGATGAATTTTATGACTGGAGATAATTTTAATGTTAACTTAAGCTTAAGTGAGGTAGCTGAATTATTAGATAAAGGAATAGTAAATGAAAGTATTACAGGTGAAAGGATAGATTATCATGCTGTAAATATTGATGATATTCATGCTATGATTGTAATAGTCTATGAAAAACATTTCTATAGAGCAGGGAACAGGCTTACATTAACAGTATGCATAAATAATGTTCATGATGTTACACATGTTCACTGCATAGGTGCTGGTGGTGGTGAAGGACTATTTAGATTTGACTGGGGAGCAAGTGATAAATTTACTAATTCTCCAAGAGAAATATTAAAAAATTATATAATATAAACAGTAATTGGGAGGTGTATTTGTGTCTAATTACTATGAACAAAGTTTAAATTCTACAAAATTGTTTAAGGTTTATGATACAAAATATCCAAGAATTAAGCGTTATTTAGGTGAAGAAATCAAATTTGTGGGTGAAAATTTACAGGGTAATGAGAAGGTGTTGGAGGTTGGAACAGGCTATGGACGTATAATTAAGGAACTGGCACCTTTTGCATCAAAGCTTGTAGGTATCGATATTTCAAAGGACTCTGTAGAACTTGGTAGGAATTATATAAAAGAAAGCCCTAAATGTAGTATTGAAGTTATGGATGGCCACGACCTTAAATTTGGTGAAGAATTTGATGTGGTATTATGTTTACAAAATGGTTTATCAGCTATGAAAGGATACCCTATGGATTTAATTAGACAATGTATGAAAGTGCTTATTCCTGGAGGAAAGGCTTATTTTAGCACATACAGCCCTAAATTTTGGAATCATCGTATAGCCTGGTTCTATGAACAGGCGGATAAGGGGCTACTTGGAGAAATTGATTTGGAAAAAACTCATGATGGTATGATTGTGTGTAAGGACGGATTTGTTGCTAATACATTTTCTGAAGATGAACTTAAAAAGTTTGGTGAGGAATTCGGTAGTGATTATAGCATTGAAGAAGTAGATGAGTCTAGTCTATTTCTTATTATTAAAAAGTCCATAGATTAATTTTAGTCTATCCTTAATTTTCATAAAAAAATATCATATTGAGATTTAGGTAGGGAGCATTTTACATTCATCCATGAAACCCTCCATAATACATTTCTATGTTATGAAGGGTTATTTTATCTACTTTCCCTCTACAAACCATTTGTAATTTGATTCGTAAAATACGTACTTTTCACGGCCTTGAATTTTGCAAGTGTATCTAATTCCGGCTCCTCCAGCTTTTAAGCTAGCAGCTGGTTTTGTGTCTATTATTTTGTCTACTTCATAGTGGCGGCCATCTTCCCAAATTATTTCTCTGGGTTTTAATACACCTTCCTTTGTAAACTCTGCTAAAACATCCACATAAATCTTTGACATAATTACCTCCTAAAAATAACCATGAGGATGTATTGTATGATCCTCACAAGGATTAATCCTTGATAAATTCCTATCTGTATACATAATAGCTCTATGAATACTCTTATATCCAAAACGTCTTCTAATTTGGTCTAAAGCCTCATCTATTTTTTCCAGTTTAAGTCTTTTTTCATTGTCCATAAATAAATCTGTCTGTACTGGCATTGTATCAATTACAAGGTCAGCACCTCTTACACCAATACTTCTTACGGGATTTTTAAAGCTATAATTTTCTTTAAATAGCTTAAAGGCTGCCTGGGCAACTTCCTTGGTTATATTGGTAGGAGTTAGAAGTTTCCTTTGCCTTGAAAAACTGCAAAGCTTGGTATCTCTAACTGATATTTCAACTACGGTACATTTTAATCCATTTTCTCTAAGTCGTTTTGTCACACTTTCAGATAAAACTATTATAATAAGCCATACATCTTCATCACAAACTAAATCCCTAGGCGTAGTAGTGCTATTACCTATAGATTTTATGGGAGCACTATAACTTTCAACTAGTACTTCTGAAGTGTCATAACCGTTGGCGAAAGAATGTAGAATAAGTCCCATTTTCCCTAGATGCCTTTTAAGAAAATCAGGATGGGTTTTGGCTATATCTCCAATAGTATTTATGTTTATGCTTTTAAGTTTTGCATTGGTGCTTCTACCAACATATAAAAGGTCTGAAGCTGGTAAAGACCAAGCTATGTTCTTATAATTTTCCTTTGAAATTACAGTTATAGCATCAGGCTTTTTATAATCGGAGCCAAGCTTTGCAAATATCTTATTCCATGAAACTCCTATACTAACTGTAATACCTAATTCTTCCTTCATTCTATTGCTAATTTGCTTTGCTATTTCAAAGCCATTGCCAAAAAGCCCACAGCTCCCTGTTACATCTAGCCAGCTTTCGTCTATTCCAAAAGCCTGCTGCATATCTGTGTACTGCCCATATATTTCATGGGCCATTCTAGAAAATCTTAGATAAAGATCCATCCTTGGTGGCAAAAATATGATTCCAGGACATAGCTGTTTTGCCTGCCACAAAGGCATTCCTGTTTTCACTCCAAATTTTTTTGCTATTTCATCCTTAGCAAGGACAATTCCATGACGAGCTTCAGGATCTCCACCAACTGCCACTGGTTTTCCTTTTAGCTCGGGATGATGCAAAAGTTCAATACTTGCATAGCAAGAATTAATATCTGAATGTAAAATTACTCGTTCCAAATAAAACCATCTCCATATATGATATATTAACATTATATATATCATTATATGATAAGTAAATAGTTTTATGTATCATATAATGATATTTTTATATTGTAATTATCATTCCACTAATATACAATTAACATAAGGAGGTGTCTACTATGAAAAAGACCCTAGGAGAAAAAATAACAGCTACAAGGGAAGCTATAGGTTTATCCCAATATGAAGTAGCTGAGTTTATAAAAAACAAAGGTATAGATGTGACGAATCAAAAGGTTAGTAAGTGGGAAACTAATTATACTACTCCCAATGCTTATCAGTTTTTAGCTCTTTGTGAAGCACTAAAGGTTAGTGACGTGCTAGGAACCTTTGGGGATTGCAGTGTAGACTCGCCTTTATCTAATCTAAATCAAGAGGGTAAAAATAAGGTAGAAGAATACATAACGCTCCTTATTGCCAGCGGTATGTATAGTAATGAGGTTAAAGAAGAAAAAGTAATATATATGAGAAAGCTTCCTCTTTATGATTTACCAGTATCTGCAGGAACTGGTAAATATCTAGATGACAACTCCTGTGAAATCATTGAAGTAGGTAGTGATGTTCCTATGGAAGCAGACTTTGGAGTTAGAATTTCAGGAGATAGTATGGAGCCTCGTTTTGTAGATGGCCAAATAGTTTGGATTCATAAAAAGGACATTTTGGAGGATGGAGAAATTGGGGTATTTGCCTTTGAAAATAACTCCTACTGTAAAAAGATTTCTATTTGTGGAGATGGAATTAAGCTTATTTCCCTTAATGAAAAATATGCGCCTATAAGTGTTCCAAGAAATGTAGAGTTTCATTGCTTTGGGAAGGTTGTAGAGTAATAAATTTTTTATAGATACTCAAATCAATTAAGGGA
>NZ_DLCT01000011.1:283203-305963 GCF_002480755.1 Clostridium sp. UBA7791 | reverse complement strand
AACTATAGATTTCTCTATCGGAATTAACTGGATTTACCTTTTTCTCTGTGTAATTTTCAAAGACCATTTGGTTTTCATCAATCTGCTGACTGACTACTTTTTAAATTTTATCACCATCATTTTGTTATGTCAATAACTTTTTAAACTTTTTTAAAACTTTTTTTCTTTAAATCCATCTTTAAAGTTATCTAGATTTGAACTTTGAAGTTCGCATCACTTAGTGACGAGATTTATAATATCATAGGGTTGGCTTTCACTTCTTAACCTATGTGATTATATATATAAATTATCCTTTATTTTCTCTAAATTTCTTATTTTTTCTCTAATTTACATGCATTGATACACTTGGTTAAGTTTTTTAATTTATTTATGATATGGCCTATTTTACTAATTAATTATATGTTTTTCATCAGTAAAATCTTATAAACCACTCCGAGTATATAGATTTAGAATAAATAGTTACCTATATAAATTGAAAACTAGTTATATATATAACTAGTTAAATAGTTGTTCTATCCATGCGGGTTTCAAGGAAATTTCCTATTTGTATAACCAGATTACAATAGATATTAAAATGTGAAGTACAATAGTGTGTCATTATTACTTATAACTAACCTAACAAGCTAATATAATCTTCTTATAGTAAGCTTTACAAATCAATTGACATTATGATTTAAAAAGTAAATTCCTAGAAAACAGTAAATCAAAACTGCGTTCTAGGAATATATCTTTCTATTATTAGGTTAATATAAAGTATTATAGATATATATTTTTTTTAATAATGTTCTATTACTTTAAATTCTTAACCACTTCTTTAAACCTATTTCCTCTAATCTCAAAGTTTTCAAACATATCAAAACTTGTGCATGCCGGAGCTAATGCAACTATGTCTCCACTTACTGATATTTCTACTGCTTTATTTACAGCTTCTTCTAACGTATCAACCATATGAATATCAACATGGATACCTTTTTCATTTTTTAATTTGTCAAAAACTTTTTTAATTTGTTCCTTAGCTTCCCCAAGCAGGATCAATGATTTTATATATGGATATCCTTCATATGCTAATGGATCAAAAGGAACTTTTTTATCACGTCCTCCAGCAATTAATACTACCGGTTTTTCAAAAGCTTTTATACCTGCTAATGTTCTAGTAGGACTTGACGCTATAGAATTATTATAATATTCTACATCTCTATAGCTTCTTACAAATTCATTTCTATGTTCTACACCTTTAAAAGTAATTGCGACTTCTCTCATATACTTTACATCCACATCATCCACTATCAGAGCGAAGGCTGCCAATAAATTTTCTATATTATACATACCTTTAAGCAATACTTCACTTTTATTACATACCTTTTTACCTCTAGCAAAAAGAACTCCATCTTTATAATACGCTCCATTTTCTATAACACTATTCCTACTAAAAGTATAAAGACGCCCATTTTCTTCCCCTTTAATATTTCTTGTAACATCATTATCTTCATTTAACACCAACAGGTTATCTTTATTTTGATATTTAAATATATTCTTTTTGGAATCTATATATTCTTGTAAATCTATATGCATATCTAAATGATTAGGTGATAAATTTGTAATTAAAGCTACTTCTGGAGATGTATCCATAGTCATAAGTTGAAAACTTGATAACTCAAGAACAACCTTATCATCTGGTGATATTTCTTCTATTTTTGTGAATAATGGGGTACCTATATTCCCTCCAACCCAAGTTTTGAAACCAGCCGCACTTAAAATACTATATACTAAAGATGTAGTTGTTGTTTTTCCGTCGCTTCCTGTTATACCGTATATTTTAGCAGGACAATATCTTAAAAACTCCTCCATCTCGGATGTTATATATGCACCTTCATTTTTGGCTATAGTTAATTCTTTACTATCAATTCTCATAGATGGGGTTTTAAAGATAACATCAAAACCATGCAAATTAGATAGATATCCTTCTCCCAATTCAAATTTAACTCCTTTGCATTGATACTTGTCTACAACTTCTTTAAGTTTTTCTATATTCTTTTTATCAAATGCAGTTACTTTAGCTCCTAAACCAACAAGGAAATCTATAAGTGGTATATTGCTTACCCCTATTCCTACTACTGCTACATTTTTATCCTTAATAAACTTCTTAAACTCACTAAAATTTCTTTTCATTCTTATTCCTCCAGTACCGCCATATATTAGCTTACTTCTATACTATAATTATATCACTACATCAGACTTAAAAAAACTCTATGAAAAATACTTATTCTATTTATTGCAAAAGTTCCCCTATTTTCTTTATTTTCGCCTATTTTCCCCTTCAATTCACTAACTTTCCAATGTTTTTTCAATTTAATTTATTATTTTTTTAAAAAAGCTATTGCTATGAGTTTTTTAATATGATATAATCTGTCTGTGCCGTAAGTAAAGGTGTTAAAACTTTTCCCCAAAGGTTTAACATTGCACATAACATATCCCCATGATTAAACCCTATTTTTTACCGGATGCAAATCCGGTTATTTTTTTATCCATTTATATAAATCTCCATTAATAAACCTTTAAATACAATATTCATTTAAATTTTAGACTACAATACATTTTTTAAACACCCTTAATTTATCATACCAATATATTTTTACTTTACATATTCAACTTGCTATATTCTTTACTATAAAATAACTCCAAGCAAATTAATGCCTAGAGCTATTTTAAATCTATATAGACTTCTATTAAAATTCCATTTTTTCTTCTATATAAGACACTAGATTACTTATTGGCATTCTTACTTGTTCCATAGTATCTCTATCCCTTACTGTAACACTCTCATCTTCTATAGTATCAAAGTCAATAGTAATACAGAATGGTGTTCCTATTTCATCTTCTCTTCTATATCTCTTTCCTATACTTCCAGCCTCATCATAATCCACATTAAACTTTTTAGATAATATTCCATATACATCAAGAGCCTTTTCACTTAATTTCTTACTAAGTGGAAGTACCGCAGCCTTAAATGGTGCTAATGCTGGATGAAGATGCATCACTGTTCTAACATCTCCACCTTCTAGTTCTTCTTCATCATAAGCTTCACACAAGAATGCTAATGCAACTCTATCAGCTCCTAATGATGGTTCTATACAGTATGGTACATATTTCTCATTAGTAGTTGGATCTAGATAAGATAGCTCTTCTCCTGAATGTTCCATGTGTCTTTTTAAGTCATAGTCTGTTCTATCAGCTATTCCCCAAAGTTCACCCCATCCAAATGGGAATAAAAACTCTATGTCACAAGTAGCATTACTGTAGAATGATAGTTCTTCTTTTTCATGATCTCTAAACCTTAGATTTTCCTTACCCATTCCTAAGTTAAATAAGAAATTCTTACAATATTCCTTCCAATATTCAAACCACTCTAAGTCAGTTCCTGGCTTACAGAAAAATTCAAGTTCCATTTGCTCAAACTCCCTTGTTCTAAAGGTAAAGTTACCTGGAGTAATTTCATTCCTGAAAGATTTACCTATTTGAGCTATTCCAAAAGGTACTTTCTTTCTTGATGTTCTTTGAGCATTTTTAAAGTTTACAAAAATACCTTGAGCTGTTTCTGGTCTTAAATATATTTCATTTTTACTGTCTTCAGTTATGCCTTGGAAAGTTTTAAACATAAGATTAAACTTTCTTATATCTGTATAATTCATTTTCCCACACTTTGGACAAACCACATTATGTTTTTCAATATATTCTTTATACTCTTCATTAGTCCATCCATCAGCTACAGCTACTTCTGCGCCTTCTGAAACCATATGATCTTCAACTAACTTATCAGCTCTAAATCTAGCCTTACATTCTTTGCAATCCATTAATGGATCAGAGAATCCACCTACATGACCTGTTGCTACCCAAACTTCTGGATTCATCAATATTGCACAATCCAAACCTATATTGTAAGGATTTTCTTGAACAAACTTTTTCCACCATGCTTTTTTAACGTTATTTTTAAATTCCACACCTAAAGGACCATAATCCCATGAATTCGCAAGTCCTCCATAAATTTCAGACCCAGAAAATATAAATCCTCTATTTTTACATAAAGCTACCATTTTATCCATAGTTAATTGTTTTGCCATGTTCATTACCTCCATCAATGTTTTTATTATTAATTGCAATTTACAAATTAATATTTGTAAATAAAAAAACTTTAACCAATTAAGGGACGAAATTAATCCGCGGTTCCACCCTTATTAGCTAAAGCTCATCTTTAAAATTTATCACTAACTCAAAAGCTCCCTTCATAATATTGATTTAATGATTTACACCCGCCATCATCTCTCTTTAAAATCTTTATTACTACTTTTCTTTATCATCGTTATTATTCAGTTTTTAATATTATTATCCTCACATCATATTATAATTCAAAATAAAATTAAAATATTATTTTGTTATATTGTTTACTATAACAAAATAAGCCGACTTAAAAGCCCGCCGTAAGTTATCTTATAAAAAATGGCTCCGCGAAGAGGATTCGAACCTCCAACCTATCGGTTAACAGCCGAGTGCTCCACCGTTGAGCTATCGCGGAATATTTAATTCATATCTAGATTATAGCATATTTAATGTAAATTTCAACACTATTTTATAAAATTTAAAAAATAATTTCTTTTGCTTACATTATATGAATACTTTAATATTTTATCCAAAAATCTTTTTAATATGCAATAATTATTTAATATCTCTTTAATTATATTATATATTAAATTAGCACCTTAACATTTTACCCAAAAATTATTTTAATATGTAATAATTTTTGGGTAAAATTAATTTTAAAATTATATATTATTGTAGAGGTTTCATTGTTGGGAATAGTATAACATCCCTGATGGATACTGAATCAGTTAAGAACATTACTATTCTATCTATACCAATTCCAAGTCCACCTGTTGGAGGCATTCCTACCTCAAGAGCACTCATGAATTCCTCATCAATTAGATAAGCCTCATCATCTCCAAGTTCTCTTTCTTTTGCTTGTTGTTCAAATCTTTGTCTTTGAACTATAGGATCATTTAGTTCTGAATAAGCATTACAAACTTCTCTACCATAAACAAATCCTTCAAATCTCTCAGTAAATGCTTCATTTCCACGTTTTTTCTTAGTTAATGGTGATATTTCTACTGGATAATCACAAAGGAATGTTGGTTGAATTAAATGTTCTTCGGCATATTCTTCAAATAAACCATTTAATATATCTGCCTTTGTACAATCTTTTAATTCCTTTATAAATTCTAAATGTTTTTCTTTTGCAATTTGTCTAGCTTCTTCATCTGTCTTAATTTCATTGAAGTCTACACCTGCATATTCCTTTACAGCATCAATCATAGTAATTCTTCTCCATGGTGGTGTAAAGTCTATTTCAGTTCCTTGATAATTTATTTTAGTGCTACCATGAACCTTCTCACAAGCATATGCAACTAATTCTTCTGTTATTTTCATCATATCGTTATAATCAGCATAAGCTTCATATAATTCTATCATTGTAAATTCCGGATTGTGTCTTATACTCATTCCTTCATTTCTGAAGTTTTTACCCATATCATATACTTTTTCAAGTCCACCAACTATACATCTTTTTAAGTATAACTCGGTAGCAATTCTTAAATACATATCTATATCTAAGGTATTATGATGAGTTACGAATGGTCTTGCAGCTGCTCCTCCAGCTATAGGAGATAAAATAGGAGTCTCCACTTCTAAGTATCCTCTATTATCTAAGAATTCTCTTACAGCTTTTATAATTTTTATTCTATTAATAAAAGTATCCCTTACATCTTTATTCATTACTAGGTCTACTTCTCTTTGTCTATATTTTAAATCTGGATTTTTAAGTCCATGCCATTTTTCTGGAAGTGGTTTTAATGATTTAGAAATTAAAGTTACTTTGCTAGCTTTAACAGAAGTTTCTCCTGTCTTTGTTACAAATGGTATACCCGTAACTTCTAAAAAATCACCTATATCAAAAGTTTTTGCATCTTTAAACTGTTCTTCTCCAACCCTATCAAGTCTTATATATACTTGCATTTTACCAGATCTATCATGAATATCGCAGAATCCAGCTTTTCCTTGAATTCTTTTAGACATAAGTCTTCCTGCAATTGTAACTTCTGTTTCTTGAAGTTCTTCATAGCTATCCTTTATTTCTTGAGCCTCATGAGTTCTTTCAACCTTATATACGTCAAAAGGGTCTTTTCCTTGGGCTTGAAGATCAGCTAGTTTTTGTCTTCTTATCATTACTTGTTCATTATATTCAGCTTCTTGAGCTTGTAATTGTTCATTATCTACTACAATTTCTTGTGAATTATCATTGTTAACTTCTGTAGCCATAGACCATTCCTCCTAGTTTTTCATTTATGATTATCTATTAATTTCCAATACTTTATACTTGTTAATTCCATCTGGAGTTGATACTTCTATAATGTCTCCTGTTCTTTTCCCCATAAGCGCATTTCCAACAGGGGACTCATCTGAAATTTTATTTTCATAAGGATCTACTTCAGCAGAGCCAACAAGATAAAATTCTATTTCTTCATCAAATTCATAATCAAACACTTTTACACTTGTTCCTATACTAACCATATCTTTAGGAATTTCACTTTCATCTACCACAGATGCATTTCTTAGCATATTTTCAAGTTGAATAATTCTTCCTTCAACAAATGCTTGCTCATTCTTTGCTTCGTCATACTCTGAATTTTCACTTAAATCTCCATATCCTAAAGCAACCTTTATCTTTTCTGTTATTTCCTTTCTCTTAACTGTTTTTAAGTACTCTAGCTCATCTTCAAGCTTCTTTATTCCTTCGTAAGTCATCACGTATTTTTTAGCTTCGCTCATTTTTCTCTCCCCTTCAATCTTACTAAATAATTCTATATCATTATAAATACTCAATTGTATCATATATAGTCTCTATAATCTTTGATTAATTATAAAACAGCTGCAATCCCTTGTCAATGAAGGTATATTTATATTAAAAATACCACTTTTCATAATTTAATTTATATTTTTCTAATAAATCATACATTTCATCATAGGATATAGCAGAGTTGATTTTATCTTTAATTTCGGTACAATTCCTTAATCCCTTAATATACCATGCTATATGTTTTCTCATTTCTCTTACAGCCTTATTTTCATCAAAGAACTTTACGGCTCTATTCAAATGAGTCATGCACATATCTATTCTTTCTACATCAGTAGGCCTCACTATATCATTTCCATCAATTCCTTGTTTTATCTCTTTAAATATCCAAGGATTTCCCATAGCACCTCTCGCTACCATTATACCATCACAATTAGTTTGTTTCCTCATATTTATAGCATCTTCTGCCTCGAAAATATCACCATTTCCAATGACAGGTATAGAAACAGCTTCCTTTACTTGCTTTATTATATCCCAATCCGCCTTACCTTCATACATTTGCTCTCTAGTTCTTCCATGCACCGTTATAGCATCTACTCCTGCATCTTCTAAATATTTAGCAAACTCCACAGCATTTATGTTATTTGAATCAAAACCCTTTCTAAACTTTACTGTAATAGGCTTATTTGTAGACTTCTTCATTTCTTTAACAATTTCGCCAGCAAGCTTAGGATTTTTCATCAAAGCAGAACCTTCTCCATTTTTAACTATCTTTGGTACTGGACATCCCATGTTTACATCTATAATAGCAACTCCATCCATACCTTGAATAGACTCACAAGCAAATGACATTATCTTTGGCTCACTTCCAAATATCTGTAATGCAACCGGCTTTTCTTCATCACTTATTCTCATAAGGGTTCCGGTATTTTTACTATTATAATATAACCCTTTTGCACTAACCATTTCTGTATAAACTAGTCCACATCCCATTTCTTTACATATACCTCTATATGCTATATCAGTAACTCCTGCCATAGGAGCTAGAAATACAGGATTTTCGAAGCTTATATTTGAAATTTTCATTCTATCACCTATTCTCTGTTCTTCTCGTATATAATTCTAAGTCCTTCTAAAGTTAAGAATGGTTCAACTTTATCTATAGATTTTGATCCCTCAGCTATAAGATTAGCAAGACCTCCTGTAGCTATTACCATAGGATTTTCCTCACCTAATGCTATCATTTCCTCTTTAATTTTACTTACGATAAAATCAACTTGACCTATATAACCATATACAATACCTGCTTGCATACTAGCTACTGTATTTTTGCAAATAACTGTTTCTGGTTTTATAAGCTCTACTCTTGGAAGTTTAGCAGCTCTTTGGAATAAAGCATCTGAGGATATTTTTATACCTGGCGATATAGTTCCGCCTATATAATCTCCATTAGCAGCTACTGCACAAAAAGTAGTCGCAGTACCAAAATCTATAATAACTAATGGTTTTTTATACATTTCATGAGCTGCTACTGCATTAACTATTCTATCTGCTCCTACTTCTTTAGGATTATCATATTTTATATTTATTCCAGTTTTTATTCCCGGCCCTACTACTAGAGGTTTTTTGTTAAAAAACTTTCTAACCATATGTTCTAGGGAATACATTATATTGGGAACTACTGATGAAATAATAACTCCTGATATATCACTAACCTCTAGCTTGTTGTAAGCAAAAAGCTGTGCTACTTCTATCATATATTCATCAGAAGTTTTTCTATTATCTGTAGATAATCTCCACTCAACTATTAATTCCTCATTCTTATAAATACCTAATACTATATTAGTATTTCCTACGTCTAATACGAATATCATAATCATGTCACCTCTATATAATTAAAAGCAGCTTTTAAGCTGCTTTTTAAATGTTCCTAATTATTATAACACATTTAACACTTTAACTATATAATTTAATTAACTTTTTTAAGTTAATACTACTTAATGTGTTAATGAATTTTATGTAATACCACTCTAGACTACTCTATTATGTTTTATATTAGATTATTACTATTTATTATATCCAACTCATCTTTAAAAATCTCATATAATTCTTCTTTTAATGTTCCATCATCAGAATTATTCAAAATATTAAGATATAACTTTTTTAAATTTTCCTCTTTCTTGTTTATATAATTTCTTCTAATATTTTTTTCCTTATCCTCACCATTGAACATTGGCCCCTACCTCCCTATAATATTTTTTAAAGTCTTTACATGATTATTATGTCTTACAATAGAGTCCTGTGCCTTGTTGTCAATTTCTTGAACAGTTATGTTTGTCAGATAACTTTTATAACTTTTAATAATCTCATTTTCTTTTTCAATTAGAGATTGAATCATTATATCCTTCATAATAATCGCCTCCTTTTTTTTATTATTATCAAATAAAAAAGGGTATATACCTTTATTTTAAAAGTACATACCTTTTTTATAAACTATTTACAATTTAACTTAATATTAAGATCCGAATAAGGTTAATAATACACCCGCTGCAACTGCACTTCCTATAACTCCAGATACATTTGCTCCCATAGCATTCATAAGTAAGAAGTTAGTAGGATCTTCCTTTTGACCTACAACTTGAGAAACTCTAGCTGCCATAGGTACTGCTGACACTCCAGCAGATCCAATTAATGGGTTTATCTTACCTTTAGTTAATTTACACATGATTTTACCTACAAGTACTCCTCCTGCTGTAGCTACAGCAAAGGAAGCCACTCCAATTATAACTATTCCTATGGTTTTAGGATTTATAAAGGCCTCTGCTGTTGCAGTTGCTCCAACAGAAAGTCCAAGAAATATAGTAACTATATTTACTAGGGCATTTTGTGCAGTATCTGAAAGTCTTCCAACTACTCCAGACTCCTTAAATAAGTTGCCAAGCATTAACATTCCTATTAATGGCAATAAGGATGGTAATAATAAAGTTACCATTATAGTTACAACTATAGGAAATACAATCTTTTCTATTTGCTTAACTTGTCTAAGTTGTCCCATTTTTATTCTACGCTCTTCTTTAGTTGTAAGAGCCTTCATTATTGGTGGTTGTATAAGTGGCACTAGTGCCATATATGAATATGCTGCCACTGCAATAGGTCCTAGTAAATGTCCTGCTAGCTTATTAGTTAAGAATATAGCTGTAGGACCATCTGCTCCTCCTATAATTCCTATAGATGCAGCTTCTTGTGGTGTAAATCCAAAAAGAATAGCTACTCCAAAAGCAAAGAAAATACCAAATTGTGCCCCCGCTCCCATAAGTACACTAGATGGATTAGCAAGTAATGGGCCAAAATCCGTCATTGCTCCTACCCCTAAGAATATAAGCGGAGGGAATATTTCCCACTTAACTCCTCTTGATAAATAATATAACAATCCTCCTACTTCCTTACCTACTGGCTCAGCCATGATATTACCTAATGGTATGTTAGTAAGTAACATACCAAAGGCTATAGGTAATAACAAAAGAGGTTCAAATTTTTTACCAATTGCTAACCATATGAAAACTAAAGATACTCCTATCATCACTGCTTGCTGCCATGTTAAGGCCGCAAACCCAGAAGAGGCAAACAAATCCTTAATTACTTCAAAAACATTCATTTAAGTTGACCTCCTATTATCCAATAACAGCTAATATATCTCCAGTATTAACTGCGGCTCCTTGTGTTACATTTATCTCTACTACAATTCCATCTGCTGGAGCCATTATTTCATTCTCCATCTTCATAGCTTCAAGTACAAAGAGAACCTCTCCTTGTTTAACTGTTGCCCCTTTAGTTGCAAGTACCTTAACTATTGTTCCCGGCATTGGTGCTTCTACCTTTGCACCATCTGCTGTTGATGCAACTGGTGATGCAGCTGGAGCTTGTGCTGGAGTTGATGATGCCACTGGAGCTACTGGTTGTGTTGGTTGTACCGGTTTTGCTGATGCTATTGGTTCTACTGCTGCTACTGGTGTAGCAAATTCACCCTTTACCTCTTCTACTTCTACTTGATATAAACTTCCATTAACTGTAACATTATACTTTTTCATACGAAATATCCTCCTAACAATGCTTCTATTTAATAGAAGCACTTCTCCAACTTGAATTATTATTAATCCTTTTTATACTCTTTATATTTAGTTCATCTAGTGGTTTACCAGTATGAGCAGATAGTGATGCCATTATAGCTGCTACTAACTCATATTCTTTATTAATATCTACTGCTTGCACAGTGTTATCAACTTCACTTACCGTAATTGATTCTTCTTTAGGCTCATCATTAGTATTGGATTTCTTTTTATAATCTCTTCCTAATAAAAAGCTCTGTAACTTAATTATTAGCATAAGTGCTATTAATACTCCAAACACTATTATCATAGCAATGGCAGATACACCTAATGCAAAGGATAAATTATCTAGAGTGAAGTTTCTGAATAATGTTTCTTTCATATCTTATTCCTCCTAAACTAGTGTACTACCATGTGTTTTAGGATATTTTAATTCTCTTTTACTTTGTAACATATCTAGCATAGCAAATATCCTTTGCTTGCTTTCGCTTGGTTTTATTACATCATCTATAATTCCCATTTTAGCTAAATTATATGGAGTTGTTACTTCATCATAATATTTAGCAATTACATCTTTTTCCCCTTGTTTATGATCCTCTGAGTTAAATATCTCATCTCTGTGTAATCCTTTTATATATTCTTCTGGATTTGTTAAACATACCTTTGCTGTTGGCCAAGCCATTGTAACATCAAAAGCTGATTCTCTTGAAGCCAATACTTCATACCCAAGGCCATATGCTTCCCCAATAACTAAAGAAACCTTTGGAACTGAAGCATCAATTAACGAATACATAAGCTTTCCTATATTTTTAGCAAGTCCATTATTTTCTTCTTCTAAAGAAACTGATGCTCCTTTGGTATCTACTAAACTTAAAATTGATATGTTGAAACTGTCACATAATTTTACAAAACTTGCAACTTTATTTGCTCCTAAATTATCAATTTCTTTATTGCTAGAGTTTAATATAACTCCAACTGTCAAACCGTTGATTTTTCCCAGTACAGTTCTAAAGTTTGCAGCAAATCCTCCATATATCTCTATAATACTATCTACATCAGTTATAGTATTTAATATTTCATCTAAGGAATAACTGTCCTTTTCAACCATTTCATCAAGATTTAGCTTACTTAAATTTAAATTTAAATCTTCATTACTAACAGTAGGTAATTCTAAATTATTTGATGGCATATAAGAAATTATATTTCTCACAACTTGGAATGCTTCTTCTTCAGTAGCAGTATTTATGTGCGCATTACTATTTTTATTAGCACTTACTCCATTGCTCACCATTGATTTATCCACATATTTACCTTCTTTTTCAGTAAGCTTCCCTAAAGAAGATACACTTAAATCGCTTATTTCATCTACAGCAACCACTATATCACTCATTGTACCAATTAATGATGTTATCCCATTACAAGGACCACAAATAATTGATATTCTTGGAACTACACCACTTAACTTAGCATACTTATTTAAAACTAATCCATAGGAACCAAGTAATTCTATTCCTTCATTTAATTTTCCACCTATGGAATCAATAACTTGAACTACAGGAGCACCTATTTTAGCAGCATTATCAAGAATATTTATTATTTTTCTTCCCATAGCTTTTGTAAAAGTTCCACCTTCAACTGTATAGTCACAACTATATATAAATACTAGTCTACCATTTACAGTTCCGTGACCAGTAATTACACCGGCTCCATTGTCTAAAACAAGAGCACCAATTTCTACAAATGTTCCTTCATCTAATAATGCAAGAACTCTTTCTCTCGCTGTAAGTTTATTTAGGTTGTGTTGCATTTGCAATTGACTATCTCCACCACCTAAATGTGATGTCTCTTTAAGCGAATTAAACACTTCAAGTTTATTCATTTTACTGCCTCCTGACATATTAACTTTACCGTATATAATAATAACACATTTAACACCATTTGTATATATTCATTGCAAGTTTTAATTCATTTTTCTGTGAATTTCTTATTTAAAAATTTCTACAATTTAGATAATCTTAGTTATAGTATTCTGTTTAAATAAATTTTAATTCCTCTCTATTAAAATTTATAAAAAAAACTAATCCTATTAAAATCATAGGATTAGTAAATAAATTTTAATTTTTAATTATATCTGATTAATTATTAAACTAATTAATATATAATCTAATTTAAATTTAAAGAATTTAGAATAGACCTTCTATAGTTCCATCTTCATGAATATCTATTTTATTTGCAGCAGGAACCTTTGGAAGCCCCGGCATAGTCATTATAGTTCCTGTTAAAGCAACTATAAAACCTGCTCCATTTGATAATTTAACTTCTTTTACAGATATATTAAATCCTGTTGGTCTTCCTAATAAAGCAGGATTGTCTGAAAGAGAATTTTGAGTTTTAGCTACACAGATAGGTACTTTATGAAGTCCTAATTTTTCGATTTCACTAATCTGTTTTTTAGCCGATGCTGTAAACTCAACATCATCTGCTCCATAGATTTCCCTTGCAATAACTTTTATTTTTTCTTTAATGTCGAGTTCTTCATTATATAATACTTGGAATTTACTTTCTTTATTTTTAATAGTTGAAACAACTTTATTAGCTAAGTCTTTTCCACCTTCTGCTCCTTTTTCCCAAACTTCGGTCAAAGATACTTCTACACCCTTAGCTTTACAGAACTCTTCTATGAACTTAACTTCTTCATCACTATCTGATATGAATTTGTTTATAGCCACAACTACTGGAACATTAAATTTTTGTATGTTTTCTATTTGTTTCTCTAAATTCACAACACCTCTAGATAATGCTTCTACATTTGGAATATTTAATTCATCTTTTTTAACTCCACCATGATGTTTTAATGCACGAATTGTTGCAACTATAACTACGCAGTTTGGTTTTAATCCTCCATACCTACATTTAATATCAAAGAATTTCTCTGCTCCTAAATCTGCGCCAAATCCTGCTTCAGTAATAGCATAATCTCCTAGCTTTAACGCCATTTTAGTTGCAAGTATACTGTTACAACCATGAGCAATATTTGCAAACGGCCCTCCATGAATTATTGCTGGCGTATTATCTAATGTTTGTACTAGATTAGGTTTTATAGCATCTTTCATTAGCATAGCCATTGCACCTTGAACTTTTAAATCTTTACAATATATTGGATTTCCATCAAGGTCATATGCCACAAGTATTTTCCCAAATTTCTCCTTAAGATCCATAAGATTGTTAGATAAACATAGTATTGCCATAATTTCAGATGCAACAGTAATTGTGAATCCATCTTCTCTTAAAAATCCATTAGGTTTACCACCCATACCAACTACTATATCTCTAAGAGCTCTATCATTCATATCTAAAACTCTTTTAAATATAATTCTTCTTGAATCTATTCGAAGTTCATTTCCTTGATGAATATGATTATCTATAGCTGCTGATAACAAATTGTTTGTTGTTGTAATAGCATGCATATCTCCTGTGAAATGAAGATTTATATCTTCCATTGGTACTACTTGAGCGTATCCGCCACCAGCAGCACCTCCCTTAACTCCGAAAACTGGCCCTAATGAAGGTTCTCTTAATGCTATAACAGCATTTTGGCCTAAACTGCAAAGTGCTTGACCAAGTCCTATAGTTACTGTAGATTTTCCTTCTCCTGCTGGAGTTGGATTAATTGCTGTAACTAATATAAGTTTCCCATCACCCTTATCTTTTCTATTTGCAAGAACATCTAGGGATATCTTTGCTTTATACTTTCCATAAAGATCTAAATCATTTTCAGTTAAACCTAATGTTTTTCCTACCTCTAAAATTGGTATCATCTTTGAACTTTGAGCAATTTCAATATCAGTTTTCATAAATTAACCTCCCAAGTATTATATTTATTTGTTTTATTTTTTTCAAAATTCAGAAATAAATTAAGCTATGATAACTATAAATATAGTTGTCTCAATAGTTTCTTCAATACGCTTCTATTTTCAAGTTCATTATAACATAATTACTTTTATAAAAAAAGCACAGCAATAGCTGTGCTTTTAAAACAATGTATTAACTTTCTTTATATGTGTTACTCTCATTATTTGAAATTTCTTCTATCTGATTTTCATCTGTTGACACTTCATCATTAAGAGCTTCTACATTCCAATCCTTAAACTTATCATTAGAACTAATACTATTTTCTTCTACAGGAATATCATTTTCCTCTTTCGGAGAATCTACCACTACTTTTTCCGCATCAAATTCTGCAAGAGTTTTTCCTTCCATTATTGCATTAAATTCTTCCGCAGTAAGCTTTTCTCTTTCAAGTAGAGCTTTTGCAACATCATGAAGTTTATCTATATTCTCTTTAAGAATAGTTTCTGTTCTCTCATAAGCCTCATCAATTAAAGCTTTAATTTCTCTATCTATCTTAGATGCAACCTCTTCAGAGAAATCTCTTGTTCTTCCAAAGTCTCTTCCCATGAATACTTCACCATCATCTTTTCCAAAAGATATAGGTCCTAGAGCATCTGTCATACCATATTCCATAACCATCTTCTTAGCTATTGATGTAGTTCTATCTATATCATTTTTAGCTCCTGTACTTATGTCTCCAAGAATTAACGCTTCAGCAACTCTTCCACCTAAAAGACCAACCATATCATCTCTAAGCTTAGACTTAGATGTATATGCAGTATCTTCATTAGGTAGATGTAAAGTATATCCTCCTGCCATACCTCTTGGAATAATACTAATTTCATGTACAGCATAAGAATTAGGTAAGTATTTAGATACTACTGCGTGACCCGCTTCATGATATGCAGTTAAATTCTTATCTTTCTCACTAATAACTCTAGACTTCTTTTCTGGTCCAGCCATTACTCTAGTTATAGACTCTTCTAACTCTTCCATAGTAATAACTTTTCTTCTAGCTCTAACAGTTAATAAAGCAGCTTCATTCATTAGATTTTCAAGGTCTGCCCCAGTAAATCCTGGTGTTCGCTTTGCAAGTATTTTTAATTCTACATCTTCATTCAAAGGTTTATTCTTAGAGTGAACTTTTAATATTTCTTCTCTTCCTTTAACATCAGGCACACCAACAACTATCTGTCTATCAAATCTACCTGGTCTTAAAAGAGCTGGGTCTAAAATATCTGGTCTATTTGTAGCAGCTACCATTATTATGCCTTCATTTACACCAAATCCATCCATTTCAACAAGAAGTTGGTTTAATGTTTGCTCTCTTTCATCATGGCCTCCACCCATACCAGCACCTCTTTGTCTACCTACAGCATCAATTTCATCTATAAAAATTATACAAGGAGAGTTCTTTTTCGCTTGTTCAAATAAATCTCTAACTCTTGAAGCTCCAACTCCCACAAACATTTCAACGAAATCTGACCCTGATATACTGAAAAACGGAACTCCAGCTTCTCCAGCTACTGCTTTTGCTAAAAGAGTTTTTCCTGTTCCCGGAGGACCAACTAATAGTACTCCTTTTGGAATTCTAGCTCCTACTTCCATATATCTCTTAGGATTTTTAAGAAAATCTACTATTTCTTCGAGCTCTTGCTTTTCTTCATCAGCTCCAGCTACATTTTTAAAGGTAACCTTTTTATCACCTTCTAAAGGTACAGCCATCTTAGCTTTACTTTTACCAAAGCTCATAACCCCACGGCCGCCTCCGCCACCGCTTCCATTAGATTGATTCATAAACATTACCCAAAATAGCACTACCATTCCTATCACAAGAAGCGTAGGTAAAATTCTCATCCAAACTGGAACTGTAGCAGGTGGATCATATTTTTCATTCATATTAGGGTTTGGATTTTCTTTAAGTATTTGAGAATACCTGGATTGTAAAATATTTACACTGAATTCAGTACCATCACTTAATTTACCCCTTACTGATGTACCATCAGATGATGTTTGTATGGCTGATACTTGTTTTTGTTGCATATATTTTTCAAATTCTGTTACACTTATTTCTTTTAAAGTTCCTGTACTATCGAATAATGATAGTGCAGAAAATATAACTAGTATTAATACTAAAAACCAAATTGTTGCACTAGAAATTTTTTTCATTTAAAGCCCCCCTCTCTCTACGGTTCAATATCACTAAAAATTCTATCATATGAGTTTTTCCTTTACAACATCAATAATATTAATTATTAATGAACTACTATTCTATTCTATTTTAAAAATAAATAAGATTATATCTATATAGTATAAAACTTTACTACTTCATATATACGTGTTCATCTAATATTCCTATATAAGGAAGATTCCTATAAATTTCAGCATAGTCAAGACCATATCCTACTAAGAAATAATCCGGAACATCAAAACCAAGATACTTAACATCTAGTTCTTCCTTTCTTCTTTCAGGTTTATTAAGTAAACAAGCTATTTCAAGACTCCTTGGATTTCTAGCACCTAAGTATTTCATAAGATATTTAAGAGTTACTCCACTATCTATAATATCTTCTACTATCAACACATCCTTGCCTTTTATTTCAAAATCTAAATCCTTTATTATTTTTACTATTCCTGAAGATTGTGTAGCGTCTCCATAGCTAGATACAGCCATAAAATCCATCTTACATGGTATAGTTATGTTTTTCATTAAATCAGACATAAACATTACTGAACCCTTTAGAATACCAAGTACAATTAAATCTCTCCCTGCATATTCCTTTGATATTTCAGCCCCTATTTCTTTAATTTTTTCTGTCAAAACCTCTTCAGTTAATAAAACTTCTTTAATGTCCTTATTCATGTTTTTCCTGCCTTTCCACACTTACTTCTATAATTTTTTTTATTCCTTCATGGATTTTAAATTTATCACTTATTTTATATCCTATTATCCATGAAATATCTTCATCAAAACAAAGCAGAGGCACAAAATCTCTTTCTTCTCTTGGAATCTTTAAGTCTATAAATATGTCCTTTAACTTCTTACTACCTTTCAGCCCAAGAGGAGAAAATCTATCCCCATTTCTTCTAAATCTTAATGTTATATGTTTTATATTAGTACCATTAAAATATTTTATGTTATCATTAGATTTAAAATTCATTTTTTTGTCACTATCTATATATCTTATATATACTTTAAGTCCTAGCTCTTCAATATAATTATTACCCATATTAAGATTTATAATAGTATCTATATCAACTTTACATTGTTTTTTTTGCCTTGTTATTTCAATATTGCCGTATACATTCTTGATTAATATTTCTTTTGGAACAATTGTAAACTTTCCTGTACCAGATTTTTGTAAGTTTATAATATTATCGATATGTATGCTTTGAATATTATTTATATCCCCTTTGACTTCTAATAGAGCTTTTCTTATCACTCTACTTACTAAAGATGGATGAAGATAAAATACATCTTTATATATTATAACCTTATCTTCTCCTATATCACAATATTTTTGAAAAACTTTGATTGCATTTTCTTGAATATAATCCTCATCACGTTTGATAAGTTCACACATTCTATTTAAGGTTGTAATTATATCCGCATTAAAGTTTTGTTGTATATAAGGTATCAACTCTAATCGGATCTTGTTTCTTGAATATATAGGCTCATAATTTGTTTGATCTATTCTAGCCGGAAGATTGTTTTCTTTACAGTAACCCTCGATTTCTTGTCTGCTCACATTTATTATCGGTCTTATATATACTTTATCTCTTACAGGTTTAATTCCTATAAGCCCTTCTATTCCAGTTCCTCTCATTAACCTCATAAGTACTGTTTCTGCTTGATCATTAACATTATGAGCTAATGCAACTTTATTTGCATTAAGCTTTTTTAGAAGCTCTTCAAAAAATTCATATCTAGCATCCCTACCAGCCATCTCTGTGGAGATGTTGTTTTCACAAGCTATTAAATTTATATCTACAGACTTGCTAAAGAATTCAATTTGATTTTCTTTGCAAAACCTTCTACAAGTAGCTTCATCCTCATCTGATTCACTACCTCTTAACATATGATTCACGTGAGCTGCATATAGTTTTATATTATAATCATTCATTAATGTAGACAAAACATGCAATAAACTTATAGAGTCAGGACCTCCAGATAATGCAACTATAACTTTGTCTCCTTTATTTAACATTCCATTTTCTTCAATAGTTTTGATAACTTGATTTCTCATACTATTATTATGTACTTTCGGCCACTCTTTATCTCCCATAAAAACACTTCCTAAAAATATAGTTTTAAGTCATAATATCATAAATGTAAGAATTTTAAAACAAATATAATAAAAAAATGAAGAAATGTTTACACACCTCTTCACTTTTTTATTATAACCATTATAAATTAGCTATAATTAACTTTCCAATTTACTTAATCCAAATTAAGCTGTGTGAACTCTAGAAACCATAACTGTCATATCATCCTTAACCTTATTTTTTCCTATTCTCTTCGCTTCATTAATTATACCCTTAGATAGTTCCTCTGGACTCACATTATCATTTCTACATAAATAATCCAATATCCAATCTATCTTTCCACTAGATTCTTCATCACAGTCTGTAACTCCATCTGTTAACATAACAATCAAATCACCATTTTTTACTTTCTTACTATGAATTTCTATATCTGCTTCATCTAGTATTCCAATAGGTAAACTTCTAGATTTAATAATATCTATGGTATCACCACTCTTTACAATACTAGCTACTGCTCCCACCTTCATAAAATCTACTTCTCCACTATACAAGTCAATTGCACTTAAGTCTACTGTAGAGAATTTTTCATCCTCTGAAAATTTAAGGCTCATTATAGAATTAACTGTATTTATAGCTGTAGTTCTGCTAAAGCCCGCACTTGTAAATTTCTCAATTAATTCAACTACAGCCTTACTTTCTCTTCCTGCCTGTGGACCTGAGCCCATTCCATCACTAATAACCATCATGTAACTACCATCATATCCTTCTCCAAAGTTAAAATTATCTCCAAAGATAGTTTGTCCATCTTTGCATGCCCTAGATACGCTAGTAGTTACTCCAAACTTAGGTACTTCTTCAAACATAGCTGTACACTTATTAGTAATAGGATTAATCTTACAACCGTCGGCTTTTAATTTCATTTTATAATCTACACAGTCATTAATTAAAGGTAGTATTTTTTTTATACATAAATTTCTTCCATTGCAAGAATTACAGGTTATCTGTATATTCAATCTTTCATTCTTGTCTTTTATTGCAAATACATCATCAGCTTCTATATCGTACTTTTCAAGAATTCTCATAATCTTTTTTTCTGAATCTTTATCTTCATTAAAGTCTGCTGAAAACTCTTCCATAATCTCATCTACAGACTTAGCCATGTTATTGAATTGATTTGCAATTAGCTCTCTGCCCTCCGCTAATCTACTTCTCCACATTTCACTTATAATAAATTTATTTATTATATCTTCTGTATTTCTTATTAGCGAAGCCTTCCTTATACATTTCTTTTCTAATAACTGTGGAAAAATGTTAGTTTTATTCTGAGCACTTTCTAAAAGTTCTCCAAAAGCCTTATAGGTATTTATCATTTCTCTTCCCCAACATATTCCACATGTATCACAGCTATTACATACTCTATTAGCTAAATTCTCTATAAGCCCACTACTTTTAGTACTCATATCTAACTTATCATTATCAGCTAAATTATTCAACGTACCAGCCATATTTAGAAGCACTTCAGAAAATTTATCTAACCTATCTGTGAAAATTCCTTTTACTTTATTAGCATATCCTTCTTCGTATCTTTTGCTTTTTTTCTCTACATCTAACTCCCCAGATATAGTTTCATATATACAATTAGGTATAACTATAAATAACGCTGTAGATAAAATCCCTTCTGCCAATATAAATTGTGAAATTCCTTCAGGTATATAAGTAGCTATATAAATCTTCATTATGCAAAATACGATAAATGATGCTAAAGACGAAATCAACTTTCCACCTTCTCTAAATATCCCTGAAGTCAAGGCGCATACTCCCAATACTGTTGCATAACCAAAAATATTCTGACTAGACATTCCCACAATTACACCCATCGCAATTCCTGCTGTAGCACCTATGCTTGTACCACAAACATAACCTATAATAGATACAACGGCAATGCTTAATACACTTAAAATTGATATATTGAAAACTTTAATACCCCAAGTACCTGCAATTATTAAAGCTATTAATATACTCATAGAAACTATTTCTTCATTTGAAAATAAATGCTTTGTTCTTATGTTTTTAAAACTATTAATACTATACTCCAGTATTAAGTAAACAGGTATTATGCTTACTCCTTCTAATGCAGTATTTCCAAGTGCCAACAGTAGTGTATACTGATTCACTAACATAGTATATGCAAAAATCATTATTAAAGTTGCTCCTATAATAACAAACTTTTTAATATTCCTTTTTATAAAACTATTTAAAATTAAACATATTATAACCAAAGTTGGAACTATAGTTATATACATTAAGGAATTCTCTACTACACCTATTGTAGTTATGTAGCCCAATATAGATCCCAGTCCAACAAATAAAGATAATTTGTTATCCTCTAAGAATAGTATTGTAAGTAAAAATGCAATCCCAAAAGGTGCAGATTTGTTTATCATTATTACTCTACTAACTAATATAGCAACACAGAAAAACACAATACTCTTCGCTACTATTTTTGCTCCGTCACCATCCCTATCATTACTAATAACCATACTGCTCTTTACTCTTTTATACGTCCTAATATTTTCTCCATATTGCATAATAATTTCACCCACCTGTATTTTTTTTACAGGTTAATTATATCAATACCCATTGGAAATAAATGTAATTTAATGGAGGCTCGCATAAGGAAATTTATTACAATAAACTCCATTTTACCTCTGTTTTCATTTTTAGTTTATGGTTCTAAATTATTAAGTTATTCCGCTCATAGTATGACTTTAGTAAATTTATACCTCTTAATTTTCTTATCTTCGTATATTATATTTTTATGTCATGAATAATAATTATAAAAGGTTTCATGGGGAAAATATTTTTCATATAAATATAATTAATTAATATACTTATATTTATATTCATTTTTGAAATCTATTTATAAATTCAATTCATTAAACTTTATTATAAATTAAATAATCTTATTTAAAAGAAAAAAGTGGATTGAATATATATTCAATCCACTTTTATGGTTGCGGGGGCAGGACTTGAACCTACGACCTTCGGGTTATGAGCCCGACGAGCTGCCAACTGCTCCACCCCGCGTCATTTGGTGCTGAAGACCGGAATCGAACCGGTACGGTGTTTAACCACCGCAGGATTTTAAGTCCTGTGCGTCTGCCAGTTCCGCCACTCCAGCATATTACTTGGCAATTTATTTATTTTAAAAATATGGTAGCGGAAATAGGACTTGAACCTACGACCCTTCGGGTATGAACCGAATGCTCTAGCCAGCTGAGCTATTCCGCCATATGGTTGCGGGGGCAGGACTTGAACCTACGACCTTCGGGTTATGAGCCCGACGAGCTGCCAACTGCTCCACCCCGCGTTATTTGGTGCTGAAGACCGGAATCGAACCGGTACGGTGTTTAACCACCGCAGGATTTTAAGTCCTGTGCGTCTGCCAGTTCCGCCACTCCAGCATATTACTTGGCAATTTACTTATTTAAAAAATATGGTAGCGGAAATAGGACTTGAACCTACGACCCTTCGGGTATGAACCGAATGCTCTAGCCAGCTGAGCTATTCCGCCACATGGTTGCGGGGGCAGGACT
>NZ_DLCT01000011.1:39003-283005 GCF_002480755.1 Clostridium sp. UBA7791 | reverse complement strand
CAGTTCCGCCACTCCAGCATTTGTGTCATCACCTTTCAGCGACAATATTTATTATATGGTATATTATTAACTATGTCAACAGTATTTATATAGTTTTTTATATTTTTTATTTATTTCTTCTTCACTTATTATAACTAAATGTTAAAAAAGCTAGGGTTTAATTTAACTGACATTAAAATAAATAAGAGTGCTTAAAAAGCACTCTTTAATCCTTTCGGTATAAAGCTTAATTATATCCTTTTCTGCTATATCCTCTACCTTTTCCACCATCTTGGTGTTTTTTAAGATCTTGAAATCTTTCTTCACTATCTTTTAAGAATTTTGACATCCTGTCTTCAAAACTTCCTGAACTTGTAGTTTTAGATTTTTCCTTTTCCCAATCTATATCTACGGGTTTAAAAGATTTTTTTGGTGTACCAGCTTGCTTTATGGATAAGCTCATCTTACCATTATCATCTACAGAAATGACTTTAACTTTAACCACATCATTTTCTTTTAAATGATCATGTACATTCTTAACAAATACATCAGATACTTCCGATATATGAACTAAGCCTGTTTTCCCTTCCACTTCAACAAATGCACCAAAGTTTGTGATATTAACTACTTTACCTTCTATAATGCTTCCAGCCTTTAAGGTCATATTGAAAAGACCCTCCTTAAATTTATAATTTAAATTTATATATACTATAACTAATAATAATTAGTCATAGTAATTTTCACTTTATTTACTGTCTATTACAGGAGATTCTCCTTCTTTAATTAACCCAAGCTTTTCCCTTGCAAGTTTTTCTATATACCGACTATCTTGTGATAGTTTAATCTCATCCTGTAACTTTTGATTCTTTTCTTGTGCTGCTTGTAACTCCGAAGTATAGTTATCAATATCTTTATGTTGTCTAAACATTATTATTTGTTGATTTATAAATGTAAAGCCTACGTAAAGAGCTATAAGTAAAAGACCTATCTTTTTTATGCTGAATTTCTTCATATCGATTTTCCTTCCTTATTACAAATAGTAACATGTCATAGGTTTTATTTTCAAGTAGTCAAATTAACCTATAGCTATATTGTAATTTGAATTTTTATTTTCTTCAACCCTTAATATTATAAATTTTATATTTTTTTTGTTATTTTGCTGAAAATAATTCTTATAGGATAGAATATATAATAAAATATTACTCTAAAAAACGTTAATATGGCATTTAATATGCTTCCGTATGCTAATATAAATATATTACTAAATAGTTTAAAGTATATAAATAATCCAATTAAATTATATACAAACACATTAAAGCTCATGTAAGCATAGTTTGTATACATCATAAAAATAAATACTATAATGCCAGTTAATATCCAGAATAGCATATCCTGTATTGCTGTTATGATGGTTCCTGGCTCTTCAAAACCTCTTATTACTCTATATACATCAAAGAAAATACCAACTAGCATTCCACTAAGTAAGGAGAATATAAACAATGCTATTTGCCTACCCATATCAAATATCATAACTCAATCACCTAAATATTTTAGAAACAATGCTATTTCGCTTCTTTGGTCTCTTTTCTTCACTTGTATATACTACATAAGATATTTTCCCCGTTATTACCACATCTCCATTTTGAACATCTAGCTTGGTCATCTTTAACTCTTCACCTCTGATATCCATATCTCCCAACACAGTTATTATAAGTATCTGTTCATCATTGAAGCTTAATATTTCTAAAACTCCATCTAAAGTCATCTTTTTTCTATTTTCTAACGCAATAAAACTCTTTTTATTTTCTAATGACATATCTTTATTTGGTTCCATAATATCCCCCTTAAACCTAAAAATATATTAGCTTTCTATAAAGATATATTCATTAAAAAATATTTTATGCTTCTATTTATTCCTTATCCTCTTCCCCACTGATTATTTCATACATATTCTTAGCCTCTTCTTTATTAACATGATTAGCAATATTTATAATTCTCGCTTTTAATAATTGATTAGCAAATTGAATTTCTATTATATCATCTTCTTTTATAGTAGTACTTGGTTTTGCTACTTTTCCATTTATGGATACTCTACCATTTTCACATACATCTTTAGCAACAGTTCTTCTTTTAATTATTCTAGAAACCTTTAAATATTTATCTAATCTCATAGTTGCCTCCTTAAACTATATAAAAATTTTAATGAAATTATACTTTATCCTGTATCCCTTTGAATAGAAGAAAAAACCCAGAACATTTCTAGGCTTTTTCAAGTAATTATTTATTTACTATGTCTTTAAATTCTTTTCCAACTTTGAAAACAGGAACTTTAGATGCTGGTATTTGTATTTCTTCTTTTGTTCTTGGATTTCTTCCTACTCTAGCAGCTCTTTCTCTAGTTTCAAAAGTACCAAATCCAACTAGTTGAACTTTCTCTCCACCTTCAAGAGCCTCTTCAACACTCTCTATAAATGCTTTTAATACCGCCTCGTTATCTTTTTTTGTTAGTCCTGACTTTTCAGCCATTTTTGCTATTAATTCTGATTTGTTCACAATAGTACCTCCTTAATGTTAATTTTACGTAATTTATATTTTAATTACATAAAATAATACTTACAATATTCTTACAAGTTACCTAGAATCCTTCTTTTTTTTGAAAAAAATTTATCTTTTTGTTGATAAATTATACTTTTTAGATTCACTCCAAAGGGTTTCCATTTCTTCTAATGTCATTTCTTTCATGTCAATACCCTTTTTAATGCCAGATTCCTCAATAAATTGGAAGCGTTTTATAAATTTATCTATAGTATAATTTACTGCAAATTCTGGGTCAATGTCAAGAAGTCTTGCAATATTTACTGTGGCAAAGATTAAATCTCCTACCTCTTCCTGTATTTTTGACACATCTGAATTTTTATATACATCTTTTATCTCTTGTAATTCTTCTATAACTTTCTCCATAGCTAGTTCTACGTCATCCCAGTCAAACCCTACCTTACCAGCCTTTTTTTGAACCTTTTCTGCTCTAATAAGTCCGGGCATACAACGTGGAACATGTTTTAATTCATCGGTATAGCTAGTAAATTTCTTTTCTTTAACTTTAATTTCATCCCAATTCTCCAATATTTCATCTGTATTTTTAACTCTTACATCTGAAAATATATGTGGATGCCTACGTATCATTTTTTCAGTTATAGCTGCTACTACATCATTTATGTTGAAATAACCCTCCTCCTTACCAATTTGAGCGTGGAATATTACTTGAAAAAGTACATCTCCTAACTCCTCAATAAGTTTATTATCGTCCATTTCGTCTATAGCTTCAATAACTTCATAACATTCCTCAACTAAACCTCTTTTTAAAGATTCATGAGTTTGTTCTAAGTCCCACATACATCCATTTTCACTCCTAAGAGTAGACATCACATTAATTAAATCCTTAAAATCTTTAGGACCTTTAAGATCTTTAGGAATATATATGGAAGTTAAGTAATCAATATCCTCTTGTCTATCTAAATCATATAGTTTAATTTTTCTTATACTTTCTTCTCCTTGTATGCCTGCTGCTCTTACAAAGTATATATCACTATCATCACTATAATATTCACATAGAGCTAACTTCACTTCAGAAGCAATAAATTTGTTATACACCTGGGTTATTATTACTCCTAATCTCTTATCCATAACCTGTTCCCTTATATCAAAGGCATCTATTATTTTTACCCCTTCTATTGGATCAATCCTTAAGCTCTCTATAACTGCATCTACAAAGCTTACTGATGGCATTAATCTAGCTTCTATTCCATTCTCCTTGCAGAGTTCTAATAATATAGTTACAGATTTTTCTGCAACTAAGGGATGACCTGGAACTGCATATACTAAGTCTCCTTCTTGCTGATAAATTTTTATAAGATCCTCTGCAATTGCCTTGTATATATGATCAAAATTATTATATTCTTCATAAAAATTATCATAGGTATTAAACTTTACACCCATAGATTCTAAGTATTTAACATTAGGATGTTTTTCTGTTCTAAAGTATATATTTTTATTACTTTTCAAAATTTCTAGTACACCTATGGTTAAAGCATCTTTAGAACCAGGTCCTAAACCAACCACTGTAATCATTTGAATCTACTCCTCTTTTAGTTTTTAATGAGCTTTCCCTTTATATCTTCAATGGTAAATATTTTAAATACAATCGATAGTATTCCAAATATTACTACACCAAGGAAAATAGCTATTAAGCAAGATATTCCATTACTCTGTGTATAATTATAGACATTATTATATATAAAAACAACAGATATTATCATAATTAATGACACAAATAAAGGTTTTATAACTACTTCATATATGTTTATCTTTACTTTGAGCAATTTTTTAACCTCTTTCAAGTTTAAAATGCTAGTTACTGCATATCCAACTATACTTCCAATTATTGCACCATATATATTAAATCTAGAGTTACTTACTAAAACATAGGTAATGACTACCTTAAATAGACACCCTATAGCAAGATAATATACCGGTTTCATATATCTACCACAACTTTGTAAAAGCGATGTAGTAGTCTGTGTTATTATAATTAATGGTATTGATAAAGATAATAATTTAAGTATTTCATGCCCTGCTACATCCCCCATAAACACTAATCCCATAATAGGTTTTGAAAGATAAAATAACCCTAATGCACTTGGAATACCTATAACAAAAGATAACTTAAATACCATGTTTACCCTTCTGTATAATTCATTTTGATTATGCATAGAATATACCTCTGATATTATAGGTACTAAAGCTGAACATAGAGCAATAGAAAGTGCCAGTGGGATATTTTGAAGAGTCATAGCCTTACCTGTAAATTGACCATATAATATGGCACTTTCTTGAATAGTATAACCTGCTAACAAGAGTCTTTGAGGTACTATTATAGAATCAATTAAAGCCATAATAGTTCCAACTGCAGCTCCTACGGATATAGGAAATGCTGCTTGTACTAAGTTTGATAGTATTTTATTACTCCTTTTCACTTTTAATTTATAAGACTTTGATCTAACAAATAAATATTTTATTACCAAGTAAATGCTTCCCAGCAATCCTCCAGCTACCGTTCCAAATGCGGCTCCTGCTGCTGCATATTCAATTCCTTTAGGAAGTAATAAATATGCACATATAACGCCAAAAACTACCCTACCTATCTGTTCTATAATTTGAGATATTGCAGTATTATTCATATTCTGAAGTCCCTGGAAATATCCTTTAAATGTACACATAATACATACAAATATAGGTGCTGAAGATATAATCATAAAGGATTGATATGACTTATTATCCCACCTTAAGATATTTATAATATTATCTCCAAAGTACAACATTAAAAATGATATTATTATCCCAAGTGGAATCATTATTTTAAGAGTATCCTTAAGTACCTGTTTAACAGCATTGGTATCGTTGCGTGCATTATACTCTGATATTAATTTTGACATAGCAATAGGTACTCCTGATGCTATTGCTACAAAAGTCATATATATAGGGTATGACATCTGATAATATCCCATCCCTTGGTCACCAATTAATCCTTGTATTGGTATTCTAAAAAACAAACCTAAAAATCGTGCAAAAATAGTAGCTATTCCTAAAATCATAGTTCCTTTTAAAAGCGATTGTTTTTTCATACTTCCTCCTAAAATACTTTGTATAGTTAATAAGTATTTTGATGAGAAACATTTTATTACTTAATGCATATAATATATACCTAATATCAATTAACTTTAACTTCTTTAACAATAAAAAATCTGCCATAAGATGTGATTAATATCAATCCTATGGCAATAATTACATATTATACTCTTTATTTAATTTTATCTTATAGATATTTATGCTTTTTAACATTTACTGTTCCATTTGTTTTCCTAAGAATGAAGCTGCTGTTTCCGCAAGCTTTAACTCTAGTTCTCCAAACTTTACATTTTCTTTTGAAACTATAATTACTGTACCTACAGTATCTCCCTCTGCAATTATTGGTGCTACAACTTGTGTTGTATATTCATCTGCTGTCTCTCCATCACATATAGGTATTAGTCCCTGAGAGTTTTTATCTAGAAGAGTAGCCTTACGCATTTCCATAATTTTATCTACTTCATTACTAATCTTTTTATCTAAATAATCTTTCTTTGTCCCACCACTTACAGATATGATTGAGTCTTTATCACAGATTATCACTATATTACCAATAGTTTGATGTAGCGCTTCACTATATTCCTTAGAAAACTCACTCAATTCTTCTATTGGTGAATATTTTTTTAATATAACTCCCCCTTCTCTATCTGTAAATATTTCCAGCGGATCTCCTTCTCTAATTCTTAATGTCCTTCTAATTTCTTTTGGTATTACAACACGACCTAAGTCATCTATTCTTCTTACTATTCCTGTAGCTTTCATTAAATATCCTCCTTATTTATGTAAATAGTATTAATGCTATTATTATCCTTCTTAACTCAAATTTTATACATCCTAGAAATTTTTTCATTAATAAAAAATAAAAAAAGATTAATGCCAAATATGACATCAATCTCTTTCTACCAATTATTAACTTAGTTTATCTTCATATAATTTTATTTTAGCTTCTTCTTGCCAAGCAGTTACTTTTTCTACCCACACATTATATTTATTTTGTTCTAATAGAACATCCTTAATCGCTCCTTTAACATCTTCTAAAGGCTTAACAGGATACTCTTCTTTATCTAAGCACTTTATAACATGAAATCCAAATTGAGTTGATATAGGAGCCTTAGTATATTCCCCTTTCTTAAGACTTATAGCTGCCATTAAGAAAGTTTTATCATACTGATTGCTAGTATATTCAATCCAATCTAAGTCTCCACCTTTGTCCTTTGTAGCATCTGTACCTTTTTCAGTAGCAAGCTTAGCAAAATCTTCACCTTTATCTAATCTTGCAATTACGTCTTTAGCTTCTTCTTCTGTCTTAACTAGTATGTGTGCTGGCCTAACTTTATTAGGACTTTCAGTATATGAATTTGGATTACTATCATAATAAGTCTTTATTTCATCATCTGTAACAGTAACATCTTTAACTACCTCTTCATATACAGCATTAGATATTACTGCTGGTTTTAATTCTTCTAAGAAGCTCTCTTCTGTAACTCCAGCTGTTTTAAGAGCACTTTTATACTCTTCATCAGTTTTAAAGGATTTCTTTATCTCATCAAGTTTCTCTTTAGCCTTAGTCTGAACTTCTTCATCAGAAGGCACTACTCCAAGCTTTTCACCATTATTTTTTATGACAATATCATTAACCATAGTATCTAGTATACTTAATCTTTGCTTCTTTATATATTCCATAGCCTCTGAATTTTCTTTATAATTTTCTCCGTACTGAGCCTTTACTTGCTCATAAACCGTACTTAACCTACTGTCCACTTCTCCTAAGGTTATCTTTTCTTTATAAACCTTAGCAACTACTGTCTTATTAATACCTGCCTCTGTTTTTTCTATCATTCCACACCCCACTGCTGAAAGCATTAGTGTAGACGCCATTAGACCAGCTAAAATCTTCTTTAATTTTATCAATTTATTATCCTCCATTCGGTTTTTTTAGTTATTATTGCTATTCAATTTTACCATAAAAATACTATTAAATAAATAGTAGCTAAATCTATTTACTCATTGTTGATAAATCCTTAATAATATTTATAAGTATATCTAATAGCTCCTTTTTATTAATATCCTTACTCTTATACACTAGAACTGGAACATCTCCCATTTTAAATGTGATTTGTCTCTTATAATTGTCTAGTATATATTTTACCATTTCAGAAGTTAAGTATGACTTGTCTTTAAAGGTTATCTGTACTTGAATTCCAGTATCCTTTATCTCTAAAACCCCAATTTCTCTAGCAATTGCCTTTAAATAAGCTATATTCATTAAATTATAAACACTTTCTGGAATATTAGAGTATCTATCTTCAATCTCCTCAATAACCTCTAACATATGCTCATAGGATTCAATAGATGCAATCTTTTTATATACTTGAATTTTTTGAGTTTCATCCTGTATATAGTTACTAGGAATATATGCATCAATTTTCATATCTACTGTAGTTTCAATAGGTTCCTTATCTACTTCACCTTTTACAATGCTTACTGCATCTTCAAGCATTCTGCAATATAAGTCATATCCAACAGCAGACATATGACCACATTGAGCTGCTCCCATTATATTCCCTGCACCTCTTATTTCTAAATCTCTCATAGCTATCTTTAATCCTGAGCCTAATTCTGTAAAGTCTTTTATTGCCTTTAATCTTTTTTCTGCAACCTCTGTTAAAACCTTATCCTTAGTATAAGTAAAGTAAGCATATGCTATTCTATTGGTTCTCCCTACTCTTCCCCTTAATTGATATAGTTGAGATAATCCCATCTTATCTGCATTTGCTATTATCATAGTATTTGCATTCTGAATGTCTATACCAGTCTCTACTATAGTTGTACTTAAAAGTATATCGTATTTTTTATCTACAAAATCTATAATTACCTTTTCCAATTCTCTTTCGGTCATCTGACCATGACCTATAGCAACTCTAGCTTCTGGGACCAACTTTTGCAAATATGTTGCCATATCACTTATAGTTTCAACCCTATTATATACAAAAAATACTTGTCCTCCCCTGTTCATTTCCCTAATTATTGCATCTCTTATAAGTTGATCATTAAATTCTACAACGTAAGTTTGAATAGGATATCTTTCTTCAGGAGGAGTTTCTATTATACTTATATCCCTAACTCCTGTTAAAGACATGTGTAGGGTTCTAGGAATAGGAGTAGCACTTAAAGTTAATACATCTATGTTTTTCTTTATTTCCTTAATCTTCTCCTTGTGACTAACCCCAAATCTTTGCTCTTCGTCTACAATTAATAAACCTAGATCCTTAAATACCACACTCTTTTGAAGCAACTTATGAGTACCTACTATAATATCTAAATTTCCTTCTCTTAGAGCATTTAAAGTTTCTTTAACTTGAGACGCAGTTCTAAATCTGCTAATCATTCCTATTTTAATAGGAAAATCTGAAAACCTTTTTAACATATTTTTATAGTGTTGCTCTGCTAGTATTGTAGTAGGTACTAATATAGCTACCTGTTTTCCATCCATAACACACTTAAAGGCAGCTCTAAGCGCAACCTCGGTTTTCCCATATCCAACATCCCCACAAAGAAGCCTATCCATAGGTTTATCGCTTTCCATATCTTTTTTAATATCTTCAATTGCAGTTAACTGATCCGGGGTTTCCTCATATGGAAATTCTCCTTCAAACTGACTTTGCCAAGGGGTGTCCTTGGCATATTTATGCCCCTTTAAAGTATTTCTGATAGCATAAAGCTTAACCAAATCTTCAGCAATATCTTCAACAGATTTTTTTACTTTACTTCTAGCCTTTGCCCATTCACTTCCACCTAATTTATTTATTTTGGGTGATTTGCCTTCACTGCCAATATATTTTTGTACTAAATCTAATTGCTCTACAGGGACATATAAAGTATCTCCTGAATTATATTCTAAAACCAAATAATCTTTTTTATTTCCCTGTACATCTAATTGATTAATACCCTTATATACACCAACTCCATGGTTCACATGTACCACATAATCACCAAGCTTTAAATCAGTAAAGCTTTTTATTTTTCCTGCACCTTTTTTAGTAGTTCTTCTTGTGGCTTTCCTCTTAGATTGACCGAAAACTTCGGAGTCTGATATAACACATACCTTTAAATCAGGATACTCAAATCCTTTAATAGAACTTCCAAAGGTCACCACTACTTCCCCTTGCTGAATGCTAGAAACTAGGTCTTTATAAGTAGCTTCTATCCCTCTATCTCTTAAAGTGTCAATTAATCTTTCTCCCCTTGTTCTTGTACCAGATAAAATTAAAGTTCTATATCCTTTTTTCTTTTTCTCTATTATATCTTCAATAAGCATGTCTAACTGTCCATGATAATCATGAATTGTAATCTGAGAAAATGCTATTAAATTTCTTGGTTTTAATGCATTAGAAGCAGTTCCTAAACTCTGTAAAGTTATAGTTTTACTCACTTCTAAAATTTCTCCAATCATTTCTTTAGGTATTAGTAGTTCTCCTTGTTTCGGTAAAATGTTACCTCTACTTAGAAAATTTTCATAATTCTCTTCAAATTCAAAGTATACACTATCCAACTTACCCATAGCCCTATTTACATCATCCACTACAACTAAACTATCCTTAAAGTAGTCTAAAAATGTAGTTTTATTTTTATAAAAATAAGGAATATAGCTATCAATAGTTTCAAAGGTCCAAGTTTCTTCAAGACTCTCCAAATTTGTCTTAACCGTAGAATTTATTCTTTCTAAAGCATCCTTATCTTTAGATTTATTAAATCTTGATATAGCTCCATCTAATTCCTTTCTAATTTCTTCTTTTGCAAGATTTATAACCCCTTCTGTAAGAATTATCTCTTTAGCTGGAAATATTTCTACTTTATCTACTTTATCTATACTTCTTTGATTGTCTTTATTAAAAGTTCTTATGGAATCAACTTCATCATCAAAAAGCTCAATCCTAAATGGCATGCTACTAATAGGAGGATAAACATCTATAATCCCCCCTCTAACTGAAAATTGACCTATGTTTTCTACAACACTACACCTTTCGTAACCACATTGTACAAGTTTTTCGCTCAACTCTCTTATGTCTATGGTACTTTCTAAAGAAATTTCAAATGAAAATTTCTTGAATAGCTCTACAGGAGCATAGGATGCTGCTAAAGCCTCGATAGAAGTTACAACAATACATTTTCCCTCATGAAGAATCTTATTTAATACTTTCAGCCTCTCCCATCTCAAGTCCCCTGATACAGCTTCTACATTGTAAAAAGTTACCTCCCTCGTAGGAAAATAATATACATCATTACAATAAAAGCTAAGATCTTCATATATGTTTTTAGCTTCCATGTCATTATGAGTTAGCACTAGCATACTTTTTTCTATATCTTCATAAACACCATATAGCAAGTAGCTCTTACCAGATTCCGAAAGACCATGTATGCCTAATGGATACTTTTCCTCATTTATATATCTCTTTATATCTCTATATTCACTACTTAACTTTAAAGGTGTCATTACTCCTTTTAGTCTCAAAATATCACCTCTTAAACTATTTACTACTTTCCTGCATTAAAAGAATTAAATTTATTCATTGCTTGATTAATTCCTTCATTTATGATCACTGATACTGCATCCACTGCTGCCTCAAAAGATTTTTCAATAATCTCTCTATCTTCATTAGAGAATCTTCCTGTAACAAACTCAACTAAATCATAGGCTGGCTCTCCAATTCCAACTTTAATCCTTGAAAAACTATCAGTACCTAAATGAGAAATTATATTCTTAATACCATTGTGACCGCCTGCACTTCCTTTTCCCTTTATTCTAAGTCTTCCAACTTCTAGACTAATATCATCGTATATAACTATAATATTTTCTACTGGTATTTTATAAAAGTCTATTATACTTCTAACGCTTTCTCCACTTAAATTCATATAAGTTTGAGGTTTTAAAAATATAACCTTTTCATTGGCTATACTACTCTCACCGTATACTCCTTTAAATTTTGTCCTATTTATACTAAAGTTATACTTTTTTTCACACATATCAACTACATCAAACCCTACATTATGTCTTGTTTTATCATATCTATCTCCCGGATTTCCTAATCCCACAACTAAATACATAATTACCTCCAATATATTCTATAACATAATATCTCTTAACATAAAAATAATCTTCTTTGACTATTATACTAGAAGTTTTACCTAAAATAAAATAAAAGTAGCATCCCTAAATGCTACTTTTTATATATTACTCTGAAATCTTTATTTTAAAGTCAACATAATCACCATTTTTGAATACTTTATATTTTATTGTCTCTCCACTTTTAAATTTACTCATTATAGAATTTATGTCACTGACAGTATTAACTTTCATACCATTCACTTCAACAATTATATCTGTTGGCCTAATTCCAGCTTCATAAGCTAAACCATTTCTTGTAACTTCCTTTGCATATACTCCATCAATACCATTTTCACTTTGGGAAATAGCCTCTTCCCCATAAACTCCCATATGGTTAATAAGAGAATCTTGCTTATCTAAAATTCCATAGGTAATAGGCTCTAGATCCTCTGCGGAAATATAAAAACTATTTTTTAAAAATTCATTGTGATATGTCATAGTAGTATTATTTACTCCTATAAGTTCTCCATCCAAATTACATAAAGCTGCTCCAGTATTGATAAACTTAGGAATAACTGAAGTCTTTATCATTCTTAAAGACTCAGCTACTTTAGTTTCTCTATTTTTAAATACTATATTTTCTCTAGTATTTAACACCGTACTTACCTCTATATTTTCATTAAAAGATTTACCCAGAGGATTTCCTACACTAATAACTCTATCTCCCTTTTCAATCTTAGTAGAATTCTTAGCTATAGTCATAGGTTGTAATGCATCTCCATTTATTTTAATCATAGCAATATCATAAATACTATCAAATCCTATTATAGATGCATTATATACAATGTCATTGTGTAACTTCACTTTAACACTGGTTGCATCCTCAATACCTAAATAGCTAGTTATAACATATTGTCCATTTTCTATGACAACGCCTACTCCTACATTAGTTTCTTTTATACACTTATCATCTGCAATAACCTTAATAACTGAAACAACAGATTGGGCTGCTTTGTGAGCAGCTGATTGAAGCTTTGAATTAGTGGTATTAACTTCTTCGTCTTTATTATTACCTTGAACATAATAATTTTCGTTTTCAGTGTTTACCACTAAAGCTGTAACAGCCCCACCTAAGGAGGCTACAAATAAGCAAAATATAGTAATTGCAACAATTTTACCTTTACGTCTTTTCTTAATTTTGTTAAAGGTTATTTTTGCTTTAACATCCTTATAATCATCATTAAAATTGCTCATAATAGCCTCCTTCCTCTTAGCTTCTTAAGATTATTACATACTCTTCTTTGCTAATTGTAAAGTAAATATAAATTCAACTCCATTTTCTTTATTACACGCCCATATTTCTTCATCATGTAAGCTAACAATCTTTTTAACTATAGAGAGCCCTAATCCTGTACTCACTTTTTGTGTTCTTGATTTATCAACTTTATAGAATCTTTCCCAGATATGTTTAATATCTTCTTCATCTATATTAGATCCCTCATTAAAAATTGATATATTAGCCTTCTTACCTTTTTTTCTACAGGATATTTGTATCAATCCATCTTCTTTTCCATATTTAATAGCATTATCTAAAAGATTAGTTATAACTTGTGTTATTTTATCTCCATCTGTAAGTACCCAGAGTTCACTTCCTTCAAAAAATACCTGTACATCCAAATTTTTATTTCTTATTCTATTTTCATTTCTCAATATGCATATTCTCACTATTTCATTAATGTCCACAGGTACCTTCTCCAGCTTATAAGTACCCGATTCCACTGCTGATAAATCAAGTAAATCATTAATAAGTCTTGTTAATCTTTGTATTTCTTCATAGGCTATATTTAGATAATACTTATGCTTTTCATCAGGAACTACTCCATCTAAAATTCCACCTATAAATCCTTTTATAGATGTCATTGGAGATCTTAACTCATGAGAAACATTTGAAATAAACTCTTTTCTATTTTGTTCTACCTTTTGTAGCGAGTCTGCCATCACATTAAATGCATTTGCAAACTCCTCCATTTCATCATCAGAATGAATTTCAACTCTTTTATCTACATCTCCTTGAGCTATTTTTCTTGCAACCCCACTCATTTCTGATAACGGATTAACTATCATCTTTTGAGAAAAATAATAAATTACGATACAAGAAGCAATTACAGCGAAAACTGCAGATAACCAAATAATTTGATAAACATTAGAAAGTGATTTATCTAAAATATCTGTTGATACACTAAATAAAGTGGCTCCCATAGATTGCCCTTTAGCATCTTTTACAACTTTCATCATAACGTATACTTTCTCATCCATATAAACTCCATACTCATTAAAAGCATCTATATAATCACTATTGTTTATATTTTCCAAATCATCATGAAAAATCTGTTTCCCTATGAGTGGAGTATATTTAATGTTAGTAACTGAATAAACATATCCATTACTATCTACGAGAACTATATCATCATTTATATATGTTGATATAAACTTTATATTTGTAGTTAATTCTTCATATGATGATGCCCCAGTTAAATATTTTGTTGCAATACCTTCAATTATATCTGCCTGTCTAGTAAGATCACTTTGTCTCGTCTTTATAAAATAATCTTGAAACCAAAAGGAAAGAAATGCAGCTAAAATAGTAAAACTTACTGTAATTATAATGGTGTAAGTAACAACCATTTTAGAAAATAAGCTATTTTTCACCATCTATTTCACCTCAAATTTATATCCAACTCCCCAAACAGTTTCTAACTGCCAATTATCTCCTCCTGATACTTTTTCTCTTAATCTCTTCACATGAACATCTACAGTTCTTGAATCTCCTGGATAATCATATCCCCACACTTCACAAAGCAGTTGTTCTCTTGTAAATACTCTGTTTTTATTACTTGCTAAGAAGTGTAATAATTCAAACTCTTTAGGTGGCATTTTAATTTCATGTCCCATGTATGTTACATTATATGAATTTATATCTATAACTAAATTATCAAAGGTTAATGTTTCTTTACTATCACCCTCTGCAGTATATCTTCTTAGAACAGCCTTAACTCTAGCCATAAGTTCCTTAGGTTCAAAGGGTTTTACTATATAATCATCTGCTCCAAGCTCAAGTCCTAAAACTTTATCAAAAGTTTCTCCTTTTGCAGTTATCATTATAACTGGTGTTTCATTATCCCTTCTTATCCACTTTAGCACATCTATGCCATCCAGGTATGGTAACATAACATCTAAAAGCACTAAATCAGGTTTATAACTAGTAAATGCTTCTTGAGCCTCTCTTCCGTCATTGGCCACCTTAACATGGTATCCTGAATTCTCCAAATACATCTTTATTACTTCACATATATTTTTATCATCATCAACAACTAATATCTTTCCTAAATTACCTTCCATTGATATCCCTCCTAAATACTTAAGATATTTTATTTAATTTACGAATATAATTTCTACATAATATCTTTTATAATATTATATAACAATAACTTTAAGTCCAAGTATTTTCTCATTAAAATTAATATTTTTAACAAAATATTTATAAAGTTATGGTGAAAACATTCCTTTTTATACTAAAAATAGGGGAAGAAAAACTTCCTCCCCTAAATAAAACCAAATTACTGTCCAAACTTATTATGAATACATATAATATTTAATATTATTCATCAAAAAGCTTGCTTACAGAAACTTCTTCATATATTCTTCTAATAGCTTCTGCAAATAACGGTGCTATAGATAATATTTTTATCTTATCAAGCATTTTTTCTTGTGGTAGATGAATACTATCAAGCATAACTAGCTCTTTTATCACCGATGCTTCTAGTCTTTCTATGGCTGGACCAGAAAGTACAGCATGTGAACAACAAGCATATACTTCAGTAGCACCCATTTTAACTAAAGCATTAGCACCATTACAAATAGTTCCAGCTGTGTCTATCATATCATCTATTAGTATAACCTTTTTACCTTTTACTTCACCGATTATATTCATAACTTCAGCTACATTAGCCTTTGGTCTTCTCTTATCTATAATAGCTATTGGAGCGTTTAGTTTATCAGCAAACTTTCTTGCTCTTGTAACACTACCAAGATCTGGTGAAACTACAACTACATCATCACAATCTTTAAATCCTTTTTCTATAAAGTAATCACTTAGTATTGGTGAACCCACTAAATTATCAACTGGAATATTGAAATATCCTTGTATTTGAGCTGCATGTAAGTCCATAGTTAAAACTCTATCTGCTCCTGCTGCTGTAATTAAATCAGCAACTAATTTTGCTGTAATTGGATCTCTTGCCTTTGCCTTTCTGTCTTGACGTGCATATCCATAGTAAGGAATAACCGCCGTTATTCTTCCTGCTGATGCTCTCTTAAGTGCATCAATCATAATTAAAAGTTCCATTAAATTATTGTTTACTGGGGCACTAGTTGGCTGTATAACAAATACGTCCAGTCCTCTAACAGTTTCTCCAATATTTACCGCAATCTCACCATCACTAAAAGTAGTAACTTGACTTTCTCCAACAGAAAGCCCTAAGCGGTTTGCAATATCAGCAGCTAATTCTGGATATGAGTTTCCTGCAAAGATTTTAATGTTTCTTCCATGGCTTATCATTTATGTAGTCCTCCTAAAATTTTATTTGTTTTTATTTTTATCATATACCCAGTTCTCTTTATTTATTTGCCTAGCTCTTGCTATAGCTAAGGAGCCCTCTGGTATTTTCTCGGTTATTGTTGATCCAGCTGCAATATAAGTATTATCTTCTACCTCAACTGGTGATACTAAGTTAGTATTACATCCTATAAATACATTGTTTCCAATTGTAGTTTTATATTTTGCTTTTCCATCATAATTTACTACAACAGTTCCACACCCAAAATTACATTTTTCTCCCACTTCTGCATCTCCTATGTAAGTTAAGTGAGATACCTTAGTTCCGTCACCTATTGATGATTTTTTAATTTCAACAAAATCGCCTATCCTTGCATTTTCACCTATAGTTGTTTCTGGTCTTATATACGCAAAAGGTCCAACTGTAGTATTATTTCCAATCTTACTGTTTAATACTACAGAATTTTCTACAGTTACATCATCACCAATTATACTATTAGTTATTCTGTTATTTGAGTATAATACGCAATTTTCACCAACTACCGTAGTTCCTTCTATGATATTCCCTGGATATACAACCGTATCTTGACCTATAATTACATCACATTCTATATAGGTGCTTCTAGGGTCCATAATTATAACACCATTATCCATATGGTTTCTATTTATTCTACTTCTCATTATATCATTAGCAACAGAAAGCTCTACCTTTGAATTTACTGCTGTAATTTCTTCTACATCAACAGCAATAGCTCCAACTTTCTTACCTTCATTTTTTAATATTTCTATTACATCTGTTAAATAGTACTCACCTTGATTATTATTATTATTAAGTTTACCTAAGGTATTTAATAATATGTCTATATCAAAACAATACATCCCTGAGTTAATTTCATTAACTTTTACTTCTTCTTCATTACAATCCTTAAACTCTACAATTTTCTCTACTTCTCCTTGAGAATTTCTAATTATTCTTCCATACTTTAGAGGGTCACTCATTATAGATGTCAATATTGTAGCACTACATTTTTGTTCTTCATGATATTTAGTAAGCTTTGTAACTGTTTCTTCTGTTATTAGAGGCCCATCTCCAACAAATATAGATACTGAACCTTTTTTACCTTTTAAAAATTCTTCTGCACACATTACTGCATGCCCAGTACCTAATTGTTCTTCTTGAACTGAGTAGAAAATATTTCTACTTTCAGTGCCTTTTCTAACTTTATCAGCACCTTTTCCAATAACCACACTTACTTCTTCTACTCCGGACTTTCTTATATTATCTATAACATGGTTTATCATTTCTTTTCCACAAACTTTGTGTAGAACCTTAGGAGTATTAGATTTCATTCTTTTACCTTCGCCAGCAGCAAGGATTATAGCACATTTATACAATTCATACACCTCTTCATTTAAAATGTAATTAGTCTTTCCTGATAAATTATTCTATAATAATTTAAAACTAATATTTATTAAATTTTCAATATTAATCTATCATATTTATTATTTTTATATACTACTTCTATACTATTATATTGAAACTGTTACACTTTTTCAACCAAAGTATATTTTTTACATGAAAATATATATTAACGATATACTATTAACGATACACAAAATAAAAAGGAGTGCTACGCTCCTTTTTATAATTAGACTATTTCATCTTCTACTTGCTCTTCATTTTTTACTTTTTCATACTCGTCAAGTATAGATTTTTGAATTTTCTCTCTTGTTTCTGTATTAATTGGGTGAGCTATATCCTTAAATTCTCCATCAGGAGTTCTTCTACTAGGCATAGCTATAAAATTACCACTTTGACCCTCAATTATCTTGATGTCATGAACCACGAATTCATTATCTAAAGTTATAGATACTATAGCTTTCATTTTTCCTTCTGTGGTAATTTTTCTAATTCTAACGTCTGTAATTATCATGAAATTCCACCTCCAAGATGTGCTTTCATGTATTATTCTACTAATGCATTGTAAATCCTTCTATTTGTCGAAACATTTTCCATATTTTTTTGTAACTTATTCGTTTTTTTCACTAGATGGACTAACAATCGCAATTCCATCTTCTCCAATACCATAAAAATTTACTAATGAAATATAATCATCTACCAGCTTATCCTTAACTTCTACATTATCTATTAAAAAACCACTACCTAATAATTCACTATCAAATTCACTTAAAAGCTCTTTAATTCCCTTTGCAGTTCCTCCACCTCTCATAAAGTCATCTACAAATACACATCTGCTACTTCTCTTCATAGACTTTGTTGATAATGTCATAGTTTGAAGTCTATTGCTTGAACCAGAAGCATAATTTATGCTTACTGTAGTACCTTCTGTATACTTAGTATCATGACGTACTGTAACAAGCTGAACTCCTAATTGTTTTGCAACCTCATAACCTAATGGAATACCTTTAGTTTCTATTGTAACTACATAATCCACGTTCATATCTTTAAATTTACTAGCTAATATTATTGCTGAATTTTGAATAATACTTGGATTATATGCTATATCTGTTATATATAGAAAATTACCCGGAACAACTCTAGATTGCTGTCTTAGTGCTTCACACAAATCTTCTAAAAACTGTTTTCTATCTTCATTTGATTTTTCATTTATAAATCTTATTCCACCTGCAGCACCTGCTACTGTTTCTATCTTTCCCATGGATAAACCTTCTATTACTTCTCTAACTATAACAATATCTTCACTAATAGTAGATTTTGCTGCATTGAATTTCTCTGTAAATAAATTTAAAGTTATAACCTTATTAGGATTTTCTGTTAAAACTTTTGTTATACCAATAACCCTTTGGTTTCTATTAAATTTATGCTTAATTTTCTCCATACAAACTATACCTTTCCGAATTTTATCTTTATTTTTGCCTTTATTATTCACCTTTATTCTATCTGTTTTATTACTATATTACAATTACTTTTTTTATTTTCTTTAATATACTATTTAAAACAATATAAATTCATCTTTTATGTTAATCACAGATTAATTAGCAAAAAAATATCCTCATTGTAAATAAAAAGAGCTACTTCAAAATAAAGATTAAATAAATCTTCATTTTGAAATAGCCTTTAATTTCAATATTATTTTATAATATCTATCAACTACATGCCACCATTTTCGAAGTCAAAGGATTCCTTTTTGTAAATTCATTAGCTTCTTGTATATTTCTAGCTTTAAATAAAAGTTTTCCTCCATTCTTATTTAAAACTCCACCACAAAGCATGTATTTCTGACCACCTATTTCTTTATCATCTTCTAAAAAATTTATACCTTCAAGTCCTTGCCCATCTGCCTTATACTTTAACTCAATGAATAAATCTTTGTTTCCCATTCTTTAACCCCCATATCTGTTCTCATATTTACATGATATCGAACATACGTTCAATTGTCAATATTATTTTATTTCATTACTAAAAATTATTATCAATACCTTTTAATTCACTGCATATCTCTTTATCTTTAAATATGTATATTCAAAAACAAATAAAATATAACTACTATTTTACATATAACATTGATAATATCTCTCCTTTGACTTATACTGAAAACGTATAATACTACTAAGAAGTTACTTGTGGGGTGATTTTATGTTTATTAAAAACTATGAACCTATGAACGAAAACTTATGGCAAGGAAGAATAGACAGTGACGATAATTTTGATGCTTTTAGATGGCATCAATGGATAACACCTCTTGATCTTCGAAGAGATGATCTTGAGCCTCTTGATGGACTAAATTTTGCACTTTTAGGCTTTTGTTGCCATGAAGGTGTAAAAAAAAATAAAGGTCGTATAGGTGCCATGAATGGTCCTATATCCATCAGAAAAGAGCTTTCAAATCTACCTTGTACTTTTAATCAATCGGTAAAAATTTTTGATGCCGGAGATATCATAGTTGAGGACATTTCTCTTGCTGAAGGGCAAAAGCTTTTAAGCGACTGCGTGTCTAAGTTACTAGATCTGAATATTTTTCCTATAGTTCTAGGAGGAGGACATGAGACAGCCTTTGGGAACTATAATGGGGCTCTATCTCATCTGGATAAAATATCTTGTAAACCTCGAATCGGAATTATAAATTTTGATGCTCACTTCGATCTTAGACCATATAATAACGAGGGAAGTTCTGGAACTATGTTTAAACAAATCTCTGATATTTGTCATGATAAAAACATGGATTTCTCCTATTTCTGTATTGGGATACAACAGCACAGCAATACAGTGGATCTATTTAAAACCGCTAAAAAACTAGGTGTTCAATACACCCTTGCGAAAGACATCCTATATAGTGATGGTTGGCAACTTTTAAGAGAGCTAAATACCTTTATGAGAAACCAAGATTATATATATGTAACTATTTGCTCAGATGTATTTTCTGCCTCTTTTGCACCAGGGGTTAGTTCTACGCAAACCTTAGGTCTAAACCCAGAAATAGTTATAAAACTACTTAAACATATTTTAAAGTCAAATAGGGTTATAACCTTTGATATATGTGAAGTGGCACCTAGATTTGATAAAGATAATATCACTTCTAACTTAGCTGGAGTAATCATCTTCTCCATTGTTAATACTCTTTGCAAATTACAAAACTTACAGCACAACTTTTTAACATAATTACATAATAAAAAAAGTCCTTAGTCTAAACTAAGGACTTTTTCACGATTATTATAGGGACTTTAAAATAGATTTGGCAATTTACAAGCTAAATTGCCACAATAAATATTCAAACTCCATACCCATGATATCATTCTCTTCACAAGTATTGAGCATTTTATCCTCTTCTTCACCATTAATATTCAGTTGCCAATTTACATATTCTCTCAGACCAATTGTTAACATTTTAACACACTCCTCCAGAAAATTTCTACTAGCCTTATGGCCTAGTAGTTATTGTAATTGATATTAAATATACATACACTTAGAAAACATCTATTATTTCCACTTAGATACTTAATAAATATAATTAGTTATTATACTTAAAAACCATCTCTAACTTTGTTTTTATTTTAACATATTTATTTCTATCCGAAAAGCCTTTTTCTGAATTTTCTTTTAAATTTTTTGGATATTTTCATTCATTTTTCCTATAGATATATAATTTACGAAGCTTTCTAAAATATATGTGTTTTTTATATAGATTTTTGTATATAATTTATATTAGGTATTCATTTATTTTTATACACATACAATGGTTATTAGGTTGATCTATAACTATGTTTTAATATACAAATTCATGAATGTAGTATTATATTTTATATAGGAGTTGTTATTATATGAGTTTTGATTTTTTACAAGATAAAAATAAAAAAGTTCACTTTATTGGTATTGGTGGCATTAGTATGAGTGGTCTTGCTGAGATTCTACTTAAAAACGGATATACTGTATCTGGTTCAGATATGAAAAATTCAAATATGGTTGAAAAACTTAGAAATAAAGGTGCATATATATATATAGGACACAGTGCAGATAACATACAGGATTCAGATTTAGTAGTATACACTGCTGCTATCAGTGATGATAATCCTGAGTTTCAAAAGGCAATTGAACTAAACCTTCCTATGATGGATAGAGCTGAATTCTTAGGCAGAATTATGCTTGGCCATAAATATAATGTAGCTGTTGCTGGTACTCATGGCAAAACAACCACAACTTCAATGCTTGCCCACATTGTAATTAAAGAACAAGTGGATCCTACCATATTAGTAGGTGGAGAATTAGATGTTATAGAGGGTAATGTTCTTGCTGGAAATAGTGATTACTTTGTTACTGAAGCTTGTGAGTATAAAGGATCTTTCTTAAAATTTCATCCTTATATAGGAATTATATTAAATGTAGATGCAGACCATTTAGATTTTTATAAGGATATAAATCACATAAAAGATACTTTTAATAAATTTATAGATATCATACCAGATGATGGTTTCCTTGTATGCAATAGTGATGATAGTAACGTTTCTGATATATTAAATAATCATAAATGTACTATAATGACTTACGGAATAAATAATGGTGAGTATAAAGCTAAAAATATAACTTATAATTCTCTTGGTTGTGGTTCTTATGATTTATATAAAAATGACCATATGTTATTTCCTATAGCCTTAAATGTGCCTGGAGAACATAATGTGCTTAACTCTTTAGCTGCTATATGTACATCCTTAGCTCTTAACATTTCTAATGAATCTATAATTAAAGGATTATCTAATTTTGGAGGAACTCATAGAAGATTTGAATTTAAGGGTTCTAAAAATGGTGTTACTGTAATAGATGACTATGCTCATCATCCAACAGAAATTCAAGCTACTCTTAGTGCTTGTAAAAATTATCCTCATAAAGATTTATATGTGGTATTTCAACCTCATACCTACACTCGAACTATAACTCTTTTTGATGACTTTGTAAGAACCTTCAATGGAGTAAAGCATTTATTATTAGCAGATATATACGCTGCTCGTGAAAAAGATACTGGAATTGTTAACTCAGTAAAGTTAGGCGATGCTATAAGACTTACAGGAGTTGATGCAATAAACTATCATAGCTTTGAAGAAATAGTTAATCACTTAAAATCAAAGGCCAAAGATGGTGATCTTATTATTACCGTAGGTGCTGGAGATATAAATGTTGTTGGTGAAATGTATCTAGCTAATTAATTTTATCTTATACCAATTAATATAGCTATCCTTTAATTAAGATAGCTATATTTTTAATATATAAACGAGGTGACAAAATGAAATCAAACTTTAATAAAACTGTGTACATAGTTAATGCCTTTACTCACAATGATATGGGTGGAAACAAGGCTGGTGTAGTTATTGATTGTGATGACTTATCCTCTAATGACATGGCAGCTATCGCAAAAGAAGTAAAACTTTCCGAAACTGCCTTTGTGATAAAATCAAAATGTGACGATTATGACTATGAGGTTAGATTTTTTACCCCTTCAACAGAAGTTGATTTATGTGGTCATGCTACCATCGCCACTTTCTATACCTTAGCTAAATTAGGCTTTATCAAACCAAGTACAAGTCCAGTAAAATTAAAACAAAAAACTCTTGCCGGTATTTTAGACATAGAAATTTATTTTGATAATGAAAAAATTGCCTATGTGCTTATGACTCAAACTAATCCTAAGTTCTATTCATATATTGATGATGTAAAAGAACTTTGTGATATATTAGGAATAACCTTAGAAGATGCTGGAATCCAAGGTCATGCATTAAGACCTATGATAATTTCTACAGGGCTTAAAGATATAATGTTCCCAGTTAAATCTCTAAATGCTCTAAAAAGAATAAATCCAGATTTTCAAGGCCTAAAAGAATACACAGATAACTTAAATTTAGTAGGTCTTCATGCCTTCTCTTTAGAAACTGAAAATTCTAAAAGCACTGTTGCAACTAGAAATTTCGGTCCTAGTGTAGGTATCGATGAAGAAAGTGCTACTGGCACATCTAATGGCGCATTATGTGCATACATAATGAAACATAACATACTTGATTTTAAAGATAAACTAACCATATGTTGCGAACAAGGTTATTACATGAATAATCCAAGTGAAATCATCTGCACGGGTGAAGCTATTAATAATGACTATTTAATAAAAGTTGGTGGCATAGGAAGTATAGAAAAAACTATAGAGGTGACTTATAAATAGTCACCCCTTTCTTTTTTTACTTAAATAAAGATTTTAAATTTGATCTCTCCTGTTGTATCTGACTTTTTACATTTGATGATGGATTAAACAAAGAGTCATACCTAAATAGTAATATTCCTTTGTACTTCTTTAACTTTCTTGAAGCTTCCACCTGTCTTTTTAATATATCTGTACTATTTCTCCACTCATCCTTTCCATTACCTGCCCAAGTATCTTCACTACCAACTTTATATACAGATAAACCTATATATAAATTTACTGTAGATTCAGCAACAAGACTATCAAACTCTTCAATAACTTGTTGAAAATTGCTATTATCATTTAAAAAGCCATAATATATTTGTGGACAAATATAATCAATATATCCAGGGTTTTGAATCCACTTCTTCACATCAATAAATTGGCTATTATAGTTATTATCCATAGAGCCTTGTGGACTTATTCCAAAGACTACCTCTGGGCTTATCTCTTTAACAATTGAATAAACCTGCCTTACGAGAATATTAACATTTTCACGTCTCCAACTCTCTAAATCTAAATCTCCTCCTGAACTTGTATACTCGCCATAAGCTTTACTATCTATAGACACATCACTAGATGGATAAAAATAATCATCAAAATGTATTCCATCAACTTCATAGTTCTCCACTATTTCTTTTACTCCATTCACTATAAGTTGCCTAACTTCTTCTTTGGCAGGATTATAATATATTCCACCATTACATTTTATTATATTATCACTACCATCTTTTATCCATTTGCTAGCAGGATTCTCCAAAGACAGTGGCAACTTAACACTATCACTTCTAACTCTATAGGGATTAATCCAAGCCTCTACTCTTATATTTCTTAAATGAGCTTCCTCTATAATAACTTGAAGAGGATCATATCCCGGAGCATTACCTTCTATGCCCGAACAATATATAGACCATGGATAATATTTAGATTGATATAAGGCATCAGAAAAAGGTCTTACATGTACAATTAAAGTATTCAACCCCATAGATTCTACATTATCTATTGCTTGTGATATATTTTTTCTAAATTCATTTTCATTTTTCCCCTTAAGCATAGCTGATAAATCTAAATAAGATAACCAAATTCCCTTTATCTCATCATAATTTATAATTTCTCTTTCTTTATTAATTATTTCATGGCTACTATTATCAATATTATCAAAGCATATAATCCACACTAATCCCAAAATAACTAATATAATTACTCCTAAAGTAGCAAGATTCATTTTATTCATTTATGCTCCCCCTTAATTTAAGAATAATATATACCTATGCTCATAATCTAATCTATAGAATTTAATTATAGTAAATATATCTATTTATACCTGGAAAACTTCTTCCAAAGTTCATCAACTTCACTTTGCTCTAAAAAACTAGATAATATTCTATAATCCCTTTTCCCCACGTAAAATATAATCCCTTTATTATCCCTCATTGCTTTATTTACATCTCTAAAATAAAGAGTTTTTGGTTTTTCATTCATATTGTTATTTATACAAAATTTATCTTTATATACTTTTATATATTTAAGCTCATCAATGCTTCTTACTTTTTTAGTAACAAGACCTGTAACTATTAATCCTACTATAAAAAACACTAATAAAAATCTCCCATAAAAAAGATTGTTCCTTATAAATAATCCTATTGTAATTATGAGTAAAAGACTCGATAAAAGTATACTATTAGACAATTGCTTTCTCATATATCTTTTAGAAGCCTCACTAAACCTATATTCCTTCATCTTTTGTACTCCTCCTTTTTTTAATGACAATAATATTATGTAAATATATATTAAACTTTTTGTATTCAGTAACATCTTTTATTATTTACAATATACTGATTTTATAATACCTTTTATTGGTCTTTTAAAAATAATATATAATATCGCAAAACTTTTTGCATAAAATATGTTGACAACCTATTAAATATATCATATAATAATTTTTGTCGGCGGGGTGTGGCGCAGATGGGAGCGCGCGTGGTTTGGGACCATGAGGTCGCAGGTTCAATCCCTGTCACCCCGACCAAAAGGAACATGAATGTCATGTTCCTTTTTATTTTACTATATATGTTTTTATTTACTATAGGAAGATAGTGTTTTGTAACTAGACCTTAAATCTGCTATAAGAACAATGTCTTTTTTTAATAATATATCATTTGGTGAAAATTATATGCATTACTAAAGAAACAATATATATTAATATTATAGTTGTATGAAACTTTCTTATTTGGCCCCTCTTATCTCTATAAATAAATTTATTTATAATTCCAGTAGCTACCATTATTAAAACACACACAAAGGTTGCAATTCCCCAAAAAGAAAAACTTTCCTTATAATTCATTATTAACATATGAATTATTGAAGAAATAAATGCACCCACTCCAAACACCCCATGGTTTTCTTCTAAAACATTATTTATGTTAATAGTTTTATTTATTATGCCTCTATGTTTTTTCTTTGACAAACCTTTAATAAACTTATTATAAAACCCTAAAGATACTACTCTTGACAATGCTCCTAAAGTAAATATAACCGAAATAACCCCCCAAAACTTACCTAAAAGATCCATAGTTTCCCCCCTTTATTTTACTAATACATTATATGTTTTTAATTTTATTACATTCTTTCTTATTACTTTTTTATTAGTAGTAAAAGGTAGTTTCCACATTATATTCATTACTCTTTACATTAAAAGTTTTATTTGTTATGTTAATATGCGGGGGTGATAATATATGTTTAAAAATATAGACGCTGCAATTTTTGATATGGATGGTACTATAGTTGATTCTATGTGGGTATGGAATAAAATCGATACGGAATACCTAGCTAAACATAATTTAGATGTGCCTCCATCATTAAATAATGACATTGCTCATCTTAGCTTTAATGAAGTAGCTATTTACTTTAAGAATTCCTTTAATTTACCTTATACCTTAGAAGAAATTAAAGAGCATTGGAATGACATGGCTTATGAAGCTTACTGTAATAAAGTGAAACTAAAGCCTGGTGTTAAAGAATTTTTTAACCTACTTAAAGAAAATAATATAAAAATTGCATTGGCTACTAGCAATAACACTTTACTTTTAGAAGCTTGCTTAAAAGCTAATGGAATATATGAATATTTTGATACAATAGCCTTAACTAATGAGGTAAAAAGGGGAAAAGATTTTCCAGATGTATATCTTCTAGCAGCAAATAAATTAGGTGTTTCTCCTGATAAGTGCATGGTTTTTGAAGACTTACTTCCAGCCATTCAAGGTGCTAAAAAAGCTGGTATGAAGGTTATAGGCGTATATGATGAACATTCCCTAGAGCAGCACAATGACATGAAAGCTTTAGCTGATGATTTTATATTAGATTATGTTAGTTTTTCTTTAGCTATATAATAATTAAAGGTAGTCTTAGTAAGAATTAAATTATCTTCTAGGACAACCTTTATTTCTTTTATGTATATTTTAATTCACAATAGGACCGGTTTCAGCATTTATCAGCTGAATTAAATCCCTTGGTCCTATTTCTACTTGAAATCCAATTTTACCACCACTTACAATGATTTTATCTAGATTCAGGGATGAATCATCAATTACAGTATTATAATTTTTCTTCATACCTATAGGCGAGCATCCACCTCTAATATATCCCGTTATCTTAAGCATATCACTAACTTTTATCATTTCTACTGACTTTTCTCCTACACGCTTTGCCGCCGCCTTAAGATTCAGTTCCTTTGCCACAGGAACTACGAATACATAAAAATCTCCACTATGGCCTTTTGTAACAAGAGTCTTAAATACATTCTCTACTGCTACTCCAAGTTTATTGGCTACTGATATTCCATCTACAGCACTATCCTTAACCTCATATGTATATATATTATAATTTATATTACTATTATCTAGTATCCTCATCACATTAGTTTTAGTATTAGCCATTTATTCATCAACTCCTCACATAGAATTATATCACTAAACTTTTACTAGTTTTATTAATATTACTTATTAATTTTACTAAGTCTATTTCATAAATAAAAGGAATATATTTATACTACCAAACTCTTTTATGGAGGTACATTCGTGATAAAAACTTTTTTCATTTATGTCCTACTTCTTACCTCTGGTGGATTAGGAATTTTATATTATCTTTTAAATGATAAATATAACAAACAAAATATTCAAGTAAGGGTTCTAACAAAACAAAATAATAGTTTAACATCTCAATTAAACACTATTAATAAGCCAAATGAAACTTTAAAAGTTTACTCTAGACCTATTAGATTTAATACTGGTGAAACAATAAAACGGTGCTCTCTTTATATCTCACCTCTCAGTAATAGTCCTATACTCCGCTCCATCCCATCTAACTCAAGGGTAGCAATTCTTGATGGAGTTGAAGCTTTAGAAACCTTATGGTACGAAGTACGCCTTATAACCTCTGACACAGTAAATACAAAGGGTTTTGTTAGACAAGAATTGATTAAAGAACTTCAAATTATAGAAACTCACATTATAAAAAATTAAATCTTTCTCTAAAAGAAATCAAATTATTCATAGTATTATTAAAATTTTTAAAAACAAAACGACCAGGATATACTTGGCCGTTTTATTCTTTAAAATTATTTATCCATATATTCTCTTGTAGGTGGTAGATCGTTTTTAGCTCCTTTAGTAAATAGCATTTGATGTAAATCTACAACTCCATTATTAAATGAAGCCGCACAAGAACATAAATATATTTCCCACATTCTTATAAATCTTTCATCTACCAATTTTTTAATTTCATCTATATTATCTTGAAAATTTTTATACCAATAAAGCAATGTTTTCTTGTAATGAAGTCTTAAACTTTCTACATCTATAGTACAAAACTTATGCTCACAAGCAGTATCCATTATTTCTCTTATACTAGGAATTACACCGCCTGGAAAGATGTATTTTTTAATCCATGGGTCTCCTTGAGATTCATGGATACTACTTATATAGTGTAATAAAAACTCACCTTTAGGATTTAATACTTTACTTACATTATCAAAGAATAAACTGTAATTTTCTCTTCCAACATGCTCAATCATACCAACACTAACTACTCTATCAAAGGTCATACCTGAATCCTTTAATTTTCTATAGTCTAAAAGCTTAACTTGTAGATACTCCCTTAGGTTTTCCTTCTCAATTAGCTCTGAAAACCCCTTATATTGTTCTTCACTAAGGGTTATACCAACGCCATGGATTTTATATTTTTTAGCAGCTTCTACTAATAAATACCCCCAACCACATCCAATATCTAATAAGCTCATACCTTCCTTTAAATTAAGCTTATTAAGTATATGATATATTTTATTCATCTGAGCTTCTTCTAATGTATCATTATCATTTTTAAAGTAAGCGCAAGAGTAACTCATGGTTTTATCAAGCCATAACTTATAAAAATCGTTTCCTATATCATAATGAGAACATACCTCCTCCTTTTGATGCTTTAAAGAAGTAGAAGTATGCAGTAGCTTTTTAAGACCTTTTATATCTAAGGTAAACTTATCTATGTTACTTAATAGCGTATCAAGAGCATAGTATAGATCTCCTTCTATTAAATCTATATCTCCATTCATATAAGCTTCTCCTAAAGCGAGAGAAGTACTTTTTAGCAAATCAGTTTTATTAGGTAATTTTCTTATAACTATCTTAAACTTAGGTTCACCTTCACCTATAATAAATTTCCCTTCGTCCTTATATTTTACCGAAAAAGGAACTGTATCAAACTGTTTTAAAAATCCTTCAATTAAACTTTTTTCTATTGCCATAATTTCCTCCACTAATTAACAAAATCTTTTTATATTATGGACAATATTTTCTATAAGAATACAAAGGTTACTTATTGTTCACAAATTCCCTTTTGGGATTCCTTTCTAATTTTTTTAAGTGCTTTTTTAGAACCTCTTTCTATATCATGTTCTAACTTTCTTTCCTTATAAGCTATAAAAATCTGATTTAAGTCATAACCTTCAGGATATAACTCTGTAGCACTAACCTCTAGCTTTAACCTCTTATAATTCACTTCAATAAAATCACCATCTAAAAATACAATTATATTATTAAATTCATCTTTTTCTTTATATACAACCCCTGGTAACTTCTTATCTAGAACAATAACCCTATCACCTTTTTCATAGTTATAGGATTCTTCACTATAATTATCAACTTCTTTATTTCTATTAATCTTGCTATCTCTTAACAATTCATAGTTATAACTTTTAGTTTCAATATATTTTCTTGTTCTATCTATTATTTTATCAGCTATACCCATTTTTTTTGAAATATAAAGGGCATTACTATTTCCACTCTTCCCAATAGAAATCTTATATAGTGGATCTAAGGTCTCTCTTTGGAATTCCATGGCTGCATTTTCAAAATCAGGATGATTCTGAGAAAAGTTCTTAATCTCTCCATAATGAGTAGATGCTATGGTAATGCATCCTTTATGATAAAACTCCTCTAGTATCGCAATAGCAAGTGCTGCTCCTTCATTAGGTTCTGTACCACTTCCTATCTCATCCAAAAGAAGAAGGGTATTTTTATTACTCTCCTTTAAAATTCCACTAAGATTCTTAACATGAGATGAAAATGTACTTAAAGCGTTTTCCACACTTTGATCGTCTCCAATATCCACAAATATTTTCTCAAATATGGCTATTTCGCTTCCTGATTCAGCACCTATATGAAATCCACTTTGCGTAGCTAATGTAAGAAGTCCCACTGTCTTTAACACCACTGTCTTCCCCCCTGCATTAGGTCCAGTTATAATCAAGGTTCTATAATCATCCCCTATATTAAAATCTAGCGGAACGGCATTTTTAATTAATGGATATCTACCCTTAATTATATTTATATATCCATGATTATTTAGAATTGGCTGTATTCCATCTATATCTTTACTATATTTTGCTTTTGCTATAATCATATCATATTCTGCAATGACTTCTATATTTATCTTTAACTCTTTAATCCTCTCAAATATCATATCAGTTAATGTTGCAAGTATTCTATACTCTTCCATGGCCTCTTCTGATTTTAGTGTAGTTAACTCCGTAGTATACTTTGATACAGAACTTGGCTCTATAAATACAGTAGTCCCTTTAGAAGACACTTCTACAATAGATCCTTGAACTTGATTCTTATAGGAAGCTTTTATAGGAATTGTATATCTACCATTCCTTTGACTTATAAAAAATTCTTGAATATATTCTTTATTGGCACTACTTCTTATAAACTTATCTAACCTTTCTTTTATCTTTTCTTCACAACTTTCTATATGTCGTCTAATTCTCTTAAGTTCTTTACTAGCATTAGAATCCACTATGCTTCCTTTAATTGAAGTCTCTATTTCCTCTTCAATATATTTTAATTCTGTGATACTTTTACCATAAGCACTTAAAGTTGGCGCATATCCTTCTTTATCTTCTATAAAAATTTTAACCTTTCTGCATCCACGCAAAAAATTATCTATTGTTGTTAGCTCTGATGGTTCAAGCACTGAGCCTTTTTCAATCTTATCTATCAAAGGAGCAATATTAAATATTCCCTTTAATGGCATGTGATAAGAAGCATCAATAAGGTTTCTACCTTCAGATGTTTCCTCTAACATTCTTTTCACTTGCTTAATATTATTACTAGGTTGAAGTTTATCTAGTAACTCTCTTCCTAATCCACTTACACAATAAGATTTAATAATTTCTTTTATTTTATTATAATGTAATTTTTCCAATGTACTAATATTCATTTTCACGATTCCTTTACTTATTATTAAGTCCATGAAATCCTTCATAGATTTCCAAAATAAAAAAAGCCATGGATACTCCCACAGCTTTAAACTTGCCATTAACAGAGATAGCTATAGCTATCCTAAGGTAAATTTCGTGGACTTGTATCTTTAATAGTTTTAATTAATCCCACAACAAATAAAGGTATATACTACCCAAATTTTTAAGATTAATATTTAATTACTATTTTAAATACTAGACACTCACAAAAATACCTCTCTCTCATTTTCGAAATCTATGTAACTTAATGTTAAAGCATTATTTATAAAAAATCAATACATTTTTTAAATCAAATATATCCATTAATAAAATATTTTCTTTTCCATTGTTTTACTTATATGTAACATATGCTATAATAATTTTATTACTTGTATTTTATTGAAGGAGGGTTAAGTATGTTATCACTTACATTTTTTATATTTATGCTAATATCACTAGGATTTCTAATATACTTTAATTATCATCCTCATGGCTATAAAATGCCTATAGTTAAGACTATTACTAGTCTATTATTTATTGCTATATGCGTATCTAGCTATAAAATTCTTTACTTCAATACCCAATACTTCATATTTATACTTTTTGCATTAATAACATCTTTAATTGGAGATGTATTCCTTGCCTTTAATACTAATAAAGATGATGAAGTAAGCAAAATGTTTGTATATGGATTAATTAGTTTTTCTATTGCTCATATATTCTTTTCTTTAGCCTTTGCTACTCTTACCCCTGTGCTAATTTGGCATGTTCTATTATTTATTCTAATTTCAATAATCTCTATTCTATTTTTAAATCTAATAAAAGGCTTTGATTTTAAGGGAGCCTATAAACTAGTTGTTACTTATTCAATTATAATTAGTTTTATGGTTACAAGGGCATTATCATTAACTCCCTTAATCCATGAAAACTTTTTAAGTACTATACTTATAATTATAGGTGCATGTCTCTTCTTTTTATCTGATTTAATTTTGTGTTTTATATACTTTCATAAAAAATCACCATCTTACATGACAGCATTGAACTTGTTATGTTACTATGTAGGACAAGGTCTTATAGCTCTTAGTTTAGCTCTATAACAGCTTTACAACATAAGCAGTATAAATTCTATAAATAAAAAATAGATATTAGTATAGTTTTATTAATATCTATTCTTTATTTGCTCCAACCTATGTATATATTCTAATTTTCTTTATCCTATTCCTATCTATATCTTCAATTATAAATCTATAATTACTATAAATTATTTCTTCGCTTATATTAGGGAATCTTCCTAGCACACCTATTATAAATCCACCTATGGAATCAAATTCCTCGGACTCAATTTTTGTTCCTATAAGTTCATTTATATCCTCTATTCTAACACTTCCTTCAACTATATACTCATCTTCCTTTACCACATATATTTCTGGTTCTTCATCATCATATTCATCACTTATATCCCCAACTATCTCCTCTATTAAATCTTCAATAGTTACAATTCCAACGGTTCCACCATATTCATCAAGGACTACTACCATATGCTGCCTATTTTTATTCATATCTTTAAATAGCTCTGTAACCTTTCTAAACTCATAGGTATAGGTTATTTCCCTCATATAGTTTTTCAAACTAAATCCCTTAGTATCTTCCATAAATATAATATCCTTAACATTTAATATCCCCACTATATTATCTATAGTATTTGAATATATAGGTATTCTTGAAAACCCTTCTTCCTTTATAACTGAAATAATCTTATCCAAACTTTCCTCTATATCTAAAGCTATTATGTCTACCCTTTGAACCATAACATCCTTTGCATAAAGGTCTCCAAATTGAAATACATTATGAATCATATCCTTTTCCTCTGACTTTAGTATACCTTCCTCTTCACTAACGTCCACCATAGTTTTTAATTCATCTTCTGTTATAAATGGTTTATTACTATCACTTTTCCCTCCAAGTAATTTTATAAAGAACTTTGATATTGTAGTAGTTATGATAACTACTGGTTTAAGCATCTTACTTACAATAAATATTGGATTTGCAACTCTTAGTGATATTTGCTCAGAATTTTGTGAAGCTAAAGTTTTTGGGGTAATCTCACCAAAAATAAGTACTACTATAGTCATTATTATAGTACTTATAGCCACACCTCTACTTCCAATAAGATTAATAGCTAAAACCGTTGCTAAAGAAGATGATGCTATATTCACAACATTATTCCCAACTAAAATTGATGCTAATAAGCTACTAGGATTATCAGTTAATTCCTTAACTCTATTAGATCCCTTTATGTTTTCCTCTACCATATGTCTAACCCTTATCTTACTAATAGACATTAAGGCAGTTTCTGATGCAGAGAAAAAGCTAGATAGTATTATTAATATTATTAATCCTATAATCTGTATATATATTATTGAACTCAAACCTACTCCTCCTCTCACTTAACTAATATCTACTTCAATTGATATTAAACAAAACTTTAAAAGTAGTAATGAAATAAAATATATATCTTAATTATGCTACATTTCACTCTAAAATATTATCTAAAAGGTTTTATAAGAAAAATATATCTTTTAATAAAATATATTTTTAAAAATCATAATAAAGGTGTCACCAATATATTAGAATAATCATAATATGTAGTATGCCTCTAAGGTATTGGAGGGAAATAAATGAGTAATATGTATAGTAACTATAATAATTATAATGATGCTTATGAAGACTATGAGAATTATGAATGTTATCCTAACTATTCTAATTATGAATATGATGCCAATGATAACTATATGAACCACAATAACTGTAGTAATAATTCTAATGACTCTTGTAGACACAAAGAGCAAACCCATGTTCATGAATATACTGGTAGTACAATAATAGCTTCTGAAGATTGTTCAGTTCATAACCATCGATTTGCTGGGGTAACTGGTGAAGCTATTCCTTACCGTAACTCACACGTCCATAAGCTTCAAACAAATACTGATTTCTATGATCACTTTCATGAAATTTGTGATACAACTGGACCAGCTATTCCGGTTGGCAATGGAAGACATGTTCACTTTGTAAAAGGAAGAACTTCTGATGAAGATGACCATACTCATAAATATATGTTTGCGACTTTAATTGAATCACCAACTCTTTGTAACCACAAAAGATAATATATAAAGTTATTTAACTTAAAATAGAATAACTACAACCTAGTAAATTCCAGGTTGTAGTTTAAATAATATTCTCTATACATACTCTAGCTTCATAAGATTCCCTTTTACAATTTGTCCCCCCCAGGTACTTTTAAAGGAATGAAACTAGAGTTTATACAACCCAAAACTTATTAAAATCCCTGTAATATAGTATTGCAGGGATTTTATTATACAGACTATTCATCAATAATCTTTGTACTACATAGGATTTGGGGACTTTATTTATAGCTTCTCTTTATTAATTAACTTATTTATCGAATCCTCTACTCGTTTTTTTCGTGTTTCTTCCTTTTTAGCAGAATCTATATAATCCACATATTTCTTCTGATTAGAGTAAGATAAACTATTCCAAAAATCATATACTTCATTAGATTCTTCAATTCTTATTTTAAAATCTTCAGGAAGATTAATTTTTCTTTCTTCCTCATCCTTTTCAACTGTAACTTTAACATAATCTCCAATATCTTTATTTATCTTTTTTCTTATATCTTTAGTTACACCTATTATGTGGCACTCTGTTCCCATTTTAACAATAGATCCCCTATATGGCACCCCATCAAAAGTAGCTTTAACTTTAACCCTCTTAGCTCCAAAAATTTCTTCTACATTAAAAGGTATCTCTATATATGCTCCACCTTTTCCCATTGCTTCTTTAAGTTGTCCTTCAAACTTCTCCATTATATTATTCTCCTTTATATATGAAATAAAATATTCACTATAACTTCGATATGTTATAACATAATATACTAATTATAATAAAATCTCACTTAGGAAACTATACAAATATTCATATAGGAAACTATTTACATATAAGCCTATTTAACTATATAACTAGTTAACTAGTTGTTTTATTCATGCGGGTTTCTGGGATTTTGCTGTTTTATAACATGGTTAAATCCATGTTATAATAGGGATAATATTTAATACTCTTCTTACCTATTTAACTACTATAAAATAGCCTAGCTAAGATAAATGAAATTATTATTCTACTTATCCTAACTAGGCTTATTAAATTAAAATATTATTTACATAGATCAATAATTACTTGAGTAAATATTTTAGCACTAAGTAGAAGTTCATCTACTACTGCAAACTCATCATCCCCATGTAAATTATTATCAGTACCTGGCATTGTACATCCAAAAGCTACTCCATTATTAATATGGTGAACATAGGTACCTCCTCCTATGGCTATACATTCTCCCTTTTGTCCACTATATTCTTCATAACATTTCAAAAGAGTTTGTATAAACTCGGAGTTTTCATCAACATGATGAGCTGGGAACATATCATCCCTAGATAAGATTATATTATCCTTTGCCATATTGTCTCTTAAAACATCACGCACATTTTCATTAGTTGCACAAAGTGGCGCTCTACAATCAAAGGTTCCGCTTAACTCTGAAGTAGTATATTTAAATATATTTAAAGTTATAGTTAATTCACCAGATAAATCATCACTCATCTTAACACCACAAGCTTCCCCCTTGAAATCTCCATGTGGGAATAACTTACTAACAGCACATAGCTTCTTAAATCCTTCACTATTAGCGCATGGCATAGATGTAAGTAACTGTAACATTCCTGTAAGAGCATTATTTCCATTTTCAGGAGTAGACGCATGTGCTCCTGCTCCCTTGGCCTTAATAACCCAGCTTTCACCGTCTTTATCAAAGGTGAATTTTAAATTTGTGCTTTTTGCTGCATCTATACAATATTTATTTATTTCTTCCTCTGAGAAGCCTTCCACAACTGCAATTGCAGTGTCTGGAACTACATTAACCTTAACTCCACTTGTCATAGAAACTACTCTTGGTAAATTGTTATCTTCTTCAAACTTACTTTCAAAGGGACTATGTAGTCCTCCCTTTTCAATATTTATAACAGGAAAGTCTGCATCAGGTGAAAAGGTCATAGGTGCTTCTTTCTCTTTTTTATAGTAATATGCTATATCAGAACTTCCACATTCCTCATCTGTTCCTAATATAAGACGAACATTTTTACTTAAAGGTATATTTAAATCTTTAACAGCCTTTAAAGCATATAAAGCTGCTAATGCTGGTCCCTTGTCATCAGCTGAACCTCTTCCATATAATTTACCATCTTTCATTATTGGCTCAAAAGGTTTTGTAACTGTCCAATCATCACTAACCGGTACTACATCTAGATGGGCTAAAATATCTAATTGCTTTTCTTTATCATTAAAATCAATAGCTCCTACATAGTTATCATAATTTGTAGTATTAAATCCCATACCTTCTGCTAGCTCTAAAGCAGCCTTAAGAGCCTTTGCTGGGCCCTCTCCAAAAGGCATATCTTCTTTAGCCTCTGATCTATCACTTCTTATTCTTATTAAATCACATATGTCATTTAACATTTCATCCTTATGATTGTGAAAATATTCTTCTATTTGATTTTTATACATCCAAATCCCACCTTTATTTTAAAATTTAACTATAATTCCATTCTAATACTAAAATTGTTTTATTTCCATAGATGTTACAGTTAATTTACGCTTTTCGTTTCTTACAAATTTATTAATATTTATTCTATATCCTATAAATATAAAATATAATATATATAATAAGATATATAAAGTAACTATCTAGATTTTATTATATAGATAGTATTACTTACATTTTAAGTATAAGGAGAATTTAACATGTCAAAGAAATTTTTTAAAAAATTAGCTATGACTATAGGTATTTTAACATGTATATCTATACCTACAACTGCTTTTGCAGATATTCATGGTGAATATCCAAGTGGTGAAATTCTAAGCTTTGGTTCTGATTTAAGTGATAGTCAAGAAGCTCAATTAAGAAAGTACTTTAAAGCTCCAGACAATATTGAAGCTATATATGTAGACAGTAAAATGGCACTAAAACAATTTGGTCTTGATGAAAAAGAATTAGCCAATTTTACAGGTGGATGGTATTCTAGTGCCTATGTTAAGCTATTACAAAAGGAAAATGGCGTAACAGTAAACTCTTCTAACTTAACACTAGTAACTAATGATATGCTTGCAAATGCATTAATTACTTCTGGAATATTGAATGCAGAGGTTACAGCCTCAGCTCCTTTTGAAGTAACTGGAGAATCAGCTCTTGCTGGAATCCTTGCTGGTGCTGAGAATATAATGGGTGGTGAGTTATCTACCTCTAATAAAAAAGCAGCTCAAGAGGAAATAGACGTATCCCTAGACTTAGCTGAAGAGATAGGGGATACAGAAGCTTCTGCAATTATCAACGAAGTTAAAACAGCTGTTATAAAAGACAAGCCTTCTAGCGAAGAGGAAATTAAAGAAATTATTGAAAAAGTTGAAAAAAAATATGATGTAGATATAAGTGCTACCATTCAAAACAATATGGTTGCATTAATGTCTAATATAAATGACCTAGACTTAGATTATTCTAAACTTAAGGATACCTTAGACAAAAGTGCATCTAAATTTAAAGATGAAATGGAAGCTCTAGGAAAAGAACTTAAGGATTCAGGCTTCTTTGATAAACTATTTAGCTGGATTAGCGATTTCTTCAGTTCACTTTTTAACTAAAATAAAGATTTAATTAAAAAAATAAACCGTACCTTTTAGGGTACGGTTTATTTTTTTATAATTTGTTAGTAAACTCTATCATATGATTATATAATTTATCTATGTTATCATGGTTATCCACGTAGAATTTATATAGTTCATTATAGGATACATTTTTTATAGTTTCTTCACAGTTTCTAAATCCTTTTAAATAGTTATAAAACTCAGATGATATTTGTGGTAAAAATCCAGCATCTACTGAGTTGTCTATACTTACACTATATAAATTTTCATTATAAGGCTCGCTTATAGTCACTAAGCATTTACTCATATATTTTCCTAAAAGCTTTATAAAGTTAGTAAATTCCGCCTTAAAATTTCCTTCTGAAGTATCTGGTTTTTCATTATTCCTATCTATAATATTATCTAAGTTTTTTAAAACCTTTGGTATTTCTGATATAACTAATAATAAACTTCCCTTATCAAATTGTGCTCTTTTCATATACACTCACTCCTTACTAATAATTTAAATTTATTGCTTTATTAATGGCAAATTAAAAAACCTCTTAGCTACTAAAACTAAAAGGTCTTAAATCTTATCTATCATAGATTAAATCACACCCTTCCATCTCTCGTAGAATTATAGTGTAAAAAATAGGCAGGTGTTCTGACTCAAGTATCATTATTTTCTTCTGCCTTCCCATAAAAACAGTGGCATATTAGAAGAAAACTCCTCTCTTACAGCGGCGGGACCGTGTGGGATTTTCACCCAGCTTCTCTTTTAATCAGTTATAGGAAAATATAACCGAACCCATCTTCCATAATATTCAATTGTTACTATTATATTATACCCTTCTAATTTTCATGTCAAACCATTAATTATTGCCCTAACCATTGTTTTACCTTCAAATTAGAAGTTTTAGTAGTTCTTTTAATGTTTATTGCTGAATATCTAATTTTAACTAACTATTTCTAATATTATCTAACATATCTTTAATCTTTTTATCACTATATTCTTCTAATTTCAATAGCTCATCATATGGATTTCCATCTAAACCTAAGTGTTTTGCAAAAGCCGGTTCTGTTTTCAATCCATTTTTCTTAAGGATAACAACCTCTTCTCTAGTTCTTTCTCCACCTAATCTAAGTATTCTATCTTCCACTACCATATGCCTATAACCATTCTGTTTACAACTATCCAATGACTGAGCATATATTTCTATTTCAATATCCTCCACATAAAAGTTTACAGTTAATATTGTCTCATTATCTGTACTATTATTACTTATATGAAATTTACTGAACATAGAATACCTATCTTCTACTATCTTCTGAAATTCCTTAAAATCATAAACTTCACATACTATATCTAAATCACTGTTTTCTATATCAATATTAATAGGTATAGTCCCTACTAATATTGGATTAAACTTTCTTAAAACATTAAATATATCTAGCTCCTTAAGTACCTTATATGAATTTTGTTGTTTTCTATTACCATGTTTAAGGTAGTTTATATTTATAAAATCTTTATTGTTCATATTAATCTAATTTTCATCCTTCTCTAGGAACTTTTCACTAATAAAAGTTGCTACACCATCCTCATCATTACTTCCTGTAATATGTGATGCACATTCTAAAATTTCTTCAATTGCATTTGATACTGCTATGCCTTGTCCACAATGTTTTATCATTCCTAGGTCATTAATATCATCACCAAATGCAGCTACCTCTTCTAGGCTTATATTTAAATATTTAACTATTTCGTTAATGGCATTAATTTTTGTTGCCTCTCTATGGGCAAATCTACACCAATCTTCTCCAACGTAAGTTAGAAAACTACATTGTGGATATTTAGAGGCTAGCTCCTCTGCAGCTTTACTCTCGAAAACCTCCACAGTTATTTTATAGGTCATACATTTTAGTGACTTGGAATAATCATTATATTTAGCATGAGTATAATCTTCACCGAATTTATTTATCTCTTCACTATTGGAATAATATCCACTTTCAGTTTCAACAGTTATTTCACCAATATTTGAACTCATCACACAATCTTTAATTAGGGAATCAGATACCTGTGCTGATAACATACATTTATAAATAACTTCATCTTTGCACTTTGCTAATGCTCCCCCATTAGAAATTACAATATCAGGATTAATTAATTTAATATAATTTGCAGCAGCTTGCTCTGAACGGGCTGTAGCTATAGCAATATATACTCCCTGATCCTTACATCTTCTTATAACATCTAAACTATAGTTAGAAATGCTTTTATCCGTCCTTAAAAGGGTTCTATCTAAATCAGTTATAATCAATTTTATCTTCTTCTCCATATTAATCCCCCAACTAAATTAATTTTCTTTATTAATGCTTAAATTATAGTAATTTAAATCCTCTCTTTTCTCCCATCCCATGGATCTCCAAAACCCATTCCCAACTTCATTATTAGTAAATACAACTAGTGCAGCTTTATTTATTCCTTCGCATTTTAAGGCATTAATAACTGAATTGACTAGCTTTTTCCCAATACCTTTTCCTCTGTATCTCATATCTACAGCAGTATGATAAACATATCCTCGTCTACCATCATGTCCACATAATATACTTCCTACTATTTTACCATCTTCTTCAGCTATAAAATTAGTAGTAGGGTTTCTCCTTAGAAATTTATCTATACCTTCTTTAGAATCATCTAAATTTCTTAGACCCATTCCAGGGGTAGAAGTCCATAGTTTAAAAATATCCTGGTAGTTTGAAATTTTCATTTCTACTATTTCCATATTAAGAACCCTCCATATTTTTTTACTACCTTATTTAAATATGTATAATACATCTCAACACTAATTATCTTAATATAGCTTGAATCATATTTCTTTTATCTTGATAATATTCTTTGCTCTCTTTAGACATTTTATTATAGCTTCTTTCAAGTTTGCTTTTAACAAACTCTAACCCATCATCAATATTCAGTTTTCTTTGAACAAATGCCAAATAAAATAGTGATGGCAATGTATCGTAATGAGAAATAGCATCAGCATCAGCAACGCATATTTCTTCCTTAGTTGTTTTTTCTTTTAATACACTTCCACGGTGATTTAATATACATAATTTAACTAACTCAATTTTATCTGTTGGATAATTATATGATTTTAAGATTTTCTCTGCCATATTTGCACCATGAATATGATGATTTTCGTATAACTTATAATCTGTGATTGAAGCTATATCATGCAACCATCCTGCAATTTCGCATACCTCAACATCTGCTTTATATAGTGTAGCTAATTCAACTGCATTATTCGCTACGCTTTCAATATGTTCATAACTTCCAACACCAAAAAAATTATTTGGACTTTCACATCTTCTTTTTACATCTTCCTTTATCTTCTCAATTATATTCCTTTCCATTTTTCCTCCATTCACCAAGCTACATCACTTATTAAAATATAATACTATTCAATTATCAAAAATCTATTTACTTAACCTTATCTACAATTGTAAAATATCTAAATTATCTTCTTGATAATATGAATTATATATAATTCTACTGCTCATTTAAATAATTATAATACATTTTATACATAATTATCTAGTTATTCTAAAATTATCTTTAGTATATTTTATAAACTTAAGACGAAAATTTTTTCAATAGTTATTTTTACAATATGACTAATGCTGCAATAAAACTAACCCAACTCATAATATTTTTTACTTTATGGAAGAACATTTAGAAGATTATAAATATGAAGTATGTTACCCGTCATGAAAAAAGGTACTGGGCAAATATCTACTACTGCTTCTGCTGTAAATGTGCAAAATTATGTAAAGTTATCAGAAGAGAAAATTCATAAAATAATGACAGAGAACCAATACAAACTTAACTTATCAGAAAAACAAAAAATAAGATGGCATAAAAATGCATTTATTTGGTAATAAAGTATTATTTCGTTAAAAAAACGCCGCTAAATTATCTTTAGCGACGTTTCTATTTTTAAAATGTTATTAAAATCCTATTTTACAGCTTCTTTAGAAGATGGAAGAATTACTTCAACCTCAGAATGTGGACGTGGGATTACGTGAACTGATACTAATTCTCCAACACGTTGTGCAGCAGCAGCTCCAGCATCTGTAGCAGCTTTAACAGCTCCAACATCTCCTCTAACCATAACAGTTACAAGTCCGCCTCCAACATATTCTTTACCTATTAAATATACGTTAGCTGCTTTAACCATAGCGTCAGCTGCCTCAATTGATCCTACCAAACCTTTTGTTTCTATCATTCCTAATGCATCGTATTTCATTTTATAATCCTCCTAAATATCTTTTATTTATATTATAATTTTTAATTATAACCACTTATTTTGTTACTTTTTTTACTTTACAATTGTTACTTTTGACTTTGAGTTAATGCCCATTGCATTAGCCTCTTCTATATCAAGATGACATTCAAGTTTTGAAGCATCATTAGCTCTAATAGCTACATTACTATATATTCCGCCTCTTAAATCGTCAAATTTTATACATACTGTATCTCCATCACAAACTCCTAAGTTTTTAGCATCTTCAGGTGTCATGTGAATATGTCTTTGTGCAACTACTAAGCCTTCTTCAATTTGAACAGAGCCTTTTGGTCCTACTAATGTAATCCCAGGAGTTCTGCTTAAATCTCCAGATAGTCTTACATTTGATGCTGCTCCAAGTTTAATGCAATCTCCATTTAATACTTCAACCTGAGTCTTACTTCTTACAGGTCCAAGGATTCTAACTTTCTCGATTGCACCTTTTGGTCCGCAAATTGTTACAAGTTCCTTGCATGCATATTGACCTGGTTGAGATAAGTCTTTAAGTTTTGTAAGACTATAATCTGTACCAAAAAGACTCTCTAAATCCTTTTGTGAAAGATGTACATGTCTATTGGAAACTCCTACTGGAATCTCAGATGAATTTCCCTGAGATGCAGTTTTTTGTCTATCGTTTTTCACAGCTTCTAGTAAAAGCTTTAATACTGCTTCACAATTATCCATTAGTTTGCCCCTTTCATAGCGGCAACTATTTGATTAACTAAATCTAAAAGCTCTTCATTTTTTGTGCTATCAGTATTGCATTCAGTGCAAGTATTAGTATTGTTAACGCAAGCGTTATCTTTATTTAAAGCCGCTGCAGCTGCTGCAATTTGAGCTGGACTCATATTCATAAGTTGATTTTGTACGCTGTGACAATTCTCAGCAGTTTTTATGCAGTTGAAAGTTGGGTCATTAGATGCTAATGTTGCGCAGTCTTTTAGACCATAAGCAACTCTCTTAATGTTTATAAGGTGCTCAGGAGTAACATTTTCAGATACTGAGCTTCCTCCCCATGTACCACAACCTAAAGTGAATGAAGGATTAAGACCTGTGCTTGCACCTGTTCCACCTTGTGTTCCACCAGTGTTAACAAGGATACGAGAAGCTGGCTTTTTAGCAAACTTCATAACTATATCTTTATTTTCAGTATGGATACTCATTGTGTGACCAATTCCATTTTGAAGTAATTCAATACTTAAATCACATGCTTGGTAACAATCTTTTACTGTATAGAATCCAAGAACTGTTGTAAGTTTTTCAAATGATAATGGATTACCTTCGCCTACTCCGTTTTGTCTTCCTATAAGTACTTTAGTTCCTTGAGGAATTTCAATTCCTGCAGCACTTGCAATAACTTGTGGACTTCTTCCTACAAATTTAGCATTCATCGCATGTCCATTTTTGAATAATAATTTACAAACTTTATCAGTTTCTTCTTTAGTCATGAAGTATCCACCATGCTTTTTGAACTCTTGAATAACTGCAGCTTCATTACATTCTTCACAGATTATTGATTGTTCTGATGCACAGATTGTACCATTATCAAAAGTTTTACTTGCCATAATATTTCTAACAGCTTGTTCTATGTTGGCAGTTTTTTCTATGTATGCTGGAGAGTTTCCTGCACCAACACCTAGAGCTGGTTTTCCTGCACTATAAGCAGCTTTAACCATTCCTGGACCACCTGTAGCTATTATTATAGCAACTTCTTTGCTTTTCATTAACTCATTTGTAGCTCCAATTGAAGGTGAAGTTACACATGTTATAACATTCTCTGGTGCACCAGCTTCAACAGCTGCATCGTGCATTAATTGAGCTGCTTTAATTGTACATTTTGCAGCAGATGGGTGTGGTGAGAATACTATAGCATTACGAGATTTAATTGAAATCATAGCTTTGAAAATAGCAGTAGAAGTTGGGTTTGTTGAAGGTACTATACCCATAACTAAACCAACTGGCTCAGCAATCTCTATTATCTTGTTTACCTCATCTTCTCTAATTATATCGATAGTTTTCATATCTTTAATTGATTCATATAGTATAGTAGCTGCTAAATGGTTTTTAAAAGTTTTATCTTCAACTTTACCAAAACCAGTTTCTTCAACTGCCATTTGTGCTAAACAAACTGCATTTTCTTCTGCAATTCTAACCATGTTACGTAAAATTTTATCGATTTGCTCTTCAGTATAATCAGCAATTTTATTAGCTGCTACCTTTCCAAGTCTAGCAAGATCTCTCGCTTCTTGTATTGAACGTAAATCTTTATCAAAGTTCTCCATTGGTCATTACTTCCTTTCGTAAACCTTACAATATCTAATTTTTCTCGTAATACAACTTGAATTTAGCAAGTAATTGATTTTTACCTGCTTTTGAAATTACTCTACCTGTAATTCCAAAATCTTTATATTCACGAGCTAGATTTCTAAGCTTAACTACCTTTAGCTTAGATAATATTAAAACGGTTTTTTCAATACCATTTTTAATAACTAAATTATCTACATCATCTTTATGTAGATTCTCTAAACTTCCTTTATGAAGTTTATCTAAATCATTGTCTAAAGCATCACTATTTTGAATTTCTTCAACTTCTTCAGTTTCTTGAATTTCTTCTACAACTTCTAAGTCTTCTGCATCTTGGATCTGCTGAGTCTCTTGAATCTCTTCAGGTTCTTCAACTTTTTCATCAGATACTAAAGCCTCTTGAGTTTCCACTGAAGATTTAGATCCAATTATGCTTTCCAACTCCTCATGAGGACGTGGAATTACATGTTCTGATACTAAAGCTTCTTCATTAAGATTTTTAACAGCTGCTACTCCAGCTTCTATAGCTGCTTTTACTGCACCTACATCACCTGTAACTGCAATTGTAACAAGACCGCCACCTACATAGGTCTTTTCAATAATACTTACATCTGCGGATTTCACCATTGTGTCAGCTGCCTCAATAGATGCAAGTAATCCTTTTGTTTCTATTAAACCAAGTGCTTGCATAGGTCAATCCCCCTAATTTATAAAAGATCTGCCCAGTTAGCTGGATATGTTGTGTAGAATACCCTTGCTTTATCTGGAGAACCCCAAACTACTTTAGAACCAGATGGAACAAATAGCACATCTCCAGCATGAGCTGTATATGTTTTTCCATTGATTTCAACTGTTAAAGTTCCCTCGATAACATAGTCAATCTCTTCATAAGTTAATTCCCAATCAAATTTTGAATTTTCAATAACTAAAAATCCAGCACTCATTTTTGATTCTTCTTTGCTTACTAACTCTTGAAAATAAGCTTTTGCATTTGGATTTCCAGTGTCGAATACGTCCATTTTTACTGTTTTTCCTCTAACAACTTTAAGTCCATTAGGATCACTTTCAGCTTCAAATAGAAGATTCTTTGGTTTTAAGCATTCAAGCATTTCTTGTAAAAGACCCTTGTCCATCATTGCTCTGAAGAAATTAAGCATCATTTCACTATCCATACCTTCTATGCTTGGGACCTTTTTAGCTTCTAAAGTCTCTACCTTAGGTGCAGGAGCTTCTGTAGTAAATAGTATTTCATTGTTCTTTGCAAGATCCTTAGCTGATGGTGTAATTATTTCACTACCATCTATATAAAATACTTTTTCACCCTTTAATATTAATTGTTCAATATCTTTTGCACAGATTAATTTTTTCATATTTTCACTTCCTTTCAAATAATATTGGTATCTATAAAAAACCTAAAATCCTATGATTATTTTTAAGAAAGATTGTGTTTAACCAAAGTTACAATCATTATCAACTATTCCAACAACAACTGCATCTACAGGTATATTATCATCGCCTAACATTCTACGAGCAGATGATCCAGTACTAACGATAACTCTATCACCAATACCTGCACTGATATTATCAACAACAATAAATCTACGTCCTTCATCTACTCCACCAATTTCCTCAGCAAGCATAAACTTAAGTCCGTTAAGTGATTCAGCTTTTCTAGTTGCCCATACATTATCAATAAGTCTTGCTACTATCATATTGTTTTTCCTTCTTTCATTTTCAGTTTAATCTCATTTATTGCAGATTCAACTGATGATGTGTCGCCAAAAATTCCAATTAAAACCATATGTTGGGGACATGTGCCCTTTATATCTTCAACAGTGACACCAGCACTTTTCTCAGCAATATCTGTAGCATATATCATATCGATAAGTTTGCCTTGAACAAGTCCTATTGCATCAACACCGTCTAATTTGGTTTTACAATTTCCACCAATTCGTCTTATAAGAATATCTTTAGTGCTCTGGGAAGGTGATTTTATAATTCTAAAATCCACTTTTAAACACTCTCCTTATTATTCCATAATATCTTGTGTACAACTTAATGCTATTCCAAGTGGTGTAACAAACATAGGATTCTTAGGTTTGTGAGTATAAACTCCAGTCTGTTTCTGAATAATTTCTTCAATTCCAGTCAAACAACAAGTACCACCAACTAAAGAAATCTCATTCACATCATGATTCTTGATATGCTGGTTAATAATTGATGACACCTTTTCAACTACTGGCTTTAACACAGGTAAAATTTCCTTGTGGTTTTCATTATCTCTTTTAAACTTATCTGCCTCTTTAAAAGGCATTCCATAAGCACCAGAAATAACTAATGAGAAATGAGTACCTCCTGTTGGTTCATCAACAACATAAACAACCTTTCCATCTTTTAAAATTGATATTCCAGTTGTACCACCACCGATATCAACAACTGCACCATTTTCAATTTTAAGTACAGCATTGGCAGCAGTAGGTTCATCTAACAGATTTGTTAATTCAAATCCTGCTGACTGAACTACATTTTTAATTGCTCCAGAATCTAAAGCATCTGTTCCAGGTGGAATTGCAGCAGCTGCATAAAGAAGCTCTGTATTCAATTTTTCCTCAATTTCCTGCTTAAGTTCTCTAACAATTCTTATGGCACCAATATAGTCTACAACCATACCATCACGAACCACATCTGCATACCTATACGCACCAGCCACCGGCTTATAGTTTTCATCTAAAACAGCCAATACTACACAAGCAGTACCTAAGTCCACACCTGTATAATAAACAGAAGAACCGTTAAGGATTGGCTTTTCTATAACCTCTTCAAAATCTTGAACCATCTTATCACAATATTCAAAAGTTAATTTTTTCTTTGACATTCTTTTCCTCCTACTGCTGAACAAATCAATTGAGACAGCGAATTAATTATTGAATTAGTGTTCTCCATAATTCTATTTTTTAAACCGTCATCATCATTTTTGTAGGTATCAATTATATCAAATTGTAATTCTCGCATAGCACAACGTAGTGCGTTCATTTTTAAAATTGCATTGCTTTTTTCAAGCTGCATATGAAATTCTGTTATTTCAAAACAATCATCAAGGTCAGTCATGAAATTTAATGGATTAATTCCAGTGCATTCTTTGCAGCAAATAGACTCAAGAACACCTTTTCCTTCCACAACATTTCTGATGTTTGATATTTTTCTACCTAAATTCATAACATTTTGTGCTAAAATGATATCTTCTCTTAATATTTCACTACTAGTAACAAGAAATACTGCCTCCATAGATTTCAACTTACAACAAAGTTTCTTCAAATATAAATTAGTGTTTCTCTCTGGTTTTACTGCTTCAGTCTTATTTTCTTGAGAAACATTTTTATCTTTTTTAGAATCATTATTATTCATTGTTATTCTCTTATCAGACAAATATTGAGCTGCTCCAGGTGTAAGGCGCTGTCCTTGTTGTAACTTGTAGGTATTAAAAGGTTCTTTTCGATATAAATCTCTCAAATACTCTTCGGTAATAAATTTCATCATTGACCTTTACTCCTCACCTTTTTCAAATAAATACTTTTTCAAAGCATCAATTCCTGTTGCCATTGGAAAACTAATATTAAAATATGGCTTTGATACTCCTATGTTCTTCAACTGTCGTAAACATTTTTCTTCATTTTCAGGTATCAAGTCACATTTTGTAATAACTCCAATCACCGGGCATCTAAAAGACTTTGCAAATCCATGGGAGTATATTTCATTGCAATTAGACTGATCAACCAATATAAGCACATGAGATGCATCTTGAGCTGCTGCTATTATATGCTTGTACATCCATGAATTTTCTAAATAAGCACTTGGAACATCAATAGTGTTTTTACCATAAATTAAATCTGGTGTTCGTTTTAGCGGACCATCATAATTATTTAGGGCATTAACTAATGTGGTTTTACCACATCTTGAAGGTCCAATTACCATTATGCGCTTTTTTCTCATGTCCTTGTAATGGGTGCCGGAGTAAATCCAAGCATATCTCTTAACGTATCGTTTACTGCTCCAAGTGCTGTTTCCACACTTTGAACATCGCCATTTATTACAACAGAACCTGTAAAACGATCAAGAAACCCAATTTCAACATTAGAAGACTTTGTAGCAATATCTGCTGCTATTATTGCAGTTTCATATGGAGAAAGAGTTAAAATCCCTATAGCTCCTTTTTCATCGATTCCAAGACGTTCATATATATCAGACATAGGTGACGCAATGATATGTGCTATTGTAATCTGCTTTCCTGGCACTGACTCTTGTATAACACGCTGTATGTTTCTATCAAGAAAATCTCCCATAAACCTTACCTTCCATCTTATTATCTATTTGAAAATTATTTAATGACGGATTACTTTTACATGTAAATCGTACTTTTTAATCCATCCTTCTATTCTATCTAAATCTTCATTCTTTAAACTTGGATCATCCTTTATAGGATATTCCATTCCTAATTGATTGTATTTATTTACCCCCATTTTATGATATGGAAGTAAGTCAATCCCTTTAAAATTTTTATAATCTTTGTATGGTGTTAAAAACTCCATAGTCTTTTCAATCTCATCTTGAGAATCATTTATACCTTTAAGTAAAGGCATACGAATCTTAACATTATATTTGCGGCGAAGTAGTTCTTGCAGATTTTCTAAAATCTGTTCATTCCTCACACCTGTTAACTGAAAGTGTCTATCAGAATTAATATGTTTAACATCAAATAGGAATAAATCTGTAAACTCCGCAACCTTAAGTACTGATTCAAGTTTTGCATAACCACAAGTTTCAATTGCAGTATTTATTCCTGATTGCTTACATGCCATTAACAGACTGCAAGCTGCTTCAGGCTGCATTAAAACTTCACCACCGCCTAATGTAACACCACCACCAGAAACTTCATAAAAAGTTCTATCTTCCTCTACAATCTCCAAAAGTTCCGAAATAGTTTTTACTTCTCCAACTATTGTTAAAGCAGATTTAAGACAAGCTTCTTTGCACTTACCACATCCGATACAATCAATATCACGATTAACTTCGTGCTTTAAAGTTTCATTAGATATGGTATGTATTCCAACAGGACAAACAGAAACGCAAGCCCCACAATTAACACATGAATTACTTTTAAACATAACTCTATGCTTTTTAACTAGTCCTTCAGGATTTGCACACCATTTACAACGAAGAGGACAACCTTGAAAGAATATTAAAGTTCTTACTCCATCTCCATCATACATGTTATATTTCTGTATATTAAAAATCGTCGCTTTTCGTTCGATTATACCTAAGTTTTCATTACTCATATTTTTCATTCTCCAGTTTCATTACCTTGATTTTTAATATATATCTTATTTATAATCTGTAATCTACAGAACACTGCTGCAGATTACAGATTTTATACAATTTTTTTAATTAAAAGTGTGTAAGCACAGTTCTGCTGATAATTTCATCTTGAACGTCTTTGCATAACTCAACAAAGAATGCACTATATCCAGCAACACGAACAATTAAATCACGGTATTGCTCTGGGTGTTTTTGTGCTTCAAGTAATGTTTTGTTATCTAAATAGTTGAACTGCATTTCTCCAAGCTGAAGGGCACATGCACTACGTAGTAATGTAATGATTCCATTTTCACCTTCAGGTGTATCAAGAAGACCCGCTACTAACTTGAAGTTATGAACCATACCTATATTCATATCCTCGCAAGACATTTTAGAAACAGATTTAATTATAGCAGTAGGTCCTTTAAAGTCAGCTCCTTGAGTTGGACTTATACCATCTGATAAAGGCATCCATGCTCTACGTCCATTTGCTGTAGCTCCTGTAAGTTGTCCAAATGGAGTGTTGTTTGAGATTGATAAAGTACCATGGCTAAGAACTGAATATAATGTCTTATACTTACGATGTTCTTGCTCAGTAAAGTTAATTAAATCCGCAGCAATTAAATCTGCATAATCATCATCGTTACCATACTTAGGTGCTTCTAAACAATCTTTTTTAAGTTGTTCATATCCAACGAAATCAGCTTTTAAAGCTTCGTTCATTTCTTGTAGTGTATATTTTTTATCTTCAAATACTAATTTCTTTATAGCTGCCATAGAGTCTGCATAAGTAGCAAGACCACTCCATACTACTCCTGGTCCGAAGTTATACATAGCTCCGCCTGCTTCTACTCCTCTACCATTTTCCATACATCCTTCATACATCATAGACATAAGTGGTTTTGGTGCAAGGTCTCTGTGAACACGTTGAGAAATTACTGTAGCAACACTTGTCCATTTAGTAATGAATTTAATTTGCTCTTTAACAGCTGCTTCAAATTGCTCGTAAGTTTTGAAGTTGCTTAGATCTCCCATATCTGGGCATACTTGCTTACCATACCATAGTGGTACACCATGGTTAAGAGTAAGTTCTATACATATAGGCCATTGAGTATATCCTGTAGAAGTCCATTGATATAATCTTCCTGACTTCTGTGGCTCAACACATCCCATTAAGCAGTAATCTCTTGCATCTTCTATAGAAACACCTTTAGCTAACATCATTTTTATATGAACGTCATCAAAGTGACATGCTGGGAATCCCATACCTGCACGGATAACATCAACTATCTTTTTAAGATACTTTTGAGGTGATGCTTTGTGTATACGACAAGCTAAAGTTGGTTGATATATCTTAACATGACGAACTGCATCCATTAGAAGGTATGTTAATTCGTTTGTAGCATCTCTTCCCTCTCTAGTAACTCCACCTAAACACATGTTAACGAATGGTTGGTAACCTGCGAAGAATTTAGAAGCTCCTTCACTTGTAAGCCACATCATCTCAGACATTTTTATAAGCATACAACCAGATAACTCAAATGCTTCAAAATCAGTCATACGACCAGCTTCAATATCCGCTTTGTAGAATGGGTACATATATTGGTCAACACGTCCTATAGACATACCTGTTTGGTTTTCTTCAACTACAAGTAATGATTCTATAGTCCAAACTGATTGAATTGCTTCCCAGTAAGTGCTTGGCTTATGAGCTGGAACTCTAGCATTTACTTCTGAAATTTTTAATAACTCAGCTTTACGAGTAGGATTAGTTTCTTTTGCAGCTAATTCTGCAGCATAATCTGACATACGTTTAGCGTATATCATAACACCCTCTGCAGTATCGATTAGAGATTTGTAGAAGTATATTTTTTCCATATCTTCTGGTCTTTCATAGCTAAGGTCAGCTAATTTCTCATTACATTCCTTTACTATGTCAAGCATACCTTTTTTCATTAAGATAACGTCGTATCCTGGGTTAGAGTCTCCTCCTCCATTTAATGCGTGGTATGAACAATCTGATACGAAAGATTCTCCAGAAAGTTCCCATACTCCAGCTTCTCTGTATTGACTCTCACAGTATTCATCAATTGATTTACCTTCCCAGAATGGGAATAATTCTTCACGCATGATCTTCTTATCTTCTTCTGATACGTAGAATGGGTCTTGAGCACGAGTTCCTATTGTATCAAGTTCGTCTCTCATCCATCTCCAAGATATATCAGGAGAGAAAGATCCAGCACGTGGTTGTCCATTTGGTGCACCAACGATAAGTTCATTATCTTGAATTACTAATGGTGCAGTTTCACAGCAACGCTTGAAAGACTTACCACGTAAAATTGCCTTAGGTATACCAGGGTTTTCTTTTGCTATTTGAGTAATAACTCTTGCTTTGTGAGTAGTGATTGTTGGTACATGAGTTAAGTATTTTTCCTTTAACTTAACTAAACGCTCTGTTATTCCATCTGGAATTTGACCATTATTGTCACACACAACACAGCTAGTAGTTGATTCATCCTTTGTTATTTCTTTGGAAACACTAGAAAACATCTTCATTAAACTAGCACGTTCTTCATCAGACATGTTTTGAGTTGCTTCCATAAACTTATTTGAAAATTCACGAATATCCAATTTATTCCCTCACATTCTTTAATATATTTCATACATTTTGTATGACCTATTATTTTAAGTCATTTAAAACTTTTTTCAAAATACTCTCTAATAGCTTAACACTATCAATTTCATTTGCGTTTAATTTATCTTTTAAAACTTCATAGTTGGAATCCTCTTTATTGTCCATCATGCCAACAATTTCATCTGCCTTACGAACCCCATATCCAACTTTACGTACATATATTAGGTTCATAGGTGATACATTATCTGAAGTCATTCCATGCCCTGCAGATCCACTGCCTAGAGTCATTGATGGAAACAAGTTTGTGGTTGCTCCCATACTTCCAAAAGTTCCTGGAGTGTTAACAAGTACTCTTCCAACAGGTTTTTTTAATGCAAATTGACGAATAACCTCTTCATCCTTTGAATGTATAATAAGTGTATGTCCATGTCTCTCACTAAGTAATAATTCTATACACTTTTCACAAGCATGCATCCAGTCATCTTCTATATAAAAAGCTAAAACAGGACAAAGCTTTTCTCTTGAATAAGGATTTTTTTGAGATACAAATTTTTGCTGAGAAATAAGAACTCTTATATTTTCAGGAACACTGAAGCCAGCCTTTTTAGCTAAAAATTGTGGCGTTCTCCCGATCATATCCATGTCAGAACTTCCATCTTTGTAATATAAGATTGATGCCAATTTTTCAGCTTCTTCTTCTGTCATAAAGTATCCACCATTTTTAATAAGTTCTTGTTTTACTTCAGCTACTATACAGCTATCCACAACAATTGATTGCTCAGCAGCAGATACAACTCCATAATCGAAGCTCTTACTATCAATAATATCTTTAGCAGCTTGCTCAATATCAGCAGTACGTTCTATAAATGCTGGACCATTTCCATTGCCACCATAAATTACTGGTTTGCCGGACTTATAAGCTGCATCAAGCATTTGTGGAACCCCTGTATTCATTATTAGTGAAGTATCTTTATGATTCATAAGTTCTAATGAACCACTTGAAGTCACTGTATGCAAATATGCAAGTGCACCTTCTGGAAGCCCTACCCCTTCTCCAGCTCTAATTAAAATATCAATTGTTTTAGAAATTGTATTTTTAGCTCCTGGATGAGGTGAAAATATAATTGCATTTCCTGACTTAATTGCAATTAAGGCTTTATATATTGTTGTAGAAACAGGACTCATTGATGGAGAAAAGGCTATAATAACACCCATTGGTACTCCTATATCCTTTGTCTTGTTCATTTTATCTTCACTAATGACACCTACACAATTCATACCCTTAAGTCTATTTTTCAGATACTTACACACAAAGTGATTTTTAATATGTTTATCTTCCCACTTTCCACATTCAGTTTCCTCATTAGACATTTTTGCAAGTTCTTTTAAATGTTTTTCAATCTCTTCGGTCATACGTTCAACTATCTCATCAAGTTTTTCTTGTGGGAAAGCTGCTAGTTTTCTTTGTGCCTCACGAGCATTTTCAACAAGAATTCTCGCTTCCTGCATGGAGAGTAAATCATTATCAATAATATTCATTTTTCTCTCTCCTTTTTCTTATAAAAAATTTTTCTATTTATTATTCTGTTACAAGATTTGTAATTGCATAACGTTTTATTATTTTTTCTAGATCTTGGTGTGGTCTTGGAATAACTATTGAACTATAAAGGCTTCCACCTTCCATTCCTTCAACTGCTGCAACACCAGCATCTACTGCTGTTTTGCAAGCACCAACATCACCACGAACTAAAACAGATATATAACCTGACGCAACGTTTTCATATCCTATTAGTTCTACATCTGCTGCTTTGCACATAGCGTCTGCTGCTTCTAAAGCAAAAACCAGACCAAAAGTTTCGATTAATCCTAAAGCTTCATATCTTGACATATGTAAATCATTTCCTTTCTATGCTTTATGCGTCGATATCGTGTACTGAAACGATATCTCCAACTTCTTTAATAGGACGTGGCATAACATTGTGTGCTGTTAATTTACCAATTGCTGCCGCTGCTTCAGCACCTGCTTCTACAGCAGATCTTACTGCACCAACATCACCTTTTACCATAATAGTTACAAGTGTTGAACCAACATTTTCATATGAAATCAATTCAACATTAGCTGCCTTAAGCATTTTGTCTGCAGCCTCAAGTGCAGGAACCAATCCTATTGTTTCTACAAGGCCTAAAGCCTCATCTCCATAATATCTCATTACTAATTCCTCCTTCCTATTTTTAGCTCAATATACTTTAGCTTAACTACATAACTTCTATATATTATATTTATGTTTGCATGCATCTTTTGTTTGTTCTTATATATTGATTATATCCCTTACCCTTTGGGGGAAAGTCAATATATTTCTTGCATTAAAATTCTTAAATATTTTTACAAGAAATTATGCTGTTAAGAGTAAAGTCTTTTCTTAATGTTTAATAAGAATAACTATTTTACTAAATTCATAAGAGATTTTTCCTTATAAGCATTACCCTATGGGTAATGTTAAAAATTAATCTCTTATGTATTTGTTAATTGTTGCTGCACCATCTTCATGGGCATGATAATAAACCTTTAATTGGTTGTTTTTATCTAATTCAAATCTTGTTTCCTCAATAAGACCATTTGCTTCTGCTGTCATTAACGCAGTAATTACAGCGTTCTTTTTTAAAGCTTTAAAATTTCCATATTGTCCCTTTAACGCTTCTATAACGTCATCTGCGCAAGCTTCTTCTACTTTAGTGAAATATTTTAATATTGCATAATTAAGCGGCTTCATCTATTTTATCCCCCTCTTTTTTTCCTCTTAATAAATCAAGTGGATTCATAGATATTGTAAGGATACCAAACATCATTATTACAGCTCCAATCCAAGCAACTGAAGGTAATGACCATCCATCCATTCCACCATATACTCCTAATAACAATAAGCAGAATAATGGTCCAAAGAATGAATATGTACCGTTACATGCAGTTCCAAGCCCTGCTCCACACATACTGTTTCCAGCATACCATGTCATAAATGTGATAAATGATAAAAGACCACTTAATGCAAACCAAATCATTGCAGGACCACTTGTAAATGCTTGTATAGCAAGGTCAACAGAAATGTTCATTCCACCAGCCATAATTCCAAAAACAGGAACTAAGATGAATAAATTTGCTATACCTGATGTAACTTGACGAATACAAATACCAATTTCAGGATCGATCATTGATGTACCATATCCAGCTACACAACCTTCAAATCCCCATGCAAGAGCTGCAATAATAGCTATTAAAATACCAATTAAAGTACTTGCTGAAGCTCCACCACTAAAGCCTGTACTACCAATTAAGAAACTAGCAAATACACATACTGCAATACCTAATGCCATACGTTTATTTAATTCCTGCTTATATAAAATTTTACCTAATATAGCAGCAATAGCAGGGCAAAGAGCTGATATTGGAACAACTATTGGTCCAGCCATTTGAAGAGCTATAACATAAGCAGTACCAGCTATAGGTCCTCCAATAAGAGCTGCTAATATCATAATTCGTCCCGGAGTAGTGTTAATGCATCTTACAAAGTCTTTAAATTTACCTTTTACTAATGCAAATGAAATCGCCCAAACTGCACTACATGTATCATTTATTGCATTACCAAGTGCAGCAAGTAAGTATGCTATAACAAATGCTGATAAACCTGCTGAATTAATGCCATACCAGTCACCCCATACTCCTTTTGTCATACCCATAGTCAGAAATGCTGTATATAACCCATAGGTAAGTCCTGAAAATAAAGCTAGAGATATACCCTTTTTGAAGAAATCACTTGATAATTTCTTCTTTGCAGCCATAGCTTGTGGGCTTACTGCTTTTGAAACTTCCTTCATAAAATAAAACTCCTTTCAATTAACCATATCTTTTGTATATTAATAAATAATTATGGCTCATCCCTATGAAACATAAATTATAGCAATGAGCCTTTTAATTAATTAATTCAAAAAATTTTTTTAGTCTTTTATATATTTGTTGATTGTAGCAGCACCATCTTCGTGGGCTCTATAATAAACTCTCAACTCACCATTTTTATCTAATTCAAATCTTGTTTCTTCAATGAGACCATTTGCCTCCGCTGTCATTAACGCCGTAATTACAGCTTTCTTTTTCAAAGCTTTAAAGTTGCCATACTCTACTTTTAGAGCATTTATAACATCATCAGCGCAAGCTTCATTAATTTTTGTAAAATATTTTAATATTGCATAATTAAGCGGCTTCATTATCTTATACCTCCTTCTTTTTAAACAAATCCATTGGATTCATAGCTATTACAAGGATACCGAACATCATTAATACCGCAGAAATCCATACGATTGGAGGTAATGCCCATCCGTCCATACCGCCTATCACTCCAAGAATTATCCAACAGCAGAATGGACCCCAGAAGGAATATGTACCATTACAAGCCATACCAAGAGCAGCACCACACATACTATTACCGTTATACCAACTCATGTATGAAACAAAAGCACAAAGACCACTTAGTGCAAACCATATCATTGCAGGACCACTTGTAAATGCTTGACTAACTAAATTAGTTGAAAATTTAATCCCATCTCCAAATATCATTCCAAATAAAGGTACTAATATTATTAAGTTTGAAAGCCCAGATGTAGCTTGACGAATTGTAATACCAATCTCTGAGTCAATCATAGATGTACCATATCCAGCTACGCAACCTTCAAATCCCCATCCAAGAGCTGCAATAAATGCAATACAAATTCCAAGGAACATTCCAGCTGGAGCATCTCCACCAATACTAGTACTTCCAATCATAAAGCTAGATACAACACAGATGGCAATACCAAGCATCATACGTTTGTCTAGTTTTTGTTTGAATAATATTCTTCCTAAAATAGCACCGATAGCTGGACAAAGAGCTGTAATTGGAATAACAATTGAACCCGCCATTTGTAAAGCCACAACAAAAGCTGTACTTGAAATTGGTCCTCCGATAAGAGCTGCCAATATCATTACAGCACCTGGTTTGGTTTTAAGACATCTGAAGAAATCTCCAAGTTTACCTTTAACAGTTGCATAAATCACTGCCCAAACAGCACTACATGTATCGTTTACGGCACTACCAAGGGCACCAAGCACATATGTAATAACTACTGCTGATAAACCTGCTGTATTAGCACCATACCAGTCACCCCATACTCCTTTAGTCATTCCCAAGGTTAAAAATGCTGAATAAAATCCATACATAAGACCTGAAAAAAGAGCAATTGAAATACCTTTTTTAAGGAAATCAGATGATAATTTGTTTTTTGCAGTAATGGCTTCTAAACTTACCGTTTTCGAAACTTCCTTCATAAAATAAATCCCCTCCACTTAGTTTGATAATAACTTTTAAATTTATATTACTAAATAAAAATTTACAATGAGTACGTTTTGTGATTGTTATAATTTGGGATATTTCATTTTAAAACTATTGAATAACTTTTCATTTGATATCTTGTGGTTATTTTATTAACAATTAAATTATATGCCTTTCCCTATGGGGTAAAGTCAACATGTATTTGTCATCAAAATTCAAAAAAAATTAACACAACTAACTTAATAAATAATTATAAGTTAGTTGTGCCAGTTGTTTTAAGTGCTAAATACTAGTTTCCGTCAATATCATGGAGTAGAAATTTTATTTTATAAAAGAAATATATGTATTTTTTTCAAAAGATATATTTGTATTTTTTTACAAACCGAGTTTTATCGACATTTTATCCCTTACCCTACGGTCAACGTTTTCAGTATTTTCAGTTTAATGAATCTATCTCTTTCTTCTAATTTTAATCAAAATTTCCGTTACAAACTTGTCAGTGTTTTTAGTTGTCCAATAATCTGTTACATATCTTTCATAAGATTCTTCAGAACATATGTAATCATGTTCCTTAGCCCATTCTTTTATTTTTTTATATGTTTCATTAATTGTTTCATGAGTACCTATATGATAGCAAGAAGCTGCTAACCATCCACCAAATTCAATACTTTCTTCGTCCTTACACTTTAAAATAGTCTCTTGCATTATTTTCATCTTACTACATTTCCCATTAATCTTATCCTCAAAAGATGGAAAACATATAATTACAGGACCTGTTATTGCATTATTTATACTATCAATATAATTGTTAAACTCTATGTTAATTATACACTCCATATAATCATAATTAAAATTTTGATTTAAGAATATTAAATTGCGCTCATCAATATATTTTATAGAGACATCACAAACATTATTTTCAATTACCATCTGTGCCTCAACTATAAGTGCATGCCAATCTCTTACAGATCTTATCTTTAAATTTATTTCCTTTTCAAGTTCTCTTAATTCATCAATTTTTGTTCTAAAACTTTTATCAAAAAAATCATAAGTTGTTCCTTGTAAAAAAGCTCTCATTTCTTCTAGCTTAAATCCACTTTGCTTATAATATTTTATTACTGGTACAGATAGTAAGTTTTTCTTGCTGTAATATCTATAGCCACTTTCATCAGCTACTTTATCAGGTGATAATATACCCATTTTATCATAATATCTCAGTGCTTTTTTTGTTATTTTACATATCTCTTCCACTTTTCCTATGGAATATAATTCTTCTCCCATACTAAGTTCACCTCTTTTATAATATTTTTAGCCGTTTTTAAAATCTAAATCATTTTATTCCAAAGATTTTAAAACTTTATTAAAAAGAATTTCCCCCACTAAATGTAAAGAATATAAGGAGGAGTCCTTATAAGCATTAAAAAATAACTTCACCTTTTTAATATTTATAAACATTTTAAATTTATTCTAAGAGCCACGAACTCTTTGCAATTTTCAAAATGTTTATCATAAACTTATATATAATAAAAATCCTAATGAAATTTTAGCTAATTGTTATATCAAACTTTTTGTATAAATAAATGGATATTATTATGATTATGATGAGAATTATAAATACTTAATTATGTGATTTTGAATAAACAGAGTTTGATAATATTCAAAAATAATTGAAGAATAATATTTAACCTTAAAATGAATATTTTACCATGTGAAATTAAAGAAAAAATATATTATTCGTATAAACAATATTACATATTATAGTCAAACTGTAAAGAGGAAATTTATTACATCAAACTAAATGTATAACATTCCATCCTAAATTTAAGGAGTTTAGCAGAACCAATAAAAAAACCACCCATTAATGAGTGGTATAAAATACAAAATTTTATCCAAAAACTTTTTCTAAAATTTTTGATAAATCTTCTCCTGTTACTTCTTTAGGATTTGCTGTTGTACATATGTCATTAAGAGCTGCTTTAATGATTTCTTCTTTTGATGCTTCAGCTAGTTCCATATCAGCACCTTGTTCCTTTAATGTTGTTGGAATCATCAAAGTCTTTTGAAGTTCTACAATACTTTTAATTAAATTATTAACACCAATATTTACATTTGGTGCATGCAACTTCAATAATTTGGCAACTCTTTGATACTTTTTAGATGCTATGTCATATTCTACATTGAAAGCACCCTTATTTAAATTGGCATTATATTCTATTACATAAGGAAGTATCATTGCATTACTTCTTCCATGAGAAATATGTAATTTCCCACCTACAGCATGAGCTAAACTATGAGTAATTCCTAAGCCAGCAGCATTAAAAGCCATTCCAGCAAGACATGATGCATTGTGCAGCTTTTCTCTTGCCACTACATCATTTCCATCAGCATAAGCTAGTGGTAAAAATCTAAAAGCTAAAGTAAGTGCTTTCTCTGCAAGAGCATCTGAAAAATCAGTAGCATTCTTTGAAACATAAGCCTCTAAAGCATGTGTAATAACATCCATTCCTGTATCAGCAGTTATAGCCTTAGGTACAGATTTTACTAGTTCCGGATCAAGAATTGCAACTGTTGGAAGAAGAGATTTATCTGCAAGAGCATACTTTAACCCTTCTTGTTTATTAGTTATTACTGCATATTCAGTTACTTCAGACCCTGTACCACTTGTAGTAGGTATAGCATAGAATTCTTCTATAGAAGAAGCTCCACCAGTAATTTTTTTTGCATATTCTCTCATAGCTTTAGCTCCATCAATTGATGAACCTCCACCAAGAGCTATCATAACCTGAGCATCACAATTTTGTAATTTCTGAATGCCTTCAGCAATAACTTCTACAGATGGATCAGGTACAATATCACTAAATACAGCTACTTGACAATCAACAAGCTTTTGCTTTACTTTCTCAGCCATACCTGATGTTTCCATGAATTTATCACATACAATTAGCACTCTTTTATTCTTGATTTCATTTAGTTTTTCTAAAGAGCCTTGTCCAAAATAGACCTTTGTGTTAATACTAAATTCTTTCATATACAATCTCTCCTATTTTAAAAATATTCAAGATATGAATGAATTAGTTTTCTTTACTTTAAAATAAAATTAACCCACAATTATAACAATCAAAAAAGTTTATAATAAACTTTACTTGATTCATTATATCAATAATAAAATACTATTGCAACAGAAGGTTCGGTCAGTTTCAGTAAAGTAAAGTTTTTCAAGTTAACTTCTTAAAAATATAATAAAAATTATATTTTTTAATTATAAAAATATAAAATACTAACAATTATATTTCTACCACTTAACATTAAAAAACAAACTTTTTTAATTTGTTATTTACTTTACTTAACGTAGATACAAGAATTTTTAGGATACTTGGTAAAAATAAAGAAACTACAAAGCCCACAGCACATAATACAAATATCTTATATTTAATAGCATGTCCAATATAAATTTGATATCCATGGATAGCAGATATAGCTATAGCTGCTATTATTATAATCTTAGATGCAATCCAAGATATTATATTTAATATTTTACATAGAAATATTATTATGGATAATATAACTACCACAGGCATGAGCAATATCTTAAGTGACAATTGAGTAAGGGAAGATTCACTACTCTTTTTATTACTTCCTACTTTTCTACTACTATCCCTTTTACTTTGTTTTTCAGATTTAATATTGTCTCTATCTTCTGTAGACTTCTTTTTAGATTTTTTTTGTTTTCTTATTGATGTACTCTTTGAAGATGATCTCCCCTTTTCTTTACTAACTGTAGATTCTTGTTCATATTCATTAAAACTTTCATAGCTATTACTATCATTTTTATGAAAATTATTATTTAAATCTTTCACTTGATTATCTATAATCACAGTTTGCTGACTTTTATTTTTTTCTCTCTCTTCCTTTATTTTTTCATAAGCTTCATCAAATACTTTTATAAAGGATTTTGCTCTTTTTTCATCTTCTATCTCTTCTTTAAATTTATTTATCCTATCTTCATAAGCCTTTGTTATCTCTTCCATAGATGTATTTTTATCAACACCTAAAATTTTATAATGTTCCATATCTCTCCTTCTCCAACTATAAGTTTAATTTTTTCATTTGTAATCTAATATTTCAAAATCGAAGTAGTCTAAATATTACTTAATTATCTAATACCTTATTTTTAGTTTATTAGTATATTTATAATTCTATCTTCTTTAAATACAGGATTTCTTTTAAAAATCTCTGCCAAGGTGTCTATATTCTCCTCTAAATGTTCAATGTCTTTAGAATATGTATGACTCATATCTACCATATCCTCATCACTAAGCTCTCCACTTTCTATCCACCTTACTACACATAACTGTTTAATCATTAAATAACTCACCACGGCAGTCTTCACTTTAGCAGCCACATCATAATCAAAGACAGCCTTCATAAAGTATCTAAACACAAAATAAACTAATATATTTTCAAACTTATACATATTATCTTTATAAAAATTGTTAAATTCCTTATATTTATCTAGATAAATATCTTTATTCTCAGCACTACTCTTAATATAAGATAACACCTTATCTAAGCCTAAGGGATCATTGTTATTTATATGCTTTAAGCCTTTAAATACATAAAAATACTCTTCTATATCAGTATACCATTGTTCTTTATCTCTAATAGTTTTATTAAGATCATCACTAGTCTTGTTTATAAAGTTTTTATCCATATATCTTTCTTTAATGGTCTTTAAACTAGTTAGATCGTCCTCATCTATCTTATCCTGAACTTCCTTTGCAAAGTCAAGAATTATAGCAGCTCTTATATTTAAATCAATACTACGATTCTGAAGTATATTAAAAATTATACTTCTGCACTGCATAAGGTCGATAAATAGCATGGCATCAATATCGTTATAGGAAGTTATAAACTCATCATTTTCACTTAACTCAAATTCAACCTTATTAGAATCACCTAGTATTATCCTTGCTGCCTCTGGACAGGAAAGTGATATACCTATTTCTCGTAAGTTCCCGAACTCCTCCATATACCTAGGATACTTCTTGCAAGTATAGCAAAGACCATCTTCTCCAAGTTCATTATATATATCACATAATTTGTTTTCATTTAGAAAGGCACAATTTCCTTTTTTCAATACAAATATATTGTCTTCTCCATCATTGACTATCTCACTTCTTAGTCTTTCTCCAAAGCTACCACTAAGATTTTCATAGTAATCATAAGTTTCTTTATCAATAACAATTTCCCAACCAGCACAACATGTATCCTCACACTTGTCTGCTATACATTTGAATTTATTAAGATATTTTGGTACTCTTATTTTCATTTTTCACCTCAAAGTTTTTATTATATATTTAAGGTATCTGAAAATAAATAATAAGTCAAAGATGGGAAGTATATTTTGAGTTAGACAAGGAAACAGGTTCCGCAGATAGTAGCACTATCTAAGGGTTCTGTTGACGCAGTATAACACAAAATAGACGAACATTCTGACTTATTTATTTTTCGAAGATGCCTTATGTTAAATTCTATTTTATCATATTCTCATAATTTTATATTGTAAATATGCTTTTACTTATTCTAACATCATTCTTTTCTTCTCACACTCTTATTTTTTTAAAAAATATACTTTTATCAAAAACTATATGCTTTAACCTGAATTATTCATAGAAAAATAAAAACCATGCATAGCTTGATACCTATATTTATTAACATTTTGCTTTTCACCTAAAAAATGATGAAAATATAGAAAAGGAGTCCCTCCTTTGTTATGGTTAACTTGCAGAAAAACACTTAACAATGGAGAGACTCATATGAATAGTTTAATAGAAAAATATGTGAATTAAACAAGAAAATTAAATTTAATAATCTATAGCGGCTAAGATTGTTACTGGCTGTAGATATATACCATTTAAACTATGCAGTAGTTGTCCTTATATAAATAATTTTAGTGAATAACTCAAGTTAATATATTAAAATATCTTATTAACCGATTAAAAAATAAAGTTATAAATAACTATAACAAATAAAGTACTAAATAATGTTCCAATTAAATAATACTCACCAAATTCTGCATCCTCAGAAATCTTATTATATCTAGCAATTGACTTTGCTGTTAAAATGAATCCTATAGCCGAGTATTGATTACTATATAAAAACATAGCAATTATTATACGTTCTAAAAAACCTATAACTGCGCCATTATTATTACCATTGTTAGCAACGCTGCTATTGATACTATTGTTAACTACCGAATTATTACTAGTAACTAAGTTTCCCTTAGGCTTACATTCTGAAAATATTATTTTAAAAGTTATATTTGCCGGCTTATGCATACATAACACCATCAATGCCCATTTTAAAACCGTTAATCCATCGATACCCAATATATTATATCCAATATACAATGTATCTATTGGATGATATAAATTCTCCCTAAAACAAACTATTACGGCTATAAGTAAAATTATATGTACAACTTGATCAAATATATATACCATCCATGATTTAATATACTTCTTTACTTTATTCTTTTTACATGCAGTATGAAATATTTTTAAATATCCCTTATATAAATAATATTTTACTACATCGATCAATAAATGAGCTAAGCATAATAATAGTATTAATCCTGTTATCTTATAACTTTTCTTAAACAAAAGTAAAATTAAAATAAATGGAATGCTATAGAATACTGAATGTTTAAATACGCCACCTATTTTTTCCTTCTTTAGCTCTGACATTTCATCATCTTGCAAATAATAATCCCCAACCACATGTGCTATCAAGCACAGTACAATAAATTTAATCTGCATATTTATATTCTCCCCACACTTCCATCAAAACTCTATTCAAACTATGTTTTACATAAATATAATTATAATATCCTGAGCTCTTTAATCTCCTTTGTACGCTTGATTGAACTAAATTTAATTCATTAGCAATTTCCCTTTGAGTTTTATTTGAAAACATTATTTTTTCAATAAGCTCTCTTTGCTTATCTGTCCACTTCTCTTCTATAAAGTAACATAAGCATAAATTATTATTAATTAAACTAACTATATCAGTTTTATAAATCGAACTAACCCCTATATCTGTATTATATTGTGATTTACTGTTTGTTTTATTTAATATTTTAATCTCCTCTATCATTTTTCTAGCATAATGATATGCTGGACCGTCAGCCCCTAATGCCATCTCTTTATTTATATTAGTATCAATATTACCAATCCCAACTCCAAATCTAATTTTTATAGGATACATTTTAAACTTAATTTTATCAATAATATCAAATAAATGAATAGGATTACTTAATAAACCTTGAAATTCATCTCCTAATGTAATAATAAATTTTGCAGCAATGTTTCTTTCATATTCAATATTTATATCTTTTAATATATGATTTAATTTTTCCTGAGCTTCATTTCTATTTAATATCTTTTTTGACTCAACTATATCACCTATAATTGCAAAGTACATGCTTATTACCTCATAATTTCTTAAATATTTCTTTAATTTTAACATTTATTAGATACTTTTTCAATGATGATGCATTTACAATAGCATCATCCCTTTTGATGCACTCATAATAGCATCATCACCTTTGATGCACTTATAATAGCATTATTACTTTTGATGTACTTATATTATATTCTACATTTTTCCTTTTTGGGTCCACCAATTTTACTTATTCAATATTTTAAAATTTAAAAAATGAGGTGTAAAATAACACCTCACCTAACAACATAACTTTAAATATGCATTATACAATCTTCGTCGTCCAATCCTCACAGTTCCATATATCTGTTACTACATCTTTATAAAACTCTGGTTCATGGCAAACTAGTAATATAGTTCCTTTATATTCTTGTAATCCTCTCTTTAATTCATCCTTTGCTTCTACATCTAAGTGATTGGTAGGCTCGTCAAGGATTAGTATATTGGTTTCCCTATTTATAAGCTTTGCAAGTCTTACCTTGGCAGCTTCTCCTCCTGATAGTACCATAACCATGCTTTCTATATGCTTAGTAGTTAAACCACACTTAGCTAAGGCTGCACGGACTTCGTATTGAGTGCAGCTAGGGAATTCCTTCCAGTATTCTTCTATACAAGTATTTTTATTTCCTGATGCACCTTCTTGCTCAAAGTATCCTATTTGTTGATAATCACCTAGGGTAACTTCTCCACTTATAGGTTTTATGTCTCCCATAAGGCTCTTAAGTAGAGTTGTTTTTCCAAGTCCATTGGCTCCTACAAGGGCAATCTTTTGTCCTCTTTCCATAGAAATATTAAGAGGCTTTGTTAATGGACTATCATATCCTATAACCAAGTCCTTAGTTTCAAAAATAACCTTACCTGATGCTCTTCCTGTTTTGAAGTTAAATGTTGGCTTTGGCTTTTCCTTAGAAAGCTCTATTCTATCTATTTTATCCAACTTCTTCTGCCTTGATTTAGCCATGTTAGATGTAGCAACATTGGCTTTATTTCTTGCAACAAAATCTTCAAGTTTTGCAATTTCAGCTTGTTGCCTTTCATATGCTCTTTCAAGCTGTTCTTTTTTTGCTTCATATATTCTCTTAAACTCTTCATAGTCTCCTACATATCTACTTAACTTTCTATCTTCCACATGGTATATAAGATTAATTACAGAATTTAAGAAAGGAATATCATGAGATATTAGAATAAATGCATTTTCATAGCTTTGTAGATATCTCTTCAGCCACTCTATATGTGCTTCATCTAAATAGTTTGTAGGCTCGTCTAGAAGTAATATGTCTGGAGTTTCAAGTAGAAGCTTTGCAAGTAAAACCTTAGTTCTTTGGCCTCCACTTAAAGCCGTTACATCTTTATCTAGCCCTACATCTAAAAGTCCTAATCCCTTAGCAACTTCTTCAACCTTTGCATCTATAACATAAAACCCGTTATTATCTAGCATATCTTGAATAATAGCAGTTCTTTCTAATGCCTTATTCATTTGTTCTTCGTCCATTTCACCCATTTTCCCATAAAGTTCATTCATTTCAGTCTCTAAATCAAATAGGTATTTAAATGCATCTCTTAGTACATCTCTTATAGTTAATCCTTGTTCTAAAGCTGCATGTTGATCCATATATCCTACCCTCACATTATTAGACCAAATTACTTGGCCTTCATCAGGCATAAGTTTACTAGTTATTATATTCATAAAAGTAGATTTACCCTCACCATTAGCTCCAATTAAACCTACATGTTCCCCTTTTAATAGTCTAAAGGATACATCTTCAAATATTGCTCTATCCCCAAAACCATGACTTATATTTTTAACTGTAAGTATACTCATACATTTTCCTCCTATATCCTTCTGACTATCACCATTAAATGGTATGCGTTAAAAAAATTCAAACCAAGAATATTATACTTTACTGCCAAAGATTTTTCTATGGTAAAAATTAAATAATTTATTTGCAAAATCCTCTCTATAAATTTATACTATAAGAGGTCTAAATAAAGTTTAGGAAATTTAATTTTTATATAGAACAATTTTAAATTTGACAATATAAATTATTATTAATAATTTATTGTTTTGATAATAGGAGGATGTAAATGGCTTGTAAATTCTATCTACTAAAGGGAAAAGGAAAAAGTGTGGAGAATGGTCACCTTTGGGTTTACTCTACTGATATAGAAGAATATGATGGTGAATATGAAAATGGAGACATTGTAGAAGTATATAATTGCAGAGAGGAATTCATCGGAAAAGGTTATATTAATGATGTTTCTAAAATTACTATAAGAATTATGACTAGAGATATCAATGAAGAAATTGATGAAGAATTTTTTAGAAAAAGACTTAGAGCTGCATGGGAATACAGAAAAAAGATAATAGATACTTCTAGCTGTAGGTTTTTGTTTGGAGAAGCTGATTTTGTACCTGGACTTATAATTGATAAATTAGAAGATTACTACGTTATTCAATCTCTAGCTCTAGGCATTGATAAATATAAAGATATCATTGTAAAAATTCTAGTAGAAGAATATGGTGCTAAAGGTATTTATGAGAGAAGTGACGCTAAGGTTAGAATCCTTGAAGGCATGGAACAGATTAAAGGCTTTTTAACCGAACCCTTTGATACTATGATTCAGATAGTTGAAAATGGCGTTAAGTACTATGTTGATGTTGAAAATGGGCAAAAGACAGGATTTTTCTTAGATCAAAAGGAAAATAGAGCTGCTATACATAAGCTTTGCAAAGATGCCACTGTGCTAGACTGCTTTACTCACACTGGTTCCTTCGCATTAAATGCTGGTGTTGCTGGTGCTAAATCAGTATTAGGAGTAGATATATCAGAGCATGCAGTAGAATTCTGTAGACGTAATGCAGAGCTTAATAATCTACAAGATGTAGTTAAATTTGAATGTCACAACGCCTTTGATGTACTTCGTGAGTGGTCTGATGAAGGCAGAAAATATGATGTGGTTATCCTTGACCCACCAGCCTTTACCAAATCTCGTTCTACTATAAAAAGTGCTACAAGAGGATATAAAGAAATAAACCTTCGAGGAATGAAATTAGTTAATAAAGGTGGTTATTTTATAACATGTTCATGTTCTCACTTTATGAATCCTGAACTGTTTAGAGATACCATTGCCAGTGCAGCTAAAGATGCAAGGGTTACCCTAAGACAAGTAGAATTTAGAACTCAAGCTCCTGATCATCCAATTCTTTGGAATAGTGATGAATCATACTACTTAAAATTTTATATCTTCCAAGTGGTTTAATTATTTATAAAGAGCTATATAATTTATAATCTTATTTGATTTATAAATTATATAGCTCTTATATTTAAATCTTCTTTACTCTTTCTTTTGACTTTGTTTTACTAGTTGGTTAGCATATACACTAGCCCCAGTAACTAAAACACCCTGAATTATTGCATCAGCACTAAAACTGTGCATAACTCCCATAGATAACAGTATGCCTACAGGAAGCAAAATTACTGGTATATATTTATCATTTATCTTCTCTATTCCTTTTAAAATCATACCAATTATATATAGCACTGGTATTAGTATCAATGCATTCTCTGTAATATAACTAAAGAATTCCATAAATATTCCCCCTTTATATATTTTATTCATTTTATCCTTACATGAGTACATTATTTTATATAAATTCAATAAAATTTTAGTTATTTACTACTAGGTATACTTATGCATATCACTTATGATTTCACTTATTTTTACATATTGTAATTTTATTCTTTGATTTTCTTAAATTATAAGGATAATGAGATATAAATTTGTTGTACAGTTTTTATTGAATGTTAGTTCTAAAAGTGTAACAATAATAATATAGTAATATTTGGTAAAAGGTGATGTTATGAAAGGCTTATCCATTCTAAGATTTGTTCAGATTGTTTTTTGTTTCCCTATAATAATATTGTTTGCTACCTCTAAAATGAATGGTATTGAGCAAATTATTTTCATAGCTCTCTTTACCTTATATACTGTAGTATATGAAGTTATATTTTTAACTTTAGCTAAAAGAAAAAGAACTACTAAAAGCAGCAGTTCTTAAAATAGATTTCTAAGCCTCAGTAGGAGTAAAACTCCCTCTGAAGCTTAGAAATCTGTTCATTAATATATCTTTATTTCTCCATCCTTGTATTCTGGAACTATATTTATTAAATCCTTTGAAAGGCAATATCTTAAATCTTCATTATACCTGAGATCCTTCATCCTTTTATAATGAAGTGCATCTTTTACAAAACTTATTATACTAGGATTATTTATATATACATATTCTGAAGTTTTTGCTATATCTGTTAAGGTGCAATGGTTTTTCATTATATCTCTTAAACAGTTGATTATATACCCACTTGTTATAAAGTCATCCATAGAGAACTCTCCATCGGTTCCTGCATTTACAAAGGTTACATCCTTATTTAACTTAGCTAATTTTTCTGCTACTACTCTTCCATTTATTAAAGCACCTATAAATATCTTCTCTGCTTCCTCACTATTTTTAATAGCTCTAGTCCCATTTGTGGTAGTCATTATAAGACTCTTACCTTTTACTATATCCTCAATGTAGTCTAAAGGTGAATTGGAGAAATCAAATTTATCTATTTTTATTCCCCCTCTTTCTCCTCCTAAAAGATATTTATTTTTATCTTTACTTGCAATATCTATAGCTTCTTCTATCTCTTTTACAGGAATTATTTTATCACAACCATTATTTAATGCTGTAACCATTACTGAAGTTGCTCTTAAGACATCAATAACAACCACTATCCTATCTTTAAATTTTTCTGGCTTAATATGTTGTGCAGATATAACTACATCAATATTCATGTACTATTCCCCCCTGATTATACATTTAATTAAATCAATCTTCTTTATAATATTTTCCTTGATATAGGTCTTCAGTGACTAACTTATTATCTATGGCGTTTAAGACTTCCCACTTTTTCAAACTCCACATAGGACCTACTAATAAATTTCTTGGAGCATCTCCTGTAAGTCTATGAATTACTATATCCTGTGGTAACATTGTTATAGCCTTAGTTACAAGTTCAATATATTCATCCATTTCTAGTAATGTAATCTTGCCTTCATCTAACAGCTTTTCTAGCCTTGTATTTTTCATTACATGAAGAAGGTGAATCTTAACTCCTTTTATGGGAAGCTTAGAAATATACTTAACGGTTTTTAACATATCCTCTTTACTTTCTCCTGGAAGTCCAAAGATTATATGTGCCACCACATCTATTTTCCTTTTATGTAGTTCCTCCACTGCTTTTTTAAATATTTCTAACTTATAGCCTCTATTTATAAGGGTAGCTGTAGTATCATTGCTAGTTTGAAGTCCAAGTTCTACCCAAGTATATACCCTTTTTGAATAGTCTTCTAATAATTCTAACACATCTTCTTCTAAACAATCTGGTCTTGTAGCAATGGCAAGTCCAACCACATCCTCTTGTGTTAATGCTTCATCATATTTTTTCTTTAATACTTCTACAGGCGCATAGGTATTTGTATAAGCCTGAAAATAAGCTATATACTTACCATCTTTCCACTTTTTATTCATCATTTCCTTTATATCAACAAACTGCTCAGTTATAGATGATAACCTATCTCCAGCAAAATCTCCTGAGCCACTCTCAGAGCAGAATATACACCCACCTTTTGATAATTTTCCATCTCTATTAGGACATGTAAATCCACCATCTAATGATATTTTAAAAGTTTTTTGTCCATTAAACTTTTTTCTTAAAAAATAATTTAAATTATGATATCTCTTTCCATTAAAATCTTTTCTCATTTCTAATCTTCCTATCCTATTCTTCTGTTATCTATTTTAAATATATCCATATAGTAATCTTCTATATTCAATTATAGTTTAACTCTTTTATCTTTCAAAATCCACTAAGACATCTTCAAAAAATAAACAACTCAGAATGCTTGTCTATTTTGTGTTATACTTCTCATCTTTGACTTATTATTTATTTTCAGATACCTAAATGAAAATTTACTAACAATACTTTAAAAAGTTTTCCACATATTAATAGTTTTCCACATATTCTTGTGTGGACTTCAATATAAATATACAAGCTATCATAATTTGGGGGGATAACTTTGAAGAATCTTAAATTAATTTTTCAAGCTGCCACTGTTTTTATTGGCACCATTGTAGGAGCAGGCCTTGCTTCTGGTCAAGAAATAACTCAATTTTTTTCTACCTATGGGTTTTCAAGTTTTTATGGACTTCTACTCTGTGCAGTATTTTACATAATAATAAGTTCCATTATAGTGTCTATAAGTTTAAAATATGACTTAAATTCTTATACTGATTTTATAACCCTTGTAAGCCCTGGTTTCTTTGGAAAAATAACAGATTATCTTACTAGCTTCTTTTTAATCTCAGGAGCTGCTATAATTCTTGCAGGTAGTGGTGCTTTACTTTATCAACACTTTGGAATTCCAAGACTTGTTGGAGTGTTTGTAATGGCTGGAATTGCACTTATTACCTTATTAAATGACACTAAGGGCCTAATAGCTATTAATTCCATAATAGTACCTAGCCTTACTACTATAATTATTACTATATTTGTCCTTTATCTTCTCTTTTCAAAGGATACTATATCTATGGACTATATGAAACAAGTACCAGTATACAAAAACCTTATTATAGATAAACAGTGGATTATATCATCACTTCTCTATGCAGGATTTAACATGTTATCCTGTAGTGGAGTTCTTGTTCCCATTAGTAAAGAAATCAAAAATAAACGCCTTATTATTTCTGGATTAACCATTGGGGCTCTTGTCCTTACTCTACTTGCTTTCTTAATTAATTCAATGTTAATGGCAAATATACCTGAAATCTTTAAATATGAAATTCCACTACTCTTTGTAGCTAGTAAGTTTATCTCTTTAATGCAAATTCTTCTTTTATGTATTATTTGGTGTGAGATGTTTTCTACAGAAGTTTCAGATATATATAGTGTTGGTAAGACCCTTGAAAATAAATACAACATCCCTTATAAGAGAGGTGTTATACTCATTCTTTTAATAGCCCTTCCTATATCTCAAATAGGCTTTAAACAGCTTATAACTTTCTTATATCCCGGTTTCGGAATAGTTAGCTTAGTATTTATAGCTCAATGCATTGGGTTCTACTTTAAAATGAATAAGGTAAAAAAATAATTAAAACTTATATAGGCTACTTCACTTTTTGCTCCTCTTTAATTATACTGATGTTATATAAGATTAACACTACTATGTTAGTAGTGTTTATTTACTTTCAAATATAAATATAGTATTTGCTATGTTTACTATGTAAGGAGATAATTAATTATGAAAGATTTGACTGCTCTCAATAATTGTAATATATGCCCTCGTAATTGCGGTATAAATCGAAACTCTGCAAAGGTAGGCTTTTGTAAAAGTGGAGCTAAAGTAAAAGTTGCTAAGGCCTATGGTCATATGTGGGAAGAGCCCTGTGTGTCTGGCACTAATGGTTCTGGTACAGTTTTCTTTTCAAATTGTAACCTTAGATGTGTATTTTGCCAAAATCATGATATTAGTCAGTCTGACATAGGTAAGGAAGTTTCTATAGAAAGATTAAGTGAAATATTTTTAGAGCAACAAGCTAAAGGATACCATAATATAAACTTAGTTAACCCTACTCACTATATACCTCAAATAATAATTGCTTTGGATAAAGCTAAAGAAAATGGACTTAATATCCCTGTAGTTTATAATTCCAATGGCTATGAAAACGTAGAGAGCATTAAAGCTCTTAAAGGATACATAGACGTATATATTCCTGATTTAAAGTATTTTAATGATAAATATGCAATAAAGTATTCTTCTGCTCCTAACTATTTCACCATAGCGTCAAAGGTTATTGAGGAAATGGCGGATCAAGTAGGTATTCCAATATTTAATGATGAAGAAATTTTAATTAGAGGTGTTATTATAAGACATCTAATGCTCCCTGGACTTTTATTCGATTCAAAAAAAATAGTAGATTACATATATAAAACCTTTGGAGATTCAATATACTTAAGCCTAATGAATCAGTATACACCTATGTTTAAAGCAGCAGAATATGATGAAATTAATAAACCTCTTAACCCTAGTCATTATGACTCTTTAATAGATTACTGTATAGATTTAGGCTTTAAAAATGCCTTTATCCAAGAATGTGGATCTAACTCAACAGTTTATGTCCCAGATTTCAATCTGCAAGGGATTTAAAACTCTAATATTATAAAGCTCTTTAACCGTAATAAAACTAAACAAATAAAAAGCATTCTTAGGTAAAATCTCATGAACTTTACCTTAAGAATGCTTTTAACATTAATTATACATCTAGTGTACTTCTAAAATATTCTGTAATTCTTTGAACCTCACCTATAGCTTCTGTAAGTTTAATCATTTCATCAGTATAGGTATTTACACTGGCACTAACTTCTTGAGATGATGCAGAATTTTCTTCTGCAATAGCTGCTAATGATTCCACATTGTCATACATTCCTTCTATAGCTTTAACTTCTCTACCTAAATCATTGATTGTAGTAATCATTGATTCTGATACTTTATCAACAGCAGTAGTCGTACCCGCACTTATATCTCTAATTCTTTCTAATCCATCAGTTTGTTTTTCAAGGGCTACATACTGTTCATCTATGCTATCTACAGTATATTTAATATCCTCTGCAAATTCTTTAAGATTTAAATTAATTTCTTCAACAGCATCTTTAGTTTGTTCTGCAAGCTTTCTTACCTCTTCTGCAACAACAGCAAAACCTCTACCATGTTCTCCAGCTCTAGCTGCTTCTATAGAAGCATTTAATGCTAAAAGATTTGTCATGTCGGAAATTTGAGCTACTATTGATACTATATTAGTAATATCACTAGCTTTATTGTTTAACTTTATTCCAGTTTCTTTTACTTCTTGGAACTTGTCTAATGTTTTTTGAATATTATTACTTACAGTCTTTATCTCATCAAACCCAGCAGTAATTTTCGTTATAGTATCTTCCATAGCTAATTTATTTTCATTTTCACTGTTTACTAAGTTATTTAAAGCTCTAATATTATCATTCAATCCTGATGCTACTCTTTCTGTATTGTTGGCTTGGTCCACACTAGTTTCTGACATTTGTTCTACTACTGTAGATATTTCTTTAGATGAGCCTTCCATTACATTTGAAATAGCTTTAACCTTATTAAGATATTCTACCATCTCACTAACATTAGCATCAAACTCTGTCATATCCATTGAAGATATATTAGTTCCTGATTTTATAACTTCATATAATCCTTCAAGCTCATCCTTGGTGCTAATAACATCATATGACCTTTCCTTATCTTCTTTTAATCCAGCGATAGCTTTAACAGGTCTTAATAATAAATATGTACCTATAAAGGTTACTACTGTAGCTACAGCTGTAATTTCTAAAGCTGGAACTATACTTTTAATTCCAAGTATTAATGTTGATCCAATAAGAGTTAATATAAAAGTAAATATGGATGCCTTAACTGATAATGATTTTACAAATCCAAGTGATAAGATTTTATTAAATCCATAACTTTTTTTGCTATTTATTTCTTTTTCAAAAGTCACTTCCACTTTCATCACATCTCCAGACTTTTCTAAAATTTCATACTCTAATTGTTCATTAAAATATTCAAAAGTTCCTTCAAGCATACCTAAGAAATAATCAAACATCTTTCTTTTAGATGAATAAGTCATCACCGCTTTTCTTTTAGATGTCTGAACAATATCTACTGCTGGAGGCTTAGCGCCTGAAATTTTCTTAGTTATTGCTATATGTATATCATTTAGTGATTTTAAAAATTCATATGCACTTCTCTTTTTAAAGTATACTGGATATACATTAACAAAGGATTGTATATTGTCTTTTCCTATATCATTCCATAATTTCTCTTTAGTTAAACCTCTAGCTTCTGATAGCTTTGAAATAAACTTAGCTATTACTTTGTCGTCTACTTCTTCTAGTGGAGAAAATATCTTATTTGTCTCCCATCCAGCATGGTTCATAGCTTCATTTACTTGTGAATCATTATAAAGTTTTCTACAAGTATTTAGCCATATTGATACAACTGTGCCCTTCATAATTAATACCCCTCTTTTCTATGGCTATAGTATATTAGCACTGATTTGGCAATTCAAAATAGAATCTTACACCTCTTTTGGTATTTTCAACTCCACATTTACCTTGGTGCAAATCTACTATATTTTTAACAATTGATAGTCCAAGTCCTGTACCACTATCTTTCCTATTTCTTGACTTATCTATCTTATAAAATTTATCCCATATCTTATCAATTTCTTCCTTATTAATAAGCTCACCTGTATTTTCAAAAGATAACTTAGTCATATTCCCCCGTGGGTACATTTTAACAAATATACTTCCCTCACAGGGAGTATGCCTTATTGCATTCGTAAGAAAATTGGTTATTACTTGTTCTATCTTAAATGCATCCCCATAAATTTGTTTCTCATATAGATTCAAATCTATTTTTACATTCTTATTATCGATACTATGATGTAATTTCTTTACAACATTTTTCACTAAATTATCAATAAAAAATAATTCTTTATTAAGGATTACCTTTCCACTTTCCAAAGATGATATTTGAAGCATATCTCTAACTAAATTACTCATCTTATCAGATTCTTCTATAATTACATTTAATGATGAATTCATATTGTCTTCTAAAAATACGCCATCCTTAATACCTTCTGCATATCCTTTTATTAAAGTAATAGGGGTTTTTAATTCATGAGATACATCTGCTATAAATTCTTTTCTCATAATCTCAATTTCTCTTTCTCTGTGGATATCATTTTGTAGTTTTCTATTAACTTCTTTTAATGAATTTAAAGAATTATCCAAGTTTTGTCCTAAAAAATTTAATGTTTCCCCAAGGTTTCCAATTTCATCTTCATATACCATAGTGCATCTCTGACTAAAATCCAAATTACTCATTCTTACAGCCACTTTATTTATTTCTCTTAATGGCTTTGTAATAAACTTCGAATAAATTAATGCTAATATAACTATTACTACTATAGCCCCTAAGTAAAAATACTTATAAAATATCCCTATAACCCCCATGGCTTCTTTTACATATTGTAAAGATGTAAATCCTACTATTATATTATTCTCATGTAGAAGTGCAGAAGCTAAATATTTAGTGTTCTCGCTGTTCTTAAATGAAATAGTTACCTGTTTTTTATTAATCATCTCGTTTAATAGTTCCGGATCTGTCTTTATAGTTTTAATAACATAATTAAAAATTTCTGTATTTTTACTATCTATAGTTTCTGAGTCAGTTTTAAAGGTCACTATAATATTATTTTCTGTGTTTACCACTCCTATAGATGTGTTATAATTATTCTCAAACTTCTTAATACTCTCTATTATTTCCCTTTCATCCTTTGGATTACTTAGAGTATCCCTAAACTTTATCACATTGCTTTTAATATCATTTTCCTTTTTATCATTATATATCTTTTCAAACAATATTCTCTGACTTAAAAGAGTAATAGTCAAAAATGCTATAAACACCACAGTAGTTACAACAAACATTTTCAATGTAATGCTTCTTTCTATATTTCCCTTTATCTTTTTATAATAGTTAATTATTTTATTCATACTAAACCTCTATCTTATAGCCAAAGCCTCTTACTGTTACTATCACTTTATTCATGTGCTTTAGCTTCTCTCTAAGTCTCTTAATCGTAGTATCAACCACACGTATATCTCCTTCAAAATCATAACCCCATATTTTTGTAAGAATTTGCTCTCTAGTAAGAACTATATTTTTGTTTTTCAGGAAATATATAAGCAAAGAAAATTCTGTTGGTGAAAGATTAATTTCTTCATCACTTACCATAACTCTATGACCTTCTTCATCTATATAAAGATTGCCTATCACAATTCCCGTACTTTTATCTATACTACTTCCATAGCTCCTCTTTATTAATGCTTTAATTTTAGCTACTAAAACCTTTGGACTAAAGGGCTTTGTTTCATAATTATCTGCACCAAATCCCAATGCTAAAAGCTTATCTTCTTCCTCTTCCTTTGCACTAAGCATTATTACTGGTATATTCCATCTATTTCTTATAACCTTTAATGTCTCAAATCCATCCAAAACAGGCATCATTATATCTAGTACCACTAAATTTACTGATTCATTCTCTATAATCTCAATAGCTTCTTTACCATTAGAGCTATGTAATGTTTTAAATCCTTCCTTTTTTAAGTAAGCTTCCAAAAGGTTTCTAATATTTTCTTCATCATCAACTAATAATACCTTTATATTATCCATATCCGTAACTCCTTGTATTTTTCTTCTTATCAATAATTATACCTCATTTTATACTCTATAATTATTTACTTGAATATTTTATTAAAATATTTTCTGCATGTTGTTTTTATACGCAAAAATGAACTCCGAGATAACTTCGAAGTTCATTAATAGATTATATACTCAATTTTTAGGATATTTAATTCTAGGTAAATCCGGTGCATCTTTATATGGCCAATGTGGAACAAAGTATGAATATTCAATTTCTTCCTCATGAACACTTCTTAATTCTGCGATTTTAGTTACTCCTGTATATATAGCCGAAATCTTATACCATGTAGCATAATCTACTTCACCTGTCTGCGGAAGACCAAATACCTGTTGAAATACTTTTACTTGATTGGCAGTTGTAGAACCATACTTTCCATCAATAGCCACTTTAGGTATTAGAGGATAATTTTGTGCTATTCTATTTAAAAAGGTTTGAGTGGTTCTAACTGGCTCTCCACTGGCTCCCTGTCGTAAAGTAAAACCTGGATATGACCTTGGACTTCCAGAAACCTTTTCAGCTCTTTCAAGAACTATATCACTTCCATAGAAATTTCTTAATATATCATATGGAATCCATCCTTGAGCCCCTAAATCCTTACTGCCCCATTGAGTAAGCCATCCTGGGCACTGAACATTTCTACCATCACAGTATTGTGTAAGTAAAGGTTGTTTAGCTCCAGACCTCTTTACATAGGTAGCAAATAAATCATCTACTATCCTACTTATGTTATCAAATATGTTTCTTCCGTAAACAAAAGCTTGATCATAGGCTGTAGAATTTGTTACGTCAAAATTAAACCCCTTACTTCTATACCATTCTGTGTATATTCTATTTAAAGTAAATGAAATGATACAGTATACATTAGCTCTTATAGTTGCCTCTGGCCAAGTTGCATAAATTTCACAGCTTGCTACATTTTTTATATAGTCTGTATATGGAACAGTATAATTTGGTGCTGCTGTATTAGTTGGTGCCCCTGCATGTACGATTATAAACTCTGGTACAACTGGCTCTGGCAAAACTACAAAACCACTTGGTGGAGGTGGCAAAGCTTTATTAGGGTCCTCAGGTATCTTAGGTGGAAAATCACCAAATTGAACATTAGGTGGAATCTCTATAACCCTGACTACCTGTACATCTTCATCCTCTGTGATCTCTCTATTAAGACTTGTTGGAATCAGATTACATATCTGTAACGCTGTTTGTCGCGGCAACACTTGGCATCCTCTTATATTTATTTCATCAAAGCCTTCTGCCGTTACATCTATATCATAAAGGGCATAAGGTATAAGGGTATTATCTGGATTTAATGACCTTTCTATTTCTGGAGTTTCTAATTCTATAGTCTCCGTTTGTCCCTCTGGATTAGTAGTTAGGGTAGTAACTTGCTCTCTAGTTTCTCCATCTGTTCTTGATACCGTAATATTGGCATTACTTATTGGTATAGCTGTATTTACTCTATACACTTGAACCTGCAACCTACCTATGTCTGCCATAAATTTCTCCTTAAAATAATACTTCAATATATATATTATGATGACTATCATAGAAAAGTTACATATTCTTTATAGTAAAATTGTAATTTATTCCTACCTTGAAGCTACTTCATTATTCCATACCCTAAGAGCTCCTGCAAGACATAAAGTACCATATCCCCAACTATTATTAGGATACTGTACATCTACTCTACTTCTATTGGCTCCTTTTAATAAAAAGTATTTTACTCTTTCTCCATACAAATAAGGATCATTTCCTTCTATAATTCCAAATTCCATTAAAAGTCCACATGCCCCTGCCACCTGAGGTGTAGCCATTGATGTTCCTGACCGTGGCTCAAATCCACCTCCCGGAGTAGATGATTCTATATTTTCTCCAGGTGCCACTAAATCAGGTTTTACAGGGTTTAATTCAGCATTTCCTCTTCCAGAGAATGGTGATATAGTAGAGTTTATAAAATTATAACTACCAACGGTTATTACATCTGGTACAGTTCCCGGTATACCTAATGTATTAGCAGTACTAGGTCCTAAGAACCTTGTAGCAATATTTAATCCTTCTGCAATAGGTAACCACATATCATAGCTTCCTAGAACATTTTCATTAGTAGTCATGTTCATAGTCCATATTCCACTAGCTATGGTTTCTTCTCCTACCCCTGAAAGTACAATTATTATTTCGCCATCTATACTAAAAGGTGTTGGCCCTGTATTGAATACAAAATACTCAGTATTACCTATTCTTCCTTGATTTAATGCATTAGTTAATCTTAATTCACCACTACTAGTTCCACTTGGTGATATAAGATTTAAGTTAATATCCTTTAAAAATGATTTAAATAATTGTATTATTAATATTCTCTCATCTATTCCAACATTAAATCGTATTTCTTGTTCTCCAACCAGTTCGCCACCAACATGGTGTGCTCTATCCCCTTCATTTCCTGCTGCTACAACTATGTTAACTCTTTGCACTGTAGAAACTATACCTATATATTGCTCTAACAAACTATTTCCAGTATGTGCTCCATCATTCGTGCTAAAACTTATGTTTATAACCAGGGGCTTATTTAATTCATAAGCTTTATCAATTAAGAATTTAATCCCTCTCATTAACTGGGTACTTTTTGCTCCCTGTCCTCCTATCTCTCTTGTCATTTTAACCATGGCTATAGAACTTCTAGGAGCTACCCCATAAAATCTCCTTGGTATATTCCCTCCAGCACATGCTATACCAGCCACATGAGTACCATGACCTGCTCTATCAACGTGAGGTACTAATGAGTATGGGTCTGGACTTCTTAAAGCTGCATTTATCTCTTCTCTTGTATAAATCCTTCTATTTTCATATAAATCATAAATAAAATCAATCCTTGTATCTCCATTGTCAAGTCTAAATGATTGATTTACATAATCTATTCCAGAATCTATGAATCCTATAAGTACCCCTTCTCCCTCTAATCCATAGTTAGTATTTACTTCTGTTATACATGAAGCTCTATTACTAGGTTCAAAGGATAAATATAAATTTTTAGGTAACTCTATATAGTTGATTTCTCTTATTCCTACTAGCTTTTCAACATCGCCTCTTGGTATAGTTATAATTCCATAACCGAAATCTAAATCTTCAAAGGTACCTCCAATAGCATTTATTTTCTCTTCCATTACCTCTGGAGTCCCACTATAAAGTATAATTAATTCAATGTTAGTTTCTTCAACATCTCCAATTCCATATCCATATATAATCTCATTTCTTATACTCTCTGGTACATTTATAAGTAAATTTAATAATCCATCAGCCTTTTGCACACCCATACCTCCAAATTCTTATATAGTTATAGTATGAATGTATATTAAAAATGTTATTAAATAGATTATAGTTGAACTTCTAATCTATTTAACTTTGCAATAACCTTTACCTCTTTAGGATGAGCTGTTTCTGTACGAACCATATTTTTATTACTTATTATTAAAACTTTATTACTATCTAGCTTCTTTAACTGTCTTATCACTCTTTCTCCATTTACATCCATGAGATATATCTTATTATTTTCTATTTCAGAAGTTAGGTTAGCAAATGCTAAATCTCCTTGACAAATTCTAAATCCTAATAAATCATCGTTTTCAATTTTAATATATAGCACCTTATCCTGAGCATATCCTTCTATTTTATTTGATATAACAGGTAACTCTTTTTTTCCTATAGGCTTGTTTAAATCATAGCTATAAATTCCTACAGACTTAAGAACAGAACTAAATGCATCATTCCATACTTCATTTATAGTTTCTTTTACTTTATTACCCTTCGCTACATTATGTGTCTTTAAATTACTTTCTGAAGATTTTCTTTCTTCATAAGCTATATTATCAAACAGCGTAGTCATTTCTGCAAGATCTCCACCTAAAACCTTACCTACTCTTTCTATAAACTTTTCTTCTACAACTTTTCTTCCATTCTCAACATCATTTATATAGTTTTCTGATACTCCAAGCTTCTTAGCAAGTTGCTTTTGAGTCATTCCCTTAGCATTTCTTCCTTGTTTAATTCTTTCTCCAACAGTACTCATTCTTAATTATCCTCCCTGTATCTCCTTAATCTAAATAGAAATCCTCTAGTCCTAGAGGATTTCTAAATTATTAGACTTAAAAATTATTTTTGATAATATTGTCTCTCTTTTACTAAATGATCTATCAATTCATGAAGAGTCATTTTAACAGAATTGGGTGTAGTAGACGCTAATATTGGTTTTGCACCTAAAACTTCTCTAACCTTTTTAACAGCTTGTTGAAGATAAACACCTAAAAATCCATTAAATATAATAACTTTTTCTTCAGGTAGTTTAGTATCACTATCTGATAAGCTCTCTTCTTTTAATATATGCTCTAAAGTATATTCTCCCATATTTTCATTTATTGATACACATGGTTTTATACATATATCTTTGAATTTTATATTTAGTTTATCTATCTCTTCATCATTAAGCCCATAAGCTATGATTAATCTATCTTTAAGTATATTCATATTAAATACCTTCCATTATAATTTTTCTGGTTCTCCGTAGTTTACATCAAAAGTTTCTACAGTTACAGATTTTATAACTTGATCTTCATATGGTCTATCTCTTCTATCTGTTTGAGAGCTTACTATTTCATCTGCTACATCTTGACCGTCTATTAATTTACCAAAGGCAGCATAGCTTCCATCTAGGTGTGGTGCATCTGCAACCATTATAAAAAATTGAGAACCCGCTGAATCTGGATGTTGAGCTCTAGCCATTGATAAAACACCCTTAGTATGTTTTAAATCATTTTTAAATCCATTTCCACTAAATTCTCCTTTAATTGAATATCCTGGTCCGCCCATTCCTGATTTTTCTGGACAACCGCCCTGAATCATAAAACCTGGTATTACTCTATGGAAAATTAATTCATCATAAAATCCCTTATAAGCTAAGTCTATGAAGTTTTTTACTGTATTGGGAGCTATTTCAGGATATAATTCCGCCTTCATTATTTTTCCGTTTTCCATTTCAAAAGTTACTATTGGATTCATACATCTTCCTCTTTTCTTTCTTTATATTATTTATTCTTTAATTATTTTTATGTAATTTATTATACTGATGATAAACAGAGTTATTTGCTGTTTTTATCTGCATCAAGCAACTTATATGACAATTCTATTAAATTTTTATCATCTTTAGAATTATATATTTTAACAGTACCTTGTTCATTATTAGTATTTAATAAACCTTTTTGATCTAACTTACGCTTCAATTGTTTTACTGTTCCTAAACTACCATCTATAATAGCAACATCATCATTTATAACATTCACTAATGCTTCTTTAATAAATGGATAATGAGTACATCCAAGAACCACAGAGGACACTCTCTCTTTAGGTACATCTTTAAACCTATTTCTTAAATACCCCTCTACAACTTCACCCTTAATATTTCCACCTTCAATAATTTCCACCAGACCATCACATGGCATTGAAATAATGTCAGAAGCCTTATTATATCTTTCTCTTAGTTTACTAAATTTATTCTCAGATAAAGTCATTGGTGTAGCCATTATTACTATTATTCCGTTACCATAATTCTCTACTGCCGGCTTTAAAGCTGGCTCTATTCCAATTATGGGGATTTCTTTATAAATCCTTCTTAATTCATCGATTGCAATACTAGTAGCAGTATTACATGCCACTACTATAGCTTTCACATTCATAGAAATAAGCTTATCTACCATATTAAAGGTTAACTTTCTAACTTCCTCTGGAGTTTTCACTCCATAGGGTGCATTTAAAGAATCTCCTATATATATGTAGTTTTCTTTAGGTAGTAGCTTCACTGCTTCCTTTAGGACACTAATACCTCCAACCCCTGAATCAAAAAATCCTATACTAAAATTAGTTTTGTCCATACTTCATTACACCACACTACTTAGTTTTTAGATATTTCTTCATATATCCTATAACTATAATACTACAGCTAAAAGATTATTAAAAGTATGAGACATGCATTATGTAAAAATATAGTTAAAAAAGAGCATTGTTTATGACTAATTTAGGTCATCTTACAATACCCTTTCTTTAATTAATTTTACAGTATCCTCACTATTGTATTACTTCCTTAATCTTTTCTTTAATATACTCTATTATTTCTATATCTCCAATAGTTGCTTTACCATCCATTAAATCAATCTTTATTCTAAAGAAATTTATAACTAACTTATTTCCTGAGATTATATATTCATCAGAATGTAATGGTGAGAAAATAACTTCTACTTCATCATAATTATGTTTATTTTCTACCTTCTGAAATTCACTTGCTAATGAATCTAAATTTAATACTTTTAGTGGTGCTGCCATTGCATGTGTAAATTCTAAGTCTTCCATCATCCACATATTGTTATTCCAGAACTTCTTTTCTTTTTTAGTCCCATCAAAAGGCTCTCTATTTTTTATAGCGCTTAAAGCACGTCTTACAGATTCTCCATTAAATTCATCATCATAAGCAACAGTTAATCCTGGCATTTTTGCTACATCATAGAAAAATGATTCTGCAATGTTATCCTTTTCAGATGCTGCTTGCCAATAATAAAGCATTGCTTCTACTGCTTCTAAATTTAATCTCACTCTACTTAACATAAAATCTCTCCCTCTCATAATCAGATTAAACCAAACTTCACAGATAATTATACACCATGGCTTAGTAAGTTTCTACGGTTTACATTTTTCTTATTTGCATTACCTAAATGGCTTTTTAATCATATATTATATTAAACTCTTATAATTCAATAAGAATTCATTTTCAAGCGAGGTGAATTTCATGAAAAATGCATCAGTAAAAATCACTTTAAAGCTATTTATCTGTGGTGTGTTGTGGAGTATTCTAACTTTAGCTATATCAGGGATATTTACACCACTAACTAACTTTTTTTTAAAAGATATTATATTTGTAGAAGGCTTAATCATGTTATTAATGTCTATTACATCAGCTATAAACAGTAAATCTTTAGGTATGTCCTATTATATTTTAAATGAAATATATTCTAAATATATGGACAATAAAGCTTTTACAAAAGATAACATTTTTAATACCCTTAATAATATAAATTTCCATCTTTTCTTAAATTGGATTTCTATAGCTATAGGTGGCTTTATAAACATTCTGTTGATCTTTATTTTATAAGTATTATTGAGACTATAAAATAAAAAGGTAGAGTAAACTTAAATAAATTATTTACTCTACCTGTATTTATAAAAAATTTGTTACTATTTTAAGACTTACATAGGTGTTAGCTAGTAGACTTAATTAACCCTACAGCCTTCCCAATAATATAAGCATTATCCTCTTTAATCTCTATAGGATAGTATTTATCATTTTCTGGCATTAATACTGCCTTATTTCCTTTTAACCATAGCCTCTTAAGGGTAGCTTCTCCATCTATACTTACAGCAACTATCTCATTATGATTTGCCATAGTTTGCTTATTTATAACTATATAATCTCCATCTTCAATATTAGCATTAATCATACTATCCCCTTTAACCTTTAATATAAAAGGTTGTTGTACACCTTTAAGCCAATATATAGGAACATTAAATTGACCTTCTATTTCATCATTAATAGAAATAGGTTGCCCCGCAGCAATCTCATTGTACACTGGAACTTTATTTATTTCCTTATCTCCGATTATCTCACTAGTAGTGTTATGGTTTAAAATAACTTCATTATAACTACTAGTATCTATGGCAAAATCATGAGATATATTATGTTTTAAATCTACATATTTATAGGTTTCAATATATTCATTGTTTTTAACCATTTTATCTTCCTTCAACTCTTTATTAATTTGTTCTTCGATAGTTTGTTCTATAACTTTTTTAGTCACTTTTTTCTTTGATACTTTACTGCAATTAATAATCTTATATTTATTACTATCAAAAATAGTAACATCCTTATTTCGTTTAAAGTATTGGAGCCAAGGTTTTGGTGTGTCAATAGGATTAATATTTTTCACCAAAATAAAGTTACTATAAGTAAAATCTTTTAAAAGTCCACGAATAAATTTTACTTCTTCAATGGTTAACTGTTCTACATTATCTATTATTATATGTGCATACTTTAAATCTTTAAGCTTATCTATATTATCATAAACAATTTTAAACTCATCTATATAATCAATTAGTCCATTTTCATCCATGTAGTTACAATACCATAAATATAATTTATAAATAGCTTCTCTACTATTAGAATTCTTCCGTAATGAAAACCCTCTTTTTTTCCTATTTAAATTTTGATATTCTTCAACGGAGCTTATATTCAAATGTTTTATATAGAAAATTTCATCGAATAAAAAATCTATATTTTTTGTTAATATAACTTTATTTATTCTTCTTTCCTTCTGTCGCAATTCTCCAATTCCTTCTAAAATGAAAGCCTTTGTCACATCCTTATTGCAAAACCTTTTACCTTTCAACGGGTTGCTTGATGTTATATACTGGAAACATTTATTTATTAATTGTTTTTTACTGCAGATCTCAACATTATTATTTAAATATGTAAAGAACGTATTATTTCTATTTACATCTAGTTTTGCCTCTTCTAAAGTATCCCCTAAAACCTCATTAGATATAAACAATATATTTTCATTTTCTCTAATGCAATAATTATCTTGTAAAAATATAGCTCTTGATAAAGCTGCTCTAGTTTTCCCTATACCTTCTTTGCCATTGATTATAAAAAATCTATTCTTCTTATCCTCTTTGAATTTACTTAAAGCCTGTTTAATATCCATAAAGTCACCTCCATTCACTGTCTATTCCACTAAAATATATAATTAATATATCTTCTTTTACTACATTTATAATATACCTCATATTATATCATAAACTCTCATATTCTTCCTAAAAAAATAGTAGGTCATCCCTACTTGTTAGACTAAAATGTAATAATGAGTTATAATGTTAAATAATAACATGTATTGGAAGTGATATATTGTCTAAAATCAAACTTAACTATATTAAAGAAGACTCTAAACGAGATAATGAAAGGGTACGTAACTTCAAGTCTATTAGACGGTTATTTGATATCAGACCTAAAACTGAATATTTTCTAGATGAACAAAGTTTCAATGATTTAGATATGAATAGAGTTTATGAAAATTTCGATAGAACCTATAGTAGTGCAGGAGAATCTGCTTTATATTCTATGATAAGGAATATTATTATAGATGAAAAAGAACTTAACAGAAGAAATAATATAATTAGCTTCTTTAAGGATAATGAAGATAAAAAATGCCAGGTTCAAATGCATTTTTTTAATATGGGATTCGATAATAAAGACTGTTTTATAGAAATGCTAGAAACATATCTTAAAGTTAATAAGAGTAAATATTACCTATATACTTTCTTAGGTAAATTTCTTCCTATATTAATAATACTTATATCTATAATGACCAAAAATCCTAAGTATATGTTTGGTTTTGCTATAATTTTATGGGTTAATGCATTTATAAATATGGCTGAAGCTAAAAATATTAAAGATAAAGGATTATTATACCTACGAAAAATAATTGTTGCTGCAAAAAAGTTGAAAAATCTTAATATTTCCGAACTTAAGGACTATAAATTGCAAATAACCAATATCCTAAACAATATAAAATCTATAGATAGGGGAACTAGACTTGTTGGATTTACCACCATGTTTGAAGGTTTCTTTGAGTTCATCTCTGTACCACTTTTATTAGAAGAAGCCGCTTACTATAAACTTAGTAGTGAACTTAAGGAGAAAAAGAATTACCTCTTAGACTTGTATTACATAATTGGAGAAATTGAAGCTTTAGCATCTGTAGCAAGCTACCAAAGTGGACTTGATACACCATATACTAAACCAAAATTTTATCAGGAACTAAAGTTAAATATTTCTGAAGGAATTCATCCCCTTGTTAAGAATCCTGTTGCAAATTCCATTAATATTAATAAACATGGTATCATTCTTACTGGTACAAATATGTCTGGAAAATCAACTTTCTTAAGGATGCTAGGAATTAACATAGTATTTGCACAAAGTTTCAATTTTGTACTAGCTGAAAATTACGAAGCTAGCTTTTTCAATGTTGTATCTTCAATTAGTCCAAGCGATGATGTAAATGCAGGAAAAAGTTATTACATGGCAGAGGCTGAATCCATCCTTAGAATTATAAAAGCTACTGAAAAGCCTCTTCCTATTTTCTGTGCCATAGATGAAATTTTTAGAGGTACAAACCCTGTAGAAAGAATTGCTTCTTCCGCTGAAATTCTAAAATATATTAACTCTAAAAAAGCAATTTCTATAGTTGCTACCCATGATAGGGAACTAGCTGATATTCTTAAAGATTACTATGATTTCTTTTATTTCAGTGAAGATGTAAATAATAGCGAAGGACTTTCCTTTGACTACAAACTGAAACAAGGAGTATCTCAAACAAAAAATGCAATAAAACTTTTAAAATATATTGGATATCCAGATGAAATTATAGAAAATTCCTTTGAAAGAGCAAAACATATAGAAGGTTTTATATAACAATAAAACATGGGAGGACGCTAAAAAGTGACCTCCCATAAAATTTACCTTACTTTATATTTTATGTATATGCTTATTTAATAATTGTAAATCTGCTTATCTTGTCATCTTTCTAACTAAAGTAGATGTCAAAATTCCTATCATTATAATTCCTATAAGTATTTCTACGCTGCTTAGTATAACCCCCATTATATTATATGGCAATAAATCACCATATCCTACTGTAGAAAATGTAACTAAACTAAAGTGAATACAATAAATTATATTTTTAAATAGCATTTTAACAGAAAAATCACCTGCTAATCCACTAATTCCAATTACTCCGCTGGAGCAGTTTATACCAGTAATCATGTATAATAAAGCAAATATCAAAATTATAATTAAAGATAACATAAAGCTTCTATAAGGCTTTTCGCCATAACCACATACTATATTGGCTACAGAAGAATAAAATTTCTTTCTACCTTTAAGCGTCCTATGAAAAGCTAACTTACTTTGATAAAAACACCTACCATATCTTCCGCCTACATGATTTCTTAAATATTGTTCACCAAAATCCATGTAACTAAAACTAATGTTTAGATAATTACAATTACATATGCAATTACTTGATTCTTTATTATTTCTACAGGTATTATTTTTTTTCATATCCTTATAGTTGAATTTTCCTATATAAGAACCATAATTAAGCTTAGTATAAGATTTCTCATTAATAAACTTTATATCCATGGTTCCTTCCATATCTTTTATTATGCAGTCCATTAAATTACAATTATCTATAAATCTAACCTCATCATAACTATTTCTTACAAAATTACAACCTTTCATAAAGCTATTTTTAAAATCAACCTTATATAATGAACATTCCTTTATATATAAAGATGAAAAATTACAATTATTAATATATATTTTGTCTAAAATACAATTATTAAACTCCAAAAAATTTCTTAAATTTATCTTTCCTCTAATAAATCTACAATTTATGAACTTACAATTAATAAATATAACATTTGAAAAGAAATTATTTTCAAAATTCATATTTTTAAATTCACAATTACTATAACTTACATCCTCTAACTTAATATTAATATAATCTAATTTCGTATTCCCATTAAGTTTTAAATTTTCATAATTAAATTTTAAGATTTTATCGTAATCAACGTATTTACTACATTTCACAGTATAATAACTACTCATATATACTCCCACCACAATTTTAATAGTATTATTTTATGGAAATGTATTTATTATATTCTCTAAGATAATAATAAATGTATTAATAATTAATACAATGTTAAAAATATTCTATTATCTATCTAATTTTCATGATATAATTATTCTGTCGATATATATACTTTCTTGGGATACTTGCTCAAATACTTTATTCCAAGTCAATTAAATATATTTTAAAATCAAGTATAGATATGTTAGGTGATTTGTATGAATGATAAATATGTACTCTCCTGCCAAAGAAATAAATTTATATATGTGTTAGTGAATTTAGCTTTAGGCATAGTTATGTCCTTTAACTCTATCACAGTTTTTGCTACGCCATCAAGTGATACTGATCAATCCCTTTTAAAGTATAAAGAGGTATTAATTTTATCTTCTCAAAGTGAAAATGAACTCTGGGAATCTTATCTCCTCGATAATCTCAAAACTTCACTAACTTCAAGCGACTTAAATATTCATACACGAACAGAATTCCTATCTATAACAAATGATGACAAATCCTATTTAGATAAGCAAGCTGACCTTTGGTCATTAAAATATGAAAATACTAAATTTGATTTAATTGTTACTCTTGATGATGAATCTTTAAATTTTGTAGGAAATTATTACAATACTCCCATGTTTAAAAATGTACCTGTGGTATATGGCGGTATTAATGATGTTAGCAAGCTGTCTTCCTATCCATTTAATAATTTTACTGGAGTAATGGAACCAGTTAATGTCCGTACCCTAGTTGATTTGATTTTACATACAAATCCAAATACTTCTGAAATAAATATTTTATTGGATAATACTATAGAATCTAAGTATATAGAAAACCAAGTAAGAGATACTATTCCCTATTATACTAATGTGTTAAGATTTAATTTTATAAAAAGCGATTATATTGATGATTTATGCTATAAATTATCTCAATACCCTAGCAATACACCTTCAATAATTGTTGGTAATTTCAAAGATACTTCCAACATTATAATTTCACCTAAGAACACAACACATATTATAAAAAACTATTCTAATGGTCAATTATATACTTTTAAGGAAACTTATGTTGGAAATGGAGCTATCGGTGGACATATATTATATGCAAAAAATCACAGCAAAATCATTTATGAAACTGCTATTCGTGTACTAAATGGTACAAAACCAAATGATATCCCAAGTATATACGATCCTGGTAGTACCTTGTTATTTGATGCATCAGAAGTAACAACAAATAATATATCTCGTTCTTCTCTTCCCGAGAATGTTGTATTTATAAATGATAGTTGGATAAATAAAGGCGTATCTCTAGGTATAGTATTTCTTTTACTTCTAATTTTGCTAGTATGCATGATAATGTTAGCTATTCAAACAATCCAAAAAACAAATAATGCAAAAAATATGATTGCTGCAAAAAAAAGATATGATGAACTTCTGATAAGTGATAAAATTAAAACTGAATTTTTAGCTAACTTTTCTCATGAAATACGTACTTTGCTTAATGTTATACTATCTGGGTTACAACTTTTAGATATATATAAAGATAACGGCAAACTTACTTTTGCTAATAAAGATGATGAAGTTAAACTAATATATATACGTCAAAATGGATTTCGACTACTTAAGCTTATAAATAATCTAATTGATATGACAAAAATTGATTCTGGGTTTTATCATGTAGAATTTGAAGTTAAGAATATAGTAGAAGTAGTAGAAGATATCACTATGTCTGTACTTGAATATGCATCTGCTAGAGGAATTTCCATAGTATTTGATACTAACGAAGAAGAGGTTTATATGCCACTAGATTCTGAAAAACTAGATAGAATTATATTAAATCTTCTTTCAAATGCTATTAAATTTACCCCTAAAGGAGGATGTATATACGTAACTTTAAAATGTTTAAAACACTCCATATCTGTTTCAGTAAAGGATACTGGAATTGGAATTCCTAAAGATAAGCAAAGAAGCATCTTTGAAAGATTTACTCAAGTTAAAAATGAAAAATCTAAAAGTGAAGAGGGTAGTGGTATAGGTCTCTCTTTGGTAAAATCTCTAGTAGAACTTTTAGATGGTTCCATTATCCTTAAAAGTGAACCAAACAAAGGTTGTGAATTTATATTTACTCTTCCTATAAAGGAAGTTGATAGGGCCGCTTTAGATGTGGAAAATCATATATCACAAAATATTACTAATAATAGCGAGAAACTCATGGTAGAATTTTCTGACATAGACTCTAACATAAACATATAATAATATCATAGATTAAAAAACTCAGTTAACGTAATTATCATTACATTAACTGAGTTTATTTAATTTCAATAATATTTCAAATTACCTTACTCTATTTATAACATCTTGCACTGCAGAAGGATTTATGCCTCCTCCTATCTCGTATACTAAGGATGCTTGTTTTGTACTTAAAACCTGTTTTTGATTGTTACTTAGTTCAGTGTCTACAAGCACTATGGGTGTCTTTAATTTTGCCGCTAATGGACCTGATGTTAATGCATCTGCTAATACGTCTCCCTTAGTAACACTAATCCCAGATTGAACTGAGTTAGTATAAAACTTTTTAATCACAGCTGCATTTGTATCATATCTATTAATACCTGCAACTCTATTTCCACTTACATTTGAAGATGTTATGGAATTCACCTTAGATATTACAGAATCACCTATAATCACTGTACCACCTATAAAATATGCATTTTGAAGTTTCTCTCCTTTTAACCATTCAAAAGAAGAATCTTTTAAAGAATTGGTTTCTGATAAAATTATTGGTTGTCTCTCTTCTCCAGCCTTTGCTGATATAGATAGGGCATCTGCTTCTCCATATCCATAACATATATAAGCTTTATTTGTATCAATTATAGTATCTAATCTTTTTGCTACTAAAAGAGATGTGTCATATCTAGTTGAACCACCTAATCTTTCAACTGTTATGCTAGATTTTATACTTTTGATTTCATTAATTAGCTTATCATAAAGTACTCCTTTTCCACCAATTAGAATTACTTTGGATGGATTTAATCTCTTTAATTCAGTTTTTGTACTTTCAGGTAAAGTGTCCGCACTTGATAAAAGTATTGGAGCTCCATAAGCCGATGCTAATGGAGTTGCTACAAGACCATCAGCATTTGCATAACCATTTACTAATAGCACAGTATTTGCGCTACTCCAACCTTCTTTACTTACCTTTACTGATGTTTCATATCTATTTAAACCCTTAAGTTGTTTATGTGTAACTTTATTTAACTGTTTTAATTTTGATTGAAGTGTACTATTTTCAGATATAAATTTTGCTCTAAAATATATATTTCCATCTACTTCTGAATTAGCTCTACTATAATTTACTTGTTTTTCTATTTGATTAGCTACCTCAGTTTTAGAAACATCATGTCCAATATAAAGTTTAACATTAGTTCCTTTAACTTGCTTTGCCCACCAATCTACAAGGGTTCCATAAGGAGCTGCACTATTTTCAAAAGCCCAATATATTTGTGGATTTATATAGTCAACCCATCCATTCTTTATCCATGCTACAGAATCACAATATATATCATAGTAGCTTTGTCCACCATTTGTAGCTGAACCAGCCGGATCACTAGATGCATTTTTCCATATTCCTCTTGGACTTACTCCAAAGGATACTGATGAGTTTATACTATTAATTTTAGTATATACCTTCTGAATTAATGTATTGACATTAGCACGTCTCCAGTCATCTTTATTAATTCCATTACCATACTTACTGTAGCTAGTATCATCATTAAAAGATTTACTTGGATAGAAGTAATCATCAAAATGGATTCCATCTACCTTGTAATTTTTCACTACTTCAGCTACAGTTTCTACTAAATAATTTACCACCTGTGGATTGCCTGGATCATAATATAATGCATTGTTATAAGCTATAGCCCAGCTAGGGTTCTTCCTAGCCATATTATTTGATGCTAATGCATTTACGTCTGTACCAGAAGTCGTTATTCTATAGGGATTAAACCAAGCATGAAACTCCATTCCTCTTTTATGAGTTTCTTCAATCATAAATGCTAATGGGTCATATCCTGGATTCTTGCCTTGAGTTCCAGTAAGTATGTCAGACCAAGGATTAAGACTAGAATTATACAAAGCATCTCCCTTAGGTCTTACTTGTACTATAACACTATTTAATCCTGTTGCTTGTAGCTTGTCCAATAGTGTTATAAACTCTTGTTTTTGTTGAGCCTGATTATTTCTAGAACCAACAGTTGGCCAATCAAGGTTCCAAACAGTGCTAATCCATGCGCCTCTCATCTCTTTAGTATCTGCAAAAGCAGTTGTGTTCATAACAGCAAATACTAAAAACATGCCTAGTAAACCAGTTAATATCTTTTTCATACTTCCTCCTTTATTCTTATATACAGTTTTTATACTTGTCCATATATTATTATTAACGCCCTTATACTCTTAAAGTTTATATTAATTCCTAAAAAGTAACAGATAATTCATATATAAACAGCTTATGTATATAACATTAGACTTTATAAAAAATACTACCTCTTAATTTTAAAATTAAGAGGTAGTGTTTTTATTTTATTTTAAAAGAACTTTTTAAAGATACTATTCTGTTAAATACAGGTTTATCATCTGTAGAATATTTAAAATCCACATTAAAATATCCATGTCTAAAGAATTGGAAGCTTTCACCTAGTTTTACGCCCCTCATATTATCTTCAACATAACCTTGTAATACTTCTAAGGAATTTGGATTAACACATTCTAGAAAAGTTTTGTTTTCATCAATTTCTTCATCTTTTATTAAAGGTTCATATAATCTAAATTCTGCTGGTATAGCAGAGCTAGCATCTACCCAATGTATTGTACCCTTAACTTTTCTACCTGTAAATCCTGTTCCACTCTTAGTTTCCTTGTCATAAGTACAATGAATCTCAACAACCTTTCCAGATTCATCTTTTATAAAATCATTACACTTTATAAAGTATGCTCCCTTAAGTCTAACTTCATTTCCCGGAAATAGTCTGAAGTATTTTTTAGGTGGCTCTTCCATAAAATCTTCTTCTTCAATATATATTTCTCTAGAGAATTGTACCATTCTTTTTCCCATGGATGGGTCATCTTGATTATTTTCAATCTCTAACATTTCAACTTCACCCTCAGGGTAGTTAGTTATAACCACCTTTAAAGGCCTGATAACTCCCATGGTTCTTGGTGCTTTAGTACTTAAATCTTCTCTAATAAAATGTTCTAATAATTGTTCATCTACAGTACTATCATTTTTTGCTACCCCAATTTCTCTACAGAAGTTTCTTATAGCCTCAGGAGTATAACCACGTCTTCTTAATCCAGCTATAGTTGGCATTCTTGGATCATCCCATCCATCAGCAATACCTTCATCTACTAAAGCTTTAAGTTTTCTTTTACTCATTACTGTATTAGTAATATTTAATCTTGCAAATTCTATTTGTCTCGGAGTACTTTCCATTTCACACGCTTCTACTACCCAATCATAAAGTGGTCTATGATCCTCAAATTCTAAAGTACAGATTGAGTGAGTTATGCCTTCAATAGCATCTTCTAGGGGATGTGCAAAATCATACATTGGATATACACACCATTTATCTCCTGTATTATGATGTGCTGTATGAGATATACGATATATTATAGGATCCCTCATATTTATATTTGGAGAGCTTATATCAATTTTAGCTCTTAAAACCTTCTCACCATCCTTAAACTCACCCTTTCTCATACGATCAAACAAGTCTAAGTTTTCTTCAACGGTTCTATTTCTGTAAGGGCTTTCTTTTCCTGGTTCTTTTAAACTACCTCTATATTCTCTTATTTCATCAGGAGTTAAATCACATACAAAAGCTAATCCTTTTTTAATTAAGAGTACTGCCCTATTATACATTTCCTCAAAATAATCTGATGCAAAGTATAAATCATCCCAGTCAAATCCAAGCCATTTTATATCTTCTTTTATAGATTCAACATATTCAGTATCCTCTTTAGTAGGATTTGTATCGTCAAATCTTAAGTTTGTCTTTCCATTAAACTCATCTGCTAACTCAAAGTTTAAAACTATAGATTTTGCATGTCCTATATGTAAATATCCATTTGGTTCTGGTGGAAAACGAGTAATTATATTGTCATGTTTCTTGCTCTGTAAGTCATCCACCACTATTCTTTTAATAAAATTTGAAGATGTATTTCCTATATTTTCTCCCATAATAATCACTTCCTCTTATTATATTTTATTTAGGTTATTATCAAATAATTTAATATAATGGCATTCATATACCTTCATTATCGAAACATAATTCATATTATCAATAAATTATCTAATTATTTTGACTTACACAACCTTAAATATATCATAATTTGCACTTTTTTTCTATTATCTTTAAAATTATAGTACAATAACTTCTATTTTAAACTATAACCTATTATTCCTTATTGCAACTAGGCTTATACCTATACAAGTAAAGAAGAAAGTGATTCCTTATACATTACATATTGAAGATGTAATGCTCTAGTTAAAGCCACATATAGCAACTTTTTATCTAAGACTTCATTCCTATACATATCTTCATCACAATTATAAACAATGGTTGCGTCAAACTCTAACCCCTTGGTCATATAGCTAGGTATAAGTAAATTATCTATATCTAATTTACTTTGACTCTCTTCTATCAGTTCCCATTTATATTTGGACTCCTTCTTAAGCCTTTTATGTAATTCCTTGCATTCAGTATAGGTTTTGCAAATTATAGCTACAGTTTTTTTATTCTTACTATATATTTCTTCTAATAAAGAATCAATAACTCTTATTTCTTCATCTTCTTTAGCATTAATAACCCTAGGTTCATCTCCATGTCTTAATATAGGAAGAGCTGGTTTTATATTTAACTTTTGCTTTTCTAATACCCTGTTTGCAAACTCTATTATTTCTACTGTAGACCTATAGCTTTGGGATAAAGTTATATAAGTGGCATCTTCGCTAAATACCTTTTCTACTAAGCTTTCCCATGAGTTAATTCCTTTATAATTATAGATTCCTTGCCCTAAATCCCCAACTATAGTCATGGAGTTATTCTTCGATATTTCTTTTAATACATTAAATTGCATAAGACTATAATCTTGTGCTTCATCAATGACAGTATGAATATAATTCTCTCCTACTACTCCTTCTAACTTCAATTGTAAGTATGTTAATGCCGTTAAATCATCGCAGTCTATATTTTTAGTGGCAATATTATTATTTATTTCATCTCTCATATAGTCAGCTAACTTTTTAGGTAAGCAATTATCTGTTACAGATGAAAATGCTTCTTCATCATTATATAGATTTATATAACTATCTACTACACTTATCTTCTTCCAACTACCAAAGAACTCCTTTAATGCCTTACTCCCTTTAGTTTTTAGTCCTGCTATAAGCTCATCTCGTTCATCATAGGTTTTAATTATCTCTTTTCTCTTATCTTCCTCTGATATGTCTTTTCTATCCTTTATATCTTTTATCTTAAAAAAGTATATATTTTCTATCTTTTCTTTAATTTCTTCTATTCGGTTTTTCAACTTACCTTTAAAGTATTTATTTATTTCATCTTTTCTTTTGTTAATAGGTAAATTTTCTAAATCCTTTATATATAGTCTTTTTATTTCCTTTGCTGAAAATAAAATGTATTCATCTACTAATATATCCTCTACTTCAGAACTCTTTCTTTCTAAATATTTTATAAACCTATCCATAATGGTTTTATAGGTCATTGTCCCTTTTATCTTGCTAGATGCAGTAATGTATTTAATTTCTTCCTCATCCTTACATTCCATTATATGTGCAAGCTTTTTATCCTTAGTTATTATTTTATATTTAATGTTTAAAATTGCACTGCAAAGTTCCTCAAAGGTTGACTGTTTTACATTACTAACTCCTAAGTTTGGTAATATATCTGATATATAGTCTAAAAATAATTGGTTTGGTGCAACTACTAGTATGTTTCTATTGTTCATTTCATCTCCATAGGTATACACTAGGTAGGCTAATCTATGTAATGCTACAGTAGTCTTTCCTGACCCTGCGGAACCTTGAATAATTATTGGTTTATTTTTATAGGCTCTAATAATTTCATTTTGTTCCCTCTGAATTGTATTTACTACATCCTTAAGCTTTTTACTCATATTTTCTTCTAGATTTATCTTTAAAAACTCATCTACTAGTTCTTCTCCATCTTCTGATACTGGAACTATTAACTCATTTACTCCCTCATCAAAGATATTTACTATTTTTCCATCTTTAACTTGGAATTTCCTTTTTAATAATAGGTCTCCTTGAATTTCTCCCATGGGGGCAGTATAAGATGCTGCTCCAAAAGTTCCACTATAATATAAATTGGCAAGAGGTGCTCTCCAATCAATGACAACCTCTTCGTTTTTAACTTCATCTATAAGTCCAAACTTACCAATATAAAAGCTTTCTACATCTCTTATCTTTTCCTTGAAATCAATTCTTGCAAAGTATGGATTATCTTTACTTTCATTATACTTATGCAAATCTTTATTTGCGAAGTCTTGAATATTTTGGGCTAAAATTAGCTCTGTACTAAAAGTACCCCTTGAAGATTTTTTAAGAGTTGCTACTTTCTTTTCATACTCTTCACACTTTTTCTCAGTGTTTAAAAGTTGTTCTTCTATCCATTCCTTAGTACTACTGAATTTCATTTCTTCCTTCAAAGTCTCTTCTCTATTAATTGTCATTGTTTTTCACCTCTCACTTCTTATATTTTTGAAAAAATATAGAGGAAAAACCCCTTGGATTCTCCCTCTTTGCTTATAATGTAATATTTTTTGCATTAATCGTATAATTTTCTAAGAGCTTATCATATCATAATGAAATATTTCTTTGTTTATGAGTTGCCTATATATTATACATTAAATTTTTACAAATTCATAGAAGTTTTTAAATATTTGTTATCTATTTAAGTTTAAATGTCTTAGGTGCTAATTTATAAACTAATATTAATGCTATAATCATATATATTACAGTGAATATGATTACTCCTATACTAAACATATAGGAAGAGCTATCAATTCCTGAACACATATAACAAACTACATACATTACTGTATTAATTCCTCTGAATAGTGGACTTTTAACCTCTAAGTTAGCAGTATATGGCTGAATTATATAATATATGGCTAAATGATGTATAGAAAAAAAGCAAGCCAAGGCTATTATACTTAAAAATAAATAACTTAATTCTAATATTGCCTTAGGGTCTCCAGATGCTATTAGTATGAAAATTATACAACAGCAAATTACTAAAGCAGGAAGAATATTAAAAACAACTACCCTTTTTAACCTAGATTTAAAATTAGAAAATATAGCTTCTCTTTGTCTATAGTATCCATATCTAAGTAAGCTTATATCACAATTAAAAAACATAGCCTTACAAATTCTTTCTGTAGTAGATAAAAAGTACATTACAAATATCCAACTAGAAGTTTTATTCTTGAAAAAATCTATAATACCCCCTTTATCACTTGGTTTCCACAATACAAATCCAATGGCAACTATTGTTACTATAAGGCTTCCTATAATTATATATTTTGAAGACTTTGATAAAAGTTTTTTGTATCTTTTGAAAAATATAGCATTAAGATATTCATAGCCTTGCTTATTTTCATAGATATTGGAATTCAAGTCTTCTACTTTTATCTTCTTCTCGTTTATTTCTACATCTTTAAACTGAACATCTTTTACTAATTTCTGTTTCTCTAAAATATTATCCTTAGTGCATATAATTTTACTAATATCCTTAAACCTTTTGTATTTAAAGATATATCTAAGAGATAAAACTGACAATAAAAATAATAGGATAATAATCCTGTAATCATATATCCACCTATGAAGTCCTATATTAACATGAAAAAATAAAGGAACATAGGCTAGTAAAGGACAAATAATCACCAATGTCCCAATAAATATATCCATATTTGATATCATCTTGTTAAACCTACTAAATACAAATAAATGTATAAACTCCCATATGAACCTAATGAGTATAAACTCAAAGGTCAAAATTAATCCCTTTACTGGAGAAAACAGTACCATCATCACGGGAGTAAAATGTATAAAAGCTAAAATTCTGGTATAAACCATTTCACTTATAAAGTACTTTTTAGCATCCACCCTCATTAATCTTATCATGTTGAAAGGTTTTTCATCTCGTGATATTAAAGTAGTATTTATAATGGGTCCTAGAATAAAGCTTAAAATAAAAAATATTTGAAGAGCTACTTCCTGTAAATTTCCGCTTTCCTTTGAGAGGTACAGAGCAGGAAGTGCTATCATCACACCAATATAAACAGCTTTTTTAATAAAGCCAAATAAAAAAGACATTATTTCAAATATAATTCCAAGAGTAATTTTAGCCTTTGTTTTACTGTAAAGACTCTCTGGAACTTTCTTACCTATTAGCGGAATCCTCTTGATGAAATATATGAATGTATTTGCACCTTGTGCAAAGGAGAATTTGTATGTATTAGTAAAAGTTCTAATCATAATTGTCCTCCTTTAAAATTTCCATGATGCTTTCCTCAAACTTTCCACTTTTTATAAGTTCACTTGGAACTTGCTCTAATATTCCATGATTAAGAACTACAATTTCATCACATAAATCCATGGCAAGTTGTAGTATATGGGTTGAAAATATAATTATATGCTCACTCTTTATTTCCTTTAATAAATTTTTAATTTCTAGCGCCACAATTACATCAAAAGAACTTAGTGGTTCATCTAATAAAATTACAGGTGGTCTACTTATTAAAAAGCATAGCATCTGGAGCTTGTTCTTCATTCCGTGAGAATAAGTTTTAATTAATCTATGACTATCAGCCTTAGATATTTTTATAATATTTAAATATTCCTCTACGGTCTTAATGTCATTAATCTTTTCCTTATTTATATCTATATAGAATTTAACAAACTCATAACCTGTTAAAAACTCTGGTAATACTGGATCTGCAAAAACAAATCCTATATTAGAATAATCTAACTCTCCTTCATTACCCAATCCATTCTCTAAGATGACCTCCCCTGAATCTTTGCTTAGCTCTCCACTTATACAATTAAATAAAGTAGTTTTACCTGCACCATTTCTTCCTAATAGGCCATATATCTTTCCTTTTTCAAAGGTAAAAGATGCTCCTTTTAACACCACTTTATTTTCAAAACTTTTTTGTATATCCTTTAATATTAACTCCACTTTTCTCCCCCTAATCTTCTCAAGCCCGCATGGGCAGAACAACTATTTAACTATATAAATATTTATATAGGAAAATTTTTTCATATATCCTATTAACTATTAAATCACATATTTTACAAATTATCTATTTAAAATTGTAGGTTATTATGAAATAATAGGATAAAGGTTATTCTTATATTATAATTTTCTAAGTAATAACTTAGAATCAAGAATAAATGTTAACTAAGCTCGTTTATGAACATTTTACTTTTAAGGAGTTGTATTAAATGGAGAATTTAGAGAAATTTCGAAACTTTATGAAATCTAGCTTTTCAACAGAAGAGGATGAAGGGGAATATGAGTTATCTGATCAACAAAAAAAATTACCTCAACCACCTTTACAAAAACCATATGATGAAAATGATAAAACTATAGACTTGCCTGAGGTAACAGATAAAATTTTAGTTAGATCTAATATCCTAGACATTATAAATCAAAGGGAAAGTCATCGTAAATTTACTGATGATAATCTAAGCTTAGAGGAGCTATCCTTTCTTCTTTGGTGTACACAAGGTGTAAAAAAAGTTACTGCTAATAACTATGCAACCCTTAGAACCGTACCTTCTGGTGGTGCTCGTCATCCCTTTGAGACATACTTAGTAATAAATCACATTAAGGGCATTAAGAAGGGCTTATACAGATACCTTCCCTTACGCCATAAATTACTTCTTATATTAGAAGATTCTACTTTATCATCTCAACTTTCTGATATAGCTTGTGAACAAACCTTTGTTGGCGATAGTGCCGTAACCTTTATATGGAGTTGTATTCCCTATAGAGGCGAATGGAGATATCTAGATGCTGCCCATAAAGTTATGCTACTTGATGCAGGTCATGTATGTCAAAACCTTTATCTTGCTTGCCAAGCCATAGATTGTGGTACCTGTGCTGTAGGAGCCTATGACCAAAAGCTTATAGATAAATTTCTTGGATTAGATGGCGAAAATGAGTTTGTAGTTTATGTAGCTCCCGTTGGTAAAGTAAGTAAATAGTTCAAAAATAGTATACCATATTTAACAAAATCTAAAGGATAGCTTAAGTAAAATTTAAGGTGTCCTTTTTATATAAATCAACCATAATTATTAATCATAATTGACATTTATAAGGTGGCATTAATACTTTCTTTCTACATATAAAATGTATCACAATTTAGTATATTGAAATAATTCTATATTTTCTTTTAATATATTCAAAGATATTTAAATAAAATTCAACTTATATTTGACATAAAATTATTATGATGATAACATTTATTAGTACTAATAAGATTTAAACTGTATTTAAATACATATTTATTATGAAATATTAATTAATTCAGCTTATCTCTCTAGGATCATTATTCACATGAATTTATATATTAATTACCCATTTTAATTTAAAATGGCTAATTTTTCTGCTTGATATATCATAATATTTTTTGTATCATATACAAGGTTAATACATAGGACAAATCCAATTGAGGTATAGGTTAAACCCTTCACTTCAATTGTTAAATAAAATTAAATAAGAATATATAGGGGGACTTTATTATGAACAATCTTATCTATGTTTGTATAGTTGCTGGATTGCTTGCTTTAATCTCTGCCTTTTTACTACTATCAAAAATTAATAAAAGTAGTGAAGGTACAGATAGAATGAAAGAAATCGCTTCAGCTATCAGTGAAGGTGCTACTGCTTTCTTAAAGGCAGAGTACAAAGTATTAATCATTTTCTGTGCTATTATTTTTGTATTAATTGGTGTAGGAATAGGTAGCTGGGTTACAGCTGTTTGCTTCTTAGTTGGAGCATTATTCTCAACTCTAGCAGGTTATGTTGGTATGCATACAGCTACTAAAGCCAATGTAAGAACTGCTGAAGGTGCTAGAACATCTGGTATGAGTAAAGCACTTTCAATTGCATTCTCTGGTGGAGCTGTTATGGGTCTGTGTGTTGTAGGTCTTGGACTACTAGGAGTAAGTGTAGTTTACTTTTTTACAAATAATATAGAAGTACTTACTGGATTTAGTTTAGGAGCTTCTACTCTAGCTCTTTTTGGACGTGTTGGTGGTGGAATATATACTAAGGCTGCTGACGTTGGAGCTGACCTTGTTGGTAAGGTTGAAGCTGGTATACCTGAAGATGATCCACGTAACCCAGCAGTAATCGCTGATAACGTTGGTGATAACGTTGGTGATGTTGCTGGTATGGGTGCAGACTTATTTGAATCATACGTTGGTTCTATCATATCTGCTATTACACTAGGTGTAGTTGCTTTTGGATTAAAGGGAGCTATTTTCCCACTTATAATATCTGCAGCAGGAATTTTCTGTTCTATAATAGGTATTGTGCTTGTAAATAATAGCAAAAGCCAAAATCCACATAAAGCTTTAAATAGTGGAACTTACTTAGCTAGTATATTAGTTGTTATATCTTCTGCTGTACTTAGTAAAAAATTCTTTGGAGATTTCTTACCATTCTTCGCAATAATTTCTGGAATTATAGTTGGTTTATTAATTGGTAAGTTAACAGAAGTATACACTTCAAGTGATTATAGATCAGTTAAGAAAATTGCTGAACAATCTGAAACTGGTTCTGCAACAACAATAATATCTGGACTTGCTGTTGGAATGGAATCTACAGCTCTACCTATAATATTAATTGCTATTGCTATACTAGTTGCTTATTCATTCTCTGGATTATACGGTATTGCTCTTGCAGCTGTTGGAATGTTATCAACTACTGGTATTACTGTAGCAGTTGATGCTTATGGTCCAATTGCTGACAATGCTGGTGGTATTGCAGAAATGTCAGGACTTGATTCATCAGTTCGTAAGATTACAGATAAATTAGACTCTGTAGGTAACACTACAGCTGCTATGGGTAAAGGCTTTGCTATTGGTTCTGCAGCTCTTACTGCATTAGCATTATTCGCTTCTTACTCTCAAGCTGTTGGATTAACTACTATCGATTGTTTAAATCCTAAAGTAATTGTTGGATTATTAGTTGGAGGTATGCTTCCATTCTTATTCTCAGCATTTACAATGGAATCAGTTGGTAAAACAGCTAATAAAATGATTGTTGAAGTTCGTAATCAATTTAAAACTATTCCTGGTATTTTAGAAGGTACAGGAAAACCTGACTATAAAAGATGCGTTGAAATTTCAACAGCTGCAGCATTAAAAGAAATGATGCTTCCTGGAGTTATGGCTGTAGCTTCACCATTAGTAATTGGTATATTACTTGGTACTGAAGCTTTAGGTGGACTTTTAGTAGGATCTCTTGTTTCTGGAGTTATGCTTGCTATCTTCATGTCTAACTCTGGTGGTGCATGGGATAACGCTAAGAAATACATTGAAGAAGGTACTCACGGTGGTAAAGGCAGCGATGCTCATAAAGCTGCTGTTGTTGGAGATACTGTTGGAGATCCATTCAAGGATACATCAGGTCCATCAATCAACATATTAATAAAACTTATGACAATTGTTTCTTTAGTTTTTGCTTCACTATTTGTTTCAATAGGTGGACTTTTATAGAAATCTAATTATAAGTTAAAATATTAAACCTCTTATTCTAGAATTATAATTCTAGAATAAGAGGTTTTTTCAATTAAATATCTTGATTTCTAATCTAAAAATTCTCCATCATATTCTTCTAAGAAAGAATGTTTTTGTCCATCCTTTTGCCAACCTAAAATTGCATCCATATTTACATTTTCAGCAGCCTTAAATATAGATTTATCAACATCTTTAAAATTCTTTTTCATTTCTTTTATCATATCCTTTATTTCATGTCTCTTGTTACCAATCTTCTTTGCTGCGACCATGCATGCACAGTTAAGAGGCCATATACCACTGCTTTGTATAAAGTTTTCTATATAACTTTCCTCAACATAATAAAGAGGACGTATAAGCTCTAATCCTTTAAAGTTGGTTGCTTTAAGTTTGGGAAGCATAGTTTTAAAAGTTCCTCCATAAAGCACATTAAGCATTGTAGTTTCAATAACATCATTAAAGTGATGTCCTAATGCTAGCTTATTGCATCCAAGCCTTTCAGCTTCAGAATATAATGCACCCCTTCTCATCCTAGCACACATATAACAAGGATAATCCTTTGCTATCTCATCTATAATGTCAAATATTTTTGAATCAAAGGTATGTATTGGTATATTTAAATAATTACAATTATCCAATAAAAGCTCTTTAATCTGTGGATGATATCCTGGGTCCATAGCAATAAATTCTAATTCAAAATTTACTTGCCCATGACGTTTTAACTCTTGAAATAACTTAGCCATTATTATACTATCCTTACCTCCAGATATTCCAACAGCTATCTTATCTCCTTCTTCTACTAATTTGTATTCTCTAATAGCCTTAATAAATTTAGACCATACTGATTTTCTATATTTTTTAATTAAACTTCTTTCTATTTCTTCTAATGGCTTTCTTTCATTAAAAGGGACTAATATTTCACAACCTTCTCCTGCTACATCACTCATTTATTTCACCTCGTATATTTTTTAATATATGTACTTTACATATTTCTAATATTAAGTTTATACTTTTACACTATAAACTTACTTTGATATTATAGCACCTTTATAAATTTTTGTCTTGGTACTTCAATTAAATTAAATACCTATGTCTAGGTATAATACAAATATTAGTCAGCTTAAATTTTCATTTTATAAATACATTTTTTTAAATATTAAACTTGTAACTACTTTTAATACTATAGAATACTATAAATAGATAAACAATTTTTAGGAGCTGTAAGTTTATTAATGGGTAACATAAATATGTATAGGCAGGCTAACCCATGTAAAGACGCCTACCTTAGTGAAGATTATATAAGTCTATTTGTTCAATATGATAGAGATCTTGTTAGTGAACTTAATGACATAGAATACGCCTGTGCTTTTAGAGTATCTGATATAGACTATATTGTGTCTGTAAGAACTATTAATTATGATGATTTTATCCGCAACTTTAAGGATAAATTCACCATAGATGTTAGTTTTCCTTATACTTTATCAGCTGTACAACCAATAGATGCTGCTAATATAACACAATTTCATGGAGAAACATTTTTAAATCTTACAGGAAAAGGTACAATAGCTACAATTATAGATACTGGAATAGATTATTTAAACCCTCAATTTCAATATCCTGATGGTACTACAAGAATTGTGGCAATATGGGATCAAACCATTGAAAGTAATGTAGCTAATAATGACCCTATAGCCTTTTTTGGCACTATTTATAGTCGTGAAGATATCAATAGAGCTATTCAGACATCTATTCAAGGTGGAAATCCATATGACATAGTTCCTTCAAGAGATGAGTTAGGTCATGGCACAAATATGGCTGGTTTAGTTGGGGCAAGAGGATTGAATGGCGTAATAGGTGGGGCTCCTGACTGTGAATTTCTAATTATAAAGCTTAAAGAAGCTAAAACTAGCAATCTTAAGTTGGTAGGAGTTAATAATAGAAGAAGTACTCCAATTTTTGAAGGTATCGATATTTATCTTGCCACAAGATTTACTATAAATTATAATGATGTAAACTTATTAAAACCTATGAGTATTTTATTATCTACTGGAACAAATTGGGGTGGTCATGAAGGTTTAACTTCCATAGAGCAGGACATCGATTTTTTTTCAACTAGAAAGGGTCTCGTGTTCGTAACTAATACTGGAAATCAAGGTGCTAGTTTAACTCACGTCTCTGGTAGGTTTTTAAAAAGCAACTCTCTAGAGATTATAGAGTTTATTGTAGGCTTAAATGAGGATAACTTAGTTCTTATGCTCTGGATTCAAAGGCCAGATAAAATATCTATAGCTATAATTTCTCCTAGTGGAGAAATCGCCGAACCAGTACAACCTGAACTAGTAGGTACAGAGTTTGAACAAGTTAACCTAATCCTTGAAAGCAGTGTAATTAATATAGCCTTTACAAGTGCTGAATTTGCTAGTGGAAATGAATCTGTATATATAACTATAACGAATCCTAAAGATGGACTTTGGCAACTACGGCTTAAGGGAGACTATATAGTTAATGGTGTCTACAATATGTGGCTACCTCAAAGACCTCTTATACAGTTAACTACCAGGGTAATTAATCCTAGCCCTTATACTACATTGCAAGCCCCAGCCAACGCAAGAAAATCTATAACAACATCCTTCTACGATCAAAATAATAACACCATAGCTGTAGAATCTGGTAGAGGATTTACTGCTGACAATAGAATTAAGCCTAATTTAACTACTGGTGGTGTTATGGCCTTAACCACTGGACTTAATAATGAAACCATTTTACTTACAGGAGGTTCAGTAGCTGGTGCAGTACTCTGTGGTGCTACTCTTCTTCTGCTAGAGTGGGGAATTGTCCTTGGAAATGACCCTAATATATATGGACCTACTGTTATTTCTTATTTCACCAGAGGTACTAGCAAAAGATCAGGTGATATATATCCTAATCCTCAATGGGGATATGGAATGTTAAATCTTCAGGGCTCCTTTGAAAATCTTAGATCATCTTCCCTGGTTAGAAATTCTAATAAATTCATTACCCCAGGAGAAAATCACCTTCCATTTAACTTTTCTATAAGAATTTCCAAACAATTATATAGAAAAATAGATGAGCTATATAAGGAGGATGTGTAATTTATGGATATTAAGAATTTAAGAGAAACAGCCCCACAAGTAGATATTCCATTACAATACAGTAGATTTACAGTTTACTATAGTGGAGATATAACTAGTGCTACTTCTTCCATTCCTCAAATCAACGTTGTAGTACTAACTCCATATATAGCAGCTATATTTGTAGAGCCTGGATATGAAAATTTACTTATAACTATACCTAATATTAATATAATTGAACCTTTCAATTACTATATACTTACACAACTATCACCCTTAGAAACTTCTAACATAATTCAATTCACCGAAGGCAACCCAATAGATTTAACTGGAACTGATGTAATTGTGGGTACCATAGATACGGGCATCGATTATTTAAATGTAGAATTTACTAGAGAAGACGGTACCTCTAGAATATTATCTATTTGGGATCAAACAGATAATACTGGAACGGCACCATCTGGAATTAATTATGGCAGTGTATATTCACAAGAACAGATAAATGCAGCTATTAAATTAAATAGGGAGGGTGGTAATCCTTATTCCATAGTTCCAATGATAGACACTAATGGACATGGAACTCAATGTGCAGGTATAATTGGAGCTAGAGGTTATGGTGAAATTAAGGGCGCAGCACCTAATTGTGATTTTATAGTAGTTAAACTACTACCGACAAGAGAGTTAACAACTTCAATAGACCCGTCACTACCTACCATTCCAATTTATCGTAGTCCTGATATATCTACAGCTATGCTTTATCTCTTACAGCAACGTTATATATACCAAAAACCCATGGTAATATTTTTACCTATAAGTAGTAATCAAGGTGCTCACAATGGTACCAGTACTCTTGAAGAGCTCATTGACTACTACTCTTTTTCCTCTAATGTCTCCTTTGCCGTAGGCACTGGTAACCAGGGCAATTCAGAAACTCACGCCTCTGGTTACATTAATAACACTGGTGAAACTTCATCTGTTGAATTTTCTGTAGACCCAAATCAAAACGATTTAAATATATCTATATGGTGCACGTATCCAGATAAAATATCTTTGGGGCTAACATCTCCTAGTGGGCAAGTAATTTCTAGAGTTCCTGTAAAAATTGGTCTAACTACAACTCTTAATTTTTTATATGAAAATACCACTACTAGATTAATTTACTATTTCCCTGAAATTATATCTGGAAATCAGCTAATCTTCTTGTCATTTTCTAATATTGCCGCTGGTATATGGACTATAAATCTGTTCGGTGATTATATAGTAAATGGATCTTTTAACGTTTGGCTTGATCAAAGGCCTTTATCCAAGCCTGGTACAGCACTACTAAATCCTGATAATTTTACAACCCTTACCATACCTTCTACGAGTAATCTAGCTATTACTACTGCATTTTATAATCAAAATACCAATACTATAGGTTCAAATTCTGGAGTTGGATTCACCGCAAACAATAAAATAAAACCTGATTTAACCTGTGGTGGAATAAACGTATCAACTACAGGCTTAAACAATACTATCACAACTATTTCAGGTTCCAGTGCAGCCACAGCAGTATTAGCTGGTGCTATAACCCTATTTTACCAATGGGCTGTAACTGATGGAAATATTCCTATATTGTCTTCTGAAAGTATAAAAACTTTTTTAATTAGGGGAACTAGAAAAAGACCTAATGAAGCATATCCCAATGAATTTTGGGGTTATGGTATTCTCGATATGCGAGGAGTCTTTGATGCTATTAGGGGGATTTATGCTCAACAGGATCAACTTGCCCCCCCTATAGTTATAGAACCTAGGCCTGTTAGTCTTTCAAGATACTGTTATGATAATATAGAAACATATCTGCCTTATGATTTATTTAGAAGACTAAACTATACCAAGGAGTTTTTATTTTAATTGTAACTACTTTATATTGTTTAGATTAATATAGATAGATAAACATTTTTAGGAGATGTAATGTTATTTCTTATTAATTTCTCAATAATAGTTCCTAATCAATCATATAGAAGAATAGATGAGTTATATAAGGAGGATGTGTAATTTATGAATCTTAAGGATTTAAGGGAAACAACTCCACAAGTAGATATTCCATTACAATATAGCAGATATATAGTTTACTATAGTGGAGATATAATTAGTGCTACTGCTTCTATTCCTCAAATCAGCGTTGTAATACTAACTCCATATATGGCAGCTGTATTTATAGCTCCTGGATATGAAGATTTACTTATAACTATACCTACTATTAATATAATTGAACCTCCCAACGACTATATACTTACACAATTATCGCCTTTACAAACCTCTAATATAACCCAATTTACTGAAGGTAATCCTATAGATTTAACTGGCACTGGGGTAATTGTAGGTACCATAGATACAGGTATAGATTATTTAAATGTAGAGTTTACTAGAGAAGACGGTACCTCTAGAATATTATCCATTTGGGATCAAACTGACAATAATGGAACTGCCCCACCTGGAATTAATTATGGTAGCGTATATTCACAAGAACAAATAAATGCAGCTATTAACTTAAATAGGGAGGGTGGTGATCCCTATTCCATAGTTCCAAGGATAGACACTAATGGGCATGGAACTCAGTGTGCAGGTATAATTGGAGCTAGAGGTTACGGTGAAATTAAAGGTGCAGCACCTAACTGTGATTTTATAGTAGTTAAGCTAAGGTCTATAAGAGAGTTAACAGATATAACAGATCCGTCACTACCTGGCATTCCAATTTATCGTAATACTGATATGGCTACAGCTATGCTTTATCTCTTACAACAACGTTATATATACCAAAAACCCATGGTAATATTTTTACCACTTAGTAGTAATCTAGGAGCTCATGATGGCACTAGTGCTCTTGAAGAGCTCATTGACTACTACTCTTTTTCTTCTACCGTCTCCTTTGCCATAGGCACTGGTAACCAGGGCAACTCTGAAACTCACACCTCTGGTTACATTAATAATACTGGTGAAACTTCATCTGTTGAATTTTCTGTAGACCCAAATCAAAATGATTTAAATATAGCCCTATGGTGTGCCTATCCAGATAAAATATCTTTAGGGATAACTTCTCCTAGTGGTCAAGTAATTTCTAGGGTTCCTGTGAAAATTGGTCTAACTACAACCCTTAATTTTTTATATGAAAATACCACTACTAGATTAGTTTACTATTTCCCTGAAATTATATCTGGCAATCAGCTAATCTTCTTGTCATTTTCTAATATTGCCGCTGGTATATGGACTATAAATTTGTTCGGTGATTATATAGTAAACGGTTCTTATAACGTTTGGATTGATCAAAGGCCTTTATCTAAGCCTGGTACAGCACTACTAAATCCTAATAATTTTACAACCCTTACCATACCTTCTACTAGTAATCTAGCTATTACTACTGCATTTTATAATCAAAATACCAATACTCTAGGCTCAAATTCTGGAGTTGGATTCACATCAAATAATAAAATCAAACCTGATTTAACCTGCGGTGGTATAAATGTATTAACTACAGGATTAAACAATACCATCACAACTATTTCAGGTTCCAGTGCAGCCACAGCCGTATTAGCTGGTGCTATAACCCTATTTTATCAATGGGGTATAACTGATGGAAATATTCCTGTATTGTCTTCTGAAAGTATAAAAACTTTTTTAATTAGAGGAACTAGAAAAAGACCTAATGAGGCCTATCCTAATGAATTTTGGGGTTATGGTATTCTTGATATGGTTGGAGTGTTTGATGCTATTAGGGGTATTTACGCTCAACAAGATCAAATGGCATCCCCTATAGTTATAGAACCTAGGCCTGTTAGTCCTTCAAGATACTTTGATGATAATGTAGAAACTTTTCTACCAGTAAGTCTATTGAGTAGATTAAAGTATAATGAGTAGGCTCAAATTAATAAAATAATTAGTGTCCATCACTTTTTATTTCCCAGTGAATAACAAAGGTTAGTATAGCTCTAAGTAATATTATTGCAGCTAATATGTACATCTCATCAAAATTTCTTACTATTACAGTTTTTAAAATCTCTGCAGCCAATTTAAACTCAAGTGCAAGTGCTAATGCTTGTGCAAAATCTACCTTTATAGAACAATTAATTGGTTTAAATAAGCTTAGAATATATCTATAAAATGCCTTCATTCCAGCTACTAGAATTACTGTAGTTCCCATTAATTCTAACAATGAAATAACTCTAGGTATTATTATGGCCGTAATAATATGTTCCAATGTTAAAAACCCCCTTATGAATTTACTATTACTTGTATATTATTATATTTATAGTGACTTGTCCATTTATTAATAACTAGTTATGTAACTGTTTGCTATTAACTTGAAAATTTTAGCCCTAGACTCATATAGATTTCTCTATATAGGTCTAGAGCTATTTTTATTTTAAAATATATGGCTTTTTATTAACTTCATATCACCTATTAAAACATATTCACCTAAATATGCTGGTATTAGAAAACTTTCCAAAATAGATATGTCAATAAATTTTCTAAGTCCTTCATCAACAAAGCTAATTTTACCTTTACCTTCTACACAGGTAAATACAAAAAACTTGTTTTTATCACTAGTTTCACTATAGCTTCCTTTTATATTGTATATATCTATATTAAATTTTTCTGAATTCATATGATTTTGTATTACTAAATCATTGTTTATACATAGCCTCTTAGGTGTACCATTAAAATTAACTACATCCAACGCTTTGTCAATATGAAGTTTTCTTCCTCGGTTATAATCATAAACTCTATAGGTAATATCACTATTTTGTTGTATTTCTGCTAGTAATATGCCTTTTCCTATGGAATGAAGTAATCCAGGTTCTATTATAAATAATTCTCCAGGCTTAACTGATATTTTATTCATGCAATCTTCCACAGTATCATTCTTACAACTTCTTTTGAATTCTTCCTTTGTACATCCTGTTGTACCAACAATTATTTCTGCGCCCTCTTCGCAATCTATAATATACCAAGCCTCAACCTTACCATTATCATTTTCTACTCTATGAGCATACTCATCATTGGGATGTACCTGCACAGATAGATTCTCATTAGAATTTATAATCTTTATAAGTAGTGGAAAATCCCTATCTGTAAATTTATCTATATATATCTTATCTCCTAAAATTAAGTTTTTATATTCCTTAATTATCTCAATAAGTGCTTTTCCTTTATATTTTCCATTACTAATAATACTCATTCCATTTTTATGACAGGCAATTTCCCAGCTTTCTCCTATGTTTCCTTTAGGAAGATTTATTCTATAATCTTCTAGCTTTCTTCCTCCCCAAATTTTTTCATAATATAAATTTTCAAATTTAATAGGATACATATTGCCCTCTAATATAAATGTTTATATTTTAAGGTATGCTATGTATCCTAATAAGGTTAATTAAATATTTTTAATAATGAACTCTTATAAGCCAAAATTTAATATTTTTATCACTCCAACCCAAATCCCAAGGCACATCATTTCTATCAGTATTATGACAAGTAACTAAAGCATAACCTCTAGAATCTGCATTGGTTACAGTAGATATATGTTTAATATCACCTTTTTTCTCATAAGCAACAAAATCTCCTGGCATAAGTTGATAGGAAGCTTTATATACCTTATCATAGGTTCCATGAGCTATTACTGAAGCTCTTCCACTATATACCCAATAACTCTTAAATTTATCCGCATTTACCCAAGATGCTGTAGCTTCTCCTTTAGAATAATTCCATGATGAATTTTTCTTAAATTTACCACCCTCATGCAATATCTGTGAAGCAAAGTTAGCACAATCTCCACCTTCAGGATTAAAATTTCTATAATCTTTATTGTATTTATAACCAAATTCTTCTTCAGTAGCTGCTCCACAATATTTATTAGCATATTCTACAGATGCTTTCCTTCTTTCATCTAAATTTGAGAAATCTTTAGGTTCTTGAGCTAAAATAAATTCTTTTACATCATCTACTTTTATTTTTTCTAAATTTAAAGAATCTGCAAAGGGATCTGTATACCACTCCTTATTTATTAAGAAATTGTCCCCTTTATTTATTAAAGTAAGTACATGATAAGTCCCTATCCTAGCTGCATTAACCTCTTCTAGTCTATCTTCATAAACATACCTATATTCTGTAGAACATGTAAAGTTAACTTTGAATCCATTATCCTTTTCACTTATACGATTTACAACTACCTTAGGAAGTATTTCTGTAATTTTAACCCCTTGTTTCTGTTCCCAATTGTGAAGATAAATCATCTTTTTCTCTTCATTTTCATAGGCCCATGTACCATACTTAGTTCCCATATCATAAACGGACTTAATGCTTTCTTCTTCTCCAGTTACGATGGCTCTATTACGCTTTGCAATAGTTTCTTCAATGAAGTTCTTAATTTCTAGTTTTACTTCTTCATCTACATCTTCAGCATTAGCTCTAGAAAAAAAAATATTTGCAATAATAATAGCTAGTAATATTCCAAATATCAACTTCCATGTAAGTATCTTTTTTATGGATCTTATAATGTTCATAAAGGTCCTCCTCATTTTAGCTCTTTAGTTAATTATTAATTTAAAGTTCCTTCAATAATATTAATATAATTATCTATTTTTATATCTCTTGGTACTTCACCAAACCAATCCATATCTTCCTTAAAGGTTTCTCCAAAGTATTTTGCCTTTATTAACACCTCTGGTCTATATTCAAAATGAAGAATATCAAAATGACCCCATTTTCCACCCCATACAAAGTTATTTTTTTCAAAAGTATCTACTAATTCCTTAGGATAAGATAACATCCTCTTTTCTCCAGCATCTCTAGATGCCCACTTCCAATAGTCACTAGGATTACTATTGATATCAATAGCTATTCCATAGGCATGAGGACTCAGCTTTCCTGTACCTGATATAACTCTATAATTAAAAGTTCCATTAATAGGATTTAAAAGAGATGATACAGCTCCATTTCCTAATGATAATTGTTTTAACTCCTCCATAGCCTTCTTTAAACTTTCTGCAGCTCCATTATTTTTATTAAATTGATAGTTTTTATAAGGTGCAGGAACACTTATAAGGTTAGATGATACTTCTCTTTCACTACCTCCATAAACTTCATTTAAAAGATTATAATTTCTAAATCTACCTGGATCTCTATTTATATCTAAAAGCTTATCAGGCATAGTAAGAGGATAAATATCTTCTAGTATATCTTGAAGGTCTGCATTATCCATTTTTCCGTTAAAATCCTTAGATTGTTTATCATCATAGAGTATTTTCTTTCCTGAATCTGTTATTATAAATACCTTTCCTTCTTCACTTTTTTCAACTCCAGTTATGAACTCCGGATATGCCATCATTAAAGTTAGAATATCTTGTTTCATTGTAGTATTATAATTAATTTCATTATTCTCTTCTATATCATCTGCAAATACTTTCATATTATTAATGAAAGTAACTAATATAGTTAAAATTATAATTCCATATAAAAAAAACTTTTTCATATATATCCTCCTAGCAAAGAACCTAACACAAAAACGACTTACGGTCTTATTTAAAATAAAAAATAGGCTAAAAATATCCTTTAGCCTATTTTGTGTAAATATACAATTATTTATGACTGGTAAATTAATGAGTTTTTTTTAATAAATTATCCTTATTATTTTTTTCAAATTCTAAAAGCTTACTTTTTATATCCGTATGATTTCCTGCATATCCTACTAATTTTCCACTTTTTCCAATTACTCTGTGACATGGAATTATTATAGGAAATTCATTTGCTCTATTGGCCCCACCTATAGCTCTTACACCTTTAGGATTTCCAATTGCTATAGCAATATCGCTGTAACTTCTAGTTTCTCCATAGGGTATATTTATAAGCTCCTGCCAAACTTTATTTCTAAATTCTGTAGTCCTTACTGACAATGGTAAGTTAAAATCTTCCCTTTCACCATTAAAATATTCCTTTAATTGAGTTATAGCCCCTAAGCACCTCTCTTTATTATGTTCTAAACTTCCCTTATTAAGGTTATGGTATTCTTCCCATCCATCTTGAAAAAGCTCTATCTTCACAACGCCCTTTTCATCCATAACCACATATATAGTTCCTATAATAGAGTCAAAGTAATCATACCACATAAAATTCCCTCACTTTCGTTATAAACAGAATTCCTAGCTTCTTTGAAGCTTTACTAACAGAATATTCTTAGTGTCAGTATTTTTGATACTTAGAAATCATTGTCCTTTAGGTAAAATCGTTATCCAGGACTAGTCGTCATCAGATAAAATTAAAAGATGTTAATATATATATTAACATCTTTTCAATTACTTTATAACATGTTTTATATTATTATAGTCCTGATTGTAATCTGATTTCTTCTTCTACTTCGGTTTCTATGAGGCATAAATCTAATCTAGAGTTTATATACTCAGTTTTTAATTTCATATAGTTGCCCCAGGTACATATACTACAATCTAAAACATCTATAAGCTCATCTATTAAGCAACCAACTTCCTGTGCTCTTTTAAGGGCATCTTTAATATCCCTTTTGTTAGCAATGGTAATACAGTTCACGCTGCTTGCTGTATCAACTAAGATTTTATAGGAACCTATAAGTCTACATAATTGATCTATAGTAAAACCTAGATCTCTTCCATAACTTTCAATAATTCTTCTCTGTGCCATAAACTCCTACCTTAAAAATGCTTCATTGTAAATATATTATTCCAACCTATAAATTATTATTCTAAATCTCTATTATTTTTAAAATATATTTACTATCCTACTCTATATTCTTCTTTAAGTTTCTAGTAGCCACCACATCTACTCCAGTGCCTAGAATGTCCTTCACTATGATATCTCCCATAGAAATTGGAGCCTCTATTTCTATAGAATTTAATACTTCCATAGCTTTAAAATTTAACTCTTTAGGAATAGGTGTTTTTGTTTTTACTGGTATAACAGGGAGCTCACCATCTTTAACTTTTACTGTGGTAGTTATAACTCTTACAGGATTAGTTACTTCATTTATCCCGTAAATTTCACCTCTTTTGCAAGTGTTTCCTGTAACCTCTTTTGTTTCAGTATTTACCTTTAAATGACATCCCATAGGACAACTTATACAAATTAATTCTTTTATCATATTATTCACCATCCTCTAGAGAAATTGTTATATCTCCTGTAATCTTTTCTAATTGAGTTTTATTAAGTAAAATCTTTTCCATTTCCGATGGTGCTAAGTGATTTCTTTTAAAGCTAGAGATTATATCCTCACCACATCTAACCACAATCCTCTTATTATGATATATATTATTTACCCTCATAAATATGGTTAATTTATCTTCTACAGCCTCTACATTTAATCTTTGGGGAACAGTATAATTAATTCTTTCACCATTTATTATATTTACATAATTCCCCTTGTCATCTTTACCTTTAATATATTTGGCAGCACAAAATCCAGCATGTTTAGATTCTGCACTAACAAAGTCTACTAAATCATGAACATGTACTACATTTCCACAGGCAAATATTCCTTCTACAGAAGTTTCCATGCTTTCATTCACTATAAGTCCATTTGTTCTTCTATCCTTATCAATACCAGCCTTAGAAGATAACTCATTTTCTGGTATTAGTCCTACAGATAATAATAAAGTATCGCAATGAAACTCAATTTCAGAACCTTTTATTGGCTTTTTGTTTTCATCTACTTTAGCAATTACCACTTTTTCTAATCTCTTTCTTCCTACAACTTTAGTTACGGTATGTGATAAATAAAGTGGGATATCATAATCATTTAGGCACTGAACAATATTTCTATTAAGTCCGTTAGAATAAGGCATAAGCTCTACTACAGCCTTAACCTTTGCACCTTCTAAAGTCATTCTTCTTGCCATAATAAGACCTATATCACCTGATCCTAGAATCACAACTTCCTTTCCTGGCATATATCCTTCCATATTGATATATCTTTGAGCAGCTCCTGCTGTAAACACTCCTGAAGGTCTATCCCCTGGCATATTTATAGCTCCTCTAGTTCTTTCTCTACATCCCATAGCAAGAATGATAGCTTTTCCCTTTAGTATTAAATATCCATCTTCCTCATTTATCATATGAATCTCTTTATTTTCTTTTATTTCTAATACCATGGTATTAAGTTTAACTTCAACCCTAGTATCACTTATCATATGGATAAATCTTTCAGCATATTCAGGCCCTGTAAGCTCTTCTTTAAAAGTATGAAGTCCAAAGCCATTATGAATACATTGATTTAGTATTCCTCCAAGCTCTCTATCTCTCTCTACTATTAATATTTTCTCTACTCCATTATTATAAGCTTCATAAGCTGCTGCAAGTCCCGCTGGACCTCCACCTATTACTATTAAATCATACATAAATGTTTCCTCCTACTTAGTTCTTCCAATTAAAATATATGAGCCATCGCTTTCTTGAACTATATCTTCCATTGGAACATTTAACTCTCTTGCAATTATTTCTTGAACTCTAGGACCACAGAAGCCACCTTGGCATCTTCCCATACCTGGTCTACACCTTCTCTTTACTCCATCTAGGGTTACTTTTCCAAAGGATCTCTTTATACTATCTATAATTTCACCTTCTGTTATACTTTCACATCTACAGATTATCTTTCCATATCGACTATCCTTTTTTATAAGTTCTGCCTTTTTTTCACTGGATAATTCCATGAAGTTAATTTGCTTTCTAGTATTTTTAAAATTGTCTTTTAACTCAGCCTTAAGTCCGGAATTTTTTAGAATTTCTACCACATCTAAAGCTACCGCTGGTGCAGAAGACAATCCTGGTGATTTCATTCCTGCCACATCTATAAAGCCTTTAACGTCCTTAGCTTCTCCTACAATAAAATCTCCACAATCTGGATTTGCTCTAAGTCCTGCAAAATTTCTTATACTCTCTCTATAATTAATTTTATCTGTGGTTCTCACAGCAGTATTTTTAATAAACTCTAAGTTTTCAGCTGTAGTTGCAACATTATCTTTATCCTCTACACTTTCTGCATCTGGACCTACTAACAAATTTCCATGAACTGTAGGTGTCACTAATATACCCTTTCCAAATTTTGAAGGACATTGAAATATGGTGTGACTAACTACATCACCTTGGCTCTTGTCCATAACAAAATATTCTCCCTTGATAGGATTTATCTTAAAGGTTTCTTTACAAACTAAATTGTGTATTTTATCAGCATAGACTCCTGATGCATTAATAACATATTTGCTTTCTATAACTTCACCTTCAGCTGTATTTATAATAAAATGTTCTTTCTTTTCTATACCAATTACTTGTTTATTTAATTTAACCTCTCCACCATTTTCTGCTCCATTTTCCACAAGAGCTATTGTATATTCAAAGGGACCAACAATTCCTCCTGTTGGTGCATATAGTGCACCCACAACCTTATCACTTAAATTAACCTCTTTTTCCAGGACTTCCTCTCTATTTAAAATTTGTAGTCCCTTAACACCAATTTTATTTCCATTGTCATATAATTCTTTTATAGTTTCCATATCTTCTTCATCAAATCCAATTACTAAAGAGCCATTTCTTTTAAAAGGTACTGATAACTCATTACAAATTTCTTCAAACATTTCATTACCCTTAAGGTTATACTTTGCCATTAAAGTTCCTACCTTAGGATCATAGCCTGCATGGACAATGGCTGAATTTGCCTTGGTTGTCCCCATGGAAACATCATTTTCCTTATCTATTATTGCTACCTTTAAATCATATCTCATAAGCTCTCTAAATATCGAAGCTCCAATTACTCCAGCACCTATTATAGCTATATCATACATTAAAATTTCCTCCTTTAATCACAAAAAAGACAAGCCAAAATAAGGATATAACTCCTTATTTTGTGCTTGTCTCTAAATCTCTTATCAGCACTAATATTTCATTTACACTTATAGTATATCACTTTTTTAAAAAAGTGTCCATGAAACTGCTCTTTAGTTATTAAACTTAAAGGTCAAATCTATTTTTTATATAACATTTCTACGTGAGGAATATCATCTTCTAAGTACTCCTCTGATACTTGTTTAAACCCAAGACTTCCATAAAATCCTTTTATATAAACTTGACCAGATAATCTAATTTCAGTAGAATTAAGTTTCTCTTCTATAAACTTAATAGCTTCTAACATGATTTTTCTACTTAGACCTTTATTTCTATGAGTCTCCTTAACTAATACCCTTCCAATAGATATCTCATCATAAGAGATTCCCTTATTAACTATTCGCAAGTATCCTACTACTTCATTTCCTTCTTCTACATACAAGTGATATGAATTATAATCCTTATTATCACAATCTTGATAAATACAAGTTTGTTCTACTACGAATACTTCATTCCTTACCCTTAAAATCTTATACAACTCTTCTGTGGTTAATTCATTAAATTTCTTTATTTTAATTTCCATAGCCTACCTCCATAAAATAAATTTAACTAATCTTCTTCCCATTGTCTAGTCCTTGCTACAGCCTTTTCCCATCCAGCATAAAGTTTTTCTGAAGTCTCTTTATCGCAGTTTGGCGTGTAAGTCTTACTAGCAAACCACTTCTCTGCAATTTCTTCTTTACTCTTCCAAAAACCTACTGCAAGACCAGCTAAATATGCAGCCCCTAAGGCCGTAGTTTCAGATATTATTGGTCTAGTAACTTCTTGACATATAATATCTGACTGGAATTGCATCAAAAATCCATTTCTACTTGCTCCTCCATCTACTTTTAGCTTTTCAATTCTATAGCCAGCATCCTCAGACATGGCATCAATAACAGCCTTTGATTGATAGGCTATAGACTCTAAGGCAGCTCTTATAATATGATTTCTATTAGCTCCACGGGTTAATCCAAAGATAGCTCCCCTTGCATACATGTCCCAGTATGGTGCTCCAAGTCCTACAAAAGCAGGAACTACATATACTCCCCCATTATCCTCTACCTTATTAGCAAAGTACTCGGTATCCACAGCATCAGTTATCATTCTTAATTCATCTCGAAGCCATTGGATAACTGCTCCTCCAACAAATACAGAACCTTCAAGAGCATACTGAACCTTTCCATCTATTCCTATGGCAATAGTAGTTATTAATCCATTTTTACTTCTAATTATCTCATCACCTGTATTCATTAATAAGAAGCATCCTGTACCATAAGTATTTTTAGCACTTCCCTTTTCAAAACACGCCTGACCAAATAAAGCTGCCTGTTGATCTCCTGCTATCCCAGCTATAGGAACTCTAATTCCTCCATTTCCACCTAAGTTAGTGTGACCATATACCTCTGAGGAATTTTTAACTTCAGGTAACATAGATTTAGGAATCTGTAATATATCTAATATTTTCTCGTCCCATTTTAATTCCTTGATGTTATAGAGCATAGTCCTTGAAGCATTAGTATAATCTGTAACATGAACTCTCCCATTAGTAAGCTTCCATACTAGCCAAGTATCTACAGTTCCAAATAAAAGTTCTCCTCTTTCAGCCTTTTCTCTAGCTCCGTCCACATTATCTAAAATCCATTTAATCTTTGTTCCAGAAAAATATGCATCAATTAATAATCCTGTATTTTCTTTTATATATTCACTAAAACCTTGATTTACTAACTCATCACATATATGAGCTGTTCTTCTACATTGCCATACAATTGCATTATATATTGGCATCCCTGTGTTTTTATCCCATACAATAGTAGTTTCCCTCTGGTTAGTTATTCCAATAGCAGCTACATCCTTTTGTGATATATTACACTTTGCCATAACCTCTTGAAGCATAGAGTACTGACTACTCCATATCTCCATAGGATCATGTTCTACCCATCCTTCTTTAGGATATATTTGTGTAAATTCCTTTTGACTCACCCCTAATATGTTTTGTTCCTTATCAAAAATTATAGCTCTAGAACTTGTAGTTCCTTGATCTAATGCAATTATATAATCTGCCATTTTAATCCTCCATCCATAAATTACTTAAATATCTATGTTTAAACAGAATTCTTTGCTTCAGAGGGAGTCTTTACTCCCTCTGAAGCTTAGAAATCGTTATCCAGGGACGTAACAGCTCTTTACTCCCACTTTGAAGAAGGTGGGAGTATTAGAGCTGGTAGTCATCGGATAAAATCATTCTTATCAATAATAAAAAGGCACATAAAACTAGCATTCTAGTCTTATGTAGCCTCTCTCATCACTCTTAGCCTACATAGCCCAAATTTCCTCTTTTGTAGTGGATACACAGGTTGCTCCTGATTTTAAAGCTGTAATTATTTCTTCCTTACTTTCAATAAGTCCTCCAGCGACTATAGGTTTATTAGACTTTTCTGCAAGTTTTTCTATAACCTTTGGTATAACCCCTGGTAATATCTCTATAGCATCACAGGCCTCTCCTAGATGCTTTATTGCATTATTTAGTGAAAGAGTATCAAAGATAAATACTCTCTGTATTGCTAATAAGTCATAAGCCTTGGCATATTTAATTACCTGAGGTTTTGTACTTATTACACCTTTAAACTGAGTTTCTTTCTTTAAGTACTTTATTCCAACTTCTCTATTAGTAATACCATCTACTAAATCAATATGAACTATACCTATCTTATTTTTAGAATTTATCTTTTCACTTATTTCTTTAATATTAAGTATATCGCCAAATAGGACAAATATTACCTGAACATCTGAATCTAGTACTATATCTAGTTCACTCTCATTCTTAACTGCTGCTATTATAGGATTTTCCTCTAATAACTTTATTAAATCCATACTTAACTCCCTTTCGGAACTGTTTTAACATGTTTTTTTAATTATTACATGTTTAAATTTTTTTGTCAATTCAGCTAAAATTTTATTTTGATAACCTCAGAAATTATAATTAAAGTCATCATCACTTAATTATATTCATCATTAAGGGGTTCTGTTGCTTTAGAGTTTCTTATACAAACGATATATTGAAAAAAATCTAACATGCTTGCTTCTAGCTCTTTACCATCAATACTATTAAACATTGGTGTTTCTGAAAAAGGTGTATTCTCACCCGTTAATTTATAAATATTTAAATTGCCTTCCAATAAATTATTAGTTTCCTTGATTTGTGGATAAACAACATGGAGCTCATTGGTGGTATAGCCACCATCTCCTGATTTAGCCATTCTCTCACAACTATCATAATTATATATCACTGTCAAAATCTTATCTTTAAATATTGAGTCATCAGAATTTAAATATGCAGCAAACCACATCTTATCTTTTTCTTTACTTTGAAATGTATGGTTAAGTCCCCACTGTCCATAATATTTCCCCTTAGGTAATTCCTTTTGAAGAGTTTGAAAATTTTCATATATCATTTTATCTCTAGTATTATTCCAATCCACTTGATCTTCAATATGATTATCTATATTCACTTTATTTAATATGTTCAAATTTGCAAGGTTAAAACCAGTAAAGTTTTCTCCAAGATACTCTCTATACATATCTTCCTTATTTTCTATATCCTTTTGCAATTCCTTTGAATATTGAGCAAAAGTTTCATCAAATTTATCTAAATCATTAAATGTACTTTTAATCCTATCTATTACTGCTTTTACTTCTTCAGGAGCTTCCTTTTCTGGTAAAATATCTACTATAAACCTATAGGCATTAATTGGTTGATGTTCTATATCCACACCTATAACCTCTATTCTACTCTCTTTAGGTAGAGTATTATTATACTCATATAATTTCTTCCAATGGTTATAACCATCTTTATTCCATCCAAATGTTCCTTTTAGTGGCTTATATATATCTTCTAATATTTTTATATCCCCAGTATCTAAATACTTATTTATAAAATAAGTATCGCTATAGGGAAGTTCACATAAATAGTATTTAAAATCTGTTTTTTCTTTAAAATATTTTAAGAATTTCATGTTTAATTGTCCATTAGTCTTAGTGCCATGAAGCTCTGCAGTAAAAAAGATTTCCTTTCCCTCTATATCTGAATCCATAATGTCTAAATCTTTAAATTCACTTTCATCTTCTAAATCTATAGCACTATAGTTTTCTTTTAAATACTCTTGCATGATTTTTCTATTCTCAGGTGATTGTTCTAAACATTTATCAGAAAATTCAATTGAACGCTCCTCTTTCTTACATCCAGTTAATAATATACCTAGTATTAAGAAAATTGACAGTAATCTTAGACTAATCCTTTTCATAAAATTTTCTACCCCTTCAGTATAACAATTTAATAAGTAATATAATCGTTAATAAACGTATACATTTTAAGCTTAATAGGTTGTTAGGATAAATAATTATACCTTGCCTACTAACACTGGCCAATAATCTAATAGAGCATGTACTAAAATAGGAACTATCAAAGAATTACTCTTTTTATATAATAAAACAAATATTGCCCCAACCGCAGTGTATCCTCCAAAAGTTGATATAATAGCACTGAAAGATTGAATACCTGAATAATTATTTAGAATAATTGGAAGAGTAGCATGCATAGCACCCCACATCATACCACTAATTATGACAGCTAAATAGGTAGGTAGCTCTTTATCTAATTCTGTAAATAAGTATCCCCTAAAAATAAACTCTTCTACAAATCCTATAGTAATTAGAAAAAATAATGGTTTATATATACCTGCTAGTGAGAAATCACCTTTAATAAAAAATATTCCTATATAAATTGCAAATAAAATACAAGCAATTATTTTGCCATTTCTCGTTGTTCCAGTTATATTTAGTGATTGTTTTTTTCTAAGCATAATTGATATAATAATTATTACAATAAGTAAGTTAGCTAGAAAATCACCTAATAATTGTATCCCAACATTTGATATAGTGATGTTTTTAACACCTATAAGTAAATCATTATTATAGAAGTATTTTACTAGGAAAAAGAAATACACCATATATATACCTATAAGAGTTATGGGATATATAATTTTTTTATTAATTTTCATCTAAAGTCTCCCCTTTTTATGTATTTTATAATTTAAGTTGGCTTAATTCCAGTGTTGTCAGTTAAAAATAGCACATAAATTTAAGTTACAGCTTAAGTTGAATTTTTACCATGACATGACTTAAATTTATATGAGATTCAATTATTAGATCTAAATTGCTAAACCCCACCTCAGTTTATTATGGATTTTAAATTATCAACTTTTATAAACTTAAATATGTTTTTAATTAAAAAGTATAATTTTTATAAATTAAGTATATGACTTCCATATAAGAATAGTCAAGGCATCCTCTCATTAACTTCCCTTTGCAATTTTTTCTTATACCCCTTCTCTTATTCTTAGCTTCTCGTCTTCCACATTTCCGGCATCCCACTCCATTTGAACCTTTTATACAACTAGGATTAAGCCTTTTAGATAAAAACTACATTGTAATGTGTATATCTTTTTTATTAGTAACCCATCAATCTCAAAGACCATAGGCTACACCTTTAGATATATGTTATGTTATTTTTTCAATAATAGTAATAAATAACTCTCACTAAAATATATTTATCCCCATATTATATATGGTAAAAATTTTTAAGGAGATATGCTATGGAAGCTAAGAATATATATAAAGTAGATTTACCTTATCCAGAAATAGATTGCACGGATAAAAATAAATCTTATGTACACCTAATACAACTTAACTATGCTGGTGCTATTTCAGAACTAACTTCTGTAAATCAATATATATATCACAGCCTAGCTATGTCTGAAAAATTTGAAGATGTATCCCATTGCTTAAAGGCTATAGCTATGGTAGAACTGGAGCACCTAGAAATCTTGGGGAAACTTATCATAGCTCTTGGTGGAAATCCTAGATTTGAAATCAATAAAGGACATTGGTCACCTAAATTTATTGAATATGGCTCAAATCTAGCCTCCATGCTTCGTGAAGATATAGACGGTGAAAAAGCCACCATTAGACAATATAAAGAAACTATAAAATTAATTAAAGATGAAAAAGTTAGGGAAATACTTGAAAGAATAGTAAAGGACGAGGAAGTTCACATTAAAACTTTAGTTTCACTTTATAATGAGGTCTGTAGAAGAAGGTAGGCTACTGCTCTGAATTAAAAAGAGCCTATTATAGAATGTATATAATCACTCTGTAATAGGTTCTTTTTCATTAATCAAAATACTCTTCTTTTTAATTTCAGCTTATGCTAACCCTATTGCTAGAAAAACAAAATATAGTAATATCAAAACAATTGTATTATTACCAATAAAAATATCCAAGATACTTACTATTATGCAATATAATCCACCATAATTAAATATTTTTTTGGATGTCTCCTCATGTTTTTTCTTACTTATATTTTTATATCCATTTATGTACAACAATTTAACAATTTTTGTAGACATATAAAAAATATTACACCAAAAATTATAAGAAATATTTTAATTCCTATAACCATTTTATTCCTCAGTCTAAAATAATATTAATTTCTATTCATTTTCATTAGAATAATATTTGCAAAATAATTAATGTATTTTGCAAATATCAATGAAGTACCTACTGAAAATAATGCAATACCAATAATCAATGTAATCTGTTTATCTCCTCCAATAAACCCTACAACAATACCAATTATGCCCAATAATATAAGTATTATTGAATAAATCATATATTTTTTAATGCTAGCCTCTTTTACCGCTTCTTTACTTTTAATTCTCAAAATAATAAAATGCGCAATACCACTAAGTGCTATATATAATATTAACATAATTGGCCATGACCATTGAAATTGTATTGCAATACCAACAGATATTATTCCTGGAAGTAATGCTTCAAATATAACTCTGATTACTTTCATGCTATCTCTCCTAGATTCTATAATGTAAAATTGTTAAAATTTAGAGTTGTGTTTGGAAATAATGGGTTGCTGAATGTCTTATTAATCCCGGAATTTTTACTCTACATCCATTAATTAAAAATGCGAATATACATTTTCCAAAACTTCTGGAAAAGCACCTACTGTTTATTTCTTTATTACTGCTTTAGATATTTAGCAAATGCATCTATACTACACATAATTTTGATTATTCCATTGAATAATTAAGGTAAAATCATGTACGCACTTATAAGGGTGGAAATCAAAGAAAAGATAAGTATTGAAAGCACTAAAATTAGTTTTCTCCTAATACTAATTTTTGTTTTCTTTATCTTATATTTTTCCTTCTTATATTTAAAAAACTCTGACAGACTAAGTATTATCAGTAATGTTATGTATGTTTGAACACCTAATACCCTAGCTTCCCATGGAGTAAAAATACAATTCTTAAGATAGCCAAAAATAGTTAAAGAAAAAAAACAAATAAAGCAAAATAAATATACAATTGACATTATATTTTTAAAATATAATACTTCATTGAAAGCATCCTTATTAATATTATCACTATCACATAAGTGTATTGAAAACATAAATTCATTAAAACAGTAGAAGGTAAAAAAACAGGTTAAAATTACAGTAAATCCTGATAAATAATTCATATTATGATTTTCATCCTCCACTTAATCTAATATAAATGAGTCTTTAAAATCACTAAAAGTCTTACCATATATGTAGTAATTTATATTACCAAAACATTATCTTATTCTTTATTACTAGAATATATTACATATGTTATCCCTAGTGACATCCCCAATGCAATTGAAAAGCTTTTAAGAAAATCTACTCCCCCCTGACTTAAATAAATAGTCAGAGCCTATACCAATAATAAAAAAAATCACTAATAACTTTATAAACACAATGATTTTTTTCTTTCACAATTTTATACTCCACTTCATACATAATATTTACTATACTAACTATTTTATTGTTTATAGCTCTATAAATGAAATAAAATATCTATTACCTCTTTAATAATTCCACAACGGCAACTTCTATAAATTCCAATTCCTAACGCTATGGCTCCAACTATTGTTAAAGTTGTTCCTAAAGTAGCACTTACCCCATCTTGAAATGCAAAATAAAAACATCCTATTCCTATGAATATAAACACTAAACAAGCCAGTACTTTTTTCATAATACATACCTCACAAATAAATATATGATTTCACTTATAATATATAAACTCCTTAGATTAACTAAATTTGTGAAATTATCATAATGTAATAATAATATTATAAGACATGGGGTTATATATTATATGAATAAAAAAAGTCAGAAAAGAACTAGACTTAAATACTAATATTTAATAAATAAAAATATTCAAAAAACCCACAAACCCCCACGGTGCCAACAACTAGTTATATAGTTACCTAGGATCATATTTAACTAGTTTCCTATATAAAATTTTGTATATTTAAATAGTTTAATTTTCTTTAATCTTCTCTCGTTGTACGAAAAATGAAGATATTATACTTGTTAACATTCCAACTACAAAAATACCAACGAGTAATCCTGGTACTGGTTTCTGGAATACAACAAATAATAACATTATTGTCAAGACTGTTATTTCTATAGAAAGACCTAACCACATTACTTTTTTCATTATCTTTTTTCCTCCTTTCAAAGGCTAAACTACTAAAATTGAGTTTTTTCTAATATTAAATTTTGTTTTCTTAATTTTATTTTTTATTATCTATACCTAAACAGATAACCCAAAATATTACATATAAAACTGTGAAAAGCCCTATTATTGTAGTACGCATAGTATCTGTAAATGCAGAATTTGAACATACATAAGCCAACACACTATTTCCAAATACTACTGCAACTAAATGCTCTGTACTATCTGTTTTCTTACCATTTTTTAAATGCTTTTTTTATAGAAAATTTGTGATAATAACACAATAATATATGGGATTAACATGATTATTACTAAATCCATGCTTATAACTCCTTTATACATAATTTTAATCATTATAAAACATAAATCAGAGAAAACGGATTTCTTGTAAGTTTCAAATTAAACAATCCTTAACCTCCGACATATCTAGCTAAACTACTAAATCTATCTCCACTTAAAGGGTATTGATTTTAATAACCACATTGTAACCTATAATCAGCTTATTTTATAGAAAAATGCACAAAACGGTATATTCTGTGCATGAAATTCCAATTAAATAACAAAATTGGTGAACAAATAATCTTATTCTGCTACGTAGTCTTCAACAGCTTGAATTATACCTTCTCCCTTTATAGATAATGGAGCTATTACACACTTGTCCTTACTAAAGATAATTTGATAGTTTTCAAATTCGTATATCTTATTACCATTTTCTTCATTTACTAGTTCTAAATGTTTAGTCATATCTTTTAATGATATCTTACCCTTTTCAAATGCATCTTTTATTTCTATTCGATTTGCAAAAAAATCAATAAAATATGCTTCTTCTAATTTATAGGTATATATCTTATAATCATCATAATCTCCAATAAAATCGATACTTTCATTCTCTTCTATACTCATATGCAAATAATTGCCTACGCCTTTATTATTATACTGCTGATGATATGCCGAGGTTAGTGTTATAACTAATCCTGCAAATAACAATGCACATATAACTGCTATTGCAATCAATAACTTAACCATTGTTGAATATTTTTTCTTACATTTTTTAAAATAATGTACTTCCTTGGTATTGTTTTGCTTCTCTTTATCTGAAATAGACATAGGTTTTATCATTTGCTGAAATTCTTTATTACAATCTTTACACTCTTTTAGATGCTCTTCTATATCTCTACATGTTTCATCACTTATCAAATTATCAACATAACTTGGCAATAAATCTTTTACTATATAGCAATCTAATTTCATTTTGTTAACTCTCCTTCCATTAACTTCTTTTTTCCCCTATAGAACATTACCCTTGAATAGTTCTCTGATTTCCCTATTATTTCACCTATTTCTGCAAAAGATAGATCACTCGAAATTCGCAAATAAATAACCTCTTTCATATTATCATCTAATTCCCTCAGCTTCTTATAAAAGGCTAACTTATCAAATCTATTCATAACCTCAGAATTTAGATCATAAGAATCCATTATATCTATTTTTATTTCTTCCATTGAAATAGTTTCATATTTCTTATTCTTTTCAAGGTGTTTGTACCAAACATGTTTAGCAATCTGACAAAGCCATACAGAAGGTTTACAATCCCCACGATATTTATTAATAGTTTTCATAGCCTGATAAAAAGTTTCCTGTGTTAGCTCTTGTGCTAAATTATCATCATGTACCATAGATAATAAATAGTAATACACCTTTTTCCCATGGCTTTTATAGTACACTTCTATATCTTCCACATTTTCACCTCCTATTAGTAAGTCCGTAAAATATTAATTTCGTTACAAAAAAATTAGACGATAAATTCTAGTTCTTACATTATCGTCTAATCTTTTACTTATAAGGATTATAAATTTAATGTTAATTAGCCTTAATATCACTATTTTTTACCTTCATAGAGTTTTGTTCCTGGTAAGATTACCTTAAAACAATCTTCTGCTCTAGAGTTTATAAAGGTCACATTTTTTTTGAAAGGCTTTTTTATCCTTCCAAATCCACCTTCATTGTTTAAAAATCTTTTATTTTCATCTAGTGTTACTAGTTTTTCATAAAGCCACATATTTCTTCTATTATAGTTAATTCTTTTTCCTGTGGAATTGTTCTGTATCATTTGTCCTGGGCTATTAACTATTGTACTATTTCTAGATATCACCACTTCTATAACTCTATCTATGGAAGAATATTCCCTATAAAGCACTGCATTGTTTATTGCCTCAACTATAGCTCCTATAGGATAATTCTTAGGTAATATTTTTCTTAATATATCTTCGCTTTTATCTATCATAGATAAGAGATTACCTTGTACAACATTTACTCGGTCTTTTCCCTTACCTAAATTATTAGTTATTCTAATCATGTTTTGAGGTATACAAAGACTATTGTTATCAGAAAATACTAAAAGACCACCCAAGGTACATTTCTCTTCTCCAGTATCCTTATCTGTATATGATATTCCTGCACTCCTCATAAGAAATTTCTCATTAGAGCTATTAATAACTATACCTTTTTTATGAAAATAGTTTTTTACTATTTCCATATTTATAAGGTTTATATCACTTCTTACCACTTGGGAAGTTTCAATAAAAAAGTCTAAATTCTCCTCAAAGGCTTCTACTAGTTCCTGTTTCCTCATAGTGTCAGTGGTAGAGCCTCTTCTGATATAAAATGCTCCATTTTCCTTAAGTTGATATGGCTTTTGTTCTCCATCATATATTGTAATTATACAAATCCTTTTTTCGCTTATATTATACTCATCTACAGAGATTGGGATTGGTGGCTCACATCTAGAAGATATTATTTGTTGTACTTGTTCTTCTGTGAAAACTTCACTTTCATCTAAGCCTATTAACTCTTTTGTTTTATCCTCAATACCTACAACTATATATCCTCTTCCACCCTTTGAATTAGCAATGGCACAAACATCTTTAGCTAGTTCTTTTTTGCCACTTTCAAAATCTAAGGAAAGCTTTTGTTTAAAATCTAACTTTAATCCTTCTTGCCGTTTTATGATAGACAGTATTTTCTTAGTATCCATGATCTCACCTCAATTCTCTATATTAATATAATATTAAAAAGGATCCATATATGACTTTATAAACAGATAAGATTTAAGGAATATATCTATTAATACTAACGCTTATGGAGCTTAATTTTAATTATATCCTTTATAATATTAATAACCTTTTCCTTACTATCATTATTATCTATAGTAATATGAGCATATTTTTTATAGAGCTTATACCTTTCTTTATGTAAGTCATATATCTTATCTTTTCCTTCTTTTAAAAGAGGTCTATTTGATATATCTAAAGTTTCTATTATTTTTTCCGGTTTTCTATCTATAAATATTATACATCCACTTTTCCCTAATGCATCCATGTTCTCTTTTCTCTTTATAACGCCACCCCCTGTGGCTATAAGAGTATTTTCTAGTTTAGAAACCTGTTTAACTGCTTCTGTTTCCCTATCTCTAAAGTATTCTTCACTAATGTTAAACATTTCCTTTATAGTCATATTGTTTTTTTCTTCTATATATTCATCTAAGTCAATAAAATTTATTTCTTCATCCTTACTAATTATATTACCTAGACATGTTTTCCCACATCCTGAAAGACCTATTAATATGATATTATTCAAAACTCTTCTCCCTTCTAGAATACTTATTGAAGCATCATATCTAAAATAGCAATGGCAGTGACACACTCCACCACTGGCACTGCTCTTTGTACTATACAAGGATCATGTCTTCCCTTAATTTCTAAAATATCATCAGCTTTTGTATCCATGTTTACAGTTTTCTGTGGTAAAGCTATAGATGGCGTTGGTTTAAATGCTACTGAAAATATAACTGGCATTCCACTAGTAATTCCACCTAGAATCCCCCCATTATTATTAGAATAAGTTTTTATGTCCTCACCTTCAATATAGTACTGGTCATTTGCCTCACTACCTCTTAGTGTTGAGATGTTAAATCCTTCTCCAAACTCTACTCCCTTAACTGCTGGAATAGAAAAAAGCATATGGGATAATACACTTTCTACTGAGTGAAACATTGGACTTCCAAGTCCTACTGGTAGGTTAATAACAGCTCCTTCTATAACACCTCCAATAGAATCTCCTAAAGCTTTAACCGCTAAAATTTCTTCTTTCATTTCTTCGGAAATAATCTTATTTAAGGTAGGAAATCTATCCTTCCTCAATTCTTGTAATAATTCTTTTCTTATATTTACTTTGTCAAAGCCATGATCTTTTATCTTTCCAATAGACTTTATATGTGCACCTATATACACATCATATTCCTTTAAAATATCCTTACATATTGCTCCTACAAAGACTAAAAGAGCTGTGAGCCTACCAGAAAAATGTCCACCACCTCTATAGTCATTATACCCTTCATATTTAATCATGGCTGGGTAATCACAGTGACTTGGTCTTAGCTTTACCTTAAGCTCTGAATAATCCCTAGATTTAGTATTGTTATTTTCAATTATGGCTGATAGTGGTGCCCCTGTAGTTCTTTCTTCAAAAATTCCGCTTAAAACCTTAGGTATATCTTTTTCTATTCTAGAAGTAGACAATGAATCTTGACCTGGTGCTCTTCTTCTCATTTCTTCATGAACAAAGTCAAAATTTATCCTATGACCTGCTGGCAACCCATCAATTATAACTCCTATGGTATCACCATGGGATTCCCCAAAAACTGATACTTTTATTTTATTTCCTATAATTGAACTCATCACCTTCACCCCCTAATTTAAAATAATCCTTAAAGAAATTAGGATAAGACTTCTCTACGGCACTAGGATTATTTATGATTACATCACCATTAGCTCTTGTGGCTGCTATGGCCAAGGCCATTACTATTCTATGATCATTGTGAGAATCAACTTCTCCACCCTTTAATTCATTAACACCTGATATTATTAAAGAATCTTCTAACCCTATTATATTTGCTCCTAGTTTATTTAACTCTTTAGTTATAGCATGTAGTCTATCACACTCTTTAATTCTAAGTCTTTTAGCATTTACTATTTTAGTTTCCCCCTCTGAAAGGCTAGCAAGCACCGTAAGAACTGGAACTAAATCGGGACAATTAGAGGCATCTATTTCTATGCCCTTAGTCTTAGAAGGTTTTACTTTTATACCTTCTTCACTTTCTTCCACATTACATCCCATAGCTTCTAAAATATCTAATATGACCTTATCTCCTTGAAGAGAATCCTTATTTAGACCAGAACATACTATAGAAGAACCCAATGCCCCTGCTACTAAAAAAAAGGCTCCCTGAGAATAATCTCCCTCTACATAATAGTTTCTACTATTATATTTTTGGGCTCCTCTAATATTAAACTCTTTATAATTATTATTTTCTATCTCTATGCCAAAATCCTTTAAAGTATCTAAAGTAAGATCTATATATCCCTTAGATTCTAGTTTTGTAGTTATCTGAATTCTAGAATTCCCCTCTAAAATGGGAAGAGAAAACAGTAGCCCTGTTATAAATTGTGAGCTTATATCTCCCCTTACTCTATATGTACCACTAGTAAGTTTTCCGCTTACCTTCAAAGGTAAACCGTCCTCTTCCCTTGAATATTTTATACCCTTTTCTTCAAAGATTTCATAATATGGTTCTAGTGGTCTTGAAATTAACTTTCCTTCTCCATGAAATATATAGTCACCATCTTTGGTTAAAGCTAGTGGAATTAGAAATCTTAGAGTTGAGCCAGATTCTCTGCATCTTAAATCTAGTTTCTTTTCATAGGAAAACATCTTTCTTCCATCAATATATAAGTTTTGATCTTCAATATTAACAACTGCTCCAAGCTCCTTCATTATCTCCATAGTAGCTTCAATATCCTTAGAAAGTTGTATATTATCCACCCTAGATATCCCTCTACTTAGAGCAGCTGCAATTATCCCCCTATGCCCTAAACTTTTAGAAGAAGGAACAACTATATTCCCTTTAAGTAACTTGGGTTTTATTATAATTTTATCCATAGCTTTTCCTCCTAAATAAATTTTTCTAATTCTTCATGAGTAACCTTATGAAGAAAAACCTTACCTATGTCTTCAATAAGAATAAGGTTTATAAAATCTCCTATTGTCTTTTTATCTACTGAAATAGCATTAATAATATCTTCCCTGGTCTTTACTTGGAAATCATAGGGCAAGTTAAATTTATCTAGTAGACTTTTTATTCTGTTAGCAACTCCATCCTTACATATATTTAACTCCTCACATCTAAGGGCTATAGAGTACATCCCTATAGCTACAGCTTCTCCATGAGAAACACCCTTATAATTTTCAAGCTTTTCTATAGCATGGCCTATGGTGTGACCAAAATTTAAAATCATCCTCTCTCCTTTGTCCTTTTCATCCTGCTCTACTACCTGTTTTTTTATACTACAGCATTTATATATTATATCTTCTATATATTCAAATAAAGCTTCATAGCTTTCTATACTTTCAAACTTTTCAAAGAGCTCTTTCTCCTTTATTAATCCATATTTTATAGCTTCACCTAATCCATCATTTACATATCTCTTTTCTAAGGTTTTAAGCACCTGAGGATCAATATATACTGCCCTAGGATGATAAAAATTACCTATTAAGTTTTTTCCCCTAGGTAAATCTATAGCAACCTTACCTCCTATAGATGAATCGATTTGGGCAAGTAGTGATGTTGGAACTTGAACAAATGGAATTCCCCTTAAAAGAGTAGCTGCGCAAAAGCCTGCTAAATCTCCAATGACTCCTCCCCCTAAAGCTATAATTAAATTTCCCCTATTTAGCTTAAAATCTAAAAGTTCATTATATAGCTTCATTAAAGATTCTATTGATTTACTCCTTTCACCAGGTTTCAAAACCACCTTTAAAACTTTAAAATCATTATCCTCTAAAGACTTTTTAACTATATCTCCATAAAATTTATCTACATTTTCATCAGTAATTAAAGCTATTTTATTTCCTTCATATATATTTGAAATCTCTTCACCTATACTGTTTATAATTCCTGATTTAATGAGAATTTCATATTGATTATTGAGAAGGTTTATTTGTAAATTTCTCATAATTATCTTCCTTAAATCCCACTAATACTTTATCTCCATCTATAAGTATAGGTCTCTTTACTAACATTCCATTAGTAGAAAGAAGTTCTATGGCTTCATCCTTTGACATGTCTTTAATCTTATCCTTTAAATTCATTTCCTTATAAAGCTTTCCTGAGGTATTGAAGAATTTCTTAATCTCAAGTCCACTTTTGTCAAGCCATAAAGCTAACTCTTCCTTCGTTGGGTTATTCTCCACTATATGTCTATCCTGAAATTCTATGTTATTTTCAACAAGAAATTTTTTTGCCTTAATGCATGTAGTACACTTTGGATACTGAATAAATAATATGCTCATATATGTTCTCTCCTTTTATTTTAAATAGTTACTTACTGTTATTATAAAATATTTATTACTAATTATTATACATTAATGAATTATATTTTCACATATGAATTCATTAATAGAAACCTATGTATTAAATTACTCCTTTTATATTATATATATTGTGAATTAATATATATAGTGTAAAATATAATATAATGTTACATATACATTACTGTGTATATTTTATAATTTTAATTGGGGGATTCTTATGAAATTTTTTAACACACATTCCGTTATGATTGAGGAAGCAAAAAAAGCTAAACTGAAACACAATCCATTTCTCAACTTACTTATATCCTTAGTTCTTATTTTAGTAAGTCAATTTATACTTGTGATTCCTATGGCAATAATAGGTTTTATAACTGTGATTAAATCCAATGGATTATCTATGACCATAGATAATGAAACTTTAACTCTTATAAATTTATTTGGTACTGGATTTTTAATTATACTCTGTATTTTATATTGCAAGTTTAGTGAAAAAAGAAATCTTCGCTCCATGGGGTTAATAAAAAAAGGTGCTTTTAAAGAATATGTCATTGGATTAATAGTAGGGCTTGTTATGTTTAGTGCTGTTGTATTGATTCTAATGATTTCTGGACACTTATCCTTTGTTAAGGTTACTCTGTCTTCTCTTCCTCTAATTATTATTTTCTTTATTGGTTTTATGATACAAGGTGCCAGTGAAGAATTTCTATGTAGAGGCTTTTTATTAACTTCAATTGCTGCTAAAAATGGAATTATTCTCGGTATTATTTTGAACTCCTGTTTATTTGGGTTTCTCCACATTTTTAATTCAGGATTTTCTATACTACCAATGATTAATATTATTTTAGTTGGTATATTCTTTTCCGTTTATGCCTATCGTACAGATAATATTATTGGAGTATGTGCAATTCATACCATGTGGAACTTTGCTCAAGGTAATATATATGGAATTCTTGTTAGTGGAATGAACATAGGACCTTCTATTTTGAAAGTTAATAGTTTTAGTGACTCTTTACTATCTGGTGGTAACTTCGGAGCTGAGGGTGGTCTTGCTTGTACAATTGTATTAATTATATCTACATTGCTTGTGGTGTTTATTCCCAAAAAATCTATTTCTACATCACCAAGTGAATCATATTAAATTATATTATATTATAAGGAGGCTTTTATGGAGACTTTATTTGCTTTTATTCCTATGTTAATTATTTTACCCATAATTTTATTGTTTTGGGGTTTAGGTATTTATGCACTGGTACTTATCATTAAAGCTTTAAAAATTTATATTAATAAAAACTCATAATGTATCTAAATTATAGAAGACCATATCATAACTATGAAATGGTCTTCTAATTTTTTATTCTTGAGTTGATAACTTCTTATAGTTATTATATCTTTCCATAGCATCTGCTTCTGTCTTTGCAAATAATTCCTCTGCTACTTCTGGAAATACCTTGGCTAAAGATGCATACCTAACCTCACCTAATAAGTAGTCTTTAAAGCTTCCATTTGGTGCTTTTGAATCTAAGGAGAATGGATTCTTAGTTCCTTTTAAATCTGGATTATATCTATATAAAGTCCAATATCCACACTCTACTGCTCTCTTCTGTTCTTCTTGTGAATAAGACATTCCAGCTTTAATACCATGATTAATACATGTAGAGTAAGCTATTATTAATGATGGTCCATCATAAGCTTCAGCTTCTGAAATAGCTTTTATAGTCTGATTTTTATCTGCTCCCATGGATACTTGAGCTACATATACATAACCATAGCTCATAGCCATCATTCCTAAATCCTTCTTCTTAGTTCGTTTTCCTGATGCTGCAAACTTAGCTACCGCAGCCGTTGGAGTTGATTTTGATGATTGACCTCCTGTATTAGAATAAACTTCTGTATCAAAGACTAATACATTTACATTTTCTCCTGATGCCAATACATGGTCAAGGCCACCATATCCTATATCATAAGCCCATCCATCTCCACCAAATAGCCATTGAGATCTCTTAACAAAGAATTCTTTATCTTCTAGTATCTTCTTAGCTATTTCACTATTTTCTTTCTGAAGAACTTGGGTTAACTTAGTTGCTCTATCTCTTGTACCTTCACTCTTATCTATGTTATCTAACCAATCCTGTAACACAGGCTTAGCTACCTCTGAGATATTGCCACTTAGAGCTTCTCTTATATTCTGTGCAATTCTTTCTCTTATGGTTTTAACAGCCATAAACATTCCAAAACCATACTCAGCATTATCTTCAAAGAGTGAGTTAGCCCATGCTGGTCCATAGCCTTCTTTATTAGGTCTATAGGCTGTTGAAGGTCCTCCAGCTGCCCAAATTGATGAACAACCAGTAGCATTAGCTACCATCATTCTATCTCCAAATAATTGAGTTACAAGTTTAGCATATGGAGTTTCTCCACATCCTGCACATGCACCTGAGAATTCAAGGAGAGGTTGCTCAAATTGACTACCCTTCACAGTATTTTTGTTCAATGGATTCTTCTTGTTTGCAACTTTTTCTACAACATAATTCCAGACTTCTATTTGATCATGTTGGCTATCCTGTGGTTTCATAACTAAAGCTTTTTCTTTAGCTGGACAAACCTCTGCACAGTTTCCACATCCAGTGCAATCTAAAGGCGTAACTCCTATATGGAAAAACATTGGAGCTTCTGTTTTAAGACCCTTGGCTTCTAGCAACTTCATATCCTTTGGAGCATTTTCTTTTTCTTTTTCATCTAATAGAAAGGCTCTAATAGTGGCATGTGGACATACATATGAACATTGGTTACATTGAATACAGTTCTCTGAAATCCACTGTGGTACATTTACTGCTATTCCTCTCTTCTCAAAGGCAGTAGTACCTGCCATGAAGGTACCATCATCTACTCCCTCTCTAACCAATGTAGAAACTGGAATATCATCTCCTTCCATCCTATTCATTGGTTCTACAATATCCTTAATAAATGCAGGATAATCCTTCATTATATCTAACTTATCATCCTTAGCATCCTTCCATTTACTTGAAACTTCTATTTTAGCTATAGAATTTATTCCTGAATCAATGGCAGCATGGTTCATATTTACAACTTTTTCACCCTTCTTACCATAGGAAGTTATAACTGCTTCTTTTAAATATTTTACTGCATCTTCAATAGGTATGATATCTGCTATCTTAAAGAAGGCAGCTTGCATTATCATATTTATTCTTCCACCTAACCCAATTTCTTGGGCTATTTTAACTGCATTTATGATGTAGAGCTCTATATTATTTTCTGATATATATCTTTTTAAGTCAGCTGGTAATCTATCTTCCAAATCTTTTTCTGTCCATTGAGTATTTAAAAGGAATTTTCCACCCTTCTTTAATCCTTGTAATAAGTTATAGCTATATACGTAGGATTGGTTATGGCAAGCAACAAAATCTGCCTTGTCAATGGTATAGTGAGATTTAATTGGTTTATTACCAAATCTTAAGTGAGAAACAGTTATTCCACCTGATTTCTTAGAATCATAAGAGAAATATCCTTGAGCATACATATCTGTATGATCTCCAATAATCTTTATAGCACTCTTATTAGCTCCAACGGTACCGTCAGAACCTAATCCCCAGAACTTACACGAGGTTGTGCCTTCTGGCGTAGCATCTATATCCTCCTTTGGCATTAGTGATGAGTTTGTAACATCATCAATTATTCCTATGGTAAATCTATCCTTAGGTTTATCTTCTTTAAGATTTTCAAATACGGCAGCTATATGAGCTGGAATCGGATCCTTTGAACCAAGTCCAAATCTTCCACCTACTACTAATGGAGCATTTGCTTTTCCAAATAGTGCTCTTACTACATCTAGATAAAGAGGTTCCCCTATAGAACCTGGCTCCTTAGTTCTATCAAGTACTGCTATCTTCTTAACTGTACTTGGCATAGCTTTTATAAACTTCTCTATAGAGAAAGGTCTATAAAGTCTTACTTTTACAAGTCCTACCTTTTCTCCCTTATCTCTTAGATAATCTATAGTTTCCTCAACTACTTCAGATACAGAACCCATTGATATGATTATCCTATCCGCATCCGGTGCTCCATAGTAATCAAAACAGTGATATTCTCTTCCTGTTAGTTTTGTTATTTCACTCATATAATTTTCTACTACAGTAGGTATATCTTCATAGTATCTATTAAGTGATTCACACATTTGAAAATACAAATCAGGATTTTGAGCAGTTCCCCTTGTAACTGGATGATCTGGATTTAAAGCATTTTTTCTAAACTCATCAATAGCTTTATAGTCTACTAGTTTTGCAAGTTCCTCCTGCTCTATAACCTCAACCTTTTGTATTTCATGGGAAATTCTAAAGCCATCAAAGAAACTAAGAAATGGCATTCTAGCCTTTATAGCACTTAAATGTGCTACTGCTGCTAAATCCATAACCTCCTGAACAGAGCCTTCTGCAAGCATTGCAAATCCTGTTTGTCTTGTAGCCATAACATCTTGATGGTCACCAAATATACTTAAGGATGACGTAGTAAGAGCTCTAGCTGCAACATGTATAACTCCAGGTAATCTTTCTCCTACCATCCTATACATGTTAGGTATCATAAGTAATAGACCTTGTGATGCTGTATATGTAGATGATAGAGCTCCTGCTTGTAAGGAACCATGTAATGCTCCAGCTGCCCCTGCCTCAGATTGCATCTCTACTACTTTAACAGGATGACCAAATATATTTTTTCTCCCCTTAGCGGCCCATTCATCTACTAGCTCAGCCATAGGTGTAGATGGTGTAATTGGGAATATAGCAGCTACTTCTGTAAATGCATAGGATATATGTGCTGCTGCTGTATTACCATCCATAGTCTTCATTTTTCTCATGTTATTACCTCTTTTCTTACAGTTTAAATATATTGATATGAAGGTATTGAGACATATATCTAATGCCTCAATAGCCTTTTGTTACTTTGCTCTAAGTTATAAATCTTTAATTTTTACTCTTATACCATTTATATGTTGAGCTAAATAAGTGGATATTATGTATAGCATTAAAATTTATTAAAGACTTATTACTTAACTATAAGAAAATGAGGCATTCACAAAACAGAGCTATCTATTTTGTAAAAGCCTCATTGGTAAAACTATATAATTTTTAATACTCTATATTGTAGGTTCAACACTATTCATGGACCAACCATCATTTCTTACGTCATGTATATCTATAAACTCATCCTTCTCTTCTATAGCCTTAAGCCTCTTTACTACTCCATAAGGCTCCTTTAAAGATAATTTATATCCTCTGCCTGATATTATCCATAAAGTTCTATAACCTTTTGGAGTAACCTTTAAGTTATCTTCACCTTTACCATCAGTAAAGTATATAAGTAAGTTAGTGTCAGTGTTATTTATATATTCAAATACAGGAGTAAACTGTGTTCCTCCCCCTTTAGTAACCCTTTCTCTTATATCCTTTACAGACTTAACCCTATATGTTCTTCTAATATTGCTATCACACTCTATTATAGTAACTTCACTATTATAATTTTTTACTATTGAAAGTACTTCTTTCATAGCTTGCATAAACTCAGCATCACTTATACTTCCACTTATATCTATAGCTACAGCAATTTTAGCCCTATGACCTCTTAACTCCCCTTTTAAATCTAATCTATTAGGTTGTCTTCGACTTCTTCTTGTTACAGTTTTCTTCTTACTACTCTCTAAGGTTCCCATTATTTTTTTTAAATAAATATTCCATGGGATTTCATTTTCACTTCCCTTTAAAGTGTTTAGCATAGCTTCTATCTCTATTGGAAGCTTTCCTTTACTAGAAAGCTCTGCAAATTTCTCCGTAAAAGACTTCAGAGTTTTATCATCTATATCATCAGATTCATCCCAGGTATCATGAGTCTTTTTAGGATCATATTCATCCTTAGTATCACCTTTAGAATCATCCTCTTCTCCTTCTTTGTCCTCTTCTAACAAATCCAATTCTCCTTGAATTTCTCTCACATAGTACTCCATAGAATTATATGGTTCTAACTTCAAATTATATTTTGTATTTACCCACTCTAAGGTAGTTGCATAGGCAGGTAAGAAATTAACATATTGATTTGCAACTATGTCCATAGCCATATTAACAGCTAAGGTACTGTATTTTTTTCTTAATTCCTTTGCCCTTACTAAATGTAATGCTAAAATATGATGTATTTCATGTTTTATAGTCCCTTGCATCTGACTCAAATTAAGTTGTAAAAATATAAAAGGATTAAAATAAACAATATATTTAGCTCCCTTAAAACTTATGGCTGTAGGTGTAGCTATATCATATCTTATTTCTCTTTTTACCTGAAATAAAAAGTATCCATAGAAATTTTCCTTCTCTTCCATCATGGCTAGATTTACTCTATCTACTAGTCTATAAAACTCCAACTTTAAGTCTTCTGGCATATCTACTACAAATTTTTCGCCATCTCTTCTGGCTTTAAACATCTCTCCACCATTAACTATATTAGTTACCCTATTATAAAGCTCAACCCTTAATTCTTCAAAATTCTTACTCATGCCTATCTACCCTTTTATCTCAGTATAAGTTGCAAAGTAATTCTCTACAAAGTCTTCATTTTCTAATATGAAATTATATATTTTTTTTTGACTTTCTCTCATATCCTGCATAATTCCAATCATCAAATCTACTGGATAAAAGCTAAGAAACTCTACAAATCTATCTATAACTCTCTTTATAGCTGCTACTTCTAGCTCTTCAACTTTGCTGCTAATATAATTTATCATATTACTTCCTGTTAAATATAATCTAGTGTGGCTCTCATTGGATATCCTAATTTTAACCTGCTCTGATAAAACTTCTTCTTCAAATACTTCTTCTGGAGAAATTAAAGCAGTATTATCCGACTCCATAAAATCCATAAGTTGCTCTGCAATAATTCTTCCAAGATTCCCCCTTAAAACATTTAAAAATACTCTTCTTGGTATACTATCTTTATTTTCTTTATATAACTTATAACTTTTAGACACTCTTTCAAAGCTTCGTGGGGTAGCCCTTATATCATCTTCGTTAATACTGTGTAGATGCTCTGGAAAAGTAGATATGAATTCTATTACTTTTCTATCAACTTTATTTTCCGAAGCCCATTTAATCCAACCCTTTGCATCACTTTCCATGTTAAGCCAAACAAATCGATTTTCTTGGGCAGCATCCATATCTACTACTTGATAATCAAAGTCTGAGCCGTATTTACTGGATGGATTCATTGCAGCTAATATCTTTACTTTATAATGAAGCTTATATCCATTTATCTCTCTATTTAATATCAAATTCATAAGCTCTTGTTGTACACTATGCTCACACCTATTTATTTCATCTATAAATAAAAGTACATCTTTACCTTCTAAAATAAGATTATCTATTTCTCTAAGCTTTGTATGAATAGCATAGATAGTTGTCTTTTTACTTACTACTCTTCCATGTTCATCTTTAATAGTATATTCTTCCACTGTAGGGAGTCCACCTATTTCACCCTCCTTTAAAAGGTTTCCATCTATAACAACTAAACTCCATTCTCTTTGTCTCGCCAAAGTCTTTGCAAGAGCAGTCTTGCCTATTCCACTCTCTCCTACAATAAGAGGTACTTCATTAGTTTCTATTACAAGCTCTACACTTTTTAATGTATCATTAAAGTTCATTTGCATTATCCTCCTACATAATCTTTAGCTTTTCATCTATAGCAACTCTTTTTGCTCTACTACTTCCATACTTATGAATAAATATAATCTTATCCATAGAAATATTATTATACTTTTTATTTATACTTTCACAATTGATAAAATTTCTTACATATCTCTCTTCTATATCTTCACTAGATAATCTTTCTTTTAATACTCCTTCGAGCTCTTCTATAGAAATATCTTTTATAAGATACTTAATTACTAGTATATTTTCTTTTAAAAATTTTATCATCTTTTCTTTATCTAGATTATGAACAAACTTAATAGCAGCTTCATTATTTCTAATGGCAGATATCTCAGCTTTTTCACTAGGATTGTTAATATACCTTAGGGCATCATAGCTAATATTTACAGCCACTAGCTGCACCTCTTCACAAGGATTTTCTATATACTTAATGGAATCATAATTTTTCTCAATAGCCAACCTCTGAAGATAACAGCTAGGATTCTTTATATACTGAATAGCCCATCCCTTTTGTTCAATCCCTAGATTTACTAGTTCTTCACTAGGAGCATCTATATATTTTAAAGTATTCCAGCTTTCCTTTACTGCATACTCTTTCATTTCTAAGGTAGGCTCATCTATAAATTCAATAGCATTTATATTACTCTTCAATGCTTTTATATTCATTTCCTCTGTTGGATTTTTTATGTACTGTAGAGACATTCCATCCTTCTCTACGGCCAAAAGCTTCATTTCTTCTGTTGGGTTCTTTATAGTTTTTATAATAATTGGATTCCTCTTTACCATTTCTATAGCTCTATTATAATCCATAACCATATTCCTCCTAGGTTCATAGCACACATAAGACTTATAAAATCTTATAACTGCATAACCTTCACTAAACAATGACTTTATTAAGTAATAATAATTCTCCATTTAATTATATCATTTTATAGTATATTTAAAAGCGCTTTTTTCAATAACTTTATTATAATTTCTTCAAGGTATATATGATTATTATCAAAAAATGAATATCAAAATTAATTGATATCCATTTTCTATGTTTTTAAATATGTATTTCAACAGAAAGCATATCGTCGTCTGTTTCTATTAAAATATTGCCTTTATTACCACTCACTATTTTTTGAACATTATGTAGTCCATAGCCCCTACTAGAACCCTTAGTTGAATATCCTTCTTTAAACATTGAGGATATATTTATTTTATTCATATCTTTTACAGTGTTTTTTATAGTGATAACATATCTACCGTTGGTAGAATAATCTTCATCTATATATATCTCAACTAATTTATTTGGACTCTCCTTAGCTGCTTCTATAGCGTTATTTAGTAAATTAGTTAATATAATTACCATATCTGATTGACTAATCTTTATATTATTCAAGCTATTTTTAATGTTACACTTTATGCTTACATCGGCTTTTTCTGCTTCACAAATTTTACTATAAATAAGAGCTCTTAAAATTATATTATCTATTGCCATTAGCTTTGTTAAAGTATCTTTATAAGTTATATCTTCTATATACTTCTTTATTACTTTATTAACTTCATCATAATTTCCCACCTGAAGAGTTGAGTATATCACATTTAAATGATTTTTATATTCATGTTCACTAGCCCTTAACTTCTCAATATACTCATTTAAAATCAAATTATATTTATTTTGAATTTCTAATATTTCATTTTCCTTCATAATTTTATATATATCCCTACACAAAATCATGGTTATTACAATGAATACTAACAATGCTGAAAATAATCCAATTCTTAATCCACTGCCTATAAAATGACTATCATTTATAAATATTAATATAGTTAATATTAGAAATAAATTAACTATTCCTGTTATGATAATTTTAGTACTTATCTTAGGTATAGTTGAAATATTCACCTTAATATATTTAGTAAAGTAATATATAGTACCTAAGGTAATTGTAAATACACCCACTAATGTTAAGGTTAAATTTATACTCTCTGTATTAATATCTAATATACCTACTATAATTCCAACAATACTTTCTGCTATCATTAAAACTAATAACGATATAGTTATCTTTATTAGTGATTTATAAAAAGTGTCATTATGTAAAAATTTATTTATGAATGCATATATTATAGTTAAAGCTCCTATAGTAACTACTGGTATTTTTATAACAATACCAAAAACATATGCTAATATAATAGAAATTAAAACATTTTTAATATTAATTTTATCAAATAAAATATTGCAAATCATACCTAATGTAAACAACTCTAAAAAATTATTTATACTCATTTTCATACCCTAAAATTTCAAATACTTTTTCACAGTAACTTATAGATAAGTCAATAATGTCGCTGATGTTAACAAAATGTACTTTCCATAACTTAGTATACATCTTGTCTATTCTTTTTATATATTTAGTGTTTACAATAAAGGATTTATGACATTGTACTATACTATTTGATTCAATCATACTTAAAAGCTTCCCTAGAGATAATTTTGCATAAATTACTCCATTCTTAACTGTTACAATTTTGCACTTCCTTGGTATATACTCAGCAAAAACTATATCATCATGATAGAGTTTATAGGTTATTTTATTTTCTATAGTTATCATACTATACTTTCGATTGTCATTTTTTTTAACATTTTCTTTCATAAACACATCTATGATTCTTTTAATATCTTTTTTACTATAAGGCTTTATTAAGAAATCATAGCAGTGTATATTTTTAAATGCATCTACCATCTGATAACCTTGACTTGTTATAAATACTATTCCTTTTAATTCATAGCCTTCCATAGCTCTAATTTTTTTAGCTATATCTATCCCAGATCCATCTGGTAAGTTAATGTCAATAAAGAATAAGTCAACATTTTTTTCACTAATGACTTTTAATGACTCTTTAAATGAATGTGCCGTTAGGAGCTCCACATTATTATAGCTTTCTTTAATTAGGTTAGATAAATTATCACTTTGAATAATATCATCTTCTATTAACAATAATTGCATCTTCATCACCCCTAACAATTATAGCACATTTTAGATAATTATTACTTTCTTTTTTCTCTTAATTCTAATGGTAATTCAACTTCTCCCCAAAAGAATATAGAAGAAGATTTCAGTGCTGCTTCTCCTACTCCTATACTAGCATTAGTTAATACACCACTCATAAGTTTTCTTAAGTCGAATTTTTTCATTAAATTTTTCATTACAGATTTCCCCCTGTTATTCATATAATATTCATAAATCATATATGTTCCAAATAATAATACAAGATTTATGTACACAGAATCATTTACTACTCTTACTAAAGTATATGTAAATAAATATATGAAGCTTGTCTTTAATTTTAATTTTAAAATTACCTTAGGATCTTCTATTGCTTTAATCTTAGTTCTATATTTAGCAGTAAAAATTGTAGCTATAACAGATACTAATATTAAAACTCTTATGAATCTTGGTATTATTATTATAGAAGATAAAAAATACATACTTAAATATATTCCTGTAGTCTTTATAAAGCATCTTGCAAAGCTTTTACAATGCCCACCTCCAAGTTTAGTTCTAACCCCTAAAATTAATACTGTAATTATGAAAAATTCAGGTAATCTTTTAAGCATAATAGATATTAAAAGTATTATAAAGAATTTGATCCCTTCACTTATAAAAATCTCTACCCCATATCTAATTCTATCAAGATAATATATATCTTCTATATTAGATTCTGTAGCAATAAAATTCACAATTTTTTTTACTAAAATACTAATCATAAAATCCCTTCTTAATTTCAAGTTTTAACAAAATTATACACCATTGCTATATGTTTTATTTTGAATTTTCATGAAATTACTTATTTCATACCTAAAATTCCTTATTTTTCACACTTAAACTTTATTTTACATTAATTCTTAACTTACATGTTCGATATTTAACCTTTCGTTCCAAAAACCACACTACAAGATTATTTTAAGCTATAATCATACATGAATAACACACTTATATAGAGGTGGTTTAATTACAACACCAGTAAAATATTAATAGAAATAATAATCTCAAATTCCTTTCATTAATATATATAAAGCACCTCTATATTCATTTTATACTAAACTTATATTTATATTTATATTTAGAATCTTTTATTGTGAGGTGCTTCTGATGAAATCTATCAGAAAAGATTTAAAATTAGATTTGATAGCTTCTATTATAGCTATATTGATTTTCTTATTTTCAGTACCTAGATTAATAAAGACATCTGACCCTACTACCATTGCATTTTTAGGTATTTGTGTATTACTACTCCTTATATGTAACTTGCGTAAAATTCATAGTAATAATTAGGTTATTATTATAATAGATTATATTCAATAGTTTAACTTAATATATGTAATTAACCAATTTAATTGTAATTGTGACTATAAAGTGTAAAGTCAATGTCCCCTATATAAAAAAGAAAACACAGTAAAGTTTCTAATCTTTTAGCACTTTACCGTGTTTTCCTTTTGTTGATAAATAAAAATAATGAAGCTTTAAATTTAATATATTAGTTTAATAATTAATTACTTTTGAATAAAATATTTTTTTAATAGTCTTTACTACAGAATCACTTTCATTATCTCCTATGATTTGTGAATTATTTTCTTTAACTGTAATAGATGCATTTTCTACTACATATCCTTCATCTGCTACTTCAAGCATAGAACTATCCTGTTCTACACCAGCAAATACAACTACTTTCTCACTTTTAATCATCTCTCTTAACTTTATCAAAGCGCTTCCTCTAGATGTTTTACCACTATACACTTTTAAAATATAGTAATCTTCGTTATATCTTTCATATATAACCTTGATGTTTTTATAATCCCTACATCCTTTAAGCCTATTATGTAGTATTTCTATTTTATCTATCTTGTTAATAACCATGATGCAAATTACGTCTAGCCCTTGTGGTAGTTTACTATATATATAATTTTTCAATGGAAGTACTTTCTCTAAATTATAAAATCTCTTTTCTTCTTCATTAGTAAAATTACCATAATAAATGTGCATCACATTATTAATTATAGTATGAGTAAAGGTATTTATAGATAACTCATCACATATATTTAAGATTCGTTCAGCTATTTCATTATTTATTCCTTCATGGTAAACATAGCTTTTCTTATTAAAATCATATATTGCTGCTCCATTCATTGTAATTACTGGTAACTTAATATCCATACTACTAACTATAGGTGCTACAGTTTCTGGAGTTTTATCTATTACTAATGTCACTAGTGCTCCTTCTTCTATCATTTCCTTTAGTTTTACCTTAGTATAAGCACTAACTTGATTTTTAGAATCCATTAAAGTATTCGTTAGTGTACTTACAAACAAAATTTTGGTATTTCTCTTCTTAGGTAACCTCATAGCATTGACCCCTAACGCTACAAAAATCCCAATTAAAGTGTCTATAATCCTATTAATAGTAAATGCATAAGGAACTACATCATCTCCATGATTTATAGCCACACTTAAAAATACTACACAACTAATATAGGATGCTGTTTGTCTTTCAAGTAATATAGTAGTATATATTAAAGGTATGATAGCTACAGATGTTAATAGATATCTTAGTTGTGGCATAGATTCAGGTATAAATCTTCTTTCTAATAATAACACTATCACTCCAAAGGCACCTCCAATTAAAGTCCCAATGGTACGATTTAAACCAACCTGCTTAGTACTCTCCACACCTTGTTGCATGCATAAAATTGCCGCTATTGCTGAATAGAATGGCATTCCTGTGCCTCTTACTAAATATATTAAAAAACATATAAAGACTGCCACTGCTGATTTTATAATCCTCATTCCTATCCTTGGCATTAAAATCCCCTTCTTTAACTAATAATTTATAATACATTATATCATGAGTATTTATAACTTTTTATATTTAAACGTATTCTAATTTTACATATAAATATTCAAATATTCTTTAAAATCTAATGAATTTTAGTTATTCTGAAGTTTATATACATAATTAATATTGACATTCATCATGTTTTCCATATATAATTATTCCAATTATATGGAATTTGTTGTCATTACCTTTATAAAATAAGTATAAATATAGGATTTTAAGGGGGAGAAACTCATGCTTGAATTTTTTAAACTCATACCTATAATTATTATGATTATATTTCTTTGTCTGGGAATTGGTGTCTTTCTACTTATTAATAAGATATTTAAATGATGTATTTATCTAAGTTTTGATTTGACTTTTATAATGAATAAAGTTATATCTTATAAGATAATATAAATATATAAACTTAATAGGAGGTTCATAAATGAATAGCTTAAATTCTAAAGAAGACCTTTTAAAACTAATTGATACTACGGATTTACTTTTATGCTTCTTTACTGGAAAATGTTTTTGAGGAAATGATGACCTGCTTTGTAAAGTAGATGACTTGCTTACTAATTATCCTAAGGTTAAATCTATAAAAATTAGTATTGATGAATTTCCTTCCTTGTGTGCAGAATTTTCAGTTTTTACAGCACCTACAATTTTACTTTTTACTCAAGGAAAAGAAACCCTAAGAGAATCTAGATTCATTGTCATTAATGAGTTAGATAAAAATATAAATAGATATTATAGTTTAATATTTTAATAATATCCTTTTCAACCTTTTAGTAATTTATATAATAACTAAAAGGTATTTTTTATATCTTCACTTAAAATAATTATTAAAATTATTTTATATTTGTATAAACTTCCTTGACTCTATAGTCCCTATAGGGTTTAACCTTTGAAATATAAAATATTGAATTTAGGAGATGATTTTATGAATAAAGAATATTTAAATGATACTATCAAATTATTATGTGAACGTGCAAGTTGCCGAAGCTTTCTAGACAAGAAAATTCCTGATGAACTATTGAATGAGATTATATCTTGCGGCTTACATGCTGCTACTGGAGGAAATCTTCAACCTTACTCTATAATAAAGATAACTGATGATAATACTAAGGAACGTTTAGTTAATGAATGCGATATGCAATCACTAGTTAAAAATGCACCTGTTAATCTTCTATTCTGTATTGACTGGAGAAGAATTCAACGTTGGTGTGAAGCCTCTGATGCTCCTTTTGTAGCTACCAAGAGTTATAGACATTTTTGGATTGCTCTTCAAGATACAATAATATGTGCTCAAAATATTTGTACTGCTGCTGATTCTATAGGTTTAGGCTCTGTATATATAGGCACAGTAGAAAGTTGCTTTATGGAATTAAAATCTATATTTAATATTCCAGAAGGCGTATTCCCTGTAGTTCTTTTAAGTATTGGATATCCAAATCAACCTTTAATTCCTGCTCCAAAGTTAGGCATAGAAGCCATAGTTCATGAGGAAAGCTATAAAGACTTAACTATAGACACTTTAGTAAAACTACAAAATGAAAAATACAATTCTAAAAAATTTCCCCTTAGTCCAACTAATATGGCATCAATGAAAGAAGTGACTTTAGATATAGGTGGCGAAGATTACAGTAATAAGATTATTACATCTATAGAACAGCAAGGTTATATTAATATGGCCCAAAGATACTTTGGTCTTCACTATAAAGCAAATTGGTCTTGTATAGGAAATAAGAATTTTATAGAAGCTCTTAAGGCATATGGATTTACATGGATTATGGGAGAGGACTTTCCTACTGGTGACAAATAAATTTTAAAATTAAAGGATATAATTAGTCAATAAACTACCAATTATATCCTTTAAATATTTCACGATAATTACTATTTCAATAATAGCTGAATCTGTCTCACCCATTCTTCATTATTATCAGATATGTTTGGCCCTATAATTAATTCTTCTATACCGATTCCTTGTAATTCCATTTTAGAAGATTTTATATGTTTTAATAAGCTATCATAACTTTCTTTTAAACTGTCCCGACTACCTATATGGTCAATGACTCCATAAACACCTTCTTTTAATGTGTATTTATTCTTAGAATCATTTAGCTTTTCTTCTTTGCTAAGAGCCAGATAACTTTTAAGATGAGTTTCTCCTTTATCATTAATATTTATTAACCTTGACGGCTTAAACATAACTTCTACACTAATACTACAATTTCTATCAAAACTTACCAAAGACCTTATTACATTATCTATAGTGCTATTTTCATTTACGTCTATTAAATATCCTTCCCTTCTTTCTAATACCATAATTCTCGGCTCTGTAGAATAATTTCCTTCCCTTAAATCATTTATATTTTTTAATTGCTCTTCTACATAACAAGAAACTTTTTTTAAGTTCTCTATGTTTTCATCAATTACATTCTTCAAATTATTAAACAATTTTTCTGTTTCACATATATCTCCACTTAAAACCTTCATAATTTCACTAAGAGATAATCCCGTAGACTGTAATGCTTTTATTTTCCACAATCTCTGACTAGAAGTACTATCATAATATCGATAACCTGACTTAGAATCTACTTCTACAGGAACTAATAATCCAATATTATGGTAGTATCTTAAAGTTTGTATGTTTATATTATGTAGTTTAGCCATTTCACCTATACTAAATTTCACTTCGTTTTCACCTCATATATTAAATAAAATTAAATTATAACCTTATAAGAAAATAGGAGACATATTACTGCCTCCCATTGTTAACACTGCTCTAAAATAATAGTTCTACTCCGGAATCCAAGCCTCTCATAAAACTTAAGTACATCCTCATTTCCTACAGCTACTCCAATTATTTTTTTATTAACATTGTTATCATCTAGCCATTTAATGGCTCTTTTAATAAGTTCATCACCAATCCCATACGTCCTATATTCAGGCTCTATATATAAAGAACTAACTTCTCCTACAAGACCATTATTTATTGTAGAAATACAATATCCCACATATATTTTTTTATCTTTGTCCTTAACTAGATTAATATTTATATTGTCCTTCTTGTAAATAAGGAATCCATTACTTCTTTCCTTAAATGAGAGCTTCTCATATTTTTCTTTAAAATTTATAGATTTATTTTTATGATGATTATTAAGCTTATCCCACAGTGGACTTACATATTCTAATAGTTCCTTTGAGCCTGAAATAATTTCAATATTTAGCATTTTAGACACCCTCTTTAACTATAATAAATATCTATTTTTTCAAATAAAACTCCATAACATTTTTAACCATAGCTGTTGGTATTCCACTACCGCCTCTACCCTTTACATCTTCTATTATCATAGATATGGCAATTTTAGAATCATCTGTGTTTACAGCTACAAACCATCCATTTTCTTTACCCGATTCATCTTTTTGATCTTTCTTTATCTCTGAAGTTCCAGTTTTACCAGCTATATTAAATCCATTTACTTTTGCAGTGGTAGCTGTTCCATCTGCATCATTTATTACAGCTGAGAAAGCATCTACTAAAGCTGGTACTTTTTCTGCCTTTATAGCATTTTTCAATACTTTTGCTTCTGGATTTTTTCCAATGTTAAGTCTTGGCTGCATTATATCTCCATTGTTTCCTAATGCACTATATGATAATGCAATATCTAATGGTGACATAAGCACCTCACCTTGACCATATCCTGTGTCAGCAAGAAGTATTTCTTTACTTAAAGTATTATCATTACTAATTTGAGAAGTTTCCATTGGGAAATCAAAAGTTATCTCTTCTCCAATACCAAAGTTTTTAGCTCCACTTATAAAGGCATCTGCTCCTATATTCAATGCTACTCTTGCAAAATAAATATTATCCGAGTATTTTGTAGCTTCTTTTAAGTTTATAGCCTTACCAGGATCTTTTACTCTCGTAACCTTATATCCACCCCATGATGAATTATTTTGCCAATCTAATCCCTTAATATCCATAGTTTCTCCTGGATTAAGTGCGCCTGCATCCAATCCTATAGCCGCTGTAACTAGCTTCATTGTAGAGCCTGGTGCGTATACATTATTAAACCTATTGTCAAACTGCTGGCCATCAAGCTTTTTCCACTGCTCACTTAAGGATTTTGTTTTATATGTTACAAATATATTTGGATCATAGGAAGGTGAACTTACCATAGCTAAAACTTCTCCAGTTTTAGGGTCTACTGCAGTAGATGCTCCCTTCTCACCTTTCATTTCACTATATATCTTACTTTGAAGCTCTGGGTCTATTGATAGTTTTATATCCTGACCATTCTTTGCTTCTGTTTTAGCTAAAGTTATTTTTTCTTCTCCCTTTTCAATGTATATTTCTCCACCATCTTGGCCCCTTAATATATCTTCATAAACCTTCTCAAGACCAGCTTTTCCAAGGAGACTTATTTGTGAATAACCCTTATCTTTATTATTTTCTATTTCTTCTGCTGTAATGGCTCCCACATATCCTATTAGATTTCCAAAAGCTTCTCCTCCGGTGTAAACTCTGGAGTTTTTATTGTTTATTTGAACGCCTTCAATAGTGGAAAGCTTATTTAACTTTTCAGAATCAGATTGAAGTACAGATACTATTGGTACAAAATAATCTGGGTTAGTATTAGCTGCTAGCTGTTCTTCTATATATGACTCACTTATGTCTAATATAGTTGCCATAGCTGTTATTTTTTCTGACTTTTTATTTCCAAATTTACTTGGATGAATTCCTACAGACTTTACTATATCATCTTGTGCTAAAAAGTTCCCATTTCTATCTAATATACTTCCACGTTTAGAGTAATAATCTTCTACCCTCACTTTATCATCTGGTTTTTCCATTTGAGGAAATATTAAACTCTCATTCCACTTTACTTTATACCCATCCTCTTCTTTAACTAAAGTTGCTTTATAATCTTTGATATCTACCTTTCCTGCCACTGTATCCATAGTCATAGTAAATGGTATTTCTAATGACTTTTTATCTCTTTCCTTTTCTCCTACTATTTGAATATCCATATTACTAGCTACAATAGCACTATATATATTAGTGTATCTTTCTAAAAATTCTTCCTCGTTTATATATGCTTTTGATTCCACTGAAAGCATATTATACATACTTTTAAAATCTTGCTTAATCCAAGCATTTTTATAAATGTTAAAGGCATCCTTTATTTCATCTTTCTTAAAGCAACCTGTAAATAAAGCTATACCTATAATTATAGTTCCAATAATTAAGCTTAGTTTCTTTAAATTATTTTTCATTACTATCCTCCTTATAAAATGTATTTTCTTACTGGGTACTTCACAGTTTAAATACAAGCTTATCTATTCTACTCAATAAATAAACTACTACATCTATTGTAAGTTTATATATACTTTTATTCAATGAATTTTCTTAAAAATAAAAGTGAATCTTTTACAAATTTTTTAAAATATTAATGTATAATTAAAATAGAAAGGATTGGTGAAATCATGATAGATATTGAAAATGAAAGCAAAATTTATCTTCAACGTGAAGAAAGAACTAAATGGTTCCAAGAAGCTAGATTTGGAATGTTTATACACTGGGGATTATATAGTATACCTGCTGCAGGTGAATGGATTATGACTAACCGACAGATGACTGTTGAAGAATATAAACCATACTTTGCTGAATTTAATCCAACCAAATATAACCCTAGACAATGGGCCAAACTTGCAAAGAAAGCCGGCATGAAGTATGCAGTTATGACTGCTAAACATCACGATGGTTTTTGCTTATTTGATAGTTCTTATACTGACTATAAATCTACTAATACAAAAGCTGGAAGAGATTTAATTAAAGAATACATAGATGCTTTCAGAACAGAAGATATTAAAATTGGTCTTTATTACTCACTTCTTGATTGGCATCATGAAGACTATCCAGCCTATGGTGATAGGCACCATCCAATGAGAAATAACAAAGCCTTTAAAAATAAAATTCATAACTTCGATAATTATGTTAAGTATTTTCATAATCAAGTTAAGGAATTAGTTACTGGCTACGGTAAAATTGATATAATGTGGTTTGACTTTTCTTATGATAATATGACCGGTGAAAAATGGAAAGCTACTGAACTAGTAGATATGATAAGGAAATATCAACCTGATATAATTATTGATAACAGATTAGATGATAAAAAAAGTATTAAAAAAGCTAACCTTTCTACTTATACCGGTGACTTTGACTCACCAGAACAAATTATTCCTCCAAGGGGCGTACTTAATGAAAATAGAAATCCTGTACCTTGGGAAGCTTGTATTACGCTCAATAATAATTGGGGCTATGCTTCTATGGACAAAGATTATAAATCTTCAAAACAAATAATTAGGAGCTTAGTTGAATGTGTTAGCAAAAATGGTAATATGATTTTAAATGTAGGACCTAATGCAAAGGGTGAAATTTCCAAAGAATCTGCAGTGATTCTAGGAGAAATAGGAGAATGGCTTGCAGATAATGGAGATAGTATCTATGGTTGTAAAGGTAGCTACCTACCAAAACCAGAATGGGGAAGATATACCCAAAATGAGAATTTACTTTATGCCCACATTTACGATAGAGGAATCGGTCACACTAATCTAAACAATCTAAGGGGAAAAATAAAAAAAGCTAGATTACTTAAAGACTGTTCAGAAATTAAAGTAGAGTTTCCATGGATGGCAGAAGAATTTGAAGAGGATGCCTTTATAAACTTATCAAGTGCAATTCTTCCTGATGAAAAAGATACAGTAGTAGAGTTAGAACTACTATAAACTCTATTAAAGTTCAAACTTAATCCATGAAAAAACCTCTTTAGTTAAAATCTAAAGAGGTTTTTATCCATAATTTTTCCTATAACTAACTTTGTATGAATATTTACTATAGTTATTAAACTTTTGCTGCACTATTCTAAACTTTGTAATAAATTATCTAAATTACGTTTAAGCTCCTTTGCTTCATCATTAGATATATTCAATTTGCAAAATACTTCTCCTGGCACATCTAAAATCTCACTTTTTAGCTTTAAGCCAGCTTCTGTTAACTCTATTATGACTACTCTATCATCATTTACGTCTCTATGTCTTGTAATTATCCCCATAGATTCTAATTTTTTTAATAATGGAGTTAAAGTACCTGAGTCTAAGTGTAGTCTTTTACCAATGTCCTTAACTGTCATCTTTTCTTCTTCCCATAACACTAACATAGCTAAGTATTGTGTATAAGTAAGATTATGCTTATCAAGAATGGATTTATACAACTTTATTACCTCTCTAGATGCTGCATATAGAGAAAAACATATTTGATTTTCTAGTTTAATACATTCACAATTCTTCATATAAATTCTCCATTTCACAGAATGACTTATTAAAATTAATTCTTAATAAACCACATTGTTTGAGATTATTTTACAATTTTAAAATTTATATGTCAATACAACAAATAATTTGAATAACATTATAAATAATTCATACAAATATCTCTTATTTTACTTTTCCTTTGAATCTACATAGGAAACTGCTGATAATGCAGCCACATTTCCTTCCCCTGCAGACTTTATATATTGATAAGGTCTTCCTACTATATCTCCTGCTGCGAAACAACCTTTTAAGTTCGTTTGCATTAGCCTATCAACCTCTACATGATTGTCTACGATTTTTAATCCCGGAACTAATTGACCTGGAGATATGCTATCTCTTAGTATAAATAAACCATCAGTATTAATTTCTTTATTCTTTAAAACTAGCTTTTCCACTTTACCTTCACCAATTATTTCTACTGGTATATCATTTACTACTTCTATAGATGAATGAACATTTACAAACTCTTTATACATAGGAATATAATATACCTTTGATGCTAAAGTAGCAATAAAGTTTGCCTCTTCCTCTTCTTTTTTACTATAGGCTATTATTGTAACTACTTTATTTCTATAAAGTGGTGCATCACAGGTAGCGCAATATCCAACACCCTTACCTAGAAGTTTTTCTTCACCATGGAATAGTTTACCATATTGAATTCCTGTAGCTAATATTACTGATGTTGCTTCATAGGTTTTATCATTTACCATTAAAGCAAAGTAATCTCCCATAGCATATATATTATTTATTTTTTCTTCTGTTATTTTTATATCCATAGCTCTTAAGTGATTGATAAAGGCTTGTTGTATCTCTTTACCACTTTTACCATGGAAACCTAAATAATTATTAATTTTATTAGCTTTTACTAATTTATTTGAAAGTTCATCATTACCAAATATGATAAAACTCTTATTTCTTATTTTTGCATTTAAAGCGGCTGATATTCCTGCTGGTCCACTACCAACTATTGCAATATCATATCTTTCACTCATAGATTTATCCTCCAAATTTACAGATTAAAAATATAGGAGTAACCTCCTATATTTTTATTATATATAAGCTTCTACAATTTCTTTTATTCTCTCTTTTGGTACAAACCCTACTGTAGTATTTACATTTTTTCCATCTTTAAATACTATTATTGTAGGAATGGATGCTACACTATATTGCATTGATATGTCTGGGCATTGATCCACATCAACTTTTATAAATTTAACCTTGCCTTCCATTTCAGTTGATAATTCTTCAAATATTGGAGCTAACATTTTACAAGGTCCACACCATGTTGCGAAAAAGTCTACTACTACAACACCATCTTTTATTTCATTATTAAATTCAGCTGAATTAACTATCTTTGCCATCTTTTATTCCTCCTAAAATCAATTTACCAAAATATTATTTATCTAAATTAAATTTTGTTCAATTTAATTTGTTAATACTAATTTACATGTTTATATATTAAATGTCAAGTCATTTTAAAAATATTTTTATATAATTACATAATGAAATCTTATGTTTTAAAATTTAATAATAGTAAACCCTCTAATTATATTATTTCATACTTAAATAGGTTTTATTTATTATAATAATATTTTTATTATGAAGTTTTTAACATCTATTTTAATATCTAATAAAAATATATCTCATTTCAAGAAAATATAATTATCTTAAAATGAGATAAAAGTATCAACTTTTCTGTGATATTTACAACATGACTAATAATCTTATAATCCTATTAAAAGTCCTGCAATAGTTGCACTTAAAAGGTTCGCTAAAGTGCCTGCAACCACAGCTTTTAATCCTAATTTTGCAACTTCATGCTTTCTCTTTGGTGCCATTCCTCCAATTCCACCGATTAAAATAGCAATGGAAGATATGTTTGCAAAACCACATAGTGAAAAAGTCATTATAGCTGCAGTTTTTTGCGAAAGGTCACCTATTATAGGTCCTAGTTTACTAAAGGCAACAAATTCATTTAAAATTATCTTTTGTCCTAGAAGAGCTCCAGCCGTTAAAGCCTCATTCCAAGGAACTCCTATAATTGCAACCACTGGTGAGAATATGTATCCAAATATCATTTCTAAGCTTAATCCATCTATTCCAATAAGTCCACCAATAAATCCTATTATTCCATTTACTAAAGCTATAAGAGAAATAAATGCAAGTAACATGGCACCTATGTTTAGCGCTAAACCTAACCCTTCTGATGCTCCCTTCGATGCTGCATCTACCACGTTAACTGAACCATCTTTTCCTAATTCAATTTTATCTTCTAAGGCTTTTGCATCACTTTCTGGAAATATCATTTTAGCCATTATCAGTCCTGCTGGAGCAGCCATAAAGCTTGCTGAGATAAGATATTCTAGTGGAATCCCCATAAGTGAATACCCAACTAAAACAGAACCTGAAACTGAAGCTACACCTCCAACCATTACAGTAAATAATTCTGATGTAGACAGTTTATTGATATATGGTTTTATTAAAAGAGGTGACTCTGTTTGCGATAAAAATATATTTGCAGCTGCTGATAAAGTTTCAAGTTTAGACGTTCCTAGGAGTCTTGCTAAAGCCCCACCTATTATCTTTACAATAAATTGCATTATCCCAAAGTAGTATAATACAGAAACTAAAGATGAAATAAATATAATAACAGTTAATACCTGAAAAGCAAAAACCATTCCTCCATTAGTAGGTATAGCTGCTCCAAACAAAAAATTTATTCCTTCATTTGCATACCCGATAATTGAAGTTGCCATTGTGGCTACCTTCTGTAAGGCTTTCTTCCCAACAGCTGACTTTAAAACTATAACTGCAAAACACAATTGAATTAAAAATCCTATAATAATAGTTCTCCAGTTTATTTTCTTTTTATTATTTGACAGTAAGAATGCTACTATAAAAATAAATATAATACCTATAATGCTATTTAATATGTCCATTGAATCACCTTTATCCTTTGTAATTTTTCTATTATATTGTTATCTTCAATATAATCTACTATTCATTTGTAAAAATATTTAATAATTAACCTCCTACAAAATAAATTAAAAAATAGTTCGCATTAGAACACTCCATTTCCTCCGCAAACTATTTTATGTTGAATCATTAAAGATGTCAATTTATCTTATGGGATAATTAATTTATTTAATAGGTAAGAATATTGAAAATACAGTTCCCTGTTTTTTTGATTTTACTTTAATATATCCACCTTGTTTTGAAATAATTTCCCTTGTTAAATAAAGTCCTATACCAATACCTTCAACATCGCCAACATTCTTTCCTCTATAAAACCTACTAAATATTTTAGGTAGTTCTTCTTCACTAATCCCTATACCATTATCCTCAATATCTATCCTTGCAAATATTTCATAACTTTGTATAGAAATATTAATTACTCCGTTTTCTTTTGTGTACTTTACTGCATTCTCTAGAATGTTAAATACACTCTCTATAGTCCAGTTTCTATCATGTAAAATTGTAACTTTTTCCTTTTCATTAAGCTCTAAAATTATATTTTTAAATTGTGCCTTTTTGCGTATTTGACCTATTGCTAATAATATAGTTTCATTTAAGCTTTCATAACATGGCTTTAACTGAATTACACCACTTTCTAACCTAGACATTTTAATCATACTTTCTACTAAAAAACTTAGCTCATTTAAAGAAACCATAATTGTTTCTTGAAAATCTCTTCTCTCTTCTTCTGTCAAATTATCATATTGAAGAAACTCACCATACATCTTTAAATTTGTTAATGGTGTTTTTAGTTGATGCGCTATATCAGAAATTAATGACTTTATTTCATTCTTATCATCTTCTATTTGCTTATTTTGAGCTTTCAAAATTCTAGTTAACTTAATAGTTTGAGATTGAAGCTTTGAGAAAATTGAATCTTCAACTATAGAAAACACTTCTTTTTCCTTCATATCAGTCATTATGGCTAACATATCCGAAAGTTTTATAATTATTTCTATCATATAACTTTTAAATAGTCCTTCATACATATAAAATCCTAAAATAATTATTATTGAAAAAATAGTTGAGATAATAGTTACGTTTAAATTTTTTACTGAAAAAGTTATAAATGCAGTAAATGCTGAACAAATTAATATAATTAATATTTGAATCATATTTTTCATCTTATAAAAATTACTTTTCATATGCTACTCTCCAAACATATAGCCAATACCAAAAACAGTAATAATATACCTAGGGTTTTTAGAATCTTTTTCTATTTTCTTGCGTATACGTCTTACATTTACACTTAAAGTATTTTCATCTACAAAATTACCATTAACATCCCAAAGCTTTTCTAGAAGCATTTCCTTAGTCATCACCTTACCTTTATTTCTAACAAGTAGTTCTAAAAGCTTATATTCAGTACTAGTTAAATTAATTTCATTTTTTCTTTCAAAAACAGATTTTCTATTAAAATCTACTTTTAAATCTTCATACTGAAAAGTATCTTTAGTTTCTGCTGACTGTCTTCTTAATATGGCATTAATTTTATGCTTTAATATTTCCAAGGAAAAGGGCTTTGTTAAATAATCATCACAACCACTTTCAAAACCTTTAACCATATCCTCCTCTGTATCATTGGCAGTTAAAAATACAATAGGAAAGTTGACACTACCCCTAATATCATCACATAGCTTCAGTCCACTGCCATCAGACAAATTTATATCAAGCAATAAAAAGTCAATATCTTTATTTAAAATTAAATTCTTGCCTTCCTCTTTTGTATAAGCCGAGAGTATATTATATCCCTCTTTTCTTAATGCAAAGGTAACACCCCTATTAAGAATTTTATCATCTTCAATTATTAGAATTGTCCTCATCATACCACCTCTTTTTTCCATTATAACAAAAGTGGCAGATTGTATAAATCTGCCACCTAAAATTAATTTTCTGTTTCTCTTATACGTTCTATTACACTTTTCTTTGAAGATGTTTCAAATACAACGCCAGGTGTAATTAAGCATACTAAAAATATAAATACTACTAAAGTTAATAGTGGCACTGTAGGAAATACAAACTCTGCATAATCTGCAATTTTCTTTGTTAACTCTGCTATTCCGTATATAATTCCTATTCCCAAAGTGAAAATAAATAAAGTAGTTATACTTGCATAATATGCTCCTTCAAAAGTAAGCATCTTTTTAATTTGTTTCTTAGTCATACCCACGCTTTCCATCACCGCAAATTCCTTTAGTCTAACATTAACTCCTGTAATCATTACATTTATAAAGTTTAAAATTCCAATTAATATAAGAATACCAGAAATTCCTCCCCCAAGTATCTTCATTACCATTGATGTACTACTAAATTCTTCTCTAATATCACTTTTGGATTCTAACCATAAACCACGATTGTTAGTTAATGTCTTTAATTCTTGTTTAATTTCAGATTCATATGCATCCTCAACATTTATTTGTAATAAGTAATATACTGCATCTTTATCTAATTTCTCCATAGCTGAATTACTAATATAAATTGTTGGTGCACCCACTACTCCACCTAAGCCATAAGGTAAGTCTCCATTAGCATCACTGATAATTTGTGCTTTATATCTAGCAGTAACCCCTGTATCTTTATCTTTCAGATTGAAATTTTTACCTTTTAATTCAGTATAAAGTGACTTATCCTTTCCATCATAAAATCTTGGCTGAATTAAAGCTAAGCTCCCTTTTTTAAATTCTTCTATATCTATTTTATAATCAGCATATTCATTGTATCTCTCTATAATTTCATCATCTATTCCAAGAATCCAACTAGAATATATATTAGGTTCTTCTTTAATTTTATTTAAAAATGCGTTTAATTCTTCTTGAGATATTCCTCTTTTTATATGTTCTTCTTCAATTAAAGGTAAAAAGAAGTTATTAGTCATGTCTAACTCACCCATACTTACTTTTGTTATAGCTACATTTTTAATTCCTTGCAAACTTTTAATATTATCTACTAAATGTTTATCTAACTTCTCCTTATCAGTATTAATATTTTGAATTTCAAAATCATTTTTATTATACCTATTTATAAAATTATCTACCCCAAGGCTATCTAGAAATGTGTTGATACTGAGAAAAGTTATAATACCCATGAATAATGAAAGAAATACAACTATCGCACGTTTTTTATCACGGAAAACGTTATACCAAGCCATTTTATAAAGCTTTCCTCCATTAGTTGATTTTCTACTTTTCTTTTGTTTCTTTACCTTTGTTCCAGAATATCTTAAAGCTTCCGTTGGCGAAATACTACTAGCAACTTTAGCTGGCTTATTACAACTTAGTATTACTGTTAATAGTGCAAATAGTGCCGCTCCAACAAAAATTAGAGGATTAAAGGATATATTAGCTGGCATTGCGCTTTCATTGTATCTTCCATTCTTAAGAGCACCCATAGCTATTGGTACAATAAAAAAAGAAAATATAGCTCCTAGTATTAAGCCTACAGGAATACCCATTCTAGATAATCTTAAAATTTGCCCCTTAACGATTTTCTTTATTTGTCGTGGTGATGTTCCTATAGTTTTCATAAGTCCATAAAAATTAATATCCTTGATTACGGATATATACATAACATTGTAAATAAGTAAGTATCCACTTAGCACTATAAATAATGCTATTATTATTATTGTAATTACAGTTGCAATTGCAGCACTTGATGATTCTTCACTTATATCATAGCTATATTGGAACTCTTGTCCTTGTTTACACTGAATTTTAGAACTTAAAATATCCGGTGCATTATCCTTTTCACTACTCTTTAAAGTCATAAGAGCAATTCCATCATTCTCCAAGGATAGATTGTTTTTGTTTATAAATTCTTCTGAAACCATTAAATATCCTGTATCTTGAACAATATCATAGTTAGTATAATACCCACTTAACAAAAATTCCGACTCTTTTGCCCCACCCTTTGTTTCATAGGAAACCTTTATTTTGTCCCCTATTTTAGCATCTTTTAAATTCAAAAATTCTAATGCTTTTGTAGATGCCATGATCTGATTTTCTTCATTAGGATATTCTCCTTCAATATCGCTTATACAAGGAGTTATTTGGTTTTCCCAATCTACTTTATCATGATATTCCATATTTATTTTTGTTTTATTCTTCTCTAAAGAATCTGCCTTAACCCTACCTACATTAATTTCATATCCTAAACTTTTAAATATATCTAGTTTCTTTAATTTTTCATATTGGTCATTTGTTGCTCCTTTTAAAGTTGTAGTAGCCGTTGTACCTTGCATACGTAAATTTAGCACCCTATAGTTTTTAGCGAAACTAATGCCTATACTAAAAACTGTGGAAATCATAAAGGTAGTTAAAATTATAGCAGCAATTGCAAATATATTTCTTGTTTTATTAGTTTTAAGAGATCTCTTAGTTATTCTCTTAACTACTTCCTTATTGTTATTTTCAAACATCATTACTTATCACCTCTTACTACTTCCTTACCATCTTCTATTCTAATAATTCTGTCAGCAAGCTGTGCAATCTCTTCATTATGGGTAATCATAACCATGGTTTGATTAAACTTATTACTAGTCATCTTTAAAAGTCCAATAACATCCATACTTGTTTTACTATCAAGATTTCCTGTTGGTTCATCTGCTAATATTATTGCTGGCTTTGTTGCCAATGCCCTTGCAATTGCAACTCTCTGCTGCTGTCCTCCAGATAAGTTATTAGGCATATTAGTAAGTTTTTCTTTTAAACCCAACGTATCAATAATTGAGTCTACATATTCCTTATCAATCTTTACTCCATCTAACTCTATAGTGAGAACTATATTTTCATAAACATTTAAAATTGGAACTAGATTATAGTTTTGAAATATAAATCCTATATTTCTTCTCCTGAAAATTGTAAGTTCTTCATCCTTCATATCACTTAATTTCTTTTCTAATATATAAACATCACCACTAGTAGGTCTATCTAGTCCCCCTAGCATATTAAGCAACGTGGACTTACCACTGCCTGATGTGCCTATTATTGCTATGAATTCCCCTTCATTTATATCTATACTTACATCATCTAGTGCTTTAACTATATTGGGTTCCTCTCCATAAATTTTGATTAGTTTATCTGCTCTTAACATACTCATATTTAATCACTCCATAATAATTATTTCCTATATATTGTATATTAGCATTAACTTCTTACAACCTTCTTACAAAATAGTATTTTTTATCTATGTTTATTTTATATTTTTATGGAAAACATAGTATTATAATTTTAATTTTTACGGAGGTTAATTGAGATCATATGAGAATACCAAATCATATTGGAATAATTCCTGACGGCAACAGACGCTGGGCTTTACTTAATAATCTAACCAAAGATAAAGGATATGAACATGGCATAAATCCTGGTCTTGAAGTATTTAAACTTTGCCAAAAAGAAAATATAAAAGAGTTAACATTTTACGGTTTTACTATAGACAATACCAAACGTCCCTCTGAGCAAAAGCTTGCTTTTATACAAGCTTGTATTGATTCTGTCATGCTTTTAACAAAGGAGGATTGTGAAATCTTGGTTATTGGAAATACTGAATCAAGTGCTTTTCCTAAGGCTTTAATTCCCTTTACAACTAGAAAAAAATTTGGTAATGGTGGTATTAAGGTAAACTTTCTAATCCATTATGGATGGGAGTGGGACTTAAATCTATTAAAAGAATCCAAATCCTCTAATAAACATATTCTACCCTACATACATTCAGAGGATATTTCTAGAATTGATCTAATAATAAGATGGGGAGGTAGAAGAAGACTTAGTGGTTTCTTACCAATTCAGTCTGTTTATTCTGATTTTTACGTAATAGACACCTATTGGCCGGATTTTACTTCTACAGACTTCTACAATGCTTTAGACTGGTACAATGAACAAGATGTTACCCTTGGTGGTTAAAATGAGTTCAATAAAATCATAACTACTGATGGGTGGTATTCATTAAGTAAATCAAATAGATGAAAATATAGAAATAACATATTTTCATCTATTTTAATTAAAAAACGCTCTATATATAAAAACTCGCTCTTCAACTTAATCATTTACACATGTCAACTTTAATCATTATTATCCTGTAACTTAAATTCAATATCTTCATATCATAATAGTGAGATACATCTTTATAAATCATATATATTTATATTAGTGTATTTCAAATTCCTTTTATATTACATACTCCCAAAACATAATCTTAGGAGTAAATATAAAAAGTGAGGTAATATATATGAGTAGTCATAGAAGACGTCATTCTAATTGCAAATGTGATTGCTGCTGTTGTTGTAATATACAGCCATGTTGTGACAGATGTCCAACCTCCTGTTGTACAGGATTTACAAACCGTAATTGTAATTCTAATTTTGGTTGTGATTGTGGTAATAACCAATGGCTAATATGGTTGGTATTATTGGGTTGTGGCGGTTTTGGTGGCTTTGGAAACAACTGCTGTAGACGTGGATTATTCTGGTAGTAACTTAAGGAATTTTCACCCTTGTGGTAATTCATAAATCAATATAAAGAAACACCTGATTAGTTAAAATACTATTCAGGTGTTTTGATTTTTCTCTTTAACATTTTATTTCTGACTAACATCTATTTGTATTTAAAATACATAAATCGAACTTATTAGAATTATCTCATTGTAATAATCTTTATATTCTAATATTATAAATATGGGAATATAAACTAACTTAAAGGAGACATTTATGAAGGAGAATGAAATCACAATTGAAGCGTCCAAAATACTAAGCCTTTCCTTAGATATTGGTGAACATATGCTACGAGTTGGTGGTGAAACTAATCGTGTTGAAAATACAATTATTCGTATTTGTAAGGTTTATGAAATTGACCGTATAGATGTTTTCTCAATAAGATCATTAATTATAGCTACTATAAAAACTAGTGATGAAGAAACTCTAACACAAACACGAAGGATTTACTCCTATGGAACAGACCTTAGTCAACTTGAGAAGCTTAACTCCTTATCTAGATATATATGTCAAACTAAACCTTCTTTCAATGAAATAAAGGGAAAAATACAAGAACTATCAGTAAGTGAGCCCAGTATAAGGTGGAGTTCCTGCCTAGGGTACATACTAGCTTCTAGTGGATTTTCTATCTTTTTTGGTGGTAATCTCATAGATGCTACTGCGGCTGCAATCATTGGTATCCTTATATTCTTTATTGATACTTTTATCAAAAGAGAAAGCATTAATCAATTAATATATACTTTTGTTTGCTCAATTATTACTGGACTAGCTGCAATTTTATTTACTAAAATAAGAATAGGAGCTAATGTTGATAAAATTATTATAGGAGATATTATGCTTCTTATTCCCGGAATTCCATTAATAAATTCCGTTCGTGATATGCTTTGTGGCGATATTATAGCTGGCCTATTACGATTAACTGAATCCATATTAATTGCCATAGCTATTGCCTGTGGTTTTGCAATTTCATTGATTATATTAGGAGGTATATTGCAATAATGAAGTATTTAATTCAAATCATTACTGCTTACATAGGTAGCCTAGGATTTGCCTTATTATTTAATATAAAAAAGGAAAGAATACTCTATGCATCTATTGGAGGTATTATTACTTGGTGTATCTATTTAATTTCTTTTTATTATTGGAATGATATTTTTATATCTAATATGATAGCTTCGATTCTAGGTACAGCATACTCTGAACTCTTAGCTAGAATTCATAAAGCACCTACAACTGTATTTTTATTGCCCTCTATCGTACCTCTTGTACCTGGTGGTAGCTTATACTATTCTATGAGTTATGCTTTAGCGGGAAATAAAATAAAATTTGATTTTTATGCTCTTAATACACTTAAAACCTCCTTAGGGATTGCTGTTGGAATTATTGTGGTTTCAGTTGTTGTCTATCATTTAACCAATTATAAATGTAAGCGCAGTAAAATATAAATTACATACTAAAAATTTTTTAAATAAAAAAGTCTGTTAAAGTTAATTATTTACTTCAACGGACTTTTATGTGTATAGACTTTTTATATTTCTAGTTTGCTGAACTAGCCGCTGCTGAAGTTGCTGCCATAGTTGCTGCAACGGTTGCCATCTGTTGTGCAATAATAATATTAGTAATATTATTAGATATGGTTCCTTCTAATAGATTATTCTTCATATCACCAATATATTGAAGTGCTACAAAATTTGCAGAAAACATAGCACGTTGCACTTTGCTAATGGAAAATGCTCCAAACCCTTTTTTATCTTTTAGGTATTCTGCACCATTCACTAATTCTTCTGCTATAAGGTTCATATCATTAGAAGTCATGGCAAGAACTCCAAGAGTTGACATTGTTCCGTTATAACGTAATTTATACTTTTTATCCTTTAAGTACTTATATAACTGTAAAACCTTATTACATAATTCATCATCGTCATTATCTGCAAGAAGTAACACAAGTGCCAATGCCTGCATATCATTTCCTCCACCAAGAGTTGGCCTTAATCTATCTTCTATTATTACTACACGTCTGATTGCCAATTCCAAATCAATATCTGTCATTGCCACCATTGCAACATAAATATAATCATCTGTACTTGTTAAAAATGGATGTATTTTACGTAATCTATCATAAAATTCCTTCATACGATTAATAATTCTATTGTATTCAGATTCAGTTTTTATTTTAGCAACCTGCATTGCCGCAATGGTAAGATACTCGGAACCCCGAAAATTCTGTTGTTTCATTTTATCATATAAAATTTGAGTTTTCGTAAATAAGCTCTCTGGATTTTCATCTAAAGATAGCATTGTTGCTATTATTGGGAGAGTAGTCCCTTTAAAGCTAGAAAATATTCCTGTATTCTTCTTAATGTATTCTCTCATTTCTTTTATACGATTTGCATCTAATATACGTTCCTCATTAGTATATAGCATTGAGCATAACATATGTGACAGTTTATAATCCCATTTCAGTACTTTACCTAATTGCATTGTATAATCTACAAATATATCTAATCTGTTTTCAATTCTAGTATTCATTATTTTAATCTTCTCCTTTAATTTCTCATATTGACTATAATCCTACTTCCCACTCTATAATAAAATTGTTATAACATTTTTGTAAATAATTACTATATTTCCATATAATTTATTATATCATTTTTAACTCTACTCTTCTATATTTTATTCATAGGTATAACTATAGTAATATATATTCTGTATCTATCTATTGACTTCTATATTTTTCAATGATATGATACATAACATAAAATATCGTATTAGGAGATAAGATTATGAATTTAAAAACGAACCTATCAATTTCAAAATTAAATAATAACTCTTTCTTTAGCTTTTTTAGATAGGTTTGTGTCTATATATCAATTATCATAGATACAAACCACACCAATGGAGTGTTTTGTATCTATGATAGCTAAAGAGTTTATGTTGCAATAAATTTAGCCTCATAGATAAACTATGAGGCCTTTTTATATCCTAGGTTAAGGGTCTCATAGTGTAATCTATGAGTCTTTTTTATTATTATAAATATTTTATATCATATTTCTAGGAGGTAATTAAAATTGCAAAATACTAAAAAAAGAGAAAAATTCTCTAGTAACTTTGGTTTCATTCTTTCATGTGTTGGTGCTGCCGTTGGGTTAGGAAACATATGGATGTTCCCTTATAGATTAGGTGAGAATGGTGGGGCTGCATTCCTAATACCTTATTTTATTTTCGTAGCACTACTAGGAACAGTTGGGTTAATTGCTGAGTTTTCCTTTGGTAGGCAGTTTAGAACAGGGTCAATGGGTGCTCTTCAAAAGATATTTAAAGAAAGAAATATTAAACATGGCTCTATTATATCTATAATTCCAACCTTAGGACTAACTGGTATATTTATGTTCTATACAGTTGTTATTGGTTGGGTATTAAAATACTTTTTCATAAGTTTAACTGGTGAGATATTAACTATAAATATAGAGTCTTACTTCACTACTTTTATAAATAGTAATATTACAGTATTTTGGCATGGTTTAGCTGTTCTTATAACTTTAGTAATAGTTAGTTTTGGGATTTCTAAGGGTATAGAAAAAATAAATAAAATCATTATACCTTTGTTATTTATTATATTTATACTTCTAATTGCCAAATCATTAAGCCTACCCAATTCGATAGAGGGTGTGAAGTATCTCCTTACTCCTGATTGGTCCTACCTTTTAAATCCAAGTACTTGGGTTATGGCTCTAGGACAAGCCTTTTTCACTGTATCCTTAACAGGATGTTGTATGGTTATGTGTGGTAGCTATACAGACGAAAATTTTGATATACCTAATTGTGCTATATCTACAGCATTGTTTGATACTCTTGCAGCTATACTTGCTGCCTTTGTAATAATGCCTGCAGTATTTGCTTTAGATCTAAACCCTACCTCTGGACCTGCTTTACTATTTGTAACTGTACCAAGTATATTCAAGACTATGAAATTAGGACAAGTACTAAGTTCTTTATTTTTCTTAAGTATTATTTTTGCTTCTATTTCATCTTCCATAGCTATGTTAGAGGGACCTGTAGAAGCAATTATGAATTTAACTAAGTGGAGTAGAAAGAAAACCACTTATATTACAGCTATATCGGCTTTTATACTAGCTATACCATTAAGTTTAAGTAGTTCTTTATTTAACAACTTCACAAACTTTATTACCATAGTTCTATCTCCATTGGGGGCATTAATTACTGCTGTTATATTCTTCTACATACTTGATAGAGATGAGACTCTATCTCAGTTAAATTTAGGTTCAAAATGTAAAATTGGTATATGGTTTATGAATTTTGGAAAATATGTTTTTGTGCCAACAACTATTATTGTAATAATTTTAGGATTAATATACGGTGGTATTGGTTAATATATAATATAATAAAGCCTATAGTTTATTTTATTAAAGAAAACTATAGGCTTTATTATAATCTTAGCTAAAATTTATATACTTAATAGTAGATGACCACAAGTCTTTTAAATACCTCATTAATATACAATCATATATCTCTATTCACAAGTAGCTTCATTTGCTTTTATCTCTAGATCTTTTGCTAAATCTCTCATGTCTCTAGCTTTATCTTTTATTTTTTGATCCGTCTTGCTTACGATTACTCTTCCTAACCATAGTTTAGCATTTGTATAATCCCCTATTCTTCTATATAACTCACCTATAATATATTGTAAAGAATAAATATTTAATCCGTATATTGGAGTTCGTTCATTTTCATAAGCAATAACAAATCCTTGAAGTGCTCTTTCTAAAAATGCCTTCTCATCTTCTTTATTTTCTAGAAGTCTATACATCCATGCAATTTTCAAGCAAAGCATTGCCTTTGTACTATCTTTAAATTCTCCTAGCACTGCATTTAGTAATGCAAGTTTATAACGTTCAATTGCGATTTCTTCATTATAAACTTGAGGATATTCTTTACCTTGCCATTGATTGCCTATCTTTACAAGTATAACTTCACGTTTATAGGATTGTATTTTCTGAAAATCACTTTTTAATGCTGCATATCCACATGTTGGACATACCAATACTTCATAAAAGTATGGATTTACCCCCTCATATCTTATAAAAGCATCTGTATCTTTTGATTTTACTTTAGGAACATACGCCTTTACAACTCTACATGTAAAAGCTTTTAAACAAACTGGACAAGTAACCTTCTTATCATAAAGTAATGTATTAATATCAATTTTTGTTGATTTTTTATCCTTTGTTTCTTCATCGTATTTATCTTCTTTTTTTGTATATAACTCTATATCGTCTTCATAATTAAGTCCTAAGCCTTTTAACGAAGAAAAAATTTTAATCATACTAAGTTGCCCCCTACTTTAGTAATGTTCTTCATTTATCATACGCTATAGCATTCTATACTAACAAGTGTATTTAAATATATGTAATTCTACTAACATAACTTCATATTATATCAAACTTATATAAGAAAATAAAGGTTTATTTCAATTTATCATGGATTTAGCAGGTGTTTCTAATCACATTAGGTTCAATAGGTTAGGCTTTCCCCTCTTCAACTATATATCTGCATTTATATTTTCAATTTTCATACAACTCTAGTATAATATATTTAGATGGACAAATAAGGGGGAATATAATGAAGATTAATGCTGAAAGAGAATTTGAACTACTAAAGAAAATCGGTTTTGTAAGAACCAGTGGCTCAGAGGAAGAGTTAAAAGCTGCTAACATTTTATTAGAGGAAATATCCTCAATTGGCTGTGAAGGACACTTAGAGTCTTTCAAAGCTCCTAGCTCTGTAATTAAAAAAGCTACACTAAAGGTTGTAGAGCCCTTTGAAAAAGAATATGAGATTGCACCATATAACTGCTCAATTGGTACATCTGAAGGTGGAATAACTGCAGATTTTGTATACATTGAAGATGGTTTGGATGTAAATTTAGTTGATCTTAAAGGAAAATTTGTACTAATAAATACTCGTCCAAATCCCAAACTTTATAAGAAACTTATGGATGCTGGTATTGCTGGATATATAACTATGTCTGGTACTGCCATGGATGAAGACGATAAAACTGATATTTCTATAGCTAGAATCCGTGAAAAGAATACACAGCATGGAAGAATACCTACAATTAACATGCGTATGAAAGATTGCTTCCATATGGTTAAGAACAAAGCTTCTAAAATCCATGTAGAGCTAATCATGGAAGATGTAGATCTAACTTCTCAAAATGTGGTGGTAACTTTAGAAGGTACTAAATACCCTGAGGAGATAATCTCCTTCGGTGCTCATTATGACAGTGTTCCTTACAGTACTGGAGTATATGACAACGGAGCTGGTTCAGTTATTATAATGGAACTTCTAAGACACTTTAAAGAAAATCCACCAATGAGAACTGTAAAATTTATGTGGTATGGCTCTGAAGAAGTTGGGCTTCTTGGAAGTAAAGCTTACTTAAAAGACCATGAGGAAGAGCTTAAGAAACACCTTCTAATGATTAACGTAGACGTGGCTGGCTCTATTCTTGGAAAAGAAATGGCTCTAGTTACTGCAGAGCAAAGTTTAGTTGATTATATTGATCAAATGGCTAAGATTAAAGGTTTCCCACTTAAAGTAGAACAAGACATATACTCAAGTGATTCTACAGCCTTTGCTGATGAAGGAATTCCATCTCTTACCTTCTGTCGTTTTGCACCACAGGGTGGAGCTTTCATCCACACAAGAAATGATGTTATGGAATATTTAAGTGCTGAAGCCTTAGAATTGACTACTATTATAACTAAAGAATTCAGTGAATCAGTTATAAATTCAGTAGCCTTCCCAATAGAGAAAAAGGTTCCAGAGAACATGAGAAAGAAATTAGATGAATACTTTGATAAAGACCCTAAAAAAGAAGAAACATCTGAAAAGAAATAATAGAGAAAAAAGCTTACATCACGAGATGTAAGCTTCTTTATTTATATAATTTATGTTACTTGTGATATTCTTCACCCCGCGTAAATAACGAGGCAATCTCATCCATCACGTTCTACAAAATATCATTAGTATTTTTTGTTTTCACTTTAATCATTATTTCCTCAAAATCTTATCCATGGATTTTCCTTTTGCTAACTCATCGATGAGCTTATCCAGATAGCGAATTTCCTTCATAATTGGTTCTTCAATATTTTCCACTCGTACACCACAAACCACACCTTTAATTAAAACCCTTTCTGGGTTCAGCTTAGGAGCTTCCATAAAGAAGGTCTCATAGGCTATCTGTTTTTCCAATTGAGCTTCTAACTCTTCCTGGCTATATCCTGTGAGCCAACGGATGATTTCATCTACTTCTGCTTTAGTACGTCCCTTTTTCTCCCCTTTTGTAACCAAAAGAGGATAGATTTTTGCTACACTCATTGTATAGATATTATGTTTACTCATATCGCATACTCCCTTATATAATTTTTTATATTATATCACAAAAAACTCCAACCTATTAAAAGATTGGAGTTACATTTTTACATCATTTATTACTGACTTTTGTAAATTTAGCATTTATTTATGGTACAATTTATCCTATCACACCCAAGTTCAAAATCTATAACTCATCTTATTCTAATAATTATATCTAAAATTTCCTGTCTCATTAGATGTTGATAACTTCTTAGCAACAATAAGAAATCTATGCTCTGTTCCTTCTATATACCCAATTTCATTGAGTTCTCTCTCTACTTTACATAAGTTTTCAAAACAAGTATCAACGGAAAAACTAGGAAACTCCCATTCTATTATCTTTGCAAAGTATACCAACGCTCCTGTATCATAAAAACATATAGGAGTAAAAGCCTCTTCTGACTTAAGAATTTCAAATCCGTTATCTTTAAAAGCTTTAATATTATGCTTCAAGTCATGAGGATGATATGATGGCTTAAAATTATTGATTAACTTTTCTGATAAATCAACATTATTTTTTACACCTACTTGTTGAGTAATAAAATGCCCACCTGTCTTTAAGATCCGGTTAACTTCACTAATATCATAGGATTCATGCCTATTAATTATTATATCGAAAGAATCATCTTCAAAGGGCAATACTGCGTCATCAAATACCTGCCTAACTGTTATACCAAGTGGCTTTAGTTTCTCCTGACAAATTACAACATTAGGTGGATATGCCTCTGTTACAGCCGTGTTATAAACTGGATGGTCCAAAGTAAGTAGGAATTCTCCTCCTCCTGTTCCCATATCTAAAAGCTTATGCTCTGCTTTTAAATAAGATAATAAGATTTTTTTATAATCCCATGGTATATGTTCTCCATCCCATCTACCATCAAGATATGAGAAATCCCATCCCTTAAAACCTTTCTTTTCCTCACTTTTTAAATAGTTTTTAAACTCTCCTCTATTCATTTAACTACTCCTTTTCATAATATACCAAATATGATAATTTAATTTGAAAAGTAATGCAGTTAACTGATAACAAATATCTTATTACCTCAGCACAATCTGCTATCAGATTATATTAACTGCACTGAGTAGTTACCTAGTTTGTTTCTCATAATGAGTCCCACCTCTTCTAAATACTATAAATAATTTTGAAGTTTTAATTTTCTGTAATTCAAGTTGTTTATATAAATTTTATCATGTAAATTATGTTATTACAAACAATTTATAACATAATATTATATAGAATTATAACATCTATTCTGTATTAATTAGTTGCTCTATTTTTAACTACTATTCAATGCAGTAAAGCTTTCAATCTTTTATTCCCTCTCACTAAAAAAATCATCACAAAACTTATCCCACTTTAACTTATATTCTTCATGGGATATTAACTTAAGGTCATATGGGGAATAGATTTTTCTTTTCCTTGCTTCTTCTACAAAGCCCTCTAGGTAATCACCTGATTCTGTCAAATAGCCTTTTACCTTAGAATATCCCTTACTTACTGCATAATAAAGTCTAGTATGTCCATCCAAAGATATAAAAGAATCATTGATTTTTGTTAGAGGAATGATAATATCTTCTTCACTTTTTATGAAAGACTCTATGGCTTTAACTTTGTCTATATCAACGAAAAACTGTGAAGGCTGAATATCCTTAATAGTTATGTGAAATATATTATTGGGGGTAAAAGCTTTTATTAATTCCATATTTTCCTCATAGAAATTAATAATGTGTTCAGAATAAAATCTAAATTCATTTATCAATTGAAATATATCAACTTCCTTATCAAATAATACAATAGCAGAATCTTTATTTATTATCTTAAAACTACATTTATACTTTTCATCAACAATAAAGGCACCATGTTGATTTAAAATAGTTTTATCAAACCTATCATCTCCATAGCTATTAATTCTTTGTATTTTATGGTTCATTTTCTCACTTCCTATCTACTGTTATGTCTACATTTTACACAAAAAATCCTATAATTCCAAAGCATTATAGGATAAAACTATATATGATGAAATCATATATATAATACGACCTCATCTAATCTATAAAAGCATAAATTCCTCCATAACTTCTTCAGCTAATTGGTTTTGATGCAGAAACAGATTATTTTCCTTAACATTTTGTAACCATAGCATATTAATACTATTTTTCTTATTTATAGTAGAGTTCTCAATATCGTTGTACTATCAATTTTTTGAATTAGTATTCTTAAATTTAAATCCTAGCTACAACTCTCACAGGGGATGCTTCCGCTTTTATTTTAAGTGGCAATGCAATAATCTCAAATTCACCTACATTCAATAAACTCCCGAGATTTTTCATATTTTCAATAATAAGGATATCTTTTTCTAGTAGCATTTTATGAACTTGAAAAGGGTATTTATCTGGAGATGGCAAGTCCATGCCAATCATCTTAATATTTCTATCTATAAAAAATTCAGCTAACTCTTTTTCCACTATTGGGTGATTAGTAAAGTAATCATCGCATCCAAATTGGTTTTCAAAGCCGGTATATAGAATCACTATGCTATCCTTTTCTACAATATCTAAATACATCTTTTTCATTTTAATAACATCTTGGTTTCTAACATCAAGTAAACATCCTTTTCCAATAAACTTATCTACTGGATAATCATCTATTAAAACATTACTATCTAACATGTGGCTGACAACATCAATATGAGTTCCAACATGCATACCAGTTTCTAGTTTCGTGTCATTGTATTTGTCTTTAACCAAAAATCTATTTTGATATAACTTTAGCTCTTCATCGTAAGGATGAGTACTTAGTCCATTTTCTATGGTATAACTTAAATCAATATATTTAGCCATCTATCTATTCCCCTTTAAAATTGCTAATATAGAATCTACAAACAAATCTCTAATCTCTTCAACTCCTCTTTGTGTAGCATCAATAAGGTAGTCTTTCCAACGCCCGGTGCGGAGTTTAAAATTATAGCCTTCACTTTACAACATCCTGATAGATAATATTCACTATTTCATTTAAGCTTAATTCTTTATGTATACATACCTCTGGAATCATACCTATTAAATCTTTTTCATTCCACCATTTTCTCATTTCTTTTTCCCCAAATTCATGTGCATTAGGTTTTTGTTTATGACGATTTAAAGTTTCTTCAAAAGGTATATTAAAGTAATATGCAAAAATTTGATTATCAAACTCATTATGTAAATTTTCAAATAGTTTTCTATACCACATTGAATTTAAAATACCTTCTAAAATTACAATATTGCAATGCTTTTTCCCATATAGTACAAGTTCATTTAATAATTTAATTGCTTCTGTGTCAGGGCCATCTTTCACAAACAACATTTCTCTTCTAACAACATCCTGTGATATTAACATGGTACCATGCCCAAATTTCTTTTGTAATGCCTTTGCTGTTGTAGTTTTACCACTTCCTGAATTGCCTCTTAGTATTATTAACTTAACCTCTTTATCCATCTATTACATGCCTTTTCAAGTTGATTAAACTAACATTTTATACTATATATTAAAAATACAGATTGTATAAACATTATTTACTATTAATTATACCATTTTATTGAAAATTGTATATTAAAATAATTTTTCATACTACTTATGATAAGGACTATCTCAAAGTTTTTTAAGATAGCCCTCATAGATTTTAATTTAATTACTTTAGCTTAACATAATTTCCAAGAGGAGTACCAACAGGCATATGAATGTAAGCATCATCAATATGATCAGCGTCTACTACATAAATAAAATGTGCTTCTTTAGTTTCATGTGGTTCAAAATCACACAGCATAAATTCCATTCCTTCATAAAAAGATATATACTCTGCATAATTTTTAAAGCCTAATTTATCAAGCTCTGTTTGATCAATTTCTGATTCTTTAGTTTCTTCATTCTTAAATTTATCAAAATATATTGGTTCTCTAACTGCTGCAAGATCACTAATAAAATCACTATTATTAGTAAAAGCTTCAAGGGTGCCATTTGCTGCTTTAGTCCTAAGCTCAACTTTTGGATCAATAATTTCGTTTATTAACTTTGTATCAGAATGATTTGTCATGATTACAGTTACGTAAGCAAACTTTAATTTTGCTGTTTCAGTAACATTTTTCATTTCATTGCTTTCCCATTTAACAGAAACTCTTTTATAATCCTTTAATGTTCCGTCTTCATTTATCATTTTAGAATACTCATCATAGTTATAGAACTTACTTTTATCTAATGTAGGTAATTTATCCATAATTTCAGCGTCTTTTACAATATAACTTAGCTCACCATTAGCAGACTTTTTACCAGTTATTTCTTGTCCCATAGCACATATTCCATCAGCAGGAATTGGTAGGTCAGTAGTGTCTCCTGTTATATCAATGGTTTCACCAGTAACTGGATTATATTGAACCATGAATTTTCCTGGAATTACTTCATATTTAATGTTTTCTGCTACCTTTTTAAGTTCTTCTAAAGAAATACCATTAAGTCCGCCAACTCTAATAATTTGTCCATCTTCTTCATAACATAAATCAATAGTACTGTCTCCATCTTCGTATGTTGTAATCAGTGCTTTTACACCACCAATAGTGGTTTCTTCTATACTTTTATATTTTGGTGGTTGATAAACATAATCGGATTGATATATTAATATCTCACCACCTCCTGCAGAAGCGTCACCATTAAGGAAATACTTCGAATTGTCTCCTACATATTGCTCATATCCATCTGGAAGATAGCCTGGAGTTATATTTATTAGTGGTATTCCTTTGATAGGAACTTCTGATTGTGCCTCAACAGTAGTAATTCCTGTTTCTTCGTTCCTACTTGTAGTAAATATAATTCCTTTGTTTATTCCATAGGCTGTTACAGATAATGCTAAAGTTGCTGTAATGGCTGCAATAAGTACTATAGTCTTTTTCTTTGTCATTCCTTTCCTCTTTCTATTTGATATAGGAATAGGCTCTATATTTTTTACCTTTTTAATCATTTTCATCTTCTCACCTTCATACTTTTTTGAGAACCCATGTGGTTCTGTAAATTTATCCAATTCTTCCATAGCATCTTCTTCACCTATAAGATACGCCATTCTATCAATATCAATTTTATTATCCATACAATTCATCTCCTATCATTTCTTTTTCCATCAGTTCTTTTAGCAACTTTCTTCCACGTTCATATCTTTTAGCTGCTGCCTTTTCACTGATATTTAATAATAGTGATATTTCCTTATAACTAAGTTCGTAATAACAACGATACCTAATTATCTCACGGTATTTTGGTGGTAAACTAGAAAGTAATTGTACTACGATTTGTCTATCTTCTATTGTTTTTACATAAGCAATTCCTTGTTGATTTTCATTTATCACTGGCTCGTCTACGCCTTTAGCAAATAGTTCAGATTCTTTCCTATTCCTACGATATATATCAATTGCAACATTTTTTATTGTGTATGTTATTAATCGTTTTGTCTCTACACTTGCTACACTATTAATATCTTCAAGGTGTGGAATTAACTTTATAAATGCGTCCTGAACTGCATCTTCTGCTTGACCTTCATTATTTAAAATTGAATATGCAATGCCATACATTTTATATTCGTAAGAATCATAAAGCTGTTCTAACATATTATTTTGAAAATTTTCATCTGACGAAGCTTTCACTTAATCACTCCTTATCCTTTAAGAGTACTCTCAACTAATATAACGAATGAAACTTAAATTTGCGACATTTTTATATTAAAAGTTTTTTTCTGATTTACTATAATTATTACATAACCGTTTATTACATTTCTCATTTAATATTACTTATGATAAAGCATTTAGTCATAAAAAATAGCTTTAGCCAATTTATATCAAAGGCTAAAGCTATTTTTCACATTTATTTATACAGTGTATAAGTTCTGCTAACCAAATTAAAGATCTGGAGCATCACTTACGGTATGGTTCTTAACAACACTCCTAATATAATTTCTTTAATGAAATATCATTCTAACTAATTCTTCTTATATTTTTTCCAACTTCAATACCCAAAAACATTCCTATAGGCGTACATATAAGTGCATTCATTATATAATAACTAGAAATAGCGCCGATTACAAATCCAAGGATCATACCTTCAGACATATAAGTTTCCTTATGGTTTTCCTTCATCACTTTTATTGCTGTAATAACAATAGTACACACCACTATAACTGTAAATATTATTTGAATTATGTGTTTCATTTCTATATATCTGCCTCCTCAATCTAAATTTCTAAATCAATTTAACAATATGATTATATTCCTTTAATAGTAGCGCTTTTTGTAACGAAGGGGTAAGTTCATATCCGTCTATTTTTTTCCAATAATCATTAATTGAGTGGCTCCTGCTAAACCATACTTGTTCATCCATTCCTTCAGGTCTTCAAAACGTTTCTTTATTTCTTCATACCTTGATGACTGCTTTATATTTTCTATCCTTTTCCCAACAGCAGTGTATATTTCTTCAAACTCATCTATATTTGTATTAATCTCATCACTATATTTAAATTCGAAAGCATCAAGAATTTTAATGCCCTGTGATCTTATAATTTCCTTTATTTCTTCTCTTCTATAGGTGTAATTATGATTCATTCGGTTAGTAATCATATCAATATCTGCACCTATATGATGTACATAAACATGTGACATCTGAGCTTCGTTCTGATAATCACAGAACATCTCATTTATAATAAAAATCCCGTTAGTCTTTAATACCCGCTTCATTTCTTCAATTACCTTTGTTTTATCTGATAAATGATGTAGAGTATTTGATAGACAAACTGCATCAAAGCTTTCATCTTCAAAATCCATATTTTCTCCATCCATTTTAATTAACTCAACATTCTTTGTATGAAGCTTTTCCCTAGTTGCATCCAATATTTCTTCATGGCTATCAATTCCAATAATCTTATTATACCCCTTAAGATTTTCAGTCAAAAGTTTGATGAAATCTCCTCGTCCTGTTCCTACATCTAAAATCTTTCCTCCATAAAACTTGCTAAGGTTCTCTTTAATAATTCGCACATTACCACTCCTTTTTCTACCATCTTCATAAATTTATCCTTGAGAATTTTGTTTCAAATATTCATGTACTATTATTTGAACATTCTTATTTAAGTCCTCATCTCCATTTAGCAGAAGTACTTTACAAGGTAACGTATTAGCCCATTGTGCATAAATATAATCATCTATATCAAAATAAGGGAATTTAAGTTTTTCTGCAACCAATTTTCCTAATGTTGTTTTTCCAGAGCCAGATGAACCAAAAATAATAATTCCTCTTGCCATTTATTTTACCTCCTTAACACAAGATTCTTATTTGTCTTACATATAAAAATTATTCTTCCTCTTTAATTGTAACATATTTTGTAAATTAGTATTACTTAGGATACGTTATTTCCACTTGCAAAAATAGCCTTAGGCATTCGTATCAATGCCTAAAGCTATAAACCACACTTGGTCTTAATTGAATATTTATAATCAGGTAGTGTAATTTTTTTGATCTCAAGTTAGAAACTGCTTATTCTTTACGGATTTATTTCGCCGTTTTATTGATAAAATCAATTTCATACTGATGTTCACCGTATTTTTTTTCATTGTCAGTAATCGTACCCTCTGTGAGAGAGATACGCAGAACGATTGAGTTAGGATTGTCTTCGTCGCCAACTTCATCGAACCAATCGAAAGTTTTTTTGAATTTCGCTCTGATTTCCGCATTCTTCTCGTCCTTGACCCAACCGAGATTTTCAGCCGTACCTTGGAACGCATACCAATCTAACCCACAGACAGAAACCTGGTTGTTCTTCTCAATTTGTAGCATTTTACTTTTTTTTGCATCCGTAGAAACATAAAATACACCGTCTTCATAATAAGCGCATACCATACGGACAGCAGGACGAGGATTACCGGCAGCGCTTGAGGATAGTGATATTGTCGCAAGGGCAATAACTTCCTCTTTGCCATTTCCACAACGTTCCTCCATAAGTTTCATTGCATTTTCATACTTGCTCATTTTTTAATTCTCCTTTAAATTTAATTATTCTATGCTGTAATTATAGTAAAGCCACTTTAAAAGTTACCCAAGATTTACAATTCAAGCTTTAGCCACAAAGCAGGACGAACACCGCCTGTACATTTGCCATCACTGATGTTACCTTTCAATATATTGTTGCCTTGTATACCTATATTACCGTCAGTCCCGAAGATGTACACGGCTTTTACATTAACGCGACCGGGTGATCGAAGCCACCACCACCAACTCCCTTCTTTACCCAGAAGTTTTGCTATTCGCTTACTGTTGTTTTCATCTTTTCTTTGAAACCAATATCTTTGATTTTTCCCTCGGTTATACAGTTTTGAAGTGCTATCACCAAAATATTTGCACACTTCCTCAATGCTTAATAAAAATATACTGTCTTCCGTATCTGCTCCGCCCTTTGAACCATACCACTGATTATCAAGATTTTTATTTATTACCGGAATTATCCTTGATTTATCAGTTGCGTTGAATTTGTCATAAAATTCACCATTAAGATATTTTCTTAACGCGCAGTCAGCCCATGTTATATCTTTATAAGCATCATGGTAAGGGCGTTGTTCTATAATATCTTCGGTTATAATCAAAGCCGTATTGTTTTGTATGTCAAGCACACGCCAATTATAACCGACCAATGATAATGCTGAGTCGATTTTAATATCTTCCATTTAAGCACCTCTTTCTTTGTAATAGTTAATCTGCCTTACCCTTAGAACTTATTCTTAAGCCTTCTCCTTAATTGGAAACAGTAAATCAAGCTGTAAATCTTCCATTTTACCTTCCTTTTATGCAAAATTATAAAAATTCAACGTTTCTTCAAATCCTTTCCCCGCAATCGTTTCCACGATGTTCAACGTTGGGAATCCAATCATTATCATATTTATCGCTTGAGTTAACTCATTTTTTAATTAATTTATATTTTCTAAGAATTGATTAATAATTATTATATCTCACATAAATGATTTGGTAAATCATTTAAATAGAAAAATTTCTCAACTATGTTAATAATTAATTTACTTCTACAGCTCGGATTTTATGATTTTAACTTCACCTGTAAAACCATCTAACTGAACTTCATCTCCATCCCTAAAGATGCTCATTGCATTTTCTACATTATATAGCACTGGTATATTCAGCTCCCTAGCAAGGATTCCTATATGCTCAAAAGGCGACCCTACTTCTACAACTATGCCTATTACATGGCCAACTATGGGCTCAAGTTCTCCGCATCTTGTGAATGGAAGTACTAAAATGCTATCTTCATTTAAATAAACAGGCAATCCGATTTTAACCTTTCCTTTAACCTTTTTTCTTAGGCCTGGAATCCCTTTTAAAATAATATCCTGTTCACGTAATTTTCCTATGCCATTTTCATCATTTTGATTTTTATAATCTGCCTTTTCAACAGGCGCTTTTCCGATAATAGGAGGTGCTAACAGCTTTTTTTGATAATTAAATAACCCTTTTCTTTCATTAATAAGCTTATTATAATCCCTTCCTTGTATTAGTCCTTCCTTCAATTCATCTATGGTAAGAAAATACATGTCTCCGCTATGCTGAATTTGTTTATTTCTTAATAATACTTTTTCAGCCCCAGTAATAGCCAATCGAAGATATGATCTTGTCATTCGCTCAAAATAGTAATGATGATTATCTCTTGCTAAATATGCTTTTTCTGCTAATTCAAGCTTACTTAGAAATTCTTGAGAATCTTCTTCTCCTAATTGGCTTAGTATAATGGATTTAATCCTTTTTTTATTTTCTAAAGATCTTTCAATAGACCTTTTAAAGCTGTCACTATTAAACTTTAGAAATCTACGAATGTGTCCTATTACTTTGTACGGCGCTTCCATTAATATAGGCTCTAGATAGTCACTATTGATATCACATTCCAAATTACAAATTCCGTACAAAGCAATATAATCATCTATTAATTTAAGCAGCTTTTTGCTCTCTGGGATATTTTTAAGCCTAGCATACAAAAGTTCATCATGCCTGCAGTCTTTAAAGATTTTATTTAATATGAGATTTGAATTCACCTCATCTGCCATCTCAATATAGAATCCTCGTTCTTTATTTAATATACTGATGTTAAAAACTAAATCATATAACTCCTCTACACTAAGATCATTTTGTATTATTCTGCAGTATTGCATAAAATCCTCTAAATAATCACATCCGTGAGTAACTGGTTGATGCTTTTCTGCTAAGTATTCCATGTACTGTAAGGACTTGTCCAAGAACTCTGCTACTTCCCTTTGAGACAAGTCTCTAAATAAATATTTATCCAGTTCCTCTTTCAATATCAATAATTCCGGCAGTACTACATCTTGGAATATATTTTGATTTTTAACATAAAACTTACTTAATGAACTTAAAAAGCTTTGCTCTTGTACCTTATGATTTGGCATTTCCTTATCTCGATAATACCAATATCCATTATGAATACAGTACTCTGTATAAAATTCTTCAAGTCCAGTGTCATAACATCCTCTATTTAATGCCTCTCCCAGGATTATGTTAATCTCATTGATTAACAATTCCAAAGGTTTTTCCCCTTCTCTATGCCAAGTATAATTACCCTCATTTTTATCAGACCAAATAATTTCAAATTTTTTTTCTTTAAAAGTTGTTATAGGCCTAGCTTGAAGAATATATATCTCTTTATTTCTGATAGTCCATTCGATATCTTGATATTTACCGAAGGTTTTCTCAATTCTTAATGTGCACTCATATAGTTCATTTACTAAATTCTTTGGCAGAACGTTACTGCCCTTCGGAAGCTTCTCTTCAAGTATGGCTCCACATTTTTTATAGATTTTATAAAAAGCTGAATTTACTTTACCGTTAACATAATCTTCGCATAAGCCTTTTACAGCATTAATATGCATTACTTCTTCATCCATATCAATAGTATCCACAGAAAAATTTACTCCAGAATAGCAACCTTCAACGAATTGCTGAATTATTATACACATTTTTAGCTCATCCAAATTTAAATTTTGTTTTATGAAATATGCTATTACCTTATCACTAAACAATGAAGCATAACACTTCTTTATTGCAGTCTTAACTTCTTCAAAAGTATTCAATTTAATAAATGAATCGAACATTCCTGCCATGCTATAGTTATCGCTGTCTTCACACAGAGCAGAGGATCTTACTACATATTTCAGTCCCATGCCTTGTATACAATTAAAAAATTTAAGTAACCCCCTCTCCATATCAGGAGAAAATGAACCTTTTAATATTACTTTGCATATTTCTGCATTATAAGTTAAATAGTCTCCAGCACTATAGGAAAATTTATTATATTCAAGAAACCGCATGAAAAATTCTAAAGATAATGCAAAACCAATTGGAACCTTTTCTCCGCTTCTTATTAACTCTCCTAACGCACTTGCTTTAGCACCATACTGTATCTTGTCACTTTCTCTTAAGTCTGCTAACATTGACAACATAATCAACACCTCAATTTCAATTTACAAATTTCCTAACCAACGAAATTAATTATATTTATTTAGGTTAGTTATTACAAATGTACAAAATACATCCAAATAGGATCCATATATATTATCTACTTAACACTCATTATTTCAAGCTTTTTAACATATTATATTGATAAACCACTGTTTTTTCTATATAATATATTGACTGGTTATGAGATAACTATAATGTAAATCCGATTACAATATGGACTATATATCTTCAATTCTGATTAACGTAGAAAAAGCTACAGATTTTTATACAATCTGTAGCTTCATTTTTTAACCTTATTATACTTTTCATTGCATATCATAAAGGGAATTTCAATACCCTAAACATATATAATATAGAGAGTCATGGTTACTTACGGTACCATTGACCGTAATATTTATGACATTAACCTTTTTATTTGATTTATACACCTAATCTAATGAAATATTATTCTTAGAATTTTTTAGTTTGTTCAGTGCAAAGCCAATATAAATATAAGCTATAGTATGATATACTAACCAATAGAAACTAAAATGTTCTATACTTAAAATTTTCAAGATTGTATTTATTATAAGCGGAGTAGTTAGTGCATAAATGCTTAATCTATACAACTGTCCATATTTCAACTTTGTTTTAAAAATTCCATTGATTATAAGAGCAAATAGAGCTAACAATAGAGCACTTAAGAGTCCACCCAAGAAATATCCAAGAATACTTACAATAAAAATAAATGGTATAATAATCTTCGCGTAAGGTAAATAGCTATATATTATATCTTTATTAATGGTTAATCCTTGTAATGATTTGAATTCGGTTACTTGTGTTTGTAATTCGTTCTCTTTTTTAATCATTTTATCTTTTAGTATTAAAATACCTTTATTATGAGAATTTAAAACATCAGGATTTGTGCTGTTAGTTGTGTCTATAATAATATAATTATCTTCATCTTCTGATAAAACCATTGGCATACTGCCCTCAACACTTAACTCTCCATTTATAAGCTCAAAGTTTGGACAATTGTCATTATATATTTGTATAAGCTCTGATATGCCATTATTAACCTCAATAGATCCTCTTATAGATCCAATAGCTCCAAGAAACAGCGATATTAATAGTAAATATAGTACTGCCTTCCCAGTAGTTTCTTTTAACACATTCTCATAATGCGCTATTCCTTGAATGCTACCTATTATTTTCTTCCAAAAACTTAACTTTATTTTTTCTGTATTATCTTCCATAAAATCCTCCCAAATATATAAATAGTTCTAATTATATATTTATTCGATAATTTTAGGACAATTCCTCTTTGTGATTAGAAAAGAGCTCCATCATTTATGGTATGGTTCACCGTAACACTGTCAAGTGAGGTTTTTTACTTAAATTACACATATTATTTTGACTTACTGATTTTTTGTTGTCAACATTACTCCGCAAAACAAAAATCCTTAAAATTTCAAATTAGATAATCTCACTAATCAAGGTATATAGTATTTTTCCACTATGTTTTACTAATGCTTATATTATACAAATGACAATTCCGTGTCAATCCAAGTTTCGATAGCATTTCTTATATCAATGATTGAGTCATCCAGTGAAAAACGAAACCCTTGGCAACCTCCATTACAATGATCGCTTATTCCTCTTTTTATTCCACAGCCATATCCCTTTTCAATCATTCCTTGTATAAATGAAGGGAATTTTTCGATGGTATCAGCGTATTTATGCGTGTTTTTCGCTTTGATGTTTATTTGATAACCATTATTAAGTGATACATTAAATCCGAATATCTCTTTACTTTTATAAGAATATTTAATCTTTATCCATAAATCTTTTATTTCCACATTGCACTTAAGCCCTTTATCAAAATAGCGTTGATGTAGCTTCAATATAAAATCTTGCACATTGGGAGACAAATGTTTCATAGTATCTTTTAATATAGAAATAACATCGTCGATTTTATTATTTTTCAATACTCTGTAATCACATCGCAATAAAATATCGGAGAAGCGGCAATAACTGATTGTATTGGACTTATTGACCTTCGATTTGTTGGCGTTTCTACCAAATTCTATCTCTGCTATTGCCATTACCTTCAAGCCCGTCAACATAGCAGGATTATCAGGATACGAAATTTTTATTCTATCAGCTTTTAATAAATCCGGTTTTTTATCATTCAAGTTTATACCGTCAATCAATATGCCGCAGTCAGTCAGGAATCGCAAGCATTCAATGCATTTTGAAACAGGGATTTTCGTGTTGAATATATTGTTTCCGACGGTAAGGGATTGAGCTCTTTCTGTTAGTACACCATGAAAACCTATATTCAATAATAAGCATTTCACATTGTGCAGGAATGGAAAATATACCGAAATAGTAACGCGGTCATCAAATACGTGAGCATTCTTTTTATGATTATCATACGAATCACCTTCAACAATCAAAACATCGCAAAGGTGATACAAAAAGTTTCTGAACGCAAGAACTCCTTCTCGAATATCTTCCTCATTTGAAATATTTTCAAACATTGGATCAATTGCATATGTTTCAGGTATTTCTGGCGTAATAACATTTTTTAAATGTTTTGCCATATCCTTGAGCGTCTTTCGCATTTATTTCACTTCTTTCTTCGCAAAGTCAACTTTATACTGCCATTCACCATATTTTTTGTCGTTATCAGTTATAGTTCCTTCCATAAGGGTGATACGCAGAACGATTGAGTCAGGGTTATCTTCGTCGCCATGTGCATCGAACCATGTGAAGATTTTTTTCATCTTCGTCCTTATTTCCGCGTTCCTCTCGTCCTTTACCCAACCGAGATTTTCAGCCGTTCCTTGAGCAACAAACAAGTCTAACCCACAGATGGAAATCTCGTTGTTTTTCCCAATTTCCAGCGTTTTATTTTTATTCGCGTCTGTAGAAACATAAAACACACCGTCTTCATAATAAGCATCAACCATACGGACAGCAGGGCGGGGATTGCCGACGGCGCTCGGGGACAATGCAATAGTTGCAAGAGCAATAAGGTTGTCCTTTCCGTTTCCGCAGTATTCTTCCATAAACTTCATGGCTTTTTCATACTTGTTCATGATAATTCCTCCATTTACTTTTTATTTTCCTATGGATTCTGTCATACTTTGCATTTCTCAATTACTTAAATAATATATGGAAATTCCTTGTATTTTTATACTCCTTCTTTTAGCTTAATGGGAAAATATCTTTGCATTTGTTTATAGCCAAGTCCCTTTTCTATGTCTTTATAGGCAATATCTCTTCCATCTTCATATAAATAAGGCATATTGAACATAACATTGCGACCTTTGTCAAGCTCAAAATTTGTGCTTTCAATCCATCGGCGAACTTTATCTTCCACTTTGCGTATGCTCTCGTTATCTTCGTCAATACTGACTGCCATAGCGTATAAGCCTCCTGGAAAATCGAACAATTTAAAAGGGCTCACATCCGCATTGGTAACATCATCTTTAACGGCACATATCCATTCAGCTTTGTTATTTTTAGACAGCAAAAAATCAAAACAATCGAAAATCACACTCTTATACAAATGACAACGCTGCCACAATTGGTTCATATATCCGCCTTCTTTGAACATTTCCCCCCATGGTTGGTCGCCACACGTTACTGCTTTAAATCCCGGTATTCTGATCACCATTATATCAGGAATTTTTTTATCCAATTTTTCCGCTATTTCAATCAAGCGGTTTATATTAGAGGGCTTACCGATATAGTCAACGCTTATTAACTGTGTTTCAATCTCTTTAGCCTTGTTATATAACAGTTTTATGTCGGAGTTGTCTGCAAAGTTCACTTGTTCGATTTCGCGTATAAAATCCAGCACGATTTCCTTCAGCTCATGCAAAAGTGCAACCTCGTTGTCTATACTCTGTACTTTTTTTCCTAGCACTTCTAAAACTACATCGGAACCGGAAGTGTTGAAAACACGTTGAATGTCTTTTATGCTGATATTCAGCTTGCGTAAAATAAGTATTTGTTCAAGCCGCCTAACAGCGTTTTCATCGTACATTCTATATGTATAGTCATCACTTCGTGTGCTGGACAGCAATCCCATGTCCTCATAATAACGCAGTGTACGGGCTGTAATATCATATTTGCTTGACACATCTTTGATTTTGATTAGGTTGTTCATTTGTTCCCTCCCTTTTTCTTAATTATAAAGTATAAACTTAGCATAAACGATTCCCCAAAGGAAGAGTCAAGAGAATAATGCTATTTTTTTGTAAAAAATATAAATTTTCTCTCTTGTTGAGAAATGGCATAATCATTATTATAGATTATTAAGCTATTAGTATAAAACTCTTCATTCCTTATCCGAATTTAGAAAAACCTCATTTACTTATGGTACGGTTCTCCGTATCGATAGTAAATGAGGTTTTTTTATCATCTATTTTATTGATTCTTTAAATATTGGAATCTTTCTATTTTGAGATACGCACTCTAGCTTGCTCAGACTTGATATTTGAATCGTTCCTTTATCTAGCAAAATATAATTTGTACCACTTTTAGTAGTTTCAATTGAAAATTTGCTAATTAATGCTTTATCTTGAACACTTGAAATAACTATATATTCACCAGTCTTATCAATAAGATGATTTGAAGGAACCATGCTATAAATATTAGCTACAACCATAACTACAACACCAAAATGGAATATAGCACCTATATATTCTATAACCATTACAATGATTTTATATTTTTTATTTTTATAATTTAAAGCCCCTTGTGCTAATTTTCTTTCTTCATATAAATAAAAGGGTCTAATCAACATTAAATATAATAAAGAATATGTAAGTAACCAAAGTATAAACATAAAAAAGATAAATAAATTATTAGCTACTAATACATTTATAATAATGGAGCATATAATTATATAACTTAAATAGATAATTCCTTTTGTAAATTTCCTAATTCTTTTTCTTGCAATTATTTCTAAACACATGGTGAATATAATTACACATATTAATACTATTATTTCAGAAAAGTACTCTAAAAAATTTGTAGGAAGCATCCTAAATATAAATTCAGATTTTACTCCCCATAAATGTAATGTAGTAATTCTGATTGCAAAGAAAATAGCTAAAAACATATTCATAGATAAACCAATTAGTTTTAATTTATTCTTTTTTATTACCAATAATAATGAATTTATCGGGTCTAACTCATTAGCTTTGTTACTTCTTCCATTTATATTTGTATCTCTATTACTTTTTTTATTTCTCTTCTTCCCCATGTTTTACTCCCCTAATTTATTTATTATTATCTCTGCAATTATAATGTATAACAACTTCTTCTTTTTTCTCTACTTTCACTTTTTATAAATTCATACTACATTTCTTATATTACATCATCTTAAATTGTAATTAATAATTTCGCTTTCTGTTCATCAAGAATTTTAACTCTATTATTCGACTCTTCTTTTTTTTATAATTTGGTTTTTTGTGCTTGTTCGCACCACCAATCCTTACCAGGGCGTTTTCCTGCTGGAACCTGTTCAAGACATTGATTTATTTCTTGACATTTATCAATCCAATAACATTCACGGCTTGCAAGACGTTGTGCATCCTTATAATAATTATCAAAGCAATGTTCTACTGGCTCTATAAATTCACATAAAATTTTACTTTCTTTATCTAGAAAAGCTTTATTTAATTTGATAACAGCATGATTTCCGTCTATTATTTTATATAGATGATTTGTTATTCTTGAACTTACAATTTCAGATTTCCCTATATATGCACATTCTTTAAATTCATTTTTGATGATAAATAATCCGTAAATACCTCTGTTACCTTTAAGTTGGTTCTCTATATCTTCGTCTATAATAATTTTATCTGTAAACTCTTGTTTTATTAAAACAAGGCTTTTGCTTATGCTCATTCTTATCACTCTCCAAATTGTAATTTATATAACTAAAAATTTACTATTATTCTTCAATAAAGTAATCTGTATCCATTTTCTTCACTTCATATATTATTTCCGTAGATACGCCAACATTGAATTCAATCATATACTGTGCCAACTGCATACCATCAATTAAAACTATATTTTTTGTATTTATAACTTTAACATACTCTCTAGCTTCTTTAGAAAAAGTTGAAGTCGTTATAAAAATCCCCTTACTTGCTCCTGGAGTATCTAATGCTCCAGAAAACTTTTGAATTTCTGGTCTACCAACTACTGTATCTTTCCATCTTTTAGCTTGAATATATATACTATCTAAACCAAGTCTGTCTTCATTAATTATTCCATCTATACCTTCATCACCTGTTTTCTTAGTTGCCCTCCCTGCCTCTTCTCTTGAACCACCATATCCCATCTTAATCAATAGCTCTATTACCACTTTCTCAAAGAATTCAAATGAACATGAGTTGATTTTTTCTAATATTTCATCTGCTAATGAGGTCTTTAAATTTTCAAAAGCATTTGCAATTTCTTCTGATGGTGTTTTTTCATTTAATGCTACTTCATTATTTTCATTATGGTTTTGATCTTTATTACTTGAACTTACAAATTCATAAAAACTATCATATCTTAATAAATCTTTAGATTTTAACTGCTTTGGATTTTCTTGCAACAATTCTAACCCTAATTTGGTAATCCTAACTAGACCCCTTTTGGGTGCCTCTACTAGTCCAGCTTTCTTCATATAAGTTTTTGCCCAATTTACTCTATCATAAAATACTCTTTTTTTACCACTTGAAAAGCATAAGTTCATTTCTTCTTCTGTAATATTCAATTTTCTAGCCAATATCTCAATACATTCATTATTAGTATAGATCTCATTACTTCTTAACATTTCTAATAATGGAAGCATTATTCTTTCATATGTTGGTATTGCCATATACTATCTCTCCCCATAGTTTTTTAAATTTATCTATTTAAATTCCATAAGATAATTATACCATTTTAACTTATATAGCAATATCTAAATTTAAAGTATTTATTCCAATATTTCTTAAAATAAAACAAGAAGGAGTCCCCTCCTTAGGTACTCCTTCCTGTTTACTTATATACTCTATTAAGTTATCATTAATTTTTAGTTTTATTGAATCTATTTCCCTTAGCTTATTAATAGTTATTTCTGATATTATCATATGAAGTAACATTTTCTTTTCTTCTCTACTACCACTATTGGCAAGGAGCATACTAAAGTTTTCTAGTACACTCTTTATTAATTCATAGGGTACTTGTTGTTCTGTATCTTCACTTAATGCTACTGTATAGGGCTCCTTTTCTTCTAGTAATCTCTGTATTTTTTCATTTAATTCTTCCTTCCTACTGAAGAATTCTTCTTTAGAGATTAACTCATCCTCATATGCTTCAAATATTTTTCCCTTCTTCTTATCTAGCTTTTCTAGTTCTTTGTCAATTCTTTGAGTTTCTTTTTTAGCAGGAGCAACTCTAGTCTTTCTTTGTTTATTTATATTTGCTACAATAGCCTTTATCATCTTCTCATTAGATAAGAGTTCTGACAACTTTCCAAAAACATACTTATTAGCTTTATCTACATTTATTGCATTACTATTACATACTGCTGTTCCTTTATTCTTCCATGCTCCACAAGCATAGTATGTTGCTTTAGTTCCGTCTTTTCTCTTCTTACCATTTCTCATTATCACCATTCCAGTACCACACACTGGACATTTTAATATTCCTGTTAATAGATACTCTCCATCATAGATTCTTGAAGGCTTACCTTTCTTTGATTCCATTATAGCTTGTACTCTATCCCATGTAGCCATATCAATTATAGCTTCATGTATTCCATCTACTATTATTGGATCTGGGTTAATATTACGTCTTCTATTCTCACTCCATTCTTGTCTTAAGTTATATCTTATCTTGCCTATGTATACTGGATTAGTAAGTATATCTTTAATTGAACCTACTGAAAAATCATTTCCTTTCTTGGTCTTATACCCTAAGTAATTAAGTTTAGTAGTTATAGCTTTATATCCTTTTCCTTCATTAGCATACATACTGAATATTAGTTTAATTATTCTCGCTTCCTCTGGATTTATCTGTAGTTTAGTTTCTTTCCTCTTCTTTTTTTCTGAATCTTCCATGGGAACTAAATCATAACCTAAAACTCTATTTCCACACCAAAGCCCCTGTCTAGCTCTTGCACACATTCCCATCTTAACATTCTGTGCTATGGTACCTCTTTCGAATTCCCCTATAAGTGCCATCATCTGAAATTGCATTTTACCAGCTGGGGTATCTGTTTCAAAAGGCTCCGAGTAAGATTTAAATGTAATGTTATTCTTTTCAAAGGTATCTATAATCTTTAATACATCTGCAAGTTTACGACTAATACGGTTAATCTTCCATGAAATTACCATATCAAAATTCTTGTCTTCAGCATCCTTTAGCAATTCTTTTAGTGCAGGTCGATGTTTAATGTCCTTACCACTAATTCCTCTATCCGAATAACACTTATAAACCTCGTAGTTATTCCTTCTACAATAATCCATCAGCAATCTTTCTTGTTCATCAATACTGTAACCTTCTTCTGCCTGTTCTAATGTAGAAACCCTAGTGTATATTGCTATTATCTTCTTTCTATTCAATTGTAATCCCTCCATTAGTTTTATCAAAAATATAATATATATCTAAAACTTTCTTAGTAGGCTCTACGCTAGTAAAAACTAGCATAGAGCATTATGTAAATTGGATTTAATTAGCCTTATTGTAATTTTGAAGGTAATCTAATACCATATGAGACAATATATGTATGATTTCATCTACACTGTTAAAGTTATCCATTGCTTTTCACCTCCTTGATTACTGATATTCTTCCATCCTTTTTTATAACTGCCATTGCTAATCTCTCCTCTTTATCATTTATTTTATTAGCTTGATACCAATCATGTTTTGGTTAGTATCAAGCTTATGTACTTAATTTACAGCTACTTCTTATCAGGTACTTTTCCCTGTTCAATGTAATCTTGTATAACCTGTGATAAAATCTTCATTATTTCTTCTACTCTTTTAGACTTGTCCATATTTTGTTCCTCCTTGAAATCATTTATTTTATTTTTATTATTGCAACAGTATATCCGTTGCTTTCTACATAGTTAACTTCTGTAAATGTCATTGATGTTCTAGTACTGAAATCTAATTTATATTTCTCTGCTATTTCGGTTACTAAACTAGCAGAGTAAATAATTCCTTTCTTTCCTACCATCTTTAAATCTAGCTGATTATTGTTGTTAGGTAAGTATTCTCCAATGGCTATTCTTTCATCTGAAAATGATATTACAATCCTTGATGGATTATTTAACTTGTCCATCACTTTTTTAGAAATTGTAATCCTTTTTCCACAGTTAGACTTTACAATTGACATAGCTCCTGCCTTAAAGTTACCTCTACTTGTTGTTTGACTTACTGATGGTTGAAACATATCTAATTCATAATTACCTTGTTCTTGGTTTCCTTCTTCTTGTTCTAAATTATTTATTGTTACTACATCCTCTCTTCCTTCTACTTCATTTTGTTTAGTTTTTAAATCACTTGTTATAGGACATCTCCTTCTTTCTCTTGGTTCGTTTGAGTTTACATCTTCCTCCTCTGCTTTCCATGTAGTTGGTTCACTACTTTTTCCCTCGGTTTTATCTGTTGTTCTTGGAACTGGTCTTCTTTTTACTACTGCCATCTCATCATTCTCCTTTTCAATTTATTTGATTAAATTTAATTCACTACCTTTTTATTGGGTGTTATTGTGGGGAATTGTTGTTTGATTGTTGTTTTCTGAACCTGTTGATTTTACTGAATTAGGTTGAGTGGGAGATTACCTTGAAAGAAACTATTCTATTACCTTCTTTTAAAAATATCTTTTTGATATTTTTAAAGAAATTCAACTCCCCACCTCCCCAACCTGTTGATTTGATTAGATTTTAGACTTTTTCAAATTCCCCTCACTCTCCCCCCTATCCCCCCAATGGAACTCCGCTGTACATTGGATGGTTCTTATCAATCTTGTACTCTCCAATAACTTTTACACCTGTATAATAGCTAAGTTTATTAGAATGTCCAGTCTTGTACTTGTATTCTAATTCTTCCATTTGCTCATTAAATTTAGTCCAGAATTTTCTAGCACTTATATCTGCATACCCCTTCATTCCATTAGCATCAGCCCACACTTTAAAAGTATTGTAAATTACCTTTCTATCTTCCCTATAAGTATCATCAGCTTGCTCAATGCACTCTTCAAAGAAAGAAATCATAGGATTAAGGTCTTTTTCATACTCTTTCAGTAATTCATCTGAGATACTACACTTTGTGAATTGGAAACTGTTATCTACTAGTCTCTTCAAGCCTTTCATTGCTAGATTGAATATCCCCGAAAGCTCTGCCTCTAGTTTTTCCTTTAGGTTTACATCAATATCTTTTTCAGCTACAGTATTTCTAAAGTGAAGAACACTTAATCTTCTCTTAAAACCTAAAGTAACATCCTTTGTATGAGGTAAATTATTAGTTGAGTAGATTAGTTTTACTGTTGGTTTAAATGAAAAAGCTTGTTTATACTTTTCTTCAGCCATTATTTCATCTTCACCAGTTATCATCTTAAAATATTGAGTATTCAAGCTTTTACTATTTAACTCCATTTCACTACATATGTTAGCAAGTTTGTTATTTAAAGTTGAACGCATAAATGAACTGCTTAACTCTGTGATTGCTACATTAGTAGTATTTTCTTTTCCTACACACTTTCCTAATATGTGAAGATATACTCCTTTTCCATTTCTACCTTTTGCATATAAAACTAACGCTTTTTGAGCTTTAGTTTCAGATGTCATGGAATAGCCTAACCATTCCTCAGCTACTTGTATTGACTCCTTATCACCTAAAAATGACTCGTTTAAAAACTTTTCAAAATTAGGACATTTAGCATTTGGGTCATATGTAATTGGTATTTGAATAGTACTGTAGTACTTATAACTATGCTCTCTCAATGTATGAGTTTCTAAATCATACATCCCATTAAGCATATTTATAAACCTTCTATTACTATTTAGTTCTCCTTCAAAGAATACTGTTCTTTTTAATGCTTCTATGTATTCGTCCTCCAGCTTTCTTGTCCAAATACTATCACAGTAACTAAGAAGAAGTTTTCTTAAGATATATTTCATTTTCATATCTTCAACTTTGATCCATTTTCCTAACTTCTCTTTATAATTGTAAAAATCATTTCTGTAGTAAATTAATCTGAATCTTCTACCTAAGTATGATGCAAATATATTTGCATTCAAACCCAGTACTTCACCTGTCCTTTCCTTAACTATGAATCCTATATCCAAAAATTCTTGCCATCGTTCTTGTTCTGTCACCTTTTGCCCCCCTTATTTATTATTTATAATATGTTTGTGGTTGATTAGCTTACTAATATAATACTTTTCAATATAAAAACTCTCAAATCAACCAGACGTGATTAGTAAAATTTTACCTAATATTTTACAATGTAATTTTATTTAGTATTTAACATTAATTTATATATAATATATTTATTTACACACTAAGTCTTCCTAGGTTATAACTTTTTTATTTTTTTGAGTGTAGGACTTCCTATGCTTCTATTTTTTTTATTATTTTATATATTTTTACTTATTTTGTTTAATATTTATTTTTTTACATAAACTTTAATTCTTTTTTTTCTTGTTTTTTCTCCTATTTTCGACTACATCTAGTTTTTACCAAAAACTTATTTATTATTAACTATTTTTTAATAAAAAAAATAAAACTTTATCTATCTCTAATGATAAATAAAGCTTTATTAAAACTTAGTTATAACTTAAAAACTGTGTTCCACCTGTTGCATAAACTGAATAATAGTATATCAATTCATTATTATCTTTTAAATAAACAGCTACCCTATAATACTTTCTTCCTACTTCATCATATTCTGGTGTAGGAATGATTTCTAATCTTGTATTTCCAGTGTTTATATTAGTATCTTTTTCAGCATATTCTTTAGCCATTTCTGGTGTAAATTTTTCATCAGTAGCTTTTAATTCTTTTTCTTCATCTTGTTTCTGCTTTTCTGCTTTTATTGAATTATATTCTCCTATACCTTCTCCCAAACTAAGTTCCAACTGATTTAATTTATTTAAAATATCTTGTGGTAATTTAAGATAAAAGTCTTTATTGCCAACTTCTTTAATCTCGCTTTGAATTTCATTGTACTTCTCATATTCTTTATTCTTAAGTACCTTTTCATATTCAGGAATTTTTCCCCTTAGCTCTTCTATGTAAGTTTCTCTTTCTTTAACTTCGGCTTTTAAATTTTCAACATCTTCTTTTAATGTATCATACTTCTTATACTTGCTATTCATGTCATCTAAGTATTCATTAGCTTTATCAATATTACCTGCATAAAATTCTGTTTGTGCACCTTTGTAACATTTTATAATATTCCATAGCTTGTCTACTTTCTTATTATTGCCATCTACTACACTTCCTAAAGCTTCCTCTGCATAATCGTAGTCCCTTGCTTCTATGGCTTTAACACTATTTTCTATCATTCTCTTTTCTTCATTATTCCCCATTCCTATGTACCCTATGATAAATAGTACTACTATAGTTGCAATAATAATTATTTTCTTTTTCATAGTTCTATTCCCCCTTATTTACCTCTAAGCTTGTCGTAAATAAACATTACAATTCCACCGACAATTGCTATAATTAATACAATTTTTATTAAAAACCACAATGCTGAAAATAATCCCCCAACTATGCCCCCTAAAAACTGTACTAAAATTCCTGATATTATAACACAGACAAACCATTCTCCAACCATTGCACCACAACCTACATACCATATATCAAACATTGTATTGATGCCTAAAAAGATTACTGTACCCAATATGATTGCACAAATTACCGTTAATACTTCCATTTTTACTTATCCCCTTTTACTCCTATTTTATTTTTACTTATAATTACTTGTACCCATCTTTCTGAATAATTAAGATTTCTTGCTAGCTTTCTTATATTATTTCCATCATAATTTTCACTTAAGTATCTTAAGACATATTCTTTAGAGTATAATTTCATTGGAAAATTAAATTGTTGTCCTCGAAATAAATTGTATAAATCCCTAGTAATATCTTCTCCCAGATGCTCAAAAATTGTTGAATACACTCCATTAAAATCTTCTTTTTTTAATTGCATACATTAGCTTCACCTCCCTAAAAAATAATAACCACTCTGACATGAATATTCATGCGAATAACTCAATGAAAAATTCGCTAAATAATTCTTAAATGATACATTTCCAACTACATCAGAAGCACCTTTCTTAAATGCCCTAATAAAAAGAGTTAATGCTTCTCTTTTAGAAACATTAACTCTGTTATCAGATTTATAATATATATTTGAACCATTGAGTAAAAACAGTTGATTTAGCCCTTATTGAAGGCTTTGTATGTTGAATTGCACATTTCTTCACCTTTTTCCAAAACGCTGTTTTCTGATGGTTTATTGTAGTTTTTTGATGTATTTCTGTTGATTGAACTATTCAATTTCATCTGTTTATTCTACTTTCTGACTTAATTCAATTTTACTTCTTAAATCAATTTTGAATATCATTACTTATTAATTGAATATTATTTCTTAAATAATTATGTTTTTCAACTTAACAATCATTGTTTTCCATAACTATTATATTTATTAATTGATTATATATTTTTAGTTTTAATTATTGTATCTTTATTATTATTTTTAATTGAAATAGATCCACTATCTATTTCAATTCTTTTCTAGGTTCTTATACCCCCCTACCCCCCGTTGGATTTTCCAAGTCCCAATTCCTAATTTCAAGTTCCTTATTTTAATGTTTTAATTTTAGGGTTCTTTTTATTTTTTAGAACATTACTCTCCTTACTTTTAGAAATGTTGAAACAATCACTGTTTTAAGAAATACTAAGGACAAAAAAATACTACTATTAGTTTATTATAATATCGCTGTATTAAGATCATTAGTTCTTAATTACAACGATATTACAATTATTAGTTATTGTTGAATACTCCTTACTCTTTTTTTCCTATTGCTTCTATTGAAGCAGCTATCACGGTTAATATTGTTCCAACAACTCTTACTACAGTTACTATATCCATGTATTGTCCTCCTATCTTTTATAAGCATATATGTAAGAATAATTATCTAGTACAGGTATTAGCTTAATAACATATTTACCTTCTTTAAACTCTATGCATACTAAAGTTTCTTTATCATAGCCTGTACCATTGCATAGTTCTACAATTTTATTGAAGTCCTGTATCAATGTGAATTGAATGTAATTTAGTTCTTCTTGCAACTTCTTTAAGTCTATTTCTTTTCTATAATTCAATTCTATTATTATGTATCTTGGATTCCATTGATTCGAAAGTCTTCCATCATAGAAGTCGAAACGCATTACTCCTAGAAGCTCTTTACTATCATAATCAAAAGTCTTCTCTTTACTTAGTTTATTCATTATTTAGCTCTCCTTAATTAATATTCTAATGGTAGGAGCATAGTTGAATATTCTCCATTATCAATCACATATATTTTAACCTCATCATCTATCTGAATATCTTCTAGCTCTATTTCATATGTACATGAGTACTTAGGAACTTCTTGACTTTTATTTATTACAACCTTATTTCCTTCTTTTCTTAGCTTGAAAACCTGCAAGTAATCTAATTCAATCTTTTCTTCTAATTTTAGCTTATCAAGCATAAACCAAATTATAAGTTGTAATCTTATATCTACCTCCTCATTTACTCCTCTAGTTACATATCTATTATTTTTCTTGAACATTTTTTCTTATCTCCTTTTCAGCACAAGTTTTTATAGTTATTTTCCCATTTCTAATTACACCTACACATAAAATTCTTTTCATACACTACTACCTTCATAAAATAATAAAAAGCTTAATCATCATTAGTACTGATGATTAAGCCCCATTTTTCATTTATCAAATTCTTTAATTTAGTTCTAAAGTTCTTACTAAATAAATTATCTTCCAAAACCTTATTTAATAACTCTAAAAATAATTCTTCTTGAAAATCCAATGGTCTTACTAATAACTTCATACCATATCGTTGTTGATCTTTATAAACACTAAATCTTAATTCTTCTCTATTTCCCAGTGGTTTAACCATAATCTTCTCTAATGCATAAGTATATTGTTCATCTGAAATTAAACTTTGATAAATCAACGAACAATACTTAGTTTCCTTAATAGCTTTCTTTCCCATCCTTCCTCCTCCTAATCTTCTATAAGAATATCCATTAATTCTTTAGTAGCAACTACAACTACTGCATAATCTGAAGACAAAAGAAAAAGAGCTAAACAATACTGCTTACCTCTTTCACCTTCAATATTATCAACATACTCTGGTATAATGTCTTTTAAAATATTTTTCCTTGCTTCAATAATGTCATCTTTACTTTCTACAATTAATACATATCCTCCTAAATCTGCATCAATATTTCTTTCATCCCCATAGCTCTCATCTAAAATATTAAGTTTCTCACATATAATATTAATCATATTATTATGTAAGAAAAATCCTTTTAAATCATCCAATTTAATAACCTTTTTCATTTTTTACAACTCCTATAATAATAATTAAAGATAGTACTTTTATAAAAAATACTATCTTATTACATATATAATATATACTTAAAATTCTCTTAGCACAAAATCCATTACCCAATCAATTTCTATTTTTCCCCCTCTCCCCTTTCTATCAAAACCCATAAAGTGATTTTTTATTTTGTATCCCCACTTATTCACCAGTTGGAATCCATTTCTTTCAGCTATTTCTATTAAATATTGTGAAGTATTAAATAAAGTGTTACTTACAGTACTGTTCCCAACTATCATTATATAATGTGCTTCTTTCTTCAAATTCCTACTCATCTCTTTAAAATGCTTTTCCATTTCAACAAAGTATTTATATGTTATATACGAATGTTTATGACCATTTTTTATATCATTTACAAAAATGCCTCCTAATTTCTCATCCAACTCTTCAATATTCAATTTACTAATATTGGGATTATATTCTTCATATTCATTTTTAAAAATCTTGCTTGTACCTATATACTTTTCTTTTTTAATATTTTGTTTTTCTTGTGTGTCCATTTCAAATAGATCTCCAATCCAAAATAATTCAGCCATTTGGTTATATACATAATCAATTGACTTTATATATGGAGGTGATGATATAGCTAAATCTACTTTTAAATTTTCTAATTTATTATTTAAATCTCTGTTATTTGAAAAACATATTACTTTACTTTCAATACCATCATTTAATTCATTTGAAAATTCTTTAATTCTATCAACATACAAGTTAACCTGTTTTCTAAATAAATTATATACCTCCTCGGGCTCTTTAATTTTTGTACCCGAAACATATGTCTTTTGAGATTGGTTATCTGCATTAGATGCTCTTCTAATAATAGATGAAAAGCAGATTATTAAAAATTCCTTTATATCTATTATTTCTTTATTACTACCAAACACTACATCAATATCATCTATTAATGCTCTTATCTTTGATAACTTTTTTATTGAATCATTAGTAAACCAATGATTAATAGTTTCACATTTAGGCTTGAATTTCTTTTCTGTATTTTCCATATTATCTAGTATCCATTGTGATATACGATTAACTTCATCAACATTTAATTTTGTTGTTTTAACTTTAGATATCAATACTGATAATGGATCAATATCAATCCCTATAACATTATGTCCATATAATAATCCTTCTACTAAAGTTGTACCTGAACCACAAAAAGGGTCTATAATACATTTTCCTTCTCCCTTTTTTAAATACTTTCTCATAGCCCACCTTGGTAATTGAGGAATAAACTTACCAGGATATTTATGAAAGCCATGAGTATAGTCAGTAACCTTAGTCGTATTAATATCTAAAATACAACCATTATCTATATCTAATGGTATTTCAGCTGTAATTTTACATACTTGCTCATTCATTTATCCTATTCCTTTCTTATGATTATAACACTTTCTCTTAAATATTCTTTTAATTCCTCTAATTTTGCTTTCTGCTGAGAGCTTGTAGTTAAATGTCTTGTAATAATTAATTCCTCTACTTTATATCCTATTGTCTCTGATATTTTAACTAATAGTAAATCCGTCGGAACAATTACACCTGAATATGCAGAATTACCTACAACAATTCCTACATAGCCACCTTTTTTTGTGCTATCATATATTTTTTTCAATAGCTTAAACATATCATCAAAATAACCTCTTACTACATAAGGTATCTTTTTATTCCAAAGATTATCTACATCAAATAAATTAATAAGTTTCTCTAAATAATCATTAAAATAATTTATTTCTTTATCCTTTATAGAATTTGTATTGGATCTTAACCCCTTATTCCTAAACTCTCTAAACTCACTTTTATCATTAATAAAATCCCCTAACCACAATTCGACCTTATGAATCTCAAAATAATCAAAGCAATTGCAATATGGAGGAGAGAAAAATGTAAATTCTATTTCTTCATCTATGTATTGCTCCATATTAAGACAGCTATCATAATAAATCTCCGGTTTAAATTCACATGGACCATAATACTTTTCTAGATCTTCCTTAACTAAATACAGCTTATCTATAAACTTATTTTTAACATAATTGAATTTATCTGCTGGAAAATTTTCTTCTTCCCACACTTCTTTTTCTATATTTATATATCCATTAGGTGTTCTTTTCCTGTTTTTATACTTTATCCCATTACCTTCTTTTTTAATATTTGAAACAGGTTCTATTATTGATAACCACTGGACAAAATATAAATTTCTTATCTTTTCATTCTCTATTTTTGAAATAAAATCTTTTAACTGTAACAAAGTATTTAGTATTTCTTTATTAAATACTTTATCTTTTAATTCAAATTTAGTATCATACTCTTTGTCATTCCTTTGCAATAACTTTACACTTTCTAAAAATTCACTAAATATTCTTAAATCATCATTGGTATATAATTCATTCTCACTCTTTGCTACCTTAACTGATATTGGATTAACATCAATTCCTATTGACTTTAGATTATTCAATCTACTTGCTAATAATGTGGTCCCACTACCAGAAAATGGATCAAATATTACCCCTTTTACATTTAATTTATTTATAAAGTAATTCACTAAATCAATCGAATACCCCTCTCTATAAGGATACCACCTTTGAACTGGTTGAGTTATTGCTTCTTGAAAGTGTACTAAATTACTTAGTTCATAATTATATGTTAACGGAATACCCTCTTGAATGTCAGACAATATTTCCTTTTGTTTATCTATTCCTCTACTCATATACTCCTCCAATTCGTATAATAGGATAGTCATACTTTCTATGGCTATCCTATTATACTACATAATTAACTTATTTTTTATGGTTTGAAAATATTTTTTCTATGATAATCTATAAACTCATGTAATGGTAATCTTCTATCATTACTACTTTTAATTATTTTATTTTCACTCATTTTAATTACTTTAGTAGCTCTTTGCTCAGGTAATTTAGCTATCTCACTAGATACTATTATCCTCCCATTATCGTCGAAAGTAAAATATCCATTATCAAACAATTTATGACATAAATAACACATACATACTCCATTTAAAATATGTGCCCTATGAGGAGTTCCCTCTTCATTTAAATTATCTGGCTTTATATGACACCCTTGAACAAATAACTCCCCCTCAACATCACATTCAGGAACTACACACTTATTATTATATCTCTTTTTAACTCTTTTACTCCATGTAGAATTTCTAACTTTTCTGGTACTAGTGATATAATTAGTCTCTGTACTTAATATATCTACTTGTGGCAATCTATTTTCTAGCTGTTCTGATATTATTTCTGATATTGGATCTTGATTAAATTCATTTGAATCAGAAATACTATTATCTAGTATTGCCTCAAATATTTTTCTAACTGATTCCTTAAATGGTGATATATCAATCATTGGATTCTGCCTTATTAAAATCCAATCTTCATCTGACAAAGTACTATCAGGAATAAATTTTTTTATTTCTTCAACTAATTCATTGTATATACATGTATACACTAAATATCCATTATCTTCTTTAAACAACCCAGAATTAACCAAATCTTTTTTCCAATAAGATATATTATCTCCAACTCTTGTTGTATTACCGTCTACCATATTATAAAAATTAGATATTGATATTGAGTTATCACAATCTAAATTATTTAATAAGTACTTTAACGGTAATTCTCCTTTTGCTGGATTTAATTCATAATAAGGTTTTTCATTTATAAATGCTATTGTTGCTAATGATACTATCAATATACATTTATATATCTGATTTGCTACCTCTTCATTTCCTGATACATAAAGATCATTCCATACTTGTCCCATTTTACTCCATCTAATAGGGCAATACTTATTATCTTCTAAAAACCCAAATCTTATCATTGCTCGTAATTTGGTTTGTAGTGTAGATGGTTTAACCCTACCTGCAATAGCTAAATCATATAATCGTTGATTTCCATATCTTCCTCCTGACCAAGACATCCCATTGTATTCTAATTTTTTGCTTTCATTTATTATATCTCTCACTGTTAATAATTCAGTTATATTTGAACTACTTCTAGAATGAAACCAATCACCATTTATATTTGCCATTTTTTAAATTCCCCCATGTAATAAATTATTATACTTAATATTTTACCATAGAGAAAACTTTTAACAAAATATAATAACCCTCGACAACACATTTCTGTATTGTCGAGGGTTTCATGGTTGAGGCGAATCATCACTAACCTCTCACCCAAATCTAATACCAATTAAAGTAAAAATCTCATTCACTTATGGTACGGTTCACCCTTTATTATCCTATATCCCCTATATATCTGTTCTAGAAGCATTACTCTGAACAATTGATGGGGAAAGGTCATTTTAGAAAAACATATTTTATAATTAGCTCTTTTTATAACTTGATCTGATAGACCTAAGCTTCCTCCTATGATAAAAACTAAATTAGAGTTTCCTTCTAATCCACAGTTATCTATGAAATTTGCAAATTCTTCAGATGAAATTTGTTTTCCTTTTAAATCCATGGCTACAACATAAGCATTATCTTTAATTTTTGATAATATGCTTTGACCTTCTTTATCCTTTATTTGAAGTTCTTCCTTTTCTGATGCATTATCTGGTGTTTTCTCATCTTGAAGTTCTATTATTTCAAGCTTACAGTATCTTGATAATCTTTTAGAATATTCATCTATGGCATCTCTTAAATATTTTTCTTTTATTTTTCCTACAGTTATTAATGTTATATTCACTAAACATCCTCCTAATTTTTTAATTTAACTAATAAGTTCATAATACTATTTGAGCAGTAAAATCTCTGAAACCCGCATGAACAGAACAAATAGTTAACTATTTTTCTAGTTTTATAGTTCCATATTTAAATAGTTTTATATTAATCTATTTGTATAGTTTTACAATAAACTATACTAGCACCACACCAATAATACCTATATTTTACTATGAATAATTTAGAATGTCATAGGTAAAATTATAATAGATACTAATTAAATATTATATAGGTGGTGTCTAAATATGAAAAAATTTTTAAAGATTAATTTATTTGCTTTTTTAACTATAATTCTATCCTTTAATTATGTTGTATGTTATGCTACTCCTATTCCAGATGTAAAGTTAATGGTTGATTCTCCAACTGCTTTTGAATTACCAAAATATTTTAGAAAGAGCACAGATAAAATTACTCCTTCAGAAAATATAAATTTGTCTGGTCTAGATAAGCTTAATATTTCTGGTAGTGGTCAATTTTCTAAAACTGGAGTTCCTTTAATGAAGAAGTCTATAGGTAATGTGCCTATAACTATTATTGACTTAAGAGAAGAATCCCATGGATTTATTGATGGGATTCCTGTAAGTTGGCAAAATGCTAACAACGATGCAAATAGAGGCTTAACAGTAAATGAAATCATTGCTGATGAAAACTCTAGATTAAAATCTATCCCACTTAATAAACCTATTGCTTTAGAGGGTTTTAAAGATGTAATTATACCTTCAAAGGTTCAAAATGAAACTGAGCAGTCTGAAGCTTATTCATTATCTTATATTCGTATTCCTGTAACATATAAAAATTTACCTACAGAGGCTATGGTAAATTATTTTATGGAAGTTGTAAAAAATCAACCTGAAGGCAGCTGGCTTCATTTCCATGGCAATGAAGGACTTGAAAGAACTACGACTTTTATGATAATGTACGATATTATGAAAAATTGTAAAGAAGTTAATCTAAATGATATTATTACTCGCCAAGTCTTATTGTCCAAGATGGATAAAAATACTAGTGATAAATTTTATTCAGGAGAAGTTTATAATTTTTTAAATAATTTTTATAATAATTGTAAGTCCAGCGAATCTAACTCTAATAAACAGACTTCATAGAAACTTTAACTGTTATCTCATTACTTTTATTAAATTTATCAAAGCAATCTATTTTACTATGAAAATAACTCACCATATTAATTATGATGAGTTATTTTTAAATTATATATAATATAACTTATATATTACTTTAGTGCTTTAAGAGCTACAGTATTTAATAAGCTCCATGGTTTATTAAAGTGTGGTTGGAAAAAGAAATCTGTCATTGCCAGTTCTTCTATGGTCATGTTATTTTGAATTACTACAGATAGGGTATTCATGTGTTGAGTTAAATCTTCATCAGAAATAATCTGTCCTCCAAGAATTCTTCTTGTAGCTTTGTCATAAACAAGCTTTATGGTTGCTTCCTTATAGGTTGGCATAAATTCTGGTCTATGATTTTCACTAACCATTACTGAGTCAATCTCCATAGATGTGGTTTTCTTAGCAACCTCTTCTGTTAACCCTGTTGATGCTATACATTTATCATATATCTTTATTCCTGAAGTACCTTGGGTTCCCATATACTTAAGAGTTGGGTTTACTAGGTTTTTAGCAACTAAGGTTCCCATTCTTACAGCATTAGTTGCAAGAGGAATATATCTCTTATCCCTTGCTGGATTATATTCTACAACACAGCAATCTCCAGCTGCAAATACATCTTTAACACTAGTTCTCATATATTCATCTATTATTATTGCTCCATTTGGAAGAGTGTCTAATTTTCCTTTTATTAAACTTGTACTTGGTATAAATCCTATGCAAAGTACTACTAAATCTGCTTCACGACTTCCTTTATCAGTTACTACCTTAGATACTATACCATTTTCTCCTTCAAACCTTTGAACTTTTTCACCTAAAGCTAGTTTTACTCCACGTTTTTTAAATTCATTCTCTGCTATATCTGTAAATTCTTTATCAAGATATTTACTCATTATTCTGTCTTCTGCATCAACTAGGGTTACATTTTTACCTTTCATTTCAAAGGCTTCAGCAAGTTCTACCCCTATATATCCAGCTCCTACAACTGTTACATTCTTAGCATCAGCTGATTTTTCTATAATTGTTTTTGCATGACTATAATTTTTACATAGTAATATATTTTTTAGGTTTCTTCCTTCAAAATTAGGAACTATTGGCCACGATCCTAAGGTTAAAATTAATTTATCATATTTTTCTTTTACTATATCACCAGTCTTTAAATTTGTAGCTGTGATTATTTTTTCATCCATATCAATATCAGTTACATCATAATTCATTCTCATGTTTATACCAAGGTTATTTAAATTTTCTGGGGAATTATAAAATAATTTTTCTGGTTCATTTACTACATTAGATACACTTAAAGCAATTCCACAAGAAAGGAAAGATATATTATCATTTCTCTCATAAACTGTAATCTCACTATCTGGGTAAAGTTGTTTTGCATTTACTACCGCTGCTGTTCCTGCGTGTGTACATCCTATTACTGCAATTTTCATAATACATGACCTCCTATAATTTACACCTAAATAAAATTTATTCTTATATTATATTCTAAAAGTTATTTAATTATAATCTCATAACAACGTTTGTTATTTAACAATCATTATCTAATAATATTTTACCTCAAATATCATTTTATTCAACCATGCTATTAGTATATATAGATAGATAAGCTTTCATTCTCTTAACTTTTCTTTAATTTTCATTATTTTTCATATAGTTATAAAAAAGTGCTTTAGCAAAATATTTTAGACTAACTTATTTTGCCAAAGCACTTACTCTAATATTCGTATTTTAATTAATATCCTAATTCCTCATTCAAGAAAATTACATGTATCCTATCCTTATTTCCCTGTCTTCTTATTATAGTATATTCATTGCAAATTCTATCTTCACTTGAACAATCCATACAATGACCTACCTTTACACAAGGAGTAACTTTATTTAATCTTTTGCAATTTGCAGGTGCTGATACTCTTTCATTTCTCTTAATGGCTTCTTCAATATTCTCTACAATTTTATTTATTCCTGCTATGATTATTACTTTATCTGGACCATATAACATAGCTGCTACCCTATTTCCATTGCCATCTACATTGTATAACTCTCCTTTTTCTGTAATTGCATTAGTACTAGTAAAATATACGTCAGCAGAGAAAGTGTTTCTATATAATTTTTTCAAATCATCCTTACTTAACCCATCCTCATATCTGTCTAGGAAATTATATTTTCCACTTCTTAAATAATCAATAACTCCAGTTTCAAATAGGCTCATTGAACCACCACAACTTACTGTATCACCATCATTGGTAAGTTCATTAATTTTCTCAATGAGTTCTTCATGACTATTTACTAAATAGCCATTCATACCATTCTTTTTAAGTGAATTAATTGTACTATTAACCCTACTTTCCTTTAGCCATTTCATATTTTTATCCATAAACAATCCCCCTGTAAATTTATCATATAATTAATTATATCATAGCCATATATAGAATATCTTACAATAATACATATATAAAAAACCCTAATGAATAAAAAATTCACTAGGGCTAATGTTTATATTATTTTCCGCAACATTTCTTGTACTTTTTACCACTTCCACAAGGACATGCATCATTTCTACCTACTTTAACTTCATTTATTACTGTTTTTGATTCTCTCCAAGTTTTTTGTATCTCTTTTCTTTTTTCTGGTGAGAATATTCTATCCCATTGTGATAATGTATAAAGATAGTCTGCTTTAGAATCAAGCATATTGAAGTATAGTTTTTCATAATCTATTTTGAAGCTAACTTCTGAATCACTTTCTATAGCTTCAAGATCTAATTCTTTATCTATACTTTCATTTATTCCATCTAAGAATCCCATAAAGTAAATTTCATTAACGTCAAATTCTTTAACTAATTCAGAGAACTTTCCACTAATAACACCGCCATCAATTGCTAAGGCTTTTGTATATATTGATTTTTCAACCTTTGCATACTCTTTCCAAAATGCAGGTTCTCCATTTTCTTTTACATACTCTACAACATAATTTGTCCAATTGCTATATATGCTCATGTTATTTTCTCCTTCTTTATAACAAAATTTGTTTATCTATTTTATTAATTATAATAAATTTTTATTTATCTTTCAATAATATCTTATTTCTGTATTTTTAACGTAATTATTTCATCCTTAGTAAATGGTTTTGATATATTATAGTTTCCACCTAAACTTTCAACACCTTGATTATTTACTGTAATCATTATTTTACTCACAGATTTCAGCTGACTCAAAGAGTTTGATATAGACTTAAGTATTGTTACTTCTTGAACTTCAGACATTTCAAACATAGCTTCTGGGCTTAAATTAATATTTGCTATGCCATCCTTAATAGAAAAACTTAAAAGCCTTGTTTCCTTTGGTAAAATAGGCTTGCTTTTTTCACTAACTTTAGCTGGCCCTTTGATGAGTTCTTGCATGATCATCTCACCTATTAAATCCTCACTATTAATTAGTCTCTCTTCCTTTATGAGCTCGGACTTTTCAGCATCTCCTCCAAAGTATAAAGTTATATCAATATAGCCATCATCCTCTGTAGCTCCTTTAGTATTTTCAAGTTTCTCTTTACTTATTATACTTGCCTTATCTTTCTTTATACTCATAGTTTTTGTAAGGTAAATTCCGCCTACAACTAGTGCTATTACAACTACTGTTATTGTTAATACTAAACTAAAGGTCTTCTTTTTCATTCTACACCTCCTATTACTAACCAAACTTTTTATCCGATGACTCCCACTCTAATACTACCATCTTCTTCAAAGTGGGAGTAAAGAGTGGCTACGTCCCTGGATAACGACTTCTAGAGCTTCAAAGAAGCTAAGAACTCTGTTTATATTTCTGATAATATACTATGCCTATCTCTATTGCACATTTTTAATTCTATATCTTTTTCTACGCTAATATTGTTTTCCCTTAATACACTTGCTACAGTTTCATAAGCAAGCTCCGGATAATTATTTGTTTTACTTAGATGCCCTAAGTATATAGTTTTATGATTTCCTTTTAAAATATCTACTATAGCTTTACCACAATCTTCATTGGATAAATGTCCTTTTGCACTTAGTATTCTTTGCTTTAATGGATATGGATATGGTCCAAATTTAACCATTTCTATATCATGATTACTCTCTATTAAAATCATATCACTATCTTCTAGTGCCATTTTTACTTCTATAGAAAAGTGACCTAAATCAGTAGCTATACAACATGATTTTTTAGAGCCATGTACTCTATAACCTCTAGGGCATACTGCATCGTGAGGTATAGGAAAATTCTCTATGGTCAAATCATTAATTTCAGTAAACTTACCATCAATTATTTTTATATTTTTATCCTTAATATTTCCAATTTTCCCATCCATGGCTTCCCAGGTGAGACTTGGTGCATATATAGGAATATCGTATTTCCTTGAAAATACTCCGGCCCCTTTAATGTGATCTGAATGTTCATGAGTAATAAATATACCATCTATAGAATTAGGATTTATACCTATGTCCCCTAATTCTTTATCGATAGCCTTACCTGGCATTCCCACATCCACTAGAATGTTACTATTGTTTTCTGATACAAATATACTATTCCCACTGCTACCACTAAATAATGGGCAAAATTTCATAATTATCTCCTCAATCTAGTATCTAAAATACATATAAAACTTATATATTTACTCTTCTAATATCTGCACCTAAAGCTTTAAATTTTTCTTCTATATACAAATATCCTCTATCTATATGTTCAATGCCTTCAACTTCAGTTTTTCCTTGGGCTGAAAGACCTGCAATAACTAAAGCTGCACCTGCTCTTAAATCTGTAGCTTTAACATTAGCTCCAGATAAATTTTTAACTCCATCTATTATAGCTATTCTACCTTCTATTTTAACATTTGCACCCATCTTCTTTAACTCATCTATATGCTTAAATCTTGATTCATATATACTTTCATTTACAATGCTTCTTCCTTGCGCCATAGTTAAAAGAGTACTCATTGGCTGTTGTACATCTGTTGGAAATCCTGGATATGGTAAAGTCTTTATATTTACACCTTTAAGGTTATTTCCACTTCTAACTATAACTTTATCCTCATCTTCTATAACTTCTACACCCATTTCCAAAAGCTTTGCTGAAATAGATTCTAAGTGTTTTGGTATTACATTATTTAATGTAACATCTCCACCACAAGCTGCTGTTGCTATCATAAAGGTTCCAGCTTCAATTTGATCTGGTATAACTGAATAATTACATCCTGAAAGTTCCTCTACTCCAGTAATCTTTATTACATCCGTTCCAGCACCTTTTACATTTGCCCCCATAGTATTTAAGAAGTTGGCCACGTCTACTACATGTGGTTCTTTTGCTGCATTCTCTAAAACTGTAGTTCCTTCCGCAAGAACTGCCGCAAGCATGATATTTATAGTAGCTCCTACGCTAACTACATCAAAATATATAGTTGTTCCAACTAATTTTTCTGCAACCAGATTTACTGCACCATGTTCTATGGTAACTGTAGCTCCTAAGGCTTCAAATCCTTTGATATGCTGATCTATTGGTCTATCTCCAATAGGGCAGCCCCCTGGAAGTTCTACTCTAGCTTTTTTAAATCTAGATAATAATGATCCTAATAAGTAATAGGATGCTCTCATATTCCTTACTTCTGGGATTGTAGCATTGGTTGTTACTATATTTGTGCTATCAATTTTTATTGAATTACAACTTGATTCTACCTTACATCCTAAATATTCTAAAATAATTTCTAAACAATTTATATCTTCTATATTAGGAACATTCTCTATTGTACAAACTCCCTTAGATGCTAAAATTGCTGCTGGTAAAATTGCTACAGCTGCATTTTTTGCGCCATTAATATTTACATTTCCAAATAATGGATTGCCTCCATTTATAACTAATTTTTCCATACAGGTATCATCCTCACTATTTATATAATGTCCATACTTTACATATGTTAACTTAATTCCATGTCTATCTATATCTATGTCAATTAAACCTAATTTTTAAATGTTAAAATCTCATAATTATAATTATATCACAATGTTCGTATATTTTAATAAAAATTTTAAATTTATAAGTGTAATTTTTAATTTTTATTTTTATAGACATATAAAAGTAAAAATATAATTAACTATATATGTCTATTATAACCTATTATTATATGTTATAATACTGTTAATTGTAGCGTTAAAGTATTTTATAATGATATAATACTTTATAATAAAAATCTACATTCGGGAGGAAAAAATGAAATATTATTTAGTTGCATTGGTGGATGATAAATCTGTTGATGACATTATATCTATCCAAAAATTTTTAAATAAGAAATATAAGTTGTATAAAAACATATCTAATTTGTACATTCCTCTAGGTTCTGTCTCTAATACAGAGCTTGATAAATTAGATGAGATAATCTCAAAAATTTTATCTCCTTATAAAAAATTTAAAGTTGGAATTGATAATGACATTTTCATTAACGATACATCTAATACCGTAAACTTAAAAGTTAAAGATAAAGGATACATAAACAAGATATCTAGAAGCATGTTTGACATGTTTAATACTCATGGTATAAGTGTTAAAGATTTCTCAACACTATCCTATTTTAACATGCCTATTTCTAATGCTAACAACGCAATTAGAAAGGCTTATTCAAATAACTTATTTACCTTAGATGAAAATAAAGATAAAACTGATTTGTTTAATTTTACTAAGATAAATAAAATCGAGATTTGGAAACAACTCAACAATAGAAGGGATACCTTAGTTAAAAGTTATGATTTAAAAGAGTTTTAATATTAAAAACAATTTCTTTTCTATGATTTTAACTTTATAATTAATAAAATTAAGCGAAGATATACCCCTTAAATTTTAAATAATTATATCCATATTAGGGTAAGCTATCTTTAAAAGGATGGTGAAAGTTTTTATGTTGGGTATAATTTTCTCAATAATTGCAGGGGTAACTATGAGTGTTCAAGGTGTATTTAATACAGAACTCTCAAAAAAAATTGGACTATGGGAGACCACAGTATTAACCCAAGCTATTGCACTTATAACTGCCCTAATAGTGTTATTCTTTGCAGGTGACGGTACCTTTAGAAATTTAAAAGATGCTAACAAACTTTACCTTTTGGCCGGAGTATTGGGTGCTGTTATTACGTTTACAGTAATTAAGGGTATGTCTAGTCTTGGTCCGGCTATAGCTGTAGCAACTATTCTTATTGCCCAACTTATTGCAGCTGCACTTATCAATCATTTTGGTTGGTTTGGCTCTACTGAAGCTGGATATGGAATACGAGAATGCATCGGTGTTGTCATAATGATAGTTGGAATTATAGTTTTTAAATGGAAAGGATAGCTTCTATCTTTTCTATTTTTTCGTAAGGAGTTTTAACTGTTCTCAAATAGAAATCTTTTTTCATATAAATCGAATTATTAAATCTTAAATTATTATTAATAGGAGGTAGACTATGGATTTTAAACAATTAGAAGCATTTATTACAGTGTCTAAACTTAGAAGTTTTTCTAAGGCTGCAAATGCTATTTACCTATCTCAACCTACTATAAGTTCTCATATTTCTAGTTTAGAAAAAGAACTTAATATTCAATTATTTGATAGAACATCTAAGGAAGTTAATCTTACACCTGTAGGAGAATCTTTTCTACAATATGCTAATGATATTATAAATTTAAGGAATAATGCTATCACCGATCTATCTAACTTCAATAATAATATTACTGGTGTCTTAAACATTGCTGCTAGCACTACTCCATGCAATTCCTTACTACCTACTCTTGTTTCAACCTTTAGTGAACTCTACTCAAACGTTAAATTTAACATTAAAGAACAAGGTTCTGTATCTATAATTAAAGATATTATAGATCTTAAATGTGAAATTGGTTTAGTTGGTACAATCATAGATAATTCAAAAATAAATAGTTATAAGATAATGGAAGATGAACTTGTTATTGTTTCTAATCCTAAATTAAATTTACCTGAAACTATTTCTATTGATGATTTAATAAAATATCCTTTTATAATAAGAGAAAAAGAATCTGCCACTCGACATACTTTAGAAGCTCAGCTTCATGCTAACAAAATAGATCCTAAGAAATTAAAAGTTCTTTGTGAGGTAAATAGTGTACATGCTCAACTTAAACTTATTAATCTAGGATTAGGAATTTCTATAATTAGTAAAAGCTTATGTGATGATGGTTTTATTAGTGGTAACATGCGTATAAGTCGAGTAGAAAATGTAGACTTAAGAAGAGATCTCTTCTTAATAGTAAGTTCTAAAAGAACTCTTACTCCTATTGCAAGAGCATTTTTCTCTATGTGTAAGAACATATATAATTTATAATAAAATATATAAAGCTTTAAAAGCTAAGATTAGAATATAAAAATTCTTAATCTTAGCTTTTATTTTTACAATAAATAAAAGCTTTAACAAATATTTTTAGTTTACATATACTAATAAGTGTAATAAGTATATAAGGAGTATTTTATGCTTTTTAATAAAAAACTTGATCCGACTCTTAAAAATATGATGGATAATGATATTTATAATAGATATAGAATAATAATTAAATATGGTAGCATTAAAAGTTCAATAGAGAAAAACATTAAATCCTCAAAAGGTGAAGTCTTGTATAATATTAAATCCTTGCATTGTTTATGTGTTCTTGCTACCAAAAGAGCTATTAAAAGAATTATAGAGCTTCCGGAAGTCAAATATATATGCATTGACGACATAGCATTTTTATGCAACAAAAATATCCTTCATGCCAATGGAATTTTTTTAGACAATAAAAGATTTGAAGTGTTAAAAAATAAAGAGGTTTCCGGTAAAGGCATAGGTATTGGTATTATTGATAGTGGCGTGTATCCACATATAGATTTATCTACCCCATCAAATAAAGTAAAAAAATTTATTGATATAATTAATGGTTCAACATACCCTTATGATGACAATGGTCATGGGACTTTTATTTCTGGATTAATATGTGGAGAAGGTACAAATAAAAAAGTAAAACAACATGGCATTGCTGTTAATAGCCATTTAGTTATGGTAAAAGCCTTTAATAAGCTTGGTAAAGGGTATATTTCAGCTACTTTATTTGCTTTGGAATGTTTATATAATAGTATTGATGAATTTAATATAAAAATAGTATGTGCACCTTTTGAAATAACTACTTTAAATAAGTTTATTTTATCTCTATATGATAAAATTTTTACTATACTTAGAAATAAAAACATAATAATAGTTGTACCTTCTGGTAATAATGAAGATAAAGAAGATACTATAAAAGGTATTGCTCTATCTGATAAAGTGCTTACAATAGGTGGAATAGATACAAATTCTACTTATAAAATAAGTGATTATTCCTGTTGCGGCTCTAATAAAATATTAAAAAAACCTGATTTTGTTGCTGCCAGTGATGATATTATATCTTTAAACACTGACTGTAATTATATATCTGAGAGAGATGGTGAGAAAATATATCCCCCACCTCTTACATCACCTTATACTATTCGTAGTGGAACCTCTATATCCTGTGCTTTTATAGCAGGTATCTGTGCACTATTATTTGAAATAAACAACGAGTTTACCTTTGATGATATATATACTTTATTGAGAATAAATTCAACCTTAATAAATGATAAAAAATATAAACAAGGTAATGGATATATAAATATTAACAACTTAATTGGTACTGATTTGTCTTCTATTTTAATTAATAAGGATAATAAAAATAAGCATAAACATAAAAAGTAAAGCACCCTCATTTACATGGGTGCTTTACTTTTTTATATTAATTTATCATTTAATAATTCATTTCTTAACATATCTAAAATATTTATAGTAGATTTTTCTCTTATTTCTTGCCTATCTCCAGAAAGGTTTAATTCTTTTGTCGTAACCTTGCCTTTATAATATAATCCTATATATACTCTTCCTACTGGTTTCTCAGCAGTTCCTCCACCTGGACCTGCTACTCCTGTAGTTGATATTCCTATATCAGCTCCTGAAGTCTTCGCTATTCCTTCAGCCATTTGAGCTGCTACCTGATGGCTAACAGCTCCAAATTTCTCAAGAGTTTCTCTTTTTACGTTAATTCTATTGATTTTAGCTTCATTACTATATGTTACTACTCCTTCAAGTAAACTTTTTGATATACCAGGATAGTTAATTAATCTTGCTGCAACCATTCCTCCTGTACATGATTCTGCAGTAGAAATAGTTAAACCCTTATTAACTAACATTTCTCCTATTGCATCTTCTAGAGCGATCTCTCCTTCTCCATATATACTATCATTTATCATAATTAATATTAATCAGAATTCATAAGTAAATTATAACTTCTGATTAAATTTCTCCCCCCTTAGTTAAACACATTTTCTAAGTTTTTAAATACATCTTTATTTTCTTTAATCTTACCATCATTACCAAGAACCACTATATAATTCATCTTCATAACATCTGCTACTAATTTTGAGAAGCTATTAATATCCTTAACTGTAGTAGATAACACTTCTTTTCTTTCCTGCTGTCTATCTGCCTTAGATATTCTTCTTATATAATAGCTAACTGCTGCATCTCCTGCCATGGATGGAGTTAATTGCATGTCTAGTTCACTTATAGTTCCTATAATGTATTTTAGCATTTCTCTATCTGTAGTTGTAAAATTATCCAAGTATTTAGCTGCATTATCATACGTCTTTAAGGTCTCTTTTATATTAGGGTCTCTATAACTAGCAAACATAAAATTACCACTTCTCACTATATTAGCAAAAGCTCCATAAGCTCCACCCTGTACTCTAACTTTATTCCATAGATAATCCATGCCAATTATAGTTTTTAGCACTAATAACTTTCCTGTGTATTCATATCCTAATTTTTTGTAGTTATATCCCTTTGCTACATATTGGACATTAGATGGAGTAAGCATTCCTTCATTTTTGTTTTCTTCATGGAAGCTGTACTTATTAATTTGTACTTCTTCATCAGATAATACTTCTAATATCTCTGAAATGTTCTTCTTTACAGCACTAACTTCTTCATCTTTACCAGTTACTGCTACTATTAAGCTATTTTTATTAAATACCTTATTCATTATAGCTTGAAATTTTAAAATAACACTGTCTATTCTATCATCAAAATTATTTTCTATCTCCTTTAAGAACTTATAATACTCATATCCTGAAGTTTTTTCTATATATTCATAAGCAGGAGAAAAATAAGATCCTAATCTTGTAGTTGCAACTTGATGTCCTCTATCCATAAGCTTCATTTCTATTCTTGATATTAAAACTCTTATAAGTTCTCTTATTCTCTTTTTATCTTCAAAGGATGTATTCTTAATTATATCTGCCAAGATTTCTAAAGCTCTTGGAACTCTATCTACTACTACACTACAATGTCCTTCAAGGTAAGTACTATATCTAAGGACATCTTTACTATCACCATATACTTCATTTTTAAAATATATTCCACCTGTATTAATTAGTATTTCATTAGATAAATCTACATAACTATAGGTTTTAGTATTAATTTTTCCTAATAGTGTGGTTAATAGACTTAGATATGAAATATCTTCTTGTGCTATGGTTCTGCTATCAAACATAAAATCTAAGTAAGCAATTTTACTTGTAAATGCATCATGATGAAGTAGTTTCACTCCAGAAGCATCCTCTTCTATAACACCTAATTCTTCAACTTTTTCGTCTATATCATCTATAGATAATACCGGTATAGTCTCTAATATTTCCTCTGGATCAGGAGTGTTCTGTCTATTTATTAAAGACTTTGTTTCATTAATTATGTCTTGTATTTCCTCAACAGATAGATTTTCTTTATATTCCTTTAATCCAGTTCTTAATTTTTTATCCTTTTCATCTGCTAAACCCCTTTTAGGCGCTAATACTATTAATGAGCTATGATTATTGTTTAATATATATTCTTCAATTAATTGTTCAAAATAATTTGAAGTTAGTGCTTTCTTTATTTTTTCCATATTCTTTTCATATTTTAAGTGAATTAACGGATCTCCATCATGTAGCCAGCTATCCATAGCTGTCATATAATAGAATAAACCTTTAGGCATTCCCTGAAAATCTGCTTCTCTTAACTTAAATTCTGTAATGTTTATGCATGCCTCTATTAGTTTTTTATCAATTCCATTTTTAACTAAAGATTTTAATGTATCAAACACTACATTCTTAAATTCTTCTTTTTTATTTGCATCACTATTTTTAAGTACTATACTAAATACCGGTTGTAAAATCCCATTATCAAAACTTCCATATACATCCTTTCCTAGGTTAGCATCAAGGATTGCTTGTTTTAATGGAGCTCCTTGAGTTTCTAATAAAAGATATTCTAAAACACTTAGACTAATATATAATTCATCATTAGTACATTCTCCAGTAACAAAGTTTAATGCCATGAAAGTTTTTTCATCTTCATTATCTTCATTAGAAATAGAGTATTCTGTTACAACCTCTTTCATTTCTTTAAAAGGCTTCTCTGGTAATATTTCAGCATCAATATCCTTTTTTTCAAAATTGTTTAAGTAATTGTCATTAATAAATGCTAATCTTTCATCTAAGTTTCCATCTCCATATAAGAATATATAGCTGTTAGATGGATGGTAGTATTTACTATGAAATCCTAAAAACTCCTCTTCAGTTAAATCTGGTATGAATTCTGGATCTCCACCTGATTCAAATCCATAGGTATTATGTTCAAATAAAGATTTTTGAATTCCTCTCATTAACACTCCATCTGGTGATGAAAATGCTCCTTTCATTTCATTATAAACTACACCCTTATAAGTTAGCTCATTTTCAGCATTTTCTAACTCATAATGCCAACCTTCTTGCATTAAAATTTCCTTTGTATTATATATATTAGGATAAAACACTGCATCTAAATATACATCCATTAAATTAAAAAAGTCCTTTTCATTTTTACTTGCTAGTGGATATATAGTTTTATCACTAAAGGTCATAGCATTTAGAAACGTGTTTAATGATCCTTTTATAAGTTCTACAAAGGGCTCTTTTGTAGGAAATTTGCGTGAACCACATAATACACTATGCTCTAATATATGAGCAACTCCAGTATCATCGCTTGGTGGTGTTTTAAACCCTATTGCAAATACTTTGTTAGAATCATCATTTTCCAGATGTAATAATTTTGCCCCTGTTTTTTCATGTATAAAAACTCTAGCTATAGAATTTATTTCTTCAACCTTTTCTTCTCTATGAAACTTAAATCCATGATATATTTTTCCTAAATTATAATTCATCTTTCTCCTCCTGCTATTTTATTATTTTATCTTTTAATAGTACTACTATTATTTATCTCCTAAACTTTAATATTCATTATTATATTTTAATATAAATTTAAAATAACTTATAAGTACCTTTCCCTATGGAAAAGCGCTATACCTCCTACTTAAAGTATATCTTATATATACTATATATAAAAATATATACTTTTAAGTTTTTATTAATTATCTATTTATGATAAAAGGTATGAAACTAGCTCTCTAATTTCATACCTATAAATTTAATATTATTGATATTCTTTTAGGATTGGAACAATTATTTTACCTAAGGTATTAATAAAATTTAATTCATCATAAGTAAACTCCTTATGATTAATTGATGCTGTTAAGTATATTACTCCAATTATATTTATTTTGTCTTTTAATAAAACTATAATATTAGATTTTAAATCAGGAATGTTTTTAATTTCATCATATTCATCTATGCAATCCCAATCTACTCCACAAATATTTTCTCCTGAATTTATTGTAGCCCTAATCTTATTGTATTTACGTATTTCATCAAATTCATTGCGTGTTTCATCTATAATTTTAGAGTATCTATTGACTAATTCCCCTTGTTTTATAGTAAACAAGGTACATGAATCTGCTTCAACAATTTCTGTAATTCTATTAATTGTGATGGCAATTTTTTCATCTACATTTCCCTCTGAATTAATTAAATCTATGAATTCAATTAAAGTTGAGACATTCTTATAGTCTTGATTTTCACTACCTACAAATATACCACTTAATTTATTTGTAGTACTTATTTTAGAACCATAGGATTCTTCCCATACTCTAGTAGCATTACGACCACTATTTTTAGCTGCATATAAAGCTTGGTCCGTTTTTTCAATAAGCTCTTCATAGGTAGTCGTATGATTAGGATAATTAGCTACGCCTAAACTTACAGTTACTACTCTTTTATCTCCCATAACTTTTGCCTGATAAATTTTCACTCTAATTCTTTCAGCTATACTCTTAGCTTCCTCTATACCTGTATTAGGTAATACAATAATAAATTCTTCTCCACCATATCTTCCTACTGCATCATCTTGTCTAATATTTTTTATAATTACTTCACATATCTTACTTAATACTTGGTCACCCATCCTATGTCCAAAAGTATCATTAATGGTTTTAAATTTATCTATATCTACCATTATAGTTGAAAATTCAGAATTAAAATTAAAAGATCTGTCTATCTGTTCATGAATAAATGATTCTAAATACCTTCTTGTTAATGTCTTAGTCAACTTGTCTATAGTAGAATTTCTTTTTATATTAAGTTTATCAATTATCATATACAAGATTTTACCTATAGTTACACACTGGTGCATTGTCTCCTCATTTATGTTATTTAACTTCCTTTTACTTTCCACATATACATATCCTAACACATCATGATTATAATCATATTTACTCATACCTCTACTGTTTTTAGAAATTTGAGTTATTGGTATACACATAGCTGCTTTTATATCATTTTCGATATCATAACTTAGTATATTCCCATTGGCATCACAAATAACTTTTCTACTTAACCTAATAGGTATTCCCTTATTTCTAGCTATGTTAACTATAGACATATCATTTGGGAGTTCTACATCATTTCCATCACTTGACACTACAGAAAATCTATTATTATTCTCTATTATTATATTAGTTTTCGTTGCTAAACTAATATAACTTATATATTTGCATATGATGTCCATACTTTCTTGACTATTTCCACATAAGTTATTTAGTAAGTCCTCAATACTATCAATATCTGTAAGATAATCCTTAGATGAATCCTTTAAGGATTTTATAAATTCTTCATTTACAAAATCACTCTCTAATATAATTTGAAATAAATCTTCAATATTTTCTGTTGTATTAATATTTATTTGGTCTAACTTTATTCCTTTTCTTTGATTATAGTAACTTTTTATTTGCAATAATATTCGAAAGCAATCCACCATGTTTCCTTGATTCTGTAAAAAATATTTTCTATAGTTCTTAGGAATTTGCAATAATATATCCTGTATTATATCACAGGCCTCTGAAATATATAACGCTGCTTTAGCCCTATCTCCATTCTCATAATAGGTATATCCTATTTTATAATATATTTTCCAGGATAAATTAGAATTTTTAATATCCTTATATTGAGCTAATGCCTCTTCTAAGGCATCTATAGGCATACATTTATCTATAACAGCTTCAATATATATTAAAGTCAATTTATTAAGATCAGACTTTATTTCATGTTCAAACTTTTTAATGTAATAAAATATTTCTGTAGCTACACTATTTAAGTCTTGATTTAAAAGTTGTAAAACTCCATCGGATAACATTGACACCCTTAAATCTACATATAATATCTTTTCACTAGCTTCAATTACCTCTTCTATACTTTTCATTTTTCTCTCTAAGAGTATCTTGTTTATAATACAAAGTAGCTCCATTTTATATTTCATTAAAGAATTCGTATTATCAAAAGCCTTTTTACCTTCTAATAAATAATCCATAGCTTTTTGTCTATTACCAATTAAGGAATTCATATAATATTCCAATATATAGTATGGAACTAACTCTTGCTCAAAAATTGAATTTCTTTCTATATATTTGTTGCATATATCTATATATCTAAAACATTCAGAATACTTTCCTTGTTTATATAATGTAGATGCCATATATACATAATTATAAAAATTCATATATATTAATTCATTTTGAGTAGCTATATTAGAGGCCTTATTTAAACACCTATATGCTTCATCATAATTTACTAAAACATAACTAAAAAATCCCATATTAGATAAAGCTATTACTTCATAAAACTTGTTTTGTTCAAGCTTACTTATTTCATAAAGCCTATCAAACCAACTCAGTGCTTCATCACCATATTGATAATAATCACCATATATAACTCCAATGCTATTATATATTCTAGGTAGTGCCTTAGTATAGTTCTTTTCATAACATTCAGTAACTGTTCCTTTTAATATCTTTAAAGCTTCTTCTTCCTTACATTGGGCAATCAGTGCATTACAATAGCTATTATAGAAACCAACTTTATAATCCATATGCTCTTCTTTACAAAGGCTTATTCCTTCCTTACATACATCTTTAATCTTCTCATACTTTCCAGTATTATATGAATTTCTTACTATTATTCTTAAGTATTCTATAGTACCTTTTAAATAATCTACATTTTCTAGTGCTTTTGATATTTTCTTAGTATAGTGCTCAATCTCTTCTTCCATACACAAATCTATGTATATCCAGATCATTTCTACCATAATATCTATATTAGTAATTATCTTATCTTGAAACTTACATAGTTCTTGAGCTTTAATATAATATTCTAATGCTACACTTTTTTCAGATATACTATTGTATAACTTACCTAAATTCATATTAGTTTCTATTTCATCATTAATAAATTCATCTCTATTTTGAAACTTATCAATGATTTGAAGAATCTTAAAACTATGTCTTATAGCTTCATTCACACTGTTTATATTCTCTAATCTCTGCTCGTTCTTCTTATAGTAGTATATAAGTTTTCTACTAAGCCCTAAAATCTCAAGATGATAGATAAGTTCTTCTATATAGATATTTAATTCATCATAGCAATATCGTTCAAGTACTACTACTATTTTTCTATGAGTATCTTTTTTTATAGATTGATCTACATCCTTGTATAGATAACTTCTTAAAAATTTATTATAAAAGGTATACACAAATCCATTATCGCCTATGGAACTATATAATATACCCTTAGCTACCAACTGATCAACTACATTATCTACATCACTTTCATTTGTTGTAAGTACATCTTTTAATACTCTTACTGGCATTGGTGTATAAAAGAATGAAATTATATATAAAATTTCATAGGATAGTTTGTCTACATCTTTTAATTGGGCTTCACAGACCTTTTCCATATTCACTGGCATATACATATCATGGTTATCAGGCTTATACCATCTACCATTTTCTTCGTTTAAATATATGATTTCTCTATTACATAAATCCTTTAAGGACTCTTCAATGAATAATGGATTTCCCATTGAATATTTATAAAATCTACTTATAAATTCATCGGATATCTTCTCAATATTTAATATATTTCTTAGCATCTTTGCAGAATTGCTCTCTGTTAATGATCTAAGGTGAACATTTAACGCAACTTTATCTGCAATGTATTCAATAAACTGTGTAAAATTATTGTTATTAAGGCAATCACCATCCCTATATCCAATAATAATAAGCACATTAGTCCTAAAATAGGTTTTGTTCAACATATATTGAATTAAATTTAGTGTTAATGTATCATACATATTCATATCATCTATAATAATTACCCCTGGATTATCATAGTAATACTCTTGTAAAAATGATGATATCTTAGCTATAAGTATAAGTCTTTCTTTATTTTCTAGCTTAAAATATCCCAAATTTTCATTATTATTATCTCCATAAATGTCTGGAGCTAGCAGCATTATTTCTTTCTTATATTTGCTAATTAAATTTTTATCTGCAATACTCACTATTTTTCTTAATAACTGTGCAATAGTAACCTTTGTAGATTCTTCTTTATTACTTTTCATATAAAAACATCTAAGTCTTTTATTTTCTTTAACATTCATAATGTATTTTATGTGTTTTAATAACCGAGTCTTACCTATTCCAATTTCACCATGAATTAATATAATATTTTTAGTTTCATGATATTTAACTATATGATTTATGGACTCCATAATCATTTTTAGCTCTTCATCTCTACCTATTAATGGGATATTAAAATTTAATTCTCTTTTTTCACTACTAACTTCATATTTAAAGTTCATGTTATATATGGAATTAACTTGTTTAATAATATCAAAAATACTATTTATTGAGTTATCTCTACTACTACATAGTTTATCTATTAAATTATATAGTTTTACTCCAAACAACTCTTTATATTCTTGTCCTTCATTACTTCCCATGTGTTTTGTAATTATTTTACAAGTTTTAGAATCTCTATATCTTCCTTTATTTTTTAATGAAATATTAATTAATATTTCACATAATCTATTTATATAGTATCTTTCTTCTTTAAATTTATTAGAAGTAACCTCTTCTATGTCTTCTGAATAACTAGCTATGCCTGTTTCTCTTGATTGTAAAAGTGCGGTTAATTTATCTTTTAATTTAACTTTAAAATCTAAACTTACATATATATTGTCATCACTAAATGGAACTACTTTCATATAATTGTAACTTTGATTATGTGCTACTACACATATTTCTAAAAATACTTTAATTAATATTTCTTCAGAAATGCCTTCTACAGCATCTAGCAATAACTTGTAATCACTATATACTTCTGTAGTGTAATAATAATTATCCATCTTATCTTTGTTATCTACACTGTTTACTACACCAAAATCTAAAATTCTTATAACATCATTTTTTATAGTGGGTATTTTTTCATATTCAGATATACAATAATTAATTATTTTATTTTCTATATTAGAATTATTTACAACATAAATGTTTACCATAGACATGTTATTATTTATGTCTATGGCTTCATATACAGAATAAATTCTATTTTGGTTTAATAATTCCACTATTTTATATCTTTCATTAATTATCTTCATATTTAGTACCTACCTAATTAAAATAATATTAAGTTTAATGTAGATTATTGTTAAATAACTCCCAACTATCTATCTTTATTACATATTATACCATACAGCACCATAATAATGTACTTATACATTTTCTTAATGACAAAATAATTTCTTGTATTTTTAGACAAATATCTTCAATTTAATATTAAATTTTAATCCTATTGTATACAAATATAAATTAAGTTAATATTTCATAACCATCTTCAGTAACCAGTATGGTGTGTTCCCACTGAGCAGATAACTTGTTATCTTCTGTAACGGCAGTCCAGTTATCATCTAACACAACAGTTTCCGGTACCCCTTCATTTATCATTGGTTCTACTGTAAATGTCATTCCTGGTAAGAGAATCATCCCTTCGCCTTTTTGTCCTATATGAGGTACAAAAGGTTCTTCATGAAATTCATTACCTACACCATGACCACCATAATCATAAACTACAGAATATCCTTTGCTAGTTGCAAGCTGATTTATAGCAAATCCTATGTCTCCTAAAGTATTAAAAGGTTTTATTTGCTCTATTCCTACCTTTAAGCACTCTTTAGCAGTTTGTACCAAATCTTTTGCTTTATCACTAACATTTCCTATGAGAAACGTTCTATTTGAATCACCATAATAACCATCTAGAATACAAGTTACATCAACATTAACTATATCACCATCTTTTATTATAGTTTCTTCGTCTGGTATACCATGACAAACCACACTATTTATAGATACACAGGTGCTCTTAGGAAAACCATGATATCCCAAAGGTGCTGGATATGCTCCATGGGATACTGTATATTCATGGACCCATCTATTTACTTCTTCTGTAGATATTCCTACTGTTATTTTTTCTTCTACCATATCTAGTATATCTTTAGTTAGAGCACAACTTTTTCTTATTCCATCTATATCCTTTTGAGATTTTATAATTTCTCTTGGTATTTTATATCCATACTGTTCACTTAACTTTTCTAAATACTTATCTTGCTCCATATGACACTTTTTGTATTTTAATCCACTTCCACACCAACAACTATCATTTCTATTTAATTTATCCATATTAACCTCCATCATAATTAACCTCTTACATTCATATATAAATCTATTACAAAATTACTCTATTTTATATACTATATGTTTTACTTCTATTATACCACTTATTCCTTCTTACCATATTTTAATAGTAAATAATAATAAAAAAGTTTTGTAGAAATACATCTACAAAACTTTAAACAATTAAAAATGATAAATATAAATATATCTTCCCTTTTTGTTCTTTAATAATTTTAAGTATTCGTATAAAGATACATGCTTTCTATTCAATGAATGCTGAGCTATGAATAAGTCATTTCTGTTTAATGCTACATTAAACTCTTTAGCATGTACTACTTGAGAATGATATATTTTTTTGTTACTGTCTGCATATTGTATAACATCACCTATCATAATATAAGTATATAGTTCATCAAACTTAGCTATTGCTTCTTCTACTGTTAACTCCTTAAATTCATCTGCCATATTATTTCCTTGGCCATCTTTGTTTCCCCAATATTTTCTAAAGTATTCCGCACTTCTCCATGTCAGGGAAACTTTCTTTAAAGCCATTGGATCTTTAGTATAACAAAACCAATCTGTAAACTTTCTATAATCTGACCCCTTCATTTTCATTCCGCCTGCTACTAAAACTTGACTTATAAAATTAGCACAGTCATTATCCTTAAATACAGGGTATTCTTTTACATTGGGAGTCTCTGCATAAGCTTCAGCATAAGCCTTTGCTCTCGCTCTATTATATACATAGTTTTTTCTATTGATTATCTCATCTTTAAGTTGGGATTTGCTTTTGATCCTTTTGATTATTTTAAGTAATCTTATACTCTTCATAATCAACCTCCCATCTTAAATAATAAAACTAATTAGGTTGTAATTTAACCTCTATAATACTTATATACTCACAATCTACTGATTTGTTTACTCTTCTCTTCCATTACCAACAAAAAATAGTGCTAATAATCCCGCTCCAGTATGACTACCTATAGTCGGTCCTAAATTATTAATTATACACTCCTTAACTCTTCCGCTTTTTCTACAGAACTCTTCTAACAACTTTGCATCTTCTACACAATCTCCATGAGAAATAGTTATTAGTTGTTCTTCTCCTATGCTTCTTTCCTCAAATTTTTTTACAAGCTCTAGCATAGCCTTTTTTCTACCTCTAACCTTACTAAGAGGTATTAGTTTCCCCTCATTATTCATATGAAGTACTGGTTTTACACTAAGTAAAGTTCCCACCGTTGCAGCAGAACTTGATACTCTTCCACCTCTTTTTAAATGCTTTAAATCATCTACTGTAAAGTAATGATTTATTTTTAGTTTTATTCCTTCCGCAAACTCAACTATTTCTTCTTTTGATTTATTTTCTTTCATCATATCATAAACCTTATATACTAGTAATCCTATTCCCATACTAGCAGATAATGTATCTATTATAGTTATATCACAATCTGGATATTCTTCTTTCACACTTAAAGACGCATTTATTGCATTATTTACAGTTCCTGATAACCCTGAAGATAGTCCTATATAAATAATTGCTTTTCCTTCTTTTACTATATTTTTAAAAGCTTCTTCAAATTTATATACATTAATCTGGGATGTAGTATACATATCTCCAGTTCTTAAACCATCATAAAACTCTTTAATATCCAAAGTCTGACCAAAATAATCCTCTATATCTCGGCCTTTGAAATTACACCCAATAGGTAGACCTACTATGTTGGGTTGATTTATAAATTCAATAGGTAAATCGCTACCAGAATCAACTACTAAAACTACTTTGTTATTCATATATCATATTCCTCTCATTTATAAATTTATATAGCTTTTACTACATTCATTTTATATACTTAATTTTAATTATGGTCTCTTCTATATTATAATAGCTAGTTCAATTATTCATTTAATTATATATTAACAAAATAAAATAAGACCAATTATTATTAGTATTATAATCATTTTACTATAAGTTAAAACAATTTACATCAATACTATATTATAATTAGTCATATATTACCATATTTTATTAGTTTATTCTATATATTTACCTAATTTTCTAAACTTATAATATCTCTTAGTCAATAAAGAGTCTACAGGTTCTTTACTTAATCTTTCTAATACTTCTTTTAAATTTGCTTTTATACTTAAAATCATTTTATTTGAATCTTCCTGTGCTCCTCCTTTAGGTTCTTTGATAACCCTATCAATAACTCCTAAACCTAATAAATCTGAAGATGTTATTTTCATTATTTCAGCTGCCTCTTTAGCTTTAGTAACATCTTTATATAAAATAGATGCAAATCCTTCTGGAGATAAAATTGAGTATATAGAATTCTCAAGCATCCATACCTCATCAGCAACAGCAAGAGCCAATGCTCCTCCACTTCCACCTTCTCCTATAATCATAGAAACTATAGGAACCTTTAAATTACTCATAGTCATAAGGTTTTTAGCAATTGCCTCTCCTATACCACGCTCTTCTGATTCTATTCCACAAAAGGCACCTGGAGTGTCTACAAAAATAATTACAGGTCTTTTAAATTTTTCTGCTTGGAGCATAAGTCTTAATGCTTTTCTATACCCCTCTGGCTTTGGCATTCCAAAATTTCTTTCTATATTTTCTTTAGTATTATTTCCCTTTTGTATTCCAATAACTGTAACACTCTTATTTTCAAATTTAGCTATACCACCTACTATGGCACTATCATCGCCATAGCCTCTATCACCTTTTAACTCTATAAAATCCTCAAATATACTATTAATATAGTTAAGTGCTGTAGGTCTCTTAATACTACGTGCTATACTTACCTTTTCCCACGAGCTAAACTTGTTATCCATCTACTTCCAACACCTCTATTCCTTGTATCTTCAATTCACATGTATTTTTATAATAGTACTAAGAGTACTCTTCATATCCTTCCTGTGTACAACTTTATCTACATAGCCCTTTTCCAAAAGAAATTCCGCTGTCTGAAAATTATCTGGTAGCTTTTGCTTTATTGTTTGCTCAATAACTCTTCGTCCTGCAAACCCAATAAGTGCATTAGGTTCAGCAAGTATTATATCTCCTATCATTGCAAAACTTGCTGTTACACCTCCAGTGGTTGGATCTGTTAGTACAGATATATATAGTAACCCCCTATCATTATGATAGGATAATGCTGCTGACGTTTTGGCCATTTGCATAAGAGAAAATATTCCTTCTTGCATTCTTGCTCCTCCAGAGCAAGTAAATATTACTATTGGAAGTTCCTCCTTTGTTGCTAATTCTATGGCTCGTGTAATCTTCTCTCCAACTACACTTCCCATACTTCCCATGAGAAAATTACTGTCCATAGCACATATAACTACAGTATTACCATCTATATTCCCTATACCTGCTATAACAGCCTCTTTCATATTAGTAACTCTTTGTATCTTACTTACCTTCTCCGTATATTCTGGAAAGTCTAAAGGATTGTCTGAAATCATATCTGCAAATAATTCTTTAAATGTTCCTTCATCGATTGTTTGCTTAATTCTTTCTCTTGCTGTAAGTCTAAAATGTCCTCCACAAGAATAACACACTTTTAAATTATTTATTAAATCTCCTCTATATATGGTATTACCGCATTTAGGACATCTACTCCACATTCCATCAGGTACTTGTGGTCTCCTTTTTATCTCACCCTCTTTATTGCTCGGTTTTACTTCTATATAAACATTTTTTTTAAATAATGACCTTAAATCTTTCATATAATTACCTCATTTAGATTTAAACTATTTAACTTTATTAAGATATGCTTCTAAGAACCCTGTATCAAAAGTTCCTTCTACAAAACTCTCATTAGTTAAAATATCAAGCTGAAGGTCTATGTTAGTACTAACTCCTTCTATTATGAATTCACTTAATGCTCTTTTCATTTTGCTTATAGCTTCTTCTCTATCTTTACCGTGAACTACAAGTTTACCAATCATTGAATCATAGCAGTGTGGAATTTTATATCCTTGATATACCGCAGAATCTAACCTAATCCCATTTCCACCAGGTACATATAAATTAGTTATTTCACCTGGACAAGGTCTAAAATTTTTATAAGGATCCTCCGCATTTATTCTACACTCAATAGAGTGACCTGTAATTTTTATATCTTCTTGTGAAAAACTTAACTTTTCTCCATAAGCTATCCTAATTTGTTCTTTTATTAAGTCAACTCCTGTTACCATTTCTGTTACAGGATGCTCTACCTGTATTCTAGTGTTCATCTCCATGAAATAGAACTTCTTATGCTTATCTACTAGAAATTCTATAGTTCCAGCATTTACATACCCTATAGATTTAGCTGCTTTAACTGCAGTCTCTCCCATTTTTTTTCTCATACTATCATCTATAAATACTGATGGTGCTTCTTCTAACACCTTTTGATTTTTTCTTTGTATAGAACATTCACGCTCACCTAGATATACTGTGTTTCCATAATTATCTGCTATGAGTTGTATTTCTATATGCCTTGGTTTTTCTATAAACTTTTCTATATACATCGAATCATCGTTAAATGAAACTTTCGCTTCTCTCTTTGCTGCATTAAAATCACTTATAAGCTGATTCTCATTATTTACAATCCTAATTCCTTTTCCTCCGCCTCCGCTAGAGGCCTTTATCATTACTGGATATCCTATTTCTTTAGCTATTACTATAGCTTCCTCTTCATTATTTATAATTCCCTTTGATCCTGGTACTACTGGTATATTAGCCTTTTCCATAAGTTCTCTGGCTTTTGATTTATTTCCCATATTGTTTATATTTTCTGCTGTGGGTCCTATAAATTTAATATTACACTCTTCACACATCTTGGCAAATCTACTATTTTCAGATAAAAATCCAAACCCTGGATGAATAGCCTCTGCACCTTTTAAAATAGTAGCATTTAATATATTATTTTCATTTAGATAACTATCCTTTGAGGCTGATGGTCCAATACAAACACACTCATCTGCCATTTGTGCATGCAAAGCTTCTCTATCACCTTCAGAATATACAGCTACAGTTTGTATTCCCATTTCTCTACAAGCCCTAATTATTCTAACTGCAATTTCTCCTCTATTAGCAATTAATATCTTTTTAAACATACGGCTACCTCTCTTACTTTTATACTCCTACTGCGAAGGTTAATTCACATTCACAAGCTACTACTCCATCAACTGTGGCAATTCCTTTACCAATACCCATTGGTCCTTTTATCTTTATAATTTCAACTTCTAGTTTTAATCTATCACCAGGTATAACTTTTCTCTTAAACCTAGCATTTTTTATCCCACCGAAGTAGGCTATCTTGCCTCTAAACTTTTCATCATAAAGTAATGCAATGGCACCAACTTGTGCAAGCGCTTCTACTATTATCACTCCAGGTAATACAGGTTCTTGCGGAAAATGACCTTGAAAAAAATATTCATTCATAGTTATATTTTTATATCCTACCGCTTTTTTCATTGGTTCTAAACCTTCTATTTGATCTACAAATAAAAATGGATATCTATGAGGTATTATTTCTTGTATCTCTTTTATATTGAGTTTTATTACATCACTTTCTATTGCATCCAACATTATTTATATTACCTCCTTTATATAATCTATATTTCTAAAGTTTTATAGCCATTATAGGCTGACCAAATTCTACTACATCTCCATTATTAACAAATATTTTAGCCACCGTTCCTTCAACTTCACATTCAATTTCATTCATCAATTTCATAGCTTCAATTATGCACAGAATTGACTCCTTTGATACTGAATCTCCTATTTTTATATAAGGTTCTCCATTTTCTGTAGGTGAAGAATAATATGTTCCTACCATAGGTGACTTAACTATAAAGCATTCTTCTAAATTACTCTCTTCAGTAATTATTTCTTCATGCTTTGTTGATATTACTGAAGTATTATCATTTGCATTATTAGTATGATTAACATACTCTATATCACATTTATCTGTGATTTTAGATTGATTTAATCCTCTAGCATCTTCATTATAAATAATTTTGCTAGAATCATTTTTGCTCATCCTTATTCTAAGTCCTGCTTCTTCTAGTTCTAATTCCTTAAGATCGGAATCATTTATTAATTTAATTAGCCTTTCAATTGCTTCATAATTCATAATTTATTCCTCCCATTTCTTAAATAAAAGTGTAGCATTATGACCACCAAATCCTAAGGAATTAGACAAAGCATATTTTAGTTCTGCTCTTCTTCCAATATTAGGAACATAATCTAAATCACAATCTTCATCCTTCTCTTCAAGACCAATAGTAGCTGGAATAAACCCTTCCTCTAAAGCTTTTATACATACAATTGATTCTATAGCACCTGATGCTCCCAATAAATGTCCTGTCATTGATTTTGTAGAACTAACTGGGATCTTATAGGCTTGCTCTTTAAATAAATTTTTAATAGCTATAGTTTCAAATTTATCATTATATGGAGTACTAGTTCCATGAGCATTAATATATGATATATCTTCTAAGCTTACATTTCCTTCTTCTATGGCAAGTTGCATAGCTCTTGCTGCCCCTTCTCCATCAGCACTAGGCTGAGTGATATGATAGGCATCACAAGTAGCTCCATATCCAATAACTTCACCATATATTTTTGCACCTCTTGCCTTTGCATGCTGGAGCTCTTCTAAAATTAAAACTCCTGCTCCTTCACCCATTACAAATCCACTTCTATTTTTATCAAAAGGAATAGATGCTTTTTTAGGATCCTCACTCTTACTTAAAGCCGTTAATGCAGTAAATCCAGCAAGACCTATTGATGTTATAGATGCCTCTGTCCCACCTGTAATCATTACTTCTGCTCTATTTGCCTTTATCATCTCAAAAGCTTCACCTATACTATTAGTTCCTGTAGCACAAGCTGTCACTACAGATAGGCATGGCCCTTTAGCACCATATTTAATAGCAACATTTCCTCCTGCCATATTCTCTATCATCATAGGAATTAAAAATGGTGATACCTTAGTTGTATCTCTTTCTAACATTCTTTTATATTCATTTTCTAATGTATCGAGTCCACCAATTCCTGAACTAATTAAAACACCTAATCTATATTTATCAATACTATCTAAATCTAAATTTGAAGATTTTACTGCCTCCTCTGCTGCTGCCATAGCAAGTTGACAATATCTATCCATCCTCTTAGCTTCTTTTCTATCAATAACCTCTGTAGGGTCAAAATCTTTAACCTCTGCCGCTATTTTAACTTTAAACTTTTCTACATCCATAGATTTTATAAAATCTATGCCACATTTACCATTCTTAACTCCATCCCAAAAGCTGTTAATATCATTACCAATAGGAGTTAATGCTCCCATCCCTGTGATTACCACTCTTCTATTCACTTTATATGTCCTCCTTAAATAACTACATTACCATTCCGCCATCTACATTTATAACTTGACCTGTTATATAGTCTCCACCCTCTGATGCAAGAAAAACTACAGTCCTTGCTACATCTTCTACATTTCCAAATCTATTTAAAGGAATTAGTCCTAACATACCATCCTTTACTTTTTCACTTAATACATCTGTCATATCACTTTTTATAAATCCTGGTGCTACAGCATTTACAGTTATACCTCTAGCTCCTACTTCCTTAGCTATTGACTTAGTAAGTCCTATAACACCTGCTTTAGATGCTGCATAGTTTGCCTGCCCTGCATTCCCTACAACTCCTACTACAGAAGAAATATTTATAATCTTTCCACTTCTCTGTTTAAGCATGTGAGACACTGCACTCTTACAAGTATTAAATACACCCTTAAGATTTATATCTATAACCTTATCAAAGTGCTCTTCTTTCATTCTCATAATTAATCCATCTTTTGTTATTCCTGCATTATTAATTAATATGTCTATAGTTCCAAAAACTTTTACCGTTTCATCTATTAATTTTTTTCCTTCTTCGAAACTACTTATATCTCCTTTTACTAAAATAGCATTTCCTCCAAGACTTTTTATTTCCTCGGCAACTTTTTCTGCCTCTGCATCACTACTAACATAATTTATAACCACATTAGCTCCTTTTTTACCAAACTCTATAGCTATAGCTCTTCCTATACCTCTACTTCCTCCAGTAACTACCACATTCTTTCCTTTAAACATATATATATCCTCTCCTATACATGAGCTTCTTGTAAATATTTCAATGTACTATAAATTGATTCTTTATCCTCAACATTTAATATTTTTACATCTTTACTTATCTTCTTTACAAAACCACTAAGGGCTTTTCCTGGTCCAACTTCTATAAAAGTATTAATTCCCATATCAATCATATTTTCTATAGTCTTTTGCCATTTCACAGAAGATTTAACTTGAGCTTCTAACAACTGTCTAAGTTCCATTACGTTTTGTAAAACCTCTCCTGTAACATTAGGTATTACTTCTATATTGCTTTCATTAAAAGTTACCTCACTTAATACATCTCCTAATTTTTTAGATGCATTTTCCATTAATTCTGTATGAAATCCTCCACTTACTGGTAACTTAACAATTTTCTTAGCACCTTTAATTTTTAAACTTCTCATAGCTTCTTCTACTAAGAAATCCTCTCCTGAAATTACAATTTGAGAACTACAATTATAATTTGCTATACCTATTATTCCTTTATCACTAAGTTCATTACATACTTCTTCTATAATTTCTATTTTCCCACCAATGATAGCCGCCATGGAGCCGTTAGTTTTATCACTATCTTCCTTCATGAATATTCCTCTTTCTCTTACTACTCTTAATCCTTCTTCAAAATTCATAATTCCACTTGAGATTAAAGCAGAATATTCTCCAAGGCTCAATCCTGCAACAACCTTAGGATTTATTCCATGAAATTTTAAAATTTCAAATAATGCTATTGAAAGAGTTACTATAGCTACTTGATTATTTTCAGTAGAGGTTAGTTCTTCTATGGGACCATTGAAGCATAACTCACTTATATCTTTATTTAAAATTTTGTTAGCTTTTTCAAATACTTTCTTAGCTTCTAAGAATTCTTCATGTATTTCCTTTCCCATACCTACGTACTGACTTCCTTGGCCTGGGAAAATAAATGCGATATTTTTCATAGTTACCTCTCAACTTTAAAATTTATTTATCATGGATTTTAGTAATGTTTCAGTACCTTCTACAAAATCTTTAATTATTTCTTCACAACTTTCTTCCTTTTTTATTAAAGCTGCAATTTGACCTGCCATAATAGAACCATTATCTACATCACCGTCTATAACAGCCTTTTTAAGTCCACCAACCCCTAATTGTTCTAGCTCTTCAGCTGATGTACCTAACTTTTCAAGTCTTAAATATTCTCTAGATAATCTATTTCTAAGAACTCTTACAGGATGCCCAGTACTTCTACCTGTAACTACTGAATCTATATCCTTTGATTCTATTACCTTTTTTTTATAATTTTCATGAATAGTGCACTCATTCGCTGCTAGAAATCTAGTTCCTACTTGAAATCCATTAGCACCTAATGCTAATGCAGCCAACATTCCTCTAGAATCTCCTATACCACCAGCTGCTATAACAGGTATATTTACAGCATCTACAACCTGAGGAAGAAGTGCCATAGTTGTAAGTTCTCCTATGTGTCCACCAGCTTCACAACCTTCAGCAATTACCATATCTGCTCCACTTCGCTCCATTCGTTTTGCAAGCCCTGTTGAAGCTACTACTGGAATAACCTTAATATTATGATCTTTCCACATATTCATGTATTTACCTGGGTTTCCTGCACCTGTTGTAACAACCTTTACTCCTTCTTCACAAACAATCTTAGCAACCTCATCAGCATTATCACTAAGAAGCATTATGTTTACTCCAAAAGGTTTATCTGTAAGCTCTTTAGCTTTTCTTATTTCTAATCTAACATTTTCTGGAGAGTTATTTCCTGCCGCTATAATTCCAAGCCCTCCCGCATTTGATACGCTACTTGCTAATACACTATCTGCAATCCAAGCCATAGCCCCTTGAATTATTGGGTATTGTATTCCTAAAGCTTCACATATATCTGATTTGAACATATATACCTCCTATGGTTAAGGTCAGATAGATAGCTATCTGACCTTTTGTTTTAATTAACTTTGCTTTCTATATAGCTTGAAATATCTTGAACATTTTTTATGTTTTCTATATCCTCATTTGGAATTTCAATATCAAACTCTTCTTCTAAACTCATAACAATTTCAAATATTTCTAGAGAATCTATTCCTAAATCATCTGTAAAACTTGCTTGTATATTTAGTTCCTCTACCTCTACACCTAGTTCTTTTGCTATAACTTTTTTTACTCTTTCTAATACCATTTTTTATTCCTCCTATATATTTTAAATTATTTATTCCATTTTAACAGTGCACTACCATAGGTTAGTCCACCACCAAATCCTATAATTACTATGTTACTTCCTTGTTTGATTTGACCATTTTTATTTGCTTCATCTAAAGCTATTGGAATACTTGCACTAGATGTATTACCCTTTTTGTCTAAATTTATAATGAATCTAGATAAAGGTATATCAATTTTCTTACTAACACTTTCTATCATTCTTATATTAGCTTGATGTGGAAGTATAAAATCTATATCATCCTTTTTTATATTGCTTTTTTGAATAATTCTATTAAATTCCTCTTCCATAACCTTAACAGCAAACTTATAAATATCTTTTCCATTCATCTGAATCTTATTATTATTTATAACTTCCTTGGTACATATATTCTCCATAGGAAGTATGTCACAAGTAAGGGATTCACCTTTAGATCCTACACTTTTACAGTTGATATAACTTATATGCTCTTCAGAATCTTTTCCTATAACTACAGCTCCTGCTCCATCTCCAAATAATACACAAGTATTTCTATCTTCCCAATTTACGATTTTAGATAATACCTCTGCTCCAATTATTAAAGCTTTTGTAGCCCTACCTGTTTCTATATATCCCTTAGCTATATCTAACGCAAATATAAACCCACTACATGCAGCATTTATATCAAAAGCCATAGCATTTACAGCACCTATTTCCTTTTGTACATTACATGCAACTGATGGAATTAAACTATCTGGTGAAACTGTAGCCACTAAAATTAAATCAATTTCTTTACCATCTACATTACTATCCTCTAAAGCCTTTAGAGCTGACTTTATTGCTAATTCTGAAGTATCTTCTCCAGTAGAAATTCTTCTTTCCGCAATTCCAGTTCTCTCTCTAATCCAGCTATCTGAAGTATCTACAATATTCTCTATATCTTTATTGTAAACTATATTAGATGGTGTATAAGAACCTGTTCCTAGTATTCTTGAACCAATCACATTTATTCTCCTTTACTTATTTTTTAAGATTGTATTTTGACTTAAAGAAGCTATTTACTTTCTCTAGAGATCTTATTAGCACTTCTTCCTCTTCATCTGTTAAACCTTTTATAGTTTCACTAATCATGTCCTGATGAAATTTTTCATGAACTCTATATGCTAACTTTCCTTTTCTAGTAAGAGCTATCATTACAGATCTTCTATCTTCTTCTCCTCTTGTACGTTCTACATATCCTTTTTTTACAAGTTTCGTTATGGCTGTAGTTAAAGTACCTACTGTAATATTTAAATCATTTGCTACTTCCGTCATTGTTCTTGGATGATACATTCCTATAGCTTCAATAGTATGTATCTCTGTAACCGATAAATCTTTAAGTACTCCTTCTTGTAGAGCAGTTTGTTCAATCTCTAGAATATCATTAAATATAGTTACTAATAATTCATTTAATACGTATTTATTTGAATTTAAGGATTTCATTCTACTTTATTCTCCTTTTGTTTGACTTTCAAATAGTTTGATAATCAAAGTATATTACTAAAGAAAAACAAAGTCAATATATTTTTTTTACTTTTATTTTTACCAAAAATTTAACTTGTCACAATTTATTCATTTTTACCAAAAATAAAGTCTAGATAAATCTAGACTTTATTAAAAATTTAATATCCAATTATCCCTGTATATCCCAAAGGATCTATTGGAACTCCATCTACTCTTATCTCAAAATGTAGATGTGGACCTGTGCTATCTCCAGTATTACCAACTTCTGCTATAACTTGCCCTCTTAGAACCTGTTCACCTTCAGACACATTTAATTTGCTACAATGTGCATATACAGTCTGCAAGTTATCACTATGGTCGATTATTACTACTTTACCATACCCATCTGCTATCCCTGAAAAGCTCACTGTTCCATCTAATGCAGCTTGAATTTCAGTACCTGTATTAGCAGCCAAATCAATTCCCTTATGATAATATCCTTCTCTCTTCTCACCAAAAGTGGAAGTTAGTATACCTTTTATAGGTGTTGTTATTGAATTGTGTAAAAAAACCTCTCTATTTATTTGGGTATTCCCCCTACTAAGAGGCGTAAAAGCAACTTGCGAATTATTAGTCTTTTGTATATATTTAACCTGATTTTCTTTTGTAACTGTAAAGTTAATTAAACTGTTATCATTTGTATTATTGTATCCTATTATTTTATTAGAAATTTCACTTTCACTTAAAACATCTTCTTTATTACAAATTATTTTTTCATATACTATCTTATTATTTACAGCAATATCTTTAACATTATCTATATTACATGTATCTATATAGATATCTCTTACTTTATTAAGAGCATTGTTACCTGTGGCTTCATCAGCAACTATGCCAATTTCTACACCATCTGATTTCATAACTACTGCCTTTATTTTTTCATTCGCTTTTACATTTTCTTTTGCTTCTACCGGATTCATGGTAATCATAGTTAAAATACATAAGAGTGATACACATACTATGACTAATTCTCGTAGTATATTTTTCATCATTGTATTACCTCCCTACTACAATGATAATATACCCCATTGAAATTATTTTAAACATAATGTACAAAACAATAGTCAATTTTATTATTAATAAAATATTAATTTTATATACTAATATCTATACATTTATTAATTATTAAATTTTACTTTTAATAGGTTTACTATATGATATACTAAGGTTATAATATAATTCTTAATTGAAACTTATTCTAAAAGGTTATAAAAATAGAGCAATAAGATATAACTTATATAACAAATAAATAATTTATTTACTTATATATAATTATAACCTTAGTTTTCAACAAGAGTTTAATGTAATGCTATTACATTACGATAACATGGAAAGGTTGAGATTTTATGAGTACTTTTATGTTTAAAACCAAAAATTTAGATTATACTCCCGTAAGCAATGTGTTTATAGATAACTTCATGGCAAAGGCTAGAGGCGAGTATATAAAAGTTTATTTACTTGGTCTTAAATATTGTGTTAGTGGAGAAATCGGTGTAAACTCAACTCTTATAGCTTCAGCTCTATCCTTATTAGAAACTGACGTAATAAATGCTTGGAATTATTGGAATGACGAAGGTGTTATAAGATTAGTTCCCATAGATAATATGGGAAATTATAATATAGAATTCTTAGAACTAACTAAGGCTCCCGATAACGGAAAATCTGTGAATTTATTAAAAGAACTAGATAATTCTATGGTTAAAGATATGTTGCAAGATATAGAAAGATTATTAGCACGTCCACTTTCGCCCAAAGAAATGACTACTTATCTCGGATGGCAAAACGACTTTAATTTTTCTCCTGAAATTATACTTTTACTTATAGAATATTGTGTTTCTAAAGGAAAATCTGACTATAGATATATTGAGAAAATAGCTGTATCTTGGAGTGATAACAATATAACTAGTATAGACGAAGCACAAGACTTTATAAAAAAGCATGAGGATAAATGGATTAATATAAGAAAAATCTTAACTTATTTAGGTCTGAAAAATGGTGATGTTATGAAACCTCAAGAAGAGCTTTTGGAAAAATGGTTAAATGTATATAATTTTTCTTTAGAAATTATATATAAAGCTTGTGACATATGCTTTGAAAGACTAAATAGAGCCGACTTTAAATATATTGATGGTATACTTAATAGTTGGTTTAAAGACAAAATTAAAACTCTTCAAGATATTGAGTTAAAAGACAAGAAAAAAATTAATTTTAAACCTATTGTTAATGAAGTTTCAAATACCAATACAAAAAAAGGCAAAGGTAAATTTCATAGTTACGATCAAAGGACCTATGATTTTGAAGATTTAGAAAGAAAACTTTTAGGATGGGATAATAATGACTAATAAATATCATTTAGAAATTATGAAACTTTATGATAAAATAAAGGAAAATCAAAAAAATGCTTTAGAATTAAGAAAATCAGAAGTAAAAAAACGTGTTCCTGAAATAGATGATATTGAAAATCATATAGGGAAGCTATGTATTAAGGTTTCCCTAGCCGCCTTTCAGGATGCGCCTAATAGAGAACAACATTTAAAAGAACTAAAGGAAAATATAACTAATTTAAGAGTTAAAAAGACTGAGTTACTGGTATCAAACGGTTATCCTTTAGATTATCTAGATATTCATTATAATTGTAATAAATGTAATGATACTGGATTTATAGGATTACAAAAATGTAGTTGCTATAAACAAAAACTTAATAGTTTTTATTATAGAAATAGTGATTTATTCATAGTTTCTGATGATCATAATTTTGCTAATTTTAATATGGACTTCTATAGTGATAAAAGAATTGGCCGTGAAAAATATAGTCCAAAGGAAAATATAAAAAGCATTGTAAATCAATGTTTTAGATATATAGCAAACTTTGAGTCAACATTAGAAAATCTTCTTTTTTATGGTAATCCAGGCACTGGAAAAACCTTTTTATCTCACTGTATCGCAAAAGAATTAATAGATAATGGATATTTTATAGTGTATAAGACTTCTGAAGAATTGATTAAAAACTTAAAAGATATAAGATTTAATAACAATTCAACTCTAGAAGATCACCTAATTAATTGTGATTTGCTTATAATAGATGACTTAGGTACAGAAGTATCCTCAGAATTTGCTATATCTGAGTTATTTAACCTACTGAATACAAAGCTTCTAAGAAATAAAAAAATGTTAATATCTAGTAACTTTTCTTTAGATGAATTATTATCTATCTATTCAGAACGTATTACCTCTAGACTTTTTGGTAATTTTTCTTTGTTTAAGTTTTATGGTGATGATATAAGGCTTCAAAAAAATTTAAATAGTAAAGCATCCTCTAAATAATTTCATTTGATCAAAGGCATCCTAACTTATACTTATATTAAGTTAGGATGTTTTTTTTATTTAGAAGAATCATAAAGGCCTCCCATCATTAAAAAATCTTCTGCTTTTTCATCTTCTAAGCCCCTTTTATTATTTGAGCTTATAAAGGTAGATCTTATTATGGATGAATCTCCATACTTTTCTCTTATCTTATCTATAGTACTATCTAAGTTTCTTTGTTTATCTATTTTTTCATCATCAAATAAAGATTTTTGATATATACTATTATCACTCAACTTAGTTACTCTGACTCCTAATAATCTTATGGGTTCTCTACGCCACATCTCCTTAAATATTACTTTCACTAATTTAAAAATTTCTTCAGTCGAATCTGTTGGGGTTAAAAACTTTTTCTGATGAGAATAAGTTGTAAATATATTCGACTTTATTGATACAACTACAATACCACATAAAGACTTATTAGCTCTAAGTCTCTTAGCTACGCTTTCAGTAAGTGACAATAATACTTTTAAAGCTTCATCTGTACTTAATATATCCTTGCTTGTAGTAGTTGAATTTCCTATGCCTTTTACATCCACATAATTATCACAGTTTATGGGTGAATTATCTATTCCATTGGCATATTCATAAATTATATTTGCATAGCTCTTAAATATATTTCTTAAAATGCTCAAATTATAATTTGCTAAATCTCCAATTGTAAATATATTTAAATCTATAAGCTTTTTTTCTGCTGCTTTTCCAACCATAAATAAATCGCCTACTTTAAGTGGCCACATCTTTATTTTTATTTCTTCTTTAAATAATGTATGGATAGAATTCTTCTTAGAAAAATCACTAGCCATCTTAGCTAATAACTTATTATTTCCTATTCCTATATTTACTGTAAAACCCAAGTCTTCTTCTATTTTTCTTTTAATCTCCTTAGCCTTTTCCATGTAGTCATATTTAAAATGACTTGCTTCCATAAAAACTTCATCTATAGAATACCTTTCAATAAAATCAGAATATGGCTCTAACAATTTATACATATCATTACTAAACCTTGTATATAGTTTATGTTCTGGTGGATAAACTTTTAATTGAGGGTACTTTTTCAACGCAACTACTATAGGTTCTCCGGTTATTATATTAAATTTCTTAGCTGGAATTGATTTTGCTAAAACTACTCCTCTTCTATCTTCTATACTTCCACCTATTATAGAAGGAATTTTTCTTATATCTATTTCACTTTCTCCACATTTTAATAAATTTATAGCTGTCCATGATAGAAATGCAGAGTTAACATCTATGTGAAATATTATTCTCTCGGACTTATTCTCCACAAATATCACATCCTCAAAATTAACTTATATTCTTATTTTAACGAACAAATATTCGTTTGTAAAGATATAATTATATACCTTTATGACAATAATTTATTTTAAATTAAAATATATCCTTAATATTTATATATTTAATTTTTATGTATTTAATTATTTTTTACTTATGTATTAATTCAAAAAATAAAAAAAGACTCTGAATTAATTCAGAATCTTTGGAGCTGGCAATAGGAATCGAACCTACAACCTGCTGATTACAAATCAGCTGCTCTACCGTTGAGCCATGCCAGCATAAGTGGCGACCCAGAAGGGACTC
>NZ_DLCT01000011.1:0-38768 GCF_002480755.1 Clostridium sp. UBA7791 | reverse complement strand
CAGCTGAGCTATGCGACCTAATATGGTGACTCCTAGGGGAATCGAACCCCTGTTACCACCGTGAAAGGGTGGTGTCTTGACCGCTTGACCAAGGAGCCATATGTTTTACATTTTATCAGATTTTTCATCTGATGTCAATACCTTTAAAAAAGTATTTTGGCGACCCAGAAGGGACTCGAACCCTCGACCTCCGGCGTGACAGGCCGGCACTCTAACCAACTGAGCCACTGGGCCACATTAGATTATGTGGTGGTCGCAACAGGGATCGAACCTGTGACCCCCTGCTTGTAAGGCAGGTGCTCTCCCAGCTGAGCTATGCGACCTAGTATGGTGACTCCTAGGGGAATCGAACCCCTGTTACCACCGTGAAAGGGTGGTGTCTTGACCGCTTGACCAAGGAGCCATATGTCATTTTGCTTTTGTTTTGTGTTTGCCGGTTCATCCGACATTTATTATAATACAAAAATTTTAAACTTTTGTCAACAAAATTTTAAAAATAATTTTTTTTATTTTTTTCTCCAAAATTATATACAGAAAATATATTATTTATTAGATATATTATAATTTAATAATAAACTTATATTATAGTTTTAATATGTAGTATAATTCTATATACTATAGTTAATATATTAGTTAATATGTTATAAAATACATTTAAAGGCTTGAGGTGATTTTATTTTGTATCATGACTTAATTATTGTTGGTGGTGGATCTTGTGGCATAGTATCTGCAATTAAAGCAAAAGATTTAAGTATAGACGTAGCTATAATAGATAGTAGCGATAGAGTAGGTAAAAAATTGTTAATTACTGGTAATGGACGCTGTAATTTAACAAACGAAAAATTATCCTTATCAAGATTTCATAGTGATAATAATAACTTTTTTAAAGATATTATTAATACCTATGATTTAGAATATACCCTTAACTTTTTTAAATCCATAGGAATATATACATGTACCTTAGATTCTGGAAAGATATACCCATTATCTCTTCAAGCATCCTCTGTGTTAGATATTCTTAGAATGAATTTATCTGAAAGAAATATACCAACTTACATGAATGAAAAAGTTTTAAATATCATTAACACAAAGAAGGGTTACTTTGAAATTATTACTTCTTCAACTACATATACATGTAAAAAAGTTCTCTTATGTACTGGAGGAAAAAGTTATACTAAAACAGGATCTGATGGCTCTGGTCATAAACTAGCTAAAAACTTTGGCCATAGATTAATAAACTTAACACCTGGTATAGTTCAATTAAAACTAAACTATGATAGACTTAAGGCTATTTCTGGAGTGAAATTTGAAAGCTCTTGTAATATAGAAGTAAATGGTGAAACTAAAAAACAAGAATTTGGTGAAATCTTATTCACAGACTATGGTATATCAGGTCCTCCAATTCTACAGCTTAGTAGAATTGCTTCTAAAGGAATTATGAATAAGTCATCAGTTTTTATACATGTAAATTTACTTAATTCAGATTATGACCATATAGTAGATTTTTTTGAAACACACTTTGCAGTGTTTTCATATAGAAGTATTTCAGACAATCTAGTAGGAATTATAAATAAAAAACTTATTCCTATTATATTAAAAGAGTGTGGAATTACTGACATTCACATGCCTACATATTCCCTAGAGTATGAATATAGATTTAAACTTTATAAGCTTTTATGTGATTGGAAGTTTCAAGTTATTGATACCAACTCTTTTGAAAATGCTCAAGTTACCATCGGTGGAATAGATACTACAGAGGTAAACCCTATAACTTTAGAATCTACACTAACTCCAGGTCTATACTTTGGTGGTGAAATTTTAGATGTTGATGGTGATTGTGGTGGTTTTAATTTGCAATGGTGCTGGAGCTCCTCTAGCGCTGCTGTGAACGCCATTTATAATGCACTAAAGGATTAGGTTTACCTATTAACATAAGAGCTATATTCAAGGTAATTTGTGTGATTTTAAATATTACTTGAATTAATATAAAAAAATAAAACTGATAGGAAATAAATTTATTTCTTATCAGTTTTAAACTTTGAACTAATTTTTTGTAATCTTTAATGCAATGACGTACTTTTAAAGATCTGCGATTCTCATGGTTTGATCTCTCTTTGGACCTACTGATATTATAGATATCCTAACACCAGTGAATTCTTCTATTTTTCTTAAGTATATCTTTGCATTCTCTGGAAGGTCTTCATATTTTCTAGCATCTTTTATACTTTCATCCCATCCATCAAACTCTTCATACACAGGTTCACATTTTGCTAAATCTTCAAGGCTAGCTGGGAAGTAGTCTATTACTTTTCCATCTAACTTATATCCTACACAAACTTGTATTTTATCAAGCCCTGCTAGTGTGTCAATCTTAGTTACTCCAAAACTAGTTAATCCAGAAACTCTAGCAGCACTTTTTAATATAACAAGATCAAGCCAACCACATCTTCTACTTCTTCCTGTAGTAACTCCGTACTCAAATCCTTTTTCCCTTATCCAATCTCCAACTTCATTTTCTTGTTCTGTTGGAAAAGGTCCTTTTCCAACTCTAGTTGTATATCCTTTTACAATTCCTACAGCACTATCTATCATAGTTGGTCCTATACCAGCACCTGTACATATACCACCTGCTACGGTATTAGAAGATGTTACATATGGATATGAACCAAAATCTATATCCAGAAGTGTTCCTTGAGCTCCTTCAAATAACACATTTTTATTTGCTTTTATGCTATCAAAAACTCTAACTGATGCATCATCTACAAACGGCTTCATTCTTTTACCATATTCTAAATAGGCCTCGAAAACCTCATCAAAGCTTAGGGCTTCTCCACCATAAATTTTAACTATTAAATCATTTTTAGCTGGAAGATATTCTTGTAATTTTTCTTTTAATACTTCTGGTTTAATAAGATCACAAACCCTTATTCCACATCTCTCAACTTTGTCAGTATAACAAGGTCCTATTCCTTTTTTAGTAGTACCTATATCGTTTTTTCCTCTAGCTTCTTCCTTAAGAGCATCTAATACTTTATGATAAGGCATTATAACTTGAGCTCTGTCACTTATTATTAATCTCTCTGGTGTTATATTTTCTCCTAATCCCTTTAAATAATCCATTTCTGTAAATAGAGCCTCGGGGTCTACAACCACTCCATTGCCTATTACATTAAGTTTGTCTTTATAAAGTATTCCTGATGGAATCAAATGTAACTTATACTCTTTTTCTCCCACTACTACAGTATGACCTGCATTATTTCCTCCTTGGAATCTAACAACTACATCTGCACTTTCTGCAAGATAATCAGTCATTTTACCCTTTCCTTCGTCTCCCCATTGAGCTCCTAATACCACAAATGATGACATATTCTACATCTCCTTTTTTACTCATTAGTAAAACTTATTATAAATTAAACTAGCTTACTATATTTCTCCTCTAATATTCTAGCAACATAAACTCCACTAGCAGATGCTTGTGATAGTGAATGTGTAACTCCAGATCCATCTCCTAATACATAAAGGCTTTTTACTTTTGTCTCTAAGTTATTATCCACTTCTATATTAGAATTATAAAACTTAACTTCTACACCATATAACAATGTATCTTCATTAGCTGTTCCTGGTGCTATATTATCTAGAGCATATATCATTTCTATTATAGCATCTAATTGACGCTTTGGTATAACTAAGCTTAAATCTCCCGGTGTAGCTTTTAAAGTTGAAATAGTAAAACTTTTACTCATTCTATGATCATTAGTTCTTCTCCCCTGTACTAAATCTCCAAATCTTTGAACTAATACTCCGCCACCTAGCATATTGCTAAGTCTTGCTATAGATTCTCCATATTCATTACTATTTTTAAATGGCTCTGTAAAATTATTAGTAACTAATAATGCAAAGTTTGTGTTTTCTGTATGAAGTTCTGGATTTGAATAGCTATGTCCATTTACTGTTACTATTCCATTTGTATTTTCACTAACTACCTCACCATGTGGGTTCATACAAAATGTTCTGACTAAATCTCCATACTTCTTAGTTCTATATACAACTTTACTTTCATATACTTTATCTGTTATGTGTTCAAAAATAGCTGCAGGTAGTTCAACTCTAACACCTATATCTACTCTATTACTTTTACTTTCTATACCTAGCTTAGTACAAACCTTAGATATCCATTTAGATCCCGATCTTCCTGTGGCAACTATTATATCTTTGCATCTAAATTCCTCATCCTCAGTTTTTACTATAAATTCTTTACCGTGCTTTTCTATATCTACAACTTCAGTATTAAACTTCATCTCTATATTATCTTTTATCTTATTATATAAATTACCTAGTATTTTTACATTTCTATCTGTACCAAGATGTCTAACTTTAGCATCTAAAAGATGTAAATCATGTTTTAGTGCCTCAGTCTTTAGTGTACTATCCGCAGTTGAATATAACTTCGCATCACTTCCACCATGATCACATAAAACCTTATCTACATAATACATTAGATCTAAAGCTTCTTGCCTACCTACATATTTATATAAATCTCCACCAAAGTTATTAGTTATATTATACTTACCATCTGAAAGACTTCCAGCACCACCATAACCATTCATAATGTCACAAGATTTACAATGAATGCAAGCTTTTATTTTTTTCCCATCTATGGGACATTTTCTTTTTTCTAGGCTATTTCCCTTTTCTATCATTAGTACTTTAGCCTTTGAGCCTAAAGCTGTTAATTCATAGGCTGCGAAAACACCACTAGCTCCTGCACCAACAATTATAATATCATAATTTTTATACATGTTAATCACCCCATAAATATATTAACAAAGAGATGTAGTATTTTCAATAAAAAATACGAATATTTTATATAGTACATTTAAAATTCTTCGTAAATATATTTCTTTAGAAATTTATTTTTCCCAATATTTATTTACTCTATTCTAACATAGAGTGCTTTTATTATTTCTTGATAATAAACTTTAAATCTCCTAAAATATATTATACAAATGGCTTTATACAATATATTTTGTTAATATAATATATATAATTAGCTTTTTATTATAATTAAATTTATTATAATATTATCTTAAACCATAAAAAGTGTAACATATCCTATAAGAATATATTACACTTTTTATATTTATATTATTCGTATTTATATGAATGATTTGTATATACTTATTCCATCTAAACTATATATTTTTTCAGAGAATTCACCTGGATTTAAATCCTTAGTAGCTTTACGCATATCATACATTCTAGCATCTAATACATCTAAATGATGTAACATTTCTGCTTCTGGTATCATAGGTTTCTTAGGACTTCCATACTCCGGCTCATAGTGATGTGTTAATATCATATGTTGTAATAACATAACTATTTCTTTATCTGCTTTGACTTCCATTGCAGCATCTTCAATTAAACCAATTCCTTGTATTATGTGTCCAAGTAACTGGCCTTCCGTACTATATTTAGATACTATTCCTAGTTCACTAGATTCCATCTCCATTATTTTAGCTATATCATGAAGAATTATACCTGAATACAATAAATCTTTATTTAGATAATCATATATACCTAATAATTTTTCTGCCGCATTTAACATAGTGGTTATATGATATAAAAGACCACCTTTAATTGCGTGATGATTGGATTTAGCCGCTGGATAATGCATTAACTTGTAACTTAATTTACCGATAATATTTTCTGTAATATGTTTTATATCTTTATTTTCTATTTTCTCTATATAATCTAATAGAGTTTCAAACATATCTTCAGACTTATAAGGAGCAACTAGTATAAATTCATCTATATTAACATTATCTTCTTCTGTAGCTGGTCTAATTTTCTCTATCTTTAACTGTAATTTCCCTCTATATTCATTAACTACAGCTCTTACTTTTACAAGTATATTATCCTTTATTGAAGCTTCAATATTTTCATTACATTCCCATAGCTTTGCATTTATTTCTCCAGTTGAATCTATTAACATAAGATCTAAATATTTATTCGTAGTACTATTGTTAGTTATTTTACATTCTGCATTTTTTACTAAGAAAAAACTTTCAATTCTATCCCCTTTATTAAACTCACCAATTTTCTTATTTTCCATAACTGTTCTCCTTAATCTTTACTTCTTGTACTATATAAGATGAATATTATCAAATCTATTAAAATTATTCAATAATACTTAAAAAAGATATGTTTTACCACATCTTTTTAATTTTGATCTATGGACTTTTTTCTTTTAACAATTCTACCATATTCATCTGTAAAACTATTTATTATTATAGATACTAAATCTACTATAATCCATATGCCAAAACCACCTAGTGTAAGTAACATTAATATTGCAGTTCCTGCTTTTCCAACATAAAATCTATGGAAGCCTATAAAACCTAAAAGTATACAAAACACTAATGTTGCTCCCCAACTTTTTTCACTACAATCTTTCTCCTTAGATTCTAATATAGACCTTTTATCTTTGTCACCATAAAACTCTTTAGTCTTAATTATTTTTACTTCTTCATTGGTGTTACTAGTATCTCTTATATCTTTCACAATTCCATTATTATACAGACTTACAATGTCATCTTCATGTTCCTCTGTTATAGTAATATCATCTAATTCCGAATGCTTGTGAAAATATGTCTCTTTTCCATTGTTAAACTTATCATCTATTAATTTATTGTTCTTCATCTCATTTACCATGAGTAATCTCACCTCACATAAAGTATAGCTAATATATCTTTATGTAATAAGGCTTTAGTATATGCAATAAATATAAATCATATATAATTATACTTTATTACTAACTTCTACGAAATCTATTTAAATTACTCTGTATGAACTAAGTCTAAGTTTCCAAATTTACTATATTTACCTATCCATGCTAAATTTACGGTTCCAACTTCACCATTTCTATGTTTAGCTAATATACATTCCGCTATGTTCTCATCTTCTTTTTCTTTGCTATAATAAAATTCTCTATATAAGAACATAACTATATCTGCATCCTGCTCAATAGAACCTGATTCTCTTAAATCTGATAACATCGGACGATGGTCTGCCCTTTGTTCTGGTGCACGGGATAATTGAGATAATGCAATTACTGGACATTTCATTTCTTTAGCTAAAGCTTTTATACTTCTTGATATTTCTGATACTTCCTGTTGTCTATTATCAGAATTGCTTCCTGACATTAATTGAAGATAGTCTATGATAATTAAATCTATTCCATGCTCTATTTTAAGTCTTCTACATTTAGACCTCATCTCCATGACAGAAATACCTGCAGTATCATCTATATATATTCCCGCAGATGCAAGTGGTCCTGAAGCCCTTGCTATATTCTCCCAATCTCTATCGTCTAAATCTCCATTTCTAAGCTTAACCATATCTACATTAGCCTCTGCACAAAGGAGCTTATATGCTAATTGCTCCTTACTCATTTCTAATGAGAATATTGCAACTTTCCTACCATCTCTAATAGCTGCATTTTGGGCTATATTAAGACAAAATGTAGTTTTTCCCATAGATGGTCTAGCTGCTATTAGAACCATATCTCCGCTCTGAAACCCTGAAGTTTTTGCATCTAAATCTTTAAATCCACTAGCTACTCCATTTACTTGACCTTTATTATTAAAAATCTTTTCTATCTCTAAAAATCCTCTTTCCAATACAGTACTCATAGGTTCAAAATCACTAGTACTTCGTTTTTCAGATATATTAAATATATTTTTTTCTGCCAAGTCTATTACTGATTCTACATCATCTTGTTTATTATAGCTATTTTCAATTATTTCCGTTGAGCTTCTAATTAGCCTTCTAAGGGTCGATTTATCTTCAACAATTTTTATATAAGAAGATAAATTAGCTGTAGAAGGTACTGAGGTGCTTATCTCCATAATATATGTTACCCCTCCAGCTTGCTCAAGCATATCATTAGATTTTAGATAGTCTACCAAGGTTATCATATCTACAGGTATATCTTTATTATATAAATCTCTAATAGCCTTAAAAATAGTCTTATGAGCATCTTTATAGAAATCTTCAGCTGAAAGAACCTCTGCAGCTTGTGCAATAGCATTCTTATCTATTAACATAGACCCTACTACTGACTGCTCAGCTTCTATATTTTGTGGCATAGTTCTAAGTGAGTCACTCATATTATTACCTCCTGCGATATATTAAAAGAAAACTCCTATATGTACTCTCAAGGAATAAATAATGTAGAAAACATTATTTATTATAAAATCCTTCTCTTTAATTATAATGTAGTTATAAAAAAATCCAAACATTTATAAAATTAAATTAAAACCCTGTATAATCATATTACAGGGTTTTAATAATCAAAATATCTAAAATACTAATTCTATTAGTTCTTCTATTGTTGATACAGCTGTAACTTCTATATTTTTAATATTAGCTGGAACATCCTTCAAGTTATCTTTTGGTATTATTACCTGCCTTATACCTTTTCTTTTTGCTCCATATATTTTTTCAAACACTCCTCCTATTGGTTTTATCTTACCTCTTATTGATATTTCACCAGTAATTGCAATATCCTGTCTTATTGGTTTTTCTAAAATGGCACTTATAATACATGTTGTTATAGCTGCACCTGCTGATGGTCCATCAATTTTTCCACCACCAATAACATTTACATGAACATCATAATCTCTGATTTCCTTATCAGTAATCTTTCTTATAACAGAGGCTGCATTAAAAACAGAATCTTTTGCCATAGATCCAGCAGTATCATTAAATCTAATAGTTCCCTTACCTTTTTCCCTAGCCTCAAAACTTGAACATTCTATTTCTATAGTTGATCCCAAGAATCCAGATACCCCAAGACCAAAAATCTGCCCAACTTCCTTAGAATCTAAATCACTAATATCTTCATATGGTCTTAATCTATTATTAGATGCTACTTCATTAAAATCAGAAATAGTTATAACCACATCATTTCTCTCTTCATTATTTAATAATACATATCCATATACATCTGCAAGTATATTTACAGCTTTTCTACCTTCTATAGTATATCTGCTTATCTCTTTTGCTAAACCATCCTCTAATTTAATATTTAACTTTTTAGCTGCATTTAATACAACTTTTTCTATATCTACAGAAGATAGTGGTTCAAAATAAACTTCAGTACACCTTGATCTTAATGCTGGATTAATCTCACTTGGCTCTCTAGTAGTAGCGCCTATTAGAACGAAATCAGCTGGAGCACCATTGTCAAATAAATACTTAATATATTTAGGTGTACTTTCATCATCTGGATCATAATATGATGATGAAAACTCAACTCTTTTATCTTCTAAAACTTTTAATAATTTATTTTGAAGAGTATAATCTAATTCACCTATTTCGTCTATAAATAAAACTCCTCCATGTGCTTCTGTAACTAGTCCAGTCTTTGGTTCTGGAGTACCACTTTCAGCTAAATCTCTCTTTGAACCTTGATATATAGGATCATGTACTGAACCTAATAAAGGATTTGATATCTCTCTTGGATCCCATCTTAATGTGGTTCCATCTACTTCTACAAACTTTGCATCCTTATCATATGGCGTATGCTTTAATTTCTTAACTTCTTCAAGCGCAATCCTAGCTGCTGTAGTCTTACCCACTCCTGGTGGTCCGTATAAAATTATATGTTGTGGATATGGAGATGCCATCTTAGATATTAAAGATTTAATAGCTCTCTCTTGCCCAATTATTTCTGAAAAACTATCAGGTCTAAGCATACTCATAATGTTTTGAGTTAAATGCTTTGAATCTAAACATTCAAACTCTGCATATTTCTTTAATGTCTTACTATTCTCTGGTCCTCTTTGTTTCTTTATGATTCCTAGTCTTACCTCATCTATATACTTGTCCTGTTTTTCTATAATTTGCTTTTCCACTTCTGCATCTAATTTATTTTGTACATATCTTTTAGCTAGAAGTTCACTTATTTCTAGGCTAGTTTCTTTTAAAATTTCTTCTATATTATTATCACTTGGTGGAACACTAATTCCTTTTCCATTAGTAACTATTTTATTTATAGCATAAAGTTTTCTATACATATCTTTACTATTTAAATGCTTTTGAACCTTAAACTTTACTGCTCTACCTCTAATAGTGCCTTCATCTAAAAGCTTGTACATAACTTCTTCTAAAACTTCTATTTCTACTTCCATAGTTAATTCTTCTTCTAAGCTAAAATTATTTATTTTATCAACTGAATTTATATTCAAAATTATTAGCATAGAAGGACTTTTATACCTTCTATGCTTTCCTCCCCTCGGTTTTTAAAATCTATTGTTGTTCTTTTATAATAACCTTTATTTTAGTTGATATCTCAGGATATAACTTTACTTCTACATCATATAATCCCATAGTTTTAATAGTATTAACTATTATTTTTTTCTTATCTATTGTTATATTTAATTGTTTTTCCATTTCCTGAGAAATATCTTTTGTGGTTATAGCTCCAAATAATCTACCATTGTCTCCTGACTTAGCATAGATAATTACTTCTTTATCCTTAAGTTCATTTGCAACTTTTTGAGCTTCCTCTATTTCAGCTAATTTCTTCTTTCTATCAGCTTCATTTTTCTTATTTAAAATATGCATGTTAACATCATTTGCCTCTTGTGCTAATTTCTTAGGAAACAAGAAATTTCTTGCATACCCATCGGAGGCATTAACAACCTCTCCTTTTTTTCCAACTGATTTTACATCTTGTAATAAAATAACTTTCATTATTATTCACCCTTCCTTAAGTATTTTTCTATAGCATCATTTAATAATTCTTCTGCCTCATCTTGATTAGAATCTTTAATTCTAGCAGCTGCCATTGTTAAATGTCCTCCACCACCTAAATATTCCAATATTACCTGAACATTTATTTCACCTAAGGATCTTCCACTTATATAAGTGCCCTCCTCTATTTTAGCAATAACAAAGGATGCTTGAATACCTGTAATATTTAGCAATTCATCCGCTGCTTGTGCTGGTAATACAGAATTTGATATTTCTGGTGGACATTTCGCTACAGCTATTCCACTTTTAACCTTTGCAGTTTTTATTATATCTGCTCTTGTTATGTAAATATCTAAAGCTTCACTAAAAATTCTTTTTACATCTACAGTATCAGCACCTAGCCTTCGTAAAAATGCTGCTGCTTCAAAGGTTCTAACTCCAGTTTTAAAACAGAAATTTTTAGTATCTAGACAAATACCTGCTAATAGAGCTACCGCTTCTACTTCTCTCAATTTTGGTTTTTCAACCATATACTGAATTAATTCTGTTATTAATTCTGATGTTGATGATGCATAGGTTTCCACATAACTTAACATTGTACCTTGTATAAAGTCTTTTGTTTTCCTGTGATGATCTATAATCACTATTCTACTGAAGTAATCTACTACCTCCATAGAAAGTACGTAACTTTCATTATGAACATCAACTAATATTAATAAACTTTTATCATTTTTAATATTTTTAACTGCATTTATATTTATAAATGTATCTTTATAGTTATCATCATCATCTAATCTGTCCAACATATACTGCACAGCATCATGAGGATCATCCATAACTATATAACATTCCTTATTTAAAGAACGTATGGTACTATACATTCCTATTGCTGCTCCCAAGCAATCCATATCTGGATTGTGATGTCCCATTATAATTACATTGCTACTTTCATTTATCAGTTCTAAAAGTGCATGACCAATTACCCTAGCTCTAACCTTAGTCCTTTTTTCGACTTCTTTAGTTTTTCCACCATAAAAAGATACTTTTTCAAAGCTCTTGACTACACATTGATCTCCACCTCTTCCAAGAGCCAAATCCTTTGCTATAGTGGCAAATTCATGATTTTGAGCTGGATTTTCTCCACCTCTACCCACTCCAATGCTTAGAGTAACTGTAAGTTTATTTCCACTGCTTACTTCTCTAATTGTATCTAGTATATCAAATTTTTTATTCATCTCAGTTTCTATATTAGCATCTTTAGTTGTTAATACATATTTATTTGATGAATATTTTCTTATTAACGCTTTTAGGCTATTAGCATAGTTATTTATAGTTCTATCTATGTCTGCTATAAGCTGTGGTCTTAAATCTTCTTCTGTAGTCTTAATAACCTCATCAAGATTATCTACCTCTATGAGCATTACACTTTCTTTAGCATTATTAATTTGATTTATCAAATTAACATTATCTGTAATATCATCAAAAGAAATTACTATAAGATTATTATCTTCATTAATTTCATAATCTTGAATAATACTTATATAAATATCATAAATTCTATCCTTAAAAACAACATTTTTATACTCTGATCTTTTTCCTTCTAATGCTAATTTTATATTGAACTCTTTAATTATTTCTTTTATATTTTTACCTACTATATCATTATTTTCTAATCTTAAAGCTAAACTTTCGTTATACCATATTACCTCTCCATTTTCTAATAAAAACATAGTTGGAAAATGCACCTTAGAAAATGCCGTAGACTTAACAGTATCAACTTTGTGTATTATATTTTCAATTTTGTTAGAAAAATTATCTTTCTTGCTATTATCAAATATAATATACAAAAGAGCGGCTGCATATATTAGAAGTAGTATATTTGAAATAATTAACATATCCTTTATAAAAAACACTACTAATAATATAACTAAAATAGTTATAACTATTTTACTTTTTATAAAATTAAATAGCATTTCTTTAAAATTCTCTTTACTCATATATTACGCCTTTCTGATTCTATATGGATCCAGCTTTCTAAAATCTAACATCATTTCTACAAAACCTACTATTCCTAAAATCTTAGATGATCCTATTATAAACAATAGAATTACTAAAAGTATTCTCATTGCCTTAGGCATTCCTAGTTTCTTTCTAAAATAATAATCAGTTACAGCTGCTCCGTTCACAGCTAATATCATAATTGTTAACATCAAAATAGCATTATATAAAAATAACCCCCCTGTAATTCCCCGACTTCCTACTATTGCACATATGCTAATAACAGCAATTAATGCAGCTCCAACTAGATTAGATACATAAAACTCTGAAAACCTTAAGTATTTTACTTCTTTATATTTAAGTTTTCTAAATATCAAATGTGTAAATAATATGGTTGAATATGCTTGTATAAAGGAAGCTATAAATAATACAGTTGGTATCAACATAGCTAAGAGATCAACTGTAAAGATAGATTCTATCTGTTCAAACATTTGTAGTTGAGTAGCATTCATACCCATGTTACTATAAATTTCTTTAGTTTGAGTTATATATGTCTTAAATTCATGTATATATGTGTTCAATTTATCATTAATAAATTGAATTACACTTATATTACTAACAAGCCTACTAGTTAACCATACTTCAACCAGCATTGATATTATACATGCTATAATCAAGGTTATTAACATATTATATGTTTTCTTTTGATTTTTTAAGCAGTGACCTAAGACCGCACCTATTATCCCATAAGACATACCTGAAGTTATAGCCAAAATAGGATTGAGAAATATAGCTACTAATATTGTGCTTATTAATGCAGTTCCTATTGAATACTTCATTCCATTCCTATAATAAATAAGAGCTACTAAAATTGGCAACAATATTAAACCTATTATATAAAACAATAAAATGTATGATGCACTAATGCTTATTATAGTTATAATACCTGTCATCAACGCAGTTTCTATTAAATTTTTTGTATTAATCTTTTGTTCCATAACATCCTCCTTCTAATTCCTTTCTCTTATATGGTCATAAAGCTTACTAAGCTCTTTTCCATTTTTCTCAAGAGGATCACCTTCTACTATACCAACCTTTAATTTTTTCTTCATAGTTTCATCAATTGCTAAATGAGAATATCCTAATTTTTCTGCTAAAATATATAATATTATTATTGCTCCTGATATACAATCTAAAATTGCATCTTGTGCTATATTACTCCCTTTACTTAATAATTTAAAAAAATCACCTACAATACAAACTAATTCTGCCTTTAGTCCTTCTATTATCTTTATATTGGACATAATATTAAACTCTTCTCGTCTCATAAGAATCATCCTTTCTTTAGGCTATAAGTCTATTGTAAATTTTTTTTAATATTTATGCAACATGATTATAGGTATATTTACCTTTATTTCACAGTTATTCTGAGATTAAAATAAAAAACTAGTGAATAACAGTGATTCACTAGTTTTTATTAATTATATGTTTGTTTTACCAAATAAATTATTACTATTCAGTTGTGAATGGTAATAATGCTATGTTTCTAGCTCTCTTAATAGCTACAGTTAGCATTCTTTGGTGTTTAGCACAGTTTCCAGAAATTCTTCTTGGTAATATTTTACCCTTTTCTGTAACATACTTTCTTAATTTATTGATATCTTTATAATCTATAGAAGTTGCTTTATCCATACAAAAAGCACATACTTTTCTCTTAGCTCTTTTTCTATTTCCGCCTTTTCTTCTATCATTCTTATCGTTTCTATCATAAGCCATTGCTCTTACCTCCTTACCTAATTATTAAAATGGCATATCCTCACCATCATCAATCGGAGTCATATCTCCTCCACCAAAGTAATCTGTTGGTATTGATGAATCATTGTGAGAAACAGCTCCAGTATTCATTCCTGATGTTTTATTGCCACCCCATTCAAGGAAACTTACTTCATCAGCTACTACTTCAGTAACATATCTTCTTCCACCGTCTTTAGCTTCATAAGAACGAGTTTCAATTCTACCAGCTACACTTAAAAGTTTACCTTTACTCATGTAATTAGCAGTACTTTCAGCCTGTTTACCCCATACTACTACAGGTATAAAATCAGCATCCGGTTGACCTTCCTTCTTAAATCTTCTATTAACTGCAATTGTAAATGTGGCTACAGCTGTACCTGTACCTGGAGTAAATTTTAACTCTGGGTCTTTGGTTAATCTTCCGATTAAAACAACCTTATTCATTAATACCACCTACTTGCTTTCTGGATTGATTATAATATGTCTTATAACACCATCTGTAATTCTGAATACTCTGTCTAATTCTTTAGGTAATTCAGCGTCAGCTTTGAAGTTGATTAATGTGTATACACCCTCGTTAACTTTAGCGATTTCATAAGCTAGCTTTCTTCTACCCCAAACGTCAACGCTTTCAACTTCTCCACCATTGTTCTCTATTACACCTTTAAATTTTTCAACGTTAGCTTTAACAGCCTCCTCGTCTAATGATGGGTGTAATATGAATATAGTTTCATATGCTCTCATTAGTTTCACCTCCTCCCCCCGGACTAACGGCTGTGATTTTCACAGCAGGGATTACATCATCAAATTATATCATAGTAAAACTATTAAGTCAATATTGTTATCTTATTTTCCCTCATTCTTAAGAATTTTCTTTACACTCTTTTCAAATTTACTTCTAGGAATCATAACAATTCTATCACATCCGGTGCATCTAATTTTTATATCTGCACCCATTCTAATTATTTCCCACTTATTACTACCACATGGATGTGTTTTTTTAGTTTCTACAATATCATTTAATTCAAATTCTTTCATATTCTTCTCCTATATCATTGTTTCCAAATATTTATATCAATAAACTATATTGTTTTATACTTATTTTTTACCATCTCATATTATGTTAGTCAATATTTAACTCTATTAACTTACTATCAGTAAATTGATAAATAGTTTTGAACTCCATCTTTTTATCTTTTATTATCTCTTTTAAGCTATCTACAATACCAATATCCGCCTTTAAGCTTATTCCACAACTTTTTGTTATATATGTTGGTGTTGGCATCATAGTAACCTTAAGCTTTTCGTTAATACATACTGATTCAGCTTTCATGGCTTCATGAGTATTATTGAAAGTTACAATTAAAAATTCTTTCATTTCATATATCTCCTAGCACTATTTCTTATAACTTTATAGTTTTTCCTTTATTCATCATTTCAATTATTGCATACATATTACTAATTTCTCCAACTGCAAGATTTTCCTTTAATCCATAAAAATCTAAACAAAGACCACAGCTTTGTACATTTACACCTCTCTCTACTAATCTTTTTAAACTATCAAGGGTAAGTGCTCCTTCAACTACTAACTTTACCCCTGCATTTAAGAATACTAAATTGGTTGGTATAACTTCAGCCTCCGAAAGTGCAAATAAATAACTCTTTATAAGAGCTGTTCCAAGTTCATCATCTCCATTTCCCAATTTATCTGAACCTACAACAATAGTAAAAGTCTCTTCTTTTTCTTTAGAATTTTTTAGATTTAATTCTTCTACTGTAACTTCTCCCTTTATAATTGTTATATAGTATATATTGCCTTCTCTTTCTTCTATTTCATATTCAAATCCATTTCCTTGAGCAAATTTAACCACATTATTTTTGGCAACCTCATTATCTACAACAGTTACTCCTATACCACTTTCTAAAGCATCAAAATATTTTTTTGTATTTACTACTGGAATTGGGCAATTTAATCCTCTACAGTCAATTTCATTTCTAATATTTTCCATAATATTTTCCCCCTATTAAATATTATTTGATAATAATATTTAGTTAATATCTATTAATTAATATGTTCTACTTAATATAATAATATGATATTGTATATATTTATTATAATGTTGTATTATTGTGTTATACCAACTTACTATAATACAATCTTTATTAACATACTAATTATATCAAATCTATAGAATATATCATATCTAAATTTATAATATATAAATTTTACTTATTATATATCTAAATATGATAAATTCAACCTAGGAGGTAATACTATGCAAATTTATGCAGATAATGCAGCCACATCTTTTCCTAAACCAGATTGTGTTTATAATGATATACTAAATTATATGAGAAATATAGGCGGTAATCCTGGAAGAGGTGCATCTACTTCATCTCTAAAAGGAAATAAAGTTATATTCCAATGTAGAAATGCCTTATGTGATTTTTTTAATTTTCCTGATACTAAAAATGTAATATTTACATCTAATATTACTATGTCCTTAAACATTTTAATTAAAGGTATAGTTAAACCTGGATGGCATGTTATAACATCTTCCATGGATCATAACAGTACCCTTAGAACATTAAATGAATTAAAATCTAAAGGAATAATTGAATTAGATATAATTCAATGTAATAAATTAGGTGAAATTGATATTGATGATTTTCAAAGTAAAATCAAGCATAATACTAAACTTGTAACCCTTTCTCATGGCTCTAATATAATTGGTACTATTCAACCTCTAGAAAAAATCGGACAAATTTGCAAGGGAAGTAATATATTTTTCATTATAGATACTGCTCAAACAGCTGGCGTTCTTGATTTAAATTTTCAAAAATTAAACTGCAATGCTTTAGCCTTTACTGGACATAAAAGTTTATTAGGTCCTCAAGGTATAGGTGGCTTTATCATAGATGATGAAATGAATGATATTTGTTCTCCATTAATTGTTGGTGGTACAGGAAGTGTTTCATCAGACATAATTCAACCCAACTTCTTACCTGATAAATTTGAAAGTGGTACTATTAATGCACCTGGTATTGCAGGTCTTCTATCTGGAATAACCTTTATCCAAAATGAAGGATTATCTACAATTAAAGATCATGAAGATTATCTAACACAAAAGTTCATTGATGGTATATTAAATATATCTACAATGAAAGTTTATGGACATCTAAATACTGAAAATAGAACTTCAACTATATCTGTAAACTCTTCTAAAATTGATAACAGTGAACTTGGATTTATTCTTGACTCTCAATATAATATTATAACTAGAACTGGTCTCCATTGTGCTCCATTAGCTCATAAAACTATTGGAACATATCCTAATGGAACTTTGCGTTTTAGTTTTGGATATTTTAATGATGATAAAGATATAGATTATATCTTGTGTAGTATAAATTCTTCTATTAAAAAATTGTAATGAATTAATAATAGATGTATTAAATTTATCTACATGGTAATACTTTCTAATATAGGAGGGTGTTACTCATGGTGGAAAAAGTTATTTTCGATGCTTTATCTGATAATTCTATATATGACATAAGAGAAATTCTTTCAGAAGAACTAACCAAAGTAATTAAAGATAATAGAGATATTGTTATCTTATGCATAGGTACAGACAGATCTACAGGTGATAGCTTAGGTCCACTTGTAGGTTATAAACTTAAATTTTTAGTTAGAGATAAGGTGTTTATCTATGGAAATCTAGAAAACCCTGTGCATGCCAAAAATATTTCTGAAACCAATGATTTAATACTTAAGAATCATAATAATCCATATATAATAGCTATAGATGCTTCTCTTGGAGGCCTTCAAAATGTAGGTAAAGTTATAATTGAATCTAAACCTCTTTATCCTGGAGCCGCTCTAAATAAAAATTTACCTTCTGTTGGTGATTTAAGTATTGTTGGAATTGTTAATATATCTGGCTCTTTAGAATTTATGGTGCTTCAAAATACTCGATTATATATTGTAATGAAATTAGCTGAAGTAATCTCTTCAGGAATATACCATTCTATAATAAAAACTATAGGTGGACGTAAATCTTCCTCCAAGGTTAACAATAAATATATTCCTAAGGTTTTAGATGCAGATTAGAACTTACAAAAAGAGATAATAAATGTTTCACGTGAAACATTTATTATCTCTTTTTACTTGTTTAATATATAAATACTTCGTTTTATGCTAAACTTAATTATCCACCTCGATATAATTAACTGTTCTACCTAAAATGAATTATTCTTATTTGCATTACTTTATATCAAGTTAAAAAACATAAGTTATAATCTTGTTACTTTATTTTTTATATCCAGTTACCACAATATCTAATACTTATACAGGTAAATACTAAATATAAATCTAACAAAATAGATGAGTTATATTACTATAGCTCATCTATTTTGTTAAATCTATTCCTTATTAGTATTGACAGCTTGATGAAGAACATTATTTTCTTCTTGCGATAAATCATATCTAGATATCCCATCATCAATAGGTTTTGCATATGTAATACTTTCATTTCTTGAATAAATACTAGTTATTATTACACCATTATTTTTTCCATCTAAAAGAGCAATGGAGTAACTTAAATCACTTCCAATATCCTCAAAAGCTTTATATCTTTGCATTGCAACCTTTTGAACACAAGATGAAACTTTGTTAGATGTTTTATTACACATATCCTTAACTTCATTTGTTACTTCTTCCATATTGTCAATTTTATCTAATGAGCTTACTAATAATTCTTCTAAATTTTTATTATTAGTCCCCTTCATAATTTTTCTATATCTATCTTTCATCTTACTTGTTGATACTAGTGATATTATCAAAATAATGATTAATATGAATACTAATATTATTAATCCTATAGTTATAAATACATTATATTCATTGAGAAATTCTATAATTTGTTCCAAAAACATTCATCCTCTCTAAAAATGTTTCACGTGAAACATTATATATTTAAAATTTCTATTATTCTTTGTAAATCTTCTGGAGAATAATATTCTATTTCTATTTTTCCTTTATTTTTAGAATTATTACTTATACATACTTTTGTATTAAAATGATTTTCTAATTTTGTTCTTATGTCTTTGTAATATATATCATTTTCTGATTTATTATTTATTTTTTTATATTTATTATTATCATCTTTATAATAACTTCTAACTAGTAATTCAGTTTGTCTAACATTTAGGTTTTCATCAATAACTTTCTGAGCAACTACATATTGATCTTCTTTATTTTCTAATGCTAATATTGCTCTTCCATGTCCTTCTGATAAAACACCCTCAATTAAATACCCCTGTATTCTTTCATCGAGATTTAGTAATCTTAATGAATTAGCAATAGCACTTCTAGATTTTGAAACCTGTTTACTTATTTCTTCTTGAGTTAAATTAAAATCATTTAATAACTTATTATATGCTGTAGCTTCCTCTATAGGGTTTAAATCTTCTCTAATTATATTTTCTATTAAAGAAATTTGTACAACTTCTACATCAGACAATTCCTTAATAATTATTGGTACTTCTTTTAAATTTAATAATTTTGCTGCTCTCCATCTACGTTCACCTGCAATTATTACATAAAACTGATTTTCTTTTCTTACTACAATAGGTTGTATTATACCATGCTCCTTAATAGAATTCGCTAATTCTATTAACTTTTCATTATCAAAATGCTTTCTCGGCTGATCCTTATTAGGCTTAATTAAATTTATGTCTATACTTATAACCTGTTCATTATTACTATCCTGAAAGTCATTTTCAGGAATTAATGAAGATAATCCTTTTCCTAAAACTCCTGTTTTCTTCATGCTATTTTCCTCCTTGTCTACTAATAAACTCCTCCGTTAAAGCTTCAAATGCTTCTGATCCCTTACATTTATCATCATATAGCATGATAGGAAGTCCAAAACTAGGGGACTCTGCTAATTTAACATTTCTTGGTATGAAAGTATCATATACCTTATCATTAAAGTATTTTTTAATTTCTTCAACTACTTCATTACATAATCTAGTTCGACTATCATACATACTCATGATTACACCTTCAATTTCAAGATCAGTATTTAAATATCTCTTAATTAATTGTATAGTACTCATCAATTGTCCTACACCTTCAAGAGCATAAAATTCACATTGGATTGGTATCAAAACTGAGTCAGATGCTGTTAACGCATTAATAGTTAATACACCTAACGATGGTGGACAATCTATAAATATATAGTCATAGTCATCTTTTATTTCATCAATTTTATTTTTTAAAACTTTTTCTCTTTGATCCTGACTTATAACTTCAACTTCAGCTGCTGCTAGAGTCATAGTTGAAGGTGCAATATAGAAGTTATCTACTATTTCACTTTTTTTGATAATTTCTTTCAATGAAACATTACTTGTTAAAACATCATACATAGAACAATGTATTTTTCTTTTATCTAATCCTATACCACTAGTTGTATTTCCTTGAGGATCTATGTCTATAGACAGAACTTTATATCCATTCATTGCTAAATATGAGCATAAATTTATATTAGTAGTTGTTTTTCCAACTCCCCCTTTTTGATTGAAAATACATATTACCTTCATATTCTCCCCCCTTATCTATCGTAGGTTTTGTTTTAAATTACTATACATTAGAAACTTTATATTACTAATAATTTTAATCATTATAAATTTATTTTACCTATGTATTTATATTATATATTGATACAGATTTTATTTAAAGTAATTATTACATAAATTAATAAGTATTTATTTTTTTATCAACATATTTAGATTAATTTACTATTTTAGATACTATTGATAATGATATTGTATAAATTTATTGTACATTTTTCATATAAGTACTTCGATTCATAAATTTGTTGAAATTTCATTTATTCAAACTAACTTTAATTATATAAAATTAATTGTTCAATAAAAGACTACAAAATGTTTCACGTGAAACATTTTGTAGTCTTTTATAAAAGTATTATAAAAATATTATTTCTTTTTTATTGTTATAGTAACTTGTATACTATCATCTAATTCCTTGGATCTATATTTAGCTTCCACCCCATATTTATCAAAAACTTGCTTTACAGTGTTAATATATATAGCTGGACTAAATGATCCTTTTATTCTCTTTTTACCATCTGATGCAACTTCAGTATGAGCTAATTTAAGTAATTCCCTATCTATAAGTTCTTCTGTTTTTTTAACATTTAGCCCATTTTTTATTACAATTTCTAATACTTCATTACGTAACTCATCAGGTGGTATTTTTAATAATGCTCTAGCATGTCTCTCTGTCAATTTATTGTCGATTATTGTACTAATTATTTTTTCATCTAACTTTAAAATTCTAAGCTTATTTGCTATTGTAGATTGCTTCTTACCTATAACCTCAGATAATTGCTCCTGAGTGTAAGAATGTACTTTAATTAAATTATGATATGCTAACGCTTCTTCATAGAAATTTAAATCTTCTCTTTGCAAATTTTCTAATAATGCAATTGCAGCAGAATCCTTATCATTAATATTAGCTATTATAGCTGGGACTTTTGATAATCCAGCTTCTTTAGCTGCTCTTAATCTTCTTTCTCCTGCGATTAGCTCATAATTATTCTCATCTATTTTTCTAACTGATAAAGGTTGAATTATCCCATAAACCTTTATTGATTGTGCAAGCTCTTGTATTGACTCTTCATCAAATACTTTTCTTGGCTGATAAAGGTTAGGACTTATTGAATCAACCGCTATATAATTAATAGTATTTTCCATTTTATACCATCCTTTATGAAATTCCTTATCTTTAATTAAAATTCTATATTAATCTCAAAATTCCTCTTTATATTTAACAATTAATATAAATATTTCTAGAAATTTATTTTATAGGATTTTTATTTACTATTCCAGCTTTTCTTGGATACTTTTTTGGTGTATCTTTAATCTTTTTTATAACTAACAAATTATGTTTAAGATCACTACCTGCAATATTAACCTCTATTATTTCTTGAATATGCCCACCTAATACTTTAAGTGCTACTTTAGAATCTTTTATTTCATCTTCTATAGCCGGTCCTTTTAATGCTACAAAATATCCACCAACCTTTACGAAAGGTAAACATAGCTCTAATAAAACCGTTAAATTTGCAACAGCTCTAGATACAGCTAAATCGAATTCTTCTCTGTATTCTGCCTTTTGTGCAAAGTCCTCTGCTCTACCATGAATTGTTTTAATATCTTTTAACTCTAATTTATCAATAACTTCATTTAAAAAATTTATTCTTTTATTTAAAGAATCTAAAAGCACCATAGAAGACTCGGGCTTTACTATTTTCATAGGAATCCCTGGAAACCCTCCTCCTGTTCCTATATCTATAATTTTCGTAGCTTCTTTTACATATGGATATTCAAATACTTTAATAGAATCAATGAAGTGCTTTTTTATAATTTCCTCATCTTCTGTTATTGCTGTTAAATTAATTTTTTCATTCCACTCTTTAATTAATGCCTTATATTGAATAAAGTTATTATACATTGTTTCATCAAATATTAATCCTTCATTCTCACAAGCTTCTTTCAACATATCAAAATACTCCATTTTAATCCTCCGTATAATTAAGTTTTATATGTTTTAATAAAATTTTATGTATATATTTCTATTTTAAACTAATACCTACTAATTATAAACCTAAATAATTAGTAGGTATTAATAAATACTTATTTTTTTAATTCTTAAATATTATATATTAATTATTTATTTGTAAGCTTCTTCTTCTTTGCTCAAGAAATATTAATAGAACATTTATATCTGCTGGAGATACTCCAGAAATTCTAGATGCTTGACCTATATTTACAGGTTTTATTGAATCTAATTTTTGAATAGCCTCTGTCCTTAATCCTTTAACTTCATTATAGTCTAAATCTTCTGGTATAAATTTATTTTCATATTTAGTAAATTGACTAATTTGTTCTAATTGCTTTGTTATATAGCCTTCATACTTAGATACTATATTAACTTGCTCCGTAACTTGTCTACTAAGTTCTTTTCTTTCCGGATCTAGACCCTTAATATTGTAATAGTCTAATTCTGAACGTTTAATTAATTCATATAATGAAGTGGGTTTTTTTAGTTCTGCAGAACCCATTTTAAATAAAAATTCATTTACTTCTTTTTTACCTGTTATTTGAAGATTTTTCAATCTTTCTATTTCTGCATCTATATCCTCTTTTTTCTTAATGAACGCCTTATATCTTTCATCTTTAACTAATCCAACTTGATAACCAATTTCCGTTAACCTTAAATCAGCATTATCTTGTCTTAGTAAAAGTCTATATTCAGACCTTGAAGTCATCATTCTATAAGGTTCATTGGTTCCTTTTGTAACTAAATCATCTACTAAAACTCCTATATAAGCATCAGATCTTTTTAAAATTAAATGCTCCTTTCCTTTAATTTTAAGAGATGCATTTATTCCTGCAAGAATTCCTTGTCCTGCTGCTTCTTCATAACCAGAACTTCCATTTACCTGTCCTGCTGAAAATAATCCATCTATATGCTTAAACTCTAATGATAATTTTAATTGTGTAGGATCTATGCAATCATATTCTATTGCATACCCAGTTCTCATTACCTCTACATTTTCAAGTCCTTCTATTGTTCTTAAAAACTCTAATTGTACATCCTCTGGAAGAGAACTACTCATTCCTTGAACATACATTTCTTCAGTACTTTCTCCTTCTGGTTCTATAAACAATTGATGTCTTTCTTTATCTCTAAATCTCATTACTTTATCTTCAATGGATGGACAATATCTTGGTCCTGTACTTTTTATCGATCCATTATAAAGTGGTGATCTATCTATATTTTTTAATATTACATCATGGGTTTTACTATTGGTATAAGTTAGATAACAAGATATCTGTGATCTTTGTATATCTCCACTCATAAATGAAAATGGAACTACATCTTTATCACCCTTTTGCTCTTCCATTTTAGAAAAATCTACTGATCTAGCATTAATTCTTGCTGGTGTTCCTGTCTTAAACCTTCTTAATGTAATCCCTAAATCTATTAATGATTTAGATAACTCATTAGCCGGAAATAATCCACTAGGTCCTTCATTTACCACTACTTCACCTATTATTACCTGTGATTTCAAATAAGTACCGCTTGTTAAAATAACTGATTTACAATTAAAGTAAGCTCCATACTTAGTTAGAATACCTTTAACTACGTTGTTTGGTGCATCAATACTTACAACCTCAAGTTGTTTTAAATCTAAATTAGGCTCTGTCTCTATCACATGTTTCATTCTTTCAGAGTATCTCTTTTTATCTGCTTGAGCTCTAAGTGAATGAACTGCTGGACCTTTAGATATGTTAAGCATTCTAGACTGAATGTAAGTATCATCTATATTTCTTCCCATCTCTCCACCTAATGCATCAACCTCTCTAACTAAATGACCCTTTGCGGTACCCCCAATATTAGGGTTACATGGCATAAGCGCTAAACTATCAAGATTAAGTGTACACATTAAAGTTTTTAATCCCATTCTAGCCGTAGCTAAAGCAGCCTCACAACCAGCATGACCAGCTCCTACTACAACTACATCATAATCTCCTGCTAAGTATTTCATTATTTCACCTCTATTTACCTAGACAAAAATCTTTAAATATTTTATCTATAATATTTTCTTCTAATGAATCTCCTGTAATCTCACCTAAAAATGTCCAAGCATTTCTAATATCAATAGATGCAAGGTCAATAGCAAAAGTATAATTTAAAGTATTTATAGCACTCTCAATGCATTCATAAGCTCTTAAAAGAGCTTCTTTATGCCTTGTATTAGTTATTATAACATTGTTAGTACTAATATCTCCTTTGAAGAACATATCTTTAATAGCTGTCCTAACCTCATCTATACCTTCACCTGTTTTAGCTGAAATACTATATATATTGGTACAATTAATATTTTCTAAATCCTTCTGAGTAATTTTGCTATTTAAATCACTCTTGTTTAATAATATCATATATTTTTTATTACTTATATGATTAATAATTTCCTTATCTTCCTCAGTTAACTCATTGCTAGAATCTAATATAAGAATAATTAAATCCGCATCATTAATTTTAGCTCTTGATCTTTCTACACCTATTTTCTCTACTACATCATCTGTTTCTCTTATTCCTGCAGTATCAATAATCTTTATTGGAATTCCAGAAATATTTATATATTCCTCTATAACATCTCTTGTAGTGCCAGGTATATCTGTAACTATAGCTCTATTTTCTTTAGTCAATGCATTTAAAAGCGATGATTTTCCTACATTAGGCTTACCTACAATTACGGTACTTAATCCTTCTCTTAATATTTTTCCTTCTTCAGCAGTTTCTATAAACTCTTTTATTTCTTTTTTTATTATATCTAAATCCCTTATAGCCATTTCAGATGTTACTTCTTCTAAATCATCTTCTGGGTAATCTACAGTAGCCTCTATATGTGCAATTGTTGATAATAACTTTTCTCTTAATACCCGAATTTCCTTGGAAATTAATCCTTCACTTTGCATTAATGCTGACTTCATACTTAAATCAGTTTTAGCATTAATTATATCAATCACAGCTTCAGCCTGCGATAAATCTATTCTCCCATTTAAAAAAGCTCTTTTAGTAAATTCTCCTGGTTCAGCAATCCTAACCCCTTGCTTTATAACCTGTTCTAAAACCTTGTTTGTAGCAACTACCCCACCATGACAATTTATTTCTATAGTATCCTCTGCTGTAAAACTTCTAGGTCCCTTCATAAAAGAAACTATAACCTCATCAATGTGATTATTATTTTCATCTATTATATACCCATATTTCATGGTATAACTTTTCATATCTTTAATTGATTGACCATTTTTAGCTTGAAATATTTTCTCAACAACATCTTTAGCTTTATCTCCAGAAATTCTTACAATGGCAATGCCACCTTCTCCTATACTTGTTGATATAGCACCTATTGTATCAAAATCCTTCATGTTAGTCCCTCCTTTTTTATATTACAACATAACTTAATATAAATTGTACCCACAAATCACTATTGTATCACACTACTTGAAAATATAAAAAGAAAGCCGCTAGGCTTTCTTTAATTCAATAACTACTCTTCTATAAGGCTCATCACCCTCACTATGGGTAGTTACATATGCATTGTTTTGCAAAGTTGAATGAATAACTCTTCTTTCATATGGGTTCATAGGTTCTAATTTTAAAGTCTTTCCATTAATTCTTACCTTATCTCCCATTTTAAGTGCCAATTTTTTAAGTGTTTCCTGTCTGTTTTGTCTATAATTAACAGTATCAAGAATTACTCTCTTGTATGTTTCATCATGATTCTTATTAACCACTAAGCTCAGTAAGTATTGAAGAGAGTCTAAAGTTTCTCCTCTATACCCTATTAATACCCCCATATTAGGCCCTACTAAATTAATATTTATTTCATTATTTTCTTCTTTTATATGAATCTCAGCTTTTACATTCATAGCATTAAGAATCTCTCTTAAGAAATTTTTAGCATCACCTATATAATCTCTCTTTAGTGTCACCTTAACTTTTGCTGGCTTAACCCCTATTATATTTAAAAATCCTTTACTACCTTCTTCTAATACTTCTATGGTAACTTTTTCTTCTGTAACATTTAATTCTCTTAAGGCATTCTGTATAGCTTCTTCAGCAGTCCTACCAATTATTTCAATACTTTTCATGCTTTAGATACCGCCCTTCCAATAATAAAATGATTTTATTATGCCGATTTAGTACTAGGCTTTTTATAAATTTTATTTAATATTAAAGATTGTGCCATTTGGATTAAGTTTCCTACTGTCCAGTAAAGTACTAATGCTCCTGGAAATTGTAATGACATAAATCCAAAGAAAATTGACATACCAATATTCATCATATTAGTTTGTTTAGCTGCATCTCCAGTAGCAGGTTGCATAGCCTTACTAGAAAAATATGTTGTTAAACCTGAAACTATTGGTAATATCATTGTTGGATCTTTTTGTGCTAAATCTGGCATCCATAAAAATCCAGCTCCTTGATAATCTATTGATTTAAATACATAAAACAATGCTATCATAATTGGAAACTGAATAAGCATTGGTAAACATCCACCAAACATGGACACATTATTTTCTTTATATACTTTCATTATTTCAGTCTGCTGTCTTTGAGGATCGTTTTTATACTTTTCTTGAACCTTTTTAATTTCAGGCTGAATTGCACTCATTTTAGCCGTAGATTTAGTTTGCTTTAGCGATAATGGTAATAAACATATTCTTGCAAGCAATGTAAATATTATTATTGCAATACCGAATGATATGTCTGGATTTGTTGTAATTAACTGGACAAAATTATGAACCGATTTAAATACTTCTACAAATATACCAGATAAGTAATTCAAATTAACCCCTCCTAATACTTTCTATTTAACAGGGTCATATCCTCCCCTATGGTAAGGATGACACCGTAAAATTCTCTTAATAGCCATAAAACCTCCTTTGATTGCGCCATATTTTTCGATAGCTTGAATTGCATATAAGGAACAGCTTGGTTCAAATATGCAACATGGCGCTTTCATAGGAGATATATATTTTCTATAACATTTAATTACTAATAGTAATATTTTTTTCAACATTATTAAGCCCTGATTTCTTAAATAAATATTTAACCGAGTTTTCAATTTCTTTATAACTCTTATCCTTTGAAACACTTCTTGCAACAAAGACTAGATCATACCCTTGCTTTAATCCTTGTTTATTTAATCTAACACTTTCACTTATAAGCCTCTTTACTCTGCTACGAACTACACTCTTTCCTACTTTTTTACTTACAGATATTCCTACCCTATTAATTCCTTTATTGTTTTTGAATACATATAACACTAATAAAGATGTAGATAAAGATTTCCCTCTTCTATATACTAATCTAAACTCAGGGTTTTTTCTTAGCCTTTCTTCTTTCATAGTTCTATGTTGCTCTCTTTCTTAATTACAGAAAAAGGCCACATTAGCGGCCCTTATGCTGTCAATTTTTTTCTTCCTTTTTGTCTTCTTCTCTTAAGAACAGTTCTTCCAGAAGCAGTACTCATTCTTTTTCTGAATCCATGCTCTTTCTTTCTGTGTCTTTTTTTAGGTTGGTAAGTCATAAACATGTGCTTGCACCCCCTTCATCTTATATGTCATTTATAGCAATTAAATTATCACTACTTTATAAGTTTCACTATTAGATTATAAATGTAAGTAACTCTTATGTCAAGATAACTATTTATAACATTTTCTAACATTATTAATATGTCTTTTTTTTGTGTTTTTAAACACCTTTGTTAATAAAAGTTCCACAAAACTATTTTTTTTGTGGATAACTTATTGAATACCATGCAATCTTTTGATATCATTATGTATGGATGTTGATAAGTTATTTTTCGAACAAGTTATACACAATCTGTTGATTATTCTGTGAATAACTCTTATTTTTTCTATTTTTTTTGTGTTTTTACATGAAATCTTAATGTTTTTCACGACTTTTGCCTGTGTATAACTTATAATTATATATTGTTAGTAAGTATAATTTACTATTTATTAAAACACAAATTATAAACATGTGAATAAAAATTTTAACAATGGTAAACAACTTTATATGTATCTATTATTCTGTTGATACTCTTGTGGATTTTTATCTCTTTTCTATTATTAACTATAGATATAACTTTTTTAAGAGGAGGATATAAAATGAACACCTATGTAAATGAAATTTGGGAAAAAGCCTTAGAAATACTTAAAGCTGAACTCACCGAAGTAAGTTTTAATACTTGGATAAAAAGTATTGACCCACTAAAAATGACTGATTCAACTATAACTCTTGGTGTTCGTAATGACTTCACTAAGGATATCCTAGAGAATAGATATAAAGACCTAATAAAAAATTCTATTCAAGCAGCATGCAATAAATCATATTCAATAAACTTTGTTATCAGCTCTGAGGAAGCTTCTGATTTAGATACATCACCCTCTAAGCATACAAATAATAAACATAATTTAATTGTAAATGATGAAATGTCAGCAATCCTAAATCCTAAATATACCTTTGATTCTTTCGTCATAGGAAATAGTAATAGATTTGCTCATGCAGCTTCTTTAGCTGTAGCAGAGTCTCCAGCTAAGGCTTATAACCCGCTATTTATTTATGGAGGCGTTGGACTTGGAAAAACACACTTAATGCATGCTATTGGGAGTTACATACAAACAGTTAATTCAAAGTCTAAAGTAGTTTATGTTTCATCAGAAAAATTTACAAATGAGCTTATTAATTCTATTAAAGATGATAAAAATGTTGAATTTAGGAATAAATACAGAAATGTAGATGTACTTCTTATTGACGATATTCAATTTATAGCCGGTAAGGAATCTACTCAAGAAGAGTTCTTTCATACCTTTAATGCTCTGCATGATGCTAATAAACAAATAATCCTATCAAGCGATAGACCTCCCAAGGAAATTCCTACATTAGAAGACAGGTTAAGATCTAGATTTGAATGGGGACTTATAGCTGATATACAACCACCTGACTTTGAAACAAGAATTGCTATCCTAAAAAAGAAGGCTGATGTAGAAAATTTAAATATTCCTAATGAAGTTATGGTATATATAGCTACACAAATTAAATCCAATATAAGAGAACTAGAGGGTGCTCTTATAAGAATAGTTGCCTACTCTTCTTTAACAAATAAAGATATAAGTGTAGATTTAGCATCTGAAGCTCTAAAAGATATAATATCAAACAGGAATTCAAGGCAAGTTACTATTGAATTAATTCAAGATATAGTTTCTAGTTACTATAACTTAAAGGTAGATGACTTCAAATCTGCAAGAAGAACTAGAAATGTTGCTTTTCCAAGACAAATTGCTATGTACCTTTCAAGGAAGCTTACAGATACTTCTCTTCCCAAGATAGGTGAAGAATTTGGCGGTAGAGATCATACTACAGTAATTCATGCATATGAAAAAATTTCTCAGAATCTAAAGAAAGATGAAAGCCTTCAATCAGCTATAGCTGAATTAAGTAAAAGAATTAATCAAAAGTAATTAATCACATTTGTTATTAATTATTAAAAGATTTATTGTGGATTACTTTTCAAAAAAAATATATTCTTAATACTGTGGATAACTACTGAATTTCAAAATTAGTTTATCCACAATTTATTTTACACAGAAATTGTTGATATCATTAGCCTAGAAGTACTTATCAACAAATCAACAGCCCCTACTACTACTACTACTAAATATTATTTAATTATCTAAGCTATTTATAGTAATTTTATATGTGTATAAGGAGGAGGATTTTTTATGAAATTCTTAATAGAAAAAAGCTTATTACAAGAAGCAATTTCAGATGTTCAAAAAGCTATTACAGGTAAATCAACATTGCCTATACTTCAAGGTATATATATATCTGCAAAAGATGGATTATTAACGTTAATTGGATCTGATATAGAAGTTAGCATAGAAACAAAAATACCAGCCAATATTATAGAAGAAGGCGAAGTGGTTCTTGATTCTAAAATATTTGGCGAAATTATAAGGAAACTACCTAACGATATAGTTGAAATAACTGAAATCAATAGTAATGAGGTAGAACTAAAGTGCCAAAAATCTAATGTTCAATTAGTATACCTAAATCCAAAAGAATATCCAACGTTACCGAGCATAGAAGAAGATGTGGTGCTATCTGTATCTCAAAAAACTTTAAAAAATATGATAAAATCAACCATTTTTGCTATTGCTCAAGATGATACAAGACCTATATTGACAGGGGTATTACTTCAAGTTAAAGAAAATAAACTAAATATGGTTGCGCTAGATGGATTTAGAGTAGCCTTAAAGAGTGAATCCATGGATTGTAAATCTAATAAGGAATCAGTAATACCAGGAAAAACACTTAATGAAGTTTCTAAAATTCTTAAAGATACTGATGATGTTGTGCAAATTACATTTACAAAGAATCACATATTATTTAATTTTGGAAATACTAAAGTCATCTCTAGATTATTAGAGGGGGATTTTATTAAATATGAATCTATCATTCCTAAGGAGCATAATTTAAAAGTTACGGTTAACAGAAATGAAATTTTAGGTTGTATAGAAAGAGCTTCACTTATGGCGAAGGATGGAAACACTAATCTTGTAAAATTTGATATTTCTGATGATACCCTAGTTGTAACATCGAATTCTCAATTGGGAAAGGCTAGAGAAGAAGTTCAAATAATATTGCAAGGAGAGGGGATAAAAATTGCATTTAATTCTAAATATTTAATTGATGTGTTTAAAACAATGGAAGAGGAAAATATAACCATGGAATTTACATCTACGGTTTCTCCTTGTGTAATAAGAAATCAAGATAGTGATAACAGTGTTTATTTATTACTTCCAGTAAGAGTTGCTAATAATAATTAGGATGTGAGAAATATATGGTAGAAATAAAAATAGATACAGAATTTATAAAGCTAGACTCATTTTTGAAGTTTACTGGAGCTACTACCTTAGGGTCAGAAGCTAAATTTTATATACAAAATGAAGATGTTAAGGTTAATGGTGAAGTGGAAGTAAGAAGAGGAAGAAAGCTATATATAGGTGATAAAATAGAATTTCAAGAAGAAGAATATATTATTATATAAAACGTTAGGCTGATAAGTATTTCAGCCTTTTGAGTTTTATAGTTATTATAATTAAGAGATTCAGCTATATTTATATTTTTACAGTAATTTTCACACTTAGAATGTATATTATGATATAATTTTAGGTGGGTGTTTTTATGTATGTTAGATATTTGAATTTAATAAATTTTAGAAATTATAAAAATGTGGCCTTAGAATTATGTGATGGAACTAATGTTTTTCAAGGTGATAATGCTCAAGGAAAAACTAATATACTTGAGTCGCTATACTATTCGAGTGTTGGAAAATCACATAGAACTAATAAAGATAAAGAGCTTATATATTGGGACAGTAACGAGGCGTATATTAGTGCTTATGTGGTAAAAGAACGTTTAGATAAAAAAATAAATATAAAACTTTTTAAAGATGGGAAAAAAGCTATAAATATAAACTCAATAAAGATAACTAAGCTACAAGATATGGTAGGTGTTGTTAATGTAGTTATATTTTCACCAGAAGATTTAGATATTGTTAAGAATTCGCCATCATTTAGAAGGCGATTTTTAGATATTGAACTTTGCAAACTGGACAAAAAATACTACCATTATCTATCTTCGTATAAAAAAGTTTTAAATGAAAGAAACATTATATTAAAGAAATTTAGCGCTGACATAGATATGATAGATATATATGATATTAGATTAGCTGAATTTGGGAGTTACATAATAGCTCAAAGAATTAAGTATATAGAAAAATTAAATGAATTCTCTAAAAAAATTCACAACGATATAACTCAGGGAAGTGAGTTTATTAAATTTAATTATATAATGCAGCTTAAGGGTATTGATAATCTGCAAGAAGAGTTATATAACCTACTTAAAAGTAATAGAAAAAAAGACCTAGAGAAAAAAATTACATCTGTAGGACCACATAGAGATGATTTTTCTATATTTATAAATGATATAGATGTAAAGATATTTGGATCGCAAGGTCAGCAAAGAACTTCTGTTTTGACGATAAAATTTGCATCATTGCGAATAATAAAAGAATTAATAGGAGAATATCCATTGTTATTACTTGATGACGTATTGTCTGAATTAGATACAAAAAGGCAAGAATATATATTGAGATCTATAAATGGAATTCAAACCTTAATAACATGTACAGGAATTACAGGGATAAAAAAATATTTAAAAGGTAATAACATGAAAATATTCAATGTTGAAAAAGGAAGCGTACAAGAAATAATGTGATGGAGTTAGGGGGAATACTATGTTTTTACACTTAGGCGAAAGTATAGTTGTGCCAATTAAAGATATAATAGGTATTTTTGACATAGAATCTACTATGTATAGTCCAGACACTAGCCAGTTCATAAGGTTAGCAGAAGAAGATGGGTTTGTAGAACGTATAACTAGTGATAAACCTAAATCATTTATTATAGCTGAAGTAAACAAGAAGAGTAAGATTTATTTGTCACCTATATCATCATCTACTTTGTGTAAAAGGACTAATATGTCATACTGTGAACTTTAGGTTAAGTTAGGAGGATAGCTATGGTTAATAATGAAAAATATGATGAAAATCAGATACAAGTCCTTGAAGGACTTGAGGCAGTTAGAAAAAGGCCTGGTATGTATATTGGAAGTACTAGTATCAGAGGCCTACACCATTTAGTTTATGAGATTGTTGATAATAGTATAGATGAAGCATTAGCGGGCTTTTGTGAAAGTATACAAGTTATTATTCATAAAGATAACTCAGTTACAGTAATAGATGATGGAAGAGGAATGCCAGTAGGCATACACCCTAAAATGCATATACCTACGATTGAAGTTATAATGACAGTACTTCACGCTGGTGGAAAGTTTGGTGGCGGAGGATACAAGGTATCAGGAGGACTTCATGGGGTTGGAGCTTCTGTTGTTAATGCACTATCAGAGCTTTGTGAAGTTACAGTAAAAAGAGATGGGCATATATGGTATCAAAGTTTTTCAAGAGGTAAAACTGTTACACCTTTTGATAAAATCGGAAATACTGATGATCATGGAACAATAATTCACTTTATGCCGGATGAAGAAATATTTGAAAGTATTGAATTTGAATATGATACGCTATCTCAAAGATTAAGAGAGTTAGCATTTCTTAATAAAGGGATAAATATCAAAATTACAGATGAGAGATATGAGAAAGAAAATAAGTTTCATTATGAAGGTGGGATAAAATCCTTTGTAGAATACTTAAATAGAAATAAAGGGAAAATTCATAATGAACCAGTCTATATAGAAGGAATAAAAAATACAACTTCAGTAGAATTAGCATTTCAGTACAATGACACGTATAACGAGAATTTATTTTCCTTTGCAAATAATATAGATACAGTTGAAGGCGGAACTCACTTAGTAGGTTTTAAGACAGCATTAACTAGAGTTCTTAATGATTATGCTAAAAAATTTGGATTTTTAAAAGAAAATGATAAAAATCTAAGTGGAGAAGATGTTAGAGAAGGGTTAACTGCAGTTATATCTGTTAAGCTTACAGATCCTCAGTTTGAAGGTCAAACTAAGACTAAGCTTGGTAATAGTGAAGTAAGAGGAATAGTAGAATCAATAGTAGGAGATATTGTAAGTTCATTTTTAGAGGAAAATCCTACTGTAGGTAAAAGTATTATAGAGAAGGGCTTAAATGCAGCTAGAGCTAGGGAAGCAGCTAAAAAGGCACGTGAACTTACTAGAAGAAAATCAGTGCTTGAGAGTACAACTTTGCCAGGGAAACTTGCTGATTGTTCTTCTAAAGATCCATCTGAATGTGAAATTTATATAGTTGAGGGAGATTCTGCGGGTGGTTCTGCTAAGCAAGGAAGAGATAGGCGATTCCAAGCCATACTTCCCCTTAGAGGAAAAATAATGAATATAGAAAAGCAAAGACTTGATAAAATATTAGCATCAGATTCTATAAGATCTATGATAACAGCTTTTGGAGCTGGAGTTGGTAAGGATTTTGATGTATCTAAGATTAGATATAATAAAATAATAATAATGACAGATGCTGATGTAGATGGAGCTCATATAAGAACTCTTCTACTTACATTCTATTATAGATACATGAGAGAGTTAATAGATGATGGTCATGTGTTTATTGCTCAGCCACCTCTTTATAAAGTTAAAAAAGGAAAATTTGAAAAATACACATATAGTGATAGTGAATTAGATATAGTAATTGAAGAATTAGGTGGAAAAGATAACAATACAGATATTCAAAGATATAAAGGTCTTGGAGAAATGAACCCAGAGCAATTATGGAGTACTACAATGGATCCAGCAACTAGAACTCTATTACAAGTAACTGTTGAAGATGCAATGGCAGCAGATGAGATATTTACTATTTTAATGGGTGACAAGGTAGAGCCACGTAGAGAATTTATACAAGAGAATGCTAAAAAAGTTAGCAACTTAGATATATAGCTTTATGCTATAGTGAAGGTAGGTGTAAATATGGACACTATGGATAAAATAATACCAATAGATATAAAACAAGAAATGAAAAAATCCTATATAGACTACGCTATGAGTGTTATTGTTGGAAGAGCGTTACCGGATGTTAGGGATGGATTGAAACCAGTTCATAGAAGAATTTTATACTCTATGCATGAGTTAGGGATAACTTACGAAAAAGGTTATAGAAAATGCGCCAGGATAGTTGGAGATGTACTAGGTAAATATCACCCACATGGTGACAGTTCAGTATATGATGCACTAGTTAGAATGGCACAGGATTTTTCAATAAGATATATGCTAGTAGATGGTCATGGAAACTTTGGATCCGTTGATGGGGATGGAGCTGCAGCTATGAGATATACAGAAGCTAAGATGAGTAAGATTACTAGTCAAATGCTTCGAGATATTAACAAAGAAACTGTAGATTTTACTCCAAACTTTGATGGTGAAGAAAGAGAACCTGTAGTTTTACCAGCAAGATTTCCAACGCTACTAGTAAATGGATCTTCAGGGATAGCAGTTGGTATGGCAACTAACATACCACCACACAATCTTACAGAAGTCATAAATGCTGTAATCATGCTTATAGATAATCCAGAAGCTATAACTGAGGATTTCATGACTGAGATTAAAGGACCAGACTTCCCAACAGGTGGAATAATTTTAGGTAGAAGTGGTATTAGAAGTGCTTATGAAACTGGTAGAGGAAGGATTCTAGTTAGATCAAAAGCTGAAATAGAAGAACATAATGGTAGAAATAGAATAATAGTTTCAGAGATACCATATATGGTTAACAAAGCAAACCTTATAGAATCTATAGCAAATCTAGTTAAGGAAAAGAAAATAGATGGTATATCTGATTTAAGAGATGAATCAGATAGAGATGGTATGAGAATTGTTATAGAATTAAAAAGAGATGCAAATGCAAATGTTGTTTTAAATAGACTTTATAAGCATACAAAAATGCAAGATACTTTTGGAGTTATCATGATTGCATTGGTTAATAATGAACCTAAAGTACTTAATTTAAAACAAATTTTAACTCATTACTTGAATCATCAAAAGGATGTAGTAAAAAGAAGGACTATCTTTGATTTAGATAAAGCTAATGCGAGAGCCCATATACTTGAAGGATTAAAAATTGCACTTGATAATATTGATGCAGTTATATCTCTAATTAGAGCATCTAAAACAACACAAGAAGCTAAAGATGGATTAATTGAGAAGTTTAATCTTTCAGAAAAGCAAGCACAAGCTATTTTAGATTTAAAATTGCAAAGATTAACAGGTCTGGAGAGAGATAAGATTGAAGATGAGTATAATGAATTAATGAAAACAATAGCTTATCTACAATCAATACTTAATAGTGAAGAGATTCTACTTAACATCATAAAAGATGAATTAGTTGAAATAAAGACAAAGTATGGCGATGATAGAAGAACTCTTATAGAAAAAAATCCTTATAGCTTTGAGGATGAAGATTTAATTGATGATGATGATATAGTAATAACATTAACCCATGGAGGATATATCAAGCGTCTACCAGCTGATACCTATAATGCTCAAAAAAGAGGTGGAAGAGGTATTCAAGGGGTTACTACTAAGGAAGATGATTTTGTAGAGCATATTTTAATAACACCAACTTTAAATAATATACTATTCTTTACAAACAAAGGAAAGGTATATAAATTAAAGGGATATGAAATCCCAGAAGGTGGCAGAACTGCTAAGGGAACTAATATTGTTAATATGCTACCACTAGATCCAGATGAAAATATACAAGCAGTTATGTCTATAAGAACCTTTGATAGTGATAATTATCTCTTAATGGGTACTAAATCAGGAATGGTTAAGAAGACATCATTAGATAAGTTTGAAAACATTAGGAAGAATGGACTTAATGCTATTAACTTAAAAGAAGATGACGAAATTGTTGGAGTTAGAATAACTAAAGGTGATGATGAAGTATTATTTGTCACTAAGTATGGATACTCTATAAGATTTAGTGAAAAAGAAGTTAGAAACATGGGAAGAACTACTACAGGGGTTAAGGCTATAACATTAAGAGATGATGATATAGCTGTATCAATGATAATAGCAAAACCAGACGAAGAACTTCTTGTAATTAGTGAAAAAGGATTTGGTAAACGAACAGCTATAGAAAACTACACACTTCAAAGAAGAGGTGGAAAAGGAATCAAGACTTATAAGATATCAGAAAAGACAGGTAACGTGGTTAGTGCTAGGGTAGTTAGAGATGTAGATGAAATTATGTTAATTAACAGTAATGGTATAATAATAAGAATTAACGTTAGTGATATATCTACAACTAGTAGAAATGCTATGGGAGTTACTCTTATGAAAACCGGAGAAGATGTAAATATAGTAGCTGTTGCAAAAATTAACTATAATAGTGAAGAAGAAAAGAATGAGGATAAACAAATGTCTATAGATGGAATTGTAGACAATGAAAATAACTTATCAGAAAACTTAGATGAAAGTGATGACTTAGAAGAGAGTGATGAACTTGAAGAAAGTAATGATAAGACTTTAGAGTAAATTGATTAATTTATTATCAAATAGAAAAGGATTTTCTTAAAATGGAATTATCTATTTTAAGAAAGTCCTTTTCTTTTCTTTTATTTTGTTTTGCAACTTTTATTTTGTTTTGCAATATGTAATTCATATATATTGTTAATTTAAATATAGGTAAGATATCATATGTATATTATTATCTATTCAAATGATACAAACACATATCCAAGTGTATCAATATATGAATAGTTAAGGAAAATAATGAATTTTAAAGAAAAATAGTTATAAATTTAATTAATGATATTTAATTATAAATAATTTACTAAATAATCATGATAAGATATGTTTTGTCGCTGAGCGATACAATGACAGTTAAACATCAAATCAAAATTAAAAGTTTTTGAAAAGTTGTTGACAATATAAAGTTTATGTAGTAAACTAAGAAAGTCGTTAATAGTAAGCGATAAATTAAATGGTCTTTGAAAATTAA
>NZ_DLCT01000005.1:1336037-1580951 GCF_002480755.1 Clostridium sp. UBA7791 | reverse complement strand
CCCTTAATTGATTTGAGTAGGAAACTATTTAACTATAAAAATATGAACCTATTTAACTATAGAAATATATAACTATTAAAATAGTTGTTGTGGTCATGCGGGTTTTAGGGAATTTCCAATTTTGAAGTTAGGATTAAGTATGTAAAAATATGAAAAATAAATAGCGATAGAATTATACTAATAAAAAAGTTATTCCCTATTATAAAATAGTTTATCTAAGTTACAATAAGGGATAACTTTTAAATCTATGTATAACAAAAGGATGTGGAAAACCTCAATAATAACATCATATTATGATACGAATAACTATATCTTAATATGTTTTCGTTATAAAACTTAAATAAAAGGTACACATAATTTACAGTTATCTATAGGGGAATTAATAAGAGTACATTTAACATCAAAGACATCCTTTATAAGTTTTTCATTTATAATCTCATCCTTAGGGCCTTGAGCCAATATGTTTCCATTCTTTATAGCAACTATATTATCAGCATATTTTAATGCATGATTTATATCGTGAATAACCATTGCTATGGTTCTATTTTCTTTTTCATTTAAATTTCTTAAAATATTTAAAATTTCTAGCTGATACTTTATGTCTAGATGATTTGTAGGCTCATCTAAAAGGATGATATCTGTATCTTGTGCTAAAGATAATGCAATCCAAGCCCTTTGTCTTTGACCACCAGATAGGTTATTTAAAGTTATATCCTTATCGTTTATAAGTCCAACCTTTTTTATGGCTTCTAAAACTAGATTTTCATCCTTTTTACTCCAAAATGATAATAAATTATGGTAAGGGTATCTTCCTTGTTTCACCAAATCATAGACAGTTAAATCTTCTGGAGCATTACTGCTTTGAGGAAGCATGGACATAAGCTTGGCAACTTCCTTTGAAGGCATTTTAAGAATATCTCTATCCTCCATGAGTATATCTCCATTTTTAGGTTTAAGTATTCTTGCCATGGCCTTTATTAATGTAGATTTTCCACATCCATTAGAGCCAATTAAGGCAGTAATTTTTCCTTTCTCTATATTTATATTAATATTATCTAATATAATTTTTTCATCATAACATAACTTTAAATTTTTTGCTTTTATCATTTCTATCATCCCCTTTTGTAGTTTCTTTTTTTAACTAAAAGGTATATAAAGTAAGGTGCTCCTATAAAAGCTGTAAATATACCTATAGGTAAATCCTGTGGATAAAATAACCATTTAGATACAAAGTCAGCTAATAATGTTATTATTCCACCTATAAGTATTGAGAGTGGGATTACATTTTCAAACTTTGAATCTACCAATTTTCTTGCAATGTGAGGAGCTATTAAACCTACAAAAGATATACCACCACCAATAGTTACAGCTCCAGCTGCCAATGCAGCAGAAATGCCTAGGAGTATTATCCTGCTTTTATGTAGCTTATTACCAAGGACTATTACAACTTCATCTTCAAGCTGATGAAGATTTAAATCTTTAATAAATATTAATGTTAATGTAGCAAAAATACTAAATATTACCATGATTAGTATTGCATGTGTCCAGTTAGCACCATATATACTTCCTGTTATCCAAGTTGTGGCTTCTTTTATAAAAATTATTGGCCCATTTATTATAAGAATATTAGTTATGGCCTTAGCAATAGCAGAGACTCCAATTCCTATTATAATTAATTTATTTGTTGAAGAAGATTTTCCATTTATAAGCAAAATGCACATTAAAGCTATAAATGAAAATATAAAAGTAAATATAGGCATATATAATATAGATGTTGTTAATGAATTATTCTTAGGATCTATAAAAATAGTTAAAAACACCAATGCTCCAACGGAACCTCCATTAACTACACCTAATATATCTGGAGATGCTAAATCATTTTTAACCACTCCTTGAAGTATAGCTCCCGATAATGCTAAAGAGGCTCCAACAAAAAAGGCAACAAGAACTCTTGGTAACCTTATTTTCGTAACTAAAATAGATGAAAATCCTGTATCTATTCGTAATATACTCTTTAGTACATCTAATGGACCTACCATAGCTTCACCTAGGCATAATGAAAAAAATATCATTAAGATAGTAATCCCTAGTAAAAGCGCACTTAACTTAATAGCTTTTTTACTTATATTTATCATTGTCTGGTCCTCCTTTTCGCAACATATATAAAGAAAGGACCACCTATAAGTGCAGTTAAAGCACCAACTGGGACTTCTTTTGGATAAATTATAAATCTTGACATTATATCTGCAAGCAATAGTATAGATGCCCCTGTTAATATAGAAAATGGTATTAGCCATTTATAATCAGTTCCAATAAATTTATGTACTATATGTGGAGTTATAAGTCCAATGAAAGCTATTGGACCTGCCAAAGCCACAGATACACCAGATAAAATAGCAACTATAGCTATTATAAGTATTTTAAAATATAGAGTTTTCATACCCAATGACCTTGCCATTTCTTCTCCTAATGAAAATACATTGAATTTTTTCCCGATAAGCAACGTAAATACTATTACTATTAATATTATTGGAATAAATTTAACTATTAGTTCTAATTTCTTCCCTTCAACAGAACCTGTCATCCAATAAACAACCTGCTCAAGTGCAGCCTCATTTTTATACAAAATACCTTGTGCTAAGGAAAAGAATAGTGCACCTAAAGCAGTACCTCCTAATGTTAAGTCCATAGGCCTTATGTCACCTGAAAGACCTCCACATAATAAATAAACTAGTAGAGAAGATCCTAGTGCACCTAAAAATGCTAACCAGGCAAGTCCTAGTGAAGATACATTAGGAAAATATGTGAGAACTATAACCAAAGTTAATACTGCTCCTGAATTTATACCTAAGATACTTGGCGAGGCTAATTTATTTCTAGTCAATCCTTGAGTTAAAAGTCCAGATACTCCAAGAGCTCCTCCAACTAGAAGAGAATTTAATGTTCTTGGAATTCTTGAAGTTCTTATAATTATATGTTCTTGAGAATTATTAAAATCTTTATATGCATCTATTAAAGTATCATAAGATGTAGGTATAAATCCTTTAGTAATACTTAAGTAACATAATATAAGAGTGAATATTGTAAGTAATATAAGTAACATCCATCTACCGCTATTACTTTTTAGAATATTTTTCATATAACTCCTCCGATTTATAATATTGAAAAATGATATCATTTATTATTGATAATCTTTCTCAAACATGATATCATAATTAAGTGATAAAATCCATAATAAATTTTAGGAGGAATGACAAATGCAAAAAAAATTATTATCTGCAATTTTATTAGGTATGCTAATTGTAAGCTTACTTGTTGGTTGCTCTAATAAAACAGAAAATACAACAGATTATAAAACTATATCTATACAACATGCTATGGGAACAACAGAAATTCCTGAAAATCCAAAGAATGTTGTTATATTAACTAATGAGGGTGTAGAAGCACTTCTTACACTTGGTGTTAAACCAGTTGGAGCTGTAACTGGTTTTACTGGTGATTGGTATGAACATACTAAAAGTGAACTTACAGGTGTTAAGCCTGTTGGTAAGGAGACAGAGCCAAATGTAGAAGCAATTGCTGCTTTAAAACCTGATTTAATAATTGGAAATAAAATGAGACATGAAAAGATATATGACCAATTAAGTGCAATAGCACCAACTGTTTATTCAGATACAATAAGAGGCGAATGGAAGGATAATTTTAAATTCTATGCTGAAGTTTTAAATAAAAAATCTGAAGGTGAGAAAGCTATACAAGCATATGAAAGTAAGATTACTTCTATAAAAGAAACTTATAGTGATAAATTAAATAATGAAATATCACTTGTAAGATTTATGGATGGAAAAACTAGAATATACCTTGGGGATACTTTCGCTGGAACTATTCTTAAAGAAATAGGATTTAAAAGACCAGCAGCTCAACACGGAACAGACTTCGTTAATGAAATAGGCAAGGAAAGATTAAATGAAGCTGATGGAGATGTAATGTTATACTTTACTTATGAACTAGGAGATGGTAAAGGTCTTGCTAGAGAAGAAGAGTGGTTAAATGATCCGATGTTTAAATCTCTAAATGTTGTAAAAAATAATAAAGCTTATAAAGTAGACGATACTATTTGGAATACAGCAGGTGGTATAAAAGCCGCTAATTTAATGCTTGATGATTTAACTAATATGTTAAAGGAAGGAAAAATCTAAGCTTATTAATTAGCCATTAATGGAAGTTTTAATACATATAATATAATAAAAAAGGTGCTATCTAAAAATGGGATATATTTCCTAGACAAGACAGAACCTTTTGTTTTTAAGGGTGAAAAGAAGCTTTCGTAAAATAAGCTAGTCTAAATAAATATTGAATAATCTCTTATATTATTAACGCTCAGCCCTTTCGGAATATTGATTTACTAAAGCATTTATTCAAGATAAAATCTACAACACAATAACTCGTATACACTCAAACAAGTTGTGTTGCTTACGATTTTACCATTCATAAATACTAAGTAATAAAATATTCATGGAAGTTCTTCTAGTAAATTAGAAGAACTAAGTTCGAATGGCATTCGCTAACAATAATATTAAATTAAGGCTATGTTTAATAACAGTGTTGATAATATGGCAATTTTTAATGGAAGTCAAAAATGGCTTCCATTAATTCATATTTAAAGAAAGATACGACAGAACTGAATCTAAAATTATGTTACATCAGCCCTACAAATTGGAATTTATAAATCTATCCAATATCGTTCAACAACACAATTCTCATCTTTAATTAATACTTCATTTTCTTTTTTTCCACCTTGGGATAATATGGTTTTCTGAGAAGCCAAATTATCATTATCACAAGTTAGTAAAATTCTACTTAGTTGTAATATGTCCTTACAATAAATTAATGCTTGTCTTAATTCTTCTTTTGCATATCCTTTGTTTCTTTCAGACTTTCTTACAGAATATCCTATATGTCCGCCATATTGTAAAAGATAATCATTTAAAAAATGCCTTATTTGTATCATTCCTACAATGCAATTATCATTTTTCCTAATTGCTAATAATTGTGTTGATGTAACTTTTCTTCCATCTACTTCTTCTGTTTCATTCAATAATGACTTTTCAATATATTCTTGTGGCGAATTCGAATTTCTTAAGAAACCTGTTCCATCCATTGATTGATTATTTTTAATAAACTCATTCTTATATGAGAATATGTCATCACCATATTCTATTGCTACTTTCTTTAATACTAAGTCTTCCATAAAAATCACCTCTATAAATTACTATTTGTTGAGTTGTTTTACATCTTTTATAGCCACATTAATCTACTATTGTGTCTGTATTTAATTATACAACATAGTAATGTGATTATTCAAAAGATATTTTGTGGCTACACTATGAAAACTATACATCCATTCTTTTAGTTTGCTATGAAAAGCATTTATGTGCTGTATATGGTAAATGCCTTCCTTATGCTTCCCACGTTTAATTTGTTGTAGTTCAACACCTAAATTTTGTGCAAATCTAATATAACTCTTGTGTGAATCAGTACAAAGGATAGATTCATCCTCAATCCTGCCTGTAAAGAGCCTTTCTAAATCTGTATGTTTCATCCTACCTTTACATATTAGTTCAGTCATAATATTTCCCACTCTATCAATGGCACATAGTACACAGACCTGTTCCTTTGATATACCTCTTACTACTCCTACTGCCTTTTACTCCACGTTTATGAGGTTCTCGTGACATTATAAACGTAGTGCTTTTCTTATGATTTCCTTTAAAGGATTCTCTGAAAAACGCCTCGTCAACTTCTATAACTCCACCAACATTACCAATACCCATATACACTCTGATAGCGTCTAAAAACTTATGCCTCCAATAAAAAGATGTAGGCACACTAATCCCAACTATTTCTGCACATTTTCTTATGGAATAACCATTTATCATACATTTAGAATATAATATCCACTTTTTAATATATTTCTTACTGTTGTAACGGGGTGAACGTGTAAAATCAGTAAAGGTCTTTCGGCAGGACTTACAGATATATCTTTGTTTGCTATTGAACTTGCCATTTCTTGATACTTCCTCATGTCCACAGTGGGGGTAGACTTTTCCCTTGGAGAATCGGTTCTCTTTAACCTCGTTAGTAACCTCGGTAGCAAAAGAACCTAATACAATAACTTCTTCAAGATAATTTAATATTTCTTCCTGTCCTGTTGTTCCTAAAGCATCTAAATTTTTCTTTACTGACGCTACACTTGGCATAATAATACCTCCGTAATCCTTTATATAGTCTTATTGCACCCAAATATTCAGAAAATATAAATTTTCAACACTTATCTTAAACATAGCCTAAATTAAAAATGTAATATTATAAACACTATTCTTTAAATCTAACAGTTAATTGTAATACAGTAATCTAAAGATAACACATCTAAAGTAACCCTTTTAAAAATAAGAGTATCATTTTATTAACTCAAAAACGTACTTATAATTGGAATTGCAATGTATAGATAAGGTTCTAATTTAATAACCATACTATCCTTAGAAGAAATTTCAACTACTGTTTTATTAGCAAGTTCATGAAAAAACTTACTAATAATATTGAAAATAATCCAATCACAAATAGTTCCTAGGGTATTCATTATTAAATCATTAATATCTGATGCACGAAATTGGACAAACAATTGAGCAATTTCAATAATAATTGAAAATAATATTCCACTACATACTGTGGGCAATAATGTTCTATACTTTTTCCATAATGTTGGCAATAAAAATCCAAAAGGCATAAAAAGTATTATATTAAGTATTGCTGAAAGCTCAAGTCCATCGTTAAAAGGCACTAAATTTATAATGGGATTAAATAATGGCCTGTTTAATCTTGAAAGTCTTTTCCATTCGCTCAAAGTAGGAATTCCGACTACATCTATTAAGGAAATCATAAGATATAATATAAAAAGATATCCCAAAAAGTAATGTTGCCATCCTATTTTCTTTTTAAGACTCTTACTATTTTTATTTAAGAATATATTTAAAATAGTTATTAGAAAAAATGATAATATCATTGGTATTATATAACTTTTCATCATAGAAATCTCTTTCCCCCGTTTTAATCTTAATATTTACTATTACATTAAAAATTTAATTTGAAAACTGATCTCTAAAACACTCCTTTATAAATTATTTTTTATTACTAAATATAGTATATAAGTAATTATTTAAAATCTTCTTAATTGTTTCTTAAGGTTATTATTGCAAACTTTCAATTATATACCTTTGTAATAGTTGTTATGAAACTCTTTAGTAACTTCATCTTATTAACTCTATTGCTACTACTATCATTAAGCCTCCTAGATGAAAATCATATTTTTATAAATATATATATTTAATTTTAATTATATAGCAGGAATGCTAGTCAAATAGTTGTTCTGTTTATGGGTATTTCAGAGGTTTTCCTATTTCGAAGGTAGGATTTAATATATTCAAATATGAAGAATAAGTGTTATTACAAATCATTTAAATATGGAAAATAAGAGATAATAGGTAAGTATCTATTATCTTTTTGTAAGTATTGACATAAAGGTAACTGGTTACGTATAATTATATATGTAATCAGTTACTTTTAAGTTACAATAAATATTGGTTAATATAATTTTTATGGAGTGTGATGAATAGTGGATAAAAAAGAGGATAAGAAAATGGAGGCTTATATATATGGAGGTATATTTGCTTTATCTAATAAATTACAACTACTAGGAGATAAATTCGATTCTAATATATCTACAAAGCAATGGTTTTTGATTGCTATTATAGCTAGCTTTAAATATGAAGCTCCAACAATTTCAATGACTGCGGAAAGAATGGGGACTTCAAGACAGAATGTTAAAAAGATGGCTAGTATATTAGAAAGAAGAGGCTTCTTAGTAATAGTTAAGGATAAAGAGGATGGTAGAATACAAAGATTAGAATTAACAAAGTACTGTACAGACTATTTTGAACAAAGAATGGAAAGTGAAGAAAGGTATATTGAAAATTTGTTTGCAGATTTTGATGAAGAAATGTTATTAGGTGTATTTAAAGGAGTAAAGCAATTAGAGAAAAATATTATGGTATTGGAGAAACAAAATGAAGAGGAGAGTTAAGAGAAAAATGGGGTTAATTTTAGGCGCAATTTTATTATTAGTATCTATATTAGTTATTTATTTCAATGTACCTTATTCAAGATTAAAAACAAACTTTAAGGATTATTTAGTTGCAAGTGAAGAAAATATTAATGAAAATAAAAAAGCTGCTAAATATACATTGGAGGATTTACCACAATCCATGCAGAATTTTTATAGCTATACTAAGCTAGTTAATAAGGTTAGTAGTAACCATGTGAGTTTTAATTTTAAGGATGCCGATTTTGTAAATATAGAGATGAATAAAACATTGAAAATAAATTATTCAGAACATATTTTTGGAGATGTTCCAGCTAGATTTGCTTTTATAGATTCATCACTTTATGGCATACCATTTCAAGGCTTGGACTCATTTATTAATGGTGAAGGTGGGATGAAGGGAGTAGTAGCAAAAAATATTACTCTATTCAATCAACGCGGGGAAGAAATGAATAAAGCAGCCTTGGTGACCTGGCTTGCCGAAATTATATTTATGCCGTCACAGTTATTAAGTGGAGATGTAGACATAAAAGAAATAGATAAAAATACAGTGGGTGTATCAATAACGTATGATAACATAAAGGCAAGTGGAATTTATAAATTCTTAGATAGTGGAGAGCTTGTTGAATTTACAACTGATGATAGAGCACTTATCTATAATGATGGAAGATTAGAACATAGAAAATGGTCTGCGCTATATGAAGATTATAAGAATAATGGTGATTTACTATTACCTAATAGATTAAAATCTAAGTGGTATTTTGATAATGAAGATATAATATATTTTGATGGTACTGATATAGAATATACATTCTATTAGTAGATTGGTAGTTACAGTAGATATGGTTTGAATCTATAGGTGGAAACCCTTTTACTAAAATTGTTATATGAAAATATAATATTATAAGTTTTACATTAGAGGTTCAAATATAGGTGAGAGTAGACAGATTTGTGAAACAGAGGTTGTGACAAAAGTATGAAAATACTTTGTCACAGCCTCTTTTCTCATGAGATTTCTTTGCTTAAAGTTTAAAAACAAGAAAACTAAAGAGTGTGTAAATTCTTTTGTAAAGCGTTGACCCTAACACCACGTCATAGTGTAATATAAAAATATAACTTGAGTATATTAACAAAAACTCACAGCCGGCTGAGTATTAGATAATATTGATAGCTGTAAAATCAAACTTTGAGGTGTAGCAATGAGAACAGTAAAACAAGTTTCGGATTTGACAGGAGTAAGTGTGCGTGCATTACATTACTATGATGAAATAGGATTATTAAAACCAAGTGAAATTACAGAGGCAGGATATAGACTTTATGATGATGAAGCTCTTAAAACTCTGCAGCAAATTTTATTTTTCAAAGAGCTTGATATACCTTTAAAAGATGTTAAAGAGATAATGATGAGTCCATATTTTGATAAAATGCAAGCACTAAAAAATCAGAAAAAGTTGCTTATTTTAAAAAGAAAAAGATTGAATGGTTTAATAGAGCTTATAAATAAAACCTTAAAAGGAGAAAGCACAATGAATTTTAAAGAATTTGATATGAATGAATATTTTAATGTATTGGAAGAATTTAAAACAGAACACGAGGATAAGGTAAGTGAAATTTATGGTAGTGTAGATAAATATAATGACCATATTGAAAAATGTAAATCCAAGGAAGATGAAATTGCTAAAATGGCTATAAAGAAATATGGAAGTATTGAGAAATATGCTATGGCTTTAAAGAAAAATCTTAACAATAGTGCTACGTTTACTTTAGCAGAACAATATGATGAGTTTAAAAGAGATTGCTTGGAAGATAAGCACCCTAAATTAAAAGAACTATTTAAAAAGCTTACATCTGACTTAAGTAAAGATACTTCTTCAAAGGAGATTCAAGAAATTGCTGAAGAAATAACAGATATAGCTAAAAAAGATTATGAAATTTTCAAAATGGATAATGGGAATGATCATTGGTACTATATGGTGCAAATTTATTTGGTATATCCTAAGTGGATAGAAGAAGTGGATAAGAAATATAGAAATGGTGCATCTAAATTTATCGGAGAAGCTCTAAAAAATTATTTGGGAGATAGGCAGCCTAAATTAGAAAAGCTATATAAAAAGCTTACATCGGACTTAGGTAAAGATCCTTATTCAAAAGAGGTTCAACAAATTGTTGAAGAAATATCAGATGCAACTAAAAAAAGTCAAGGATTTTACAAAGTAGATGAGGGAGAGAATCATTGGAGTTATACAGCAGAGCTTTATTTATCAAATTCCACATGGATAAAAGCCATTGATAAACAATATGGAAGTGGAGCATCTAAATTTATGGGGGAAGCTTTAAAGTTTTATGCTGAAAATAGTAAGTAATAAATTAAAAACTATGAAGGATTTGCCATATAGAAAGAAGGTTACAAGTATTAACGTATATTGGCGCTAGGATATATGTTATAATTAGGTAAAATAAAATTTTTGTAATATATACAAGGAGATGGAATTATGAAATTTAGAATTGTTTCATTACCACCGTTTAAAGCTGCTTCATCAGGGGTTGATAAAAATTTTGATTTTTCTGCAGAAGGAATATTGGGAAAGTTTGATGCATATTTTTCTGATATTAAGCCATTACCACGAGATGACTTTATGCCACGAGATTTTTTATTTTTTGATCCTGTCGAACAAGGTATGGTTTGGTGGTGGGCGCTAAATGATGACATGGATAGCGGTAGTAACGATGTAGTTGACTTTGATGGCGGGTATTATCTTACTTACACATATAGAGACGGCGATGAAGAAATGAGTAGTAAATTGTATAATGAGGCTATAGAATACATTAATAAATCAGAATTGTTTGAATTGGATGAACGCAATAATCATTATAGTATGGGACATATTATTACTCCTAAGGATATTATCAAGGCACAGGGATGGGCACAGATGGAAACATTTATACCAATTAAGCTAAGAATGAAATATGATAGATAAACAAAGCACGAAGTTGTTAATGATAAAGAAACTTATGATGTGATAACCTTTGGACCACTTTGTGTGGAAACTGATTTACAGAACACAGGTATTGGTGGTTTATTATTAGAAACAACAATGCAGCTTGCTAGAGAAGCAGGGTATAGGACAATTATATTTATTTTCCCAATCAGAAGATTATAATTTTATTAAAGTTTAATTTAGGTTAAGAGAGAGTAGGTAAATTTGTGTAAATACAAATTTACCTACTCTCTTTTTGTTGAAGTTAGCTGTTTTTCCATAGCTATATAAATTTTAAGAATGGACCTTACCTTCTACCAGTGAAGAAGTCGTTATAGGTTGATGCGATTTTTTCCCAGGTTATTCTATCCACAACTCCAGTTCTCCTTAGGTCAAATACCTTTTGAAGACTCTTAACATTTCTTTCCGTTGCTAAGTCAAATATATTATCTATAGGTAGAATTCTTATGTTATATCCGTTTTTAGCTAAAACATTCATATACTCCTTAAGAACAGCAACATATCCATTGTTATCTCCAAGTTTTAGTTCAAATGGGAATGGGAAAAGAATATCTGAGGTATTTATATCCCTACCAGAGTCTAATGCCAAATATACAAATACAATATTCCTCCAAGTATTAATATCCACCTCGCCATTTTGAACTAATCCAAAGGTTCTTTGAAATCTTAACACAGCATTTTGTGTTCTTCCATCAAAATCTCTATCAACATTAACTTCTGGTATCTCTTTATATAATGTAGATATCTTTCTAAGCATTGTTTTAAGTCTTCTTACATCTTTATTGCTAAAATTTTTCCTTAAAACATACCCTGGATATCTAGTTAAGTCCTCTACTGAATAAAGTTCTTCTAAATCTACATAGGCACAGTATATAGTATTCCAAAGCCTTCTATCAACTGATTTTAAAATAGGCAAATTAAATGCCTTTTGAAATTCCATTAAGGTTTCCAGAGTTTCATAATCAAAAATACCAGTTATAGCATTTTTCTTAAGCCCATAAGCCTCTGCTAGGGTACTTAAATATACTTGTAGCTCCCTTACTTTTCCTCCTTTAGAACCATATTTTAATCCTCCTAATGGATAATCTCCATCAAAACTTCCATCTAATTCTTCAATAATCATATTTTCTTCTGCTTCTTGATCTAATTCAGCTAATCTTTTTACAGCAGTATAAATTGCTGATAATTTATACCAGGTTGCTCTTCCCACTATTCCATCTTGAACTAAATTAAATATTCTTTGAAATACTTTAACGGATGCTTCAGTGTTAGGTCCAAAGATTCCATCTACAGGAATTAACTTAGGAATAGCAGGATAATTTTGTGATATTCTATTTAACTGTTGTTGTATTATAGTTACATTGGAGTTTCTATCGTTTCTCCTTATTGCTGATCCAGGATATGACTCAACTAACCCAGCAATTATTGGAGTTCTTTTTAGTATTTTATCATTACCATAATAATACTGTAATATTTCAAAAGCATTTCTACCACCATTTGCTAAGTCTACAGTTCCCCACTGAGATAACCCATTACATTTAGCTGTTGTACCATTGCAATATTGTGTAAAATATGGTGCATTACTATTAACTATAGAAAAATATTCATTAAAAATAGAATCTACAATTTCGCTTACATTCTCAAATACATTTCCTCCATATACAAAATATTGATCATAGGCTGTAGAATTTGTTATTTGAAATGAATAACCTCTACTTACATACCATTCTGTATAAACTCTGTTAAGGGCAAAGGTTATTTGGGCATAAATGTTGGCTCTTAGGGATTCTTCAGGCCATGTTGGGTAAACTTCATGGGAAGCAACATTTTTAATATAATCTACAAACCTGACAGTGACATTTTGCGCCCATGCACTAGGAGCTCCAAGGTGTACTGTAATATACTCTGGTATATATACTTCTCTTAATACAAAAGGTTGAGATAACACTCCAGTTTTCTGATCTCTTTGAACATCCAATAATAATTGATGAGGAGGTATAACAATCCTATTTTCCGTTGTGTTGTAAAATGCAGCTGCACCAACTTTAACTATCTCAGTTAATGATACATTTTGAATAGAAGTAGTTTCATCAAAAATACTAACACCTTCTATTAGTACATTATTATATCCTTCTGCGGTTACTAACACATCATATCTAGCATAAGGAATATATGTTTTATTCATTGGTTCTAATGACAAATTTTTATCGGGAGCATCTAACTCAATAATCTCACTTCTGCCACTTTCATCTACACCACTGTCTGTCTCAAAAATAACCTCTTTTGTTTTTTGATCTCTAATTTTTATCTTTGCACTTGTGATAGGTAAGGCTTCTTGTTCTTTTGAAAGTTGAACTATTATATATCCTTTTCCCATCTTACACCACTAAATATTACTCTAATATATTATATTGATGGATATTTGTTTTGATACTGTCACATTGCGGTATAAAAAATAATTATATTGTAATCAGCTATTAATGCTAAACTGTCCTAAAGGATAAGACTGCCTAAATTGATATTTGTTCATTGAGGGATAAAGATTAGGGTGATACAAGAAAGGTATTATTAAGTCTTATACATTTAAAAATAAGAGTATTAATACATAAAGGAGAAATTTATGATAGAAATTTTTAGGTTAAAGCTACTACTCTTATAATAGGTGGTAGCTTTATGTAAAAAATGATATAGAAATATTTTCTACTATTGTAATATAATTTTATTAACTCTAAAATTATATTAAATAGAACTAAAAAATAAAGAATGTAAGTAAGGAGTATAGTAATGAACAGTTTACTAGCAACAAAAATAAATGATTTTATGGAATTATACTGCAATACATGGGCATTTAGTGGTTCCATATTAGTAGCTGAAAAGGGTGAGACTATCATTAAAAAAGGCTATGGAAAGGCTTCTATAGAACATAGTATTCCCAATACATCACAAACAAAGTTTAGAATTTGTTCTATAACAAAACAATTTACCGCTATAGCAGTGATGATGTTACAAGAAAAAGGCTTATTAGATGTTAATGAAAGCATTACTAATTATTTTCCTGAATTTCATCAATTTGATAAAAGAATAACTATACATCATCTTTTAACTCATACTTCCGGTCTTCAATATTTATTTGGACCAAACTTTCCAATAATGTATAGTAAATCAAAGCATACACATGAAGATATGTTTAATATATTTAAAGATAAACCTCTTTTGTGTGAGCCAGGGGAAAGGTGGAATTACTCTAATTACGGATACTATTTGCTTGCATGTATTATTGAAAATGTTTCAAGTGTGACCTATGATGAGTTTTTAAGTAAGAACATTTTTCAGCCTTTAAATATGAAGAATACTGGTATTGAAAAAAATAAAGCAATTATACCAGGGCTAGCTAATGGGTATTATCTAAATGATAATGATTTAATCCATACTGATTATGTAAACATGGATGTAACATTTGGATCAGGGGAAATCTATTCTACAGTTGAGGACATGCTAATATGGGATCAAGCTTTATATAATGGAGGCCTTGTTTCAGAGGAAACACTGAATACTATATTTTCACCATATGCAAATTCCGGAGAAAGAGGAACTGAGGATAATGATTATGGATATGGATGGTTTATAGATGAAATGTACGGACGCAAGAGGATAAGTCACGACGGCGGTGGATTGGGGTTCACAACTGGATTTGACAGATACATCAATGAACAAGTAAGTATTATTGTATTAAGTAATTATGGATTTACAGCAGTTTGGCGTATTACAGATATTCTTGCTGCTATAATGTTTCAAGAGGAATATCAATTTCCAAGTAGACCACTCGAATATGCTTTAGATTCCAAAATATATGAAGAATATATAGGGATATATAAAGGGGACGGCGAGAAACTCACTGTTGGAAGGGCCAAAGAAAAAATGTTTTTTGTTCTAGATGATGAATATATTATACCCATGTATCCAATATCAGAAACTGAATTTCATCATACTTGGATTGATGAGAGTTATGCCTTTTATAAAAACAAGAATGGAGAAATGTACTTTTGGGGAGCTAAAAAACAATAATTGATACACTTCAAAGCTTAAAGAGAATTATTTCATATAAAAATATAAATTGCTTGTTTAGAATTCAAAAAAGCAGTCTGAAAAAGGCTGCTTTTTTAAATTTAAAATGTTTTCTATTTACCTGGAACAAGTATTTTAGCAATAGGGTAACTTCTATATCAATACAGATAAACTTCTTATTTTATATATTTTAATATAACATATGTATAAAAACATACCACTTATAGACAATAACTAACCACTTACTGTTGTTATATTTACAAGGGAAAAAATAGTTAATATAATAAAAATATGGGGAGTGAAAATATGAAAATACGAATTGAGGTAGATAATAAAATAAGCGAAAATGAAGTTATTATTAGATGTAGTGAACTTAATGAAGACATTAAAAATATTCAAATTATGTTTCACGATATGCTATCATGCAAGAAATGTATAACTTTTTATAGAGGTGATACCGAATATTATCTTTCTTTGGAAGAAATAATATTTTTTGAAACTGAAGGAAATAGGGTTTGTGCACATACTATAGACAATATATATAACGTGAAATACAAGCTTTACGAACTTGAAGAGTTTTTGCCAGGATATTTTATGCGAGTTTCAAAATCAACAATTCTAAATACAAATCATATTTACTCCATAACACATAGTCTATCATCATCAAGTAAGGTCGAATTTCAAAATACTCACAAACAGGTGTATGTTTCAAGATATTATTATAAACCACTAAAAAATAAATTATTAGAAAAGAGGAGATAAAATGGATAACAGTAGACTTTCGGGAGGACTTTCTCTTATACTATGTGGAATTGCTTTAATTATCTATAAACTTGGATATTTTTCAGATACAAATATTTTTACAATTTTATTTACAATTTTCTTAGTTGGTATCATTATAAAGAGTGTATTAAAAGCTAATTTCGCAGGCATTTTATTCCCAATAGCACTCATTTGTATTGATTATGATGAACAGCTTGGTATAACAGCTATCACTCCATGGACAGTATTAATAGCAGCATTACTTGGAAGTATCGGTCTTTCTATGGTTTTTAATAAACATCCTAAGTGGTCTCGCAGAAAAAGTAATTGGGATTCTTCTAAATTTAATACTATTGATACGGAAGATGAAAGTCATATAAAGTTAAAGACCTCATTTGCTGGAAGTATTAAGTATATAAATACAGATAAATTTGAACAAGCAGATTTAAAGTGTAGCTTTGGAGCAATGAAAGTGTATTTTGATAATGCTGTTCTTTATGAAGGAAAAGGATATGTTAATATAGAAGCTTTTTTTTCTGGTGTAGAGTTATATATACCTAGAAATTGGACTGTTGAAAATATATCTACTACATCTTTTAGTGCAATAACTGAAAAAAATAGAAATGAAGGAACAGCAGATAATATTCTAACTATATGTGGATGTATAGATTTTTCAGGAGTAGAAATAATTTATATCTAAATAAATAAATATAATACCTATGCACTCTATGCATAGGTATTATATTTTAAATAGTATGTCTTATAACTGTTAGGGAGAAGCGTGTACTATAGGTAAATCTGTTTTTTAGCTAGAATGAAAAATTGCTCTAGCTAAAAGTACTATAAAACTAGGTAATTAGGAACACAATATGTTTTGCTACCTTAAAAATTTTCTTGACAACATAATTGTATATGTATATAGTTTACATATAATACATTATAAGGGGTATGGTTAATGGATTTATTGTTACAGGTACACTATAAAGAAAAAAATAATCCTGATGTGGAAACATCAAGGTTTATTAATATTTTACTAAATACTTTAACCAAGAAAGAATATACGAAATTGAGAATTTTATTTTATATATTAAGTTTAATTAGCATAATAGCATTGATATATTTTATGTGGATTATGAATAATATTATAATTTCTATGTATGTCGTATGTGTTCTAGGATTTATAGTAATTTTTCTCCCAAACCTACACTTAGCAGTACGATTAATGTACATGTTAATAATATGTTATATAGCGATTGTTGAATTAATTAGAAGAATAGGACTTAAAAAAACATAGAAAATAAATATAATTGAAAGTATGAAAAGTTGGGGGTAAATACTATGGAATATGAAATTATACATTTAGCAAAGGATAAATGGAAGGAAACTATAATCCCGATAGGTTATACTACAGATAAATATTATGATGTTGTAGTAAATGAAACGGATAAAGGCTTTACTATTGATATAGAAAAGAAAGACTTTAGCGAGCCAGTAACCCATACACCAGAAGAGTATGATTTTCCAGATAAGTTATATGAAGACCACTGGGAGAATGCTTATGCTTGGGGAGTGTTAGTTAAAGATAAATTAATTGCTGCAATTGAAACAGATCAAGAACTATGGTCTAATCGTCTCAGAATTACAGAACTTTGGGTAGCAGAAGAATATCAAAAGAATGGAATAGGACATGCATTAATTCAGGTTGTAAAGGAACAAGCAAGAAGAGAACGTCGTAGAGCTATTATACTAGAAACACAGTCTTGCAATGTTAATGCAGTGGATTTTTATCAGCATGAAGGATTTACTTTGATTGGTATGGATGCTTGCTGCTATAGAAATAATGACTTACAAAGAAAAGAAGTTAGATTAGAATTTGGATGGTTTCCAGAAGAAAAGAAAAAGTTAAATGGTGAAGAGGTAGAAATTAGAATGGAAACAGAGGATGATTGGTACAATGTGGAGCTGATGACACAACATGCTTTTTGGAACAAACATCATCTTGGCTGTGACGAACATTACCTAGTGCATAAATTACGTAAGAATAAAGACTATCTTCCAGAGCTCAGCAGAATAGCAGTAAAGGATGGTAAAGTAATAGGATGTATAATGTATTCAAAGGCAAAGATTGTTGATGGTGTAGATACCCATGAAATTATAACCTTTGGTCCTCTTTGTGTAGAGCCTAAATGGCAAGGAAGTGGAGTTGGTGAGCTGTTATTACGGGAAACAATGAAGCTAGCTACAAATAAAGGGTATAAAGGTATTGTAATTTTTGGAGAACCAGATTATTATCCTCGAATAGGATTTAAAACCTGTGATAATTTTAATATTACCACTGCTGATGGTAAAAACTTTGATGCATTTATGGGAATTGAATTAGCAGAAGATAGTATGAAAGATATAAAAGGTAAATTCTACGAATCGGAAGTTTTTGAAAATCTACCTAAGGTAGAAGTTGAAGAATATAATAAAAAATTCCCAAAGCTACAAAAATTAAGATTTCCAGGTCAATGGGATTGATTAAATATTAAAGGATAAGGCAAAATAATATTAATACAAAAGGTAGATTGGCAGAAATGAATAAAGGAGTTAAGTTAGTTCAATATGTTGAGAAGAATAATGGAATATAAAGCAAAAACCTCAGATATAACTGAGGTTTTTATAAGTTTTAAATTAAACTTCTAAAGGATCTGTGGAGCCTGTGAAAAAAACTCTGTAAATTACTTCAAATCAGAATGATTTGATATTATTTTATTGACTATACCATATGTTATAGCATCATCAGAACTTAACCAATAGTTTCTATCAGTGTCTTTTTCAACTCTTTCTAGTGGTTGACCAGTAGCTTCACTTATAATTTTATTAATTCTTTTACGAACTCTTAATATTTCTTCAGCTTCAATACCGATGTCTGTAGCTGGACCATTAAATCCTCCTAATGGTTGATGAATCATATATCTTGTATTAGGAAGAGAATATCTATTTTCTTTATCAGCTGCAAGATAAATTGTTATACCAGCACTTGCTACCCAACCTGTACCTATCATTATAACTTTTGGTGTAATGAACTTTATCATATCATGTATTGTATCTCCAGCTTCAACATGCCCTCCTTGACTATTTATAAATATTTTAATAGGGTCATTTCCCATTTCTTCAAGGATTAAAAGTTGAGTAACTACTTTTTCTGCTAAAGATTGATTAATCTCACCAGAAATAACTATAGTTCTTGATTTCAATAATTTTTCCATGACTATATTGGGTGTGTCTTTTGAAATTTCCTCTTTTTCGCTCTCTTTACTATAAAAAATCATATTATTTTCCTCCTATAATCTTAAATATATTTAAGTTATGAATATATAGCTGTATATTTCTATAACCTAGTAGTTGGATTTAAATTGATTAATACGAAAAAATTGCGACTATATTATGAATCCGTTTTTATAATTTACTATATTTACTATATTTGTTTTAGTAATAACTATACTAACACTAATTTAATTTTTTTACAATATAGTTAAAATAATTGGTAAATTATAGAAAATAAATATATATTATAGAAACTAAATATATATTATAAAAGTAATAGGAAAGATATGATTTAACAGTATTAAAATTACCTTTTTATTTAAAGCAACTTTAGGTTGTCAAATTTGTTATACTTAATTGGTAGAAACATGATAATATTATCAGTATACTTATATAAGAGGTGATTAAACAATGAGTTTTCAAGAACAATTGCAAACACTTAGAAAAGCAAAGGGTCTATCACAAGAAAAGTTAGCTGAAGTTTTAGGGATATCAAGGCAAGCAGTTGCAAAATGGGAAGTGGGTCAATCTTATCCCGATATAGCTAGACTGATTGCACTAAGTGATTATTTTAAAGTAAGCATTGATAAACTAGTTAATGATTATGAAGAAAATTGCCGCTTATGTATAGAAGAGCATAGCGATAATCATATAAATGAAAATATAATTGATTTCTTATGTAGGGCTAAAAAAGCTACATATGCTGGAGAGGGGACAGAGAGTGAATCTTCAAGACCAAATTCTCATGATTTAAAATATGTAGAAGGAAACTTGAAATATATTGATACATATTTAGGTGGAGAGAGGTTCGCAGGAGAGGAAGCACTATGGCAAGATGATATTCCATTTTGGTCAATGAATTATATTGGGAGAGTTTTAGATGAAAGATTTTTAGGGAGCTTTTTAAAGGAAGCCTTGAGTTTAGTAACTAAGGAGAATCCATATAGAGGTCCTATTATTTATCAAAATGGGCAGTATAAATATCATTGTATAATAAATGGAGAATTTAAGTGGTTTCAAGGACATGAGGAAATATATTTTGACCATATTAAGGTTTATGAATGTCATTTCCATGGAGGATCAGTTAAATAATTAAAATGAATATATGAGAGAGGAAAAGATTATGAAATTAAACAGAAATAATTTATGTTGGTGCAAAAGTGGATTAAAATATAAAAACTGTCATTTAGAATCTGATGAAAAGTTAAGTGATTTAAAAAGAAAAGGTCATATAGTACCAACTAGAAACCTCATAAAAACAAAAGAGCAAATTGAAGGAATAAGAAAGAGTGCTGAGATTAATAATGGTCTTCTAGACTTAATTAGTGAAAACATTAAGGAAGGCATGACAACAGAAGAAATAAATAAATTGGCACATGAATATACAGTATCCAATGGAGGAATTCCAGCTACTCTTAATTATGATGGATTTCCTAAAAGTATTTGTGTATCAATAAATAATGTTGTATGCCATGGAATACCTAGTAAAGATGTAATTCTAAAGAATGGTGATATTGTAAATGTTGATGCAACAACTATACTTAATGGATATTACTCAGATGCATCAAGGATGTTTATGATTGGTGAAGTAGATGAAGAAGCTAAGAAATTGGTTGAAGTAACTAAAAAATGTTTGAATAAAGGCTTAGAAGCAGTTAAACCTTGGGGGTTCTTAGGAGATATTGGAGCTGCAATTCAAGAATATGCAGAAAGTAATGGTTATTCAGTAGTTAGAGAATTCGGTGGACATGGAGTAGGCTTAGATATTCATGAAGAACCATTTGTTTCTCATTTGGGAAAAAGAGGAACAGGTATGGTTTTAGTACCTGGTATGGTATTTACCATTGAACCAATGATAAATGCTGGAAGTAATGAAATATTTATAGATGAAGATGACGGGTGGACTGTTCTTACCGATGACGATTCTCTTTCAGCACAATGGGAGCACACAATTCTTGTAACTGAAGATGGAATAGAAATAATTGCTAGATAGATCATGTGATAAAAGCCTGTAGGAAAAGAAACGTAAAATGAAATCTATTATAAAAGAAAGCTAATAAAATAATGGGGAATCTTTTGTATTAGCTTTCTTTAAATCTAGAGTAAGTTATATTAATGAGGGGATAATTAATTAAATTGTAGTAAATACTTCTTCTTCAGAAAGTCTTGATTTAGGTAATTGTGCATTGAAATCATCATTAGCTTTGTATCCTAAAGGAACTAATGCTACAGCGGTGAATCCTTTTTCAGTTAATCCTAATTCTTCATTTAAAACTTTAACATCAAATCCTTCCATAGGTACTGCATCTATTCCAAGAGCAGCAGAACCAAGTAATAAGCTACCCATATTTAAGTAAACTTGTTTATCCATCCAATATTGTAAGTCATTGTAGTCATTTTTATGGAAGTTAACAAATGTACTACGTCCTCCATGCATACCATTTTTGATTTCTTCGTTAGCAAAACGTCCATCTTGATCTTCTTTTTCTAAGATATGTTGTAAGTAATCTTCATCCATTGAAGTTCTTGCACAAAGTACAACTATATCTGATGCAGTAAGTACTTTTTCATCATTAAAAGCGTAGAATCCTTGAGTACTTTTGCTTATTTGTTTTTTCCCTTCTTCACTTGAAGCTATTATAAAATGCCATGGTTGAGTATTAACGCTTGAAGCACTAAGTCTTAAAAGTTCTTTAATTTGTTTCATATCTTCTGCTGAAATTTTTCTTGTATTATCAAATTTTTTAGTTGAGTAACGTCTTTCCATTATTTCTATTAAGTTCATATTATATATCTCCTTTTAATTCAAAAATAGTTTATATTAATTTTATAAATTTTCAAAGGCTTACTTGTTTGCCGCCCTTGTATGCTATAATAATATCAACATACTGTTATATGAACAAGTATGCACTTAAAAGTAAGTACTATCTAAAAGGATAGTGATATCAAAAAGGAGAGTTGTATGAATAATAAAGAAATAGAAATAAAAAATTGTAGTGAACTGTGCCCTATGGAATTTGCAATGACTCAGATATCAGGGAAATGGAAACTAGTTATTTTATGGCATATTTATGATAGTGAAGTTATGAGATATGGTGAATTAAAAAGAGCTGTAAGTGGAATTACAGATAAAATGTTAAGTAATCAGTTGAAAGAGTTAGTTAGTGATAACATAATACATAAGGAAGTTTATGAAGAGATTCCGCCAAAGGTAGAATATACTTTAACTGAATATGGAAAATCATTAATACCTATAATGGAAATGTTATTTAAGTGGGGAAAAGAACAATTAATAAGATTAAATAATGATAAATAGCTTTTAAGTAAAATTGATAATAATAATTTTAAAAGTTAATTATAAAGGAGAGAGTTATGAAGCATGTAGAGCATACCTTTGAAGCTGTATTTGATAAAAATTCAAAAATTCTTATTTTAGGAACATTGCCATCTGTTAAATCAAGAGAGGCGGATTTTTATTATGGTCATCCACAAAATAGATTTTGGAAAGTTATTGGAGCAATAACTCGATGCTCTGAATATAGAACTATTGAGGAAAAAAAGAAAATGTTATTAGAAAATAATATTGCAATATGGGATACAATAGCTTCTTGTGATATCATAGGTTCAAGTGATTCTAGTATTAAAAATGTAGTCCCATCAGATTTAACTAGTATTTTAGATAATAGCAATATTAAAAAGATATATGTTAATGGTGGCAAGGCATATCAACTTTATAATAAATATTCATTAAAAAAAACAGGAATAGAAGCTATTAAACTTCCATCAACTAGTCCTGCAAATGCAAGATATAGTCTTGATAAGTTAATAGAAGAATGGCAAGTGATTGTTTAATGAATACCACTGGTTATACTGGTGGTTCAAAAAGCTTTTAGCTATAAGTAGAAAAAAAGAACCCTCTTTGATAAATAGAAGTAGGTTTGCCAACCACATCTAAAATCAAGGAGGGATATCCAAGCGGATAATAAGGAATATGTAGAAGCAGTAGAATTTTAGAATTCTGCTGTTTTTTTATTGTAGGTACATGCTAAATAAAGGGAATATTTTGTTAATATGGTATAGATTTATTGAGCAGTGGAGAGTGAGGTGATACAATAAAGATGTTATTGATTAAATTTAAATAATAAGGATAAGGTAAAGCAATATCAAGACAAAAGGTACATTGTTATAAATAGAATAATAAAATTGAAAAAGATGAAGGAGTAATATTATAAATATCAATTATAATAAAGGAGGAGCTTAAATGAAAATTGTTAAATTAATAAAATATATAGCTATAGTTATTATTTGTTCTATACTTGATATGACACTTCATGGAATAACTTCGGAGATTAGTCCTTTTCCTAAAATTGCAAACTTCAGTTTTCTTGTTAAAACTATTGGAGCTGTTGGAGCAGCTACGGTATGGATTCTGGTTGCTTTTTCCAGTGTAGCCTATGTGTTTTATAGATATGAAGATAAAATTCTAGGAATAAAGATTGGAAAAGGACTGCGATATGGTAGTGCAATAGGTTTATTGTGGTTATGGGGTATGATGGAAGGTGTTTCTTTATCGGGTAATACTTTAACACATGAAATTGTAATGGGAATTTGTGATGCTGGACCGATAGTATTGATGGGATTATTATTAGGTAAATTTACAAGTGACTCCAGTCATATTAAACAAAAGAAGAGACCTTTTAATAGTAGTAACATATTTTTATCTATTTTCATTTTTTCTATAATCTTTTTATTTGGACGTTACTTTTTCTATTTTACAAAAATTATAGATTCAGGTTATGAGAAAAGACCTTATTTTACTTTTATTTGGACTTTATTAATGGGTACATGTATAGGTATCGTATATCTATTATTAGGTAATACTACTAAATCACAATCAAAGGCTTTAAGTGCAATAAAATTTGGAATTACAATATTTGGAATTAATTGGTTTGCCTTTCTTATTTTTATCCCAATTATATTTTCGGGGACGTTTATTGATACACTTCTAAGACTTGGTATTGATATATTGTTAGTTAGTTTAAGCTGTTATTTATCTGAAACTTTAATAAAAACTAACTGTTATAAAAGGAAAGTTCATAGTAGTTTACACAATTTGGAATTGTATGGTGGTGCAGATGAAAGGGAATAGTAAGAGCGCTATTAATTAGAAAAGGAAAGAGGTCTAAACTTACTCCCTTAATGGGATAGGTTTAGACCTTTCAAGTTTAGGAAGAACCTAATCTAACAAAGGTATTAGGTAGGGCAAAAAAGTAAATTCTAGAGCTTTTCAAAGGTAACAGGACGTTTTAAATTACCAAGGTAGATAGGATGTGTACAATTCTTATAATCACTAATTAGTCTTGTAGTCGCTATTTGACTGTTATCATAGGTTTTAAAGTAATACTCACAGGTGTTTGTGTTTATAAATGCAGTATATTTAGTGTAATCAAAAGTACCTTTATCTGTAAGAACAATTCCCATTGGAATTGAAACACTCTCCACAATGTGGAAACAAGTCATTATTGCATCGACTCTATCTTTAGGTACTTGACTATGGGTTTTTAGAAAGGCTGTTCTAACAAATCGTTCTGGAGAGGTGTATCCACCAGGTAATAACATTGTTCCACCAGCCTGACCAAAGGGTGTTAACTCAACATTTTCCCAACAGGTTTTCTTTTCTTGGATTGTAGATAATTCCATATAATTTCTTAGATTAGTCATATGCCACATAAAATCTGGACTATTAGTCATAACTCCTATAGGATTATCAAATATCTCAAGCCCATTTCTTGTTTGCTCAATAACTACACATTTACCACTTTTATCAGTTGCAATCCAATGAAGAGGAGCAGCCGTTTTAGTAACAGGATCGGGAAGACCTATGACACATATATTTTTCAGTATCATATCTAGTTCATCTACTGAAGCACAGAGTCCTAAAATATAATGTAGAAAATCCAATGATGCAATAGGCTCTTTATTCTTATCCTCTACTGGTATATCATAATCGGCATAACCCGCAAAGTATAGAGCTGCGGCAGCAAAGCCTCTTTCATTTACCCCATCAAAAAAGCCTAGCACATTATCAGCTTCTTGCCCGATACCTATAAAGTTATAGCAATCATTATGCTTTTTCATGGTAATAGGATTATACCATGGGTTATTTCTAGGTATAATAAAAAATCCAGGTTCTATATCGTAAGAAAAATCCATAGTCCTACAAAACAAATTTTCCATCTGTAAAGATTTTAAAGTAAACGCTGTACACATATCTACACCTTCTTTTTTATATATCTATACTATAGTATTTACAACTTTATAATTTTTATAATATTATAATATATGTTTAGAATATGTTAAAGTTACGATACTTAGTTTATTTAGATCACTGGAATGTTGCAACTCAGTAGAATTAACTTAATTAGCTAAATATGATGAATCTTATCACTGTTATTTTAATGCTATATAAATATCAATATCTGCATTTTCAAAGTCACTATTTAGGTATTCCTCAAAGTCACCTGTAAAGCTTCTGTCTAAGTCCATTTTCCAAATTTCGTCCCAAGCTTTTGCTACTGCTGTTTCCATGTGTCCATGTACAGAGAATTTTGCATATTTCCCCGCAGGAATGATTTTTGTTGTAAACTCACTGTTTTCTGATTTTGATACTTCGTTGCCTGCGGTAACAAGATAACTGTTTTCTGTATAATCGGAATAAAGTCCAATTGCATATTCATTTACCTTATTCTTGATGTTTGCATTGATGCCACTTTGATATAAATCAACCCAAAGCTTGCCGATTTTCTCACCCATTTTAGGGTCTTCGTTGCTCGTTGTCACACTTACACCAACAATAATTTTTTCTTCAAGATTTACAATTTCATAGTTCATTTTAACTACCTCCATATATTTGATATATTTATAATAAATCAAATAATATGTCAACAGTATGTCATATTATAAATAATTGTTCATCATTTTTTGTATTTCTTCTTTTATGGAGTTTCTTATGTCCAATGGTTCTAATACCTCGCAATGGCTACCAAAAGAAGCTATATAAGGAAATAGCCATTCACCCATAGGATAAATTGTTTCAGTTATAAAACTGCCGTCAACTTCTTTAGTATAATTATCAAACTCGTCATATACTCGAAAAGCCATTTGGGGAGACAGTTTTAATTTCAAAGTGATATATTGCTCATTAAACATGTTGTCCTTCTTAAATATAGGTTCCATAACTTTTCGATGAAAATGTTTATCTGTAACCACAATATCCTTTATACGACTTAGTTTGAAAAATCGAAAATCCTGCCTTAAAGTACAATAGGCATATAAATAACGTGCCATACCTTTAAAACAAAGCTTTAAAGGTTCTACATCTCGTGTAGTTCTTTCGCCTTTTCCGCTTGAATAAGTAAAACTCATTATTTTCTTAGATAGGATTGCTGATTTAATATCATTAAAGGATTTAGATTCGTTCTCTGAATTGTACCAGGATGAAAAATCCACTTCAATCCAATCGGAGTTATTCTCTCCAAATAGGCTGCCTAATTTTTGTAATGCAGAATCTGTTTCATTAAAATTGATTGCACCAACTGCTTGTAGTGAGGATAAAATATCAGACTTTTCTTCTTCGGTTAATACAGCTTTGTTCAGCACAAATTCATCTAAAATAGATATTCCGCCACCTTTGCCTTTGGTCATATAAACAGGAATACCTGCTGATGATAATGTTTCAATATCACGATAAATGGTTCTACTAGAAACTTCAAACTTCTCTGCAAGTTCTCTTGCTGTAACGTTTTTTTTATCAAGAAGTATGTATATTATTTCAAACATTCGGTTGATTTGCATATCTTCACCTCTATCATATTATAACACATGAATATGACATCACTATGTCATATTTATATACTGTCAAATAAGGAATGGCAGCCACATTATGGCTACCACTTATAAGTTTGAGAAATCCCCTTTACAGATGAGATGTATTCCGTTGGTGACATTCCAGTTAACTTTTTAAATTGTTTGGAAAAATGCTGCAAAGAATTATAAGAAAGAAAATATGCGATTTCAGTGATATTCATATTCCCATCACGAATAATTTCCTTTGCGCGCTCAATCTTCATATATATGAAATAATCAATTACTCCACAGTTTTTATTTTTGTGGAAGAGTGAATGTAAGGTAGAACGGCTGATAGAAAATTCATTGCAAATATCTGAAATTTTAATTTGCTCACAAATGTGTAGCTGCAAATAATGCAAAATTTGTTCAAATGCATAGGATTTATTAGAGCTATCCCAAGACTGTTTTGTAACAGAAGATAGGTTTTTAACTTTTTCATCATCACAATGATGCCTCTTTATATGAATTAGAAATTGTTCCAGATATAACAAAATCAATTGTTGTGAGCCAAAAGGTGCACTAGTAGAGAGTTTTACTTGTTCAATGGAAGGGATATGGAGTGGAGTTGAAAATGCAGCGCGCGCTTCTGAAATAATTTTTGCAATTAAAGTTTTTTCTATAGAAGACAGAGTGGTAACTTTACCAGTAAAAAAATCCATTGATGGGGAATTGCACAAAAATGAAATTGCCACTAAATTAGGCGATTTCCTTCCTATTGCCTTCACAGCGTGAAATTCATTTGGTCTATGAAAAATCATATCTCCAGCATAGAGCTGATAATGCTCAGAGGCTGCTTGTACCATAACTGTTCCTTTGTCTACATATAGGAATTCCCAAAAATCATGAGACTCACCATGGAAAACAAAATCTTTCAAGTATTCAAAATAGTGAATGGTGATGATTTCAGTGATTTTAAATTCTTTTTTTAATCTAGTACTGATATAAGCCATACAACCAACTCCTTGCTTATGAATTATTATCAATTTATTTTAGCAAATATAACAAAAGAATACAATTTAACAAATAGATATTTTGGATGATATAACAATTATACTGGATGATTGTATAAGCTAAATTTTAAAAAAAACTATACAATATATGTAACAGTATGGAAGTTATAGAAAAGGTCTTCTCTATGCACATAGAAATACCTTTTAAAATATGAATGGAGAAAATAGAAATAAATAGGAGGAAATAAAATGAGTAAAAAATTAAAGGTAGCATTAGCTGGACTTGGTAGTAGAGGAAAAGACACCTATGCATTAACTGCTAAATTATTCCCAGAGAAAATTGAAATTGTAGCAATTGCAGACATTGATCCTGCAAAGGTAGAAGATGTGGCAAGGGAGTATAACATTCCGAAAAGGGCATGCTTTTACAGTGCAGAAGAACTAATTGCTCAGGATAAGCTAGCAGATGTTATGTTTATTACTACTCAGGACAAGGAACATGTAAGACAAGCAATCCCGGCCCTTAGAAAAGGCTATCATCTGTTATTGGAAAAGCCAATTTCACCAGACCTTGATGAGTGTAGGGAAATTGTAAAAGTAGCAAATGAATGTGAAAGAAAAGTGGTTGTATGTCATGTGTTGCGTTATACACCATTCTATACAAAATTAAAAGAAGTAATTGACAGCGGTATAATTGGAGAAGTAGTTTCTGTTATGGCAATTGAAAATGTGGGATATTGGCATCAAGCACACAGTTTTGTACGTGGAAACTGGAGAAACTCAAATACTACTAGTCCTATGATATTACAGAAATGTTGTCATGATATGGACTTGTTATTATGGCTCACAGGTAAAACTTGTAAGTCTGTATCTTCCTTTGGAAGCACCTATTTATTCAAAAAAGAAAATGCACCGGAAGGAGCAACGAAGCGTTGTATGGATGGATGCAAAGCAAAAGCAAATTGTCCCTTTGATGCAGAAAAGATTTATATAACAAATGAAAAAACTGGTGTGGCAAAGGGGAATACAAAGTGGCCTGTTGATGTATTGACCCTTCATCCTACTGTAGAAAGTATTACAGAAGCAATTCAAAGTGGACCTTATGGAAGATGTGTATATTACTGTGATAATAACGTAGTAGATCATCAGGTTGTAAACCTAAATATGACAGATGGTGCCACCATTTCATTGACAATGAGTGCATTCACTGCTACAGGTTCACGTTATCAGAAGATTATGGGGACAAAAGGAGAAATTGTTGCAGATTTGTCTGAAAAAACTATTAAAGTAACACCTTTTGGAAAAGAAACTGAAGTAATGGATATATCTAAGCTATCAACGGATTTTTCTGGTCATGCAGGGGGAGACAATCGTATGGTGGAGGAATTCATTGATATGATTGCAGAGGATGGAGAACCGACTAATGCCATTACATCAGTAGATAAATCCGTAGAAAGTCATTATTGCGCAATGGCAGCGGAACAATCTAGGCTGGCAGATGGCGTTGTGGTTGATTTGGATACTCTAAGAAAATAAAATGGCATGTAGTAATTAAGTAATGAATTTAACATAGATTAATATAAAGAAAGTATTGAAATATAGGTGGTAATATGAATGAAACAACATTAGTAGTAATGGCAGCTGGTATGGGAAGTCGTTTTGGGAGTTTTAAACAGCTAGAGCCTGTGGGTCCAAATGGGGAAATAATACTTGATTTTTCAATATATGATGCAGTAAAAGCAGGCTTTTCAAAGGTAGTTTTTATTATAAAAAAAGAAATGGAAAAGGATTTTAGACATGTTATCGGCAAGAGAATTGAAAAGATAATAGATGTAGATTATGCTTTTCAAACACTAGACAAAATTCCTAAGGGGTGTTCTATCCCTAATAATAGATATAAGCCATGGGGAACAGGGCATGCTGTGATTTGTGCTAAAAGTGAAGTTACCACTCCCTTTATGGTAATAAACGCAGATGATTACTATGGTAGCCATTCCTACAAAATAGTTGGGGATTATTTATCTCAAAATAAAGGTATGTGCATGGCTGGGTTTAGACTAAAAAATACACTAACTGAAAATGGCATGGTAAGCAGAGGATTATGCGAAATAGAAAAAGGGTATTTAAAAAGTGTGGTGGAGCATACATCTATTGATAAAAATAGTGGAATACCTCTTGATACTATAGTATCTATGAACATGTGGGGGTTTGACATTGATATATTTAATGTCCTTGAACAGGACTTCACTCTGTTTTTAAATGATTTAAAAAATCCATTAAAGGATGAATTTTATCTTCCGTCAGTAGTTGATAATATGATTAAAACACAAAGTGCAAAGGTGAAAGTACTTGAGACATTAGATAAGTGGTATGGAGTTACATACAAAGAAGACTTGTCTATAGTTAAAAATGCTATAAACCGAATGATTAGAGAGGGATTATACCATGGAATATAAATTGCATCAGGTTTTAAAACAGTTTAATATTAACACTGAAATGAGCTCTTATGGTAACGGATATATAAATGACACATATATTGCAAAACCATATATATTGCAAAGAATCAATAGTAATGTGTTTAAAAATCCTGAGGGTTTAATGGAGAATATTGCAGCTATAACAGAGCATCTGAGAAAGAAAATCCTTCTTAGTGGAGGAAATCCTGACAGGGAAACACTAACAATAATAAAAACTAAGAATGGTGAAAAGTACTATAAAACCAATGAAAATGATTATTTCAGGGTATATAAATTTATAGGTAATGCAGTGACCTACGATCAGGTTGAAGATCCTATGCAATTTTATTATGGCGCCAAGGCCTTTGGTAAGTTTCAAAATATGTTGTCTGATTTTCCAGCAGGTAAATTATATGACACAATACCTAATTTTCATAATACAGCCACAAGGTTTGAGGATCTGTTAAAAGCAATTGAAGATAATAAATGTGGCAGATTAGAAGAAGTGGGAAAAGAAATTGAATTTGTAAAAAAACGCAGAAGAGATGTGAGCATTATATTAGATGCAATGAAAGATGGAAGCATTCCTCTAAGGGTAACACATAATGACACTAAGCTGAATAATGTTATGATAGATATAGATACAGGTGAAGGGGTATGTGTAATTGATTTAGATACAGTAATGCCAGGGTCACTTCTCTATGACTACGGCGATGCACTGAGATATGGAGCTTCTAGCGGAAGGGAAGATGAAACAGATTTATCAAAAATATGGTTTGATATGAATCTGTTTAAGTATTTTACAAAGGGATATTTTCATGAAGTATTACCTATACTTGTGCCAAAAGAGATTGAACTTATGGCGTTTTCTGTGAAACTTATGACCTTTGAATGTGGTATAAGATTTTTAACGGATTATTTAAATGGAGATACCTATTTTAAAATTCACAAGGAGAAACACAATCTTCATAGAGCAAGAACACAGTTTAAGCTGGTTAGTGATATTGAAGGGAAAATGGATATTATGAATAAGATAATAGGGGAACTTATAGAGGGTAATTAGAATGATAGCCACTTTAGGATAGGTTGCTTATTAATAGGCGCTGAGAATCTATGTAATGAATAATACAGAATTGTTTTTTACATATTTAATGATAATTTACTATGTTAGAATATGTAATATAAATTTATTGAGAAAAGGATAGCCCTTAGTGGCCATATCATTATTATACTAGGAGGTACAGAAATGAAGAGATGTGAATTTAGAAAAATTACTATTGATGATATACCTGCAATGTCTGATTTGTTAATATTTAGGCAAAACCTTGAGAGTAAGTCATTTCCGTCCTTGAAGAATAGTTGTCTTAATACAAAATATATCACGGGTTTACTTGAGAATTTATTTGTTAATAGAAAAGCAATTGGAATAGGAGCCTTTGCTAGTGATGAACTAGTAGGTTATATATTTGGTGAGATGAAAATTGATGATAGAGGCAGACATATATGGGTGCCCTATGAGGGAATAGCAATTAGAATGGATCAATCCTCAGAGCTTATAAGGGAGCTTTATACAAAGGTTTCTGTTTTATGGCTTGAACATGGCTACTTTAGCCACCATACATTTGTACCTCTAGGAAATCAGGTGTACTATGAAGCCTTCCAAAGATTAAGTTTTTTTATTGATCATGTATATGGAATAATGAATATGGAGGATTACAAGGCTTTTAAAAATTCATCTGATGCAGAGATTAGATTTGCTAACAAAAATGATAGTGAAATAATGGGTAATATGTCCAGTATAATCTTATCATGCCTCAATTCAGCACCTACTTTTTTACCTATAAAACCTGAACTTGTAATGAATATAAATGCTGGGTATAAAAGTTTAGTAGAGGATAATGATTCAACGATTCTTATTGCAGAAAAGGATATGAAGGAATTAGGATTTCAAGTATATGAGCCTATTACTCCAGATTTGATGGCACCTGATAATGGGGTAGAGCTGCATATTGCTGGCACTCACCATTCCCAAAGGGGAAGAGGTGTTGGTAAAAAGTTAATGAATGAAGGCTATAGGATTATGAAGAAAAAGGGATATAGTAGCATAATAACAGATTGGAAAATAACAAACCTTGGTGGTTCAGATTTTTGGCCTAAGTGTGGATTTAAGCCAATAGCTTACAGAATGATTAGAAATATTGACAATAATATAGCATGGGCAAACTTTAATAACCCAAGTATTATTCTATAGTAGCTTAGAGTATTAGAAAAGTTAAGCAGTATATTTAATTAAGGCAATATCTTCTATAAAATTAGCAAATTTAAAACACATAGAAGCAGTAGAATTTCAGGATTCTACTGTTTTTTGTAGTTATTATTGAATGTGTAAACAATATTATGAGTAAAATGTAAAATATTTAATATTATTGTTCAGTTTGGAAATAAAGTATATAATTTAAAGTATGAGTTTAGAGGTTAATATTCTAAGAGAGGAAGAGATTTAGCAATTATGAATACAAATATGTCATATATTAAAAAAAGATATAACAGTGCCTTAGAGAAATTTATTGAAAAGGTAAGAAGGGACAGTAACATTATTGCTGCATTTTCCTATGGAAGTATTACAAGTGATAATTTATGGGGAAAGTCTGATATAGATATATGGTTAATATTAAAGGAAAACAGCAAGAAGGTATATAAGCAGTATTCACTTGTAGAGGATGATATAGACTTCCAAGTGGAACTATATAGCAGAAATTATTTTATTGAATTGGTAGATAGTCCCCAAAATCAAAACTTTTTTAGAACAGTTTTAAATGAAAGTAATTTATTATTTTCAACTGATGAAACAATAGAAAAGCTTTTTAATGGAGATAAATTCTTAGGTGATAGAGACAAAGAGGAGAATTTATTAAAGTCGGCCATCTATGGAATTATATGTGTAAAAAAAGCAGAAAAGCTATTACTGGTTGAAGAAGAGCTTGTTGATGGATTCAGTTTAATTCAAAAACTAGTATGCCATATAGCATGTATAGAAATAGCATTAAATAATGAGTTTAGGGGCAGAGAAGTAATAAGTCAAGGATTAAATCTCAATCCTGATTTTTTTAATTGCACCTATATGACTTTGATTAAAAATGAAGTAACTATTTTAAGTTTAGTTAAAATATTAGAATTGTGTAAAGAGTATATAGAAGAGAGAAAAGATGTTCTTTTTCATCCTATTGTCAGATGGATGAAAGAAGAAGGTGAAATAAGAGGCGTATCAATGATTAATGAATACTTGAAAAAGAAATATAATATTAGTAATGATGGCAATGAACTTACAGATACTTATAATTGGCTTGCAGAAAGAGATGTACTAATTAAGGTTAGTGAATCAATAAAACTTATGGATAAAAGCAAGGTTACCTTTGAAGAAGCGGCATATTATTATAATTTTGACAGTGATATATAACTTAGAAGCTATTTAGAAAGTAAAGGAGAATACAATTGGTTAGAAAAAGTATAAGTGTAAAAGGAGCAAGAGAGAACAACCTAAAAAATATTGATTTAGAGATACCTAGAGATGCTCTCACTGTAATTACTGGGGTAAGCGGTTCAGGAAAATCGTCTATTGCTTATAACGTATTATATGCAGAAGGACAAAGAAGATTTTTACAGTCTCTATCATCATCTTCTAGATCTAATATAATGAATATGGAAAAACCTGATGTAGATATGGTCACAGGGTTATCCCCAGTAATATCAATTCCACAGAAGAGAGGTATTAACAATCCCCGTTCATCAGTTGCAACTATGGCTGACTTGTCAAACCATATTAGACTATTATATACAGTTTTAGGAACTCCACATTGTCCTATATGCCATAAGGAAATTCAGTGTTTGTCAACCAGTCAAATAGCTGAACATATATTGAGTCTCCCAGAAGGTACTAGAATTGAAGTACAAGCCCCTGTTAATAAAATATTTGATAAAAGCTATGATTATTTATTAACTGAACTTAGAAGTAGAGGCTATAGAAGATTTGTGATCAACAATAAAGTATTTGATATTAAAAATAATATAAACTTAGATGAGACTGGAACTTATAAAATTGAAGTAATAGTAGATGAGGTTTCAGTATATAAAAAGAATTATGAACAAATAGTTAGCGCAATAGAAAGAGGATTGGAAGTAGGGCAGAATTTTATAAGATTACAGATCCTAAACAAGGAGCTTTCAGAAGAGGAAGTAAGAAAGTTTACTAAGGGGTTTATTAACTGTGAACATAATATTATTACAGGGAAATTCCTCCCTAAATATTTTTCACCAAATGATGTCAGTGGAGCATGTCCTACATGTCAGGGACTTGGAACCTATAAAATGACAGAACCATATCTTTTGATTAAGGATGAAAAGAAGAGCATGAGAATGGACCCTCTTTATGTATCTCAATTCAGTTTGAGTGATAAAAATGGTGCAGCAAGATTGCATAGCCTTGCAGCACATTATAATTTTAGTATTGATACTCCTTTTAATGAGCTCCCAGAGAAAATAAAAGATATTTTTTTCTATGGAACTAAAGGTGAACGTTATGAGCTGCTGAAGCCAACAGGAGAGCGAGAAACAGAAGGAAGACGAAGGTACGTAAGTTATGAAGGGCTAGTGAACTATATAACACGTCTTTATAAAGATAATTTAGATAAAGGAACAAAGAACAGAGATAACGAAAAACTCTTTGTAAGTCACATTTGTCCAGAATGTAAGGGTAAAAAGCTAAAAAAAGAAAGATTATTAGTAAAGATAAACGGAATAGACATAAATGAGTTTGGGAAAATGCAGATACAGAAATTAAAGAAATTTATATCATCCCTAGAAGTAGTTGAGTCTAAAAGGGAAGTTGCACAGCAGATTATTAATGAAATGATAATAAAACTAGAGCTTCTGGAAGAAATAGGACTTGAATATTTGAGCTTGGGGAGAAGTTCGGATACTCTCTCTGGAGGAGAAACTCAAAGAATACGTTTATCTTCACAAATCGGATCAAATCTAATGGGGATGATGTATATATTAGATGAACCAAGTATAGGACTTCATGAGAAGGATACATTTAAAATAATTAATACATTAAAAAAGCTAAGAGATATGGGTAATACTGTAGTTGTAGTTGAACACGATATGGAGACTATTGGGAACGCAGATTATATAGTAGAATTAGGACCAGGTGCAGGAGCAAATGGCGGCGAGATAATTGCAAGTGGAAATATTAAAGAGATTATTAATACAGAAAGATCTATAACAGGACAATATTTGGCTGGAAAGAAGAAAATTGTTATTCCTAAAGGAAGACGCTTAGGCATAGGAAAACATATAAGAATACATGGTGCAAGAGAAAATAATCTTAAGAATCTTAACCTAAGCATACCATTAGGAACCTTTATTTGCATTACAGGTGTATCAGGGTCTGGAAAAAGCAGTTTGGTAAATGAGATATTATACAAGAGCATATACTCAAAGTTGCATGATTCTAGAATTAAGCCAGGACTCAATGATGGAGTTGAGGGTATTGAGAATATTAGTGATGTTAGATATATTGATCAATCACCAATTGGAAGAAGTTCACGTTCAAATCCAGCAACCTATATTAATATTTATGATAAAATAAGAGATATATTTGCAGGAACAGAAGAAGCAAAAGCTAGAGGGTATGACATTTCAAGTTTCAGTTTCAATAATAAGGGCGGTAGATGTGAGACTTGTATGGGAGAAGGAAATATTGTAACTGAGTTGCAATTTATGCAAGATATCATAACCATATGCCCAGTATGCAAGGGTAAAAGGTATAGAAGCGAGATATTAGAGATCAAATATAAAGAAAAAAACATAGCTGATATTCTTGAACTAACAATTGAAGAAGGAGTGGAATTTTTCAAGGATGTAAACCTAATACACTCTAAATTGAATGTATTAAACAAGCTAGGATTAGGATACCTAAAATTAGGACAATCCTCATCTACATTGTCTGGGGGAGAAGCTCAAAGGTTGAAGCTAGGAAGAGAACTGGGGAAAATTAAAAAAGAGAAGGATAATCTATATATCTTAGATGAGCCAACTACTGGTCTCCATATTAAAGATATTGAGAAATTGTTGCTATCTCTTAATGAACTTGTTGATTTAGGAAATACTGTGCTGGTAATTGAACATAATTTGGATTTGATAAAAACCGCAGACTATATAATAGATATGGGCCCTGATGCAGGAGAAAATGGTGGTCACATTGTAGCAGAGGGAAGTCCTGAAGATATTATAATGTGTGATAAATCCTATACAGGAAAATATCTGAGAAAATATATGGAATGAAATATTATACCCTGGGTTTATGTATAATTACGTTCCAATCTTATAATTACTAAAGGAGATGAACAAAATATGAATAATATTTTAAACAAAATTCAAATTCCAGAAAGAATAGAACTTTCAAATATGCCAACTAAAATTGAAAAACTTGAGAGGTTTTCTAAAATGTTAGGTGGACCCAATATTTATATAAAGAGAGATGATCAAACTGGACTTGAAGTATCAGGAAACAAAATTAGAAAATTAGAATTTACAGTAAAAGATGCTATTAATAAAGGGGCTAATGTGCTTATAACTTGCGGTGGAATCCAATCAAACCATTGTAGAGCAACGGCAGCAGTAGCAGCGAGGCTTGGGATAAAATCAGTACTTGTTTTAAGAGGAAGCAGCAGTATTGAATCTGATGGAAATTTATTTATAGATAAGCTTTTAGGTTCAGATATTCGTTTTATTACCGCAGAAGAATATAAAAATTCAAGATTAGAAATTATGGAACAGATTAAGATAGAATATGATAAAAAAGGTTATATGTCCTATATTATTCCAGAAGGTGCTTCAAATGTAATAGGCACATTTGGATATTATAATGCAATGAAAGAAATTATTGAGCAGGAACAGCAGTTAGGTGTTCATTTTGACAAAGTTATACTCGCCGTGGGATCTGGAGGTACTTACGCAGGAACTTTTTTAGCAAATAAAATATCAGAAAACAAGTGTGATATTTTAGGTGTTAATGTTTGTGATGACAGTGAATATTTTAAAAATCGAATCTACGAAATAGTACAAGATACCATGAAGTATATTAATGTAGATTTGGAATTGTCTAAAGATGAAATAAGAATTATAGATGGATATGTAGGAAATGGATATGCTTTAAGTAGAGAAGAAGAAATAAATTTCATTAAGGAATTTGCAAAATTAGAAGGAATAATTTTAGATCCTGTTTATACAGGTAAAGCTATGTATGGATTAAGTGAAGAAATAAAAAAAGGAAACTTTAAAAACAATGAAAATATTTTATTTATCCATACTGGTGGGGCTTTTGGAATATTTCCTCAAAAGGAGCTATTTAAATACTAACATATTGAATTTATCCTGTAATATTAGAAGATGAAAATGAGATAGCAAAAACTAAATAAGAATTAAATAGAACTCTACACTATATCACCAGACTTTCCATAAGTGTTATTATAATAACATGGAGGTGCACATAGTATGGATAAGGTATATAAAACATCAGAAGTAGCTAAAAGAGTTGGTGTACATTCCAACACTGTACGTTTGTACGAAAAGCTTGAATTAATACCAAAGGTGAATAGATTACAAAATGGTTATAGAGTATTTACTGACTATCACATAGAGCAATTTAATCTTGCTAGAACTGCCTTTAAAGTAGAGGTTCTACAAAATGGGCTAAGAAAAAAGATAATCAATGTTGTTAAGTTATCTGCCAAGGGGGAGTTCCAAGAAGCAATTAACTGTACAAATGATTATATAAGTCAGATAAAGCAAGAACAAAAAAATGCAGAGGAAGCTATAGACCTTTCAAAGAAGCTTTTATTAGATAGGGATGCTCAAGATAATTATATATTTTTTACGAGAAAGCAAACATCAGACTATCTTAAGGTCACAATGGACACATTAAGAAATTGGGAGATGAATGGTTTACTTACTGTTAAGAGAAGGCATAATGGATATCGAGTTTATACTGAAAGTGATATTAATAGACTTAAAATAATACGTACTTTACGTTGTGCTAATTATTCTCTTTCAGCAATTTTAAGAATGATTAATTCAATGTCAGAAAGTATAGAAATTGATATTAGAGAGGTAATTGATAAACCAAAAGAAGATGAGGACATTGTTACAGCATGTGATAAGCTTCTTACTTCCTTAAGTGATGCAGAAAAAAATGCAAAAATTATATTAAGGCAATTACAATTTATGAAAAACAAATTTAATACAAACTCTACACTTTAACACCAGACTTTGTGCTGGTGTTATTCTTTTATCAAAAGGAGGGAATAACACATGGAAGTAATAAAAGTTCATAATCTCTATAAATCCTATGGGGATGCTCAAGTGGTGAAGAGTGTTAGTTTAACAGTAAAGAAAGGTGAGGTATTTGGATTGATAGGTGCCAATGGGGCAGGGAAAAGTACTACCATAGAGTGTATTTTAGGTACAAAGAATTTTGATCATGGTCAGGTATCTATCCTAGGCATGAATCCTCAAAAAGAAAGAAAACAGCTATTTCAAAGGGTTGGGGTTCAGTTTCAAGAATCTAATTATCAAGATAAAATAACAGTGAAAGAGTTGTGTGAAATAACTGAGGTTCTTTATAAAAATCCATTAGATTGCAATAAATTATTAGAAGAATTTGACCTTCAAGATAAGGGGAAAAATTTAGTAAGTGAATTATCAGGAGGTGAAAGACAACGATTATTTATTATCCTAGCCTTAATTCCTAACCCAGAGGTAGTATTCCTTGACGAGCTTACAACAGGATTAGATGTAAAGGCTAGAAGAGATGTGTGGAAGTGCTTATTAAAATTAAAGAAGCAAGGACTCACAATCTTTTTAACATCTCATTTCATGGATGAGGTTGAGGTTCTGTGCGATAAAATATGTATTTTGAAAAATGGAGCAATAGATTTTTATGGAACAGTTGAAGAAGCAGTGGAACTGAGTCCATATGAAAAATTTGAGGATGCCTATTTATGGTTTGTAGATGAGGAGGATTTGGATGATGAGAGCATTTAAAGCAATGTTAAAAACTGAATTAAAATTATCACTAAGAGGCATGGATATGTTCATCTTTGCAATCTGTATGCCAGTGGTTATAACTATTATTTTAGGTATTATTTATGGAAATAAACCCGCGTTTCCTGAAGCAGACTTTACATTCATGGAACAATCCTTTGCAGCTGTATCAACTATTGCAATATGTGCAGGTGGTTTCATGGGATTACCATTAGTATTATCTGAGTATCGTCATAGAAAGATATTAAAAAGATTTAGAGTAACGCCAGTTAGCCCAGCTATGATTTTAGTAGTTCAAGGAATGATTTATACTTTATATGCCATTGTTTCATTAATACTTATTTATTTAACAGCAAAAATATTTTTCAAGTTTCAATTTAGAGGCTCATGGATAAACTTTTTAGGAGCTTATACATTAGTAATGGCATCAATGTTCAGCATTGGATTTATGGTGGGTGGAATAGCGAAAAATAATAAAATGGCAAGTGTTATTGCAAGTATTTTATACTTTCCTATGCTTATATTTTCAGGAGCAACATTACCCTATGAGGTTATGCCAACATCCCTTCAAAAAGTGGCAGATATCTTACCATTAACTCAGGGAATAAAGCTTTTAAAAAGCGCATCACTTAACTTAAGCATAGATAATGTAATGATACCAATTTTAGTTATAAGTATACTTTCTGTGATATGCATTTGGGTATCTATTAAGTTTTTTAGGTGGGAATAGTTTGAAACTGATAAAGAAATAGTGATAGTCTAAGCAATTAAAACAAATAAGTGATGGAATTGTAGCTAGTAAAAATATGATAAGTTTTACTAGCTACTTTGCATAAAAATATAGATGGTTGAATTTTATATATTTTTAGTTATGCAGTTATTAGAATAACATTAATTTGGTTCACAAGATCTTAAAACTGGTACTTCAATTTGAACAAGCTTTTGAGATTTAACAGTAGCAGTTACCTTTATAGTACAGCATAAATTTTTATTATGGAACCCAATTGAGTAGTTACTTGGTTGCATGCATGAACAAGTTACATTATTAATAGAGCAATATACATCAGCACCTTCAGGTTTTATAAGATTAACATTTTTATAAAAGCATACTACTTTTTTAAATAAATAACAATCTGGATAGTTACTTGTAAAATTAATAATTACTTTTATTTGCAACTTTACATTTACTAAATTAGTTTGTTTGTTTATTGTAGTTATATTTAATATATTACATCTAGTTTCTCCAACATCACATTGGATGTGTTCAGTATTATATAATGGTGGAAGTTTAAAGGTCTCTTTAAGTTCTTCTTCAAACTTATTTGAATCAAATATTCTTGTTGTTTCAATGCACATTCTATTTAAAGGTGTTGGGCATGGAAAATCAACATTTGCTATTGCTATACCAAGTGGTAAAGGAATATTAGGGATGGTATTTACCACTGTATTTGTATTTATATCAATTATAGAAATATCATTAGTACAGGAGTTTGTAACATAGGCAAAGCTACCATCTGGTGTAATTGCTATATCAAAAGGGCAATTTCCAACAGGAATAGTATTTACTACTGTATTTGTATTTGTATTAATTACAGAGACATTATTAGTAAAGACATTTGTGACATAAGCATAATTTCCATCCGGTGTTATTGCTATATAACTAGGACCAGTACCAACAGTTATGGTATCTACCAATGTATTATTGGTTAGATTTATTACAGATACAGTGTTTGAGAAGGCACTTTGTCCTTGATTTGCAACATAGGCAAGGGTACCATTTGGAGTTATTGCTATGCCTTGTGGAAAATCTCCTACAGTTATGGTGTTTACTATGGTATTTGTAGTTGTATCTATAACTGATACATTATCTGATTTTGAGTTTGTAACATAAGCAAAGTTGCCATTTGGTGATATTGCCACAGCAATGGGATTTCTACCAACAGTTATAGTATTCACAATTGTATTAGTATTGGTATCTATGATTGATACTGTTCCTGAGGGAGAGGTTGCAAGGCCAGAGTTTACTACATAGACATATTTACCATTTGGGGTTACCGCAATGCCTGTTGGGGAAGTGCCAACTGTTATTGTATCTACTAACGTATTGGTGCAAGTATTTATAACTGCTACCAGGTTTGAAAGGTTTGTAACATAGGCAAAGCTACCATCTGGTGTTAGTGCAATAAATTTTGTTATATCACTTGGAGATAAAATTGGAATGGTATTTATTACCGTATTTGTACTTGTATCTATAACTGAAATTTTATTATTGTCATTTGCAACATAAGCAAAAATAGACATGTTTATCTACTCCTATATTTTTTTATTATTATAATATGAGGGAGTTTAGCAATAAGTTAATCTGTAGGTGGAGAAGTTTAAACTTTTTACTTGTGGTGCGGTGAAGGGTATCTGTGTATAACCAAACTTAAAAGGAATTTGTAAAGTATTTAAATTAAGCCAATGATATTAAAAGTGTCATTGGCTTGTGTTATAATTACGTTATTAAGCTATTGGAAAATTATATATAGATAAACAATAATTTGGAGGTTAATTATGAAAAAATGGTATAATGAGGAGTACGAATTTGAAATTGAGGTAACTGGTTTTCTTCGAAGTGACCATACAGAGCGGTATTGCAGAAACGGCGAAGAAGTGGGTGATAAGTATACCTGCACCTATGGCTGTCCCATAAATTCGGATGGACAGGGTATCTGTTCCAAGGTTATGATGATTATGTTTCCAATCATGGAGTCGGTGAGAAGTGGTGGAGATTTAGAGAACATTGGTGGCAATAGCAAATATAGCAAGGATATTGTATGTCCAGATGGCTGTGTCATATTCAGACTTATGGCAAAGAAACTTGACAATGAGAATTTTTATAAAGGAAAGTTTTTTGATTAGTTTTGATTTTATTGTGCTCAGTTTGAAGAGAAGCCGAAATATATATATCATTAACATAAGAAAAATCTATTATAATATAAGAAATACTTCCCAGATTGATTTTCAAACTGGGAAGTATTTTCTAAGTTTATATTACCACAAAATTACTAAAATTTCAAGTCTTGTATTGGGTTAGACTTAGGAGTACTGTGTATCTAGAGGTGATTATGGTGGATAAAAATATGACTTTAGCATTTCAAGATTTTCAGAAAAAACAAGCTGCAATTGAGTTAAAAGCGTGTAATGAAATAACAATAAAATATGGGTTAGCTTTATGTGATGTAGAAATTAATGAGCTGGTGGAGAATCGTTTTAAGTCATTAAAAGATACAGGAAGAATTGAGTTTTCTGAAGGGATTTTAAAAAAGATAGTGGAAGTTTTTTGTGATTCCCCTTATATAATGCAACAGAATTATAAAGAGACATTAATGGAGGTTCAAGAGTCTTTCTACTTTTTTAAAAATGAAGCCATGGATCAGATAGCTGATGATGAACTTATTGAGTTTATGAAAAAACATTTTGATGGAAAATGTCAAGGTTCTTTAGAATATTTAAGAGGAACTACTTTGGAAGAGCTTTGTAGAAATACAAGATACGGATATGAAGTGGATGATACAGATATGTACGGACATGAATTTTAGGAGGTATTATGGAAGAAAGCAACAAGAGTTTAATGGCGTTTTCAGATAATATTCAAATAGATAAAAATATAAGTGAAGAAGATAAAATGCTTATTGAGTTTAAAATATGGAATTTTATTGGTAAGCACACTGAACGATATACAATGGGTGATAGCACATCAGTTCCAATAGAAATAGCGGAAGAGTTACTTAATTCAATTTGTTTTTCATTAGGATTAGAATTAAGAGAGTTAATGAACGCAAAGGAAGTATTGATGGAAGAAGATATAAGTGACTTGTTAAAGACTTCTTGGAGTAAAATAGCCTCTTTGATGGAGAGAGGAAAGAACTTATTAGAAGAAGTTAGAAAAAGTTCATCTAATATAGAAAACATATCATATAAGGATACAATAAATGAAATAGATAGATTTTTTAATAAATATGACTATAGATATTTTGCTCATAAGATAGACTGTAGCATAGATTATCAACTTTCTAATCCCATATCAGAAAAGCTACAGGGAATTGAATATATAAATGAATACTTAAAAGCACTACTTATTGAAAATGAGTTTTGCATATGTTTTGATAAGGATAATATTATTTATGTTCTAAATAGCTATTGCTCTGATTATAAAGAGCTATTAATTAATATTTTTGAACCAATACTAACAAATGCCATAGGGCTTGATATTTTAGGCAGAGATATATTAACATTAGAGATTTCGGCATTGCAAAGAGAAACATTATTAGGGATTTTTATAAACTTGTCCAAAACTGAAATTTTAGTAAAATTAGAGAGCTCAGCAAAGAGAATCTGTGATATTTTAGGGATAGTTGATAATGAAAAGATAGAATATATCCAAAAAACAGCTGTAAATATTTATCCTAGAATTAAAGTAGGATTATCCATAGGAAATATTGATAATATATTTTTATCCTTTAAGTATGAAGAGGATTTAAAAGAAAGTGAATTTATAGATAATGATACTATGGATAATGAAAGGTTACGCAATTTAATCAATGAAATAAATGATTGTAGATTTATTTCAGATAAGATTGCAATGGTAAAAGAAGAGGTTAATAGCTTAAGTGACCTAGTGGAAGTGTTAAACCTGTGTTTTTGGGAAGATGAAGCTTTAGAATTATTTAAAACACTTTCAAAGGAAGAGATTTATGTTATTAAACACTATTTAGATAATAAATATGAAGCATATAGTTCAGAATCACAATGGGAAATTAAATTTATGCATTATATAAGAGATCTAAGTGAATAGTAATAAAAACTTTAACATTACTTATCCATTTGTTTTAGGGGTTATTATTGTTACAGATTCAAAAAATATATTTTAAGGAGAGCGAAAATATGACGGAGTTTTGGGAAAAAAGTTTTATAGAAAAACAAACAATGTGGGGATTTAAACCATCAGAATCAGCCATTATTGCCAAGGATTGCTTTATTGAAAATAATATAAAAGATATATTAATACCTGGTATTGGTTATGGAAGAAATGCAAAGGTATTTATTGATAATAATATAAATGTTACGGGAATCGAAATTTCAAAAACAGCTATTGATTTAGCAAGGAAACATGGGATTGATATTAATATTTATCATGGTTCAGTAGGAGATATGCCTTTTGAAAATAAACTCTATGAAGGGATATTTAGCTATGCACTTATTCATTTATTAAATGAAAGTGAGAGGGAAAAATTTATTAGTGATTGTTATAATCAATTAAAACAAGACGGATATATGATTTTTACAGCTGTTTCAAAGAAAGCTCCTATGTTTGGAAAAGGAAAAAAACTTAATGAAAGTTATTATGAAACAAAAGACGGAGTAAAAATCTTTTTTTATGATTCAGAATCAATAAAAAAAGATTTTCAAAAATATGGACTTGTAGAATTTTCTGAAATTGATGAAATAGATAGTGATAATAAAGATAAACCTCCAATGAAGTTTTTATTGATAAAATGTAAAAAATAAGTATAATCATTACATTTAGTAGTTATAATAAACTTTAATATGTGAGATAGTTGAGATAAGATTAAAATAGCCACCTGTAAGTAGATTAAATAGCTACTTTACAGGTGGTTATATTTTTTATTAATTAATATTTAGTTTATGGAAGAAGACTTTTTTGCCAGTGTATTTATATATTTTAATAAAAATATATAAATATCAAAAGCAATAAAGAAAAACTTGACAAGTATATCATTTATGGATATATTATATTTAATGATATATCATTTAATGATATATCATTAAATATAATATGAAGGAGAATTTTATGCCAAGAAAAGATTCTATTGATATAGGGGAATTAACAGATTCTGCTTTTTATATTTTATCTAGTGTTGTTGATGAAAAGCATGGATACCTAATTATGAAAACTATTGAGAAGTTTACTAATAATGAAGTTACTATTGGTCCTGCATCTCTTTATACAACATTGAAAAAGCTTTTAGCGGCAGATTTAGTGGAGTTAAATTGTGACACAGATGAAAACAAAAAAATATATAAAATAACCAATAAAGGACGAGATATGCTTATAAAAGAGATTGAACGTAAAAAGCAGATGATTAAATTCGCTGAAAATTTTTTGGGTTAGAAAGGGGGATATTTTTGAAAAGTAAATATGTAATGATTAATGGGTTTGCATTTAGTGAAGAAAGTGATATGGAAAAATTAAAAGAATATGCAAGGCAAGGTTGGATATTAGAAGATATAGTAGGAGGGTTTTTCTATAAACTAAGAAAAGATAAATCTCAAGATATAATATATAACTTAGATTACCAAACAGAGGCAAATGAAGAATACTTCACTATATTTAAAGAAGCAGGATGGAATTGTATTGTTTCTATAGAAAATTATATGCACATTTTTTCAGCGCAAGCTGGAACTAAACCTATTTATAGTGATTGTGAATCAGAAATAGATAAATATACAAGTATAAGAAATCAAACAAGAAAAGGGACTTTATATTCTTTAATACTAGCTATAGCTCTAATGGGGTTGTTAGTTGTTTCTTTAGTTGCCATTAAACCTATATTTTTGATTATTGTTGGATTGTTGATAATTGATATATTTGTATTTGTCTTTAATTTTATGCCTTATTTAGCATATAGCTCTAGAATTAAGCAAATAAAAAAATATGGTACGTGTAATTGTAAAGCAATAGATAATAAAAGTTCATGGATATTAGATGCAATTTCAGGGGTTCTATGGTTGGCAATAGGAATATGGCATTTAACCGGGAAACTATATTTTTCTGCAGCATTTTTTATAATTTTTGGTGCTTTTTTTATTTTTTCAAGTTTAGTCTACTTTAAGAAATATAAAAAGTCTTTATAAATTATATAAAGTATGGGTAGAAGTATTTTTTAGGAACAGTAGAATTTCAGAATTCTACTGTTTTTTATATAGTTATAGGTAAACAAAGGAAAAATATACTTTATATGGTATAAGTTTATTGAGCAGTGGAAAGTGAGGTGGTACAATAAGGATATTGTTAATTAAATTTAAATAATAAGGATCATGTAAAATAATATTCAATTTAGGAATAGTATTAAAGGTGAGTGAGATAGGAAATGCTTATAAGAAGGTATGAACCATCATATTGTAAAGATTTAGCGGAACTGTTTTATAATACAGTACATTCCATTAATGCAAAAGACTATACAGAAGAACAGTTGAATGTATGGGCAACAGGTGCTGTAGATTTAGAGAAATGGAATAAATCCTTATTAGAAAATTTTACAGTTATTGCTATTGAAAATAATATTATAGTTGGTTTTGGAGATATAGATAAGAGTGGATATTTAGATAGATTATATGTTCATAAGGACTACCAAAATAAAGGGATTGCTACTGCGATTTGTGATGTGCTGGAAAAGGCATTTGATGTAGATAAGATTAGTACACAGGCATCAATTACTGCAAAGTATTTCTTTGAAAAACGAGGATATAAGGTTGTAAAAGAACAGAAAGTAGAAAGAAAAGGTGTTTTACTAACAAACTATGTTATGGAGAGGTAGTGCAATTCTAGTTTATTTAATGAAAATATATAAAAAACCCCACTTTAAGTAGATATGGAGAACTGTACCACAAGAAAATGCAATTTAAACCCCCGGGAATTTATATGGCTTGGCTAAGGCTATTTTTAAAGCTGGAAATACCATACTAAAAATAATGTTATATTTACAAAATATGTTACAATTAAATAAGTAAGAAATTTTTTAGTGACAGGCAAATAGTATTTTGTAGAGGAGATTTTAAATTATGGATAATGTTCAGAAAGTAATTAATTATTATATTACAAATTATAATCTGGAATATAATATATTTGATGATGGAAAAAATGTATTCATGGAAAGCGATGTAGAAATTTTTAGTATGATTTCATTTGGAAAATCAATGCTTTTTATTGGAAGAAGAGATTTAATTAACTGGGCAAAAGAAAATTTTATAGATACTTTAGCAGAAGATATTATTGATGGTAAAAATCTTCATAGGATTGAATGCAAACTAAGGGAAAATGATTTATGTCTTGCAGGTGAACATTTGAGATTCCTTTATAGTAAAAGTGAAGATATTATTTGCCCAGATAATGTAGTTCTTAAGAAAATAGAAAAAGAAAATATGAGTGAGTTTTACATAAGATATCCTGGATTTGAAAATGCATTAAACTATGAAAAGGATGAAATTGCAATTGCAGCTTTTATTGAGGGAACTGTGGTAGCCGTAGCTGGTGCAGACAATTACCATGATCCACTATGGCAAATAGGTATAGATACAATTAAGGAATATAGGGGACAAGGATTAGCAAAATTGGTTATTCAACAATTAACAAAGGAGATATTGAAGCTAGATAAAATACCATATTATACAACGTGGAGTGCGAACCTTGCTTCAATGAGAACTGCTTTAGCCACAGGATTTTATCCAGCATGGGTAGAATATTTTGCAGAAAAATATTAATTTTAACCAATATACTTTAGGTAACTTCATAGAACTTCAAAATGGTAACGAAGTTTGGGATGGTCCTATTCATAGATTTAGTAATAAATAAGTACAAATAGAGCAGTAGGGCAATTCTTGCATTACATATTTCACTATGAGATAATTATTAAAGATTACACAAAGGAAAGGGGATATATTATGCATATTCAGCATGTAACCTTAATGGTTAACGACTTAGAAGAATCTATTAAATTTTATGAGACAATTACAGAACTAACTGTTTCCCGACGCTTTAAAGCAGGAGATGGAGAGCTTGCATTTCTGACAAATGGCAAGGGAGAAACTGAGATTGAACTTGTTTGTATGCCACAGGGTCAGAAGTTTGAAGGAAAGGGTATGTTCATTTGCTTTAAAACAGATAAACTAGATGAAATGCATGATCTTGTGCAGGACAGAGGTCTTAATCCTTCTGCCATCCAAAACCCTGGTGATGGAACTCGCTATTTTTATGTATATGATCCAAATGGGGTATCAGTACAGTTACGAGTTTTTCCAGAGTAATTTTCAAAAGCATTTGACTTACTGTAGTATACGGTTGAGTTAATTCACTTTTTTTATTATTAGAAAAGATAGAAAAAATTAATGGAGATTTGTTTGATATAGAGTCCATAGAGGAGTTAAAGAAGTATATTTAATTAGGGATATATTCCCTATAAAACTAAGTAATTAGAAAGACCTATTAACAGTAGAACTTCAAAATTCTGCTGTTTTTTTATGTAGTTATGCCTTAAACAAAGGTATATTTATTGTACATAGAACTAGTTAAATCCTAATGTACCAGCAATTTTATTTAAAATCACAACACCAGAAAAGGGAGCTAAATAAAGTAACTAAATTTTGGACAGATGTATCAGAATGGTTTTAATCAATGGTATGGGGTATGGGTTATTGGGTAATAGGAGATATTAAAAGTATATAGGGTGAAATTTATGATAATTAAGAATGAACCGTACCATAAATAATGAAGTTTTTTTTATGGTAAAAAACAAATACTATGCAGAAGTAATGATATATATTGTTTGTGTAGATTTGTGATATATGATAAGAATTATCCAATAATATGGGCAAAATAAAACTATGGAGGAGATAAAATGAGTTTTAAGATTATTGCAGACTATCATACTCATACTAATATTGCAAAGGGGCATATTCCCTTATTTAATATTATTTTTGGAGAACATGCAAAAGGAAGTATTGAATCAAATGTTAAAACTGGAATAAAAAAAGGATTAAAAGAAATAGCAATAACAGACCATGGTTATAGGCATAGTATCTACGGGATGAAACTAAATCAATATAAAGAAGTACGTAAAGTAATTGATGATTTTAATAAGAGTTCATTATTGAAGGAGAATGACTTTAAGATTCTTCTTGGTATAGAATGTAATATTGTTACTAAAAAGGGGGATATAGATATTAAAGATGAAATAATTGATTACCTGGACATAATTTGTGTGGGTTATCATCCTGGAGCGGTACAAAATCCACTTTTATTGAGAAATTATACAGAAGCTGCGATTAGTGCTATTAAAAAATATGAAATTACAATATTAAATCATCCATTAGAGCATGTTAATCCAGATGTTATTGAAATTGGAAAGGTAGCTATTGAAAGAAATACTGCTTTAGAAATTAACAGATCTCATAAGAATATGGATATTGAAACAATAAAAAAGTTAAAGAACATGGGCGTCAAATTTTCATTAGGAAGTGATGCACACAAATCAGAAGATGTAGGGGATTTTGGTAAAGCATATAATATTGCAGCTGAGGCAGGTCTTACAGATGATGATATCATTAATGCTGATGGAGATGCACATAAATTAATGAAATTATTAAGAGCTTAAGTTTGGTAGTGGTAACGGATTGTAACATATTTATTTTATGTATAAAGAATTGGGGAACTTGGATAAAATATGTTCAAAGAATGTTTAATATAAATGTTTATTGCATATACTACAATTATTAAAATAAAGTAAAAAAAGAAGAAATTAGGTGATTTAAATGATATACATATATAATTGTTATGGAGGAACCCACTCGTCTATTCTAGCAATTGCTTATCACTTAAAAATGCTGGATGAAACTCGAGAACCAACTAAGGATGAAATATTGAAATTACCTAACTTTAATAAGTTAGTATATGGAAATCGTGGAGAACTTTTTTATTATGGAAGTGATGAAGATGGAAATAAAGTCTATGTTGTAGGTAGAGGACGTTCAAAGGTTTTAATTCCAGGATTATATAATTTAACTTCTATGCTTCATAAAGAAAAGCTATTAGATGAGAAAATTATATTTTCTAATACATCACCAACGGTTCCATTACCAATGACCTTTGGCGGATTACTTTCTAGGTGGCTAAAAATTGATTTTCTAGGAGTACCCTTGCTTGTAAAGGGAGCAAAACAATCATATAAGAACGTTATAAAACTTGTAAATCACACAAAGCAGGCATCAAAGGAAGATAAGTCAGAGGTTATTATTTTAGATAATAAGGAATTTAAGAAAAAATAATTTTTAACTGTTATCGGGGTTATATATTAAATTCAAGCCAATGATATAAAAAGTATCATTGGCTTGTGTTATAACTATTTCTATTTGTACTGGAGATTATTTATATTAGCGTAACGTGGTATGAAAGCAGTTCAAAGCAACTCTTCTGAGGGTGGGTTGAAAAGATTTATTAAATACCTTATCCTATATTTATCAAGAACAGGAGGGTATCATATGCCAGATCAGAAGTGTCAAGATGAATACATACGAAAAATTCATAAGGTGCAGGACTATATTGAAGGTCATTTAGGGCAATCACTGTCTATTGAGGAACTTTCCAGTGCTGCTGGGTTTTCAAAATATCATTTCAGCCGGATATTTCAGGGCATATTAAACGAGCCTTTAGTCCATTATGTGAACCGGATTCGCATGGAGAATGCACTTTTTTTGCTTGCACACCGGGCAGATAAAAATATTACGGATATTTCCTATGAACTTGGATATACTGATTCAGCCGTATTTTCCCGGGCATTTAAGAATTATTATGGCACTAGTCCAAGAGAATACCGGAATGAATATAGCAAGAATTGCAAAGATTCTTTTTTACTGTCAGAGTATAATAAGGACACAGTGAAGAAAGAATGGGCAGACAATCTGCTTCCTGTCACAGGGAAGATTACCATAGCAAATTTAGAGGAAAAACAGGTGGCTTATGTGAGACATATAGGTACCTATGACACATTAGCAAAGAAGTATGTCAATCTTATTCAGATTTTATTTGATCATGCAAAGAAGCAGCATCTTCTTGTGAAGGGTCAAAACTGGGTGATTGCCATGTATCATGATAATCCGGAATTCGGAGAGGAGAATCAATTCCGTACCAGCCTGTGTCTCACGGTGCCAGAGGATATACGAGTTCAGGAAGACGGTATTCTTGGGAGGATGAAACTAGAAGGCGGACTGTATGCGGTGGGACATTTTCAGATTCAGCAGGAACAGTATAGCGATGCTTGGAATTACATGTATCAACAGTGGATAACCAGCAGTGGTTATGTTCCAAGAAACTCATATCCATTCGAAGTGTATCGAAACGAACCTTATGCCAATGGAAGTCCTATCCATGAGGTAGATATATACGTTCCTATTGAGCCAATGAATTATGTGAAGTAATCTACGATTTAGGCAATTAGGGTTGACATCTACCTTCCCATAGAGCCCATTCATTTCTAAGATGCTGCAGATCTATTCAGAGGTGAGCATATGGAAGAAATCAAGATTCAAGGAGCACGAATCCATAATCTAAAAAATATTAATCTAGCGATTCCAAAGCATCAACTAGTGGTCATTACCGGGATCAGTGGTTCCGGTAAGTCCAGTCTTGCATTTGATATCCTGTTTGAAGAAGGCAAGAACAAGTATCTAAGGTCCATTGGAATTCTGACTGGACTTGATAACGAGGACAGATTCGATACTATGGAAGGAATCGGCCCAACGGTGGCGGTATGCCAAAATACAATAAGGCAGAGCAATCCCCGTTCTACAGTTGGCTCAAAGACTGGAATTCTAAACCAGTTAGCCATGTTATATACCAGTGACGGAAAGGCTATGGATGAGCATAGTGGACATCTCTCCCTAGGCTTCTTTCTATATACAACGGCCGATGGTATGTGTATTAGCTGCCAGGGCAGAGGTTCTTATTATGATATTAATCTGGAGAAGTTGATTCAAGATAAAACAACAACCTTATTGGAGGTCTATGAGAGTCTGCAGGTAACAGCTGGTTTCTTACGAATTTTAAAGAAGAAATACGGCGTATATTTTGCAACTCCATTCTGGGAACTTCCAGAAGATATCAGTAATGAAGTCATCTATGGGACATATGATAATGGCAAGCAAAGCTACTGTCTGGAGCGTATACTAAGAAATGCGTATGAAAAGGGCGAGGATGTGGAGGAAGTTTATTTAAAGACCCTTTGTCCAGATTGTCATGGACAGCGAATCGGCGAAGAAGCAAGAGAAGTCTTCCTTCATGGAAAGCGCATTGGTGAACTGGGACAGATGACACTGACAGGTCTTCTTGATTTCCTAAAGGAAATACCGGAGGAAGAATTATCTCATTTTGGTAAGAACCTGGTAAAGAATTTAGTGGAAAAATTGAAGCATCTGATTCAGTTTCGCTTAGGACATCTGACTCTTTACAGGGAGATGTCTTCTTTAAGCGGTGGTGAGGTACAGCGAATCTTTCTCCATCTCCATTTGGAGTCTAAACTGAATTCTCTGATTTATGTCTTTGATGAACCCATGGCAGGATTACATTCATCTGAGAAGGAAAGCATGATCGAAGCGGTAAAGGAATTAAGAGACATTGGTAATACAGTGATTATGGTGGAGCATGATAGAGAGATGATTCGTCATGCCGACCATATTATTGAGATTGGTCCAAAAGCAGGCATAGAAGGTGGAAGGGTTGTCTACCAGGGAAATTATGAAGGATATGAAAATGTAAATACTATGCTTAGTCAGTATCTTTCAGGCAAATGTTTGATGCCGGAAAGGACGGTTAGAAAGCATGCCTTTGATAAGGAAGACTGTCTAATCTTAGAGCATGCAAATACCCATTATTTAAAGGACTTAACTGTAGCATTTCCACTTCATGTCATGGTTGGTATTGCTGGATTGTCCGGAAGTGGGAAGAGTTCACTCATTGAGGAGACGCTTTTGAAACGTCTTGTTAGTGCCAGAAAATATGGTATTGCAACTGATATAGCAGGAGTAGAACTGATTAGTGGCTTTGCAAAGATATCTCAGGAGCCTATTGGAAGAAATTCCAGTTCTACGCCAGTCTCTTATATTGGTATCTGGGATAAAATCAGGGAACTTTTTGCAAAACAGCCTGAAGCAAAAATAAGAAACATGAGCGGTGGACATTTTTCGTTTTATTCTAAAGGGGCATGTCCAGACTGTGGTGGTAGTGGTTATGAAAGAATCTTTCTGACCTCCAATTTTTCCGTAGATAAGCTTTGCCAGATGTGTCATGGCAAGCGGTTCCATGAAGAAAGTCTTTCTGTAGACTATAAAGGAAAAAACATTGCCGATGTGTTAGAGATGAGCGTTACCAAAGCCATTTCATTCTTTGCAGATCAGAATAGCATTGTGAGACCACTACGTATTCTAGATCAAATGGGCATGGGGTACTTAGCCCTTGGTCAACCATCTTCTTCTTTAAGTGGTGGTGAGGCACAGAGAGTGAAGCTTGCCAAAGAGTTAGGACGGCATCGAAAGGGCAATATACTATATGTGTTAGATGAACCAACCACTGGACTTAGCTTGTATGATACGGCATTGTTATTAAAACTATTAGATCAACTCGTTGTAAATGGCAATTCGGTGATTGTAATTGAACACAATGTAGAGGTCTTAAAGAGCTGTGACTATATTATTGAACTTGGTCCGGAAGGTGGGGACAAGGGCGGTGAGATTATTGCCAAAGGAATACCAGAGCAACTGAAAGATAATCCAAATTCCAGAACAGGAGGGTATCTTATATGAATCATATAAATCAAAGAAAAAAGATATGGTTAGAAAAGATAATAAACAGTAGCTATAACAATATTACTGGCATAATTGTATTAAAAAACGGTGAAACATTATATGAAAATTACTATAATGGATGTGCCGCTAATAACACCAGCCATGTTTTTTCAGTGACAAAAAGTATTATTTCCATATTGATTGGTATTGCTATAGATAAAGGGTACATCAAAAGTATTAACCAGAAAGTATTGGATTTTTTCCCGGATTACACAGTTAAAAGAGGAGAAAAAACGATACAGAGTGTTACCATTAAGGACATGCTGACTATGACAGCCCCATATAAATGTAAGTCAGAACCATATGCGAAGGTTTTCGCAAGCGATAACTGGATAAAAGCTGGGCTTGATTTATTAGGAGGAAAGAGGCAGAATGGAGAGTTTAGGTATTCTCCTATTGTAGGAACACATATTTTATCAGGAATTCTTGTAAAAGCAACAGGACAATCAGTACTTAATTTTGCAAGAGAAAATTTGTTTTCGCCATTGGAAATTAATGTTGAACACAATGTGGTATTACCAAATAAAGAAGAACATCTTGCCTTTCCCAAAGATAAAAATGTTAGCGGTTGGGTTGTTGACCCTGAAGGTATAAATACAGCAGGCTGGGGTCTTACCTTAACCCCAATGGATATGGCAAAAATAGGTCAATTGTACTTAAGTAATGGAATATGGAAAGATAAACAAATTATACCGGCGTGGTGGATAGATGAGAGTATAAAGGAGCATAGCCGAGGAGGAAAGCTGTCCTATGGCTATCTGTGGTGGATTATTGATGATAAAGAACATATATATGCAGCTTTGGGACAGGGAGGAAATGCGATTTATGTTAATACAAAGAAAAAAATGGTAGTTTCTATTGCTTCTATTTTAAAGCCATATGCGAAGGATAGTTTAAAACTTATTAAAGATTATATTGAACCAATATTTGAGAATTGTGTATAGTATATATTAATTTATCAGTGAGATTATGAGGCTAATCCGAAGTTTTACAAATTCCAATTTGTGCAGGTGAAGATACTCAAAGGGATAGGATAGGCTTAAAAGCCTATCTTTTTTTCATGAAAAATATAATTAAAACTTGAACTTTAAATAATATTACTTATATTGTATATGGAGAAATCTAAATTTTTTTATATATTTTTTCCAATGGAAATTAGTTTTGATTGAAGTTTTACATCATTTTTAACCTTATCAATAGTAGTACAGCCATGAATTATAATATTTCTGTTATTAACTAATCCCATTGCTTTTAAAGATTTACCTGTACTTTTAATATATTTTGAAAAAATAAAAGGTATAGGTGCACCATATGTACAAAGCATTATAACATTTCGTTTTCCAAAACGTGGTTTATGGTATTTGTCGGTAAGTGGATAACACCTATCGAGAAAGGTTTTTGTGTATCCGTTAACTTGGTTAATATAAATTGGCGATGATATTATCACAGTATCAGCAGTTTTAATATTTTCAAAAATCTCAGTGAAATCATCTTTCAAAACGCATACACCACCATTTTCTACACATTTTCTGCAACCTAAACAGTTTTTTATGTTAATTTTACAAAGCTCATATTTTAAACATATTGCTCCGTTTTCTTTTGCGCCTTTAAGTATTCTATCCAAAGCAAATGCACCATTTCCATTAATATGGGGGCTACCTAAAATTGCTACAATTTTATGCATATTTAATTTACCATCCTTACAATTAAATCTGCACAATGCTTTGCTCCATTTTCACTTGCAATATTTTTACCCAACTGTTTTGCATTTTGTGTGACTTTGTCAGATAAAGCATAGTTTATTGATTCTACAAGCTTTTTTGCTGATAGCTGTTTTTTGTATATAGGTTTTGCTCCTACTCCAATGTCATAACTACGATGTGCCCATGCAAATTGGTCGTTGGAAAATGGAATAATAATAGACGGCACGCCTGCAGCAAAGCCAGCTGCTGTTGTACCTGATCCACCGTGGTGACAGACAGCCAAGCATTTTGGAAATAGCCATGTATGGGGGATGCTGTCTATTGTAAATATATTTTCAGGTAAGTTCTTAACATTACCCATACCATAAATAATTCCACGCTTATTTGTTTTTGATAAAGCCTCTTTTACATAAGATATAAACCTATCTTTATCTTTTTCGTTAAATACAGAACCAAATCCAAAATAAATAGGTTTTTCACCCTTTGATAAAAACTCCACAAGTTCTTTTGGTGGAGTATATTCATCATTTTCTTGAGTAAACCAATAGCCAAATTGATAAACATTTTTATTCCAGTCTCCTGGACGTGGAAAAACATAATTAGAACAACAAACAATAGATGGATTTTTTTCATCTACTCGTTCAAAAGGACAATCAAAATTTTCTGGTAGTTTACCGAATTTTTCTTTCCAATAAAGCATAACGCCTGTTTTAGATGCCATCCATAACATCCCCTGTAGCATTTTGTAAGACAGAGAAATAGGCATTTTAGTTTTCCCATAAGCGATAATTGATGGCACTTTAGAAGTTTTCAGCATAGGAAAAGGAGATGCCATAACAGATGGTATCCCCATTTGTTGTGCAGCGAAATAGCCAATAGTGCAACCAGGATGATATACAATAACGTCACTACCAACACATGACTCATACATTTCATCAACCATCATTTTCGAATATTTTTTCATTTTGTTAAAGGTAAAAAGCATTTTAAGTGGATTTGTTGAACTTTGAGCAGCATCTAGAAGCTTAGGATCAATATCTACAGATTTATAATCTGCTGCAAGTGGAAAATGTTCTATTCCATAACTTGTAATAAAATCTCCAAAGCTTTTACCTGCTGCAATTCGTACATCTTCCCCCTGTTTTTTTAACTTAATAGCCAGAGCAATATATGGCTGAATATCTCCACGAGAACCACTACATAAAATCGTAATCATTATTGCCTCCTAAAATCCATTTGATTTGCACAACAGCTTGTTGTATGATTTTAGTGTATTCTACATATAAAAATTATTCAACCGACAATATCGATCAATATGTCGGATTTTATAAAGGAGCAGTTATGGCAAAATATAAAGAAATATCTACCCAAACAAGACAAAACCTTATAGACGCTTTTTGGGAGCTTTATTGTGAGAAGCGTATTGAGAAAATAACAGTCCGTGAAATAACCACAAAAGCAGGATACAATCGAAGCACTTTTTACGAGTATTTTAATGACGTTTATGATGTTCTTGAGCAGATTGAAGAATCTCTTTTACCAAACATTGAAGACATGCCACCACTTTTACCAACAATGGGCAATGAATCGGTACCTATAGATTCATTTATAAAGCTCTATTCAAGTAGTAGTAAGTATTATACTGTGCTTTTAGGGGATAATGGAGACCCTGCTTTTGCAGGTAAGATTAAAAATGGTATAAAAGCAAAACTATTGGAGCAACTAGAAACAAGTGAGAGCAATATGGAAATTGATTATACCCTTGAGTATATGTTATCTGCTATGATTGGCATATTAACCTATTGGTTTAAAAATAATGAAAATATCTCAAAAGAAGATTTAGTTAAGTTAATGTATGAGCTTATGAACAGTGAAGGTATAAATAAATTGGTTATGAAATTAAAAGTGTAATTATTATTACATTGGAAAATGATTATAAAGAGCTTGATGTAATGTAAACACGGAGATATAAAGATGGGAAATAAAAAGCTAAAAGCCTTAAAAGCAGAAACTCAAACTTAAGGGGAAATAAATAATCAAGAAGATACACAAAGTACAAATGAAAGTGAAATAATAATAGATATTCCAACACCGTATATTCCAACGTGGATAGAGAACCCATATTTCAATTAATGTTGTGCTTACTTAGAATCATTAGAGGGTTAAGGAAGTATCTTTAATTAAGGATATATTTACTATGAACCTCAATAATTAGGAACACATAGAAACAGTAGAATTTCAGAATTCTGCTGTTTTATTTAGAATTATGGCAAAATCATTGGGTAAGTCAATTAGCATTAATGAAAACTGTATTGGTTGTGGAATGTGTGAAAAAATTGTCCCCCAAAAAATAAAATTTAAAGATAAGAAGTATTTTAACAAGTGTATTATGTGTACATGTTGCATTCACAACTGTCCGGTTAATGCAATTAGCTATAAAGGTAAGCAAATTGAACAGTATAGAGTATATTATGACATAAAGTTTGATTCTTAAAAACGTGATTGAAATTCTAAAAATAATATTAATGTAGATAAAAAGTATTATGTTTAAAATGCAAGTATACATGGATGACGGGTATAAGTTGGCAGTAAATATTGATAAAAAATACTTCGTTACAGTAAATCAAGATAAATTGATAGGATTGTGTTATAAATAAGTAAAGGATGTTAGAGTAATATCTTTACAAATAATAGCAGCTTTCTATGATAAAATAAATATATCATAGAAAGTTGTTTTTGGATTAATCACATCTTTCATAAAAGATGTCAAAACATTAGATTAAACCGGTTGAAACTATAAGGCTTTCGTGTAACTAACCAAGATGAATTGTAGTAAGTGCAGATGGAATCAATTACAAAATATTCTCATTGTAGGTACAAATATGATAAGTGTTGGAATTGATATATCTAAAGGTTATGGAGTTTTGAATAAGTAATAGGAGATATTAAAAGTATATAGGGTGAAATTTAGGATAATAAAGAGTGAACCGTACCATAAGTAATAGCGGTTCTTACTAAAACTTAATAATTAAAAGTAAGATATAATTCAAAAGATGGCTGTACCTACCAAAGGCTTAGATAATTTATATAATGTGTAGTTTTCTATTGACTCAATCGTTACGTCGTACTTTATAATGGCTATAATAAACCACTATGGAGGTAAAAATATGAGTGAACTTATTAAAATACGTGAAATGTCACTGAAATATGATATTTCTGCACGGGCATTGAAGTATTACGAAGACATGGGGCTGATAGCCAGCACCCGAAGTGAAGATTACGCATACAGAATGTATGACGGGAATGCCGTAAAAAGGCTGGAACAGATACTGATTTTGCGTAAACTGAACATAAGCATAAAAGATATCCAGCGTATATTTAACGCGCCGGATTCTAAGGTAGTACTTGAGGTTCTTGGGAACAAAGTCAACGGCATTGACGAAGATGTGTCACTTTTGCACGAGTTGAAGTCAATCGTTTTGGAATTTATCGAGCAAATCAAAAAAGCCGATTTTTCCAAGGATGCGAATGTGAAGTTGCTTTACGAAAAAGCTCAAGAGATTGAAGGACAGCTTGTAAATGTTAATTACAACGGCAACCCAGCGAATGTGAACCGTTTGCTAGAAATAACCGAAAAGCTTGACAAGAAAATCCCGGACGTGATGATTGTGAGGGTGCCGAAATTCTTGGCACTGACATCGAAGTATCAAAACTTCGGTGAATTGTTCAATGAAGACTGTTTAATGTTTTGGATTGGCAGGCATAGTAATTTTAAAAAAAACGTTATCTTTGACTGCGCGGATTTTTTGTGCAGAAGAAACGATGGAAAATTCAGATGGTTATATGGTGTACATGATAGTGTCAAAGAAGTTGATACTGCGACCTATGAAGTCATCGAGTTTGAAGGCGGCTTGTACGCTTCTGCGGTATGCATTGACGGTGATGATGACAGCATTAAGAAAGTTGAAAATAAAATCCTCAAATGGTTGGAGGGAACGAATTTTATAATTGATAGATAACGTGACATCATGGGAAACATGACCTATAATGACGATGAAATAAAAAGAGGCCTTGGCTATGAACAGCTACAAAGATATGTTCCTATAAAACTAAAGGAAGAAAAGATAGGTTTGGAGGCTTAATAAATTGAAAACTATGTTAAGCATTATGAAAAAGCGAAAAAATGGTATTTCTGAAGATATATTGCCTATATTTGAAAGCGTTGTGCAAACATACGGAGGGAATCAGTGCGATAATAGGTTTATGGAAGCTATGAGTGAACATCTCACCGAGGAGCAACGTTTTAAGCTCTGGGAACAACACGGAGGTTGTCAGGGTACCGGGCACGATAAAGTCCGTAAAGCCTTTGCGTTAGAACACGCAGATAAGCCTCTTGCTGTAAGATTAGAATTATATTTAATCACTTTTGTAGGGAATTATACCGGAAAGACACGCAACATCGTTTTGAACGAAGAAAAGAATACTATAACGATAACATTTGCCTGTGACGAGTGTTACAGACATACGCTTAAAGGAAAACTTACAGCGCCGTTTGCCTTATATTATGAGAGTTGTGCGGGAGGGCGCATGTATGTTTTAGAAAAATCGCTGGGAATAAAACTCAAAATTAATTCAATGGACATCCCCAAGCTTGGAGTAAGCAAAGAAACCCCTTGTATTTATACATTTGATATAGTGGAAAATCAGGGCGATATTTAAAAAAGTTTTCGATTGGTTTGATGAAGTTGGGGACGAAGATAATCCGAACTCAATCGTTTTGCGTATCTCCCTCACAGAGGGTACCATTACTGACAACCAAGAAAAATACAGTGAACGTCAGTATGAAATTGATTTTATCAATAAAACGGCGAAATAAATCCGTAAAAAACAAGTAGTTTTTAACTTGAGAGCCTAAAACACCACTACTTAATTGTTAATATCTTCTAACTTAGTTTTCTGAAACCTAACATTAAACAGTGGTGTTAGTTTATTGTTGGGTTTTTTGCGTATTTGCAAGATATTTAAAAAAGTTTAGTCTATTGCATGACATAAGCCTATGATGAAATTGCAATAATGGAAAAACATCACTTACTGCTGATACGGTGAGTCTTATCATAAATAAGTGAGGTTTAAAAACATTTACCTATATGTATTATGAATAAAATAATGTGATAAAAAATAAGATTTTCTAATTAAGATAATCTTATTTTTTTACAATAGGCTATTCTCACTTAAATATTAAGAAATCTTAATATTTTTATATAGTGTTACTTAAACATTTATTTCTATAATTAATAAAAATAAATGTTGGAGGTAATGCTTAAAATGTTTGTATTAGAATATATTAAAAATCCTAGATTTGTGGGAGCAATTGCTCCCAGTAGTAAATACTTAGCAGATAAAATGGTAAATTCTATTAATTTTAAAAAAGCTAAGTGTATAGTGGAATTTGGACCAGGGACAGGAGTATTTACAGAGAAAATTCTTTCAAGAATTAAAGAAGATGCACTAGTTATATTAGTAGAAATTAATAAAGAGTTTTATAATATTTTAAGAGGAATATACGGACATAAAAAAATGTAATAATTATAAATGATAGTGCTGAAAATATTGATATAATACTTAAAGAACATTCTATAGAAAATGTGGATTATATTTTATCAGGACTTCCATTTGCATCATTACCAAAGGAAGTTTCAAAGAATGTATTGAATAAAACATGTAAAATACTAAAAGGAGAATCAGAGTTTATAACATTTCAATATTCACTCTTTAGATTAAACTTTTTTAGAGAGTTTTTTCATGATATTAACTATAAAAAAGTAATAAGAAATTTACCACCTGCTTATGTTTTAAAATGTAAAGGAGGAAAAGATGAGCAAAAATATATTAGTAGTAGATGATGATAAAGATATTAGAGAACTTATAACTGTTTATATGCAAACAGAAGAATTTTATGTTGATAAGGCTTGCAATGGTGAAGAAGCTCTAAAACTAATTGAAGGAAAAAATTATGATTTAGTTATCCTAGATATTATGATGCCAAAGCTTGATGGATTACAAGTTTTAATTGAGATTAGAAAAAAATATTCAATGCCTGTAATTTTTCTAACTGCAAAGAATGAAGAAATAGATATGATAAAAGGACTTGCTTTAGGGGCAGATGATTATATATTTAAACCTTTTAGTTCTATGGAGTTAATAGCACGTGTTAAATCACAATTAAGAAGATATACAGTATTTAATAATTCGGAGAGAAATATAATAACAATAGGAGATTTAGTCTTAGATACAGAAATGTATAGGGTAATGATATCTGGTAAAGAAGTAAGTTTAACGCCTACAGAATACAAGATACTAGAGCTTTTATGTAAAAATAGAAACATAGTTTTCAGTGTTGAGCAGATATATGAAAACATTTGGAGAAATAAATATGCTGTGGGAGATACATCTATAATAGTTCATATAACCAAGTTAAGACAAAAAATAGAAAAGGACCCTAAAAACCCAGAATATATAAAGACAGTTTGGGGAGTTGGATATAAAATATGAAAAAGATAAAAGCTAAAAGTTTAACGGTTAAAGCTTTAGTTGCAATATTAATTTCTTTTATTATATCAAGTATCTTTATGATACTAGGTAATAATTTTATTAAGAAACTCTTAATGAATAGGAGTAAATACAGTCCTATAGATTTTGTTCAAAAATATAATTTCATAACATTAGGTATAATAATAATTCCTATACTAGCTTTCATTATTACTTTTATAACTTTGATAAGAAAAAGGATTAGTTATTTAAAATATATAATAGATTCAGTTTCAGAAATTGAAAAGGAGCAATTTTTATCAAAGCTAAATATTGTAGGTAATGATGAATTTGCAGAATTGGCAACAAGTATTAATACAATGTCGCAAAGATTAGAAGAAAAGTTCAATAAAGAAAAGGAAATTGAAGATTCAAAATATGAATTAATAACATCAGTATCACATGATTTAAAAACACCACTAACCTCTATTGTAGGTTATTTAGAGGTATTAAATAATAAAAAAGTTGATGAGGATGTTAAGGATGAGTATATTAAAATTGCCTATAATAAAAGTTTAAGGCTTAAAGTATTAATTAATGAATTATTTGAGTACACAAGATTGACTAGCAATGATATAAAAATTGAGAAAGTTAGATTTAATATATCAAATTTAATTAATCAAATTGTAGGAGAAAGTATTTTATCTTTTTCAGAAAGAGGAATTGAAGTAAATTTAGAAAATCCATATAAAGAATTATATTGTGATATAAATGTGAGATTAATCTCAAGAGTTTTTGAGAACTTGGTTAAAAATGCTGAGAAATATAGCGACAATAATTCAATATTTAGAGTAATTGTTGAAGAAAATGAGCAAAATATTACTATGCATTTTATAAATAAATGTGGAAAAATAACTCAAAATGATTTAGGTAAAATATTTGAAAAGTTTTATAGGGTAGATGAAGCGAGAAGTAGTGAAAATGAAGGTTCTGGATTAGGATTAACTATAGCTAAAAGGATAATAGAGTTACATGACGGAGAAATAATTGTAGAAAAGAATAAGGAAAATATAAAATTTAAGATTATAATAAATAAAACATAGTAAATTGACTATGCTTTATTTACTAAGAAAAATTAACATATATATTAATTATTAAAAGTTAAAATTTTATTATAGTATTACTAAGGTAGATGTTAAGAATGAGTATATTAGAAACTATGTTTAGCAAGTATGGAATGGTTATATTTGTTTTAACAATAAGTATTTATGCATTTTACTTTTTTAAAAAATCAATAAGTGATTTAATAGTAAAATAAAAAAAATTAGGAAAATATAATTGTGGAACATAATCTAAAAGTAAAAAGTAAATTTAATTTTAAAATATCAAAATTTTTAGTATTTTTATTGTTTTAATGATACTATGTGCATTATGGAATATAAAAGATAATTTGTTGGGATATAAATTTTAATACATATTAATTAAATATAAAGAAAAGTCAATTTTGATTTATTTTTTTGTATGTTTTCTACAACCCATAGTATTACCGTTACCAGAACCTATTACAATAATGGCTGGTAGTTTGGTATTTGGAAGATTCAATGGAACAATAATATGATTCTTAGGAACTACATTGGGGATAATAAGGATGTTTTTATTTTCTATGTATGCTAGAAAGAAGTTCATAGAAAATATAATAAGTTATGAAAAATTGGAGGAGTTTAATATTTTATTAAAACAAAATATTTTTGTCATTAATTCCGGAGTTAATTATAAAAGCCTATATTCCCCTAAATGATATAAAAAAACTAAGTGAAAGGGCTTTAAGAAGAAATAAACAAAGTATGGGTCAAAATTATACTTTGAAATGTAGTAAATGCGACTATGAAAAGACTTTTAACACAGGAATAGGTTTTCTATTTATGGAGATTAAGGAACAAGTAGCAAAGTATATAGTAGATGGTAAATACGGTAAAGAAATGCGAAGTTTTATAGATGAGTATACCACGGCAGAAAGTTATGTTAGAAGAGAAATATACCACTGTAAAAACTGTAATAATTTATCAGAAGAACTACAGATAAAGGCTTATACAAAAGCCAACTTTTATGGAAAAACATATAGATGTAGTATGTGCAAAAAAGATATTATGAAAGTTATAGATGATGATAAGGTTCATATGCTAAATTGTCCAAAATGTCATGAAATCTTAGAGATTGCAGAGGTAATGATGTGGGATTAAATTATAGATGTTTTATAAAATATTAGTGAAATAAAATAGATATACATTAATTAACTAGAAAAGTAAGAAACAGTAGAATTTCAGAATTCTGCTGTTTTTTTATGTAGTTATACATTAAACGAAGGAAATATATGCTTTAAATGGTACGAATTTATTGAGCAGTGGACAGCAAGGTGGTACAATAAGGATATTGTTGATTAAATTTAAATAATAGATATAAATTAACAAGTTATGAAGAAAAATATATTAGTTATTTTAACAGTAGCTACAATTATAGCTTTTACAGGCTGTGGAGATAAAATTGGTAATAATTTAGATGGCGAGAAAAAACAAGCTGAAGAAAAAGTAAATTTTGATTGTAATCCTGGAGTAGTATTATCATGTACTCCTAATAAAGGAGACTTAACAATCAAAGGACAAAGTTGTATTTTACTATTCTGATGGTGCCTTACTAAATTCTAAAGGTGAAATAATAACAAAACAAAAGGCCGATTGGCAAAAATAGAATAGAAAAGTTGGTGGAAAATTGAATAATAAAATAAAAGAGCTAACATCATATTTTAGAAGTGCAGTTACAGCACAAGTAAATAAGAAAATAGAATTTAAAGAAGATGAATATTACTATTTTACATTTAATGAATTAATTGATGGTAAAATTGATGAAAGTATTTTTGTAAATTTGTCCAAAGTAGATAAAGCAAATAAAGAAAAAGATAAAAATAACAATAAATATAAAGAAAGCATTAATGTGATAATTGTTGCAAAGACAATAAAAACAATTTTTGATTCTCAAGAGAAGATAAATAGTAATTTTGAAGATTTAACAGGAATATACTTTGTTCCAGCTATTTTAGAAAAAGATGGAACACTCCATTATAATGAGGGTAAATTTCCATGGATACCCAGAGAATTTCTTCAACCAATGATTGAAGCTGATTTATCAATGGGAGATTGTAAGGATTATGACACCTATATGAGTGAAAGTATTGGAAGAATACATAAAATAGAAGATTGGAAGGATTACATAGAGTTTACTAGTGATATATACGAAAATGTGACTAAAGTTAAATTTACAGAGTTTAATATTTTAGATGTTGAGTTAGATAAAAACATTTATATTTTAAAGGATACTACTATAAATGCTACATGGGCAATATTAAATTTATATGATGACATGATTAGTGAATGCAAAGAGTCCAAGCTCTATGAAAATTTTATTAATTTAGATCTTAATGAGATATCGCCACTTATATCAAATAATTTAGTGGAAATGAGTAAACATTGCGGTCAGATGTCAGGAGAATATCCATTATCACCTTCTCAAAGGGAGTGTATTAATCATTTTACAAACATGAAAGATGGAGAAATATTAGCAGTAAATGGACCACCAGGTACAGGTAAGACAACCTTACTTCAATCTGTAGTTGCTAATATGTATGTAGAGAGAGCCTTAAAAAAAGAAAAACCTCCACTTATAGTAGCTTCTTCTACAAACAATCAGGCAGTTACTAATATAATAGAATCCTTTGGGAAAATAGATGCTTTAGGATATGAAAATCTTGAAGAAAGATGGATAGAAGGAGTTAACAGTTTTGCTGTTTATTTTTCATCGGCTGAAAAAGCGAAAGATGCAAAAGTTACGGGATATCATTATACTAACATAAAAGGTGATAATTTTGTTTCCGATATTGAAAGTGAAGAGAATATATTAAAATCTAAGGATAAATTATTAAAAAATTATAATAAATACTTTGGTGATAATGCTTCAGAACTACAAGTATGTGAGGAAAAAATACATGCCTTGCTATGTAAAATTGATTTAGTTAGATACAATATTTTAGAGGTATTTAATAAGCTCAAGGTATATGAAATTAATGATAAAACTATAGAAGAATACTTAGAATATCTTGAAAATCAAATAAAAATCTTAAAAGACAATATATCTTTAAATTTGATAAGAGTTGAAGCCTGGAGAAAACACTTCAAGGAAATACCTTTGTTATATAAACTATTAAAGTTTCTCAAGAAGTATAAAATAAAAATAGAGGCAAGAAACAGAATGTTTATTGCAATTGAAGAAACATTTTTAGATGAATATATGACTTTAGATAAGATTGAGGAGAAATATAGTTATATAATCAAAGATTTAAAGGTGAAAATAAGTGAATTACAAAGAATATATAGAGAAGTAGAACAGATAAAAAAGCAGTATGATGACAATTTAAAATTATTAAATGATCTAGATATTGATATATTTAAAGGAGAGAAAAAGCACCCTGTTAATTTAGAGCAAACAAATGAAATAATGGATAAAACTCTTAGATATATTGAGTTCTGGTTAGCAGTTCATTACTATGAATGTCGATGGGCTAAAGGAGAAGATAGTCTAACTGTAAAGCAAAAAGGTATGCCGTATAAAAATGTTTTAGATAAGTTATATAATAGATTAAGCATGGTTACGCCATGCTATGTAATGACTTTTTATCAACTTCCTAAAAATTTTTTATCACAGGAGATAGGTGGTAAGCGTTTTTATCTTTATAATTATATAGATCTATTGATAGTGGATGAAGCTGGACAAGTTTCTCCTGAAATTGCAGCATGCTCTTTCTCATTAGCTAAAAAAGCTGTAGTTGTAGGTGATTCATATCAAATAGAGCCTGTTTGGAATGTTAGTAATGCTTTAGATAAGGCATTAGCTATAGAAAATGGAGTAGTAAAAAATGTAGAAGAATATAAAAAGATTGATATATTAGGCATTAACGCTTCAAATTCAAGTGTAATGAAGATGGCCTCAAAGAGTTGTAAATATATGAAGTTTGAAAATAGGGGATTATTTTTGAGTGAACATAGAAGATGTTATGATGAAATTATATCTTATTGCAATGACTTAGTATATGAAGGAAATCTTGAACCTATGCGCGGTAAAGGTAGCGTAGATGACAATTATAAGTTAACTAATCTACCCCAAATTGGATATAAACAGATTGAAACTGAATGTTCAAGTAAAAATGGAAGTAGCAGATATAATAAAAATGAAGCTATTGAAATAGCAAATTGGATTAATGAAAATTTCCAAATGATTAAAGAGGCATATCCCAATGAAGATACAAAAAATTTGTTAGGTGTAATTACGCCCTTTAAAGCACAGGTAAGTTGCATTAAAAATGAGATTAATAAGCGAATTCCAAAAGAAATGTGGAAAAATATAAATGTTGGAACAGTGCATACTTTCCAAGGAGCAGAAAGAAGAGTAATAATAATGTCTACAGTGTATGGTGGAAATGAAGGTTGTTATTTTATAGATGCAAGCAAAAGTATGTTAAATGTTGCTGTTTCTCGTTCAAAAGATAGTTTTTTAGTTTTTGGTAATATTAATAGTTTAAAAGATGATAGAAGAGAAGCAAGTGGATTGTTAAAGCAATATATTAGCAGCAATAAAATATAACATTAAAATCATTATTATATATAATATTCCTCCGTATAAATGCTTAGATAAAGCTAATAATGAATTATGGTGTTTTTGTAATTGAAACTAAAAACTATAAGGGAAGGATTATAGGGAATGAATTTGATGAATATTGGAAACAAAGAATTTATAGTTATAAGAAAGATATGTATAATCCAATAGGGCAGAATTACGGACATATACAAGCTTTAAAAAAGATACTAGGTGACTTCCCAGATGTGAATTACATTCCTATTGTAGTTTTCACTATTAATGCGGATTTAAAAGTTAAATGTAAAACAGATGTTATATATACAATAAATTTATTGAAGACAATTAAAAAATACAATAAACAGACATTAAGAGATTCTGTAAAAAAACAAATATACTCAAAGCTGATTTCTTTGAGTATTGATGGTAAAGAAAATAGAAAAGCCCATATAGCACAAAATCAGAATCGACTAATTGATAATAAGAATAAAATAAGTAATGATATATGTCCTAGGTGTGGAGGCAAGTTAGTTTTGAGAAAAGGTAAATATGGTGAGTTTAAAGGGTGCAGCAATTATCCTAAATGTAGATTTATTTTGAAATAGTCAGCTCAATACGATGTAGGAGAGCTAGCAATTTTATTAATTATATACTTGATATAGAGTATTTAGACATGTTAAATAAATTAATTTAATTAAAGGTATATTTACTGTAATAGAACTAGTTAAATCTTAATGTACCAGCAATTCCATTTAAAGGGCTAAATAAAGCAACTAAGCTTTGAACAGACGTATCAGGAAGCTTTTAATCAGGGGTATGGGGTTTGGAAGAGGTAATAGGAGATATAAAAGTATATAGGGTGGAGTTTAGGATAATTAAGAGTGAACCGTACCATAAGTAAGTGAGGTTTTTGAAATAATTAATCAAGGACATGAATGTTAATGTTGTTAGAGGCTTATTTTTTTTTCATTATTATGAATTTTAGCTTAGAATTGATTTAAGTAAATATAGTAGGCTATAGGAGGGGATTGTATGGAAGAAAATATATCGAATTTTTTTAAGCGTTTATGGAAAATTTATATAAATAAATTTAGAATTCCGTATCTAGAATTTGTATTTATAATTTATTTTTCATTACAGTTATTCAATTTTGTAGCTATACCAGAGAAAGACTTATTAAAACAAAATATGAGTTATTTAAGTCTAGGTATAGGTTTAATTATATTGTTAGATTGTATAAAAAGTTGGTGGAAATATATTGATATATATGAGGGACAAACTGATATAAAAGAGGTTTTCAAAAGGTACATTTTAAAGACTATTGTTTTATTTTTTCCGATAATAATGAATTTTATACATAAGATATTATCTAGTTTTATTATATCTCATAAAGAGAAATTACATTCAAGTCAACTAGGATTATTATATATACTATTTGTGTTGATAAGTTCACTAATTTTCGTGGTATTACTTGTAAGATTTTCTATGAAAAGTGGCTTTTGGATTAAGGGCTGGGTTTCTTTAATATTAGCTTTGTATATGTTTATAGCTTATTCTTTTTCATTAATATATTATATAGGTGATTATTATTCTGTTAGTAATGTGGATGGCTTTAGTTTTAGTGAAAAACTTGAAAATGAAATTTTAGCACGAAATGTTCTAATTGATTTTGATAAAGACTTACATCCTTTCCAAGAAAACAACATAACAAAAATTATAACTGAGAAACAAAATAAAATAGGATATACGGTTATAGATGTTGAAGGTAATGATTTAAATATAACTTCTGATATGATAGGTGAAAATTGGGCCAACTATTATTATAGTGATTTAATAAAAAATTATAATTTATTTTCAATTCTAAGTATGTCGGATTTTGAGTTTACTCAAGATAGTTTTATAAAGTCATATTCCAACATAGATTATAATAAATTTTTAAACGGTAATTATAAACTATTGAAAATTGCTTTATATAAACTTCCTTCAGAAGAGTTAAATGGAAGTATTTTAAAAGATAAAAGTAATGGAGAAGGTTTAGATCAATACGTAGAAAAATATATGTATTTAATTGTTGCTGAAGAAAATCTTACAAATTATCTAATCTTTGAATCTCAAAGAAATCATTATATTCTGCTAAATGAATTATTAGAATTCTCAAATGTCTTATTAGATGACACAATTACTGATATAAATATGATAATTCACGAGGGTATTTCCAAGAGTTTTTTTGACTATTTCTATTATAGTTTTATAGTGATTACAACTTTAGGTTTTGGAGATATTACACCTGTAAGTCAATTGTTCAGATTACTTACAGTATTAGAGGCGGTTTTAGGTTTAATAATTATGGGATTATTTTTAGCTAAAGTTTTTGAAAGCAAGCAATAGACAGATGAATTATAAATATATGCAAGATAAGTTTCCTAATACAAAAAACCGAGATTATCTATGGTGGTAGGATATCTCTTTTGATTTATTCAAAAGAAATACCTCATTTAGATACATTATGGTGAACCGTATCATAAGTAACGAAGTTTTTTTGCAGAGAGCATTGAAAACACTGGGCAGTAGAAGAATTAAGATGAGTGGCTTTTAAGTTATCATTAATTATGAAGTAAGGAAAATAAGACTATATGCTGAGGTGAGCTTATTTGAGTTATGGTAGGGTTTCAAGACTGTATCATAACACAAATATAAGTACTACAATGCAATAAAGATTGTGATAATCAAACCTGGTTAGTAAGCAAGCAAGGACAGTCCCCTCCGGGCAAGTGAGTGGATTTAATATAATAAATATTGTGAGGTTTGGGTGAGATGAAAAATGGATAGAGTTAAATTTTATTCTGAATACGATATGGCATGTGGATGGGAACTAGATAAAGTTATTGAAAGAATTAATGACAATTCTATTGAGAAGGAATCGTCATTAGAAGATGTAATTGAGTTTTTTAACATTTTAAAGTATATGCAAGTAAAAAGGTTTGCTGAATATATTCAGGAAAAAACAAATGTTATATGCATAGATTATATTAAGAAAATCAAAGCTGAAATTGGAAAGTTCATAGGTTTTAACAAATCTGTTATCATTTCAAAATATGATGATATTAATTTTTTTGGAACCCAAGATTTTCTTGAAGTAATCGAAATATATGGAGTCTATAAAGACATTCCTGGTTTTGAATTTAAGATGTTCTTAGATAAGGATAATGTCCCACTTTACATGGTACTAAAACATAAGAAGATAGTTGATTATTTTGATGATATTGTTAAGGAAAAAATAATGAGTGATTCTTATAATGCTGAAACAATACTTTCAAAGTTTTTGGATGACAAGGATTTATACTTACCGCCTTCATTAACAAAAGAAGATATATTAAAGTTAGTAGATGATTATATTGAGATTGACGCAGAGAGGGTCAATATAAATGTTCTCAGAAAAATTACTCATTTCCCAACAGGCATAGGGTTGAACATTACTGATAAAATAAAACTACATGCTAAACGTAAAGAGAAAGAAGAGTCAGAAAAAATTTTTAGTCAAGGCACTGGTATGAAATCTAGTGTTTCAATAAGCTATGAAGAAGGATTAGATGAGGCAATAAAATTTAATACTATTGGTAATGGTAGAGAGGTATCAATTGTAGTCAATCGTGATTGGATTGAAGAAAATAAAGACTATATGACACTTTGGAATAATTTTATTCATTTGTTTAGTATCGTCGATGATAAAGCACAATTAACAATGGTATCAAAGGAAAATGAGGTAAATGCTTTAGAATCAGCGTTCATGCCATCAGGAAACCATCTTTATAGAACTTCATTTACTTTTGGCTTTAAAGAGATGATTGCTAATGCACAAATATTTAGTTATATACAAGTACTTAATGTTCTTGGTATAAGAATAGAAGATATGATTGAATGGTTTTTTAATGACTATTTATCAGTTGAATTTTCAATAACTGATTTCATTATAAAAATGCCATCGGGTTCATCTTCATATTTCGAAAAATGTAGAACAATTCTACCGGAGATAGATAGAATATTCAAGCAGTATAATGTATTGATAGAAGATGGTGAAATTGACCAAGAATTAATTCAAATATCATCTTCAAGTATAAAAGTAAAAGAAGTGAAATCTTTTATATCTTGTAAATACGCATATCCTATTGGTGAATGGTATAAGACAGCTACTTTTCTTTTGTTGTCTGACCAAAGTAGTTTATTTTACTTGCCGGATAAGAATGAAAAGTATAAGAATTTTCTAGACTTAATAATGCGTGATAATGTGGGGAAGAGCGATTTTCAGGAATATCAAATTCAAAGGATGAATTGGTTATTTGATAATGGTGTAGTTATTGAGAATGAAGAAGGTTTTATTAAGGTAGCAGATGTTAAAACTATTTTTATTTTAAAAGAGTTGTACTATGAGAATGTCTTAAACTATTTTCATTATCAACCTAGCTTAAGAGGTGTAATAGATTCATTAATGGAAAAAGAAATTGTGGTCTTTGAAAATTCATTACTTACTAGAAATGAACAAGATTACCTCGACTTCTACTTGAATAAGTCAAAGTTTACAAATGGTTATGATATTAGGAACCGATATTTACATGGGACGAATGTTAATGATGAGAAGCAATATGAATCTGATTATTATTCAATTCTAAAATTAATAATAATTATAGTTCTAAAAATTAATGATGATTTGTGTCTTGCAGATAAATGGTAGATTTAATGAACAAACTATATATATCATAGGAACGGTTCTATATTTAGGCTAGACTATAGTTGTTTAGTTAGCTTATTAAGCATATATAATTAAGAAAAGATATTAAAAGGGGGAATTTGATGATACAAGTAGAGAAAGTAACATCACCAGAAGAGAGATTTATTTTGAATAAAGAGTATATTAAGACTTTAGCATCGCCAATAGATGGTTACTGGGAAAATGTAATTATAGGAAATTCCCAGTGCTATATAATTATTTATAATGGAAAGAAAGCAGGTCATTTTTTCGTCGATTCCAAAAGAACTTTAGTACAATTCTATACTTTTACAGAGTATTTTATACATGCACCAGAGATTTTTGAATATATTATTGCGAATAATATTGCCGAAAATGCTACTGTTTCTACTAAAGAGACAGAATTTCTATCTTTGTGTCTTGATTATCAGAAGAATATATCTATAGATTGTTATATTTTTACTGATAACAAAAATATAAAATATGAATTGGCTAATTTTAAAGATGTGTCCTTCAAATTAGCTAAAAGCAATGATATAGTCACTATAAAAGCAAAATGTGACCCTGCATTTGAAGGTTATTATGAAGATTTAATAGAAAACAATCAACTATTCGTACTATACAGTGGTGACATTCTACTAGGAATAGGTGAATTTAGAATATTTAAATCAAATGAACAATATGGTGATATAGGAATGATTGTGGCAGAGGAATACCGTAAAAAAGGTATCGGAACATATATTATAACTCAGCTAAAGGAACATTGCTATAGGAATAATTTAAAGCCCATGGCTTGCTGCAACCCTAAAAATATAGCATCAAGAAAAACATTGGAAAAATCCGGATTCATCGCCAATCATAGAATTATATATGTAACTTTAAAGTGATGCTGCCATGAATTATAAGCTTAAGGTGACAGCCATCATATGAGTAATGGGTTTTAAAAATCAACATATTATAAACACTGTTATTAAACATAACTAAACTTTTAAGGAAAAAGTTTAAGGATATTCCAGAGAATATAATAGAGTCTATACTTAGTTTATCTTTAGAAAAGATAGAAGAAATTAATGGAGATGTGTTTGATATAGAATCATTAGAGGAGTTAAAGAAGTATCTTTAATTAAGGATGCATTCTCTATAAAACTAAGTAATTAGAAACACATAGAAACAGTAGAATTTCTGAATTCTGCTGTTTTTTATGTAGTTACAGGTTAAACAAAGGAAATATTTGTTGAATATGGTATGAATTTATTGAGCAGTGGACAGGGAGGTGGTACAATATATGTGTAACGTGTAATATATTGGTGTATTTGTTAATGCATCTTTAAGATATAAGAAATAAAGAGGCCCTAGGGAAGAGGTGGAGCATGAGTAATAAGGATATTATAAATGAAAATAATTCATTAATAGAAGACTTTGAGGACAATCAAATAGATGTTAAGGGTATTACATCCTCAATTATTACTAATCCTTATGGTGCTATTACCTTACCCTATGATGGTGGTATAGATTTAAATAGCTTTTCACGAATATTGGAAGATAAATTAAGCAGTAGCTATAAAATATTTTGGTTCTTTGGAATCTATGAAGAGATAATTAAGGGAAATAAGTACATATCCTTTAGAAAACTTGTATGTAGAATGATAGTGGGAGCATGGTATCCTGTTACTCAATACAAACTTAGTTTAGGAATTCAAGACAGGCTCTATGATTTAGTTATATTAATCCATGAAAAATATAATATACCTTGTGAAATAAATAAAAATAAACTATTAGAGCTTATAGAAAATATAGAAGATGTTGAAGTTGAAAAAAGGATTAAAAAACTTCGTGATTATGTACCTTATAGACTTTTAACTCCCTTCTTTGCTAAGGAATTAGCCTTAACAAAGGATATATTTAAGAAGAATGATTATGAGAGAAATAAGTTTATAGCTAGGCTAACTAAAGAAGATGAGAGAGCTATATATAAAATAGATGTTGATAATAAGGTCATAGAGATTAATGATTCTTGGTATAAGTACATAAGAGCTAATCAAGCTATAATATGCGGATGGATGCATTATAACCTGGTTTGTTATCTTCAAAAGAGAAGTCCTAACGTACCAGCAATTCCATTTAAAATCACAGCACCAGGTAAAAGAGATCTAAGTAAGGCAACTAAGCTTTGGACAGAGATAAATAGGGATAAAACTGTTAGTGATATTTATACAGGAAAGGAACTAACAGAAGAAAACTTCTCTAATTATGGGAATCTAAGCATAGATCACTTTATTCCCTGGAGCTTTGTACTACATGATGAACTATGGAATTTAGCACCTACCTTTAAAAATGTGAATAGTCAAAAGAGCAATAAACTACCTGAACTTAGCTTATACATGGACAAGTTTTGTGAAATTCAATACAAAAGTTTTGATTTAATGCAGAGAAATCCTAAAAGATATAAGAAACACTTAGAAGGATATTTATCCATAAATATAGCTGCAAATAATGAAAGAAAAATTGAAAAAGCAGAGTTTAACCAGAAGTTAAAAGCAAATATAGAACCACTGTATCAGATAGCTTTTAATCAGGGGTATGGGGTTTGGGATAAAAGTGTATATGATAAAATTTATGATAATTAATGGAGAGTACTATATCATAAATAAATTATGTTAATGAGAAATAAGGTAATATTAAACATAATTATGTCTATAACTGTAAGTTCGATGCTCAGCATAACAGGATATTACTCATATAAATCAGGTGGAAAGTATGAAAGAAAGCACTATCAATAATGAGGAGTTATTATTCAGTATTGAACAAAACATTGAGCAAACCTTTCATAATTTAACTGATAAGGCAAAAGAGCTGCTTAGGACTGCTAATTATCTATAATGATTTACACAAAGACGCAATGATTGATTTTGACCCTATTATTGTAGAGTACTCTAAGATTGTAGAGGTGCAATTGAGACATAAACTTCAAGGGATTTTAACTAGCCGTGAAAGGATGCTTGGGCAGATATTAGGTAAAATATATGATGATAATATTGCACCTTATTATGATAAGTTAGAGGACCTAAGCACTGTAAATAACATTAGAAAAAGTAGTGCACATACTGGAGTATTAGATTTATATGAAGCAGATAAAATAAGATGTGTGCTTTTTGAAGACGGATTACTTGGTTCGATAATATAAGTGTGTTATTTATGAATTCAAGTTGTTGCATTTGGGTGACTTGTCTGATCGGGTTAGACTATATAATATTATCTATTAAAATTAAACAGTTTAATGTCGTGAAACTTTAATTAGACAATATAGTAAGATACATAATAGAAAGGATGAAGAGAAATGTTTGATATAAATCACTTAATGAAAACACCTGAGGATGAAAGTGTTAAAATTTGGAGATATATGAGTTTAAAGAAGTTTGAATCGCTATTAAAAGAGCAAGCTCTATATTTTTGTAATTCAAAGTCGTTTAAGGATAATCATGAAGGTTCGTATTGCAGAAAGAACTTGCATACAGAGGTTTATATGGACGGCTTGGGAATACTAGAGAATTACACAGATAAGCATAGAGTACAAAACCAGATTTACAGAGAGAATGTCCATATTAATTGCTGGCATATGAATGAACATGAAAATATGGGTATGTGGGAAAACTATATAAGCGATGAATCTGGGGTTGCAATTCAGTCGACATACAAAAGGTACGGTGAAGCTGTAATGGACGATACTCGTCGTTTGGTTTTTATGGGGATTGTACAGTACAAAAACTATGAGGAAGACTCTATACAGTATGACGAAGGTCTGTGGGGGCCTTTTTTAACAAAAAGAGAAGAATTTAAATACGAACAAGAAATAAGAGGCGTTTACTTGTTAAGCCATAACAAAATTGATGATGAAACTCAAACAAAAGGTGGGTTTGTTAGTACGGATGTCGAGACTTTAATTGAAAATGTATTTTTATATCCAAATGCTTCTGCCGATTTTAGAAAAATTGTAGAAAACATGGTTAAGAAGTATGGCTTCGAGTTGAATATTTTAGATTCAAAGCTTAGCTCTGAGCCTATTTTTTAATGACAGTTAATATCTAATTAAATCTATACTGAATGTCTATAATTAGAAGTTAATGTTTCAGAAGTACAGTGGATAAATGATAAATTAATTTAGTATATGGTATGCTACTGATAAATGTTACTTATAAATGAATTTCGAAGTTTTTTTTAATCTATTTTTTGCATACAAGTAACGATGAGTGCTGTGATTGATTGAAATAAAGGGTGCTAAAAGCACCATGCATATATCTAATAATGTAAAAGGAGATACATATGGATAATACAAATATTAAAGATTACGTAAATTTATATATGGGTCTAGGATATGAGCAACAGGCGATTGGCCAATTCTGGAAAATGGGCTTTGAGGCTATGAAATTAAATGCAGACTTAGGATTCGATATTTTAATTCATAATTTAAGAACGCGTATTAGAAATAGAAATGAGGATATGAAGAACTATTACTTTCAAGTAAAATCACGACAGTGTCGAGAGTTTGATTTTGGATTTATTCAAACAAATGAAGGTGAAGTACAGGTAAAGTCTGTATATTTGGATATAGAAGATAAATATTTAAAATTGTTGTTGGATGAACCTAAAGCTTATCTACTTTGCTATTTTTATGACCCTAAGCATCCTATACAAGATTCAATAATTACTTCTTTTTGGTTAAACAGTAGTAATTTAAATTGGATTATAAATAATGGAAAATTTCATTGGAAGGCTAAAGGCAAGACGTGGTTAACATTTAAAATATTTTACAATGCTGATTTGCGTCATAATTTGGATTTATTAAGACATGGTATTGTTGATAAAATAGGTCATGATGAATCAAAGGAACTATTGGATTTGATTAATGAGCTATATGTAAAGTCTCATATAGTAAACCATCAATTCGATAAAAAAGTTGTGTTATTAGAAAATAATAAGAATGAGGATAAAGTTAAGTTCTATATTTTAAAAGAGCAGTATTTTGATATATCTAAATTTACAGATGCTGATTATTATGATTTTGATAATAACCCGCTTGATATAATTAAGCGAAAAGAACTAGATGTAGATGATGAGCTGATGCAAAAGCTTCAGGATTGTGTATCCAAAGATATTTGCAATGAAGCAATGGGAATTTTCTAATAGAAAATAAAATCATGAGCAAATTTAAGCTGATTAATTAAAAGCAAAGACGAACAAGGACGGAATGAGATATTATGAATTTTCCAACACATATAGTAAGTTTGGGTGATTTAGTTGAAAATTTGCAGAAGAAAACGGAAAGAAGATGGGATATAAAAGATTAAAAACATTTGATTTCTTAAGATTCACTCATTATTGTGGTAAAAGAAGATCGTGATGGTTTTTCTCTACTTGACTATCGTAAGTAAAGATACTACGTGTATTGAGCTTCACGTTATCCATATAATAGTGAATAGAAGATATGAAGGATCTTTAAAATGATTTTAAAAGGTAGCTCCTTTTTAACTCAATTGTTAGTCTCAGTTAATAAATATTTGAGGATAAAGTTAAAAAGCTCCATTATAACTGTTAGGGAGAAGCATATTGTAAGTAACATAGAGTTCAGATAAGGATTCGAACAAAGTATTTATTTTGATAATTAGGATATATACTATTAAATTTCCATTATCCCTAAAATGGGACAAGTCTTTTTAATGGGTAGTTATAAAAATAATATTAACTTAAGACCTTTAAGAATACTAAAGTTACATGATATTACTTTTAAGAGGGAGGAGAGAAGATATGATTGGTACAGTATGGAATAACGATACATACAATCCTAGTGGAGTAGGATATGGAATAAAAATTAAACAAACAGATAGCGATAAATATTTCAATAGGGATTGGATAAATGTAATACTAGAATTAGAAGATGAAAAGATATCAATATCAGTAAATATAAATAAATCTTCTTTCTGGTCCAACTGTAGAGAGTTAATAAAAAAAGAAATAGGAATATGGTTAATAAGGCATGAAAGGGGTACATTCAAGTATGTGGGAACAGTAGAATTGGAATAAAAATCTATATTGGAAATGATCAGATGATAAGTATATCTAGTGAGAAATATAAAAAATAATTAAAGGTATTTAAGGAAAATATAGATGAGATTAAAAATATAAAGTAACTTATTGGTATAGAGGGTATATTCATGAAGGTTATATATAAAATAACTTACCCTAACGGAAAAATCTATATTGGAAAGGATTTAACTGATAGTATTAATTACTTTGGTAGTGCTAATAATGATTTAATAGAAAAAGACTATATTAGAGAAGAAAAAAGAGATTTCACAATAAGAAAGGAAATATTGTGGGAATCTGAAATAGCAACAGATAAAGAAGTTAACAAAAAGGAAATTGAATATATAAAATTATTTGAATCAAACAACCCTAAAGTTGGATATAATCAATTTCCTAAATTTAAAGAGAAATGATTTATTAGACATTAAAAAATATATAATGAAAGAAGGTGAATTTTAGTGGGAGTTTAGTATTTATAATACACTCTCTCACTAAAGGTAAACTATGGATAAAAGAGATTCAGAGAAGATAGCACAATTAGCAAGAGAAGGGAAGTAAATATCAAAAATATGGGAAGAGGATTTTCCACTTTATGATTATTGGGATATTTACTTTGCAGTACATGAGGCTGGAGAAAAGAGTTCTTTAGGTGTAAAAAGAATGATCACCAACAGGCTCTATAAGCTTGCATCTCTTCCTAAAAAAGAACAAGATCAATTAATAGAAGAAATCGATGAGTTAGTATGCTTTTTATACGATAGGTATAAGGAAAGTCAACAAAAATTAGATGATATTAGATATGTTATAAATAGATAGATTAATGGGGAAACACCAGTGTTCCTTTTAGATTTGATATTTAAAACTTTATATTTCATCTGACTTGAAATAATTAGGGGGATACAACAATGTCATTTTTAAAAGCCTTATTGGGGATTAAGAAAATAAATTCAACTCTTTTCTATAAAGAGTTTAGTGAAGATAATAAGCAATTAAGGGAACTTGAAGAGCTAAGTATGAGAGTTAAGACTAGGGAAAAGAAAGCTCTTATCGATAGAGATATAAAGCTATTAAAGCTTGGCTAAGCAGGAGAAAAGAATGTAGCCTACGAACTGAAAAGTAGTAAGATCCCAATGATTTGTTTACATAATATTAGACTAGAAGAAGGAGATGATGTTGCTCAACTAGATTTTGTAGTTATAACACATAGGTTTATTATGGTACTTGAAACTAAAAGGCTTAATGGAGATATCTATATAAATGAAGCTGGGGAGTTTATAAGACATATAAAGAATAAAAATGGTAAAGTTTTAAAGAAAGAAGGCATGTATAGTCCTATAGCTCAAAATGATAGGCATGTAAGAATTTTTAGAGAAATACTAATTAAAAATGGTATAATAAAAACTTTTTCTACTATATCAAAAGTAATAATTGCAAATCCTAAAAGTATAATAAATAGGTCTAAGGCTCCTTCAAAAATAAAGAAAGAAATTTTTAAATATGATCAAATAACAGAGATGATAAATGAAGAGATTAAAAATCATGAGAAATCAGGAGAAGCTTTCGAGAGTTTAATGGATAATGTAGCAGTATTTTTAATGAAAAATAATAAGGAAATAGACATTGATTATTATAATAAATACTCATTAACAGAAGACGATTTTCAAGAAAAGGCTATATTAGAAGAGGTCGCTGTAGATGAAAAATCTATTGAAAACATAAAGGAAGAAAAAAAGATAGTACAGGATAAAAGCTCCATTATTGGAGATAAAGCTGAACTAATTGATGCAGAAACGAATAATATTCTAGAGGAATTTATAGACATTGACGATTTAGAGTGTAATGTAGAAGGCACTAAGGATATAAGTACAATATTATGCAACAAACTTAAAGAGTATAGAACTAACATGGCAAAGATGGAAAATAATAAACCGTATTTTATATATAACAATAATACGCTTGATGAAATAGTTGCTGCTAAGCCAAAAACTAAGGAAGAACTTTTAAAAGTTAAAGGATTTGGTCCGATTAAGGTTGAAAAATATGGCCAAGGTATTTTAAACATTATAAGTGAGGTTGTGTAAAATTCAATATGAAAGTTTTGGTATAATGCAAAGAATATAAAAAGCAATAAGAAGAAATTAAAAGGATATTTATCAATAAATATATATGGAAAAATCAAATAAAAATTAAAAAAGAAAAGTTTAACAATAGCTTGAAAGAATCCATAGAGCCACTGTATTAGATTGTTTACAGTTAAATATATGGGGGAATAGGTAATATGATCTCTTAAAAGTTTATATGAGAGACTTAGTGTAGTTAATAGTGAACGGTATACTTGGACAACGAAAATAGAAAAACAATAACTGTAGTTAATTATGTTTTCATATACTATACATGTCGAGATGGTTTGTTTGCTCAGTAAGAAATAATACTATTTCACAAAACAAGTAAAATAAGGTATAATAAATGGGTGATTATGATCTTTGAAAGGGGTAAAACTATCCATCATTTATATTATTATATAAGCTGATATTTTTGGACTTATATTTTTGAAGAATGCCTGTCTGGTTTTAGGGCTTAGGGTGGTAATATTTGTGGAAAATGAGGAAACAGAATACCCGCATGAAATCAATAAATAGAGTGTGCCAAATAAAGAATTTTTGGCGCTTTGATTATTATTGGTGCTGTATAAGCAGCATACGTTATGAGGAAATGGTGTAATGATAAAGTAGATGAGCGATACATTTTTGAAATGGGCAGGTGGGAAAAAATGGTTTGTAAATAATGAATCAGATAGACTCCCTAATGTCAATGAATTTAATAGATATATAGAACCATTTTTAGGAAGTGGAGCTGTATATTTTTATTTAAGACCTGATGAAGCAATATTAAGCGACATTAATCAAGAATTAATAAATACATACATATCGGTGAGGGATGAAGTTGATTTAGTATATAGAAATCTCTTGAGACATCAAAGAAATAATAGTAGAGATTATTATTACACAGTTCGAAACACTAGGACAAGAACAACAGCGACATCGGCGGCTAGAATGATATATTTGAATAAAGCGTGCTTTAATGGAATATACAGGGTAAATAGACAAGGTGGATTTAATGTTCCTTATGGAACTGACAGAGATATTACTTTTGATAGAAATAACTTTATTAGGACTTCAAATATTTTGCAAGATGCAAATATTTTATGTCAAGATTTTCAACAAACAATTGATTTGGCAGAAGAGAATGATTTTTTGTTTTGTGATCCACCATATGCTGTGGTAAATGAAGATAATAGGTTTGTTAGTTATACGGCAGACATATTTTCATGGGATGATCAAGTTAGATTAGCACATACATTAGAAAATGCAAAAAATAGAAATGTTAAAATAATAATGACTAATGTAGACCATCCAGCGGTGAGGGAATTGTATCAAGGTATAGAGGGGTTTGTTCTTGATACAGTGGAGCGGCAATGCTTTATATCTGGAACAACAGAAGGAAGACGTGCTTATCATGAGTTGATTGTAAGTGCTAATATACAGAATTAAGAATGAAAGGCTAATTTAAAATTAGAAAAGGTGCTATTATGACAAATTGGGATAATATTGTTACTGACGGTTGCTTAGTATCATCAAAGAATAAGAGAAAAAATCTGTATATTGAAGACAAACAACGAAAAGTTGCGCTTTCTGAATTGGAAGAAGAAGGATGGGAATATGTAAAGGATTATGCAGATCCTAAGTTTGTAAAGGTTCGAAAAGAAAAACCATACGATGAGCAGTTTGAAGACAAAATATGGCTGTTGTTTTATCAGATGGGGTTCAAATATCTTAATAAAGATAGGAATTTTAAAATGACCTATGATTTTCAAAATCCGAATTTTACACAACAGATAGATGTTTTTGCAGCAGATGATGAAACAATTCTGATAGTAGAATGTAAATCAGCGGAAAGCATAAAGGATGGAGTTTTCAAAAAGGAGATTGAGGCATTACATGGACAAATGGATGGACTGAGAAAAACAGCACAGAAACAATACCCAGGAAGAAAAGTGAAATTTATATGGGCAGCACACAATTATATTATGAGTCAAGCAGATATTAAAAGAATGCAAGAATGGGATATAGTTTTTTTTAGTGATTCTACGATTCAGTATTATTGTGAGTTGGTTAAGCATTTGGGGACATGTGCTCGTTATCAATTGTTAGGAAATTTATTAGCTAATACGGAAATTAAAAATATGCAGAATAAGATTCCTGCGATTAAGGGGAAAATGGGTGGTTATGAATATTATGAGTTTTCTATTGAACCAGAAAAACTGCTAAAGATAGGATATGTACTCCATAGAAGTGAAGCCAATAAAAATATGATGCCTACATATCAAAGATTAATTAAGAAAAAAAGATTAAAAGAGGTTCAAAACTTTATAAACAATGGCGGTTATTTTCCAAATTCTTTAATTATTAGTATTGATACAAAGGGAAAAAGATTACAATTTGATCAGTCACAAACCAAAGTAGAAGGCTCCCTGTCTAAGTTGGGAGTGTTACATTTGCCTCAGAAATATCATTCCGCATATATTATTGACGGGCAACACAGACTATACGGCTATTCTGATACAGTTTATGCAAGGACTAATACAATACCCGTAGTTGCTTTTGTAGATTTAGTACGTATTGAACAGTTAAAATTGTTTATGGATATAAATGAAAATCAAAAAGCTGTTTCGAAGACACTAAGAGTAACATTAAACAGTGACATGCTGTGGGATTCGTCGGATTATAATGAGCGAAGAGAGGCGATGAGGTCAAAGTTAGCTCAAATGTGTGGAGAGGAGCCAACCTCACCATTATTAGGAAGAATTGTTATTGGAGAAGATGAACAGAATCCTACGAAATGTATTTCTATTGAGGCAATTCAACAGGCGTTAAAGCGTTGCCATTTCTTTACTTCATATGGGAAAAATAATGTGATTGTAGCAGATGGTAGTTTCGATTTAGGGGACAATCAAAGTACTATTGATTATTTTTATCCATTTCTTGAAGGCTGTTTAAAGATTATTAAGTCCAATTGTGAAATAGAATGGAGTATGGGAAAACAAGGAATTTTAACTATTAATAGGGGAATTCAAGGAATAATAAGGATCTTGGATGATATTGTTTTGCACTTGGCAAAGCAGAATAAAATTAATCTTAAGACTGATAATATTGAAAAAATTATAGATGAAACAGAATATTATTTAGAACCATTGATTTCATATATAAATTTATTAGATGATGAACAGCGAAGAGAGCAAAAGGGATTTTTGGGCGGAGGAGCTGATAATAAATTCTGGAGAAACTTTCAAAAGGTAATTGCTGAAACAAGAACAGATTTTTTGCCAGAAGGGTTGACAGAATATATAGAAAACGAGACAAAACAATATAATGCAGAGTCAAGAGAATATTTAAATTCGATTGAAAGCAAAGTTAAAGAAAAAATAGCGGATGCGCTTGAATCATATCATGGGGATAATTGGCTCATAAAAGGTTTACCAAAAACTGTTTATAAGAATGCTAAGGCAACAGCAGATGAGAAAAATTATGAATTTTTATCAAATGATGAAGATGAAGAAGTTGATGTATGGGATTGTGTATCACTGGCAGATTGTAAAGAAATAGTTACATACGCACACAATTGGAGTGATATATTCGAGAATATTATTACTAGACCAGAGGAAATAAAAATATCTGGAGGTAAAGAAGCTAAGACTCAATGGATTGTAGATATGAGCAAAGAAAAAACAAAATTAGCAAAGCCATCATATAGTGTATCGAAACAAATGTTTGAAACAATTAGTAGTGTGTGTGAATGGTTAGAAGGTGAGTCATAAACAGTAGGTGAGGTCAAATCTCTACAGCTTTTTAAACTAAGGATTGTCGCCAAGTCACGTGTGAATTTTCGTAGAATTAACTAAGGGTGGGGTACTAAAAAATCGCAAATAAGAACTGCAAATTAAGTAACTGCAAAGAGTTGTGGTTGCTTTTTTTATTGCATAAATATTTATTAAAAGGAGTAGCTCATATGACCAGGGATGAAAAAAGAAAAAATTAAAGAATTAAGATTAAAAGGTAGGTGATTTAAAGCAATTGCTAATCTTTTAGGATTAAATAGAGATAGTGTTAGGGGATTATGTAAGCGTAATAGCATTTCTGGGGACTTCTGTGCTAAACAGTTGCTCTTAATGTTAAAAAAGGTAAAAAGAATTGTACTTTGTGCTAATTATGAAAAGCCGATAAAACAAAAATCTACTGGTAGAATGAGAAGATTTTGATGTGATGACTGCAGGAGAAAATGGTGGAAAGAGCATGAAGTTATTATGGCACAAAAAATTAAGTACATTCCATCATATATTATTTTAGATCAACCAAGTAGACCATATTATGATAATAAGAATGAAGAATTTAGAGATAAAGAAAAAAATACTATTCAATAACTTTATTAAATGATTATATTGATTTAATAATAAAGAGTACAAAGAGGAATTTCAGTTTATAGTATTTGAGCATATTCCAAAGGAAGTTTGGAAAGATATGAGAAATATTAATTTGGTAGAAGAATTTATAAATGAAATCAAATTGATAAGAAAGTGTAATATTACAGGAAGTAGATAAATTTTTATACTCACTCACTAAAATGAAAATGACAATAATGTTTCCATTGCCATAGTCATTTTCTTTTCTAAAACATCACCACAAAAATAAATTCTAATCAAAAAAAATCCTCCCACATCACCCCCTCAAATATATACATATTTAAATATATCCCTAGTTAAATATAGAAAATTTTATATAGTTTAATAGGGATATATTTAAAATTTTACCTAGGAAACTAGTTAAATATGAACCTAGTTAACTATATAACTAGTTAACTAGTTGTTGGCGCTGTGCGGGTTTGCGGGTTTTCTTAATATTTTTCATATGTATTTTAATGATTTAATAGGAACAAAATTTATTCATTTTGTTCCTAATTTGGGTAATGGGTAACATTTTAGTGATGACGTGTCTTGTTGGAGTCACTTGCTTATGGTTTTATTTATAATTGTACTACCATTACATTTTCACCCCACATTATTTCATCAGTTTCTTCAAATCCAACACTTTCATATAACTTCTTTGCAGATATATTTTGGGGCGAAACTGTTGTATAGAATTTTATATTTCCATATTCAACTTTTATTAAGTCAAGCAATTTTAGCATTGCTTTTTTTTCTAATCCTTTACCTTGAAACTTTTTAGCAATCATAAACCTAAGTAACATTGGTTTACTCGTATCTTCTTCAATTCCATATAAAAGAAGTCCAATTAGTATATCATCCTCATAAATGCATTTTGCATTCCAATTTTCATATAATAAACTTAAAATGATTGAATTATAATTTGGCGCAACAATTCCTTCTTGTTCTTTATAAACCTCTAAATTATTACATTCGTACCAATTTTCTTTTGTTACTTGTTTTAACATAATTCCCATAGAGTTTCCTCCCTATTTTTAAATTTAAGATAATAAAATCAAATAAATCTCTAGATGTTATTTTGATTTGTTATGGTTTACATATACGACCTATTTATTAGTGTATCATTATAGGAAATATAATACAAATTACTATAAAGTATTGAAATATATCCCTTGTCCAGGAAGAGGGACACAATCCTCTTAAGACAAGAAACTTTTACCCTTTACCTAACTCAAAAAGAGAAACACTATAATGAATAGCTATAAGCATATATGCGACAAGTTATTGACAACTTACGTATAATATATATATGATAATACATAATAGTAAAAAATTATGCTATTTAATTTTAATCCTATGACTATCAGCTCTAATACTCCTATCGCACTCTGTGAAAGCGATTAGCACCAAATCAGAGATCTGGGCTCTCTGCTTTTCTTCAAGGTTGGAGTAAAGAGCTGTTACGTCCCTGGATAAGAATTTCCCCTAAAGGACAACGACTTCTAAGTATCAAAAATACTGATACTAAGAATTCTGTTAGTAAAGTTTTATAGAAGCTTAGAACTCTCTTTATATAATATATGATTGGAGAAGTTAATATGAGTAATAGGATGTTAGATAAAAATAATATACCTACGGAAAAAGAGATTTTTGAATTCATTGGAAATGATACGAAAAAATTATTGAAGCAATTTGAAGAAACCTTTGATAAACAATATGATATGCAAAAGGAATTAAAGTTCCCATTTGGAAATAATTACGGTTGGAGATATAAGTATTCCCATAAAACCAAGCACTTATGTTATATCTTTTTTGAAAGTGGCGATATAGATGTAATGATGCAAATAAGTTCAAAAGATAAGGAAAAACTCAATGAAGTAATTAATGGAGGGTTATCTTTAACTAAAGAATTATGGAAGAATAAATATCCTTGTAGTGATGGTGGATGGATTAATTACAGACCTAAAACAAAGGAAGATATAGAAGAGATAATAAGATTATTAGCTTTTAAAAAGAAGCCTGTTGTAAAGTAATACTAAATTTAATCTCTGCTCTTTACCTATTATTTGAAGTCCTTCACTGGCAAATTTATTATAATAGATTATTAATTGATAAAAAGAGTTATTCTTTGCAGTAGAGGGCACTTTTTTTCTTTACTTTTAACTTCTATATCAAGACTAAGGAATCTAAGCTTAATTTTTAATTGATGCAACCACTGGTTTACAGCAAAAGTAACTAATATATGCTTGTATAATAGCAAATAGATAGAGATAATTATATATGAGGTGGTTACTTTGAATTTTAAAGAAAATCTAAAAAAATTAAGGAAAGAAAAAAATATATCACAAGAACAACTTGCAGAAAAGTTAAATATATCACGTCAAGCAATTTCAAAGTGGGAATCAGGTAAAGCATATCCAGATATAGATAACCTTATATTATTAAGGGATATATTTAATGTTAGTTTAGATGAGTTGATGGTTAATGAAAAAACAGATAAAGGAAAAAGCATAAATCAAGAAGAGCATGTATCTAGTGATAACAAAGATAGTTATGATGAAGAGGATGAGGATGAAGATTCAGTAAATTTAATGCTTGGAGGTTTTATAATCGGGACAGGTATTGGTGTGATTACAGGGAATTTTATGTGGGGAACTGCAGGGGCTTTTATAGGTATGGGAATAGGATATGTGTTAGAAGTTATTAGAAGAAAGAATAAAGAAAAGAGATAATTTTATTTTTTAGCGGGGTATGGTGTATGGAAATATTAAAAGTTAATGGGTTAACTAAAGTATATGCTTCTTTTAAGGGAGCAAAAGAAGTTAGTGCTTTAAATGGATTAAATTTCACTATTAATAGTGGTGAATTTGTAGGCATAATGGGGCCAAGTGGAAGTGGAAAGAGTACTTTACTTAACATTCTCTCAGGTGTAGATAAGGGTACTTCAGGTAATGTGATTATTAATAATAATGATATTAGTGAAATGAAAAAGGACAAACTTGCTTTGTTTAGAAGAAAAAATATTGGATATATTTTTCAAGAGTTTAATTTACTAGATAGTTTAACTGTTGAAGAAAATATATCATTACCTCTTATATTAGATAAGAAAGAGCAAAGTGAAATAGAAAATAGTTTAAATGATCTTATGAAGTATTTTAATATATTAGATTTAAAGAAAAAGTATCCTTATAATATTTCAGGTGGTCAAAGGCAAAGAGTTGCTGCTGCAAGAGCACTAATTAATAATCCCAGTATAATCTTTGCAGATGAGCCAACAGGAAATTTAGATTCAAAATCGGCAAATGATGTTATGACAACCATAGCCAAAATGAATAATGAAAAAAATAGCACAGTGTTAATGGTAACCCATGATCCCTTTGCAGCTTCTTTCTGTAAAAGAATTATATTTATAAAAGATGGAAAAATGAAAATGGAAATTACCTCTGATGGGGATCGAAAGAAATTATTTGATAAAATTCTAGAAGTTCAAAGTCTTATAGGAGGAGATAATTAATGACCTTTCATGTTATCATAAAAAAGAACTTTTTCTATAACTTTTATAAATATATATCCTTCTATTTTGTTAATTCCTTAATATGCGCAATGCTATTTATGTATGGAAGTTTAATGTACAATTCTGCCATAATCAAAGGTATTGGGAAGACATCAACATATGGCATAGTAAAGCTGGCATTAGTGGGAATTATCATATTTTCTATAGTTTTTATTACATATACCAATTTATACTTTTTAAAAAATAGAGGTAAAGAATTTGGTGTGTATTTAACATTAGGAATGACATACAAAGATTTAACTAAAATGGTTATTATGGAAAACATCGGGGTTATGATAGCTTCTCTAGTTACTGGAATTGTTAGTGGCACAGTTTTGGGGAGAATGTTCTATATGGCTCTAAATAAAATGGTTAGTGGAGCTAATATCCAGTACACATTGAATTATGAGAGCTTTTTATTAAGTGCTGGTATATTTGCAATAATATTTTTAGGAAATGTAATATTCAACATATTTTACCTTAGAAGTATATCTATTGTTGAAGGAATTAAAGCTGATGTAAAAAAGGAAGTTGGACATACTAATGTATTTATTGGCGTAGTAACTATATTGATTTTTGTGGCAGCTTTATATTATTTACCTATTATTATCCTAAAGGGAAATATTGAGGATGTTGCACCTATAATATTAGGATTGTTTTTAGTAATTATAATTTGTCCATATATAATAATTGGAGCAATTATTACCTTGATCAAAGCTATTTTAAAGAAATTTCCTAATATATATAATAATAACTTGTTGGTTTTAAGCAATTTATCTCATAGATTTTTAGCATATAAAAACATATTGTTTATTACTTCTCTACTATTAGCTGGAGCTATGCTATTTGTAGGATATAGTTATTCAATTTATGTTTCAACTAGAGAATATATTTCAAATGAAAATCCATATGATATTATGTTTGTTGAAAGTAACAAGTATAACAGTGTAAATAGAGAAGATGTTATAAATGTTGTTAAAGATAATGGTGGAAGCGTAAATGAATACAAAGAATTAGAATATATTGAAGTACCTGTATTTAAGGAAGAATCGGGTAATCTTAGTGTTTTAAATACTAAACATTCAGTAATTAGCCAGTCAAACTATAATAAACATATGGGAATAGATATTAATATAAAACTTAATGAGGCATTATATGTTACAGTTGAAAATGAAAGTAAAGACTATAAGATTCCAAATTTGATTTTTTTAACTCTTAAGGATAATAATCTAGAAATAGTGAATAAGTTAGCACTAGAACATGGAACTTTGATAGAGAAAGAACAATTTGATGGGCTTGTTAAAGAATCTCACTCTTTGAAAATAAACGCTGATAAAATTAGAAAAGAAAAAGGTGTGAAATTCACTAATTTTAGATATGGTGGAGAATATGATTCAGGATTCGCATTTATTCTTAACGATAATGACTATAATATGATAAAGAAAAATATAAAAGAAGAAGCCATTAAAAACTTACATTTAATGAATGTAGGGAATAAAGATGTTGCCTTTAAAGGGTTACTAAACTATTTAAAAGGTGTTAACGATTTAGATAGCACTTATTGGAATGAAGGCCAGTTATGGGGTGGCAAAATATCTGATGATGAGAGAGGAACCTTGGAAGCATATAGGCCACTTTATAGAGAAGAGTTAATCAGAATGCAATTAGATGATAATGGTATGTTATTATTCACTACAATTTTTATAGGAATACTATTTATTATAACTAATGGAGTAGTATTATATTATAAAGTGATTTCTGATGTTAATGAAGAGAGAAAAAGAAATAATATCCTATTTAAAGTTGGAATCTTGGAAAGTGAAGTAAAATCGGTAATTAAGAAGGAGTTAAGAATAATTTTCTTTGTTCCCATATTTATAGGAGGAATGTTAGGAGTATATTTCTTATATATTATGGTATTTAATAGTGGAATCACTGAACTGTTAATGAAGAAGTCAATTATTACTCTTCTTTTAGAAATTTTAATTCAGTTTATATTCTATAAAATAAGTAAAAATAAATATATAAAGGAAGTCAATAGTGTTTAATCAATGGAAAATATTTCTACTAAATTTAAGGCATGGGATTATATGATAATCACCATGCCTTTAAAGTCATTGTTATAGAAAGCTACCTTATCCTAGACAGAATAGTATCAATGTACTCTCTAAATCGATTGTCTATAGTCGCTCTTTGATATTCTTTTGCTGTTTTTATTAATTGTGATTTGTCAAAATCATTGAAGTTTTCTATATCTGCATTTTTCTCTAGTAAAGTAAGCAATTTTAATTGAAAATCTACGACTTCAATATAACTCTTTGCTTCCATCCTGTTAGTTTTATTTTGCTTTTTCATAATATTGATAATTTCCATAAAGTAATCTTTTCCTAAGTCATAATTACTGTTTTTTATATAGTGTAATGCTAATAGACTACCGCAAGTGAAAATATCACTTATGTCTTCATGGTTATTAAATACTTGAAATAAATTATCTATTTCAGCCTCTGTTAACTCACTAGCATCAATATCGCTTAAATATATATTTTGGAGCCAAACTTTATTTTTAATGCCCTTATCATTTTTTAGTAATAAAAGTGCCATCCATCCATCGTTTCCTTCAAAGGGCAGTGACGTTGCTAATGCAATAACAAAATTCATTGTACCAAAGGTGGTAATAACTGTTTTAAAGTAAAATTCAGTTTCTATTCTACTTATAAGAATGGCAGGAATAAATAATAATAAATTAGTAAATATGCCCCCTAAATAATAGAGTGAAAAATTCCTTGATACCTGGTTTTTATCAATGCATTTAAACATTTGACATAAGCCATTACTTAAGGAAAAAATGCTATTTTCTTTAAGTTTAACCTTGTTATTCACAACACAAATTTTTATGGGCCCAGCATAAAGGGATTCCAGCTTCATTCCTATGATTTTACCAAAGGCAAAATGTCCAAGTTCGTGGAAAGTAACGGCGATTAAAAATAACAAATAGTAAAGGGTTATTTCATTTATTATTGTTATCCGTAGAAAAAAACTAATTAAATTTAATAATATTAGTATTAAAAGAAAACTTGTATAGTTGAAAAATTTATTCATTATGGCTGTTATCCTTAATTAAAAGTTCTGAAAAACTGTTTGCATTAAAATATCCGTGACTATCCCAATATTTATATTCGTAATGTTCTTTAGGGAAAAATAAATAAGTATACTTTAATTGCTGAAACATAGCCTCTTGCATTGGAGAGGATTCTAAAACAATATTTCCTTCAAGAGCATCTTTTATGATACTTCTTATTGATTGGAGCTTATGAAAAATCTCCTCCTGTGTATCATATGCAAAGAAAGTTTCATTTGAAATAATTACTGCTCCCATATACTGAAACATTTTAGTTAAATAATCATTAACAAAGCTTTCACCATTTGTATCTGTTGTGGTTAGTATTATAACTGGCTTTCCTAACAATTTAAAAATGTGCAACCAATAAGAAAGTCTGTCAAAAATTAGTTTAACATCAGAGGTTACATTATGGGCATACACTGGTGAACTAATAATTATTAAATCTGCAGATAAAAGTAGTTGTTTAAGTTCACTACCTTTATCATCATTAAGATTATCAAAAATACAAATACCATTACTAAAACAATTTTTACATCCAGAGCAAGGATTAAGGCAATATTTTGTTGGGTCTAAAATAGTATTATTGTATTCACTTTCTACATTGAGTTCATTGAAAATCTCTTCAACATATTTATAAGTTCGAGTATTTAAATTACGTGTACCTATTAGTGTTACAATATTTTTCATATAATATCACCTCTCTAACTTAATACTGAAGGAACAATTTCAGGATTAATCAAACGAATTAGCTCAAATAAAATACCAGTTTCTCCAGTGAATAATCCTATTGAAGAAATATGCTCAAGTTGTTTCAAATGGAATTTACCCTTTGCCTTTTGGGTTGTCATAATCTTGTTCATTATTGTTTTTGCCATGTCATAATCATGTAAATCCAATGTTAAAGAATATCTAGTCAAGAAATATTCTAGTAAACCTGAATTACCATGGCATAAACAATCATTTTGGAACATGGCTGACTTCATAATATGGTCATTGATTTTTTCAATTTCTTCTAAAACTTCAGTATAATCTAAATTTGCTTTTTTCATAGTTTTGCAAATTTCAATACGAGAAATTGCCAGACCAGTTAAACCTCTACACCATGATAGTGGCATTTCTTCATAATTGGAGTAGAGATGCTTGTCCTTATCTAATATATCGGCTGCAAAATTAAGGTACTTTATTGACTTTGTAATACTATACAATTTATAGAATATTAAAGAAATAGGTCCTAAGCCATGTGCAAAACCAGCCTGAAAATCCTTTACCTCATCTTTTTTAAAGCATGCTAATATTTTTTCAGCATAGGTGATAATATGGGATAAGTATGTTGTATCATGAGAGTTATCATATAATCTAATTAAAGAATTTACAAGGGAAGTTGCTCCATTAAGATAATCAACATCAATTTCAATATTATTCTCTAATTTTTTTAAATACTTATTTATATAACCTTTAATTTTACTTTTTTGTAAATCTTCTTTTTCTAAGAAGGATGCCATGTGTATAAAACTAAAGGTGCTTGTATATCCAATATTTTTTTCAACATATATTATTTGATCTTCCGTATTACACTCATCAATTATCTTTTCAAAATAGCTATAATATTTGGTCTCATTTGTTACTTTATATAAATAGTACATAGCTAATGCAATTCCATAAACACCGTCATAAAAGTCTGCTGATATAACATTATAGGAGTCTTCTTCATATTTACTTGTGTTTACTGTCATCCATAGAAGGAGATCCTTACTTTTAATTCGCTCAGATAATATTTTTTTGCTAAGATTAATAGCACATTCTAAGAAAGTGTTTTCAGTTGAATAATTTTCTTTAAGGGATTGTACTGTCATTTCATATTCCTTAATTTTATTAGGTATATCATAGTTTCCATATGCTAATTCTATTAAGGAAACTTGTTTCAAGATATCTTCATTACTAATCCTTATAATATGCTCTATAAGATACTCATATGAAGTTTTTGAAGTAAACTCTCCCAGATTTCTATTTGAGCTATATATTTCTAATCCATGGGTGTAATAAGAAAAATAAGGGACATCATTAAACATCATATCTTCAATTTCACTAATAATAAATGTTGGATTGTTAAATTCAATGCTCCACATGTTTTCTAATATTTTTTCTCTATCTAACATATCAGATAAAAAGTCAGGATGATAGGAGTGACCCAGTATCTTAGCATATTGATTAGTATTTCGTAATAATTGCCTTACCTTTAACCCTTTAAAGCTTTTAAATACATCTGAATTTAAAATTTCTTCTCTATTATTTATAAAATAATTACATATAGTAGTAAAGCCATCAATTACGTTATTTTTATATTTTTTAAAATCAATCTGTTTTAGTGGGAGATTTTGGCTTCCAGGTAGTACAGCAGTTTCTTCTACAAATCTAATCTCATCGGTGTTAAGATTAGTGATTTGTAGTACCTTTTCATCAAGGGTTTTCTCTGCTCCAGATAAAGCACTAATATCTATTCCCTTACTGTTATCACTATTTTTAAGCCTGCTAGTTAAGAGCATTATTCTATCAATATTTTCAAACACTTTTCGTTTGATTAGTTGTGTAGTTTTATCATTATCCTTACCATTGAATAATGTAGGTTGCTGCACAATTGTTTCTAGGTCAATAATAACTGGATGCTCGCCATGGGCAATTAAATTTTCCATATGCATATCAGTGCCGTTAAGAAGATACATAAGACCTAATAAATAACCAAATCTTGTATAATATCTTTTTACTTCCTCTTCTGATTGGCAATCTATATGATCAATAAAATCTTCATAGCCATGATCATTGACAGCAAGAGAATTTACAGTTTTCAAAGGCAGAATTGGAGCTCTATCGTTAAGATAATCACATAACTTAGAAAATGCAATATTTACATGTAGATTCTTTGGCTTATACAATATTTTTCTATTATTTTCAAAAGCTAATGTCATTACCGTTTTATTTCCATTATGTGAATCACCGAGTCCGTAATATATTGTATCAATAATAAAATCTTTTTCATCTATATGAAAATGGCTCTTTAGCTTTATTTTATCTTCATTAATATGGTCAAATACTTCAATGGTATTCTTAATAAACATTGTGGTCATTTCTACAAGAACACGAGCTAATACTGGATATTTATCAAAGAAATTTAGAATGTCTTCTGCATTTTCATATTTGCTAATAAAATATTTATATCTGTCCTCAGTAGTATCTCCAAGAAGAAGGCCTTTTTCTCTTTGCATATTAATTTCAAGGGTAATAGCCTTTATTCCTATGTCACTAATTTGTGAAAAAAAGGATAATAAAATAGACTGAATTGATTCTTGTTTAATAAATTTGATTATTTCTGGTTTAAGCTTACTTCTGATTTCTTTATCAGCATATATTATATAATATCTTAATAAATATGAAAGTTTTGTGTTATCAAAATCAATACATGAGTTGGATAATTCATGTATTTCAATGAGCTTATTATACCAATCAGAATTTTTTGTATAGTCTATGTATAATTCTTTTAATTCCTGATTTGGATTTTTCTCAACAGCAAATGAAAAAATATTTTGGTTATACTTATTTATTTCTAGCATCTTTGAAAATTCAGCATTACTTAATATAGACATATCATTTCGCCAAAGCATAAAAGCTTCTTTATTAAAGTTATTTTTATATTTTAATTGATTTTCTATTATTGAATATCTTTCTTTTATAGTAAGTGCATTATAAAAATTATAGTACATAATATTTTCTCCTCTACCTATTTAGTTACGTACTTCCACAACCTACACAATGCTAAAAGTGGGTACTTTTATTTAGTTATAAATTTTATATTATTACATAAGTAAGAGGTGATGGTGAGCCAACACCTCTTACTTATGATTATTCTATATTTTAATTATTATTTATTGTCCTTACCGCATTTAGTCACTGCAGAACCAAGGTATGAGCCTACAAAAGTTATTAATGCAGAGCATACCATGGTAGATTGAGGTTCTGACATTCCACGTCCACCATAAACGTCCATTAATTCTTTTTCTGACAATTCCTTTAAGCTCTTTCCAACAATTTTATCTTGTTTCATTTCCATAATGAATCTCCTTATTTTTTATTAGCCTAAGCAGTCTTTGTTATATGAAAGAATACCACTTATAGCAGATGCAGATGCAGATATGCACGCCTTTGAGCTTTTTGTTACAAATTTTGATATTGCACTAACAACAGTAGCTGGTGTACCATTTGTTTCAGATGAAGCACCATATATATCTTGCATTTCATTTTGTGACATTTCCCTTAAGCTCTTTCCACAAATTTCATTTGACATTTTTTGCATTTTTATTTCCCCCCCCTTTTAATTTGTTAAATTCATCTAACATGCATGTACTTTTGAATTTACATGTTAAATATATCACGAAGATTTTATAATTTCAATATTGTTTACATATTATTAAATATTTTACATTTTTGTTTTTATATATAATATGATATATTAAAATTGAATTATTGTATTTACAAGGTTTCCCAAATAATAGCCATATAAATCTTGTAAATTAAATTATTTATTTCTCATCAGAGCAATGTTTAATTTTTAACAAGTACACAACATGTAAAAAGTACAGTATATATTATTTACAGCAAAAGAAGATTACATTGACAATTTTACATATATTTGGGATAATACAACCATAATTTTTAAATAAATAAGGGTGCTTTTTTATTTATTTAGCTCTTTAAGTTAATGGAAAGGGATGGACACAAATATGGGAAAGTTAAGTTTAGTAGAACAATCTGAACATAGTGAATGTGGTATTGCTTGTATAACAATGATATTAAATTATTGGGGCATTAAATCTACATTAAATGAAATAAGGGATCATTATGGGGTTCCTAGGGGAGGTTTGAGTCTATACAATTTAATTGAGATCATATCTGATCATGGGATAAAAGGTAAAGCCTATAAAATTAACTCAGATGATTTGATGTCGTCAAAAATTAAACATCCAATTATTATTCTATGGAATAATAATCATTTTGTTGTGGTTAAAAGTATTAAAAATAAAGTAACATTATTTGATCCTGATAAGGGAATTTTGAAGGTTTCAAAAATGGAATTTGAAGAATCATTTAGCCAGGTTATTCTTAGTTTTGAACCAACTGATATGATTATTGATACGGGGAAAAAACAGAAACAATCACATGTAGAGACTTTGCAAAAAATCATTATGAATTTCTTTGTGAAGCAAAAAAAATCACTAATATTCTTACTTGTATCAATGATAATTTTACAGTTATTTTCAATAATTGTGCCTACCTTTATTAGACTTCTCATTGATGGCAACAATGTTGTAAGATCACTACTTCAAAGAACTTTATTAATAGTGCCTGGGTTTATTATAATCTTTATAATTTATACTCTGATGCAATTTTTAAATGACTTATTGCTGGCAGAATTAAAATATAACTTTAATGGGAAGATGATAGATAAGTTGATTAAGAAGATTTCGGAAATCCAATTTAAGTATTTTATAAATCGTGCCTCTGGTGATTGGATTTATCGAGCAAATTTAATAAGTTACATTCAGCAATTACTAAGCCAACAATTTTTAAAATCAATAATTGAAATTATTTTAGTAGTTGTATATCTCTTTATAATGTATTCTTATTCTCCAATTCTTACTTTCATAACTGTTGGAATAGGTGCTATTATTATTTTTTCATCCTTATTCTACACAAAAATGCTATTTAATTTTAATAGCAAAGAAATGATTTTGCAGAATCAAACTCAAAATATTATTATTGAACTTTTTGAAGGAATGGAAACAATAAAATCTCTAAACCTAGAAAATATTTTTCTAAAGAGATGGTCAGAAAAATTCAAGCTAGAACGCGATCTTACTTTAAAGAAGGATATAAAAATTTCTGTCTTAGGTAGTTTTATAAGTTCAATATATTACTTTACTCCTATTATTTTAATATTGATTGGTACAACATTAATTTATGGACAAGGAGTATTTTCAATAACCCTTGGAAAATTAATAGGGTTTATAACTTTATCTCAATCTTTTCTCTCACCCTTGAATGGGGTTATGAGTACATTTATACAGATGACTGTTATTAAGATACAGTTTAAAAAGATAAATGAAATATTTGCTATAAACTCTACAAAACATCTTAATTCAGATACACACATGCTAGAAAGAATTGATCACATTGATTCTTATAGGTTAGAAAATATATCTTTTAAACATTCAATATTTGATGGGCTAATACTAAACAATATTAATCTATCCATCCATAAAAATGATAAAATTGCTGTGGTAGGTTCAAGTGGTTCTGGGAAGAGCACATTATTAAAAATTCTTGATAATTTATTAGAACCTACTGAAGGTGAAATCTATATTAATAATCTAACTATAGATAAATACTCTAAAGAGGCTATTAAAGATGCTATAGGAATGGTTAATCAAAATCCTATTATATTTAATGAAAGCATTCTTTACAATATTACCCTTGGAGAAGAAAATTATGATCCTGATTTTTTACAACGAGTTATTTGTGATTCAACTTTAGATACATTGATAAAAGAATTACCAATGGGATTATCTACTACCATATCAGATCAAGGAATGAATTTATCTGGAGGTCAAAAACAAAAAATAATACTAGCAAGAATATTATTTAGAAACACTAAGATGCTACTATTAGATGAACCAACCAGTGCCCTTGATTCTTTATCAGAAACTAAAATAATTGATAATCTCTTAAAAAAATCAATTCCATGTATATTAGTATCGCATAAAGCAAATTTAGTTAAGCGATTCGATAAAATCATTGTGATTTCAAGTGGAACTATAATGGAGTGCGGTAATCATGAGAGTTTGATTAAAAAACAAGGTATTTATGCAGAAATGTTTGCAGCAGAAAAAGAATAATTTCTTATTAGGTGCAATCTATAAATTTCATAGAACCATATTGAATGACAAATACTATAGTTTATTATATTTAGATTAATAGTATATTAGTGCTTGACAAGAAAAATCATCAATGATAACATAAATACCAACGGTAGGTATGGAGGTGGATGCTGTATGGCACGAAATAAATATCCAGAAGAAACAGTTAACCTAATCTTAGAGGCAGCCTTAAAGCTCTTTATAGAAAAAGGTTATGAACACACTTCAATTCAAGATATCATCAATAATTTAGGGGGGCTTTCCAAGGGGGCAATCTATCATCATTTTAAATCCAAGGAGGAAATTTTTCAATCAGTATGTGAGAAAATTGGCAATGAAAACACAGCTTATTTCAATAAACTCCGTGATGACAAGACAATGACTGGCTATGAAAAGCTAAAAATGATGATTAAAGCCGGCTACGCTAATCCGGGTAGTAATGCGATTATAGCAATGTCAAACAAAATTATGAATGATCCTAAATTTGTGATGAAACAAGTTATAGAAATCTATGAATTGATTGTCCCATGCTATATAGAGCCTATCATCAACGAGGGAATAAGTGATGGTTCAATTGAAACCGCTTATCCAAAGGAACTTGCTGAGGTGATCATTACACTAATGAACATTTGGGTAAACCCTGCCATTGCAAAATCTACACCTGAAGAAATGCGTAGGAAAATGGAATTTTTCAGTGTGATTTTGAATGGAATAGGAATTGATATTTTAGATACAGAGACTATCTTACAATATGTTGAGTACAGTAGTCGCTACAATGGGTAGAAATAACTGCTCCTCAGGGGGCAGAATATTTTTGGTAAAATACATACCGAACGTCGGTATATGAATAAGGAGAAGTATATGGAACATCAATTTGCAGTGCATACAAACAGACTATGCAAGGAATTTTATGGCAAGACCGTATTAAATCGTCTAGAAATGAAAGTTAAACAGGGTGAGATTTATGGCATATTAGGTGTAAATGGAGCGGGGAAAACAACCCTCTTAAAGCTTATGGCTGGGCTGCTTGAGCCAACTGAGGGTGGTGCATATGTTCTGGCAAAAAATGCTTGGGCCCAACGAGACCAGGTACTCGGTAACATCGGTAGTCTTATTGAGGTACCATATTTTTATGAGCATCTGAATGCTACTCACAATTTGTCCATTCATCTTAGATATATGGGGATGGATGCAGATATATCAAAAGCCCTTGAACGTGTCGGTCTTGGTGATGTGGGTGATAAACCAGTATCAAAGTTTTCTCTTGGCATGCGTCAGCGTTTAGGCATTGCTAGAAGTATGATACATAGTCCCAAGGTATTGCTCCTTGATGAGCCCATTAATGGACTTGATCCTGTTGCAATTAAGGAAATGAGAGATTTATTTATTTCCCTTAAAAATCAAGGGATGACAATTTTACTTTCAAGTCATATTTTAAGCGAAGTTATACAAACCGTTGAAAGAGTTGCGGTCATTGCAAATGGCACGTTAACCCTTGAAGCTAATGTGAAGGACTTAATTGTAGAGCATGAAAACAATCTTGAAGATTTCTTAATTGAAAAAATGAGAGGAGGGAAATTATAATGATAAAACTTATAAATTTAGAACTTGAAAGAAACAAAATTAGATCTTATATTGTGGCATCCTTTCTTATCTTGATTTTTGGATTTGGATTTTGCTTTTTAACAGCATATATACCACAAATTGAACAATCACAGCAGATGATCCAAATTAGAGGAGGCGTTTCCCTGCCTACAGATTTGAGTATGTTTAGTCAATGGAATAATTTTATATCTTTGATTTCCATACTGTTTGTTGCTGCATTCGGTGTCTTATCTGCTATCATGCACGCTAAATTTACAGTTGAAGAATATACTGGGAAAAGAGCAATTCTATTGTTCTCATACCCAATAAAGCGAAGCAAAATTCTCTTTGCGAAATGCAGCTTTGTGTTTTTCTTTATTGCCATTGCGGTATCTATATGTAATATTGTTGCAATCAGTATGTTTGCTTTTTTATCAAATACTTTTCACATTTTACCCAATATGTTTACAGGTGAAATGTGGCCAAACCTACTTTTTACAACAGGAGTTTCAGCACTGCTGGCAGCTTCAATAGGTCTTATAGCAATGCGTATAGGATTTTGGAGGAAGTCATTGGTAGCTACTGTAGTAACATCCTTTCTGTTAATTATTCCATTTGGCAATATGATGTCGTTTGTACCTGAAAATTCTTTGCAAATCAGGCTAATAGGAATGGTTGTTTTACTAGTGTTAGGTCTTGTAGTATTTATGGAGCTGTTGTCAAAGGTAAATAAGATGGAGGCATTGTAATATGGAACAAACAAAACTATTTAATAGGAACTTTACACTTGTAGTAATCGGACAAATCATTTCAATGTTTGGTAATGCAATCTTGCGATTTGCGCTTCCTCTCTATCTTTTGCGAGAAACAGGCTCAGCATCTCTTTTCGGAATTGTAACAGCGTCCTCCTTTCTTCCCATGATTTTTCTCTCATTTTTAGGAGGTATTTTGGCTGACAGAGTGAACAAGCGAAATATCATGGTAGCACTTGATTTTTTAACGGCAAGCATTGTTTTTCTGTTCTTTATGGCTCTTGGAAAACTGCCCATAGTTCCACTGTTTATTGCTGTTTTAATGTTGCTTTATGGCATTAGTGGCACCTATCAGCCAACAGTGCAAGCAAGTATTCCATTGCTGGTTTCAGGAGATAAAATTTTATCAGCAGGTGCGGTAGTCAACCAGGTTGGTGCACTGGCAGGGCTTTTGGGGCCTATTATTGGTGGTATGTTATTTGGTGCTTTTGGCATTGTACCCATCCTTCTCATTAGTATTGCTTGCTTTGCTGCCTCTGCTATAATGGAGATTTTTATACACATACCCTTTGAAAAAAGAAATAATGCAATGAAAATATCTGCAATTATAAAAAGTGACTTTCTTGACAGCACAAATTATATGAAAAAAGAAAAACCAGTCCTCATTAATATCATTGGTCTGGCTACTATTTTCAATCTGGTACTATCATCAATGCTGATTGTTGGCATGCCTATTCTAATTATTGGCATACTTAAAATGAGTGATGAGCTGCTTGGGTTTTCACAGGGAGCCATGGCACTTGGCGGACTTTGCGGAGGAATCTTAACCGCTGTATTCAGCAAAAAACTAAAGCTTACAAGTTCACACATTTTGATGTTTCTTTGCAGCCTATCTATGGGGGTCATGGCAATTCCACTGCTACTAGGCATGGCAAATATGGTCAGTTATGTAGTAATTACAGCCACAAGCTTTGTCATCATGGCACTTGCCACAATGTTCAGTGTACAGATGATTGCAGCAGTTCAAAGTGAAACACCGCCAGAGCTTGTGGGAAAAGTAATCGCAGTGATGATTTCTCTCTCCATGTGTGCACAACCGATTGGGCAAGCCATATATGGGGTAGCTTTTGATCAATTTTCAAATCATACAGGGATTATTCTGCTAGTGGTTGGAATTCTATCTGCAGCCATCTCCCTTACATCAAAGGATATATTTAAAAATATGGATGCATCATGATAGTTCTTATTATGAGCAATCCCTCTAAAACTAACCTAAAGTCCCTACTAAAGTAAAGTTTGTTTTAGTAGGGACGTGATAATGCTATTTTTTACGTTTTTCTATGGGCAATACAATTTGCTATCTTTTATCACTTTGCGTTACAATAAGTTTAAAATATCATAAAATATATTTATTATGGACAAAATAAGTAAAACTGAAGGTGGCAAGATTTATGATTTTAGATAAAGAAACTTTTTTAAGTAAATATCATCTTAAGAATGAAGAGATTATAAAGAGTGGAATAGTTTGGGACACTTTAGAAGAAATATATATGGATTTCAATATGTATAAAGAGACTTATGAGACACAAGCAGAATTTATAGCAAATACACTTAGGGCACATAAGAAAATACATACGGTAAAATCTAGAGTAAAGGATTCTGAAAGGCTTATTGAAAAGATTATTAGAAAGACAGAGGATAGAAAATCAAAGTATGGAGAGGATTTTCAATTTTCCGTTTCTAACTATAAAGAAGAGATAAATGATTTGATAGGTATTAGAGCCATACATATATTCAAGGATGATTGGGAAGATATACATAATTATATTCTGGGAACTTGGAAGGTTGTTGAGATAACTGCTAATGTACGAGAAGGGGATGATACAAAAATATTTGAGGAATTAAATATACAAATTAATTCTAGAAAATCAGGATACCGTTCTGTCCATTATCTTATAGAATTTTTTCCAACTAATCAAAAGGTTATAGCGGAAATTCAAGTAAGAACCATATTTGAAGAAGGTTATGGAGAGATTGACCATCAACTTAGATATTCTCACAAAGAGATCCCAGAGGTCTTAAAATTAAATCTTTTGCTATTTAACCGTATAGCAGGAAGTTCCGATGAGATGGCATCCTTTATAAATATGTTAAGCAAAAACTTGATGGAAATGGAACAAAAGTATGAAAATATTATAGATCTTAAGGATAAAGAGATAGAGGATTTAAAAAGACAGGTAACGATAAATAAATAAATGTTACTAACACCAATTATTGTCAGGTAGTATGTCCTATAATGATTAATGGATTAAATTATTTATTGTATCAAAATTAAGGCATGGGACCATCTTATGATCTCCATGCCTTTAAAATAATTCTTATAGAGATATATTTTCATTAAATTATTTATACTCACAAACTTCTAATCTCTACATCCATTAAGGCATCTGAAAATAAATAATAAGTGAAAGTTGATTTTAATATGCTTATTTTTTATCTTTCCTAACCACAATTACAGTTAATACAAAAATGATAAAACTCACAATGGATATGACTAAAAGTGCCGTAAACCAAGTATTGTGCCCTAATGCATTATTATCTGCCAATACCCCTTGAAACATTAAACCTGCAGCCATTGCTAATCCACAAAAAATATCAATAACCAAATCAAATCTTTGAATTAACTTGCCAACTGAATTATCTTTCTGTAAATTCTTTCTAATATGTAGGGATTTATAAAAATTCAAAACTATAATTATAAACAATACTACATAGGCGGAAAATACAAATCTAAAATGAGACATAACATCATTTAAAGGCTCCACTACCATTCTATAACCTCCTAAAAGAATAAAATTAAAATATTATATACTTTAATTTTATTGTAACTATCCAGTTACTCCTACTAATTGTAAAATATATACACGTATATAGCAACATATTTGAAAAACACTTTTATGGATAAAAACAATAAATTTTCAAAATAATTCAAATAATTCCTTGACCTTCCCTTGAAAATGTCATATAATGTAACTATACTTTTATGGAATTCGGGTTAATGATAAAAGTATTTGGTAGAAAAGACATAAATAAAAGGATATGTTAGGTTATATTAAGGGGAAATGTAGGTAAACAGAGTTCTTTGCTTCTCTGAAGGTTAGAAATCGTTATCCAGGGACGTACCAGCTCTTAACTCCAACTCTAAAAAAGGTGGAGTACTAGAGCTGGTAGTCATCGGATAAATGATATATTATCTATATTATGATTAAGTAATTTAAAGGGGAAATTAGTATAGAGAGGGGGATTAGATGTAATTGATTCAGGTGAGATGCCCAATTTGCAATAATAGATTATTCGATGTGGAAAATAGCTACGTTGGAATTATAGAGATAAAGTGTAATAAGTGTAGAAAACTTCTGGGGGTAAAAAATAATATTAAATTAAGAAAAATAGAATTTTCATATACAATGAGTTAAGATATAGGTTAAAGTATAATAAAACATACCGAGCAATGGAGTGATTAACTACCGAATAGCCGGATGGTTGCTAAATTAGCAGTCATCGGCTATTTTTTTATTTTAACAGAATTTAATCCATCTAGGGTTAGTTTTTAAAGCCTTTCACTGTGGAAGGCTTTTTTTATCCCTTTATAAGCATCTCCACCTAGGCTTTGAATAGCTTCATAAAAGTTTCAAAATAATTTGAAGCTAGGAGAGATGAATATGAAAATTAAGTATGAATTTATTACAGGTGAAGTTCAGAAGGTAGATATCCCTGATGAGCTTATTAAAGTTGTCATGGAGATAGAAAGGCAGGTTCATAATAATAATCGCAAGGAGAGACGTAAACACAATTCTCTTGAGGAAATGGAGGAGCATGGTTTTCAATTTAGATCTAATGATATTGAAGTTATTGAGAATGTAGAAGAAATATTAATTAATGAGAGTCTTTATAAAGCACTAGGTAAATTATCTTTCGATGAGAGAAAGTTAATTTACCTAGTGTTTTTTCAAAGGAAAACCATTGTGTCCATTGCCAAAGAGAGAGGGGTTAGTGAGGGAAATATAAGAAGGATTCTTAAGCTCATATATAAGGAAATAATAATCCTTTTAAAAAAACTTTAAGAAATTTTCAAAAATAGCTACGAATTAATTGCTACGAAGGCTTTATATATAGAGGGTATTTTTTTGAAGGAGGTTTATTTATGGATATTAATATTAATGTGAACTTTAATTGCAGGGAACTTATCAAGGTTTTAACATTGTCAGCTAAGTTTTTAAAGCTTTGGATGAGAAGGAGTCTGAGGCTTTAGGTGCTGACGGTGAATTACCTAAGGAGAAGGAAGAGGGACTGATTTGGAAGTTAGAGGATGTTAAGGGGGAAAGTGAGGAAAAAGATGCTAAGAAAGAAAAGGCATCTGAGAATTTTAAGGAGCCAATAACTAAGGAAGAAAATCTAAAGGGTAAAATAGCTTAAAATGAATTTTCCCATAGAACTATGATTAAGGGTAATCTACCCTGGCATAGGCTTCTTAATAAAAAAGAAGGGGATCAGTGGAAGGACAGTGACGATTCATCTTTAAGGCATTATATAGAAAAGGTTTATAGGATAACTAGTCCCATGAAGATTAATGATGGTCTTTTAATTGTAGAGGAGAAAAATAAGTTTCATCCCATTAGAGATTACTTTAATTCCTTAGTGTGGGATGGAGTTAAAAGAGTGGACAACCTATTTATAGATTATCTAGGAGCTAGTGATACTAAATATAACAGAATGGTTACAAGAAAAGCTTTAGTTGCTGGAGTGGCTAGGATTTTTAATCCAGGAGTGAAGTTTGATTATATGCTGGTTTTAGTTGGAAAACAAGGGGTAGGTAAGAGTCATATTTTAAGCCTTCTTGGGTAAAACTGGTACTCAGATTCCTTTAACACAGTGCAAGGGAAAGAAGCCTATGAACAACTTCAAGATGCTTGGATTATAGAAATGGCAGAGCTTACTGCTGCAAAAAAAGCAGAGATGGAGGCAGTTAAACACTTTATATCTAAGAGGGAAGATATCTATAGAGTTGCCTATGGAAAGAGGGTTACAAAGTTTCCAATGCAGTGTGTATTCTTTGGCACCACCAATGAAATGGACTTCTTAAAGGATAAAACAGGGAACAGAAGGTTTTGGCCTGTAATGGTAGAGAAACATAGAATTAAAAAGAATTTATGGAGAGAGGATATAAAGGCTGAAATCCACCAGATTTGGGCAGAAGCTGTGGAGCTTTGGAAGATGGGAGAAGGGTTATACTTAGAGCTAGAACTAGAAAAGCAAGCAGTTAAAATCCAAGAGAAGCATACAGAGAGAAGTTCCATAGAGGGATTGATTCATGAATACCTTGAAATGCCTCTTCCTGAAAATTGGGAGGACCTTGATGTGGCAGCTAGAAGAAGTTATATTCATGGAACTAACTTTAAGGAAAATATAATACCTACTAAAAAAAGAGATAAAATATGTGCCATGGAGATATGGGTGGAGCTATTACAAGGAGATCCTAAGTACATGAAACCTATGAATTCTAGAGAAATTAATGATGTGCTCCGTGTCCTTGAGGATTGGGAACCCTATAACATGGGCACAGGAAAGCTGAGATTTGGTAAAAATTATGGATGTCAAAGAGCCTTTATAAGAAAGAATAATTATGAAAACACTTAAAAGCTGTATCCTTGATTCCAAAGACACAGGGAAAGACACAGTTAAGGACACGCCTCAAACCTAGTAATAATAAGGGCTAACCCCCTATGTATCTATTATGTCTATGATATTCTATTAGAGCATATTTATAATATAAATAATATATATATATACTATATATGTATATATAGGGGAAAAAATGGACACATGGACACAGGAGGAAATAGCCTAGGAGAAAGGATTTTTGTTATGGATAATTGTGCTAAAATTCAAGAATTGGTGACAAAGGCAAAAGCAGGGGAGGATACTGCCCTTGAAGAGCTAATAAAAAATTTCAAGGCTTTTATATCTAGCCAAGCTGTGGCTATAAGTGTAAATGGCTATGACATAGATGACCTAATTCAAGTGGGTATTATTGCCCTATATAAAGCAGTCCATGGCTATGATATAACCAAAGGTCACTTCCCATGCCATGTAGCTATAGCTATAAAAAACAACCTTGAAGGTCTAATTTACATGGGCAGAAACACCGATGGAAAGAATTCTGTTAGTAAGCTTCAGAGAAGCTAAAAACTCTATTTATAAGGTTTTACTGAATGTATATAGAAATTTAAATTTAAGTTAATACCATTGGTCGTACAATATGGTAAAATTGTAAATTATAATAGAATATTGCAGCGTGCTAAATAAGCACCTTGCATTACCATGGAATATCTAGGAGGTTCAGTATGAAATTAAGGTTAAATATTTACTCATTCATTTTATCATTGATATGTGTAATATTATTCTTTTTATCAATAGAATCAAATAAGGTAATTAACTTTACAATGGATCTATTGCAAGTGCATCCATTAGTTATAGTTATGATACTTTCTATAATCACACTATTACTAGGGCTACTTGGATTTTCGGCAGCCATCAGCTGGTTTCAATTATTTAGAGGAGTCTTTACAGTAGCCATAACCATTATAATGACAGGATTTATAATTTTTATCTTAACTGTTGGTAGGGTAGTTTCATTTACTTAAACTAAAAAGTGGTTGCTTCTAGAAAAAAGTAGCCACTTAATTTTATGACCTTTTCTTTAATTGGATGCTTTTTGTACATAAACATACACTTTATAGAAATTATGTTACAATAAGTTTATAATATAAGTGAATAATTGTAGGAAAAACGTGTCAAAGTACTAAACAATAAGAAGGAGAAGTTATAATGAATAATAAGATTTTGTATCAAAAGATATATATTGATGAATATAAAGAATTAACAAAAATCATGACTTCTGCATTTAATGAAGATACATCAATGCACACGGATATAAAAGAGGATGGACCTAAAGGATATAATGATGGCAGTTTGATTAAATGGCTCAATGAGCACACAGATTTTGAAAGTTATAAAGTTATTTATGAAGGAAATACAGTTGGTGCTTACACAGTTGGAATTAAGCCCAATAATGAATATAGTTTGGAAATGCTCTTTATTGATCCAAATTACAGAGGACATCATCTTGGAACTATAGTTTGGAATGACATAGAGCAAAAATATATAAATGCTAAGATATGGACAGTTGAAACGCCGGATTATTCAATAAGAAACCATAGATTTTATACTAAAAAATGTGGATTTACATTTTTAAAGGAAAACATATATAATGATGAATGCAAATCTTTTGTTTTTAAGAAGGAAAAATAATATTATAAACAGATTGAATTAAGATAAGAAAGAAGATTAATCAAGTAATTCATTGGTTAAGATGCATGAATTTAAATGTTTTGAATTTGGGGGATAAGTAATTATATGAATAATATATATTTTAAAGATATAGATAATACTAATGAAAATATTGTTAGGAAAATAAAATTAAAGTCAGACCAAGAGAAATTTATTGAAACTGTAGATGAATGCTTAGAAGAAGCAAGAACTTGTAGTCAATGGAATCCTGTAGCTATATATCATAAGGAGGCAGTAATTGGATTTGCAATGTACGGATCCTTTGGGCCTAATAAAGATACTTGGATTGATAGAATAATGATAGATGAAAGATACCAGGGAAAAGGATTTGGAAGAATTGCAATGACCAACCTTATTGATATAGTTTCGAAAAAATATGATGTTAATACTATCTACTTAAGTATAGTTGAGCAAAATACATTAGCTTATAGTTTATATAAAAGCATTGGATTTGAGTATATAAATGAAAAGGATGTTAATGGAGAACTTATATTTAAGTATACAATTTAAAATAATTGTTTAAGCAAGGTGGAGTCAGAGAGTTTTTATGTTTTAAAATCTCATCTTTTTATATGGTGAAATTGATATATAATTAAATAACTTATTAGTAATACTGTTTATTTTAGAGCATCTCTATATGGAGGTGCTTTTAATATGCTCATACAGTTTATTTCAATTGTGCTATAATAAGTATGTTAAGGAATAATTGTGTTAAATTACGAAGTAAATAAAATACGTATATTGCAAAAGTATAAATTTGTATTTATTAGAAGGAGGTAGTATGAGTACAAACAGTATAGAGATGTTAAAACTTATTGACTTGAAGCCTGTGAGTAGCAGAATAAATTATGAGGTTTTAGAAACATTCCAATGTAATGGATACAGAAGGGAACTTATTCAATATTTCATACATGGACGTAAAAACACTGCCTTTTTGTTTTTGCCAGATGGAGAAGGTAAGCATCCAGCAGTTTTAATAAATCATCAACATAACAGAGAAAGAAATCTTGGCAAAAGTGAAGTTTGTGGTCTTGCTGGGAATCATCTTCAAGCCTTTGGTCCTGCACTTGCAGAGAGGGGATTTGTTGTCATCGCACCAGATTCATTGTGTTTTGAGGATAGAAGAGTTAATGCCTCAGGAATCAATAAAAATGATGAAGATGATGACTGGCAGCATTTTCTTACAATGTGCTACGGAATACTCACAGGTCAGACTCTGGCAAAAACAGTAATTGAAGATGCAATGGGAGCAATCAGCGTGTTAAATGGATTGGATTGCGTTGATTATAATAAAATAGGTTGTTTAGGACATTCATATGGAGGTAATACAACGATTTATCTTACTGCATTTGATAAAAGAATACATTATGCTTGTGCTAGCGGTAGTGCCGCAACATTTAGAAACAGAATTAAGAATAATGTTGGTATTGAAATGGCAAGTGTTATACCAAATTTTATGAGATATTATGATATTGACGATGTAGTATGCGAGATTTGCCCAACTAAATTTCTAATTGTATCAGCAACAGAAGATAAATACTCGAAAGATGCAATGGATATCTATAAAAAGGCAGAAAAGGAATATATAAAATGTAATGCAGGGCAACAAATTAGTATTAAACAATATGAAGGTGGTCATGCACTTACATCAGAAAGATTTAATTATATAGTTGACTGGATTATTGAGGCTGCAAAATAAATATAGAAGTTTAATTAATTCGTAATCTTCTATAATTAAGAAATTATATTAATAAGTTTCGCATAGGGGTATAAGAAAGTGAACTTAAAGTCTAAAAGAAACTTAAATGAGGTGTTTTAGATATGTTAAGGAATATGACTACAATTTATATTATATTTAAAAATAAAATGTTACTGCTTTATAGAGTTGGTTCAAGAGTTGTGAAACCTTCTTGGTGTGGTATAGGTGGTCATTTTGAAAAAGGCGAACTAAATAATCCAAAGGCATGTGTTTTAAGGGAACTGTTTGAAGAAACAGGTATTACAGAAAACGATATTGGAACTGTAGATTTAAAATATGTTACACTTCGTATGAAGAATAATGAGATTAGGCAAAACTATTACTATTTCACTGAACTACAAAACACTGAAATAGACATTAATGAATGTGATGAAGGCATATTGGAGTGGGTTAATATGGATGAAGTTTTAGATAGAGAAATGCCTTTTACTGCTAAAGAATGTTTGAGGCATTATTTGTCTATAGGTAAAGATAATAATAAGTTGTATGCAGGAATTGCAAGTGAAAATGGTGTTGATTTTATTGAATTAAAGGAATTTTGATGGTTGTCCTTTTCTTAAAACGGAAAATAAGAAATTATTAGTGAGTGGTAGAAATTAATTCTCCACATAAAGTAGCTAGTTCAAATATATATGAAATGGAGAATAAAAATGAATATAAAATATAAAGAAAATGGAACGTTTGAATTAAAACAATTGATAGAATTATATAAAAATGTTGGGTGGACAGTATATTCAGATAAACCTGATAAACTATTTAAGGCAGTAAAAAATTCCTTATTCAATATTGGAGCTTTTGATGGGGAAGAGTTGATTGGATTAATTAGGGTTGTTGGTGATGATGCTTCTATTATTTATATACAAGATATCTTAGTAAAAGAAGAGTATCAAAGACAAGGCATAGGAAATTATCTTTTACAATCAGTATTAGATAAATATAAGCATATTAGACAAATTGTACTGATGACTGATAATACAGAAAAAACTAAAGCCTTTTATAAGAAAAGTGGTATGTCCACATCATGTGAACTTGAAGGAATTGCATTTGTTAAATACAATTTTGAGGCATAGATTGATCAGGTTTTAATGGCTTTGATTAAAAATCAAAACTGTTTATTTTAAAGCATCTCTATATAGAGGTGCTTTTATACATTTTATTGAAATCGTGTTATAATAAGTATATGAATAAGAATGTGAAGGAATAATTATAAATTGTTACGCACTATCATATAAGGGGGTATATATTTGAGAGATATATTAAGAGAATTTCCTGTTATTCTAGAACTACTTTCTTTGATTCCTTATTGTATAATACTTTGGGGATATATAAAGCATATAAAGATATCTAAAAAACTAAAGAGGCATGATGATACAGAAATAGTTAGTAAGGAAACGCTAGAAGAACTTAAGGTAGCAAATAGATTAATTATAATTGGATTTATTACAGTAATAGTTTTGAGAATAATTGGGGTATTAATTTACATTGAATAATTTGAAAACTTATTAATGGTTTAATTTTAGCTTATTTTAGTCTATTATAAAATCCAAACTCTACTAACAAGACTTCTTTTGCTTTAGAAGAATTTATGGTATTTTATAGAATATGTTACCATAAAGCGATCAGCGATGGTTGTGCAAAAAGCATATATACAAATGCATTTAAGCAACGGAGCTAAAAGGAGGATTGAAGCATGCTAAAAGTGGAGGAACTTCTAAATTTCGATTTAGACCCGATACCTAGATATCTTTTAATTTTCCTTTATCTAATTCATGGAGAGACCATGTTAATAGAAAGATTGACTGTACGGTTAGGATACAAAAAATATTATCAAGGCTAGATAAATAATAATTTGCGGAGGGGTTTTATGGCTAAAGTTAGAGCTATTGTCTTTGATTTATTTGACACATTGCTTCATGATATTAAATTTGATTTTAATTCGGGTTTATCTTATCTACATAAAAATATTTTATCAAAAGACACTGTTAAAGCTGAATTTCTAGATTATGCAGCTACATATTGGAAAGAACTTTATGATAAAAGAAGCGAGGATAATTCAGAACTGGCATTTGAAGATGAACTTTTAGATTTTAAAAATAAATATGGTTTTAAAGTGAATTATCCCCTAGAAGAAATTTTATTTAATTGTGCACTTGAAATAAATACTACTGAATTGTTTAATGACACTATTTCTACCTTAGAGCAGCTTAAGTTATTAGGAATCCCAGTATATTTATTAAGTAATTCCATATTTAAAAAGAATGTAATGAAAAGATTCATTAACCAATATGATTTAGAAAAATATTTTGCTAATATACATTTCAGTGCGGATTATAAGATAAGGAAGCCCCATAAAGATTTATTTAAAATTGTATTTGATGATATTAAAAAGTATGATACTAACATCGAAATGGAACAAGTTTACTTCATTGGAGATAACTTTGAAGCTGATGTTCTGGGGGCTGAAAAATTTGGTTTTACACCTGTTTTTATAAACCGTAAACATGATACCCATATTAATAACAAAAATTTTATTGAGATTAATTCCCTAAATGAATTATTAGAGATAATTAGATAAAAATAGGCGTGTTAGACAAATTGTAGGATGACTGATAATGATATATAAGCAAGAGTGAATAATGCTTTAATGAGAATGTCAAAAAATATGGATTTACTAGATAAAAAGATAACTAATTATATTGTATATGAGGGTGATTGTATGAACTATAAAATTGTGAAAATAGATGCACGGAATTATTCATTATTTGATGATATGATATATTGGAGAATGAACGGTAGTGAAAGATTACCATTGAAAGAAGCAATTAAGCAAAGTATTATAAATGAATTGTCAAATCCTAATTTGTTTATATATGTGGTTGAAGTGGAAAGACGATATGTTGGTTGGATTTCATTAATTTATATGCCTAAAGTTGGTAAATATAATGGTTTTGGACATGTTTATGTTGATGAATTATGGATTCATCCTTCATATCGCAGAAATGGGTTTGCCTATGAATTAATGAAAAAAGCAGAGATATTAAGGCAAGAAAAGAATGCTACAGGCATTAGGCTATACGTAGATGTTGATAACATTAGTGCAAAAAAATTATATGAACAATGTGATTTTAGTGTTTCATGTTCAGCATACTTAATGGAAAAGTAGTTGCAATTATAAATTGCATTAAGTTGAAAGTTTCTTAAATTAGGTAATAAAATTAATAAATAATAAGCAATTGAATAAAAACCTATATGATATCGTAATTAAATCCATAAATATTGATAGGTCTAAAAGATATAATTCAATGGTTGATTTTTATATTGAATGGAACAAATCATTAAGGACATTATAAACACAATCTTATATAACATAAGACTAAGTAAAGGTTATTTATATAATATTTCATCATAAATTATAATTCAATAAAAAGAAACTAGGAGGTTTGTCATGACACAGAAGAAATATTGGAATACAGTCGCAGAAAACAAAGAATTTACAACACCTTTTCACTTTGAAGAGTTTGCTAAGTTTGTTAATAAGGAAGGTATTATTCTAGATGTGGGTTGTGGTTATGGAAGAACATTAGAACAGCTAAATTTAGAAGGGTACAGCAATTTAATAGGAATTGACTTCTCAGAGAAAATGATACAACGAGGCAATGTAAAATATCCTCATTTAGATTTGAGGGTAATGCAAGGAGATAATATTGAATTAGATAGTGAAAGTTGTGATACGGTTATTTTATTTGCAGTGCTAACGTGTATTGTTAACGATAAAGAACAGGCAGCATTGCTAAAAGAAATAGAGCGTGTTTTGAAACCTAATGGGATTCTGTATATTAATGATTTCTTACTAAACACAGATGAACGCAATATAGAACGTTATAAGTTATTTCAAGATAAATACCAAAAATATGGTGTATTTGAATTACCTGAAGGTGCTATAGTTAGGCATCACGATATAAAATGGATTGATCAATGTTTGCAGCCATTTGATAAATTGATTTTAAATCAGGTGGTATATACAACTATGAATGGAAATAAATCAAACGGTTATTATTACTTAGGTAGAAAAAGAGGATAATCATAAAACTAACGATAATAATTATTAGTTAGGATAATTGACACTCTTTTCATTTTGAATTTTTTCATAAGTTGTTTAGTTAATACCTAAGCCTTGCCTTCTTCTTAATTTGTCCACCTTATAGAGTACATTTTATATTGCTCCTATTTTATAGTGCAAAATGATATAAGTGAATAATTGTATATTATTATTAATAATACATAAAATATCACTGAGAGGTGGATATTATATGAAAAAATTTATTATGATCTTACTAATTTTAGTAACTATTATATTTGGTACATCTATTACAACTTATGCATCTTCACGAAATATGTATAAAGAGGGTTTTTATAAAGTATCGGATTTTAATCATTCAAAAGATGGTTCTTATCATGTTCAAAATATATCAGCATATAGTATTTCTGTTATTGTTTTTAATGAAAATAATATTAAAACACAAGTCTTATATCTAGAACCTAAATCACCAAGACATTATTTAGTTTCTCTTAAATCTGAATATAAAATCGTAATAGTTGGTGACGGTGAGGTACATATTGATGCAGGTATAAAATAATTAGATCTTATATTTTTTAACTAGTTATTATAAAATAAGTATACTTATCATTAAATGGCTTTGATTTGAAATCAAAGCTATTTATTTTAGAGAATCTCTATATAGAGGTGCTTATTTGCATACATTTTATTGTACTAATGTTATAATAGGTATTATATTTATGATTGCAAATGAAAAAAATTAGGAAATTGTGTTCAAATTAATTTTAGGGGGGGATTTAATGTATCAATATTATAAAGGATTGATTATTAGAGAAGGTGCAGATGGGATTAAGGGGGATATCATTAAAAAAATGTACAATGAAGTTGGTTGGGTGTCTGCAAATCAACCGTTATGGCTAGATGAAAAGTATGAAATCTGCTTTAAAAATTCATCATGGGTTTTCACTGTCTGGGATAAGGAAGATATGATAGCTATGGTAAGGGTTGTATCAGATAGAGTCATGACAGCAACAATCCAAGACCTGGCTGTGAAAGAAGAGTATAGAGGAAAAGGCATAGGTAAAAAACTTATAGACTTGTGTTTAGAAAAGTTACCCCATGGAAATTGGTGGGTGCATACTACTCCAGAAAATTATGATTTCTATAAGAAATGTAGATTTGAGATTCCTCAAATATCTGATAGTTCATCAATGATATATATGGGATATATTAAGGCTAAATTAGAAGGACATAGATGAGGATGTGGAAGATAGTGTTAGGAAATAAGGGGAATACTAGAAGCAAATAATAAAAGATTATGAAAATCTAGCTAATTACGAACTAGAACTTACTAGCATAGAAGAAATATTACCAATAATCATTAATAATGATAAATCAAAAATTATATTTAGTGATAATGAAAATGATGAATATTGCAATTCATTTGTAGAGGTTTTTAGGAAATACGCTCAAATAGTAAGGAATTGGAGTATTAATATAGATGCTGAAGAAGTTTATGGTTATCCCCTAGTATGGATGATTTGAAAGAATTGCTCAATGACTTAAATCAGTACTATGATTTATTCTGTTTAGAAGAAAGGGAAAATGAATATTATGTTGGAAATATTCATTTAAAAGATTTTAATTATTCTTACGTAAGTAAAGCTATAACTAAAGTAATTAATAATTCATATTTTGAAGAAATTAAGAAATTATATTAATATATGATTCTATTAAGACATTTAATAAATCTATAGATTAGTATTTAATAAACCTTGATTTGCGCATCTCTTTTTAGAGGTGCTTTTTGTATTTTAATATATCTTATTGTAGTTGAGCTATAATAAGTATTATATTAACAAACCTACCTCATAAAAAAGCAAATGATACTTATTTGAAAATGAAATGGATAGATATAACATGGTTATTAATCTTCTTAAAATCACATAATATAAGTGCTTATAATTTATATTATGGAGGTAAGAACATGAGAAAACTTTCAGAAGCAGAAGTACTATCTTTAACATCACTTTTGAAGATGGAACAAGATGGATTAATTGTACAAAGAGCAGTAAATGCACTAATAACAGATGAAAATCTAAAAAGACAAGGTGAATCTAGCACGCTAGCATGCGAGGGTAGGATAAAAGGATTACAACAATTTATCACCGAAAATCAAGTAACAGTTCCAAGGGAGGTATAATGGAATGGCAAATTTAGTTGGAAACCTAATTAAAAACAACATTAATATCAATGATGAGGTTATATCTACAAATATGCTTTCTTCTGGAAAAGCTGCAGCTGACGCTTATCTAAATGCTACATTAACAAGCAGTACTCCAGAGTTAAGATCCATTTATTCTTCTGGTTTAAATCAAATAGTTGGAGGGCACACTGCTCTTACAGAACTAGCTGTAAACAAAGGTTGGGCTAAACCTTATAATTCACCTATGCAACAATTGACTGACACTTATAATGAATCAAAAACTGTAACTGATCAAACTGAATAATAAATTATAAATCTATTATGATTAATTGGAAGGGCTGTTACACAATAGAAAATTACTTCTAGGTGCGACAGCACTTCTTATTTTTTGTATATAAAAGAGGTAGTTACCATTGTAATAACTAGAAGAGTTATACTTACAAATAAAAAAATATATTATAACTCTTCAGCATTCTGAATAGTTTACTGCATATTAATAACTGAAAAATATACTTGGAGCAAATAATAAATGATTATGAAAATCTAGCTAATTACGAAATAGAACTTAATAGCATAGCAGAATAATTTACTAGCATAGAAGAAATTAAGAAATTATAACAATAAAAGGACACCCTATTGTGTCCCTTTATCAATAAATATTTGACCGTTACCAACTATAACAATTCTATAGTCAGGCTTAAGAGGAATTAAATTATACTTAGCTGACTTAGGTTCAAGACGAATAGATTGTATTATAACTTGATTTTCATCATAAAGAGTAAGAAAAACACTATCATTTGCTGAAACATTTTGGACTATATAAGATTCATTTGGGGATATATTGAAATCAGTTGCTTTATAAACACCTTCTGTAAATATATTTTCAGCAAATACACGTGTAGAAGCAAAAGTACTTAATACCAATGTAATTAAAATTAACAATATAACGGTAAACTTTTTCATAGCACAGCCTCCTTTCGTCTTTAGTTTGTGTAATGGAGCTAATAATATACAGATTTGTAATTTAAGGAAATGAATTAATTAGGATAAATAAATTGGTAGTTTATTGCAATTATCTTATAATGAGTATGTTATATAATTATAAGATATTATAAAAGTAATTAATGCAAATTTAAAATACATTAATAAATCTATAGATTAATATTTAATAAACTTTGATATGAGCATCTCTTTTTAGAGGTGTTTTTTGTATATTGGTACATTTTATTGTAAATGTGCAATGATAAGTATTATAATTATGATTGTAAATGAATAATTGTGTTATAGTGCATAACATTGTAGATTTTAAATATTGGAGGATGGAATAATATGATTGAAGCAAAATTTTATTATAAAAATGAAAATGCACCAAAGCCTAATAAGCCAAACCATATAGGTGCCTGTGCAATTATTAAGTATAATAATAAAATATTATTAGAAAAAAGAGCAGATAGTAACCGTTGGGCACTTATAGGAGGAGGTTTGAAAATTGATGAAAGTTTAGAAGAAGGAATAATTAGAGAAATTAATGAAGAAACAGGAATTATAATATCAGAAGAGTCTTTGTTCTTTTGGAAAATGTTTTCAGACCCATCAAGAATCGCAGCATATCCAGATGGAAATATTGTTAGAATAATATCTGCTGCTTATATAGTAAATTTAACAGAGAATCATAAATTGGTATGCAGTGACGAATCAGAAGAATTGAAGTATTTTACTTACCAAGAGCTAGAAAAATTAAATATCGCTGAAACACATAGACATATAATTAAAGAGTATTTTTCATCAATGATAAGTTAACTGTTGATTTTTTTAAGTGAGCATATTTCAAATCACCTAACAAAAATTATAATATATTCCATAAATGGTTTTCACATTAGTTACTATGTGATATAGTGTTTTTATGGTATGTTTACAATATTATAGACAATATTGTATATATTTGTACTTTATCAAAGATAAAATCTTATTGAAAAAGATTTTAAAGTACTAAAGAATGTAGGTGGAAAGTATGAAAAAAAAGAAGTTAAAATGAATGTATTTAGTAAAAAAGTAATAATTAGTTTTATACTTATAGTTATGGGTCTAACATTTGTAGCTTGTACTAGTTCAGATAAAACTAAAGAAAAGAATCTTAAAAGATCCCAAGATACAGAATTTGCATCAGATAGTGGAGTTAGGATAGAAAAATTAAGTGAAGTTCAACAGAAGAATTTGCATACTTTAGCAAAGGTCTGGGGATTTACTAAGTATCGTCATCCAGAGATTACAGCAGGGAATGTTAATTGGGATGCAGAATTATTTAGAGTTATTCCCAAAGTGCTTGAGGCAACCACCAAGGAAGAAGCTGGAGATATCATGGCTACATGGTTAAACCAGTTTCCATTTCAGGTTAATACACTTAGTAAAGAACAGGAAGATCTATATCGTCAAGTAAAAGAGAAAGTATACTTAGATGTAGAATATTCATGGATAAAGAATAGACAAGTCCTTGGAAATAACCTTGCTGACTATCTTGAAAATTTATCAGAGGTAAAAGTAACTGATAATGACAATGGATATGCTGTTTTTGAAGAAGGGGATATTGTTAATGTATCTTCAGATTCTTTTATGGACAATTCTATTAACTATGAAGACACAGGAATGAGATTGCTCGGGTTGTTTCGTTATTGGAATATTATAGAATATTTCTATCCATATAAAAATCTCATGGATGAAGATTGGGATCAAGTACTTTATGACAAGATTCCTGAGTTAGCACTTCAAGGTGATAAGGAATCATATGTATTATCCATTGCAAATCTTACCACATATATTCATGACTCTCATGGCTTTTTTAATGATAACTTTAAGGTGCTACAACAACACTTTGGAGCATACAAAGCAAAAGCATCAATATTTAATATAGATGGTCAGATTGTCATTGCTGGCAGGGAAGATAAGTCCCCTTTAAAGGTAGGAGATATTGTGGTAGCTATTGATGGAACTACTATAGAAAAGATAATAGATGAGTGCAACAAATATATATCAGTATCAGATAAAAATCGTTTTACAAATGCTTTTGACTATTACCTTTTGCGTTCTACAAAAGAAATAGCTGAAATAGAGGTAATAAGAAATGGTGAAAAGTTAAGCTTGAATGTTCCATGCTATTATAATAGCAAGTATGATGTAAAAAGACTGGGCCAAGATGAGAAAAGTTGCTTTATGGGAGACAAAAAAATAGGTTATATTAATATAGCTACACTTGAAAGTGGAGATTTAGATAAATTAATGAAAAAATTTAAAGGGACAGAAGGGTTGATTATTGATGCGCGATTCGATAATGTAAAAATGAGTGAATATTTAAAATTTATTAATTATCCTATAGGGGAATATATAAAACCTAAAGTTTCTGAATATCAACAATTTTATTCAAGTAATAGTTTCGAACCAGGGAAATTTTTAAAATCAACCAGTAATAGTTCAGGAAGAGGATTCATAGCAGAACAATTGGACAAAGGTATAGATTCAACTACATTTAGCAAAATATTTGATAACGGCATTATTAGAACCTCATTAGGAAAAGTAAAAGATAGATATCAGTATAATGGGAAGGTAATAATACTGATGAATGAATGTACACAAAGCGTCTTGGAGACAATGGTTATGTCTTTTATGGATGCACCAAATGCAACGGTAATAGGAACTCCTTCTGCAGGAGCTAATGGTAATATTATGGACATTACACTTCCAGGGTGTATACAGACATCTATATCAGGGCTAGCAGTAACATATATGGATGGAAGCCAGACACAAAGAATAGGTCTTAAACCTGACATAACTGTAAAACAAACTGTGAAAGGAATTGCAGAGGGTAAGGATGAGGTTATAGAAAAAGCAATAGAGTTAATCACGAAACCAGAGAGTAAATAGCAATAGTGTAAAATAAGTAAGAACATGTGAAATAATATTATGATAAATTCTATTTTGTTGCTTCAAAAGTTGCTAAGTATATATAATTATGATTGTAAATCAGAAATTGTAAAATGTTGTGAAGTAATTAAATATGACACCTTGTGGTGGATGTGGTGAATTTATTCATGAAAGTATCATATTGTAATGTAAATGGAAAATTTTCTAGAGGTGTACGAAATGAATTTGAGATTGGCAGGTCTTACAGAGCTATATGCAAAAGAAGTTTGCGATTGGAAATATGACGATATATATTCTATATATAATTATCCAGGATGGGATAAAGTATCTAATGAAAAATGGGGGATTACAATAGAAGAAAAGAGAAAGAGTGAATTTAATGCTGTGATTGATGATTGCAATTGCTTATGTGGATACATAAGGTTACTGGATAAAAATGAGTGTGTTTTTATTGGAATTGGTTTAAAACCATCTCTATGTGGACAAGGATTAGGAAAGGTCTTAATGGAAATAGTAAAAGAACAATGCAAGAAGATATATACAGATAAAAAGATTGATTTAGAAGTTCGGTCTTTCAATGAAAGGGCGATTAAATGTTATAAAAGTGCAGGGTTTAATGTAGTAGATACTTATAGGAAAGATACGCCTCTTGGTTATGGAGAATTTGTTAGAATGGAATTTTATGAGCACTCTTCTTAATAGAATTCCTAATAAAGACTATTGTAGTTTATAGAATTTTATTTTACAATCAGCCTTAGGAAAGTACAATATTGAGGCATAAAGTGACTAGATATTTAAATTTTAATTTATATTAGGGGTAAAAAACAAATGGAAGATTGCTCTTCCATTTGTTTTTATATTTCATTTTACATATTGTCTTTCATATCTGGATATTGTCTATAAATATATATTTACTTCAATTAAACTTCTTATTACAATATGGACATTGATATACCAAATCAATATCACTATCTTTGTCAAATTTCATTGGTAACCTGTAATTACAATAAGGACATTTCCAAAACAAAAGAGATAATACTATAAATACTGGCAATAAACTTATACCAATAATTGTAAATAAGGTAAAAGGAAAAAAACATCCTATAAAGCATAGAGGAACAGATAAAAATAAGCAGGCCAAAGAAATTTTACGAATTTTTAGTAAATTTTCTATCTTATTCATGATACACCTCCCAATATATATTAAAGTTAATCAATCTGATCTATTATCTTCTTGTATTTCCTTTTTCCATCTTTCCATAGATTCCTCATGTTCTTTCTTTTGAGTTGAATTTTCTCCTTCTGCATTAAATATAATCTTTGTTCTTTTTTTCATCTACTTACTCTCCTCATAATTAATGTCATAACTCAAATTAGAAAAAAATACTAAAAAATCAATTTATGGATTAATTATACTATGAATAGTTTACTACAAAATAATGAAAAATAAAATAATTTTAAATTTACCGTAGATGATATATTAACTTTAACTTTTTTGCCCTTAATGAAGACTAAAAGGAATAAGGGGAATATAACCATTGAAAGTATTGAGTTAGCATAAAAAATGCCAGAAGGATTTGAAGTTCAAAAGAATCTTGAGGATTATGCTTATAGAATATGAGAAGCAATATTAAGACGAATAGTATAAGCATAATATTGAATTTAATGGCTTTGATTAAAAATCAGAGCCATTTATTTTAGAGCATCTCTTTATGGAGGTGCTTTTTTCATATACATACATTTTATTGTAATCGTGCTATAATAAGTATTATATTTATGGTTGTAAATGAAAAAATGTAATTTATTATTCGTTAAATACAAATAAATGTAAAAGGGAAGTGTATATTATGAGAGCGCCTATACAGGTATTAGTAATACCATATAAATTAGTTAATGAAATCCCATTATATTGTATTTTTAAGAGAAATAATGGAGATTATTGGCAATTTATTGCTGGCGGAGCTGAAGACGATGAAACTCCTTTAGAGGCTGCAAAGAGAGAATCATTTGAAGAGTCTGGTATAGAACGTTTAAATAAATTTTATCAATTAGTATCTACATTTTATGTGCCTGCTAACTGCATATCAGAGAAATGTAGACAATATTGGGATAAGAATGTATTTGTAATACCTGAATATTGTTTTGCAGTTAATATTAACAATAACCATATAGAATTATCATTAGAACATACTGAATATTTCTGGGGGACATATCAAGAGGTTTTTAAAAAGTTATATTGGGAAAGTAATAAAGTTGCACTATTTGAACTAAATAGTAGAATTGAAACAAACTTATTTTAGATTAATCAATTTACAAATTCAATATATTGTCTATAAGTTATGTAAGATATTAAAATTTAAAAACTATACCCTTACCTAGTTTAAAATACATATAGGTATATACTTAACTATCTAATATAGGTAAAAATGCATATAGAGACCTATTTAAATATAAAAACATGAACCAGTTTAACTATAGATATATTTAACTATTAAACTAGAATATTTAGTGCATCTCTTTAAGGAGGTTAAATAAATGATTGGATTAGCAAGGGGAACCGTTAAGATTGTTCCATATAGCTTTAATTGGAAAGAGATTTATAAGGAAGAAGAAAAACTATTGTATCATTTGTTAGGCAAAACTGCTATAGACATACAACATGTAGGAAGTACATCAATAGAAGGACTTGATTCAAAACCAATTATAGATATTGCTGTAGGAGTTAAATCATTGGATGATGTAGATAAGCATAGAAACTTATTAGAAGCAAATGGATATCAATTTAGAGATAATGCAGGGATTGAAGGTCGTGTAATGTTTGCTAAAGGAAGGGAAGATTTAAGAACTCATTATTTGCATATAGAAATAATTAACGGAGAACTGTGGAAAAATCACATCTATTTTCGTGATTACCTTAGGCTAAATAAGGAAGCCGTTGAGGAATATTCAAGGCTAAAGAAGAATTTAGCTTCAAAGTATACTAATGATAGAGGTTCATATACAAATGCAAAGAATGAATTTATTAATTCTGTATTAAAAAAGGTAAAAGAAGAAGTGGATTGACACGCTCTTTAGTAAGGAATACATAATGGAATTTATGTTTGTAGCAGAAAATAAAAACGGTTATATTAAATTGTGAAGCATTATGAATTTTAAAAAGTTTCATTGAGGGGGAGTATTATGAATATTTTATTAGATGGATTAGATTTTAACGAATCATGGGCATATAAAACATTAAAGAATATAATTAGACCTGAGTACAAAATTTGTGTGATTCCTTTTGCTTTTCATGAGGATTGGATAAAAAATGAGGCTGAGTGGGAAAAATCCTATAATAAAATAAGTGGTGAGCATTACAAAAATATAGCTGCTCCATTTTACACTTATGGAATAGAGGATAATAATATAACATTGATTAATTACTTTACAGACAATTCAGAAAGTGCTAAAGCAAAAATTAATTCAGCGGATATAGTTTTTTTTACAGGTGGATTCCCAGATAAAATAATGAGTAGGCTATCGGAGTTAGGATTGATTAATACCGTAGAACAGCATAGTGGAATAATAATGGGATGGAGTGCTGGTGCTATGATGCAATGCTCGCAGTATTATATTTCTCCAGATAAAGATTATCCAGAGTTTATTTATGAAAAAGGACTAAGATGTATAGACAATTTTGCAGTTGAAGTACACTATAAAAATACTGATTCACAAAATAAAAGTATTGAAAAATATATAAGAGAAAATGGAAAGATGGTATATACTACACAACAACAAAGTGCAATAATTGTTGACGGTTATAACCTATCATTGTTAGGAAATGCAAAAGTTTATCAAAAATAACTTTAATATTAAATTTTCAATAAGAAGGAACTGTAGTATAGAGGAAAGATTGCCAGATTACTTGAGGATTATGCAATAAAAGCAAAAAGGTCTGCACCTATAAATGAAATATAAAAGAGGTATTAGAATGTTATATGAAATTAGATTAGCAGAGGAAGATGATATAAGGATAATAGTTGAGTTACTAAATAAAGTAACGTTAAACTTACATCAAAAAAGTATTAATCAATGGACATATCCTTGGGATATTGAAGAAATAAACATAGACGTAAAAAATAAAAACATCTATATGATGACAATAGACAAGCTAATAGTTGGAACATTTTCTATAAAAGACATGGATGTTAATGCTGTACTTCACATCAACAAACCCAATAATTTATATCTTTACAGAATAGCAATATTACCAGGGTATCAAGGAAAAGATATAGGACTTAAAATTGTTAATTATGCCTTTAAGATTTCAAGAAATTTAAGAAAAACACTATATTTAGACTGTTGGGCTGGAAATGTAAAATTAAAAAACTATTATTCTAAAGCGGGATTTGATTATTGCGGAGATTTTCAAGAAAAAGATTATATGATTAGTGTTTTTAAATATACATTTCCATTAAACAATTTACAATAAGTGTATTGATCAATTCTATTTTAGTATTCTGGAGCGAGAATATTATAATAATTATAAGTAAGGTTAATACATCACCCCGGATATTTTTGGTCAACAGCACTTGAAACTGGAGATATAATTAAAGTATTAAATAACAACAATGAATACGAATTAAATAAAGTGGTAACTTCTGTAAGATTAATAGAATCTATAGAATAATAGAAAAACTATATTAAATGGTTAACTCAATATTTGCTGATTTTTCATAAAATAATAAATTGGATTTTAATTATATTGCGAACTAAAAATACCGTATATTCAGTTTTGAATAGTACGGTATTTTCATAAAATATTTGATTTTATTTTTAGTGAGCTATTTATATCTTTTACAGCTTTACATTTCAATTACTTCACTGTAACTTTCATTACAAGTTGGAGGTTGATTTTAATTTAATGGGTATAAACGCTTCCATTTGTGCCCATCCTTGTGCTTTTATAATCTCTGGTGGTGTAATAATATGTCCCATACCATAATGATTTTGACGGATATCCAGTTCGAAAATATCAGAATTCTTAATATATTCCAAGGCTTGATTATATAACTTACCACGTGTTTCTTCATCTCCATCTTTGAAGAAATAAGTTACATAGTACCCGCCTTCAAAATCAACAATTTCGTTACTGCCATCATCCATATCATCACTCAATGCCCACCACCATACTAGGCCTTGTTTTTCTTCATCAAAACATAAAAAGTCTCTGGGCATAAAACTATCTCGTTCACATAGATTAATTGCAGAAAAATACTTATTGAACTTTCCTAAAATACCGTCAGGGGAAAAGTTAAATTCTTTATCTATCCCAGATGATGCTGCTTTGAATGGTGGCAATGATATTATCCTAAAATCCATAAAAATACCTCCCGTTATTTTTTATCAACTGATTTAAACACGCTTACTTTGACCATATTATAACATATTTCCCAACACCGTACTATTCAATTTTCAAAGAAAAGTTTGTATAAGGATGCAGGGTTGTACTATTACACTATACTTTTGTTGTACATCACAACAGTTACAATTGAAACAACAATAATCATAGTATTTGCCACAACAGTTCCTAACCAAGTCATAGTCATGGTGCCAAAGATGGGGGATGCTGCATTAAACATGGTATGGAATAATACACACATAAACACACAGCCTTTTCCCGATATTTTGTAGATTGCTCCATTAAAAAAACGAAACGCCATGAGTTGAACTGCAAACATCCAAAAGTTAATGAGTCCCTCTCCATGATTAGTCCCCGGAATAAAAAAGAGAGGAATATGCCAAAAAATCCAAACTATACCTGTAAAAATGGAAGAAAAAACAAAGCCATAATCTTTGTCAAGCTCAGGCTGCAATATGTACATCCAGCCAGCTTCTTCCAAGCCACCGATAATAAGCCCCCCAGGTAGAGAAAGGAAGAACGTATAAAACGGAAGCACCATTTCCGTATGGCCTGAAACTGCAATATGTATCAAAAAATACAGTGCAAGCCCTGCAACAACGAACAAATAGAGGGAAATTTTATTTTTAAAATAAAAAACAGTTTTCAACCATTCCTTAAAATCTGCTATTTTGTTATTCTTCTTGAGAACGATATATGAAGCAATAGCGGGTGACAAAATATAGATTGCAAAAGGAATGTTCATACCGAATTGCTGTAACGAGTGAACCCAATTGTAAACCGAGTATCCGAACTGCCCAAGAATAATCAAAGCACCTGACACAATATAGGCTATGCAAAATGTCAGCATCGTAAATTGTACTATAATTTTTTTATCTGTCATGATTTCTTCACCTCACATTTTGAAGTATCCATTAAATTTTAATGGATGGATGATTCTACTTGAAATATTTAATGAATTTATTAATAATGATATTTTGAAAAATTAGGTTACACTTGCTTATATTCATGTATAATTATTTTATAGGTGATGTGTAATTATAATGAATTGTATTTATTTGAAATTACTCCTCTATATACTATAAAATGGGGACTTATCCCGCATTACAATTAATTTTTGACAGTATCTACAACTATTTCTATTGCTTTCTTAACAAAATTTATTTTTCTTTCACTAATTACTTCTCCGCTATAGGATATTATTATATCAGATATGGCTATTTGATTTTCTTTCGTAGCATCCTCAGAACCCATTAGAGTCAACCATTTTATATCTATATCTGATTTAGAAATCTTCTTATCATATTTAATTATATATTGCATATCATCAAAAAACTGTGAATTTGAACTTGAATTTACAATGATAGAATTATCTGATTTTTGAAATACTTGTACCACAAAAAATACTTTATCTTTCTCCAAACTAACATAGTTTTCGTTTGGATATTCTTTCGATTCATATATTAATTCTGAATTATCTACAGATATATTTGATGAATAATCTTTGCTTACAGATGAACATCCTGTTATCATGGCACACACAATTAATATAAAGCAAGTTAATAATGCGTTTTTCCTCATTACCAATCCTCCTTACTTCTAGCCCAATGACTCCCATTTATCCAGTACAATTCGATACTATTATAACATATCTTACCAATAAAGTACTATTCAATTTTCAAAGATCAAACTTTCTTAATTAGTTCCCAATATCTACATATGACGAGGGCAAATTTCACTTTAAAATTAAAATGATTCTGATTGAAATATTTAATAAATTTATTAATACTGATATTTTGAAGAATTAGATTATACTTGCTTATATTCATGTATAATTATTTTATAGGCTATGTGTAATTATAATAAATTGATCGAAGGAGATTAAGAAATATAAAACTGAATAATTTCTTTAGACATGCCCCATTAATAATAGGTATTAAATTATTTATATTTTAGGAAGTGATAGTATTGAGTATATTAGGATACAATCGCATTATTATTGTTGGTAATAATGGTAGTGGAAAAAGTTTTTTATCTAAAGAATTGTCTGTTATCACGGGTTTGCCACTTATTCATCTTGATGTTGAGTTTTGGCGTCCTAATTGGGAACAACCTCCGAGAGAAGAATGGATAAAGAAGCAAATGGAACTTACATCAAAGGTAAAATGGATAATTGAGGGAAATCATACTGACACAATGGAATTGCGATTTAAAGCAGCAGATTTAATAATATTTCTTGATATAAATCGTTTCATATGTTTGGTTAGTGTATTAACAAGAAATGGTAAAAAGCGTTCGGATATACCCCAATATCTTGAAGAAAAACTTGATAAGGAGTTTTTACGTCTTTGTAAAGGCTTATGGAGTTTCTCTAAAACACGTAAACATACTATAATGAATTTACATAAAAAATATCCTAATAAACCGTTTTGGGTTATTGATAGCAGAAAAAAAATGAAAAAGTTGTTAAAACTATGGAGAGATGAAAAAATAAATAGATCAACAGAATCACAAGGATAGATTTAAATGAATATAGAAAACCAGATATTTATATAGAAAAAGGATTGGTGGGAAAATATATGTATTTACCAAATAAGTTAGAAAAAATACTTGCAGGTATGCACTTTGAAGTAGATAAAGAAGGTATGTCTAAAGCAAAAGTAATTAAGTGCTTTGATATGGAAAAATCTTATTATTTAAAGATAGAAAAGGTTAATGATGAAGTGATCAGAGAATATGAGATGTACCAGTGGTTGTATGGAAAACTATCAGTACCAAAAGTGATTTATCGTGTGATAGAAGATGACATTTCTTATATGCTAATAGAGAATGCAAAAGGTCAGATGCTAGAAGATGAAACATATAGAAAAGCTCCAGAAAGATTAGTTCATTTAGCATCTATTGGTATAAAGAAATTGCAGAGTGTTGATATCACAGAATGTAATTTTAACAGTAGAATAGAGGAAAAATTAGAAAAAGCAAAATACAGGATTGAACATAATTTGATAGGAAGAGTGGATAGAAATAAATATACGGAAGGCCTTGAAACATCTAGGGATGTATTTAATTATCTCGTAAGGAATAAGCCAGTAGAACAATTAGTGTTTACACATGGAGACTATTGTTTTAACAATTATTTTACAGATGGTAAAGATATTACATCCTTTATAGATTTAGGACGAGGGGGCGTTGGCGATCTATATCAAGATATTGCATTATGTGTTCGTGAATTAATGGATTTTGATTCAAGATATACAGATATGTTGTTTGAAGAATTAGAAATAAAACCTGATTATGTAAAAATAAAATACTATATTTTATTAGATGAGCTATTCTAATTATGTATAAATTGCGGAGTAGAAATTACAAAGCTGGGTTATCTTATGAAAACAAGTATTGGGGGTGAGAATGTTGGCGAAAATCAAATTGCAAGACTTAATAACAGTACTAAAAAGTGATGTAGTAAAGTATAATTCATGTATTGAAATTAACTTTTGTATTGATGATGACACAGAATATGAAGATTGCTGGCTTGGGAAAATGCCAGATAGAGATAATCCAGGTAAAGAAGTATACTGGTATGGATTAACATTAAATGGCTTACAAGCCTATGATTATGCTAAATTAGAGGATATTTTAAATTCCAAAGTATTTCATGGCAAAAGTTTGTGTGATGTCATTGAAAAAATAACTTGGTATTCATTAGATGGATGTAGTATAGAGGAAAGATTACCAGATTACCTTGATGATTATGCAATAAAAGCAAAGAGGTCTGCACCTATATATGAAATATAGAGATGTATTAGAATGTTATATGAAATTAGATTAGCAGAGGAAAATGAAAAAGTGGGGGATAAGGATGGAAAATATGAAAAAACAATTACATCATCTATTAAAAGGAAAATCTATAGAACTTGTACCTGTAACTGAAGAACATATGGAATTTATATGTAATGAAGAAAGTGATGAAGAATTATGGTGTTATGAGGAACATGTTGAGACTGACAAAGATCGTCTTCGAAAGAAGTTTATTAAGCGAATTGAAGAAAATGATGTTTTTGATTTTGTAGTTAAACGCAGTTCAGATGGGGTACAGATGGCAGTAGTTTATATATGGGAATGTATTTCCTCACGTAAGAGCTGGGAAATTGGATATGTTATCTTGCCTGAGTTTCAAGGTAATGGATATTGTTTAGAGAGTGTACAGCTTTTGCTTTCCTTTGCATTTAATGAATTGAAAGCTCATAAGGTATTAGGTATGTGCCATTGCGAAAATAAAAAATCTGCATCAATAATGGAAAAGGTAGGTATGTCAAAGCAGGGTGTATTTAGGGAAGAATATCTATGTAGAGGTAAGTGGGTCGACCAATTCTATTTTAGTATGCTGGATCGAGAATATCATAATAATTATAAGTAAGGTTAATATATCACGACGGTATTTTTTATTTAATAACTCAAATTATAATAAACGTTATTCATACACTGACTAGAGCATCTCTTTATAGAGGTGCTTTTTGTATTTTAAAACATTTTATTGTAATTGTTCTATAATAAGTATTATAATTATGATTGTATATGAATAATTGTAAGATATTATTCACTAATTGATAAAAGGAGTAGGAATATGAGTGATATCTTTGTATGTAAAAGTGAGAATGAATTTATTCCAGGATTAAAATTAAATAAAGGATTTTACTTTGATATTATAAAACCACTAATAGATAAGCAATATCCGGATCTTCGATATGCAGCAGCGCTCGTTGGACATTGCTCAGATGTATTGGGGTTTGATGACTATAAATCCACTGACCATGTTTGGGGGCCCAGATTACAAATTTTTTTAGAGGAAGAAAACTTTAATGATGTAAAAACTAAGTTAGATACCCTCTTCAAATATAACCTACCCTTTGAATATAAGGGGTTTCCAACTAACTACAAGGCTGTCGAAGGATGGACTAATAATAGTTATATGCAATATAAGAATACATATCCTATTAACCATTTTGTAGAAATAAATACGGTAAATTCTTTTTTTAACAATGATATAGTTGTTAATCAACATAGAGAAATAGATTTTAAGGACTGGATATCCTTCCCAATACAGCATCTACTAGAACTAACAAGTGGAGAAGTATTTTATGATGGAATTGGAGATTTAACTAAAGCAAGACAAGCTATTCAATTTTTCCCAAGGAATGTTTTGCTCTTACGTTTATTTATACTATGGAAATCAATTAATGAGGAACAAGCTTTTATAGGTAGATGTGCAGAAAAGGATGATAGAATAGGTGAAAGTATTATTACGAATAGAATAATAAATAAGCTAATGAAGATATGTTTTTATTATGAAAAAAAATATTATCCCTATAGCAAGTGGTTCGGAGTTGCTTTCAAAAGGCTTGAAATATCGAGTGCTATATCTGATTTAATAGAGACGGCGATAGCTTCACCTGAAAGAAAAGAACGGGAAGCAGCTTTATGTAACTTATACATTAAGATAATAGAGAAACATAATTCTATAGGCTTAACAAGTTATGTAGAACCTAAAATTATAAACTATTATAGTAGGGGTTATCTTGGTTTTGATTCAGAAATAATATTAAAAGAATTAAGCAGCGAAATTAACTGGAGTAATATAAAAGATATTGATTTACTATCGAGAATAGAATTGTTTGATGATTCTAATTTTGGATGTAATTATTCTATTAACAAAAGAATAGTTGAAGCGTCAGTAAATAGAAACAAATAATGTAAAGCAATAAACATAATATTTAAAATCGTAATCTTAATAGATTAGGTAATAAAATTTAATATAAATAACTACTGTAAAAAATTATAAGTATGATTATCTTATAAATACAAGTACTGAGGGGAGAGTAATATCCCATAGTCTTTTTATAATTAAGAGGTGAAATTAATGATTTTATAATATTTAATAATAAATATGCTTTACCAAAATGGGGGGATAAAAAATGAATTTAGAATTTAAGGAATTTAAAATAGAACATATACGTGAAGTTAACAAGTGGCACTATGATGGAATTTATTCATTTTATGATATGCCATCAGAAGATGGTTTAAAGGAATTTTTAGCACCAGATAGCGAGGTAAGATATTTTGCCTGTTTTAATGGAGAATATATGATAGGATTTTATTGCCACTGGTTAGAGGATGGACAAATGACCATAGGGTTAGGGATCAAACCTGAGTTAACGGGACAAGGCTTGGGCAAAGAATTTACCAGAGCATGCATTGAGTTTGGTATTAAAAGACTAAACTATAAAGGAAATAATGTTAAGCTAATGGTAGCATCCTTCAATGAAAGAGCAATAAAGATATATAAAAAGTTAGGTTTTAAAGAAACTGAAAGAAATGTATTGGAGACTTCTGATGGATATACGGAATTCATAATAATGGTTAAAAAACTGTAATATATTTTTGTATTTTTATAATCTGGTTACAATATTTTTATATTAGTTATAAGTCATGTGAGATATTAAAATGAAAAAATATCCTTGCCTAGTTTTAAATATAAATAGGTATATACTTACCTATTTAACTATGGATATATTTAACTATTAAACTAGTTGTTGTCGCCATGCGGGTTTCAGGGTTTACTTATTTTTGAAAGCGACATGAAATTGTTTATCAATGAGTTAGTAGGTTGAATTTACAAATGAATAATTGTAGGATATGACGAAATAAATCAGAGGAGGATTATAATGAAAGTTTCTGTAAACGAACTATTAAACATTGAAGAATTAGATGCAAGAGCCATATTTGAAGGAGTTAAGTATCCTTGGGAAGCTCTTACAGAAATTAAGGATTTCATTTTTGAATACGCAAAAAATCTGCCAAGCGATTTTGAAAGAATAAAGGAATTTGTATGGGTTGGCAAAGGCACTACTATAGAAAAAAGTGTTCTTATAAACGGTCCAGCGATTATCGGTTACAATTGCGAAATCAGGCATTCTGCTTACATTAGAGACAATGTTATTATTGGTAATGATGTTGTAATTGGAAACTCAACTGAAATTAAAAATTCAATCCTCTTTAATAAAGTGCAAGTTCCCCATTACAATTATGTTGGTGATTCAATATTAGGGTATAAAGCCCATTTGGGGGCAGGTGCAATAACCTCCAATTTAAAATCTGATGGAACATTAGTAAAAGTAAAATATGGTACAGATATTGTTGAAACTGGTTTAAGGAAATTTGGTGCAATTCTAGGCGATTCAGCTGAAGTAGGATGTAACTCAGTTTTAAACCCAGGGACAATAATAGGAAAAGATAGTATTGTTTATCCATTAAGTTCTGTAAGAGGTTATATTCCAGAGAATAGTATTTTGAAAAGTAGTGGTGAAATTGTAGAGAGAAAATAAAGTCAAGGAACCAGGATATCGTATTAATTCAGAAGTGAATTTTACTGTGTTTTAATTCGTATTTTGTAGATATTGCGAAGTAGTGATACCTATTTAACAAACAGATAAACAGGAATTTGAATTGTAAGTTATTTATATTACTGGAGGTAAATGAATGGATATTGAGATACGCAAGTTAATACCAGAGCTTGCAGAAGATTACGTGCATTTTTTTGACACTACGCCACACGATAACAATGTGGACGAGCATAAATGTTATTGTGTGTGTTGGTGTAACGATGATTATGAGGGCAAAGATCTTTCAACAGTAGCGAAAAGAAGAGAATGTGCCTTACAATATGTTAAAGGCAATAACATTCAAGGTTATCTTGTTTATAGTGGTGATACAGTCGTTGGATGGTGCAACGCAAATACGAAATCAGATTGTTTGAAATGCGCTAGTTGGCGAAGATTTATGGATTATGTACCTTTAGGACAATCCAACACGGGCATAAAGGTGAAATCCATATTTTGTTTCGTGATTGCTCCGGAGATGAAAAGAAAAGGCATTGCCACACTGCTATTGGAGCGTGTGTGTAAGGATGCGGTCCAGGATGGATTTGACTTTGTGGAGGCATACCCATACAAAGAATCTAGTTATCAGTCATCAGATTTTGGCGGCCATTTTGAGATGTATAAAAAAAGTGGATTTAATGTGTCTTTTGAGACTGAACAAGGGCTTGTTATGAGGAAGCAGTTAAAGTAGTACTTTTCAAAATAAGCAATATATTAAGCTGACAAATTCCAATTTATCGGTTAGCTTGTTCGTATTTTTCTCATTTAACGACTAAGCATAAATAGAATAATCTATGTGAATACCGTATTACTCAACGAGGATATGCGATATTTTTTATGTAGCAATTCAAAGGAAAGTACGAACTGAAGATTATAAATATAAGGTGGTGCAAAACATGAAAGTAAGAAAAATGGTTAAAGAGGATATTGACCTCCTCATAAATATTCGTATGGATTACCTGTTTGCAGAAAAAGGTGTGTATTCTTCGGAAGAGGTGCAAGATATTAGAATGAAGTTAGAAGAATATTTTACTCAACACCTTAACAAGGGATTTATTGCTATCATTGCCGAGAATGAAAATGAAGTATTAGCAACTGCATTTATGTCAATCGTGGAAAGACCTCCGATAATAGCGTTTTCATCATATCTTGTAGGTACGGTATACAATGTTTTTACATACCCTCAATATAGAGGAAAAGGCATTGCAACTAAAGTTATGACAGAACTTTTATCGGAAGCAAAGCTATTAGGCGTTGCCGCAGTTGATTTAATGGCGACTGAAAAAGGGAAACCATTATATGAAAATCTCGGATTTCGAGTATCAAAATATACATCAATGAATAAGTATCCTCTAACACCCGCAAAATAATCATAATCAGAAGTTATATTAATACACAATATTCTTATATTGATTATAAGTCATGTGAGATATTAAAATGAAAAAAATATCCTTTCCTAGTTTTAAATATAAATAGGTGTATATTTACCTATTTATATAGGTAAAAATGGATATAGAGAACTATTTAAATATAAAAATATGAACCTATTTAACTATGGATATATTTAACTATGGATATATTTAACTATAAAACTAGTTGTTGTGTTCATGCGGGTTTCAGGGGTTATCTATTTTTGAAAGCGACATGAAATTGTTTATCAATAAGTTAGTAGATTGAATTTACAAATGAATAATTGCAGGAGAATCCCCACAGAAAAACACAGACACATTCTTATCTATACTAAAATATAAAAATAAATAAGTTTATAGCAGTCATTTAACTGACTATAAACTTATTATACGAGGAGTATTGATTAATGAAAACTCTTATTTTTAGTGGCACACCTAGAAAAAATGGTGATACTATGGTTTTGATAAACGAGTTTATTAAATATTTAGATGGTGAATATAAAATAGTAGATGCATATGATTGCCATATTCATCCTTGTATTGATTGTAGATACTGTTGGCAAAATGATGGCTGCTGTATAAACGATGAGATGCAAGAAGTTTATAAATATATTCAAGAATGTGACAACATATTAATTGCATCACCACTTTACTTTTCTCAATTAACAGGTCAGTTACTGGCTATTACAAGCAGGTTACAAACATATTTTTGTGCAAGACATTTTCAAAATATAAAACCTATTAATAAAGAAAAAAAAAGGTGGAGTTATAATTGTTGGAGGTGGGGATGGACGTATTGAAGATGCCTACACTACAGCATGTACAATTTTACATCATATGAACTCTAGGGATATTGCACCAATTATTTATAGCCATAATACAAATAATATATCATCTAAAGATGATATGAAAGCAATGGAAAGTTCAAAGAATTTAGCATTGTTTTTTAATGATGATGAATAGATCTTCAGCATAATCTAAAATTAAGTAATTCGTATTTTTCTTATATTGCTTATAAGTCATGCGAGATATTAAAATGAAAAGATGAAGTTCTTTTTAAGTGTCAGACAAAGAGTATTTTAACAACCAGTTAGTTTTTTTATGGAGGTAAAAATGAGCATTAGAAGTGCAGCAAAAGCAATTATTATAGATAACAATAAAATTTTATTAAACAAGTGCTTTGATGAGAATAATGGGAATTATTATTCATTGCCAGGTGGAGGACAAGATATATATGAAACTTTACATGAGGCTGTTATAAGAGAATGTCTTGAAGAAACAGGATACAATGTTGTACCAATAAGATTTTCTGCTTTATATGAAGAAATATGTGATAGCCCTAAAATACGAGAGTTATATCCTGAATATATTCATAAAATGTACCATATTTTTATATGTAAATTAAAAAATGACAAAACTATTAATCCTACAGAAATAGATGATATGCAACTTAAAAGTGAATGGATTGATATAAATAATTTAAAGGAAATATATTTATTACCTAGTTTTTTAAATGATAATATTTTTGAAATGATAAGTAGTGAGAATCCTAAGTTTTTCGGTTCAGAACATATAGCTTATAATCACGGTTAAAATATTTTTGTTATGACAAAATATATAGAGAAGATACCTTATACAAAGCTTACCATATAATTCTATTGTGGTAAGTTTTATTCAATTTATGTACAATATAGATATCCTGCAGGAGAGGATTTAATGTTGATAATTGATTAGTTGTACACCATTTTGGGGGGAGATTGATTGAAGCGATTATTTGAAATAATGTATTTGCTATCAGAAAAAAAATGTATAAAAGCTAGTGAATTAGCAGAACATTTTGAAGTATCTGTACGAACTATTTATCGTGATGTGGAAACGTTAAGTATGGCTGGAATTCCTATATACGCTAAAAAAGGAAAGTATGGAGGAATTGCAATACTTGATAATTTTGTTTTTGAAAAAAGTATTGTATCTGAAGATGAACAGATTCAAATTTTAGCAGCCATTCAAAGTATACAAGAGGTAGAAAAAGGCACTATTAATGATTTATTAGTTAAATTATCTGGGCTATTTCAAATAAAAAATCCAAATTGGATTTCGATAGATTTTTCTGATTGGAGTAATCAACATCAAGAATTATTTCAAAGAGTAAAATTTGCAATAGTGAAAAAACGTGTTTTAAAATTTGATTATTATGGTAGAATTGGAGATATTTCAACTCGTAAAGTGGAGCCAATACAACTTTGGTTTAAAGGACATGCATGGTATTTAAGAGGGTACTGTCAAGAAAAACAGGCTATTAGAGTATTTAAATTGTCAAGAATGAAAAGAGTTGAATGTCTTGATGAGTCTTTTAAAAAGAAGGAGCTTAACATAGAGGATAAAGAAGAAATTGATAAATATATAGATTCTCCGCAAAATAAAATTTCGTTTTCTATGAAAATAGATAAATGTATGGCATATCAAGTATTTGATTATTTTGAAGAACATGAAATAAAATCTAATGAGGATGGAACTTTTACTGTATCATTGAATTATCCTAAAGATGAGTGGCTTTATGGGATGATTATGTCATTTGAGAATCATGCTAAAGTTATTTCTCCTGAATCATTAAAAAGTGAAGTTGCAAATAGATTTAAAGAAGCTTATGAAAATTATTTTTAAAGTTGACATACAGGTGTCAATTTTAAAATGGTATAATAATACAGAATTAACAATTTAAATATTGATAGGAGAGATTAACTATGGAGAAAAAAATATGTCAAAGTTGTGGTATGTCTTTAGAAGATGAGAAGGAGCTTGGAAAAAATTCAGATAGTTCAAGTAATGAAGACTATTGCTGTTATTGTTTTTCTAATGGTAGATTTATAAAAGATGAAACTTTGGAAGAAATGATTGAAAGCTGTATTCCGTTTATAATAAGCGACGATTGTCCAGATGCAGAAACTGCACGAGCTAAAATGATGAAGTATATGCCAAATTTGAAACGTTGGAAAAAGAAGTAGAGGAGGATTTTTTTATGTTACATTTAGGTTCCATTTATCTTGTTGTAGCAGATATTAATAAATCTATAGATTTCTACAGTAAATTGCTTGATATAGAAGTAAGTTGTAGAAATCAAAATAGGTTTGCAGAATTTCACTTTGAAGGACACAACATATCTATGCTTAATCCACACTTCGATGAAGAAAATCCTGATAAGATAATAAGTATAGGCAAATATAATAAAGAATTTGATTTTACTGGTGTAACAAGTGCACCTAATAAAAATAAGTTTGTTTTAAATTTTTGGATTGAAGATTTGCAAAAGGAATACGATAGGATTATAAGTTTAAATATATCAACGAAGATTACTAATATAAAATATTTTTATTCCAGAACACCATATTATTATTTTCAATTAAAAGACCCTGATGATAACATTATTGAAATTACTGGTGGATATAATGGTGAGGTAGTAAAATAAAATTTGTACAACTATAAGTAATAATGTTGAAATACCAGTATGTTCAGAAATAGAGATTATTTTTATAGAGGAGGTGTAAGTTATGAAAAAACAAAACGATTATTCTTCAGAATATATCAAAATCAATGGAATAGAACAATACTTGTTACACCACACCATCAGTGCTGAACTTCCTGTACTTTTGTTTTTACATGGTGGTCCAGGAATGCCAGAGTCAACATTCGCATATGCTTTTCAAAAAGAATTATCAAGTTTTTTTAACATTGTTCATTGGGATCAAAGAGGTGCAGGAAAAACATTAACCAAATCGAAAAGAAATAGTAACTATCCTTCTTGTGAAGAATTAATAGATGATTTATTTGAAATAGTTAATTATTTGAAAAAGAAATATAACAAGGAGAAGATTGTTATTTTAGGTCATTCTTGGGGAAGTGTACTGGGAACATTATTTGTGCTGAAATATCCTCAAGAGGTATTATACTACATCGGTGCAGGACAAGTAATAGATATAGTGGAGAATGAAAAGATTGGTTACGAAAAAGTAAGGGAATTAATAATAAAAGTGGGCAATAAAAAGGATTTAGACAGCCTTGAAAAAATAGGGGTTTATCCTGAAAAAAATTACGAAAAACCTATGATAAAGAAATTACAAAGAATTAGAATATTGCAAGGAAAGTATAAGGTTGGAATGAATTTTATTCCTATAATAAAAACATTACTTAAAAGCCCAATTTTCAGGTTGTCAGATATTGTGAGTTTATTTAAAGGGATGAGTAGTAATAAAAAACTTTGGGATTTTTTATTTTCACATAGTTTATATGAAGAAAGTCGTGATTATGAAATACCTGTTTTTTATATTCTTGGGGACAGAGATTTTCAAGCCCCGCATACAATAGCAAGTCGTTATTTTGATTCAATTAATGCACCAAACAAAAAAATGTTTATTATAAAAGAAGCTGGTCACTTTATGATGCTTGATCAACCGAAACTATTTACTAATGCTTTAGCTGATATTTGCAGATTATGAGTAAATACTAAGATTATGAAGTATAAATAAGAGGTAGTTAAGTCGTATTTTAAATATATTAGCTAATATAATCAAATATAAATACATATTATGAAAATTACCAAATATGGTTTAACCTCGTGAATCAAAATAATTAATAGACGAAAAAAGGAGAGCACTAACATGGAAAATATATCAGATGAATGTAAATTGGAATCAATAAAATCCTTCCAGTCAACTATCAGTAAATCCGAAAAGGCCTTGGCTCAGATGACAGAAAAAGGTTCAAATACTACATTAATAAAAAAACGGCTTAAAGCTCTTCACATTGGGTTGGCAATGCTAGAGAAAGTTTGGAATCAAATACCCCACCATTACAATGAGAAAGAATTAGTTGAAGCTGGAAATATTCTTACTGGTTTACTCCCATCAATTGAAAGAGTTTATGCTAAGTCTAAGGTTGGAAGTCCTCAAAGAACGCTTTTAGAAAGAAGGATTAAATCATTGGAGTTTGCTATTCAAGCCATTGACCATTATTCAAATGAATAAATCATCTATTTCTATAGGTAGTTTAGGTTTTATAGATTCAATTCATGGAAGAAAAAGGCCTTATTAATGAATAATTACTGATAATATTTGTTGTATAGATTAAATAAAATTGTAACAAAAATCGTAAATAACTAGGTAAAATAAATATAAATGTCTATTGTAAGAAATTGTTCACCATACAAAAGGGGGGTATCCAATGAAAGGGGTATATACAGAAAAAATAAGAGACATAAACCATATATATATGTTGAAGAGTGTTCTTCATGCAATTAATGTAACACTTTCACAGCAAATTTATATTGAACGTTTTCACGATAACGGAGAAGGTGTTGACAGGACACATAATGTCTATAAAATAATATCAGATGATAAGACATATATTTTGAAAAAGACAGATAAATATGAGGTGGAAGTTTATGAAAAATTTCTTGAGAATAAAAATCTACCTGTGCCAAAACTTGAGGGGTGGGCTTATTTTAACAACGTGAGGTGGATATTAATTGAATATATTGCTGGAACGGATTTACGAATGTTTAATGAAGACATGGCCTATGGATGTGCTGATAGTCTTTCTCGTATTTTTAATATGTACTGGCAGGAAAATGACTTTAAAGATAATGAGTTGGACAACCGATTTGAAAGATATTGGACAAGAATAAATAAAAGGTCAAAATGTCTTATAAATGAGCAGAAACTATTTTCTGCATATGATGTTTTTTTAGATAGACAGTTAGTATGTCCACGCACCTTATGTAATGGGGATTTCTTGCAGTGTAATGCAATAGAAAGCAATGAAGGTATTGTTTTAATAGACTGGGCATTTGCAGGTATTATGCCTTATTCTTTGGATATTGCGCGTTTAATATCCCACGGATCAGAGAAGTTTTTTCCTTTTCCATTTTATATGACAGATGAATATAGAGAGATTTTCCTAAAAAGCATATATAATAAATTGTTATATAAACCTGATTACAAACAGTTTCTTTGGGATGTGACACTTTCACGGCTAAATGAATGTATTGAATTTATTGAAAGAGAATTAAATGATGAATCTCTTGAAAGAGATGAAGGTTTCACTTATTATTATAAAAATGCAGAGGCTTTAGCTGATATCATTTTAAATGGCAAAGACCAATTTTAGAAAGAAGAACGAAATCATTGAAATCATTGGAATTAGATGTTCAAGCCATTGACCATCCTTCCAATTAATAAATCATCTATTTCTATAGGTAGTTTAGGGTTCGAAAGTAGATACTTTCAATGATGAATAAAGATATAATCAAATATTATTATTTTTAATACCATATTATGGTAAAGGTGTAGAATATTACACTGAAACTTTGCTAATAATAAATTTAATAAAAATATATTATTAGGAGGAAGTAGAATGTTTGAACATAAAAAGCAATTGTTGCATGAAGTTAAAGTAGAGAGACCAAATCCTCAGTATGCAGTACTAATGCAAGAACAACTAGGAGGAGGAAATGGTGAGTTAAAAGCAGCTATGCAGTATATTTCTCAGAGCTTTAGAATAAAAGATCCTGAAATAAAGGACTTATTCTTAGATATAGGAGCTGAGGAACTTAGCCATATGGAAATGGTTGCACAGACTATAAATCTTTTGAATGGTCATGATGTTAATAATACTGAAGTATGTAATGGAGAAATTCAAACACATGTACAATGTGGTTTATCACCTGTACTTATTAACTCATCAGGTGCTCCATGGACAGCAGATTATGTAACTGTTACGGGAGACTTAGTTGCAGATTTACTATCTAATATAGCATCTGAACAAAGAGCAAAGGTTGTTTATGAATATCTCTATAGACAGATAGAGGATAAAGAAGTAAGAGCAACAATAGATTTTTTACTTAATAGAGAAGAAGCTCATAACGCATTGTTTAGAGAGGCTTTAAATAAAGTTCAAAAGAGTGGTTCAAATAAGGATTTTGGAGTTACTGAAGATTCTAAGTTATATTTTGATTTATCAACTCCAGGACCTTCCAATGAAGCTCCAAACCCAACACCACCTTCCTTTGAAAACCCTAGAAGATAGTAGCATTTTAAATACCGTATTATTCAGAAGTGAATTATGCGGTATTTTTTATTTTGTGACTTAAATAATATGAAAAATTGATCATACGCTACTTAGAGCATATCTTTATAGAAGTAATTTTTACAAATATAAAAATACATTATATAGTATTTATGCTACAATAAGTATATAAAACTGTAAATGTAAGTGAATAATTATAATTTGTGGTGAACTAAAAGATTATTTGAATTAACGGAGGTATAACAATGAGATTTGGAGCAATTGGATTATATGTCAATAACATGGAAACCATGGTTAAATTTTATGAAAATGTAATGGGATTAAATTTAAATTGGGATGGCAGTGGATTTACAGCTATTGAAATGGAAGGACAAATTCATCATTTTATTTTATGCATAAGAGAAGGTTTTGAAAAATCTATACCTGAGGTATACCATTGGAATAAAGGCATAAATGGCAATATGGAGCTTTGTTTTGATGTTCCTAACTATTCTGATGTAGATATAGAATTTCAACGTATTATAAATGCAGGAGCAAAGCCAGTTTATAAACCTACTACTGAATCTTATGGTATGCGAATCTGTTATGTTGCAGATCCAGAAGGAAATCTTATTGAAATATGCTCAGGTAATGACGATACTTACCATGTAGAATAATCATAATTTGAAGTGATGTTAGTGTGTAATTTGTAGATATTGCGAAGTGAAAATTTAAAAATGTTCTTTGAAAATTGAATAGTACGGTGTTTACAATATATGCTATAATTAACTCGTAATTGTAATTAAGTGCGCATCTTTTGGTGAAAGTCAAATGTGGTGTAATGTTGAGGAGAGCATATATGGAATATTTTAATGTATATAACAAATATGGAGAAAAAACAGGTGCAATAATTGAGCGAAACGAAGCTCATAAGAATGGGATATGCCATAGGGTAATACACTTATGGATTCTAAATTCTCGAAATGAGCTATTAATTCAGCAACGTAGTGCGGACAAAGATGCAGGCGCTAATTTGTGGTATGTATCAGTCGGTGGGCATATTGAGAGCAGTGAAAGCATTGAAAGTACGTTAATACGTGAAACAAAGGAAGAATTAGGGCTGGATATTTCACCTTTCATGAATTCTGTAGAATATCTTTATACGTTCAAGGAAACTATGATAGAAAAAAATGGAGCTTTTTTTGATAATGAATTTTATGATGTTTTTGTATTAAAGGCAAATTTTGATATTGACGAGGTCACTGTGCAGGAAGAAGAAGTACAGGCGGTAAAATACATAAGTTATGATGAATTTAAAAATATAGTAATGAATCAGAATAAATCATTTTGGCAGCATAAGACCGGATATAAAATGTTGCTCATTGCATTAGATGAATTTTGCAATTCACATTAATTCACTATGTATGGTATAAGCATAATCTAAAGTAAACTTATTACACAATATTAATGAATTGTGAACCTATCAAGGTAATAAATATACATAATTATCTATAGGAGACAATGATGATTATATAAGTTTCAATTATTCAAATTTATAAAAAGGGGGATATACTTATGCTTGAAAAAGTACCAACAGAAGAGGAATTGAATCAATTAATGGAAGAAGATGTATTTAAAACTTGGTGTTCTATCAATAACTTCATTAAGGATAATTATGATATGGATATGCTATGGGATAATGGCGGGAAAACAGGTGTTTTTGAATTAAAATATCGTAAGAGTGGAAAAACATTTTGTGCGTTGTATCCAAGAGAAAAAGGTATGAAAGTTTTAATTATATTGGGAAAGAATGAACGAGAAAAGTTTGAAACTTCAAGGAAAGACTTCTCTGAATATATTAATAATTTCTATGATAATACTCGCCAGTATCATGATGGGAAATGGTTATATTTAGATGTAATAAATAACACATTAATTGCAGATATAGAAAGATTATTATTTATAAAGAAAAAACCAAATAGAAAGAGAGCGTAACTATCATGAATATAACAAGATGTGGATATTGTTGCGACTTATGCAAAACATTTGAACCAAATATAAAAGAAAATGATCAGCGAAAAGAACTTTCAAAAGCATGGAAGGATTATTATGAACTTGATATTTTAGCAGAAGATATACATTGTGATGGATGTAGATGTGAAAAAGAAAATCGAAAACTTATTGATACCAATTGTCCTGTAAGAAAATGCGTTATAGAAGAAAATTTAAATCATTGTGGAGAATGTAACAAATATCCCTGTTCCACTTTTAATCAAAGGCAAGGACTTTCAGCAAATGAAGCAAAAGAAAAATTAGGAGAAAACTATGATACTTCTAAATATAATGAGTATTTACTTGCTTATGATAATAAATCAAGAATTGACGAGTATAAGAAAAATAAATTTTAATAAATAATTTGAAGAGGTGAAAAATGGGAAAACATTTTAAGTCATTTTCAGCAATATTTCCAATTATTTTACAAGCGAAGGATGATACTATACAAATTTTATTGCATCGTAGAAAAAATACTGGTTATCAAGACGGGAAGTGGGATATAGCAGCAAGTGGACATGTGGATGAAGGTGAAACGGCTAAAATGGCTGTTGTAAGAGAGTGTGCAGAAGAGTTAGGGATTGATGTGAAAATTAAAGATTTATCTTTTGTTCATCTATCTCATCGTGTTAGCAATACTGGAGGAAGAACTTATTATGATATTTATTTTGTCGTTAATAAGTATCATGGTATACCTAAAGTCATAGAACCAGATAAGTGCTCAGAATTGAGATGGTTTAAAATAGATGATCTTCCAAATGAAATTATTGATATTAGAAAAATAGCTCTTGATAATTATAAAAATGATATTCAATATAGTGAAGTAATTGAAATGTAAAGCTGTGAAAAATATAAATAGCTCACTAAAAATAAAATCGAATAATTTATGAAAATACCGTATTGTTCAGAAATGAGTTGCACGGTATTTTACGTCGTAATTCAAGTATATCAGACCTAGTGTGTAGGACAACCATACATCCTTATATAAATTGTTCTTTGAAAATTGGATAGTATGGTACTAATAATAATTATATAATATATATATTCCAGTTTAACAAATAGATTTAAATGAATAATTTTAGCATATGCGAAGTAGAGATTAAATTATGTTCTTTGAGGGAGAGAGCCAACATTTTCGACAAAACCCCCTCTAAGAGCAAAAGTGGGTAAATTAATTCTATAAATTGGAATTTAGCTAACTTCCTGTTATTATCATAACAGGAAGTTATTGTTTTCTTGCAAGTTGTAAATCTATTATATCGTATATAGTAATAATACCACTGTTGTCATTAATTGTTTCTTTTATTTCATCAAAGAATTTCATTCTTGTGGTTTCTTCAATAGCAATGTGGTCTGAATAAGTACCCAATAATGATGTATATTCGTCAGCTGTAAAAGTTCTTGTTCTATGATAGAGTCTATAACTTACATCTATAAATCCATATTTGTAAGCTATATTTGCTATATTTTTAGCATTTTCCTCACTATATTCATCTCCACCTAATGAATCAGGCTATACTTTGCATATATATTTTCAAATGCAATATGTATGTTATTGCGTTTCTTATCTTTGTATGGGTGATTAGCAAATCGTGCAAAAATACCACCGCTTTTTAGTATGTCAAATACTTTGGTATATCCTATATCTTCAGGAATCTAGTGAAAGGCTGATGCTGAAAAGATGAGGTCAAATGAATTAGCAGGACACTCAAAATCCTGAAATGCAAAATTTTTAACATTAAATTTATCATAATCTTTAAACTTATGTTTTGAAAATTCTATACCTGAGGTATTTCATTGGAGTAAAGGCATAAACGGTAATATGGAGATTTGTTTTGATGTTCCTAAGTATTCTGATGTAGACATGGAATTTGAACGTGTTATAAATGCAGGAGCAAAACCAATTTATAGGCCTACTACTGAATCTTATGGTATGCGAATCTGCTATGTTGCAGACCCCGAAGGAAACCTTATTGAAATATGTTCAGGTAATGACGATACCAACCATACAGAATAATCATAATTTGAGTTTAGTTAGTTCATTATCTTCTTAAATGACGTGACAAGTATACTTATCTGGAAATAGCTTTGAATAAGACCTGCAACTGGCAGTTGCGAAAGTTCAAGGTCTCTTTGGTAGAATGCAACTGAGCAAAATGCTAAACTAAAAGCAAGAAAACAGGAGGTGGTCTTTATGACATTTGGGGAAAAACTACAATTATTAAGAAAATCAAAATGTATGTCGCAAGAACAACTTGCTACACAAATTAATGTATCAAGACAAGCTATTTCAAAATGGGAGCTCGGTGAATCAAATCCCGATATGGAAAAAAATTGTACAAATAAGCAATATTTTTGATGTAACAACAGATTATCTTTTGAAAGATGAACAAGAGATCAGCATAAGCAAAATTACACTTCAAGGGAACAAAAATGATGTTACCGCACAAATTTTATTAATATCTTCTGTAGCATTTTTAGCAATCGGTTTATTTTGCGCATTTGGCGGTTGGTATGAAGAGCAATCTGCTGAAGCTATTTGGGGTGGAATGATTATACAAATTGTCGGTATTGTAGGTTACTTCATTGGAAAGATATATTCTCAATCAAAAATACCACTTGTAATAAACTTCGCTAATTTAGCCATTGGTTTATTTATGCCAATTTCTATTGCGATTTCGTTATTATGCAGACAGGTAATTTCTCCTTATCCTACAGATATTTATGCCATTGCTGTATTTATTGTTGTATATATCATTACTTTGATTTTTAGTTATATCATTCTAAAAAATCAACAAAGAAAATGAGCATAATGCTAAGCTAACAAATTCCAATATATTTAATAGATTAGATAATATTTCAAGTTTTTTTGAATTGTACATCACTATGTTGTGGGAAATTGACGAGGCTTTTTTAGAGAACTTTTTAAAGACGACCATAAAAAAAGTACAACTTTAACTATGCCTCGCAAAGCTCACAAGGGAGGTCTTAAAGGTAGTAAAAGCAGTAAAATTATTGTTGCATGAAATTTATAACACTTTATGTAAAGATAATTTCCTATTATAAGCATCATTCATGGCAAAGAAATTCAGGATTAAAGGAGATTTTGAACTAAAATTATAAATTACAAATTGTTCACTTAAAAAATATTCCATATGAAAACTTGGATATTTTAAATCAAGTTCCGCTGTCTCTTAATGCAGAAGACTTATTCAAAAAATGATATTAAACCATAGGGGCGGGTATTGCTTTGAGTTAAACGGATTATATAGTAATTTGTTAAAAAGCCTTGGATTTAATGTTACAAATTTAGCAGGGCGTTTTGCGAATGATGAGACTACTATTAAGATGCGAAGCCATCGTATACTTAAAGTTACAACGAATGATGGTATCTATATATGTGATGTGTGGGTGAGAAGTGAATATATATTTGAGCATGATGACTTTTATGGACATACTTTTTGGCAGAAGGAGCAAGGTAAGAGTTGGAAAAGAGTTTATGGTTTTACAGAAGAACCTCAACTGGACATTGATTATGTCATGCCTTCTTTCTTCTGTGAAAAACATCAACAATCGCTTTTTACTGGTTATAAAAAGATATCAATTTTTACTGATACATCTAATATTACACTTGTAGGCAACACTTTAAAATTTTATGAAAATGCAAAAGTAATAAAGAAAGTCAAGTTAAAAAATGAAGAAGAAATTGATGACACACTTGAAAAGTATTTTAGGGTAAAAATAGATTATTAGTAAAATTATAGAATTAATAGCAGCTGTAATTATGTTACTTTTTTCTTAAATGACGTAACATATATGTAATTAGAAAATTGAACAGTACGGTATTTGAAAATATGCTATAATGTGGATAAAAACAGATGGAAAATATGTTAAAGGTTAAATACAATTTATTCTATTGTTGCAATGAAAGATAATGAAATTGTTGTTAGGTATTTTCACTTTTAGTTATAAAATATAATAAGCCATATTTAGAGCATTTCTTTATAGAGGTGCTTTTGTATTTTGATATAGTTTGTTATAATGTGCTATAATAAGTAATTGTAAATGAATAATTATAAAAAATGCGAACTAGTAGTTATTTATATAATCTTATGGTTAAACATGAATTTGCAAAACATTGGAGGAACAATATGAAAGATAATAATAAAACAAACAAGTTAACTAATGTATTATTTATAATTTATTTGATTGCATTATTTTGGATTATAGTATTTAAATTTAATGTACGATTACCTTCTTTGAGAAATATGAGAAGTATAAACTTAATTCCTTTTAGTGAACCTTTAATCTTAAATGGTAAAATTGCTTTTAGTGAAATCATTATGAATGTAGTGATTTTTGTACCACTTGGTATATATGCAGGAATTTTATTTAAAAGATGGAGTATTGGAAAAAAACTTTTCTTGTTTTTCTTAATTAGTTTAATATGTGAAGTATTCCAATTTATTTTAAATGTTGGGGCTTCTGATATTACAGATATAATTAATAATACTTTAGGCGGAATAATTGGATTAATGATATATAAAGGAATTGAAAAAGCATTTAAAAATAGTGTTAAGGCACAAAAATTCATAAATATAATTGCAACAATAGGAACTATCTTAGTGATTTTATTGTTATTATTACTAATGACAAACAACCTATGGATATTTAGACATTAATACTTTACATACTGATCCTATGTATGTTTTAGAGGATTGTCAGGATTATTTAGGAATAAAATTATTTAATGGCTTTGATTAAAAATTGAAGCCATTTATTTTAGAGCATCTCTTTATAGAGGTGCTTTTTTTATGTAAATACATTTTATTGTAATCATGCTATAATAAGTATTATAATTATGATTGTAAATAAATAGTTGCAAAATAATTAGAAGTATAAAATTTATATTTTATTCAGGGGATTATAATATGCAATGCAAGATATGTGAACAACAAAAGAATATTACAAATGATCCATATTTTATTATGGAACTTGAAACTGGATATGTTATCTTAGGATGGTATCAGAGGTTCAACACCTTGAAGAAATGTCGATAGTTGCAGAAGCTGTTTCTAATGTGTTTAAGCCAGATAAAATGAATTATGAGCTTAATCACTGGATTTTATGAAAGATATGATGAATAAAATAGACTTATAATAAACAATGCTAGAAAAATAGCATATATTACCAAATGTATGAAAAGTGTATGCAATAAAGTAGTAAATATATTGTACTTTTCTTGTGAGTTAATACATAGTTGTAAAAAAATAAAATATTATCAAATAGTATAAATGTAATTTTAGGAGGTTTTATTGTGAGTAATAATTTGACAGTAACAGCAGATCTTATAAATGACAAGGTGAAATTTTCAGGGGTATCACGTTATAATAAGGAGATAATCATTGATTCCGTGGATGGCGATGGGTATACTCCACTTGAGCTATTTCTTATGAGTCTGGCAACCTGCAGTGGGATGACCTTAGCTTTATTGCTTAGGAAGATGAACAAAACTGTATCTGAATTAAAAGTAATCGCTTCAGGTGAAAGAAGAGAAATCTATCCTACATATTTTAAAAGTATACATTTAATATTTGAAATTGCATCAAAGGACGTACAGACTGATGAGATCGAAAGGACTATAAAACTGATGGAAGAGTCGTTATGCCCTGTTTGGAACATGGTAAAAAGTAATGTTGACATAAGCTATGATTATAAGATAATATGCCACTAAAAAAGGTAATTGAACATAATTTGGATTTGATAAAAACCGCAGACTATATAATAGATATGGGCCAAGATACAGGAGAAAATGATGGTCAAATAGTAACAGCGGGAACCCCTGAGGATATTATAATGTGTGATGAATCCTATACAGGAAAATATCTAAGAAAATATATGAAATAAGGTATAAATCGAGAGGAATGTATTATAATTGGAGGAATGTAAAATTGGAAAATTTATCACTAAAACCTCGCAAACTTGAAAATGTAAAAATATTTTGGAGACAATCCCAGGACGAAGAAGTAGAAGCTATGTTTCCATTTGAAAGGAATACATTAGACCAAGCAGTTAAGATGTATGAGGAATCATTAAAGCCTGGTGCAAGGAGTTTTGGGAAGGTTATTTATTTTGATGATAAATACATAGGTGATATCTGGTGTTATGGAATCGATGAAGCTGATGAGAAACAGGCATTTGTAAGTATAGTTATATTTGATAAGACATATTGGGGTAAAGGGATTGGTAAGAATGCGTTAACACAATTTTGCCACATTGTATTTGAAAAATATAATGTCAGCAAGTTATGTGCATTCACATATAAAAATAACACAAGATCTAAAGGTGTCTTAGAAAGTGTGGGATTTAGGATGCTTGAGGAGTTTGAAGAGGATGGTGTGCCTTCATACTATTATGAATTATTGAACCAATAAAAAAGGAAAGTGTAATATAAAGAAAGTAGATTATGAATTAGTAGAAGCTAATAATAAGAATTGTAAAAGTAAAGTATAAAAGATAGAAGAAGTTTATTTTATAAAATAAAATTATAATTTATAAGGAGTGAAAAATGAGCAATTATAGAATTATAAAATTACAGGAATACCCTGAATTGAAAAACTACGCGGCAAATTGGTTTCATGAAAAGTGGAATATTCCCCTTGAAGCATATATTGAAAGCATAGATGAATGTATGAAAAATAAAACTGCTGTTCCACAATGGTATATAGTAATAATAGGAGATAAAATTGTAGGTGGACTTGGTGTAATAGAAAATGATTTTCACAACAGAAAAGATTTAACTCCTAATGTATGTGCTGTTTATGTGGAAGATGATTATCGCTGTCAAGGAATTGCTGGTAAAATGCTGAACTATGTATGTGATGATATGAAAGAAAAAAATGTTGATACACTTTATCTTGTTACAGACCACACGTCTTTTTATGAGCGTCATGGTTGGGAGTTTCTGTGTATGGTCCAAGCCGAGGGTGAAAAAAATCTGACAAGAATGTATATCCATAGAACAATATAAATTAAAGTTTATTGATTAGATTATTGAAGAAATAAGAAAAATATAATAAGAAATACTAAATAATATGATATGATGTAATATAGTTAATAGTATTTATTTAACTTAATAGAGTTTTCTAATAGTATAAAATATATTATTAGAAAAGCAATAGAAAGGGTGAACTTCATGAGTGTATTCTACTCTTACTTTTAATATTTTTAAAAATGAAGGAGAATAGAATGATTAAAAAATTTGATATAAGTAAATTAGATGATGTAATGGCAATCTGGCTTGAAACTAACATTAACGCTCACAGTTTTATACCGGAAGAATACTGGATTAAAAATTATGATATGGTGAAACAAATGTTGCCATCTGCTGATATTTATGTTTATGAAGAAAATAATATTATAAAGGGTTTTATAGGAATTGTAGAACAAAATTATATAGCAGGAATTTTTGTGAAAAAAGAATATCAAAAAGAAGGTATAGGACAGAAACTGATAGATCATTGTAAATCTAGGTATCCATATCTCCTATTAGATGTCTTTACAAAAAACAAAAGAGCAATAAACTTCTATGATAAAAACGATTTTATAGTTGTAGATGAACGTATTCATGAGGATACAAAAGAAATGGAATATACTATGTCTTTTGGTGAAAAATAGTTTAATATATAATCGACAGAAATAAGCGTGTTGCAAAAAATTCTGCAACACGCTTTAACAGTAGGAGGATTATTTGTGAATAAGAAAAAAATCATTTGGGGAATAGTTATTTAATATAAAGAATTAGTAAAAGGCGATATTTATAGCATCTCTTTATAGGGGTGCTTTTATTAAAATTACTTTAAAATAGGAATTTATGAAAGGGGTACTAATATGGACGATAGAGTAAAAGCATTGAGTGGAGGAAGTACGAATAGAGATTTGGCAAGTCAGGATGTTAATTGGAAACAGAATCAATGTCATTGGAATGTTGAAGATAATAGAAATAAATATAAATGTGAGGTAAAAGGAACGCCAACTGTGATATTTGAATCAGGTTTAGGCGATGATAATGGAGTTTGGAAGTTAGTTCAGCAAGAAATTTCAAAAACTACAATAACATTTTCTTATGATAGAGCACAGCTGAGAAATAGTGCTATAGGTGATTTATCAAGAACAAGTTTAGAGCAAGTTCACGAGTTACATACCCTTTTAAATAAAGCAAAGGTTAAAGCACCCTATATTATAGTTGCACACTCAATAGGAGGCTATAATGCAAGATTATTTGCTGGTACATATCCTAAAGAATTAGCTGGTATTATATTTATTGACTGTTCACATGAAAATCAATTTGAAGATAGGGTAAACCGTTCTTCTGCTGAAGAAATAGAAATGGTGAGAAAACAATTGATTGGAGAAGAGCAAACTTTTGATAAATTATTAATAAGTGCTAAGCAAGTAAAAGAAATAAGAAAAAAGGATGCTTTAAGGAATATTCCAATAATTGTACTTACTGCTGACCATAAAGGTGAAGAGTCTGCTGCCATTTCGGAAGAAACCTGGTTAAACTATCAAAATGACATAGTAACATTATCGGATTATAGTAAACACATCATGGTTAAAGATTGTTGTCATTATATACAGAAGGATAAGCCTCAGATAGTAATTGATGCTATAAATGAAATAGTTGATAGGATGCTTTAAATAAGTACATTTTATTGTAATTCTGCTTCAATAAGTATATGTAACCATGTTTGCAAATGAAAAATTATAGGATAGAACCAAGTAAATATTATTTATATTTGTAGATATAAAAGGAGTAAGAGAATGGAAAGAAAAATACGTAATTCTGCAAAGGCATTGATTATTAAAGATGGGAAAATGTTAGCATCAAAAATCAATGATAACGGTGATATTTTTTATATAATGCCTGGAGGTGGTCAAGAATCTGAAGAAACTTTGGAAGAGGCTGTTAGAAGAGAAGTTAAAGAAGAGTTTGGATTGATTGTTGAACCCAAAACCCTTGAATTTGTAATTGAAGGAGTAACAGGGGAGTCATTTCATAGAGTTGATTTAGTATTTTTGTGTGAGTACATCAAAGAAATACCTGATGCTCAAATTACTGGTGATTATAATCAAATTGGATTTGATTGGTTACCTATTGAAAATCTTATGAATGAGCCATTATATCCTTCAAAATTAAGAAAACAGATAATGAATTTATATAATGCTGAAGAAACGGTAGTATATCTTGGAAATGAGAGTATAGAATAAATATTTGCTAATCCATATTGGACCTACTGATGCTGGTAAGAGTACTACGTTAAAATGTTTAATTGGAATACTGCAACCGACATTAGGAAGTGTAGAAATTGAAGTGCCTAATTGTGAGATAGAAAGTGTTATTTATAGTAGTAACTTTTATAAATATAAACATACATTATATAGCATTTATGCTATAATAAGTATACAATATTGAAACTATAAAATATAAGTGAAACATCTTTAAACTACCTTATAAAATTAGGAGGATTATTTGTGAATAAGAAAAAAATCATTTGGGGAATAGTTATTTTTATTTTCTTTGCTATAATTGTATGGATTGACATACCATATATTTTTCCTACAAATAACTTAATATCAAAAAATAATTATGATTACACCTATAAACAAGTAAATGCATATGACTATACCTATAGACAAGAAGATGAAATAGATTCAGATTTACTAGATAATTCAACTTGGATAGATAATACTGAAGATGACAAAGTAAATAAGTTAGTCAGTATAATTGATGAGTTATCTTATAAAAAAGCTAGGAGGCCTAAGGATTGGTCTAAATTTAGTCTTAATTTTATGGCAAGCTATGATGAAGATGAATACACTACTTATACTAAAGATGTATTTTCTATTACATTTTATGATGATAACGTAATTGGTTTTCGAGAACAAGATCAGCATAAGGAAAAATATTATAAAATCCAAGATAAGGATTTTGATATTAAAAGGATTATGGAAGAGTTAAAATAATTATTTAATGTAAGAAATAGTAAAAGACAATATTTAAAGGATCTCTTTATAGGGGTGCTTTTTTGTATACATACATTTTATTGTAATTATGCTACAATAAGTATATACAACTATGTTTTCAAATGGGAATGTATTATAATGGGAAAAAGAAAAAGTTAATTCATAGGAGGGGTATTATGAAGAGAAATATAAGTTTCAATGTTATGCTTATTATTATTACTTTGATCCTTCTTGTCGGTTGCTCAAGTGAGAGCAATAGGTCAATTGATACTAAAGGTGATTCTGCTCAAACTGTAGTAGAGAATTATTTTAAGTATGAAAATGAAAAAAATAAAGATAAGTTATTAACTACTTTAACAGAGCATTTCAACGCTCCAAATGTAGTTTGGGGCTTTGATAATTTGGACAGCACTAAGATAATAAGCATTGAAGAGGAAATGAACGAAAAAGTTAAAGAAGGTTATTTGCATAATGGACGAGGTAGTACAAATGGAACAACAGAAAATAACCTTAAAGTTTACAAAGTAAAGTATGAAGTAAAGTATAAAAATGATGGAGCGAGTCCCCAAAATAGTGGGATATATGATTGGTGGTATTTTGTTATAAGAAAAGATGAAAATTCACCATGGCTTATAGATGATATGGGCGTATAATTAATTCACACTCTTCTTAAATAATATACTGTCTGTAAGAAGTAATTGGGAAGTGTAATTTTCATATTATACAAAACACTATAGAAACCTTAATATGCAAATAATTTATAAAATAAAAAGTGCATAAAACTTTACACTAATTTATCTAATATGGGGGAGCATAAATGGAAAATATCAAAGTGGAATTAAAGACACCTAAATTTGAAGAGTTAGATTATAGAAGAAAACTTTTATCAGATAGAGAAACAATGATTTACAATATAGGGTATGAAGACACTGATGGAACAGGATGTATAGATTTTAAGGAAAATACTTGGAGAGACTGGTTTTTTAGATGGGTTAATAATACTCCAGAAAGATATTATGCATATATTATTAAGACTGATGAAAATTTACCTGTTGGTGAGGTTGCTCTACGATATGTAAGTGAAAAAAAGTCTTACTGTGTTAATATAATAATCGAAGCAAGACATAGGGGCAATGGATTTAGTGAACAAGCCTTAAGATTATTAGTTGATGTTGCATTCAATGAGTTAGGAGCAGATAAGGTATTCTATGATTTTCCAAAATCCAGAATATCCGCAGAAAAAGTGTTTAATAAAGTAGGCTTTAAAAGAGTTTCAGATGAAATTGTTGAATTAACTAAACAAGATTATTTAAGTAAGCAGACGGTATAATACAATTGGAATAAAAAAGGTGAAAGACTAGACTTGAAAATAGATAATAATTTAAAAGAAACAAAAAGATTAATAAATAATTAGATGGATTGAAAATTATAGGTGGTATATTTATGTTATTAGACCAAATTCTTTGTATTATATTGATACTAATAAGTATATTTATAATTATAAAACCTTTGAAAATTATGAACACAATTAGAGTTATGTTTATCCTACAAGAATTAGATAAGGAGGACCCTAAGGTTTTTTTCTATAGATTTTCTGGTATAGCAGGAGTATTAATTTTTGGACTATTACTGCTGCAGACATTTTCATATTAGGAGATTTTAATTTTAGTTTGAAACTATAGCATATTCTTCACTCTTGGGAATGAAAATTAAAAAATTTAATTGTAGGAATTGTACTTGCTATTGCTTTAATGATCTTCACCACACTCTATATACTCGGTTAATAAACAATAATTTTAATGGTGCCTTGGGTGGTAAAATAGTTGTGGAAAAGATGAAGAAATAATGGCTCATAGAAGAAAGGTTTATAATATTACAAGAGAGAGGCATCCTTAAAGGTTTAATAGGGAAATTAGAAATTGGGCATCCCCTAGTGAGGTAGCACTTAATACTAGTGAAGAGGTTAATGAAAGGCTTAAGAATACAGACACCCTATTTTAAAATACCTAGTATTTTACAATAGGGTGTCTTTTTTAAAATGCAACTGTAAAAATTTTAAACATGAATTTCATATGAAAATATAAAAAGGTTATCCATCTACGTCCTAGCCAACAAGAATTTTACTATGTTCATATTGCGCTTCCATAAATTTTGATTTGCATTAATCTTAAATAATCGATTAATTTAAAAGGGCTTTCACTCTCAAATTTTTAAACTCGATTTTTATAGCTTCATCTTCTGCCTGAGGGTTTAAGCTTTTTTGCCAGGCAATGTAATATGTCATTATTTTATCTTCATATTTAGCCCAATCATCTTCATCAATTTTTAAAAATACACTGCTACCTACTTTTGCTTGCTGTTCTTGCGTGGTTTCTTCTACGCTTTTAGTTTCAATAATTTCAATAATTTCTTCAGACAAGGCTATTCCCTTTGATGCACTATTCCATGCACCTTGTACACCAATAAAAACCCCACCTGCCACAAGCAGCAAAGAAACAAGTAAAAGCAATAAACCGGTTTTAAAATTTCTTTTTTTAAAGTAAAGACATCCAAATAATATCCAAATTGCTACAATAAATCCCACTGCACCTATAACGGCTAATATAGTTCCAAAATTATTCATATTTTACTCCTTAATCTATACGTCATCTTTGAATCCATTCAATATGAAGCTCTATATTTATACTCCATTTTTAAAATTTCATTTTAAAACAATTATTTTCCATTAAAAATTTTATTCTTGCTATTCTTTCATTAATCCTAATAACTCCAAATACAAAAACATCCCACAGGGTAATTTAGGGACACAACCCCTTTGCAAATATTTTGCCTAGTGGTTATTTTTATATTTTATCATAGCAAGATCATTGCTTCAACCATTTAATTCAGTTCACTATCCAATCTATTTAAATTTTAATCATCCCTAAAATCTGATTTGAAAAGTTTAAAATCCTATCTTTAAAGGTATTTTTTTCAGCTATCCCTGGGTAATATATATATAATATTGTAAATCATGTTATAATTAGTATAATTAAAACTATACTTAAGGAGGAAGAACATGGAAGACTTCAATATAAAATTTAGAGAAATGAGTGATGCTGAGTTTGATAGATTTGCTCAGTGGGATATTCTAGATTATTCCAAAGATTTAATAAAGGCGGGTCTATCTAGTGAAGAAAATGCACTGGAGGATGCAAAAGAAAGTTTTAATGAATTGCTCCCACAAGGAAAGGGCACAAAAGATAATTATATTTATGTGATTGTAAATAAGGACAATGAAAGTTTGGGATTTATCTGGTATCAAAAGTATAAGGAAGATATAGGGTTTATTTGCGATTTCTTAATACTTGAGAAGTACCGTAAACAAGGTTATGGAAAACAGACCTTGCTTATGCTTGAAAAAGAAGCAATAGAAAAGGGGTTTAATAAAATATTACTCAATGTTTTTAAATACAATAAACCCGCTTATTCACTATATAAAAGTTTAGAATATGAAGTTAGAGATGAAAAAAATCAGAATATATCTATGTTGAAAAATTTGAAAATTAGGAATTATTAATTCACTGCGTGTAGGTAAGGTGAAGTAAAGATTATTAAATAATACATGGATAGATAAAACTTAGGAGATGGATAAATGAATAAGATGCAAATTAAAAAAATTGTGAAAGAAAATCTTGGAGAACACTTAAATTGTGAACAAGAAATCTTTGATCATAACGGATTAATTTTTCATAAACCAATTAAATTAAATGAATTTCAACAAAATCCATTTTTGGAAATTACGAGCATTGAAAAAACAATTATTGTATCAGCTTCAGATGAAATTATGGAAAATGTGAAGACTTTATTAGTTGGGAAATCAAGAGATGAGGTATTTGAATGCCCTTTAATATATGGTCAATCAATTTATTATATTCCTGATATGAAAGAAATGAAGTTATGTGATTTATTACCACAATACGAATATTTCTATTTAGAAGGAAATGAGATAAATAAATTAAGAGAAATTAAAGGATTTAATAATTCATTAGAGTTTGATGAATGTGGAAATGCATCTACTGCAATTGTATTTTTTGCTATGAAGGATGGAGAAATCATAGGACTTGCTGGTGCATCTAAGGAATACAATAATATGTGGGAAATGGGTATAGATGTAAAAGGTAATTATAGAACAGGTGGTTTGGCTACAGTACTTGTAAATCATTTAATGCATAAAATATTAAGCAAAAACATTTTACCCATATACTGTGCATCATCATCTAATATTGCCTCACAAGCAGTAGCTCATAGAGCTGGGTTGATACCTTACTGGATAAGCACATATAAGAATATACTTGATGGTAGTTCATCTTATAATGAATTAGTGAAACTATTATATTAATATTACAAGTGAAGTAACAAGCAATTTACACCTCAATTTTTTATGTGACATTTTAATAGGAAATTAGAGTTTAGATTAATAAATATATTTAAATAGGATTTCAAAATAATTAATAATGGGGGATAAAAATGATAAAAAACGTTTATACATCTGAGGAAGTAATTGATTTTATATGGGAATTAAGTCAGGACAATATACATGCAAGTTATCCAAGGATAAACTCAATAGAGGAGCTTAAAGGAGAACTTGAAAAGGCTCTAAATGAGAAGAATCGTAATATAATAGCCTATTATCAAAATGATGTACTATGGGGCGTATGCACTTATTTTTGGATACCTGATGAAAAATATGCACAAACACTACAGTTTTTAATAAGAGACGATTATCAACAAGTTGCAGAAGAAATGATTCATTACATAAGTAAGGAATTGTCTGGATATAAGCTATTTATAGGTGTACCATTTTCTAACGAAAATGCAAACCAATATTTTAAGAAAAAGAATATAGAATGTATCGAATCTAGTATTGTGGCAAACTTATATAATTTAAAAACTCATTGGAATCAAAGGCATGATAACGTAGATAAAATTACTAAAGATAATTTTGAAGAATATGCTATATTTCATGATAAACATGCTATTCCATTAGGTATTTATTACAATAGCACAAATTTGAAAAATGATATGGATTATTTTCAAGTACTTGTCTTTAGAAAAGACGAAGAGATTCATGGAAGCATTTTTACTAAGGGTAACAAAGACTTATCAGACGTTGTTGGTTTATTTATTGATAATGAATATAAAAATAAAGGTATTGAAAGTATTTTAATCAATGAAATGCTCATGGAATTATATAATGAATTTGGTTCCGTAAAAGAAATATTATATTTTGTTGATGAAGATAATAGTGACGAACTAAATTTTGTGTTGAATGCAGGTTTTGAAATTAAAGAAAGATATAGATGCTATAGATGTATACTTTAGTTTACTAAATTATTATTTAATAAAGATTAGCAATATTCATACAACATTAAGCAATTATAAAATAATTAACGTCCTTAAATACTGAATATTCAGGAGAAAAAATTATGATTGAAGAAGCAATAGAAAAATACAATTTTGTAAATCCCACATCAAGATTTGTGCGTCATAATGAAAATATGACATATTGTATTACTGATGATAATGGACAATTTGTTCTCAGGATACATAAACCATCAAAGGGTTTTTCAGTGGATTTTTTGCGTCTTGGAGTTGCACAGAATAAGTTTGTAGAAAGTGAAATGGAAGTACTTACTTATCTGGAAAACACTTCTCAATTAGGGACACAAAAAGTATTTAGAAACAAAAGTGGAGAACCTATTACCACTTTAAGGGATGGAAGTCTGGTTACTGCTTTGGAATGGGTAAAGGGTAAGACTTTAGAAAATGTGGAAATTACCAATGAATTAGCCTTGAGGCTAGGAAGGATGATTGGTAGTGTTCATAAATCTATGAGTAAGGTAAAGATAGAAAATAGATATATATATGGAGCAGAAATGATTGATAAATTATTGGAAGAGGCCAGGTATGCAATAGCAGCTAAGCATTATGATAAGGAGCATGGGGCAATTATTATAGATACTTTATTAAAAATTAAGATGAAGATGGATAAAGATAAAAATAGATTTTCTTTTGTTCATGCTGATCTTGGAAAATCAAATCTCCTTTTATGTAATGAAGCAATAGTTCCAATTGATTTCTCATTATCAGGATATTGCCTTCCAGAAATGGATTTAGCATCAATATTCAGTCATATCAATAATGACAAGTTAAATAAAGAAATTTTGAAGGGTTATGAATCCTATTGCAGTATAAAGGTTGATAAAAAAGCTATTCAAACATGTTTAAGCTTACAGGTACTATTATTTATCATCTGTCAACATGAAAAAATTTATAATCAGCCATGGATTGAGAAATCAATGGAACGTTGGTGTAATGACATATTTTTACCATATCTTAAAGATTAATAATTATACAAAAGGGTTTGTGGTAAAAGGAGAAAATACTGAAGAATTTCTGCAAGAAAAGCTTGAATATATTGGGTTAACATATAGTATGAGTTCATTATATTTAGTATTAAAAAATAATTGATTAACTTATTTGGTAGGAGAGAAATTTATGGAAGACAAAAGTATAGAAATAAAAAAAGATATAACTAATATATTTAATAAGGTATCAGCAGTTTTTGATGGTAGTGGTCCAAGATACTTTACATACTTTGGAGAGAGATTGGTTGAATTTGCAGATGTAAAGGAAGGCGAAAGAGTTTTAGATGTTGCATCAGGAAAAGGAGCTTCACTTTTTTCAGCAGCAGAGAAAGTTGGGAAGAGTGGAGTTGTTAAAGGTATTGATATAGCTGAAGGAATGGTTAATGAAATTGATTTAGAAATGCAACGCCGAGGTGTAAAAAATGTACATGCAATGGTAATGGATGCTGAAAAATTAGAATTTGCAAATGAAACTTTTCAGCATATACTCTGTGGATTTGGAGTATTCTTCTTACCAAATTATAAAGTTGCCTTTCATGAATTCATGAGAGTTCTAAAAAGTGGTGGTCGATTCTCATTAACTACATTTCTTAGAAAAAAAGATGAAAAATTTATGTGGCTAAATGAATTATTTGATAAATATTTACCTGTATTTGAAGATGAATTAGATGAGTATCAATCAGAGGATATCCCTGAATTTGATACAGAAGAAGGTTTATATAAAATTTTGAATCAAGCTGGATTTAAAAATATACGAGTTATAAGTGAAGAAAAAGTTTTTATATACAAAGATGAACAAGAATGGTGGGATAAACTTTGGACTCATGGCGCTATAAGCACACTAGAAAAGATACCAAAAGATATGCTTGAAGACTTTAAATCAGAAGTTTTTGAAAAACTTAGAGAAATGAAAGAAGCAGGAGGCATACCACATACAAAGTCTGTTTTATATGCCTTTGGTGAAAAATTATAAATTCTTAAAAAAATTTAGATACCGTATTATTCAGTAATATGTAAAAGCATAAAATTAGTTATATATTAGTTACGTTATAATTTATGAAAAAAGCGACATAACTAATTGAATTTAGAGTGATAATAATGTTCTTTGAAAACTAAATAATACGGTATTAAAGATAAAACTTAACATAAGCATATTGGGAATTAGTGCAATAAAACAGTTAGTATGATACACTTTTTTTATGAGTTAAGTCATAGTGGTATTATATGATGAATTAATGATTTATAAATAGTAATTTGTAGGGAAGATTATTTATATTTTGTGAGGTGAAAAGTAATGAGGAGTCTTGAATATACAGAGATGAGGGCTAAAATAATTGATCGATTGAAAGAACAAAAAAATGTTGTATTAGCAACCTGTGAAAATAGAAAAGTTACTGCTAGAACTGTTTACTGCACATCAAATGAATTGAAAATATATTTTATGACTTCGAAAGCCTATGCGAAATATAAACAAATTATTAAAAATACTTTAGTGGCAATGTGTTTTAATAATGTACAAATACAAGGAAGAGCAGTCATATTAGGACATCCATCAAGTGATGAAAATAAAGAAATTTTAGAGAGATGGTGAGTGAATTGGATATTAAGTTAGCGAGTCCAGAAGAAATCAAAATAGTAACCAATATTTCAAAGAGAGCTTTCGATACAGACGTAATGGTAGGTGCCGATGAGGTAGGAGGGCCACCCAATTATGATTCTGAAAAATGGCATAAAAAAATGATGTTAAGTTATAATTTATACACTATAAAGCAGGAGGATTATCTCATTGGGGGAGCCGTTTTATTTCAGGATAAAAGAAATAAGGAGATTATGTATGTGGGAAGAATATTCATAGATCCAAAAGAGTATAAAAAAGGTTTCGGATTAGAATCAATGAAATATATTGAAAATATGTTTCCCAAGATTACAACATGGCGCTTAGAAACTCCGATTTGGAATACAAGAACAAATTCATTTTATAAAAAGCTTGGGTATTTGGAAATGTACAGAGATAAGGAATCTGTTTATTATCAAAAAGAGGTATGAGTATAATGAGAAGTTCATCAAATTCCAATTTGTAGGGTTGATATAACATATTTTTTATTCAGTTATGTCGTACCTTTCTTAAATGGACAAACTAATATACAATTAAATAATTTATTCACAATACCGTACTATTCAAAATGAATATGCGGTATTTTTTATTTCGCAATTCAAAGACCTTCAGTACTAATAAAATTAAAAATCCTTATTTGTAAACTGGATGATATATTATTAGGAAATATTTATATTAACATAAATTGTTTTTCATAGTATAAATTTAATGGTAAAATTTATATATGGATAGGTGAGGTTGAACTGTAAAATACTATAAATATAATTGTAAAATTTGAAGTGGAGTGTGAAAATATTGGATGCTCATATTATTAAATCACAAATATTAAACAAGAACCCTGATTTTTCTGGAGTTATATTCCTCTCGATTAGTGGAAAAAAAATTATACAAGAAGCTATTGGGGAAGCTAATATAAGTGAACATATTAAAAATCATATAAATACGAGATTTCCAACAGCATCTGGATGTAAGATTTTTACTGCTATTGCCATATTAAAATTAATTGAAATGGGAAAACTGTCATTAGATGATTCGGTTACAGATTGTTTGCCGAACTTTTTCCCATATATGGATAATTCGGTGATAATTCGCCATCTACTTACCCATACATCGGGATTTAGCGACTATTTTGATGAAGAAGAAAATGAATCTGATGTTTACTATGCTAAGGTATGGGAGAATATTCCGATGTATGTCATGAAATCACCAAGTGATTTTTTGAGATTGCTTAAAAATAAAAAAATGGAGTTTGAACCTGGTTCTCGCTTCAAATATAGTAACGGTGGATTTGTAATACTTTCTATGATTATAGAAAAAGTTTCAGGAGTGGATTTTCCACTTTTTATCCAGAAATACATTTTTGACAAATGCGGAATGAGTAATAGCGGTTATTTTTCGATGGACAATCTTCCATGTGATACTGCAATTGGTTATACAGATAATGGAAAGGGAGGCTTAAAGTCTAATATTTATTCTGTGCCTATCATTGGCGGTGGAGATGGAGGGGCATATACTACTGCAAGTGATATGTATTTATTCTGGGATGCTTTGATAAATGGAAAACTGCTATCGGTTCAGAATGTACAATCTATGTGTACTCCACAAATAAAAGCTGGAGAAAATGGTAGTGCCTATGGATATGGTGTATGGTTAGATACATGTAATAACATGGTTATGAAAATTCATGTTATGGGTGGTGACCCTGGAGTCTCTTTCAGAAGCGCTTATTATCCACATAACAAAAGTGTGTGTACTGTTTTATGCAATCGTGATGCAGGTAGTTATATGGCATTTAAAGTGTTTGAAGATATAACGATAGGGGTTTAAATCCTATATGTAAACAAAGGTGAAAATTATTTATATTTTATGAGGGGAAGTTAATGTGTATTATATTTAGTGTGACTACGGTGAGTGATGTTGAATTTATACGTTCTTTATTTACAAATGAGGAGTATGAACCATACTTTGCTGAAAACAATACGTCTGAAAACGAATGGAAAGAATGATTCGAACTTTTATCACGTAAGGAAAACTATATAATCTTGGATATCTAAACGGGCAATAATGTCGGCTGGATTATGTATCAAATCCATGAGAATGAATGCTATTTGGATTTGATTGTATTAAAATATGGACTCATTGGTAAACATAATATGAAGTCGAGTTAAGTTTCTTTCTTATTATAAAGATAAGTATTTAAAACCAAAAATGAAATTGGCTAACAATTATAAAGAAGGAGATTATGATGCTTATAGAAAAAAATATATCCTTTAAAAATAAATTGGAAGGTAAAGTTATACTTTTAACTGGTGCAGGGAGTGGTATAGGTTTTGAAACTGCAAAAGCACTAGTTTATATGGGCGCGAAGGTTATTGTGGCTGAAATAGATAAACGAAAAATATTATGTGCACAAAGCACTTTAGATAGTATATTTGGTAAAAACTCTGTAGAATTTTATGAAATTGATTTATCCTATGAAAATCAGATATATGCTCTAGTTTCTCATGTGAAAGATAAATATGGTGGCATAGATGTTTTATTTAATAATGCGACCATAGCTACTATGGGAACAGTAGAAGAAGTTTCTATTGATGTATGGGATAAGAGTTATGCCGTTAATTTCAAAGCCCCATTACTATTAACACAATTAGTTTTGCCACTCATGAAACAAAAGCGTTCTGGGACAATTGTTTTTGTTTCATCTTCTGGTGCAGCACCCTTTATGGGCGCATATGAAGTCTTTAAAACAGCACAGGTGGAATTGTCTAATACACTATATGGAGAATTGGAAAGTACAAATATAAAAGTATATACTATCGGTCCAGGACTCATTAAAACAGAAACCGCAATGAAGGGAATAGAGCTTGTGTCATCTCATATGGGAATAACAACAGAAGAATTTTATGAAATGAATAAAGATCACATAATTGGAGTTGAGGAAGCTGGCACTGGATTTGCTATATCAGTTTTAATGGCTGATAGGTATAACGGTCAAGAAATTGGTGCTATACAGGTTTTGTCTGATTCTGGCTTACTACTAAAATTAGATAGTAGTGAAAACACTAAAAGTAATGATTATCAAAACATTATTCCAACTGTTCTGAATGTGGTAAAAGTTTATAAAGAACAATATTATGGTTGGATGAAAAGAAATGTTTTTGAACGTCAATGTGTATTGCGTGATTTTAAGAAAACAGTAGGATATTCTGCTGACCAGTTTCTTGAAATTATGCAACACATTCAATACGTAGTTAATAATGAAAAGATTCAAGAGATAAGCAGCTATTCATCTAATTTTCAAAAATTGATGGAATATTATAAGCGACAATATACACTACTACAAGGATATGAAAAAAATCCTGAAAAACTCAAGGAATATTCTATAACACTTTTGCATTATATTGAGGATTTAAAAACTATTTGTGATATTTTACTTAATAATGAAAGATGAATATAAATTTATAATCAGCCATGGATTGAGAAATCAATGAAATGTTGGTGTAATGATATATTTTTACCATATCTTAAAAATTAATAATATAACAAAGAAAGTTTTTAGGGGGTTAATATGAAAACAAATAAAGCAAAATTTCTTATAATATTACTATCTCTTATTTTAATAACATTTACAGGTTGTACAAATAAAGATATGACTAAGAAACCTGTAATTTATTTGTATCCAACTTCAGAGCAATCAGTTAGCGTTAAACTAGATTATAATGGAGAGCTTACTTGTACTTATCCAGAGTACAAAGATGGTTGGAATGTAATAGCAGAACCTGATGGTACATTAACTAATATTGGAGATAAGAGGAAGTATTCTTATTTATATTGGGAAGGGATTTCAAAAAATCAATGGGATATGTCAAAAGGGTTTGTAGTAAAAGGAGAAGATACTGAAGAATTTCTGCAAGAAAAGCTTGAATACATGGGGTTAACTCCAAGGGAATATAACGAATTTATAGTGTATTGGCTACCAATTATGCAAGAGAATAAATACAACCTGATTACTTTTGCAGGGGAAGATTATGAAAATATAGCAGAGCTTAATATAACTCCAAAGCCAGATTCGATATTAAGGGTAATGATGCTCTTTAAATCATTAGATAAACCTATAGAAATAGAAGAACAAGAATTTAAATCTTTTGAAAGAAAGGGATTTACCGTTATTGAATGGGGTGGAACAGAAGTGAAATAGGATAAAAAAAGATTATTTATATTTGATAAAAGAGGTGATATTTTGAAATTAGTACTTATAATCGGAGACAGTGCTGTTGGAAAAATGACAGTAGGACAAGAACTAGCTAAAATTACGGATTTACGTTTATTCCATAATCATATGATGATTGAACCTGTACTGGAGATATTCGGATATTTTAATGGAAAAGCTATCTCTGGCATGAGAGAAGTTATTTTTGAAGAGTTTGCAAAATCTGAACACTATGGATTAATTTTCACATATATGTGGGCATTTAATCAGCAATCTGATTGGGATTATGTTGAATATGTTTGTGATATTTTCAGAAAACATAATGCAGATATATGTTATGTGGAGCTTGTTGCTCCTCAAGCAATCAGATTAGAAAGAAATGCTACTGAAAATCGTCTGAAAAATAAAATCTCAAAACGAGATATAGAACTGTCAAATCAAAGGCTTATAAATGATGATAACAAGTATCGGTGTGTAAGTAATGATGGTGAGATTCCTTATGATAACTATATAAAAATTGACAATACCAATCTTTCGGCGGAAATTGTTGCACAGATAATAAAAGAGCAATTTGAGCTGTAATATCTGATTAGAATAACTATAAACTTTAATTCGTATTCTTCTGATATTGCTTATAAGTCATGTGACATATTAAAATGAAAAAAATATATTCTTGCCTAGTTTTAAATATAAATATCGATATAGAAAACTATTTAAATATAAAAATATGAACCTATTTAACTATGTATATATTTAACTATTAAACTATTTGTTGTGTTCATGCGGGTTTCAGGGGTTATCTATTTTGGAAAGTGATATGAAATTGTTTATAAATAAGTTAGTAGGTTGATTTTTCAAATGAATAATTGTAGAATATTGTTCACTAATTGTGTTTTAAAATTAGATTAAATTTTATAAATATGGAGGTTTATAGATGTACAACAATAGAAAATTAGTTCTATATATTGCAACAAGTTTAGATGGTTACATAGCTACAGAAGATGATTCCTTGGAATGGTTGTTTAAAACTGAAGGCGAAGGAGATAATGGATATTCTGAATTCTACAATACAGTTGATACTATTCTAATTGGTAGAAGAACTTATGACTGGATTATTGAAAAAGAAAAAGGTAAATTTCCTTATAAGAATAAAAAGTGTTATGTATTTTCTAAATCAGAAAAAGGTAAGAATGAGAATGTAGAATTTATTAATCAAGATGTAGTGGAATTTACAAATAAAATCAAAAGACTGGATGGAGGAAACATATGGCTTGTTGGCGGTGGTGTTCTTCTAAATTCTTTTATTAAAGAAAGGCTAGTTGACGAATTTATTATTACTATATCACCTACACTAATAGGTCATGGAATACCTTTATTTAAAAGAAATGATTTTGAGTTAGAACTAAAGTTAAAGGGGATAAGGAGATTCAATCAATTTGTTGAACTTCATTACAAGATGAAATAAAACAATTGATATCTAGTTCACAATTTTCTTAAATGATGTACTATTTGTAAGATGGAGTTGAGAAGTGTAATAGACTTTTACCCTAAAGGTAATTTAAAATAGTACAAAAGCCAGTAGTATAACACTATTGGCTTCTATATTATGGGTTATTACATACTAGCCATGTTTCTACATTCAGTAGCACATTTTTTACATTCTTGAGCACATTTTTGACAATGGTCATCTTTAAACATTTCACATTCTTGAGCACATTTATCACAAACAGTAGCACAAAGTTGACAGTGTTCTTTTGTAAATTGGCCATTCATAGACATCATTGCTGATGACATTTGGCACATACATGCACATTCAGTAAGAATGCTTATACATTTCTTTCTTGCTGCAACATCTGGCTCATTTAAACATGCTGTAAAGCACTCATGACATGCCTGTGCACATTTGTTACATTCATCAATACATGGTTGAAATTTGTCTGTTGAATTAGTTACTATTCCCATTATATAGTCCTCCTTAAAATAGTTTTATGATACAAAAATTATTATTCGTAATAAGCTAATTATTATTCAAATATTGTTTGTAGAAATGATTTCCATAAGTAAATATCTACGGTTATTTCATTAGATAAATAAGCAATAAAAGTATATAAGGGGATTAGTTTCAAGTTTATAACATTAATTAATTGAACAACTTTCTATTATAATCATATGATATATATATATAAATATTTTAGAGGTATATATGGCACTTTATTTTGATTTAAAAACTATTGAAGAACTTATAGGACATAATTACTCTAGACAACAGAAAGAATTTACATTAGATGAATTAGCACAGTTTGATGGAAGTAATGGGAAACCTGTTTATGTGGCAATTGAAGGTATAGTATATGATGTGAGTAAGGTAGCAGAGTGGGCAGGTGGAAAACACTTTGGTAATACTGCAGGTCAAGATTTAACCAGTGAATTTAAGGCTTGTCATGTAATGACTAAACTTGATAAATTACCTAAAGTTGGGATACTTAAAGAATAAATTATTTAATGGCTTTGATTAAAAATCAAGGTCATTTTTGCTTTAATATACAATTTATACTAATTATGTTATAATGAATGGAGTTCTTTGTTCCACTTTGAAGGAGATGGAGTATTAAAAATTAATAGTCATGGGATAAATTGGCTACCTTTATGCTATATGTAATGAATTGTAAGTTTTAGGAACTAAAATTTAGCAAATGACATTTTAAGAATTCAGGACTATTTATTTTTAAAGAGGTGATTTTAAATGAGAAAAAAATATTTAATTGTCATGATAATTACGTTTATTCTTTGTATTACTGGTTGTAGTAATTCAAGTTCAAAAATTGATAATTATCTCAACACTGGGAAAACAATCGATTCAAATTCGAAAGATATTATGCCAGAGCTAGAGGACTTGCCTAAATATGAGGATATCAAATATAGATATACACATAAGTCCCTATTGATTTTTGAATCTGACTCTGTTGCATTAATTGTAAAATATGATGATAATACCTTTGAGAGTGAAAAGAAAAAAATAGATGAGCAATATACTTTTTTAGATGAAAAAATTAAGTCTAGTTTTGATGAAAGTAAATATTATATTCCAGAATATGAGTTTTCTTTGAAAAGCTATGATTTTAGAGTTGTAGACGAAAATGATACTTCAAATACAGAATTTCCTAAATCCTTTGGAATGATTGGAGTATCTGAAGATAAAAAAAGTATAGCTTATTTATATTTTTATGATTCGGATTTAGACTACATAGGAGATGAAGATGAAAAAAATCCTATGGCTAACTTCATTAGGGAATATTTTAAATATAAATTTTAGAAACACATTTAAAGTATAGTAATTGTAAATATATAATTGCAAGGAATTTCACCTGGTGATTATCACATAACTCTATATTGAGGTATGAAGGAGGATATATGAACAAAGCAAAAATTATGATTTTAGGTACATTTCATTTTAAAACTGAAGAGAGTACTAGCATTATTAAAATTCAAGATGACAAGCGCCAGAATGAATTAAAAGAAATTATAAAGAAAATATCTAAATTTAATCCAAATAAATTATGTGTTGAACTAAGACCTAGTGAAGAGGGGCAATATAATAAACTCTTTCAAGAATTTTTATATAAGTCTAATTTGGATTTAAGTAAGCAATTAGCTGAAATCGGTATAAGAGGAGCAGATTATAGCATTAATGATGCCGTAGATGAACGTATTAAATTTGCTTTTGATATAGCGAAATATAATAAATTAAATTATATATATGGTATTGATTATTATGATGGTTGGACTCAACCTCTTGTATTTAAGAAAGCTAAAGAAAATCATGCTTTATACAAAAATCTTAATGAGTCATTTATGAAATTTGCAAATAAGTACTATGGATTATTTACAGAAGAAACAACCATTGAAGATATATATAAATCTTTTAATAGTAAAGAGTTTAATGAGTTCCAACATGTAACCTCCTTCCTACCTTTTAATGATATTGAAATAGGAGATGATTCTATAGGGATTGACTTCGTTGCTTCATGGTATAAAAGAAATCTTCACATTTTTTCTAACTTAAAGCATATTTGTAATGATGACGATCGTGTATTAGTTTTATATGGGGCGGGTCATTTAAAGCTCTTAAGAGATTTTATAAATGATTCTCTCGATTTAGAGTATACAGAAGTTTTACCATATTTAATATAAAACATAATTCCTTTATTTTAATGAATAAAATAAGGTTAAATTTCTTAATTTATATTTAGAAATTTTATATTAACTATGAGAAGAGGTATATTGATGGATAGCGTTAAATTTGCAGTATTTACTGATTTACATTATGATCATATCCATGATGGTTATGAAAGGCTTGAAAACTTCATTACCAATGTAAAAAATCTAGATATAGATTTTGTTATCCAACTTGGGGATTTTTGTGTGCCTAAAGAAGAAAATCGATTTTTACTTGATATCCTTGATAGTATAGGGAAGCCTTATTATCATACCATTGGTAATCATGATTCTGATTCATTCCCAAGAGAAGAAGTTATGAAGTTTTTAAAAATGGACAATAGTTATTATTCATTTAAAATGGACAAGATTAAGTTCATTGTATTAGATACATGTTTTATAAAAACTGATAATGGATATATACCATATTGTAAGAGAAACTATGATAAAACACAGGACATATATCCAATTCTTCCAGATTATGAATTTAATTGGCTGGAGGAGCAGTTCAATGATGATAGTGAGTATTATATTATTTTTTCACACCATAGTTTTGAAAATGAATTTGCTAAAAGAGGAGTATATAACAAGGGTGAAGTTAGAGATTTGATAAACAGAATAAATGATACAGGAAAAAAGGTACTTTTATGCGTAAATGGTCATGACCATGGAGATTCTCTTGAAAAAATAGGACAAACATATTACTTTGGTCTTAATGCTATGTCATATATATGGGTTGGGCCTGAATATGAGCATTTCCCTTACTCAAAGGAAATACATGAAGATTACCCCTTTTTAAAAGACTTAGTATTATATAATGAGGGGCTATATGCCATTGTTACCATTAACAACGATGGTGGCATACATATACAAGGCATCAATGGAAGCTACCAAAATGTCACCCCAAAAGACTTGGGCATTGGCGATAGGTGGAATGGTCGCTCTATACTACCAAGGGTATCTTCTTTAAAGGATATATAGTATTTTTATGATTTGCTAAACTACCGTATTATTCAGAATTGAATTTTACGGTAGTTTTTTATTTCTCAATTTAGATATATTATTAAATTTGCAGATAATGCAAATCAATTAGTAAATATGATCTTTATAAATTGAATAATGCTGTATTAGAAATCTTTCATATAACATAAATATACAGCCTCTTTTATTTTAATAAATATTTAAAAATATTTTTAAAATTATAATAAAAATATTTGACAAATATGAAGAAGATACATATACTGAATATATAAACATATGAACATGTGTGCATACATTCTAATGAGGTGATATATAAATGAATAACGAAAATGAAATAATTAGTACCTGTAATTGTAATACTATCCATGAAGATGTGATTAAGAGAGTAAAGGAAACTATTCCAGATGAAGAAGATTTATATGAATTAGCAGATTTATTTAAGGTTTTTGGAGATAGTACAAGAATAAAAATAATTTGTGCATTATTCCAAGCAGAAATGTGTGTTTGTGATATTGCGGCACTACTTGGAATGAATCAATCAGCAATATCCCATCAGTTGAGAGTTCTTAAACAAACTAGGTTGGTTAAGAATAGAAAAGAAGGTAAGGTTGTATACTATTCCTTAGATGATGATCATGTTAAGGGGATATTTGATCAAGGATTAGAACATTTATATGAGAAATAAAGAATTTAGGGGGCATGGGAATGAGTAATAAAGTTTTAAAACCTAACGTTAAAGAAGATAAATCATTACAAATAAAATCTCAATCAAATAATAAATCAAATACTATTATGGAATTGAGAACAACGACAAAGAAAAACCCTGGAAAAGTAAGAAAGCAATTCATTTTGGAAGGGTTAGACTGCGCACATTGTGCATCAAAAATAGAGACAAAACTAAATAGTATTGATGGAATTGCCAATGCATCAGTAAATTTTGTCACTAAAACTTTAACTATGGAGTTAGAAGAAATAAGTAAAGTTAATGAGTTAATTGCTTCATCTATAGAGTCAATAAACAAAATAGAATCACATGTAAAAGTTAAAGAAAAGTCTGTAGGAAAGTCAAACAAATTAGTGATAATTCTTGAGGGGTTATGCTGTGCAAATTGCGCATCAAAAATTGAAAAAGAATCTCAAAATATTACTAATGTTAGTAGTGCTGTAGTTGATTTTGTAGCTCAAAAACTTATTCTAGAAGTGGAAAACAATAGCGATAAAGATAATATTATTGAATCAGTTAAACAAATTGTTAAAAGGATTGAACCTGATGTAAAAGTATATGCTGAAGAAGGAAATCAGAACAGAAAGCAAAGATCCCATGATCATAATCATGAGCATGAGCATGAAAATAGCAAAAAGGAATTTGTAAGACTTGGAGTTGGCGCAGCAATTTTTGCCATTGCTACAGCTTTTAAATTTAATTTTTATGTTGAGTTATCATTGTTTTTAGTTAGTTATCTCCTTGTTGGTGGAGAAGTTGTGTTAAGAGCATTGAAAAATATTAGAGGAGGTCAAATTTTTGATGAAAACTTCCTTATGAGTATAGCTACTATAGGAGCTTTTGCTATTGGTGAGTTCCCAGAAGGTGTGGCAGTTATGCTATTCTATCAATTAGGTGAAATATTCCAAGGTATGGCTGTAAATCGCTCAAGAAAATCCATAGCAGAATTAATGGATATAAGGCCGGATTTTGCGAACTTAAAAATTGGTAGTGATATTAAAAAGGTATCACCAGAAGAGGTTAATATAGGTGATATTATAGTTGTAAGACCTGGGGAAAAGGTTCCTCTAGATGGTAAAGTAATTGAAGGAATTTCTATGGTAGATACTTCTGCACTTACTGGTGAATCAGTTCCTAGAGAGGTAGAAATAGGAGATAATGTACTAGGCGGAGTTATTAATAAAAATGGACTATTAACTATAGAAGTAGAAAAAGAATTTGGAGATTCTACTATTGCTAAGATACTTGATTTAGTTCAAAATGCAAGTAGTAAAAAAGCTCCCACAGAAAACTTTATAACAAAATTTGCAAGATATTATACACCTGCTGTGGTTTTCTCAGCATTAGCATTAGCTGTATTACCACCACTATTTATAAGTGGAGCTACCTTCTCAGAGTGGATATATAGAGCATTAGCCTTTTTAGTAGTATCTTGCCCATGTGCTTTAGTTGTATCTATTCCTCTTGGTTTCTTTGGTGGTATAGGTGGAGCTTCAAAAAATGGAATACTTGTTAAAGGTGGAAACTACCTTGAGGCATTAAATAATGTAGAAGTTGTAGTATTTGATAAAACTGGAACATTAACTAAGGGTGTATTTAAGGTGACAGAAATACAACCTCAAGGCAATGTATCAAGGGACGAACTTATCACTTATGCAGCCTTTGCTGAGAGCTTTTCTAATCATCCAATAGCAACTTCTATTGTTAAAGCATATAGTAAGGAAATAGATAATGAATCAATTGAAAATTATGAAGAGATTTCAGGACATGGTATAAAAGCTACTGTTTTAGGTAAAGAAGTTTTAGCAGGTAATTACAAGTTAATGAGTAAAGAAAATATATCCTATGCACAAGTTGAAACAATAGGTACTGTAGTGCATGTTGCTGTTAATAAAGAGTATGCAGGATATATAGTTATCTCAGATGAAGTGAAAGAAGATTCAGCTAAGGCAATTAAAGCTTTAAAAGAAATTGGTGTTAGAAAAACTGTTATGCTTACAGGAGATAATAAAGTTGTTGGAACTAAAGTTGCCAAGCAATTAGGGTTAGATGAAGTATATTCAGAGTTATTACCAGATCAAAAGGTTGAAAAAGTAGAAGCATTAGATAAAGAAAAATCCTCTAAAGGCAAGTTAATATTTGTTGGTGATGGAATAAATGATGCTCCAGTTTTAGCAAGAGCAGATATTGGGATAGCTATGGGTGGTGTCGGTTCAGATGCAGCAATAGAAGCTGCTGACGTTGTAATAATGACTGATGAACCTTCAAAGATTGCATCTGCAATAAAAATAGCTAAGAAAACAAGAGCAATAGTTATGCAAAATATTGTCTTTGCTTTAGGTATTAAAGCAATAATATTAGTACTTGTAGCTCTTGGATTAGGAACTATGTGGGAGGCTGTATTTGGTGATGTAGGTGTAACACTAATTGCAGTATTAAACTCTATGAGAGCAATGAAAACAGCGCAATAAATTAATTCTTAGATCTCAATATTCTTAAATAGCGTAACAAATATTTAATTAAATAACGTATGTAAAATACCGTATTATTCAATATGAATATGCGGTATTTTTGTTTTGTAATTCAAATATATTATGCAATTTGTAGAAAATGCGAACTAGACAATAAATTATGTTCTTTGAGAATTGAATAATACAGTGTTAAGAAGTAAGATATTTGATTTTTGTTACAAAAATAACCATATAAGGCAGCGTAAATATGATATAATAATATAATTACCATTAATTAAGTTAAATTAGTAAAAAATTGCGTATCGTCTTAATAAATAATATAATTGACTTAATATAAATAGGGAGTGTGATATCATGAATATTAACCTCATGGATAGAAAAATGCTTAAAATACTCTGTGCAAAGTCTGTAAGTATGAGTTTGGGCGACAATTTGCACAGAGATAGATTTTAGTCGCTTTTCATAAATAAATTCATACATATACAGGCTTTGTTTCCTTAATTAAATAATAAATTTAAGGAAGTGAGCTTTATGAAATATGTAAGAATTGATAGAATATTACCAGATGATTTAGTTAAAGAAATTCAAAAGTATATTCAAGGTGAATATATATATGTGCCTTCCCCTCCTGAAAAGAGAAAAAGATGGGGTGAAAAATCTAAAAGCCGAGATTATATAAAAGCTAGAAATGCAAAGATATTAAACCAATATATAGGTGGGCAATCAATTAGCAATCTTGCTGAAGAATTCTTCCTTTCACATAGTAGTATTAAGAAAATTGTATATAAAAAAGATAACTAGTAAAAAGCTACCACTCTTGTAATGGGTGGTAGCTTTTGTATAAAAGATGATATAGAAACGATTATTATCTTTCATAAAAAATATAGAAGCTTTAAAATGATATTGAACATAAAATTCATTTTAAAAATGAATTTTTAATTATTCTCGTATATATTAGAACAAAAGGAGAGAGTCAAAATGAATAAAAAAATATCATTAATTCATTCTACAAATTTAGCTCCAGTAGATTATGCTTATGCTGGACGTATACCTTCAGGAATGGACTTATTATTTTTGGCGGGTGCATGTCCCATTAATAGAGATGGAGAAGTACCTAATTTGAGTGATTATGAGCTTCAGGCAAAACTTTGTGTAGAGAATTTGAAGGAAGCACTGAAGGACTGTGGGGCCACTTTGGAAGACGTTGTATATACCAGAGTTCTTGTAGCATCTCAAAATCAGTCAGATTTGGTAACTGCATGGGAAAAAATAATAAAAGAGTTTGGTGATCATGATGTTCCAAGCACCTTATTTGGAGTTACAGTATTAGGATATACAAATCAATTGGTAGAAATTGAAGCAGTAGCAGCAGTAGAAAATAATTCAAAATGATTGAAGTGATAGAGGTGAACTAATTTACACCATTCTTATTTAACGTAACAACTGAAAAGACGAGCGATTCATTAAAACACTGTATTATTCAAATTTGAATTTTACAGTGTTTTTTACGTCGCATTTGAAATAAATAATATGATAACCAAGAGACATACCAACCGTGCGTTCTTATATAATTGTTCTTTTACAATATATTAATATATGTTGTAAAATATATTACAATATAGGATATAAAATCAAATATAAGTATCTATTGTACAAAAATATGAACTTATTTTATAGTGATTGGAGTTAAAAATGGAAATTTTGATGATTGGAACATTAATAATCTTATAATACATAAGGCTAAAATTGATTAAAATAAAGGAGGAATATAGATGTTTGAGTTCAAAGATTTTGATTACTTAACTGATGGCGAGATTGATTTAAAAATTGTTGAAAAAACTCCAGCTAATAAGGAAAAAGGTTATGTACCTGCATATAAATATAGAATTACGCTACATGATTCAGATGATAGTATAGGTGCTATTGATATACGAATTGGGTATAATGAAAATTTATATTATGGTGGTCATATTGGTTATAGAGTTGAAGAAAACTATAGGGGAAATAATTATGCTTCAAAGGCTTGTAAAATTATCAAAGATGTAGCCATTGCACATGGAATGAATAGACTTATAATAACTTGCAATCCAGAGAACTACCCATCTCGAAAAACTTGCGAAAAAGCAGGACTTAAACTTAAAGAGATAGTAGATTTGCCACCATATAATGAACTGTATCTAGAGGGAGAACGACAAGAGTGCATATATGAATGGATTTTAAAATAGTTATTTATTATGCTTTTATACAGAAACGGTAATTATATTTGATTCTTAAGCATCTCTTTAATGAGGTGCTTTTTATATATGAACAAACACTTTATTGTAATTATGTTACAATAAGTTTGTAGTCTTAAAACTACAAATTAACCGTTTTAAGACAATATATAACAATTTGCAAAGGAGGAGGGGATATTTTGAATTATGTTTTTATTCCTATGAATAAAGAATATGCAAATGAGATTGCATATAATTGGAAATATAATGGAGTATATTCATTCTATGACATGATAGCTGACGAAGAAGATTTAAAAGAATTTCTAAATGAAGATAATTGGGAAGGACATTATTTCGCAGTTCTTAATGATGAATGTGAGTTAATTGCTTATTACTCATACTACTTTGAAGGTGGTATTCTGTGGATAGGGTTTGGTCTAAAGCCTGAATTAACTGGAAGAGGGATCGGGGCTGAATTTGTAGTTGCTGGTATTAACTTTGGGATAAAAGAATTTGAGTATAAGAAAGATTATATTATGTTGGCAGTTGTCTCATTTAATAAGCGAGCAATAAAAGTATATGAGAACATAGGCTTCCAGTTTGTAGAGAAATATATGCAAAAAACAAATGGTGGAGAGTTTGAGTTTATTAAGATGAAAAAAATAATATAAATAACGCGGAAGAAAAGATTTGAAGTTATATTGTAACCTATTGAGAACTAGTGACCTTTTAAATTCGTATATAATTTATATTTATTTATGGTATAAGTTTAAATATTAGATATATGAAAGGGGTCAAATCAATGAAAAAAATTATTATAGGAATTTTAGCTCTATGCATTATTGGAGCTATAGCCGTAGCTATATATGTATCACATACAAAGACAAATATTTCTATTTGTAAGGAGACTACTAACCCAATACAGAATGATAATAGTCAGTACACTGAAGAAGAAGTTAAACGGGTTAAATTGTATGTTGCAGTTATGAGTGTAGCCTTTCAAATAGAGAATGGAGGAAACGGCTTCATTGCTGTACAAAAAGACACATTAGACGGACTTATAGAAGAAAAGGCAAAGGAAGATGTACTTGAAGGACTTAAAAGTCTAACAGAAAATGTATATTGGTATGAAGATGTTAAAGATGATAAATCACTTTTTGAATTTGATGACAATGGCATGATGTCAAGAACTTTAAATGGAACAATGCTTTCAATTAAAGTAGAGCAATTTAAGAATAATAAAGCTGTGGTTGAATCTACTTCCTGGTTTGGCAACTTAGGAGCAGTTTTCCCAAAATATAAAGCGGTCTATAAAAATGGTCAATGGGAATTAGAAGTTATAAGTATGGCTATATCATAACAATATTAATGAATAATTTTAATAGATACTGAATTAAAGCATCTCTTAAAGGAGGTGCTTTTTAATATATAGTCATACATATTATTGTAATTATGTTATAATAAGTTTACAATTGTATAACTTATATTTTAGGATGGTGTATTTAGAGTGAAAAATTTGAAACTTGTTTGTTTTGACTTGGATGATACTCTCATTAGAGAAATTCATTCCGTTATGTTGCCATGCATTTTAAATGGGAAAGAAAAAGAGCACTCTCTCATTCAAGAACAGGAAGAAAAAGGACTGCTTGACTATATATCAGCAGATTACCTTAGATCAGAATTGCTTTTAGGTCTTGAAGAACGTAAAATCGCTCAATCTTTTTTAGAGATTGCAAAACCTTTAAAAAATATCAAGAGTGTAGTTGAAGCATTACATGAACAAAATATTAAATGTATTGTTATTACTGTCGGTCCAAAGCAAGTAGCCAAAGTTGTATGTGATATTTGGGGATTTGATTATTATTATGGTAGTGATTATGAAGTAGTTGAAGGAGTATTTACTGGAAAAATCCTTAATTATATTGGGGCGGAACAAAAAATTGAGTGTTTACAAGATTTTTGTAGTAACAATAGTATTAAACCCGAAGAATGCATTGCTGTAGGTGATGGTTCAACAGATATTCCAATTTTTCAATACTGTGGAGGCTCTATCGCAATAAACAGCTCACCGAAAGTTAAAGAGAGTGCGATGTATGTAGTTGATACAGACGATTTAACGGACATTCTTAAGAGAATAGAGCTGGCAGATAGCTTTTATCACTAACATAGTTCTAATATAACAAACTAAATATTGTAATTATGTTACAATAAGTTTGTATAACTATATTTATAAATGAAAATTGTAAATTAGTACGAACATTATTCAATTAAATAAGAGCGATATACATTGAATAAACCCTAATATATATTGAAAATTTTAAGGTGGTAAAAGAATGAGGATGTTTCAAACATGTTTTTTTATAATTGGAATCATATTCTGGTTAATAATAGGACTTATAATAGCACTAAATTCTAATTGGCTTTTAGGCATTAAAAAAATGCAACGAAAGAAAAACATAGATATAATTATTTAGAAAGTTTTTCTAAAAGAAAAAGATGGGATATAAGTAAGGTTAGTCCATGGAAAGTTATTTGGTTTATAATCGTTATGGGCATAACAATTTACTTTCTTAAACCGAACTTTCTTGATATTCCTCAATTAATAACTGGAAAACTAAATTATGTCACTGGGGAAGTAGTAGAAATAAAACATTATAGCAAAGACCCAACAGACTATGTTTATCTGTCTACAGGAGAAGAGGTTGAATTTTTCTTTTCATCTGGTGTAAGTAAATATGATTTTTATAAAATAGGATATCTAACCCATACCCATAAAGCAATTTATTGTGAGAAAATCGTTTTGGGCAGTAATAATGAAAAGGCAGGAAAAGTTATAGGGTTTCCTTTTAAAGATATCTTGTTGTTCCTTGCTATACTAGGTGCAATATTCTTTTTAGCTTTTATTTCACAATTTATTAAATTGAAAGTATTCATACCAACAAATATAATTGCCATTCCGACATTTGCTTATTATTTTACAAAATATGGAATACAAAATGGTATTTGGTTTTCGTTTAAAAATGAAGGCATATTTGGTTTAATTATAGGAATTATATTTTCATTAATGATATTTTTTATATATTTACTTGAAAAACGACAGTCCGATGATTTCTATAAAACTTATTTTTGTGCTCAATTATTTTCGATTTGTGAAATAGGATTACTTATATGTGTAGTGTTTAATTTGGACTAAAATAAACTAATACTAAAAGAATATTTTTAAACTATATATCAGATAACTATTTCACAGTATTGCTCGGTTTTCAAATGACAAGTTAAAATCTAATTACTTCATATTTTTCTTATATTGTCTATAAGTCAATTGATATATTAAAATAAAAAAAATTATACTTTTACCTAATTTAGAACACATCTAGGTATATACATAACTATTTACATGTGAAAGTAAAGGAGAATATTTGACAAACAGAGGGTAGCATTTATTATGAAAAGGGTGTAAAACACTAATTTCTATTTGATAAAAAATGCCAATAGTTAGCTATTGCTCATTTGACAACCCAGGTAGTATTTAGTTTTGGTAAAGGTTCAATTTTAATTAGATAATATTTTGTATGAAGCATTTTTTTATTTTTGAATTAAGAAGTTAGAAAGAAGATGTAAAATTATATAAAAAATAAGGCCTAGAACTAATTCTAGGCCTTATTTTTCTTAGCATAGTTTCTCTGATTGAGTTTAATATTCTTTACAGTGTTTGTTTGCATGAGGTAACTGTAACTTCTAATGTTCTTGTAAGAAATGGGCATTTTTCTTTCATCTTCTTAAAGTTATCTCCATCTTTTAGGAATTTGGCGGTTCCTTCAAGTAAAAATCCAGTTCCCATATATTTGTATCCCATTACTTCTTTACTACCAAGAGTCAATTTAACTTTAGGGTTAGCATTAATATTTTCTTCTGTTTTAATCATAGCTGCTGCAGGAATTAAGATTTTATTTTCTTCTACAACAATTAAATAACTGTTCCATGTATTAGCGACATGAGCTGTATTATTTGCACAAGTAACAATAGAAACTACTCCTTCATGATTTAGTACCTCAAAAAATTTATCTGTAAACATTTCACATTCCTTCTTTCTTATAGATTATGGATAAGAATTATCGTGGACAATAGTTATCCTTAATAAGAATATAATTTTTTTTCCCTTTTGTCAATGGAGATATTTTGTAAGAGAGTACATATTTAATGGAACATGATTATCTTGAAGAAGAATAAATAATAGGATATTATTAATAAAAGACTATATATATCAAAGGAGTATGAAAAATGAAATTTTCAGTAGGAGTAGAATATGCAATACATTGTTTATTATATATGGTAAATTTAGAAGAAGGTAAATCTGTGGGAATAAAGGATTTGGCGACATTTCAAGGTATCTCAGAAACTTACTTATCAAAAGTATATGCAAAATTAAGTAAGTCAGGAATTGTAAAATCTATACCAGGTGTAAAAGGTGGTTATGCGCTAGCTCGTAGTGCAGAAGAAATAACATTTTGGGATGTTGTTGAAGCAGTAGAAGGAACTGAATCATTTTTTCAATGTGCAGAAATTAGACAAAAAAATATATTATTAGATAAAGAGAATTTGCCAGATACACATACCAAATGTCCTTGTTTAATAAAAGTTGTAATGTTAGAAGCAGAAGATGAAATGAAAAAATATTTAAATAATAAGACATTGGCATGGCTATATGATGAGGTATATAATAAAAAGCTTCCTAAAGAGGTGGAAAAAGTAACAATTGAATGGTTTAGTAATAGAAGGAAATAAAATAAGGTGAACTACACCTTAATAAGGTTCCATATTTTAGATCTTTTTCATTATATTTTAGGAAATCTATAATTTAAATTAACTTCATTTATTTACTTTTAGCCAAATAGGCGTGGTCTTATTTATATGTATTTGTTATAATATTCCACAAATAAAAATTCTAGGGAGACCTTCGTATGAATACAGCAACATTTCTAGAAATATTAACAGTAGCAGAAAAACTAAAATGCAATACTAGGCACTCATGGACATCGAGCGGACGCCATGAAAGTGTAGCAGAACATAGCTGGCGTACTGCATTAATGGCATTATTAATGCGTGATGAATTTCCAGAAATTGATATGAACAAGGTAATTCGTATGTGTTTGATTCATGATTTAGGTGAAGCCTTTACTGGTGATATTCCTACATTTGAGAAGAAAGAAGAAGATAGTGAAAAAGAGGATGAGATGTTTTTCAAATGGATCGCAACCTTCCATACTCCTTATCGTGAGGAATTCACAGAACTTTTAAAGGAAATGAATGAACTTGAGACTGATGAAGCAAAGCTTTATAAAGCTTTAGACAATTTAGAAGCAGTCATTCAGCATAACGAGGCGGATATTAGTACTTGGATTCCGCTAGAATATGACTTGCAACTTACTTATGGTGCGGATAAGGTGGAATTCTCTCCTTATTTAAGAGAGCTGAAGAAAGAAATTGACCAAAGAACGAAAGAAAAAATAGCTCATAAGAATGAAGCTTAGTTTTTTAGAATAAATAACAGTGACTTATAGGGTGAATTTTTATTCACCCTATAAAATTATCATTGAACTTTTTATATATTGAGTTATAATTAGGTAAAGTTGTAATTTACCTAAAAATATAATTTTAAAAGGAGTAGTTGTTGTGAGAAAGCTTTTGTTAATAGGTGAAAGAATTTATTTAGAAACACTTACAACCAAAGTTAGTGCAAAAACCCTTCAAGAAAACATAAATGATTTTGATCAGACAAGATATATGCATGAAGTTCCATACCCATATACTTTAGAAGATGCTGAAAGCTATATAAAGTACTTAAATTCTATAAAAGATGATTCTTGCATTGAACTGGGTATTTTCAATAGAAATACAGATGACTTTATAGGAGTTGTTTCCTTAAGTAATATTAATTATCAATATGAAAATGGAGAAATTGGATATTGGATAAGAAAAAAATTTTGGAATAAGGGTTATACCAAAGAAGCAGCACAAATGCTTATTAGGTATGCATTTCAGGAACTAAAGTTAGCTAGGATATATGCAACTTTACAAAAGGAGAATACAGGCTCTTTAGCTTTATTAACCAGTTTAGGATTTCAAGTAGAAGGATTAATGAGAAAAAGTGTTAAAAATAAGGGGAAACTAGTTGATAGATATATGTGTTCACTACTTAGAGAAGAATATGATGATACCCATGAAAATGCACAGAAAATCATAGTATAGGTCTTAAATTGGTGGATTTAAATAGCTATGTTGATACAGTTTTTAAATGTATTTACATAATATATTAAAAATGGTATAATAAAAAAAACGCCAAGAGGAGGAAGTAAGTTATGAAACCAGCTATTTGCTAATATTAATTTTAATTTAATAATTAATATATTTTATAATGAGTTTTAATTTACCTAATTATATTTAGGTTTTGTTGTTGTGCTCTTTATGGAATAAGGCATTTAGAAGGTAACTTACTTTATTGAAATTAAATACTATAATTTATAATATTTCAATAAGCTTTAACTATTGGAGAAAAAGCTTTGAAGAGTTATATAATGGGATATATAACATAATAATATGTTTTTAACCTATATCTTATTTAAGTAAATTATAATAGTATTAGAGTATTTCTGACTGTAAGAAGAAACCATCTTCTTACAGTTTTTTATTTTTAAATAATAAAAAGTTATAATAATTAAGGTGTTTTTGTGCCTATCCATGAAATGCATAATTAGAATTATTGATGGAAGAAGGAATTTTTATGTTCGAATTAACATTAGATGGTGTAAAAAAATATATGGATGCAACTCTTGTTCTTAAAAATATATCCTTTCAGATTTTTTCAGGAGAAAAAGTTGGTATAGTAGGGGTTAATGGAAGTGGAAAGAGTACTGTTCTTAAGTTAATAGCAGGAGTGTTACCAATGAATTATTGTATTGGGTATCCGGGAGCTACAAGTCCAGGATATGATGAAGGTTTCATTTGTAAGCCTAGAGAAGCTACTTGTGCATACCTTGAGCAAATTCCTAAGTATGAAGATGGCATAAAGGTTATTGATGTTCTAAAATTAGCTTTTGAAGAAGTTTATAGCATAGAGAATAAAATGCGTGAATTAGAAGATAGAATGAAGTTTTTAGAAGATAATAATTTAGAAAAAGCTCTGAAGCAGTATAGCCAATTAGTTGAATTATATGAAGTTAAAGATGGATACAATACAGAAGAAAAATTAAGTAGGATTTGTACTGGGTTAAAATTAGATGAAAGCTTTTTAAATAAAGAATTTAATTTATTAAGTGGTGGCGAAAAAACTACGGTTGTCCTTGGCAAACTGCTCATAGATAACCCAGATATATTACTACTAGATGAGCCTACAAATCATCTGGATATGGAGTCAACTGAATGGCTTGAAGCTTATCTTAAAAGCTACAATGGTATTGTAATTATTGTATCTCATGATAGATACTTTTTAGATAATGTGGTAACAAAGATTATAGAAATAGAGGATATGGAAAGTAAGACTTATAAAGGAAATTATTCTGATTTTTCAAAGCAAAAAGAAGAGAATATCCTTGAACAATTTCACCAATATAAGGAGCAGCAAAAGGAGATTAAGAATCTACAGAACGCTATAAAGGAGTTAAGGGATTGGGCAGCTAGGGTAGATAATAATAAATTCTTTAAACGAGCTGCTAGTCTACAAAAAAAGCTTGATAAAATGAAAAGTAGTGATACTGAAAGTGATAAACTTTATCGAACCAGGGGTCAATATGTAAGAACTGAAAAACCAAAGTTTGAAAGAAAGAATATGAAGCTTAACTTTAAAGATGGTGAACGATCTGGTAATGAGACAATTAAGGCTAAAGGGCTTTCTAAATCTTTTGATGATAAGGTTATTTTAAGAGATGTAGATTTATTGATTCATTTCGGTGAAAGAGCAGCATTAATTGGCCCAAACGGTAGTGGTAAAACTACTTTCTTGAAAATGCTTTTAGATGAAGAAAAGCCAGATTCTGGTGTAGTGGAATTAGGTGCTAATGTAATGGCTGCATATTTACCACAGAAAATCACCTTTAAAAATGAGGAGTTTACTGTACTAGAGTGCTTTAGAGAAGATATTTCAATACTTGAAGGTCAAGCACGTGAATATCTATCAAAATTCATGTTTTATGGGAATAGTGTATTTAAAAAAATAAAGCATTTATCTGGGGGAGAGAGAATAAGACTAAAACTAGGTAAGCTATTATATGAAGACGTGAATTTATTGATATTGGATGAGCCTACTAATCATCTTGATATTGACTCCATAGAAAACTTCGAAGAAGCTCTAGAAGATTTTAAAGGAACTATATTTTTCATATCCCACGATAGATATTTTATTAATAAAATAAGTGAAAGAGTAATTGCCATTGAAGATAATGGTTTTAAAAGCTATCCTGGAAATTATGATTATTATAAAAATGTAAAAGAACAGCTTAAGCTACAGGAGATCAAAGAGCCAGTGATAAAACAGGAAAAAGTTAAGAAACCTAAAAAGGTTGATGAGGATAAACAGAAGGAAGTGGAAAAGGCTAAGGTTGAAAGAATCATTGAAGTCCTTGAAAATGAAATAAAGGATATTGATGTTGCCATGACTGATGAAAAGTTGGATTATGAAAATCTTAATAAGTTATACTGCAAAAAAGAAGAGTTAAGTAGTAAGCGTGATGAAGCTATGGAATTGTGGGTAAGTTTAAATTAATACCTATGGGTAACTGTAATTAGATTAGTGGAAAGTTGTAGAAATCGTTATCTAGGGACGTAACTTCTCTTTACTACCATTTTGAAGAAGATGGAAGTATTAGAGCTGATATTCATCGGATAAAACAAAAAGCCAATGCTTAAGACTATAAGCTTGGCTTAAATTTTAATATAAAATCCAAAATACCGGTACTCTAATTTTGAAGCCTATCTCACGATAGGTGGGTGTCCTCACAGATGTCTCAATCGCCCTCAATGCCGTGAAAAGGACTCACAAGAAGGTACATTTCCTCATTTAAATATTGAACTCCCTAAAATTAAATGTAGGTTCAAAATAAGAGCTTAACGCATATTCCAGAAATTTAACTTTTTATTTATTAGTCATTTCCTTGGTGTGAGATTATAATATCATATTTTAGTTTAATGTACAATATATTTTTTTATGGTAAATTAATCCTTTGATGTTTTACTTTAATTTAACGTAAATACCATGATTTGTATATATTTAGTAATTTTGATATAATGAAATTGTTGAATATTTATGTTTTTTATTTATTATATTTTAAGGTAGCAACTTAGTTATATGAGGTAAAAACTTAGTTATATAATGAAATTACATAAATATTCATATAACTTGTCTTAGTATAACAGTAATAAATATAAGGAGAGTATTTATGGACAATTTGGATAAGCAACACAGTGGCAAAGGTACTGTTATTATATTCTTTATAGTATGTTTTGGAATGACAGCATTAATGGGATTTTTAATGGCTTTTGCATATTCTAAAGGGGCTGTAGGTGCATTTCCCCTCGTACAAATGTATTACCCATCCATGGGAGTTATGTTTGCATTCTTATGTAACAAGGAAATAAGAACAAGGGCACCTAAAAAGTTTTTTGGAGTATTTTTGATTTTCTCAATGGTATCAGTAATTATACTTTCTATACAGACCTTTACTGGATATGGTGAGCCAGAGATTGTAGCTGGAATATTAGTCACAGCAGGAAGTTTTCTGGGACTTATTATGCTAGGTATTGAAGATAGCAAAACCAGGGAAGAGTTTGGACTTAGCATAAAAAAGAATGGTAAGAAATCATTATTCTATATTCTTATTTTTGTTGTACTTTACTTATTAGCAAATTTAATATCCTGTGCTATAAGTGGATCCCTTGATGATTTTTTTACATACCTTAAGTATCCGACTATTTTTAAATTACTTCTGCTTTTACCATTAAATTTTTTATTTACTTATTTTCTTTTCTTTGGAGAGGAATACGGATGGAGGTATTTCTTACAACCAGTACTTCAGGACAAGTTTGGTAAAAGATGGGGTGTACTTTTACTTGGAGTAATTTGGGGACTTTGGCATCTCCCAATAAATTTATTTTATTATAGTCCAGAGACCTCTTTTTATAGCATAGTTACTCAGCTTATAGTTTGTATATGTTACTCTGTTTTCTTTGGCTATGTATATCTTAAGACGGAAAATATTTGGGCTGTGTCCATGATACATTATTTAAACAATAATCTTGGTTTTCTACTCTTTGGTGCAGATGGTTCAAATACTGTTATTAGGTGGCAAGATGTTCTTTTGTCCTTTGTGATTTTTAGTATTATTTATTTGCCATTTTTAGCTACAAAAGAATATAGAAAGAAAACTCATATTTCAGAAGAAATAAATGAATAGGAATATATAAAGATACCCACCCAAACTACATAGGTGTATATCTTTATATTTATCTTTAATGTACACTAATAGTTATAGTAAAAAGCCAGTGCTTATGATTTTAAATTAAGCATTGGCTTTATAATTTTTAAATAAAAATCTATTGAATTTGAGTTTCACGAATATTTTTAGATAGTGTGGGAAATATAGGTGGATAGAAAGGGGTAGATAGTAGATGATAATAGATGAAGTTGATAAAAAAGATAAAGATATAGAGAGTTTTTTTAATTTATCTCGGGAAGGATATATGTTTATAAAAAATAGAATGGATCAGTTTAAGACTAATATTTTTGAGACTCGACTATTAGGGAAAAAAGTTATTTGCATTAGTGGGGGAGAAGGAGCAAAAATATTTTATGACCAAGAACGATTTAAAAAAAATAATGCATTACCCAAACGAATCCAAAAAACATTATTTGGTATGAATGCCATTCAAACAATGGATGGAGAAGAACATCTTCATAGAAAGAAACTTTTCATGGCCTTAATGACACCATTTCATGGGGAACAATTAGCAAAACTTGTATCAGAGGATTTGGAAGCTAGTATTGATAAGTGGAAAGTCAATGATGAAGTCATACTTTTTCAAGAATCTAAAGAGATTTTATGTAGAGTTGCATGCAAGTGGGCTGGAGTTCCGCTAATAGAATCTGATGTTAAAGAGAGAGCTGAGGATTTTAGTGCAATGGTTGATGCATTTGGAGCAGTTGGACCACGTCACTGGAAAGGCAGAATTGCAAGAAACAAATCTGAAGAGTGGATAGTTGGTATAATAAAAGATGTACGATCTTACAAGCTAAAGGTAGAAGAAGATTCAGCACTTTATTCAATGGCTTTTCATAAAGATCTTCATGGTAAAGAACTTAGTGACGAAATGGCAGCAATAGAACTTATAAACGTACTAAGACCCATTGTTGCTATTTCAACTTTTATTACATTTACAGCTTTAGCTCTATATAAACATCCAGAATATAAAGAAAAGCTATTAAAAGGTGGTAGTGATTATCTTGAAATGTTCATACAAGAAGTGCGCCGCTACTATCCATTTACACCTTTTCTTGGTGGGATAGTAAAAAAGGATTTCAATTGGAGTAATTATGAATTTAAAGAAGGAATGCTTGTATTACTTGATGTATATGGCACGAATCACGATTCTAGAATTTGGGATAAACCCTATGAGTTTTGCCCAGAGCGTTTTAAGGAATGGGAGGATAACTTATTTAATTTCATACCTCAAGGTGGAGGTAATCCCTTTAAGGGACATCGCTGCCCTGGGGAGAATATCACTATGGAAATAATGAAAGCATACCTTGATTTTCTTGTTAACAAAATTGAGTTTGAAACTCCTGATCAAGATTTAACTTATAGTTTAGTAAGAATGCCTACATTACCTAAAAGTGGATTTGTAATTAAGAATGTGCGAAGAAAATCATAGGATTTTAATAAATATTGAGCATGTACTAGCAATAATACTAAATTACATGCTCAACACTTTATAAAGAATAGTGAATGATTTTAAGACTAAATATATAAGTTGTTTACAGATATCAAGGTGTTAACAAATACTTTTTTATTAAGAAATTTTATGAGGTAATAAAGCTATCTTTACAACTACTAAAATATTGCATGGTTTTTACTAAGAAAACTATACCAAAAATAAATAACCCTAACACATATAAGATATTTATTACAGGTATAAATATTACTATAAAAGCTAATATACTTGCAATAGTTAATGCTTTATATTGATTCCACCTATCATCAGCTTCTTCAGCTAACATATGTTCATCATGATTGTTAAGCATTTCTTTCATACCCATGAATAAATTGTATATTACATATAAGGTTAATATTAAGGAAGCTAATCCTACTAGAATACCAAATGGTCCTAAAATTCCAAAGGTGATACCACCGTTATTGTTTTTAACTTCATATATTGAAAAAATAGAAAGTATTAGGGTAAAGATATTTAATGTTGAAGCCTTTGAAAAATGCTCGCTATGCTCTTTAAGCTGACTAAATGCCATAGCAAATAGTATAAATCCAATTACATCGGGGAGTATATCAAAACCACAAATTCTAAAGTTTAAAGATATAAACAAGAATCCCCAAAAAAAATTATTTAATCCCTTTTCTATCATTTTATGCACCCCTTATTATTTCTTATTAACTATAGCTGTACCCCTTTCTATTTCCATAAGCATATGGAAATATTCTCTTACTTATATTAAATCATATGCAATATAGTATGTAAATAATGTTTAAGATTACATTATTAACCATAGAATTCGTATATGATTTATATTAATGTCTACAGCTAGTTGTAATATGGTATAATATTAAAGCAAGTTTACATAAGGCTTAAGTGAAAAGCCTGTTTATAACCTAGGTCTAGGAATAAGTTAATAGTAACCAGGGGGAACAAAATGAACATAAAGTTAAAGGATTTATTTGAGAAAGAAATTAATAGAGATATAAAAGGTGTAATTAAGGTAGGTCAATGTGACCAGGAGAATATAAAGCAGGAACTTGAAGAATACGTGATTACGGATGAGCTACGTAGTAATTTTAATGAGTTTTTTGAGGCATACAGCAGAGACATATTAGATAGTACTGATAGGATTGGAGTATGGATTTCAGGATTTTTCGGTAGCGGTAAATCTCATTTTTTAAAGATTTTATCCTATGTTTTATCTAATGAAACCATAGGAAATAAAAGTACTTTAGACTATTTTTATAGTAAGGAACTACAGGATTCTACCCTAAGGAATATGGAGCTTATAAATAACCAATCTACAGATACTATCCTTTTTAATATAGATTCTAAGTCTGACCGGGCTTCAGAATCCCATAGGGATGCTATTGTTAATGTACTTAATAGGGTTTTCAATGAAATGCAGGGTTTTTGTGGATCTATGCCTTGGATTGCTGATATGGAAAGACAGATGACTGAAGATGGGGTATATGAAGATTTTAAAGAAGTGTTTCATCATATATCAGGAAAACCTTGGACTCAGGGTAGGGAAGATTTTTATTATGAAGAGGATGCCTTAATAGAGGCTTTATCAAAGGCTACTAAGATGAGTGAAGATGCTGCAAGAAACTGGTATAGTAAATGTGAAGAAAATTATTCCTTAACTATAGATAAGTTTTCTTCTAGGGTTAGGGAGTATTGTGATTTAAAGGGAAATAATCATCATGTGGTATTTTTAATAGATGAAATTGGCCAATATTTAGGAGAAGATACTCAGCTTATGCTAAATCTTCAGACAGTGGTGGAGGATTTAGGTAGCAAATGTGAAGGTAGATGCTGGGTTATTGTTACATCTCAAGAGGATTTAGATGTGTTTACTTTAGGTAAAGGCAATGACTTTTCTAAGATTCAAGGAAGGTTTAATACAAGATTGTCATTATCTTCTGCTAATGTGGATGAAGTAATTAAAAAACGTATTTTGAGAAAAAAAACTCAGGCAATGGAGATGCTACAAAGTCTATATGAGGAGAGAGAATCTTTTATTAGAAATCTTTTAACCTTCACCACAGATACTGTGGACATGAAATTATATAAGGACATGGATAATTTTGCACAGGTTTATCCCTTTGTACCTTATCAGTTTAACTTATTACAACATGTTTTTAATGGCATAAGAAGCCATGGAGTAGCTGGAAGAAGCTTGTCTAAAGGCGAGAGAAGTTTACTGGGAGCGTATAAGCAAGTGGCAGTTGAGTATATGGACAAAAACATAGGAACCTTAATTCCATTCTCAGCTTTTTATAATACTATAGAGACTTTTTTAGACCCTTCTATTAGAACAGTTATTGGTTATGCTGAAAATAATGAAAAGCTAAATAGCTATGATGTTAAAGTCCTTAAATTACTATTCCTTATAAAATATGCTAGGGGAATAAAGGGTAATATTGAGAACTTATCTACTCTTTTAATAGATAATATAGAAGCCTCAAAGAAAGAAGTTAAGGAGCAGGTGCAAGAGTCATTAAGTAAACTTATCAGAGAAACTCTGGTTGAAAAAAATGGTGATGAATTTGTATTTTTAACAATTCAGGAACAAGAGGTAAATAAAGAGATAAAAAATATGACAATTGATAGTGGAGAGATTGCTCAAAGGATAGGTGAGATAGTTTTTGAACATATATATGAAAATTCTAAGTTTGCCTATTCTAAAATTTATTCTTTTAGTTTTAATAAGTTAATAGATGAAAAGGTAAGAGGGTCTAAAAAAAATCCTGTAGGAATTAGGATTATAACTGCTAATTATAATTTAGTAGAAGGGGTTAGTAAAAATTATCTTAAGGAATTATCTGATAGAGAAAATAATGTGATAATTGATATATCAAACCAGGATAATTATATAGAGGAAATTGAAAATATACTTAAAATAGAGGGTTATATAAGGCTTAAAGGTACCCTAATATCAACTATTCACATGGAGGATATTAAGATAAAAAAAACTAAGGAAAGAGAACTCAGGTTAAAAAGGGCTAAATTCTTAATAGAGGAAGCTTTAAGGTGGTCAGATATATATGTAAGTGGCTCTCTTTTAAACATTAAGGTAAAAGGTTTAGTGAGTAGAATCAATGAGGGATTAAGAACCCTTGTAGATTCAAGGTTTAACAAAATAAACTACATTACAGAGTTTATATATAATAGTAGGGAACTATATAATATAGTGGAAGCTGATACTCGTCAAAGAAGTATAGAAGATAATGAGGCAAATAAATTAGCCTTGGAGGAAGTAAATAATTATATATTAACTAGTACCATGAGAAGTATTAAATTAACGGTGAAAAGCATATTAGCTAGATTTACAAGTCCACCCTATGGTTGGAAGGACCTAGATATTCAAGGGATACTCCTGAAGCTATTTAAAAAGCAATATATAAGTATTATATATGCTAATGAGGTAGTGTCTTCTAATAGCAATGATATAGTAGATTACCTAGTTAAGGGAGAGTATGAAGAAAAGGTTATAGTTATTAGTAGAGAAAAGGTACCTAGTAAATATATAGATGCAGCTAGGGAGTTAATTAAAGAACTCTTTGGAGGAGCCTCTATACCTAATGATGAAGAACTTCTAATGAAGTATTTCAAAGAATTAGGCAAAGAAGAACTTAAGAAAATTAAGGATATGAATTTTAATTATTCAATAAATAAAGATTATCCTGGAAAAGAAATAGTATTTCTAGGTGAAAAGTTATTTGAAGGTCTACTTAATATAGATGACATCCAAGAATTTTTTAAGTATGTCTATGATTTAGAAGAAGAATTCCTAGACTATATAGATTATGTTGATAATATAAAGGGATTTTTTTATAGAAAAGAAAACAATACAGTTGACTTAAATGTAAGAGGAGAGCAGAGAATAATCTTTGATGCGGCTACAGACATCCTTAATTCCTTTGAAGAAAATAAGGAATTTATATATGATTCTGAAATAGAAGGACTAGTAGAAGAACTATATGGTATTTTAAGGATGAAAGAGCCATATAACAGGATTCCTCAGCTACCAACACTTATAGAAAAGTATAATAATAGGGTGTTAGATCTATTAAATAAAGATATAACTCCAGCAATAGAATTTATTAAAGCTTGTAAGGATGAAATTATAGAAAACTTGAAGGGCTATGATTTCTATAATGAATTTGAAGCTAAAATTAATGAAGACTTTGAAAACCTTACTAAGAAAACTCTATGTTCAAAGAGTTTTCCAGTTATATTATCAATGTATAAACTTGGAGAGAAACTAAAGTTAAGGTGGTTAAATGAAATTACTTTAGAAACTGGAAGAGAAAACATTGCTAAAGTACTTAGTGTGATGGAATTGGTTAAGGATGAAAAGGCTATAAAAAATCATGAGGACATAGAATTATTATTAGAAAACTTAAGAAAGCGATTAAAAGAAGAGTTGAAGGAAGATACAACAATAAGATTAGTTTAAACCATAATTTAAATAAAAGATTATATTTTCAGAAATATTTTCAATAAAAAAACTGAAATCAAATCTTGATTTCAGTTTTTTTGATAGGACAATCACAAAATAGAGTTATCTATTTTGCGAAAGCCCCTTTATTTTATCTATGACACTTGCTAGCCTGGGAGCAGCCTGAGCAACCACAGCCACAACCGTCACCTTTAGAGTGTTTTTTTAATTGTTTTACTGATACTAATATCATAGCACCTATAACTACAGCACCTATTAAAAATGTTGCCATAGTAACACCTCCTTTATAAAAAGATTAAGCGTCCAACTTGATATATTATTAAGGAAACCACATAGGCTAAACCTGTTTGATATCCTATAGCGATAAATGTCCATTTCCAAGAACCCATTTCACGTTTAATAGCGCCTATAGCCGCAAAGCATGGAGCAGCTAGTAGGGTGAATGCCATGAAAGAGTAAGCACTAACTACATTAAATAGTTGTCCCATAGTTGAAACTAGGTTAGGGTCACTTTCTGTTAGTTCAGCACCAAGTCCGAATAGGACACCAAAGGTAGCAACTACATTTTCTTTAGCTAAGAATCCTGTTACAGTAGCAACGGCAGATTGCCAGTTACCAAAGCCTAGAGGTGCAAATATCGGAGCTATTACATTTCCAATGGAAGCTAATATACTATCTTGTGCGTCTACCATTTGTAAAGACCAGCTAAAGGATTGTAAAAACCAGATAAGACCTGAAGCTACAAAGATAATGGTACCAGCTTTTATGATAAAGGCTTTTCCTCTGTCCCACATGTGGATAAGAAGTCCTTTTAAGCTAGGTATTCTGTATTGTGGCAGTTCCATAACAAAAGGAGCTGGATCACCTTTGAATAGCTTAGTTTTCTTAAGGATTATTCCTGAAAGTATAACCATGGCTATACCTAAGAAGTACATTGATGGTGCTGCCCAAGGTTGACTAGGGAAGAAGGCACCAGCTAGTAGTGCAAATACTGGTAGTTTAGCACTACATGGAATAAATGGAGTAAGCATTATAGTCATTTTTCTATCTCTATCATTTTCAATGGTTCTACTTGCCATAACAGCAGGAACACTACAACCAGAACCTATTAACATAGGTATAAAAGATTTACCGGAAAGTCCAAACCTACGGAAGATCCTGTCCATGATAAAAGCTACACGAGCCATATATCCACAGTCTTCTAGTAAAGATATTAAGAAGAATAATACCATTATTTGTGGTACAAATCCGAGAACTGCACCAACACCACCGATAATACCATCTACAATTAGTCCATGTAACCAGTCAGCTACCTGCATATTCATTAACCAGTTAGAAACATTTCCTTGAATGAGCTCGGCAAAAAGGGTGTCATTTACCCAATCAGTGGCTATGGTTCCAATGGTAGTAACGGCAATATAATATATACCTAGCATTACTAGTGCAAAAATCGGAAGGGCAAGCCATCTGTTAGTAACAACTTTGTCTATTTTATCTGAAGTAGATAAATTAGAATTATTTTTCTTCTTAACACAGGAGGTAATTATTTTACCTATGTAGTCATAACGTTCAGTGGTAATAATACTTTCCGCATCGTCATCAAGAGATTCCTCATAGTTATTAATTAAATTATCTAATTTATCTTTTGTATTGTTATCTAGTTTTAAATATTCTAGAACTTTTTCATCTCTTTCAAAGAGTTTAATATAAAACCAACGTGGATTTTTTATTAAAGAATTTCCTCTTAATAGTTTTTCTATGTTACTTATAACTTCTTCTGTATCCTTACTAAAGGTATTTAATAAGGTAACATTTGGAGTACTTTTACCAATTTCTACAGCCTTATCAGATAATTCCTTTAGACCTTTTCCCTTAAGGGCAGAGGTTTCTAATACTTCACATCCAAGTGACTTAGAAAGCTTTGAAGTGTTTATTATGTCTCCATTTTTATTTACTACGTCCATCATATTTAAGGCTATAACTACAGGAATTCCAAGTTCTACGAGTTGAGTTGTTAAATAAAGATTTCTTTCAATATTTGATCCATCAACTATATTAATAATCACATCTGGTCTTTCATCAATCAAGAAATTACGAGTTACAACTTCTTCTAAGGTATAAGGTGATAATGAATAAATCCCTGGTAAATCAACGATAGTTACATCCTTGTGTCCTTTTAATTTTCCTTCTTTCTTTTCTACAGTTACTCCAGGCCAGTTTCCTACATATTGGGAACTCCCTGTAAGTTCATTGAAAATTGTGGTCTTACCACAGTTTGGGTTTCCAGCAAGAGCTATTTTTATACCCATTTTAATCCCCCCTAAATGTTAGCCAATGCTAACTTACTAATGAAAAATATACAGAGATTTAACTCTATGAAAATTTTAGAATCAAAAACTATTCAACTAATATTTTTTCAGCATCAGATTTTCTAATAGAAAGTTCATATCCTCGAATAGTTATCTCAATAGGATCTCCTAAGGGAGCTATCTTCCTAAGATGAATAGAAGAGCCTTTAGTAACTCCCATGTCCATAATCCTACGTTTCACAGCACCTTCTCCTTGAATTTTAAGTACTGTAACAGTCTGTCCTGGCTTTACATCCTTTAATGTATTCATAATTACCTCCTAAAATAATTCCTATATAATAATCCTATTTGCCATAGATTTATCTATAGCAATACGGCTATCTTTAACATTAATAATTATATTTCCACCTAACTCTGAAATAAGAGTTATACTTTCACCTACAATAAATCCTAGGCTTTTTAAAAATCTCACCGTTTCTTCTTTACCATTAATTTTCTTTATAAAAACTTTTTCTCCAGATTTGGCCATAGTAAGTGGCATATAAATCCCTCCTTTAAGTATGCACAAGCTAACTAATATTGAAAAACATAAGTTAGCTTTAACTAACCTATATTTTGAGTTTACTATAAATGATTTATGATGTCAACTGAAAATGAGAATAATTTTCATATATTGGGTTATTTTAAATAAGTAAAGAATAATTTTGGAAAGTTGAATGAAAATTTAACCTATGATAAAATAGGTTAAAAGAAACTATACAGGAGATTATTATGAAAATACATGAATCCGGAGAAAATTATTTAGAAACTATTTTATTGCTTCAGAGAAAAAAGGGCTCTGTACGTTCTATAGATATAGCAAATGAATTAGGTTATACAAAGGCTAGCATTAGCAGAGCCATGGGCATACTGAAAAAAGCTGAGTTTATAACCATGGAACAAGGAGGGGAGATAACTCTCACAGAAAAAGGCATGAAAAAAGCCAGTGAAATATATGAAAGACATACTCTCATCACTAAATATCTCATGGACACTTTAAAAGTATCTAAAGAAGTAGCTGATGGAGATGCCTGCCGCATAGAACACATTCTAAGTAATGAAGCCTTTGAAAAAATGAAGGAATTATATAAATAAAAAAATTGAGCATCCACTTATATTAAAGTGCATGCTCAATTTTTGTGAGAGATAAATTAATCTAGTAGGAAGTTTCATAGAGATAGTGTTTTTAAAAGTCTCTATGAAATATTTCAGTTTTATTTTCATCTTTGTAATCTTCTATGGTGAATATGCCAATGGCATCTAAGATTCCATTCATTACTGGGCTATCGTAGGCAACTTTATATTTAGAGTTATCTGCAAAGGTATCTACGGCAATTTTAGAATTATCTTTAGGGACAATAGCTTTTGGCCCACCAACGCATCCACCTACACATCCCATTCCTTCAATGAAGTTTCCTTTTATAATACCTTTTTGAAGATCTTGTAATATTTCCTTACATTCTTTTATTCCGTTACCTTGAATAGGAGTTACAAGTTTATATTTTTCAGGGAACATTCTTTCTATGCAATCTTCAATGGCAATTGAAACTCCACCGGTACGTGCATAAAGCCTTCCACCTCGTGATGCATATTCCATGGAGGTAGTGCCTTCAAGGGTTTCTGGAACTACATTAAAGGCTTCAAAAATCTCTTGTAATTCTGCAAAAGTAAGAACAAAATCAATGTCACCAATCAAGTCAGGAGATTTAACTTCTGCCTTTTTTGCTACACATGGTCCTATAAATACTACCTTTACATCTGGGTTTAATTTTTTTAACACCCTACCAGCTGCAATCATTGGAGATACAGTAGGAGATGTATGTGGCAATAAATCCTTATATACTTTTTTTATCATGCCAACCCACATAGGACAGCAGCAAGATGTAATCATAAAATCTGATTTAGTTTTAACATGAGCATCAAATTCAATGGTTTCTTTAAGGGTAAGCATATCTGCAAAGAATGCTACTTCCACCATATCAGTAAATCCAAGAGATTTAAAGGCAGTTCTAAGTTGTTCAATGGTGCTATCTCCAAATTGACCCATTATAGCAGGGGCTACAGCAGCTACTACAGGAGTATTTTCCTTTAAAAGTTTAGCAAGAGGCATAAATTCAACAGTATCTAGAATGCTTCCAGTTGGACATCCTTCCACACAGAACCCACAATCAGTACATTTATCATTATCTATATAAGTACACTTAGTTTTTTCATCATATAAAATAGCATCAAAGGGGCAGCTTTCTTGACATTTTGTCTTTCCATCACAATCTACTTTACACTCCATTTTACATAGTTTAATTTTATTAACAATTTTATGATCTGATTCATAATTATTTATGGCTTTTTTTAAATCTTCTATGTAATTATTACTAAAGGACAAATTCACTCCACAGAGAGAAGAAATTTCTCCCGCTAAGGCTTCTTTATCAACTATATTATCCTTTAATAATTCTTCAATAACATTCTCTAATTTATCATTATAGTAGGCATTGATAAGGATTTTAAATAATTCACTATGTTGTTTTTTCATAACAGCACATCCAATCTTAAAATATTTTAGTCTTCATATATTTTATAATAATCATCACCCCAATATTTTGCTATAAACTCATCTCTTCCAGATATACTTCTATCCTTTTTATATTCTGTAGGATGGGTTTTATAAAATTCTTGATGATATTCTTCTGCTTCATAGAAGGTTGATGCCGGAAGAATCCTAGTAACTATTTCTTCAGGGAATCTACCTGAATCATTTAGAACTTTTTTAGATTTTTCAGCAATTATTCTTTGATTCTCATCCATGTAGAAGATAGCAGCAATATAGGAAGAACCTCTATCTTGAAATTGACCTTCATCATCCGTTGGATCTATCTGTCTCCAAAAGGCATCTAAGAGCTTTTCATAGGAGATGATAGTAGAATCATATATAATTTTAATAGCTTCATAATGACCTGTACCTTGAGATTTTACATCTTTATAGGTAGGGATTTTAAGTTCACCTCCAGTATACCCAGAAGTAACACTTATAATTCCATCTAATACATCAAAAGGGGATACCATGCACCAAAAGCAGCCACCAGCAAATATAGCAGTTTTGTAATTTTCACTATTAATATTCTGCATTTTCAATTGCCTCCTAAATTTTGTTTTTAATTATATATTACCATATTTTAAAGAAATATATAGTAATTATAGTCCATATGAAATATAAATAATATGACAATATATGAAAGTTAATCATTTATTAATTTAGATTTATATCCATATATGGTAAAATTGAATATGGATGCGTAGAGCTTATCTTATGTTTAGGAGGGAATATGGATTACAACAAATTTAACATAGAAGAAAAATATGATAATTATAATAATATAACCAAGGTAGAAGCTGAAAAGATACTGTTAAAATTAGATAGTGTGATAGATCATGATAAAGGATATGATTATTACATATTAAAGGGAAAGATGCTCCTTAAGCTGGATAGAATGAAGGATGCTTTTCATACCTTAGAAAAGGCTATGACCTTTAATAAAACTGATGAAGTTTATGACCTTTTATCCTTTGCATATTACGAGGAGGAAGATTATGAAAAAGCACTTTATTATATAAATTTATCCTTTGGAATAACAGTAGATGAGTTTATTTATAATCATAAAGGAAAAACTTTAGAAAGATTAGATAGGTTTGAAGAAGCTTTCGAAACCTATTATGAAGGACTTAATTATGCTCTCTCTAGTTATAGTAGTTATGGAGATGTAGAGATATTTGGTGAAAATTTAGCTAGACTAGGGGGAATTTTAAAAAATCAATATTTAGATAACATAAAGAAATTTATAAATATAAGAGATTATTATAATCTTTATGAAAACTATATGAAACTTCTTCAAGTTATTCTTAAGGAGGAAGAAAATGATCACTATCATAGTAGTTCTGAATATGTAAGTGTAAAATATCTAGAGTTAGTTGAAGAAGGAAAATATATTTTAATTGATAATGATTACTTTTTAGGGATGATTAATATATATAAAATTCTATATCAAATAGAAAGCAATTCAGAGTATGAGGATAGGGAGTACATTAATAAAACCTATATAGATAATAAGGTGAGGGACTTTATTGATGCTGTTATGGAAAGAACTTCACTTACTAAGGATGTAGATATAATTTTAACGGTTTTAAATGAAGTTATAGGCATTAAAAATAGAGATTACTATGATTACTTGTATCATAAAGGTTTTATTTTTATGAAACTAAAAAGATATGATGAGGCATTAGAGGTATTAGATGGCATAACTAGAGATAAGAAATCACCTTATAATATAAAAGTTCAAAGCTATGAGTGTATAATTAAAAAAATGTATGAAGCTGAAGATATATATAAGGGAAATTATGATGAGTATAAAAAAAGTATGTCAGATCTCCTTAGAGATGAAATTCATAGGATAAAGGAAGATGAATATTTAACTTTAAATGATAGATGTGACAGAATAATACACAACTGTAAGAGGGCTATTAATTTAGAACTAGATAATGATTTTTGGTATGATTATATAGAAGTGTTATCTTTGGAATTAGGTGAGGAATATGAAGTTATTGTAAAAAACCAATCAGTATACAAAGTGATACAAAATTATAATAAAGCCATAAATATATATGATAGGCTCATTGAGGTGAAAAGTGATGGTCCCCATGGGTATTATAGAAAAGGAAGGGCAATTGTATTAGTGTTGAGACTTTTAAATAGTTCTAAAACCTCCTTAAAGGATTTAGTTGGAGTTCATAATTTAGACTGTTTTTCTTATTCAGAGGTTATATATAATCTTAATAAGGCTATTAGTTTAAAAAGTGACAATGGTAAATACTTTAACCTTTTAGCAAGAACTCATTTTGAGATTGGGGAATATGAGAAGTCCATGGGATATATCGAACAAGCACTTACCCTAGCACCTAATGATTTATATATGAATTTAAATAAGGTGTGTATTTATATTAGAAGATATAAGTACACAGAAGCAGTGGATTATTTATTTAAGATGTCCTATAAAGATATGAATAGAGGTACCGTAAGAAAAACTTTTCTTTCAAGAAAGGAAATTCTTAGTTTCTTAATGGGTATATTTAATTTATATACAAGGCAAGATAAAATTTACTATATAATAGCCTATTATTTTTATGCTATAGTTGATTTTCAATATGATAAAGCCTTAACCTTTATTAATAATGCTATTGAGATGTCTGATGATGAAAGATACTACTTGCTTAAAGCTAAAATATACTTTAAAGATGGAAAGTTTAAAGAATCATTAAAGTGTGCAGAAGAAGCTATAGTTATTGACGATCATTATGATGAAGCTTTTCTTATAAGAGAAAAATGTAATGAAAAATTAACAGATAATTAGTATATAAATATTGTAAACATCTAGGATTGAAATAAAGCCTAGGTGTTTTTATTTATGAAGAAAATATATTTATAATTATAAAAATATAAAATATTGTATAAAAATGTATTTAATGGATAACATAGTTTATGTACATAAATTGTTACATAAATTCTTAAATGAAAAAAGAAAGGAGGAATAGTGTGAATAAGAAAATTAATAGATCTAAGAAAAAGGGATTTACCTTAATTGAGTTACTAGTAGTTTTAGGGATAATAGGTGTATTAGCCTTAGCAGTAGCACCAACAATGGTATCTAAGGTTAGTGAAGCTAAAGAAAAAACAGATGTTTCAAATGCTAATGCCATAGCTATGGCAGTTAAAACCGAGATAATAGAGGGAGATATAAAAGCTTCAGGACCTATTGATGAAAGTGATATAACGGAAATAGGTAGTAAATATTTTGATGGTAAATTTCCAACATCACAATCTTTAAAAACTAATTTTACTGTAGCTTTAACTAATAATGTAATTACTGTTACAGCTGGAAAAGGAACACAATTTTACCCTGAGTATATATTAGGAGCGGATGATAAATATACAGAATAATAGATATATAACCTAGTAAATTAATCTTAAAATATATCTAGATAATACATAATTAATGATCTGAACCTTAATAAAAAGATATATTTTACAAACTTCTATAATATATAAAATATAAGAGAGTGGATTTTAAACATTTTTCCTATTAGCTATTCCTGAAAGTAGTTCATAGGAAGGTGATGCAATTATTTTCCGCTCTTTTTTATTGGCATAAGTTACGAAATTAAATCTTTATATTAAAATTTATTTATGCAATATATGTTATAATAGAATATATATTCTACTATATACTAAATTAAACTTAAAGAGAGCATACAACCAATTTGTAATTGAACTTAAGCACAGAGGAGGAATAAAAATGAATATTATTAAAGCAGAAGATTATGAAAGTATGAGTAGAAAAGCTGCCAATATAATTTCTGCTCAAGTTATACTTTACCCAAACTCTGTATTAGGACTTGCCACTGGTTCTACTCCGTTAGGAGTATACAAGCAGTTAATTGATATATATAATGATAGAGAATTGGATTTTTCAAAGGTACATAGTGTAAATTTAGATGAATACTATGGTTTGGCACCAGACCATAATCAAAGTTACCATTCTTATATGAAGGAAAATTTCTTTAAACATATTAATATGCCGTCAAATAATATTAATATACCTAATGGACTCGCTTCTAATATTGATTTAGAGTGTAGTAGATATGATAAATTAATTTCAGATTTTAGAGGCATTGATCTTCAGCTTTTAGGTATAGGTCATAATGGTCATATAGGGTTTAATGAACCGGGAGAAGTCTTTGAAAAGAACACTCATAAGGTTAAGTTAAATAAAAGGACTATTGATGCTAATTCAAGATTCTTTAATAGTATTGAAGAAGTGCCTAAGTATGCTATTACTATGGGAATAAAGGATATTATGCAGTCAAAAGGAATTCTTTTAGTAGTAAATGGAATTAGTAAGGCGGACATTTTGTATGAAGCTCTTTTAGGAGCAATTACACCAAAAGTTCCTGCTTCAATATTACAATTACATCCTAATTTAACTGTTATCGCAGATAAAGATGCTCTTTCTACCATTGAAAAAAAGGCGAAAATTTAATTTATAAAAGGAGTGATTTTTTATTTAAAATCACTCCTTTTAATATAGGCAAATTAAATTGTTAATACTATTTTGTTATGAAAGCATATTTTGGAAGACCGTTTTCGTATTGAATTTTTGGTTCTCCCATGATTAGAGGTAGTGTATACTCATAAGCTTCTTTAGTTACATTGTTACCTTCTTCATTGATCCATTCCTTAGGGAAATATTTTATTGAGTTTGCTACTTTTGAAGTGTGCACTGCAAAGGTTTCTGATTTATATGGAGCATTAGAAACTCTCTCAATACCTATCATATAACCGCTTTCACCTTCTGCAGAGTATTTTAATGCAGCAAATCCACAATTAAAGGCTTCATCAATATCAGTTTGAGAAGCAAAGTGCATTGCGCAACGTTGCATAGTTGAAAGTTCTATAGCTCTTACTTTTTTGCAAACTCCATTTTCAGTGATTACATTTTTGATATAACTACAAACACCACCTAATTGAGCGTGACCAAATTTATCTAGACCAGTACCACCCATTTCACCAAGGAAAGTACCATCTGCAGTTCTTATTCCTTCAGAAACTACTATAATTACAGAATTTTTTTCTTCTAATTTTTTAGCCACATCTTTTAAAAACTTAGCTTCATCAAAGGCAACTTCAGGAAGATAAATTAAATCTACCACTGGTTCTCCATTTAATGTAGCAATACAAGAACTAGCAGCTAGCCATCCTGTATCACGTCCCATTGCCTCTATAACAAATACATTTTTTGCAGTATAAACACTAGCATCTAGTTTGTTTTCTAGAGCTATAGTTGATATAAACTTAGCAGCACTTCCAAAACCAGGAGTATGATCCATTACTGGAAGGTCATTATCTATAGTTTTAGGAACTCCAAAGAATTTTACAGGAAGGTTATGCTCCTTTGCATAGTTACTTAGTTTATGAACTGTATCCATAGAATCATTTCCACCAATGTAAAAGAAAGTATCAATTTCATACTTTTTAAAAATCTCAAAAAGTTTTATGTATTCTTCTTTGTTATCTTCATAGGTTTTTAATTTGTATCTGCAAGATCCAAGTCCTGAAGATGGTGTATAAATTAATCTGTCAATAACTTCACTGTCAATCTGAGAAAGATTTATTATATTTTCATTTAAAATTCCCTCAATACCGTTAATTCCTGCATATACATTGTCAAAATAGTGTAGTTCTTCATTTGCTTTAAATACTCCCATAGCGCTGGCATTTATTACAGATGTAGGACCACCAGATTGAGCTACTATACAATTTTTCATATATTTAACACTCCTTTGTATTGTGTAGAGATACCTACACTTATTATTACATCTTTTTAATTATAATATAAATTATAATTACTAACAATTAGTATAATTAAATAGACATTGTATTAATAATATATAAGGTATGAGATAATAGTTTTTAAATAGTTAAATATATAGAATAGGTTATCTTTAATTAGGTTAACATAAGACTTTTTATTCGTATAAATGGTATAATATTCATATATTTAAAAAGCAAAGGAGAAAAGATTATGAAAATGTATCCCGTTGAATTAGATAATAAATATGGTTATATAGATGAAAATGGAAAAACTATAGTTCCTTTTATTTTTGATTTTGCCGATGAATTTGAGGATGAAATGGGCTTTATAGAGGTGGATGGATTATGTGGTTTTATCAATAGACAAGGAGATTACATAATAGCTCCTAAATATGATGATATAAATTATTTTAATGAAGGCATGGCTTTAGTTGAGTTAAACCATAGATATGGATATATAGACTTACAAGGCAATGAGGTAATAAAAGTAAAATATGAAGAAGGAAAAGGATTCACTGAAGGACTTGCAGCAGTGAAAATATTAGGAAAGTGGGGATATATCAATAGACATGGCAAAATGATTATATCACCTACCTTTGATGAAGCTAATGAGTTTGAAGAGAATGGCCTCGCTATAGTTAGAAAAGGTGAGAACTATGGATATATAAATGGGGAAGGTCAGTGTATTAGCGGATTTATATATGAATATGCTAACAATTTTAATGAGGGTTTAGCCAATGTGGGATTAGAAGGTAAAAATGTATATGTGGATGAAACCTTTAATATAAAGATTGAAGGAAATTTTGATTTTACTAGCGAATTTCTTAATGGACTTGCAGCTGTATCCCAAGATAATATATGGGGATATATTAATAATTCTGGTGACTTTGTTATTGAAAAAACATATAGCTGGGCAGATAATTTCAATACAGATTATGCAGCAGTTTCCATAGAAGATAAATATGGATTTATAGATAGAAGTGGGAACATAATAATACCTATAGAGTATGATAATGTTTTAGAGTACAGTGAAGGTTTATTTTCTGTTGAAATTAACGAGAAGTGGGGTTTTGTAGATTTAAAAGGTCATATAGTTATAGAACCTAAATTTCATGAAGTAGATAACTTTTATAATGGAATATGTAAGGTTATAATAGATGAAAAAGAAGGATATATAAATAAAGAAGGAGAATTTATAATATAGATAATAGGGATAGAATTTTAATATTTATGGTTATAAATAACTTGTAAATTCGTAATTTAATAGAAGATATAGTCTTAGAATTAAGGGGGATATAGTATGAGTATAATTGATTTGCATTGTGATACAATTTGTCATTTAATAGATAATAAGGATATGGAATTAAAGAGAAATCATCTAGCTATTGATTTAGAAAAGTTAACAAAAGGTAATTCCTTAGCACAATTTTTTGCCTTGTTTATTGATCTTAATGAGCATCCTAAGGCATTTAATAGAGCCATGGATATGCTTAATAAATTTTATGAAGAGTTAGAAAAAAATAATCATGAAATATCTGTAGCAAAAAATTATGAGGATTTTGAAGTGAATAAGGAGGAGGATAAAATATCAGCTTTCTTGACCATTGAAGAAGGTGAAGCTATAGAAGGCTCTCTTAAGAATTTAAGAAATTTTTATGACCTAGGAGTTAGACTTATGACATTAACCTGGAATTATGAAAATAGTATAGGTTATCCAAATTGCAGAGAAGAGTTTCGAAATAAAGGGTTAAAAACCTTTGGATTAGAAACCCTCGAAGAAATGAATAGGCTAGGCATGATTATTGACGTTTCACACCTATCCGATGGAGGGTTCTATGATGTGGCAAGATATAGTAAGAAACCTTTTGTAGCATCACATTCAAACAGTAGAGCTGTATGTAATCACAGCAGAAATTTAACTGATGATATGATTAGAACTCTCAGTGAAAAGGGGGGCATAACTGGCATCAACTTTGAAAAATCTTTCTTAATAGAAGGCGGAAGTAAAAGTGCTGTTACAGATATGGTTAAACATATAAATCATATCTGTAATGTTGGGGGTATAGATGTATTATCCCTTGGTAGTGATTTTGATGGAATAAATCCTAAAAATCTAGAAATTAGTAACATGGGAGAGATAGATAAACTCATAACTGCATTACAAAAAGAAGGATATCATGAAAGTCATATAGAAAAAATATTATATAGGAATGCTTTGAGAGTAATAAAAGAAGTTATGTAGTACAATATAATTTATAGAAACCTTTATATTAAATTATATGACTATGGCTAAGTACCTAGATAATAATTTATCCTTCAGAGGGAGGTAAAACTCCTTCTGAAGCAAATGTAGATAACATAAAAGGAGTGAGGTTATGGAATATGAAAAGTTACAGAACAATATTTCTAAGGGAGAAATATTGTTAAAAAAGGTAGATATAGACGGTAATATTTGTGGAGAGTTTGTTGAATTTACAATTAGCCATGTTTATGAAAATATTGGTGAAGATGATGTAAAAGGAATTTATACCTTCCCTATACCAGATACTGCTGTTATATCAGGTTTTGAAGCTAATATAGGTGGCAGTGTTATAAAAGGTAAAGTAGAAGATAAAAAAGAAATAGAGAAAATTTATGAAAATATTGGAGAAGATTCAGGAAGTAAACTTATATTAGAAGAACTAAATAACAACTATTTTAAAATGTCAATTGGAACAATCTTAAAAGGTGAAACTGTAGTTATAAAGATTTCTTATATTGAAGAGCTAGTATATGAACATTCTAAGCTTAAGTTAATTATTCCTAAGATTGTACTTCCGGAAAATCCATATAATGAAGAACAAAGTCAACAAGAAGACTATAAATTATCTTTAAATCTATTAGTAGAGACCTTTGAAAGTGCTAAATTTTCTTGTAATACCCATAAAATTCAGGTAGAAGAAGAAGAGGATGATGAGAGCAATTTATACAAAATAACCCTTCATGGTGAAGAGCAAATCCTGGATAGTGCTATGACAATTTATTTAGAAGAAAATTCCAGCGAAACAAGTGGAATTATATATGAGAATTATAGCGAAGACAATGGAATTGTTTATTTGAGGTTTCTACCTGAAATTGAAGAGGATGTAGAAGAGAAAAGTGGTAACTATATATTCCTTATAGACATATCAGAATCTATGGAAGGAGATAAGTTAAAGGAGGCTAAAACTGCTTTACACTTATGTCTTAGAAATTTATATAAAGGTGATACCTTTAACATAGTTGCTATGGGTGACACCCTAAAGCATTTTTCAGAGAGTAGAAGAGTTGAATTTAATGATGAAAATTTAAAGGAAGCATCTAAGTGGATAGATAAGTTAACTTGTGAAAATGATGCTAATATATTTGATGGAATAAAATATGCCTTTTTAAATGAAGATAAGGGAGAAGAAAATACTATAATTTTATTTACTGATGACGTAGTGGATGATGAGAAAGATATCCTTGATTATGTAGAAAAAACTTGCGTAGGAAGCAGAATTTTTCCTTTTGGAATAGATGCCTCTGTTAATACCTATTTCATCAATAAAATAGCAAGAATTACCTTTGGAAAAGCAGAATTTATTAATAGAAGTATTAGAATAGAAGATGTAATCTTAAATCAGTTCAATAGAATAAGAGGACTACAAATAACAGATATTGAAATTGATTGGGGTGGAATGAAGGTTGAGAAAACTTACCCTAGAACCATAGAATATATGTATGATGGAGAACCATTTTCAATATTTGCTAAGATGGATGGGAATCTAGAAGGTATTGTTACTCTTAATGGTATGGTTGGAGATAGAAGAATACAACGAAGAATAGTTCTAACTAAATTAGACTTAGAGGTTAATGCAAATTTAATTGAAAAGGTTTGGTATAAGAAAAGGATAGAATCTTTAGAGAATAGAATCGTCTATGAACGTGGAGAAGTTCATGAGGCTATGAAAAATAAGATTATAGAGTTATCTACTGACATTGGAATTATAAGTGATGAGACATCATTTATTTTAATAGAAGAAATTTATGAACCTGTACTGGGAGGAGTTATGAGAAAATTCTTACCAGTTAACATAGATTTCAATAAGGGTGATACAAATATAATCTCTCCAAAGTTTTATTATAGTCAAAGTCTAGATGAATTGCAGTTAGAAAATTTAATGGATGAGGGTATAGATAAATCAGAGTTCTTACGTGTGCTAGCAACACAGCAATTAGCAAGTGGTGCCTTTGGTAAATCTGTAGAAGATGATAAAATAGATAAGGTTATATATACTGCTAGAAGTATAGTAGCCTTTACTCACCACGGTGAAGGTATAGAAATGTATAAAAATCTATTAACTAAAGCTGTAGTATATCTTGTGGAAAATTATGAAGAATTTGTAGAGAATGAAGAAGTACTAATCTCCACATATGTTGCTCTTAAATCTTTTGCAGATAAGGTAATAGTTAAAGATAATAAAAAGACAAGGCTTTTAAATGCAATAAATTCCTTAGAAAGTCATATTGAAGAATTAAATATTGATATAAGTAAGATTAATGAGGAAATTTTAAGTAGTATAGAAGGCGCAAAAGAAAAAGATCAATTAAGCAGACTTATATATAAATCAATAAAATATTAAGTTAGTTTGTGTTAAAATGCTCTAAATATTAGATAAGCGCTGAGCATGTAATATAATTATAATGCATGCTCAGCATTTTTATAGAAAAATCTATTTAAGGAAGGTAGTACATACTTAATGATTGACACTGAAGTTAACAAAAATGATAAAGTGAATATGAGAGATTTTATAAAGAAAGATTTTTGCAGAAGACATAAACTTAATGTGCTAAATTCTCTAGATATTTTGACATTAGAAAACATTTCTAACCTTATAGATATATACGATGGTTATGTATTAAAGGGGTATTTAGTAAATGCTATACCAAAGGGTATTAAAGTATCCTTATCCAATAGGATGACTTCAAGTGGCGGAAAGACTATCTTTTCAAAAAGAGGAAGAGAATGTACCTATGAGATTAGAATAAGTAATAGAGTCATGAAAGAATATATAGAAGATAATAGAAGTAAAGTTGTATGTGGAATAGAAGCTAAGGATGCACTAGAAGCTCTTATGCTTATTTTAGAGCATGAGCTTTGCCATGTCATAGAATTTAGTGATTATGGAAGCTCTAATTGTAAAGGTGAAAGATTTAAGAATCTAGCCTTTAATTTATTTGGACATACAAGTAGTTATCATGAAATATTAAAGAGTAAAGATGCCTTCAATAAAACCATAAATAACTCATTTGTTAAAGGACAAGTTATTCAATTTAAATACAAAGGTGTATTGTATGAAGGAATAATTAGAAATATTAATAAAAGAGCTACAGTGATGGTGAAGGATATAAAGGGTGAATATAGAGATAACCATGGATTTAGTTATTCAAAATGGTACGTACCACTAAAATTACTTATAAATAAGGAGTAGAAAGATATGATTAAAGCAATACTGTTTGACCTAGATGGTACAATAATAGATACCAATGAATTAATATTGACTTCCTTTAATTATGTATTAAATAATTATTTAGGATTAAATATAGGAAAGGAGGAAATTGTAGAATCCTTTGGTATACCACTTAAAGATGTATTGAGTGAATATGATAAGGATAGAGCTGATGAATTAGTTGATGAATACATAAGATACTGTCTTAATTGCCATGATAAATACATAAAGTCTTATGATCACGTGGAAGATGGACTATTAAAGCTGAAAGATAAGGGATTAAAATTAGCAATAGTTACATCTAAGAAAAGGGGAACGGCTTTAAGAGGACTTAATTGTTTTGACTTAGAGAAATATTTTGATGTAATAATTACTCCAGAAGATAGTAGGAAACATAAACCAGATGGTGAACCAGTGTTAAAAGCTTGTGAAGTCTTAAAAGTTAATCCTAATGAAACTATAATGGTAGGAGATAGCCATAATGATATATTATGCGGAAAGAATGCAGGAGCAAAAACTTGTCTAGTAAATTATACTGCACTAAATATAGAAAAGATTAAAGTACATAATCCTGATTATATAATAGATAAAATTGAAGACATTATAAAGTTTATTTAGTATTTTAGGTGTTTACCGAAAAAAATTATCATAAGTATTATTGTCATAATTGAGAATGATAAAATAAAAAAGTATAAAATTTAAATTTAACTTATTATGATAAATAAAATTATTTAGTAAATAGAAAACACCTACATATATAAAATTACAAATATTTACACATGAAAAAGATTCCCTATGATTAATATTAACATAGGGAATCTTTAAAGCTATCTATATATACGATTTCTTTTTTTTCTACGTTTTTTGTTTATTTTAGATATTATTAGTATTACTAAAGATGCTATTATTATTAATACTAATAGAGCTAATACATAATAAAGGATATTACTTTTTATTATATCCATATTGGATAGTCCAGAATATATATCATATTGTTTTTCATATCCCTTTATATTAACAGTAGCTTTACCAATAGATTTATCTTTACTTAAAGTCCAAATATTTATCTTACCTACTTCAGAATTAAATTCTGGTTCTAAGTCTGTTGGATATAATGAAATATCCTCATGAATAGTAACTGGAACTTTAATTGCTTTTTTAGGTCCTATAAGAGGTAAAATTTTATATTCCATAGTAACTTCTGAAATTTCAGTGTTCTTAGCTTTGAAGACTTCTTTTTCTGCATTGAAGCCATAATTGGCTAAGTTTGTAGTATCTTCAAAAACCTGAGTGTCTACTGGAAAATTATAATCTGAGCCTAATACCACCGTTGCTAAAGTATGTCCATTCCTTTGATATAAAGCTGCTAAGCATCTTCCAGACTTTTCTGTATAACCAGTTTTTCCACCAATGTTTCCATCTACACCTATAAGTTTATTTCTATTTTCAACTATTGATGATGGTCCATTAGTAGATTTTACTTCTGATTCCTTTTTAGACATAGTTTCTCTAATCCACTCATTACCGTAAGCTGCATTTAATAATAGGGATAAATCATATGCTGTAGTATAGTGATCATCAGTGTTATCATCAAGGCCATTAGGTGTTACAAAATTAGTATTGGTCATACCTAAAGCTTTAGCTTTTTCATTCATCATTGTAATGAACTTTTCCTTTGTTCCACCAACATTTTCAGCAACCATATAAGCAATATCATTACCTGAATAAAGAAGTAGTATGTCCATAGCATCTTTACCGGTAAATGTATCTCCAGGAGTTACTGGATGAACATTAAGTCCATAAGAATAAGGCTCTTCTTTTAAGGCTGCAGCTGGATAAGTAAGTAAATCGGTTTTACTTTTATTTTCAGCTAATAGTAAAGCAGTCATCAGCTTAGTAATACTGGCTGGTTGTTTCTTTTCATCGATATTTTTAGAATAGATTATTTCCTTTGTTTCTAAGTCCATAACAATAGCAGAAGTACCAACGATTTCAGGTTGAGTTTCTGCAATGGCTATAGTTGAGAAAGAAAAGGTAAATACTAAAGTAAAAAATACCCATAATGATAAAATTCTCTTTTTCACAAGTCATCTCTCCAATTTTATATTTTAGAATTAAATAAGTCCTATCTAGTATAACATTTACTGTAATTTTCAACAAGGACAAAGAAAAAATATGTTATTAATAATATGTTATATTTTTATTATCTAATATTGTGGTATGCTATATATAAGATATTTAGAAGGAGCAGTGAACTGATGACAAATATAAATATTGATAGAATAAATGATATTTTTAAAGATAGGGAGTCCACATCTATACAACCTATGAAAAAAGCAGCAGTGATGATTCTTTTACAGGTTATAGACGATGAGGTTTATATAATTTTTCAAGTTAGAGCTAAAAAATTAAATAGTCAGCCTGGTGATGTTTGTCTACCTGGTGGAAAGGTTGAAGAAGGAGAGTCTTTTAGAGATGCTGCAATAAGAGAAACCATGGAAGAGATGAATATTAAAAAAGAAGATTTTGAAGTTATTGGTGAAATGGATTATTTCTTATCACCATACCTCATGATAATGCGTCCCTATATCGCTAAACTTAATACAAATAATATTAAGTTTAATACAAGTGAAGTTGATCATATATTTAAGGTACCAATAAAATTTTTTATTGATACAGAACCATTACTATATAAAATGGATATTGGCCCAATAAATCAAGATGGATTTCCCTTTCATTTAATAAACGGAGGTAAGGATTATAAATTTTCAAAGGGGGTATTAGATGAATACTTTTATCAGTGGAATAATTATGTAATTTGGGGTTTTACAGCTCATATTATAAAATCTTTCATTGATATCATAAAATAGTAATTACATCCATATAAATAAGTAAAGAAAATATTTAACTGCCTTAGGAGGTGTAATATGTATGGTAAATAGAACTTCTGTAAGCATATTAATACAAGATATGATGAATAAACTTGAGGAAATTGGTATTCACAGTATTCTTGTCAGATCTAAGGAAGAAGCTAAAAATTTTATTATGTATCATATAGATATTGGAACTCAAGTAAGAATAGATGATTGTTTAGAGTTAAATGATTTAAACTTAGAAAAAGCTGTCATAGAAAAAGGTGGTACCATATTAAACAAAGAAGTAGGGGCTTTAGATTTCAAAGAGGGCAAAAAAAGATCCTCAACTATATCCCAACTAGATTTATATGGTTGTAGCCACTTATTGGACGAGTTTACTGAATTTTCTCATTATATCACTGACAATGAAGATTTGTTAAGTTGTATTTATGGAATAAAAAAAATAGCAGTCATTAATATAGGCTTAAATAATAAGATTCCTAATGAGCTACTTCCTATATATGAAAAAATAATGAATATTGATAGTGAAAAGATTATTAACCTTAAAAATCATATAGCAAAAAAAGAAGATAGTAACTTGAATATCCATAATACTCAAAGAAATGTAGGACATAAAAATATAAGTATTGACATAAGTGTAGTTTTCATAGGATAAATTTATATATATATTTTAGTAATTGTAGTACAACTCCATCTTTTTTTTAAAATATTATAATTATATTTTAAATATATTCGAAAATTCTTAAATATAGAAAACCTCTCAATAAATCCACTAAAAATACTTTATTTTGTGAAAATTCTCATTTATAATTTAGGGTATTAAATGTGTATTTATTGGGGGTGGTATGCTTGGTTAAGTGTGATTTTTTATCAACTTATGATGAGTATGTAGAGTGTTCAAAGGACTGTGTCCTTTATAATTGGGCTGAAAATAATAATAAGTGCCCCTTTAAAGAGCTTAGTAGCAAGGGGAGCAAAATAAAAAATCTCTATGATTATGATTTGTACAAGGAGGATAAGTCGTTGCCTATATCTCTTTTATACAAAGACAGCTACTTATAATTAAATTATTTTTAATATGGATTTTTTATAACATAATATCTATATTAAGCTCCAACCAGATTAAACTAATCCAAGTGTGTTATTAGTATATTTCAATAAACATATAAATCTCCCAGCCTAGGCTAGGAGATTTTTTATTAACTATTTTGATTTCATACTACACCCTGAACATGATGTGCAATCCTTTGACTTTGATCCACATCCACCACATCCCTTAGATTTATTAGTAAGCGAAGGTGTTGCCTTTAGGTAGAGAGAATCTTTCTTCAGTACAATAATTATTTCATTAAAGTTACTAGATAAATCTTCACTATAAGCAATATTTAACCCCTGTATATCTTCAATAACATTGTAATTAATGGTATTATCTAAAATTATATCAACCTTAGAATTTTTACAACATCCACCATTTTCAGGTTCTTTTAATGCTATACAATCATATTCATCATGAAATTCCAGTAGTTTAATAATAAAATCAAAGGCATCATTAGAAATTTTTATTTTAAGTTTCTTATTCAATAGATATCATACCCTTCATAGATAGTATATTAATATTATTCTTCATATATTGAAGAGTATTCGTGTAATAATGATTCTTTTAAATTCCATAAGTTTTTAGATAAGTCTACATAGTATTGATGAGGATTTTGTAATCTTCTTATCTCTGACCATAGACTAGCTTTTTCCTTACCACAAAATTCTCTTATCTCCATTACAGAAGGACTTTCATAAGTACATTTACCCTTATCAAATATTTGAACCATGAGATTTTTTATATTATAATTTTTAATTCTTTTTTTCTTCCAAGTGTAGTTAGGGTCAAACAACTGCAAAGGCTTATTATTATCAAAATTCTCATCATTTAAAGCAATTAAATCTGCAATAGCTTTATTTGTTTTCTTATCATAAACTCTATAAAGAGATTTAAACCCTGGATTTGTGATTTTTTCTACATTTTCACTTATCTTAATTTTAGGGATAATGGTTCCATTTTTTTCTATAGCAACAAGCTTATAAACGCCACCAAATACAGGTTCACTTCTTGCAGTTATCAATCTTTCACCAACACCAAAACTATCTATTTTAGCACCATTTTCTAGAACAGCTTTAATTATAAATTCATCTAAAGAGTTAGAAATTGTGATTTTTACATCCTCATAGCCAGCTTCATCTAACATTTTTCTAGTTTCTATAGAAAGATATGCAATATCGCCACTATCAATTCTTACAGCCTTAGGTCTTTTACCCATAGGTTTTAAGATTTCATCAAAAACCTTTATAGCATTTGGAATACCTGATTTTAGAACATTATATGTATCTACTAAAAGTACAGTATTATCTGGATAAGTTTTAGCCCATGCTGCAAAAGCTTCATATTCACTATCAAAAAGCTGAATCCAAGAGTGTGCCATAGTTCCAGTTACAGGCACATTGAATAATTCATCTGCCATAGTACAAGCAGTAGCATTACATCCACCAATAATTGCAGCTCTAGCTCCATACAATGCACCATCATAGCCTTGAGCTCGTCTAGAACCAAACTCCATTACAGGTCTACCACTAGCAGCTTCACAAATTCTTGCAGCTTTAGTAGCAATTAGAGTTTGATGATTTATTGTTAGTAGTATCATAGTTTCTATAAACTGAGCTTCCATCACTGGACCCCTTACAGTTACAAGTGGTTCATTAGGGAATACTGGGGTACCTTCTGGAATAGCCCATACATCACAACTAAACTTAAAGTTAGCTAAATAATTTAAAAATTCTTTACTAAATAAATCTTTACTTCTTAGATATTCTATATCTTCATCAGTAAATTTAAGATTAGTTAAATATTCAATCAATTGTTGAACTCCTGCCATTATGCAGTAGCCACCACCATCAGGAATTTTCCTAAAAAACATGTCAAAATAAGCTATGGTATCATCTGCTTCAGTATTTAAATAACCATTAGCCATTGTAAGCTCATAAAAATCTACTAACATGGTAAGATTTCTTTGGCTTCTTAGGTCAAGTCTAGTAATTGTATCCATTTTTAGTTCTCCTCACTTATATAAACCATAAAATTTTATAAAATCTCCATAGGTTAACATTTACATCCTATATATCGTACCATAAGAAAACTTTCATTTCTATAGTATATGGACAAATAATATGGTAATATTATTTAATTGAAAGTATGTAAAAGGAAAGATTTATATTATGATAAGAAACAAAAACAACACTTTAAGTGAAGAACAGTTAACAGCCATTAACTGTACAAATGAAAATATAATAGTCAGTGCAGGTCCTGGAAGTGGGAAAACTGTAGTTATTGTAAATAGAGTTTATGAGCTAATAAATCATAAAAACATATCGCCTAAAAATATAGTTATAATAACCTTTACCAAGGCAGCAGCAACTAATATGAGAAATAGGTTCCTAGCCATAGATAAAAATAAGGTAAGTCCTTTCTTTGGAACCTTTCATGGACTTTGCTATAAAATACTAAAGTCCTATTATGGAGAAATTAATATAATAGAGCCCTTTGAAAGTTATAGAGTAGTAAAAAACTTTTTAACTGCCTATGTGGAGGATGTTAGTGAAGATAGAGTTAAGGAATATGTAAATGCCATATCCATCTATAAATGCAAGGGAGAATATAATAGAGATGGAAATAATCAAATCGATAAAGAACTTTTAAAAAACTGTGTAAATTTCTATGAATCCTATAAAAAGGAAAAATCCCTCCTTGACTTTGAAGATCTACAGTTAATGTGTAGAGATTTATTTATTAAGAATAGCTCCATATTAAATTCATATCAAAATCAATTTAAACATATATTAGTTGATGAATTTCAAGATAGTGATGATGTACAAGTGGACATATTAAAGCTTTTAAATAAGGGGAATAACTTATTTGTAGTAGGGGATGAGGATCAATGCATCTATAGTTTTAGAGGAGCTAATCCAACCTATATAGTAAACTTTAAAGATATATTTAAAGAAGGTAAAACCTTATATCTATCTACAAATTATAGGTCAAAGCAGAATATAGTAAGATTATCTATGAAGTCTATAAAAAATAATAAGATTAGAACTTCAAAGAATATCAGAGCCAGTAAAACTGATGATGGAATAATAAAGGCTCAAGGGGTTCGTGATGAAACAGCTCAAGGTACATATATAAGTGATTATATTCTTAAGGTAAGGGAAAGTGAAGATAATAACTTTAATAACTTTGCAGTGCTTTATAGAACTAATATAGAAAGTAGAAGTATAATTGATAGTTTTATTAGAAAAAAAATTCCCTTTACCTTACTAGATAGACAATATAATTTTTTCTCTCACTTCATATGCCAAGACATATTAGCTTATCTAAAGTTAAGCATATATCCTCTAAACATGGATAGCTTTACTAGAATAATAAATAAACCCTATAGGTATATAAGTAAAAATAGTATAGAAGAAGTTAAAAAGAGCAATAGCTTAGGCAGTATCTTTACTAAATTAAAAAACTTAGATAGTACTCCAGTGTTTCAATTAAAAATATTAGATAAACTCGAAAGGGATATTTCTAGCTTAAATAGAATTTCACTACCTTCTGCCGTAGAATTTATTATAGGAGACTTAATGTATCATAAACATCTGGTGGAATATGCACAGAAATATAAATTTTCCATAGAAGATTTAGAAAATGTGTTAAATGAGTTTAAAGAAAGCGTGAAGGGATTTAAAACTATTAAAGACTTCTTAGAACATGTAAATACTGTAGAAGAGGAAACAAAGAAAGCTAGCTCCAGAAATAAGGATAAAAATGAAGGCGTAATTCTTAGTACTATTCACGGTGTTAAGGGAATGGAATTTGATACGGTATTTATGATTAACACAGTAGATGGAGCTATTCCCTATAAAAATAATGATATAGAGGAAGAGAGAAGACTATTTTATGTAGGAGTTACTAGAGCTATTAACAACTTAATATTTCTTTTCCCCCAATTTATAAGAGGTGAAAAGAAAAATAAATCTCAATTTCTATGTGAGTGCCAGCTAGAAGAAGAGATACTAGAAAGAGTTAAATTTAAGGTTGGAACAACTGTAACCCATAAATTCTATGGAACAGGAACTATAACAGCCTTAGAAGAAAGTAATATCTCTATTAAATTTTCTGATTTGGAGAGAAAATTTGACTTTGATGTCCTTGTAACCAATGGGCTTATAGAGGTTTTGGAGGAATAGTTCATCCTTTTCTAATGTATATAGACATAGTTTCAGTGAAATGGATAGATTATGGTAATACACCCCAAAGCCTCACTATGAGTACAACTAGTTAACTAGTTAAATAATTATATAGTTTAATATTAATATAGGTATATATTTAACTAGTTTCCTAGTGAAAATTATCCATAGTCATATATATAATGTTACATATATTCATAGTTATAGACTATAAGAAGGATTACAAATATTATGGAGAATCACCTAGGAGGTTTTACACAGCTGAAACATATTTGACTATAATATTGAAAGGAAAGCTTTTCTGTTATATAATGGTTTGAAGTACAATATAGTTAAGACTTCTCTTAAATAGACTTCAAGTCTATTATTTTTTTGTATATTTGTATATAATATATAATTATCAGTAAGGAGGTTTCAGATGAACTTTATCCATGAAGCTAAACAAATAAGTGAAGAATTAATTTATATAAGAAGAGAATTCCATGAAAATCCAGAGTTAGATTTTGATTTATATAAAACTTCTGATAGAATAAAAAATTTCTTGAGAAATGAGAATATAGAATTTTATTCTTGCGCAGGTACAGGTGTTGTAGCTACTATATATGGAGAAGCAGGTAGTAGTAATGGAAAAACTATAGCTATAAGATGTGATATGGATGCACTACCTCTCCATGAAAAAAATAGTCACTGCTATATTTCTAAGATGGATGGAAAAATGCATGCCTGTGGCCATGATGCTCATATGACAATGGTACTTGGAGCAGCTAGACTTTTAAATAACCATAGGAAAGAGTTAAAAGGAAACGTAAAGTTTATTTTTGAACCTGCAGAAGAAACTACTGGTGGAGCTAAGATTATGATAGAAGAAGGAGCATTAGAAGCTCCTCATGTGGATGCAATAATTGGATGTCATGTAGATGAAAGTCTTGAGGTGGGAACTATTGGACTTAAGCAAGGGGTAGCTTATGCTGCTTCTAATCCTTTTACCATTACTATTTGTGGTAAAAGTTCTCATGGTGCAAGTCCCCATAAAGGCATAGACCCTATAGTAATTGCAGCTCAGGTTATAAATGCTTTACAGTTATTAGTAAGTAGAGAGACTAGTCCAGTATCACCAGGGGTAATAACTATAGGAACTATAAATGGAGGTACAGCAGCCAATATTATACCAGATAAGGTTACTATAACTGGTATAATTAGAACTATGAACCTAGAGGATAGGGAATACATGAAAAAAAGATTAAAAGAATTGGTAACCATGCAGGTAGAAAGTTTAAGAGGTACCTGTGAAATTACTATTGATGAGAGTTATCCATGTTTATATAATGACGACGCTATGTATAATATATTTTATGATAATAGTGTAGATCTATTAGGGAAAGATAAGGTTAAAATATTACGAGAACCTACTATGGGTGTAGAAAGTTTTGCATACTTTTCCCTTAAGGTTTCAGCTATGTTTTATCAATTAGGATGTGGAAACCTTGAAAAAGGAATAATATATCCTCTGCATAGTAGTAAATTTGATATAGATGAGGAATGTCTACAAATAGGAGTAGCAGTTCATTGTAATATGGCTGTAAACTATCTTAACAAACTATAAGAAAGAAATATTGGAGGACAATATGAATAATATACAAATAGGTTCAAATGAAGCCGGTCAAAGATGCGATAAATTCCTTAGAAAGTTACTGAAGGATGTACCATTAAGTGCTATATATAAGGCATTTAGAAAAGGTGACATTAGAGTAAATGGTAAAAAAATAAAAGAACAATATGTTTTAGAAGAGGGAGACACCATAGAAATAAGATATATAAAGACTAGTGGTGAAAAAAAGAAGTTTGAAAGAATAGAAAATAATCTTAAAATTACCTATGAGGATGAAAATATACTTATGGTAGAAAAGTGGCCCAATTTATTAGTTCATAGTGACACAAAGAATGGAGAACCAACTTTAACAGACTATGCCTTATCCTATCTATATGACAAGGGTGATTATGAACCTGAAAAAGAAGTAACTTTTACTCCTGCTCCATGCAATAGATTAGATAGAAATACCTCTGGGGTAGTTATATTCGGAAAAAATTTCAAATATCTAAAGGCTCTTAATGAAGCTATAAGAGAAAGAAGTATTGAAAAATACTATATGGCTCTAGTACAAGGAAGAATAAAGGATGGAACTTATACAGGATATATCTTAAAAAATGAAGATGCAAATATTTCTAAGGTATATAGCACTGAAGTTCCAAACAGTAAAGAAATTGCTATGGAAGTTACAACTATTCAAAGTTGTGGTACTTTTTCCCTAATAGAAATTAATTTACTTACTGGAAGAAGTCATCAATTAAGAGCTCACTTATCAGAGCTAGGAAATCCTATAGTTGGAGATTCTAAATATGGAGATAAAAAGCTTAATAGCTTCTTTGTAAATAGATATGGTTTAGATTTTCAATTCCTATATGCATATAAAGTAATATTTAAATCAAACTCAGGGGAGCTTGAATATATGAAAAATAAAACTATAGCAGAATCTTTACCACCAGTATTAAAGAAGATAAAGAATGATGTGTTTAAGTTTTAATGGAGGGGTAATATGAATGACAGAACTGAGGGGGCTCAGCACTCTGTAGCTAAAGGCTTTATGGTACTCACCATATCTATGATGTCAGTAAAGGTGTTATCGGTAGTTTATACACCTTTACTTAGGCAGATTTTAGGATCAACAGGTTGGTCAGTATACTATTCTACATATACAATTTTTTCTTATATATACATTATAGCTAATGCAGGTATACCTGTAGCCATTGCAAAGTTAGTATCGGAACTTGAAGCAAAGGGAAACTACAAAGATGCAATAAAAACCTTTAGAGCATCTAGGACTTTACTTTTACTCTTGGGGCTTATCCTATCCGTATTCATGTTTATATGGGCAAAACCCTTAAGTATGGCTTTTAATAGTCCTGAATCAATATTAGCTACTAGATGGCTTGCACCGGCATTATTATTTACTTCAATAATGGGTGCATACAAAGGTTATTTTCAGGGTATTGGAAATATGACTACCACTGCAGTATCCCAAGTAGGCGAACAAATTCTAAATATAATATTTAGTTTATTATTTGCTTACTTACTCATGGGAAAAGGTGTATCCTATGGAGCTGCTGGAGGAACTATAGGTACAGTGGTTGGAGCTATTGGAGCATCTTTATACTTTATATTAGCATATAAAATGTATGGATCTAATCATTCCCCCAAAAAGAACAAAGCAGGGGTAAGTAGACTAAGTAATAAAACTATTATTAAATCCATATTAAAATATGCATTTCCAATAACTATAGCTTCTGCACTGCAGAACTCAGGAACTATAGTAGACTTAAAAATTGTAAAGTCTAGACTTTTATCTACAGGATTAAGTCAGAAAACTGTTGATATTCAATGGGGATATTTAGGTCTTTACAACACTCTTATGTCAATTCCTATGGCAATTATAGGAGCTTTAGCTATTGCTCTTGTTCCTGCCATATCTAGAATCCATGCCCTAGATAATAAAAAAGGTCTAAGATTTAATATTAAATCTTCCTATAGAGTTACTTTTATGATAGCTATACCTTGTGCTGTGGGATTAGGAGTTCTATCTATGCCTATTTTAAGAATACTAGGCTATGATAAAGAGGTATCACCCTTATTAATATGGGGAGCTTGGGTTTTAATCTTATATGCTATCACATTAGTTCAAACTTCTATTTTGCAGGGAATGGGTAAGGTAAACGTAGTAACTATATTTTCTGTAGTTGGAATTTTAGCTAAAGTTGTTGTGAATTATATATTAATAGCAATGCCTTCCTTTGGAATCCTTGGAGCTATTTGGGGTAATGCAGCCTGTTATTTAGTAATGCTTATATTATTCCAGTGGCAAATAAATGACTCTATTGATGGAAGGATACACTTGATTCCTTGTTATATAAAACCTTTAATAGCTGGATTAGCTATGGGGATAGTAACATTTTTCTCATATAAGATATTTAATGGAGTTCTAGGATTAATTTTCGGTGGTTACATATTAAACTTATTTGCATCATTAATAAGTATAGCATTATCTGCTGGAGCCTACGGATTAGTGCTAGTAACTATAGGTGGTGTTAAAAAGTCTGATTTAAATTCACTGCCAAATAAAATTACAAAACTTATACCTAGAAGAATATATAAAAAGTTAAAGTAAATATTATTAATTTATTTTAAAATAGAACCTAGAACTTAGTATCTAAAAAACTAAGTCCTAGGTTCTATTTTATGAGCTTTTTCGTATTAAAATACTTGATACAAAGAATAATGAAAAAGCAACTACAATGATAGTTATAATTTTAGGAATGATAAAGGTATTAGGAATTATAGAACTTATGATGGTTGTTACTAAGTATACTAAAACTGTTAGTAACACTAGGATTAATATTTCCCAAATAGGAAAAGATAGCTCTATCACTTGTCCAATATAATACAGATTTATTAAAAGGCCTATAATAGAGGTTACAATTAAGGAAATTCCATATCCATAGATATTTATGCTAGGAATACCTATAAGTATAAATATTAGAACTAACTCAATCAAAGCTGTAGCAATGGAGCTTAAAAGGATAACTTTTTGTTTCCCTATACCATTTAAAATACTATAGGTACAGTAGTGACAATACATAAATGGAGCTGCAAGGGAAGCTATCTTTATAAAGCTACCTAAGTCACTTCTATCAAAGAATACTTCACCTAATAAATTAGGACATACATAGCAAATAATTACTGTAGAAACCCCTAACATAAAACAAATTTTAATTACTTCATTTACTCTAGAATTTATATTAGAAAAATCCTTTTGACTTATCTTTTTAGATATATCTGGAATTATTACTGTAGACAAAGATACAACTATAACTAATGGGAAGTACACGATAGCAAGAGCCATACCATTAAATTTACCTATTATCTCAAGGGCACCTATGTGATCAAAACCCGCAGCGACTAACCTTATGGGTACTAAAAGTGTAGATACACTTTGAAGCGCTGTAGTTAAAAAACCATTTATAGCTAAAGGGACAGCAATAATTAGTATGTTAAATAACAATTGAAAGCTGTTATCTGGTCTTACACTATTGGTATAAGGAATCTTTTTAATACTTCTTTTATAGAAAATATATAGAAATACGAAACTTATTATTTCACCAATAGTAAATGAAAGATAGGTTGCCGCTACTGTATTTTCGATGGTTTTAAGAGATAAATAGTAGATTACTCCTACTAATATCACCATTCTAACAGCTTTTTCTAATATATCTATAACTGAAGGGGTTATTACTTGACTTACTCCATAGAAATAACCTTTATATACGCAGGATATAGCAATAAAAACAATAGCAGGAGAAGCTATCCATAAGGAACGTATGGCTCTAGGGTCTTTAATAATATAATTACAGATTATCGGACTAAGTATAAACATAATACCTGCTATAAAAATTGACCAAAGTACTATAAAAACTAGGGAAGCATTAACAGTTTTATGTAAATCTTCAAATCTACTAGTACCCAGGTAAGCAGAAGTTTCTCGTGAAATTGCAGCAATTATTCCTCCACATACTAAACAACAAAATAAATCATATATAGGCATTATCAAACCATAAAGTCCAACTCCCTCTGGTCCTAACTGTCTTGATAGTATAATAGAAAACATAAATCTCAATACACCCATGGCTAAATTAGAAAGAGTTAACACAAAGGTATCTCTATAAAAAGTATCTTTACTCATCTTTATTACCTCCAATTAGGCATCTGAAAATAAATAACAAATCAAAGATGAGAAGTATATTTTGAGTTAGACAAGGAAACAGGTTCCGCAGATAGTAGCACTATCTAAGGGTTCTGTTGACACAGTATAACACAAAATAAACGAGCATTCTGACTTATTTATTTTTTGAAGATGCCTTAATATAATAATACTTATGAAGGTAGATTAAAGATTATTCTCTAACCATATATTTTTATCTTATATTTCATTTAATGTAATTTAATTAAGAATATTTAAATATATATTAGTGTAAATAATATTTAAATGGAGGAACTATGAAAAAAATAATTGGATGGATTCTGCTTATAATATTAGCTATTAGTTCTTTATTAATAGTAAAAGATAAAAATAATATATATAATATAGGGGTTAAAGACTCAGAAGTTGAGATGAAAATTAGATATAAGGGATTAAAGAATGCCATAGATTTTACTAGTAATGATAAAGGATTATATGTTGCCTTTGAAAATAAAATAATGGCTATTCCATCAACTGGAGAGCCCTATACTTTAATTGAAGACAAAAACTATAACATTACCACCCTTGAATGTAATGGAGATAAACTATACTTCCTTACTAATAATGAAATACTCAGCTTGGATATAAACAATGGGAAGTTAGAACAATGCTTATCAAACATACCTAATAAAGGAGATTATAGCAATGTTTTAATAAGAGGATATAAGGACTATTTATTTATTTCAATTGGAGCTGCAACTAATTCAGCTGTAGTTGGAAGTGATAACCAATGGATAGATAAAAATCCAACTGGTTATGATATATCACCTTTTAATATAGTATTAAATAAAAATGAAAAAGGAGCCTTTGTACCACAGGGAGCTTCTAATGAAGACAACGAGGTTATAAAGGGTGAGTCCATAGGCAATTCATCTCTGCTAATTTATAATATTAACACCAAAGCTATTGAAACCTATGCATGGGGAATAAGAAATATTGAGGGACTAGATATAACTCTTGATGGTAGAATCTTTGCTACCATAGGAGGCTATGAAAACAGAGGATTAAGACCAGTAGAAAATGACAGTGATTATATCTATGAACTAAAAAAAGGTTATTGGTATGGATTCCCAGATTTTTCTGGAGGGGATCCTCTAGATTCACCAAGATTTCAAGGTGAATCTAATATAAAAAATCCTCCATTGTTAAAAAAACATCCTATGTCACCACCAGCACCTGCTTATCAACATAATGATTTAAATAGTTTAAAATGGATTGCAATAGATGATACAGGGAAAATTAATGGACAAAATACCTTGCAACTATATTTTTATGATTGTAATAAAAATAATATAATGTGTAGCGCTGTAAATGGTGTTCCAAATAAATTAATAACTTTAAAGGAAAATTGCACGGTATCTAATATGAAGGTTTTAAAAGATGAGCTATATATATTAGATGGTAACCATGGATTTATATTTACCTTAGCTATTAGAAAATAGGCTACTATATATAATTTCCATATAAATACTACGTTAAATTTAATAGATAATAAAATAATATGGTTAAATTGGAGTATAATAATATATATCTCAATGATTATTTTATTATTCTTAAAGAATCGTAGGTGTATTACATGAAGAAAATGGAAAGAACTTATAATAGAACTATGACAGCCTTTATAAAAGTTGCAAATCCTATAAAAAAGAGAATAAAAAAGACTGAATGTATAGTCCATAAATTTATAAATAAAGAAGCTCTACGTTTATTAAAGCAGGAGGGCTATATTGATGAGTATCATTTTTTTGTTAAACATTTGTTAGATTTGAATAAAGGTGTAAAATGGGCTGATGCAGATTTGAAAAGTACTAATCATTTCTATCATCATGAGAAGGGAATCGGTCTATATGGATTTTCAAATGCTAAAGTAGAATGTGTAAAGTATTATAAGGCATCTGTGTTTTACGGTGCAAATTCTGATATGAATAAAGCTCTATTTTTATTAGGTGCTGCTTGTCATTTAGTACAAGACTCCACAGTGCCAGCTCATGCTATGAAAAACTTGAAAAAACATAAACCTCTGGAAAGTTTCATAATAGATAAAGTTATTAATGGATATAAAATTCCTTTAAAAGATCCTATAATCACTTATGGAAGTCCTGAAAAATATGTTATTGAAAACACAAAGTTTGCTGTTAAAACCGCTAAGTCCTTTGAAAGTATAAGAATCAAAGAAAATCGGTTTAATGAAATTGCAGATGTGATATTACTTAGAGCTTGCACAACAACAGCAGGATTACTCATCGATTTTTATAACACCTTAAAGATTATAGAATCTAAAAGTGAAGATTAGAGCTATATATAATGTAAGAACTACCACGAAAATATATTGGTAGTTCTTTTTTTTGGGTACTATAACTGTAATTTTCAACATAATCTTATTTTTTCTTATGCAATAGTAAAAATAAAGGAATTTACAAAATTAAAAAGAATATTATCAATAATATAAAAATATGGAGGTGTGAAATGGAGAGCTTATTTGTAAGTTTAGAAAAAGAGGTTTTTAGAGGTAACGTATTGGATATTACTTATGGAAACCAGGGTATAATATATAAGGCTAATAAATATTATGATAATTTTATAGATGTTAATTATTTGGAGAATGCACCTTCTAAATCCTGTGATAATGAAGGGTATTATGATAGCTGTATAGTATTTTTTACCTTAAATAAAATTAAAACCCATAGACAAAAGCTAAAGCTTTTTGATAATATATATAGATTAATGAAAAATAATGGATATGTTTATATTTGGGATGTGGAAAAGGAGCCATTAAAGACATTACAAAAAAATATAAGGGTATCATTACCTGATAAAAGTATGAAGAATTTTCAAATAAACTTACTTAACCTATTTACTGATAATACTTCATCAAAAATTATAGACGGACTAAAGAATTATTTTGATATTGTAGAAGCAGTATCTTCCAATGGTACCTTTAGGATTGTGGGCAGAAAGAAAGGATGTTAATAAAAATGAAAGTAGTTTTAGTTGCAGTAAATTCAAAGTATATACACAGCAATTTAGCAGTAAGATATTTAAAAGCATATACAAAGGATTTAGATTATAATTGTCACACTATGGAGTTTTCTATAAATGATAGAGAAGAAAGAATAGTTGAAGAAATACTATATGAAAAACCAAATATAATAGGATTTTCCTGTTATATTTGGAATATCGAGTTTGTTAAAAAGGTATCAACTTTAATAAAGCTTATAGACAGTAATATTGAAATTATATATGGAGGCCCAGAAACTTCTTATAATCCTATTGAGTTTTTAACAGAAAATGTAGGTGAATATTTAATTGAAGGAGAAGGTGAAGAAACCTATAGAGAATTAATTAATTTTAAAATAAATATTGAAGTTAATGGAGATAATAATAATTGTGAAAATATTAAGGGATTATACTACAAAAGTAAGGAAGGCATTATATATGGAGGTAATAGACCATTAATGGATATGAACAATATAGTATTTCCTTATGAGACTGATGACGACTTAAAAAATAAAATTGTATATTATGAAGCTTCTAGAGGATGTCCTTTTAATTGTAAGTACTGTTTATCTTCAACTACCCATGGAGTAAGATTCTTAAACATAGATAGAGTGTTAAAAGAACTACAATATTTTATAGATAAAAAAGTTAAATTAGTTAAATTTGTTGATAGAACCTTTAATTGTAATAAAGCTTTTGCAAATGCTATATGGAGTTATCTAATTGAAAATGGAGAGAATACCTGTTTCCACTTTGAAGTATCTGCAGATCTATTTAGTAGTGAATCAATAGATATACTTAGTAAAGCACCTAGTGGCATGTTTCAATTTGAGGTAGGTGTTCAAACCACCAATAATGAAATATTAAGAAATATTAATAGAACTATAGAATTTTCAACTATTAAAGAAAAAGTATTAGAGCTAAATAAACTAAAGAATATTAAGCAACATCTAGATTTAATTGCAGGGTTACCTGGTGAAGATTTTAACTCCTTCAGAAAATCCTTTAATGAAGTATATGAGATTAGTCCAGAGGAGTTACAATTAGGATTTTTAAAGCTTTTAAAAGGTTCTCAAATGAGGGAAGAAAGTGAAAAATGGGGGATGGTTTATTCACCTTATCCACCTTATGAAATTCTAAAAACAAAAAATATAAGTTATGATGAATTAATTATACTAAAGAAAATTGAGCATATGGTCGATAAGTATTTAAATAGTGGTAAGTTTTATACTATATTAAATTTCTTTAAAAAAAGTAATAAATTCAAAGATATATTCGAATTCTACTATGAACTATCTAAATTTTATGATGTCAAGGGATACTTTAGACGCAGCATAGCATCTGTAGATTATTACTCTCTCTTTGTTGAATTTAATGACTTTATCAAAGCTGGTGAGAAAGAATTATTATTAGACATAATAAGATATGAGTATTTCTCATATAATAACACAAAGTGGATACCTGACTTTCTAAGAATAGAAATGAGTAAAGCTGAAGAGAGAAATATAAAAGAATACATTATGAATAAAAATTCTATAGATAATATAAATAAAATAAGTGTGTTTAAATTCAATCATAATATACAAAGTTTTATTGAATGTGGAGAAATAAAGAAAACCCTAAATTATGTTGCCTTTATAAATAATCACGTTAAGGAAAGAATATTTATACAGGAAAGTGAATTAAAAGTTCAATAAAATGTCAAGTAAAATCTTTGTTATTTTAAAAAGTACAATATATTAATTTTTTGTATTGATATATTGTACTTTTTAAGAAAACTGATATAATAGATTTTAATATATCTTTTAAAGAGTTGAGCTAATCCATGTTATAAGTTATCCAATACCACTTAATTATTATGTTTACATAAGTACAGAAAGCAGACTTAATATAAGTGGTTATATATATAATTAATACTTAAAAGGTGGTGATATTTTGGCGCTAGAAGCAATTAGTAAAATTCAACAAGCCGAATCTACTGCAAAGAATATATTAGATAAAGCAGTAGAAAATAGCAAACAAATAATTAGTGATGCTCAAGTTAAAGGCAATGAAGAGTACCATGCTATCATTGAAGATGCTACAGAAAAAGCAAAAAAAATGAAAGAAGATGCTCTTAATAAAGGAAATGAGGAGTCACAACCAACCTTAGCTAAAGGGGATGAAGAAGTTAAAAATATAATTAATACTTCTAAGGAAAAGATTGATTTAGCTATTAATTTAGTAATTGAGAGGATAGTGAAGTTCAATGGCAATAGTTAAAATGAATAAATTTATGCTCTTAGCCTTTGAAAATCAAAAAAAATCTTTGCTTGAGAAACTGCAATCCTTCCAAAATGTACAATTCCTAGATTTAAGTAAAAATGAAAGTAGTGAATTGAATCAATTAAAAAGTGATAGTGCAAGCAGTGAAATTTCTGAAGTAGAAGGTGAATTATCAAAAGTAAAATTTATCATTGAGCTTTTGAGCACATTTAGTGAAAAGCCTAAACTACTAAAAGACCTAAAGGAAGGAAAAAAGAGCTATAGCTATGATGTGTTAGAGCAGATTACAAGTACCTCTCATTGGCATGAGGTATATAGTGACCTAAAACAAAAAGATAATAAAATAAACATGAATCATAATTATATAACTAAATTAAAGGCCAATATAGAAGAGCTAAAACCATGGGAATCTTTAGACACCTCAGTAGAAAGCATAAATGTACTAAAAAAATCTAAGGCTATACTAGGTGAAATTCCACAAGGGAATGTAGATTCTTTAAGGCTTAAGTTAGAGGAAACAACTAAAAACTACTACTTTGAAGTTATTAGCAGCATAGGTAGAAACAGCTACATAATGGTGATAGCTCACAATGATGACTTAGCTGATATAGAACAACTGCTCAAATCTTCAAGTTTCAGTAAGATTGATATTCAATGTGATGGGGTACCTAAAGAAGTTATAAAAGAGTACAAAAAAACCATTGAATCAATAAATACAGAAAATAATTTTATTCAAGAAGGTATGAAAGAACATGTTAATAAACTAGAAGAATATAAAGTAGTTTACGAATACTACAGTTCTTTATTATTAAGATTAAAATCTACCGAAAATTTCCTGAAGAGTAAAAACATTGTGGCTATAGAAGGATACTATCCTTCCGAATTGCATAATGACTTTCAAAGCACATTGAAAAGTATTTTAGGTGATGATTATTATTTAGAATCAGAATCCGCAGAAGGTGACGATGTACCTGTTAAATTAAAAAACAATAAAGTCTTTGAATCCTTTGAAAATATTACTTCTATGTACAGTGTACCTAAGTATAAGGAGATTGATCCAACACCACTGTTAGCACCTTTTTACATATTCTTCTTTGGAATGATGCTATCAGATGCTGGATATGGCCTTGTGATGTTTGTAGGTACTTTAATTGCACTTACTACTTTTAATTTAGATGAGGACACGAGAAAATCTATAAAGATGTTTTTCTTATTAAGTATTTCTACTATATTCTGGGGCATCATGTATGGTAGTTATTTTGGGGATTTTATCAAGATAGCTCCTCTATGGATGAAACCGGATAGTAATGTAGGATTACTAATGATTGTCTCTGTAGTAATGGGACTAATTCAAATTTATGTAGGTCTTGGAATTAAAGCATACATGCAAATAAGAGATAAAGATTACTTTGGAGCCTTTGCAGACGTTGGATTATGGTATATTACCTTAACTGGTGCTATTATTTGGGCATTAAGTGCTTTTGTAGATTTAGCTTCTCTTGGAGTTCCAGCTGTAATAATTGCTATAGCAAAATATGGTACTATTGCTGGAATGGTAGGAATTGTACTTACTAACGGACGCCAAGAAAGTTCTATAGGTGGTAAGTTAGGCCAAGGATTCTATGCTCTATATGGAATAACATCCTATGTAGGTGATTTGGTTTCTTATACTAGACTTGCAGCTTTAGGACTTGCAACAGGATTTATCGCTTATGCATTTAATATTATGGTAAGTATGGTATCAACTTCATGGGCTACAATTATATTTGGTATAGCAATATTCGTAGTGGGCCATGTATTTAACTTATTTATCAACGCATTAGGTGCCTATGTTCACACCTGTAGATTACAATACCTTGAATATTTCGGAAAATTTTATGAAGGTGGAGGTACATCCTTTGAGCCTTTAAAATATAATTCTAAATATTTTAAAATATCAAAATAGATAAATTAGGAGGAAAAAATATTATGATGGATTTTTTAATGGGAAACGGTGGAATAATTATAGCAGCTATAGGAGTTGCTCTTGCAGCAGCATTACCAGGGATAGGATCAGCAAAGGGTGTTGGTATAGTTGGTGAAGCAGCAAGTGGACTTTTAGCAGAAGAACCAGAGAAGTTTGGTAAAGCCTTAATTCTTGAATTACTTCCAGGTACTCAAGGATTATATGGATTTGTTATAGCACTTTTAGTATCTTTACAATTATCACCAGATATGTCTTTTGGTCAAGGGTTTTATCTATTTGCAGCTTGTCTTCCAATAGCTATAGCAGGATGGAAATCAGCTATATCTCAAGCGAAAACAGCAGCTTCAGCAGTTCAAATTTTAGCTAAGAGACCAGAGCACAACACAAAAGGTATTATATTAACTGTTATGGTTGAAACTTATGCACTTTTAGGATTTGTAATGTCTCTTCTACTAGTAATGAGTGGTAACTTTTAATTAAGGAAGTGAATAATATGTCTAATTTGGATAATCTTACTTCTAAAATTATAAAGGATGCAGAAGTAAAAAAAATTGAAATTTTAAATGAAGCTACCGTTAAAGCTGATGAAATAATTAAAAAGAAAACAGAAGATGCCAATAAAAAAGCTTCTTCTATTTTACAAAAAGCTGAAATGGAAAGTAAAACTATAAAAGAAAGAATTATCTCAAAAACTGATTTAGAAATAAGAAATAAAAAATTATTAGCAAAACAACAAGTTATTGAGAAAGTGTTTGAAGCAGCTAAGGAAAAACTAAAAGCTATGAATGCAGAAGAATTCACTAAATTTATAAAGAACTCTATTATGGCTTTAGACATCCATGGAGATGAAGAAATAATTATAAACCCAGTAGATAGAGATAAGCTTCCTGAAAAGTTCTTAGCCGAGGTAAATAAGGCCTTAATATCTAAGGGCAAATTAGGAAATTTAAAATTCAACGTTAAAACTCATGAAATTGATGGTGGGTTTATCCTTAGTAAAAATGGAATTGAGATAAATAATTCCTTTGATGAACTTGTGAACTCACTTAAATATGAATTAGAGTATGAAGTTGGGAAAATATTGTTTACAGAATAGTGAGGAGGTATTTAAATGGACAGAATGGATTTTACCCATGCTGTAGCTCGATTAAGGGTAATGGAAAAAAGACTCCTTGATAAAAATAAAATTGAAAGATTATTGGATAGTGATGGACCACAGGAAGTTTTAAAGATATTACAAGAAACTACTTATGGTGAACTTATTAATAATATAGATTCAGTTTATGATTATGAAAAAATCCTTAAGGAAGAGCTAGTGAATCTTTACAGCACTTTATATAAAATATCTCCTGTAAAAGAAATTATAGATATTATGAGTTTAAGATATGATTATCATAATATTAAAGTTTTATTAAAGGCAAAAGCCTTGGGCAAGGATTTATCTAATATTTTAATACCAATAGGAACAATTCCTTTAGATACTCTTAAAAACTGTATTTTATCTGATGAGCTAAAATCCTTAGATAAGCAAATTCAAAAAGTTATCATTAAGGTAGAAAAAGAGTTTGAAGTTAATTCAGATCCTCAAGTAATAGACACTCTTTTAGATAAATACATGTTTGAAGGTATGATAGAAAAAGCAAGGAATATAGATGTTCAGTATATAACTAGATATGTAAATGAGTCTATAGATATTACTAATATAAAGACTATGCTTAGAGTTAAAAAGCAAAATAAAGATGGTAGATTCCTTGAAGGTGTATTAATACCTGGTGGAACTATAAAGCATAACTTTTTTATAGAAGGAATAAATGAATCCCTAGAAATCTTTACTAGTAAAATATCTAGAACCCCTTACTCAAAGGTACTACATACCATCTTAGAAGAATACATGGCTACAGGTAGCATTTCATCCTTAGATGTACTCTATGATAATTATATTATGGATCATGCAAAGGAAGCTAAGAGAGTTAACTTCGGACCAGAGCCTATCATTGCATATATAATTGCTAAAGAAACTGAAATTAAAATAATTAGAATTATTATGGTAGGAAAGATTAATAAGGTTGCTACTGAAGTTATCAGAGAAAGGTTGCGTGAACTATATGTATAAGATAGGTGTAGTTGGAGATAAAGATTCAATACTAGCATTTAAGGCCTTAGGAATTGATGTTTATCCAGCAGTTGAAGCTGAAGAAGCAAGAAAAATTGTAGATAAAATGGCTTTTGAAAATTATGCTGTAATATTTTTAACTGAGCAATTAGCTCAGCATTTAGAAGAAACTATTGAAAGGTATAATAAGAAGCTTATACCTGCAATTATACTTATACCAAGCAATCAAGGCACACTAAATATTGGTAAACAAAAAATCAGCGATTATGTAGAAAAAGCTGTTGGAGTAAATATCTTATAGAAAGGTAGGTAAAAAACTTGAAGAATGGTACTATTGTTAAAGTTTCAGGTCCATTAGTAGTTGCTAAGGACATGGATAATGCTAATATATTTGACGTTGTAAAAGTTGGTGAAAAGGGACTTATTGGTGAAATCATTGAAATGAGAGGCGATAAAGCTTCCATTCAGGTTTATGAGGAAACCTCTGGTATAGGACCTGGAGACCCAGTAATTACAACAGGAGAGCCACTAAGTATAGAACTTGGACCAGGATTAATCGAAGCTATGTTTGATGGTATTCAAAGACCTCTTAATGCTTTGCAAGAAGCTGCAAATTCTCATTTCCTTAAAAAAGGTGTTGCAGTTAAATCTCTAGACAGAACAAGAGTTTGGGAATTTAATGCTACAGCAAAGGTTGGAGATGAGGTAGAAGCTGGAGATATTATTGGAACAGTTCAAGAAACTGCCGTAGTTCTTCACAAGATAATGGTTCCTTATGGAGTAAAAGGAAAGATTAAAGAAATAAAATCAGGTAACTTTACTATAGTTGAAACTGTTTGTATCGTAGAAACCGAAAAGGGTGATAAAGAGTTAACCCTAATGCAAAAATGGCCAGCTAGAAAAGGAAGACCTTATGCTAGCAAGCTAAAACCTATTGAGCCAATGATTACAGGACAAAGAGTTATAGATACATTTTTCCCAGTAGCTAAAGGTGGAGCTGCAGCGGTACCAGGACCTTTCGGAGCTGGTAAAACAGTAGTTCAACACCAGATAGCTAAATGGGGAGATACTGAAATTGTTGTTTATGTTGGATGTGGTGAACGTGGTAATGAAATGACAGACGTTCTTAATGAATTCCCAGAACTTAAAGACCCAAAAACTGGTGAAAGCTTAATGAAGAGAACAGTACTTATTGCTAATACTTCAAATATGCCAGTTGCAGCCCGTGAAGCTTGTATCTATACTGGTATAACTATAGCAGAATACTTTAGAGATATGGGATACTCAGTTTCTATAATGGCAGACTCTACTTCAAGATGGGCTGAGGCTCTAAGAGAAATGTCCGGTAGACTTGAAGAGATGCCTGGTGATGAAGGATATCCAGCTTACCTAGGATCAAGACTTGCAGATTATTATGAAAGAGCTGGTAAGGTTGTATGTTTAGGAAAAGATGGTAGACAAGGAGCAGTTACTGCTATTGGAGCCGTATCTCCTCCAGGTGGAGACTTATCTGAACCAGTTACTCAATCTACTTTAAGAATAGTTAAGGTTTTCTGGGGACTAGATGCTCAATTAGCTTATAAGCGTCACTTCCCTTCAATAAACTGGTTAAGTTCATACTCATTATACTTAGATAGTATAGGTCAATGGATGGATGATGAAGTAGCATCAGATTGGTCTCAATTAAGAATTGAAGCTATGACACTACTACAAGAAGAAGCTAGCCTTGATGAAATTGTTAGATTAGTAGGTATAGATGCACTATCTGAAAAAGATAGATTAAAATTAGAAGTTGCAAAGTCTCTTAGAGAAGACTATTTACAACAAAATGCTTTCCATGAAATAGACACTTATGCTTCACTTGGCAAACAACATAAAATGCTAAAATTAATTCTATTATTTAGAAAAGAAGCTGAACGTGCTTTAGAAGCTGGAGTTTATCTAAACAATATATTAAATTTACCTATGAGAGATAAAATTGCAAGAAGTAAATATATTGCCGAAGATAATATTGACACTATCAATAACATCGCTGAGGAATTAGTAGTAGAAATTAATAGATTAATTAGCGAAGGAGGGGTTCTAGATGCTTAAAGAATACAGAACTGTTACAGAAGTTGTAGGACCTTTGATGGTTGTTGAAGGTGTTGAAGGCGTTAAATATGACGAATTAGTTGAAATAGAATTACAAACTGGAGAAAAGAGAAGAGGTAAAGTTCTAGAAGTTAATGGTTCTAAAGCAATGGTTCAACTTTTCGAAGGTTCATCTGGAATAAACTTAAAAGGTACTAAAGCTAAATTTCTAGGAAGACCTCTAGAACTTGGTGTATCTGAGGATATGTTAGGAAGAATATTTGATGGTATGGGAAATCCAAACGATGATGGTCCTAGTATTATAGCTGAAAAAAGAGTAGATATAAACGGTGAGCCAATTAACCCAGTATCAAGAGATTATCCATCTGAATTTATTCAAACTGGAATTTCTGCTATAGATGGGCTTAATACATTAGTTAGAGGTCAAAAACTACCTGTATTTTCAGGTTCAGGACTTCCACATGCACAATTGGCTGCTCAAATAGCACGTCAAGCTCAAGTTCTTAACTCAGATTCTAAGTTTGCCGTTGTATTTGGAGCTATAGGTATAACTTTTGAAGAAGCCCAATTCTTCGTAGATGAGTTTAAAAAGACTGGTGCTATAGATAAATCAGTACTATTCATGAACTTAGCTTCAGACCCAGCTATCGAGAGAATAGCTACCCCAAGAATGGCTCTTACTACAGCTGAGTATTTAGCTTATGAAAAAGGAATGCACGTACTTGTTATATTGACTGATATAACAAACTATGCAGAAGCTTTAAGAGAAGTATCAGCTGCTAGAAAGGAAGTTCCAGGTAGACGTGGATATCCAGGATATCTTTATACGGACCTATCTACTCTTTATGAAAGAGCTGGAAGATTAAAAGGTATAGAAGGATCTATCACTCAAATTCCGATTCTTACAATGCCAGAGGATGATAAGACTCACCCAATTCCAGACTTAACTGGATATATAACAGAAGGACAAATTATTCTATCTAGAGAATTATATCAAAAGGGTATAATGCCTCCAATAGATGTATTACCTTCACTATCAAGACTTAAAGATAAAGGAATAGGTAAGGGTAAAACTAGAGAAGACCATGCAGATACTATGAACCAATTATTTTCAGCATATGCACAAGGTAAGCAAGCAAAAGAATTATCAGCAATTCTAGGTGAATCTGCTCTTTCAGATGCAGATAAAAAATATGCTAAGTTTGCTGAGGCTTTTGAAAATGAATATGTTTCTCAAGGATTTAATACAAATAGAAGCATAGAAGAAACTTTATCTCTTGGATGGAAGCTTCTAACCATACTTCCTACTACAGAGCTTAAGAGAATTAGAGATGAATACCTTGAAAAGTATATGCCTAAGGGAGATGAGGCATAGCATATGGCAAGATTAAATGTCAATCCTACTAGAATGGAGCTATCCAAATTAAAGAAAAGACTAGCTACAGCAACTAGAGGGCATAAACTTCTTAAAGATAAACAAGATGAATTAATGAGAAGGTTCATAGATCTAATAAAATACAACAATAAGTTACGTGGTGAAGTTGAAGATAAGCTTCAAGGTGCCTTTAAGGATTTCCTAATGGCATCAGCAGCTATATCACCTGAGTTCTTGGAAGAAGCTATTTCTTATCCTAAGGAAAGCATATCTTTAGAGCTAGCAGAAAAAAACATAATGAGTGTAAATGTACCTGTTATGAACTTTGTACGTAAGCTAGAAGGAGATTCAGGTAGTATATATCCTTATGGATTTTACAGTACTTCCTCAGAACTTGATAATTCAATTGAACAGCTTTATTTAATTCTTCCTAAGCTTCTAGAACTTGCAGAAGTAGAAAAGTCTTGTCAGCTTATGGCCGATGAGATTGAGAAGACAAGAAGAAGGGTAAACGCTCTAGAATATATGACAATTCCTCAGCTTCAAGAAACAATTAAGTATATTAAAATGAAGCTGGATGAAAATGAAAGAGGTGCTTTAAGCCGTCTAATGAAGGTAAAAGATATGATGGAAAAAGCACAAGCTGCAGCTGAGCAGATGTAAAAGAGGTAACCTCCGGGTTACCTCTTATTTTAATTTCTGTTTACTTAAATTCACTTACATAAAAATTTGTTAGTATCACTAAGGATTCTTCGCCCACTTTCATAGGTTAATAAGCTCTTAGCTTCCTCATAATTACACCATCTATAGTCCTCAATTTCTTCTACTTGAATTTTAATTAAACTATTATCAGCTTCTCCTAAAAACAATACCACTTCTTTTTCAATAAAATTATCAATATTATATTTATCTGTAGCTCGAAATCCATCTATTAAGTTAACTTTCAGTCCACATTCCTCAAAAACTTCTCTTAAAGCTGTTTCTTCTTCTGTTTCTGAATATTCCATATGACCTTTAGGGAATCCCCAATAACTATCAAGGCCAATACTATTTAAAAGCAAATATTTAATTCCTTTATTTGAGGTTTTATATACTACTGCTCCACATGATTTTTCATAGCTCATATTCTCATCAATATTATTAATTAAAATATCCATTATTTTATCTCCTTAGTCAAATAATATACCTAAAGGCTTTTCAAAAATCACAACCTCTATGAAAATAATTAATTTGAAAATATATAAATATTATACACTAACTTCAATATTATTATTATAAATTTATGAATTATATTTATATAAATGGTATAATATAACTACTACTTTAAAATATATTCAATAAAAAAATATGATTAAAAAGGAAATATGTTATGAATATTGTTAAATGCCAAAAACAAGATCTGTTAAGTATTTTTGATATAATTTCTAAGTGTAAAACTCATATGGAAAGCCATAATATCTATCAATGGAATGAATTTTATCCCAGCTTAGATATTATAGAAACTGATATTATTAGTGGTAATTGCTATTTGTTAAAAGACAATGGACTATCTATAGCATATTTCGCTTTAGATGAAGAGCAACCATCAGAGTACAATAACATAAATTGGATTACTCAAGGTGAAAAAGTATTGGTTATTCATAGGTTAGCTATACTTCCTGAATATCAAGGTATGGGAATTGCAAAGAAAATGTTAAAATTCATTGAAGAGTTTGCTGATGAAAACGTATATACATCTATCAGATTAGATGCTTATAGCGAAAATAGAAAAGCACTTAAATTATATGAGAATCATGGATATAAAAGAGTAGGTAAATTATATTTTCCTAATAGAGAAGGTCACTTTTATTGCTATGAGAAGAAGGTAAAAAACACGCCCATTCCAGAGATTTTAATTCCTATGTTAAATGAATATGATAAATCCCTAAGAGAAAACTTTCCTAATAAGATATTTGGTATATATATTTATAATTCAGTAGCACTAGGTTGTTTTAGTGAGAAAACAAGCGATATAGATTTTATAACAATATTAAATGAGGAATTTGAAAATGAAGATATTGGTACCGTAGAAAAAGTCCATAGGAAAATAAGTGAAGCTTTTGAATATGGTAATAGGATGGAAGGCATGTATATAACTAAGGATAAAGTAGGTAAGCTTAATTCAGAAATAAGTCCTTATATATACTTTTGTGATAATATTCTTCATTACTATGGCTATTACGATATTAATTATATTACTTGGTGGACATTAAAGTATTTTGGCATACCTATAAATTGCTCTGATGTTAACAGTTTATCTATAGAAGTAGATTGGTGTAGTATCATAGAGAATATGAACTACAATTTAAATAATTATTGGAAGGATAAATTAAGTGAAAATTATATATTTCTCCAGGATGAATGGATTGAATTCGCAGTTGCAACCCTATGTAGAATACTATATACCTTAGAAAATAAAGCTATAACTTCTAAAGACAAAGCTTTAGAATATGCAATAACTACTATACCTAAGGAGTATAGTTTAATTATAAAAGAATGTTTAAGACTTAGGAAGAGAAATTCTGATTCATCCTTTTACAGATCAACATTTGAAAGAGAACACTCAGTTAAAGACTTCATCAAATTTATCATAGAGATCTGTAATGAAAAGTATGAGTTATAGGAAAGGAATTGTATAAAATGCAAAATATAAAAACCATATTAGATAGTATAGTAGAAAGCTATAAGACCATATTAAAGGATAACCTGATAGGAATCTATATTCATGGTTCTTTAGCTATGGATTGTTTTAACCCTGATATAAGTGATATAGATTTTTTAGTAGTAGTAAAAGAAAACCTAAATGCCAATGATAAAAGAAAACTTGTAGATATTTTATTAGGACTATCTAAAGATGGACCAGGAAAAGGTTTGGAAATGAGTGTGCTTTTAGAAAAGGATGTTAAGAACTTTAAGCATCCAACTCCATATATACTTCACTATTCTAATGCATATAAAGCAACTTATGAAGCTAATCATAGCTATTTATGTGAAGATGGAGAAGATCCTGATTTAGCTGCTCATATTACAATAACAAGAGCTAGAGGGATTTGTATATATGGTAGTCCCATAGAAGATATCTTTTCGCCTGTACCAAGAAAAGACTATTTAAAATCAATTTATTTTGACATATCAAATTCTAGAGAAGAAATTATAGAGTTGCCTATGTATACTATTCTTAATCTTTGTAGAGTTTTATATTATCTTAAAGAAGACGTTATTTGTTCAAAAAAAGAGGGTGGACAATGGGCATGCTCTAATCTTCCGAAGGAGTATATAAAGACTGTGGAAAAAGCTTTAAACTGCTATGAAAAAGGAGAAGAAGCTAATTTTAATGAGAAAGGTCTAGTGAACTTTGCAGATTTTATTATGAACAATATAGATAACTATTTTAATAGTGAGGTGAAATAATGAATTATATCAAAGAACATATATTAGAATTAGAGAATAATTTACTAAAATCAGAAGTAAGAAAATCAGCACAAAAGATAAATGATATATTAACAGATGATTTTATCGAATTTTGTGGCTCAGGAAGAGAATATTATTATGAAAAAGGAGATGTATATCAAGATCAAGCTGATGATACTACATTACAGTGGGAAATTTTAGATTTTAATATAAAAGAATTATCAAAGGATTGTATATTAGCCATGTATAAAGTAATAAAGCATAATGAAACTGATGAAAATAAAAAATATTCTCTTCGTAGTTCCATATGGAAATATTGTGATGGAAAATGGAAAATGTTTTTTCATCAAGGAACTTTATCATGTAAATCTGAAATTGAAAATAGATTATTACACAATTAAAATAGTGAGTGAGGTGAAATAATGAATTATTTAAATCGTGCTATAGAATTACATAAAGAAGCTGAAGATATAATTTATAAAGAAGGTATTGACTCTATTCTAAAGAAATATGGACAAGTTAATTATACTGGTAGTTATAGATTTAATTTAATGGCCTGGGAAGATATTGATATGAACATGGTAATGAATGGAGAAGAATTTTCTTTAGATAATTTCTTTAAAATGGGGAATGAACTTGCAAAGATAAAGAACATTAAACTGATGAAATTTCAAGACTTTGTTAATTACCCTAAGAAAGGACTTCCAAAGGGATTTTATTGGGGAATCCAATATGAAAGTAAGATCACCGATAAAACTTGGAAAATGGATTTGTGGATTGTAGATAAAGAAAGTTTTGAATTTAATAAAAACTATATCTCTAAAGTAATTAAAAATTTAAATGAAGAAAACAAGAGCTTAATCTTAAATGTAAAAAACTCCATTATAAATGAAGAAGGAAGAACTCCATTTACAAGTGGATATTACATTTATGAGGCAATATTATTCAAAGGATTAAAAGATAAAGAACGTATATTTAATTATTTAAAAGAGAAGGGCATTAAAATATAGATTAAAGCTTTAATAAATATATAATATGACAAGGAGTGAGATAGTTGTTTAAATTAGTTAAACCCTCATTATCTATGGAGAAAGAATATATAGACTATGTTACTGAATGGGAAGCTACTGAAGAGAAGATTGTTCCAAATGCAGCTAAACGAGATAGCATGAGTTTCAAAGAGTTAGTAAATAAGTGGGAAGAATATGAATCAGAAAGGATGTATGAGAAAGGACTTGTTCCTTCTTCTATGTATTTTCTGATAGATAATCATAATAAAATTTATGGTGCTATAGATATTAGGCATGAGCTAAATGATTACTTATTACAGTATGGAGGACATATTGGATATGGAATAAGACCTTCTCAGCGGAGAAAAGGTTATGCTTCTCAAATGTTAACTCTAGCACTACCCATAGCTAAAGAATTAGGAATAAATAAGGCATTAATTACTTGTGACAAAAGTAATGTAGGTTCAGCTAAAACCATTATGAATAATGGTGGAATTCTAGAAAATGAAGTTATAAATGGAGATGAAATAACTCAAAGGTATTGGATAACTCTTAGTTAATTTGATATCTAATAGAATATAATTACTTCTTTGAATATCATTTATACATCATACCTAATAAAGTACATTAAATATTTAAGTTTCATTAAATATAGCTGTTGCGGTATAAGTATTGCATCAGCTTTTTTTAATTTAATTGACTAATTAACTTTTATATTTAGTTGATTTAATATTTTATTTGTATTTTATTTCTATTGCTGTTTATTAAATTAGCCAGATAAGGTTCTAGTGTTCCTAAATTTGATAAAAAAGACAAAGGCATTATTTATATAAAAAATGACGAATGATGCAATAATGATATAAAATAAAGAAATAAGGGTATTTTATATTCCATAAGGAGATGAATGTATGATTAAAATATTAACAGTTGAAGATGAAAAACCAATTTCTAATTTAATAAGGATAAATCTTTTAGATGCTGGCTATGATTGCGAATGTGCCTTTGATGGAGAACAAGCTATTGAAATGATTGAAAAAAATAATTATGATTTAATTCTTTTAGATATTATGCTACCTAAGGTAGATGGATATGAACTATTTGAATATATAAAACCCCTAGAAATTCCAGTTATATTTTTAACAGCAAAATCTGATGTAAAAGATACGGTAAAAGGCTTAAAGCTTGGAGCCGAAGATTACCTTACAAAACCCTTTGAAATAATGGAATTACTTGCAAGAGTGGAGAGAGTACTTCGACGCTTTAATAAGCTTCAAGATCATCTTTATCTATTTGATATAGAGATAGATACTTTATCTAGAATAGTAAAAAAGAAGAGTGAAATTATAAATTTAACTGCTAAAGAGTATGATTTATTATTGCTTTTCATCCAGAACAAAAATATTGCTCTATTTAGAAAGCAGATATACATGAGAGTTTGGGGCGACGATTATATGGGAAATACTCGAACTGTAGATTTGCATGTACAAAGAATGAGAAAAAAATTAGATTTAGAGGATAAAATCGTGGCAGTATACAAAATAGGATATAGACTGGAGGTATAATCTTTGAAGATATTTTGGAAAATTTTTTTTGCAACTATCATAATATCTATTAGCTGTTTTAGTATTGGAAGCTATATTTTAATTAACAGCAATTTTAAGTCTTCACTAAAAAGAGAAATTGATACAACTTATATAGAAAATGATATTTTAAATTTTACTTTATCCCAAGAACTTGATGACATCAGTGAATCGTTTATTGAATTTTCAAATAGTAATAGTGATGAGGCAAATTACACTAAATCCCAATGGATAGCTCAAATTGCCCCTACAGTGAATATTGGTACTGTTCAAGGCAAGATGAATTTTCGAATAAGCAATGATAACGGTAAAGTTATTTATGAAAACTTGGAAGACAAGTTTGGTAATGAAATTATAAAAAAGCTTGATAAAAATACAAAAGCTCATGAAATCGTACATATAAATAATAAATACTACATACATGCTATAGTTCCAATGCAAACTTTGGAAGAAACCTTCTATGTACAAAATTTTACTGATATCTCTCACGTATTTGATAGTCTAAACAACCAATACAAAACCTTTATATATATAGTTATTATAATGATAGCTATAAGCGGAATGGTATCATTTTTTGTTTCATGGCTAATTTTAAAACCTATATATAGGTTATCAAAGGCAACTCAAGAAATTGCAATGGGGAATTTTGAACAAAGAGTATATACAAAATCTAAGGATGAAACCGGAGACCTTGCAGATAATTTTAATTTGATGGCAGAGAACTTAGATACAACAGTCAAAGAACTTAAAGATTTAAATGTTAGGCAGGAGTCATTTATAGGAAGCTTTGCCCATGAAACAAAAACTCCTTTAACATCTATGATTGGATATGCAGATATGCTTCGCTCAAAAAAATTGTCACAAGAAGAAATAATGCTTTCAGCTAATTATATCTTTGAGGAGGGTAAAAGAATTGAAGCTTTATCTATGAAGCTTTTAGATTTAATTATTTTAAAGAAGAGAGAATTTAAAATGTACTATATATCAACAGGTGAGTTTTTTGAAGAGATAAATGGAATTATGCATCCTTCCTTTAGAAAACATAATATAGAATTTTCACTTAATGTAGATAAAGAAAAAATATATATAGAGCCCGATTTCCTAAAGACGGTATTTATAAATCTAATAGACAATTCTGTTAAGGCTATTAATGCTGGACAGCATAATGAATGTGGTAGAATATCTTTATTAGGAAGAAGACAAGGTGAAGATTATATAGTTACTATAGAAGACAACGGTAAGGGCATGGAAGAAAGTGAACTATCAAGAATTACAGAGGCCTTTTATATGGTAGATAAATCAAGGGCAAGGAGTCAAGCTGGAGCTGGTCTTGGACTTGCAATATGCGTAGAAATTATAAAACTTCATAATGGGGAAATTCTATTTCATAGTAAGCTAAATGAAGGAACTAAAGTTATAGTAAAGTTAAGGGGTGAAATACAATATGAGAAAAGATAAAATTAAATACGAAAATATTATAATTGGTATAATATTTTTCAGCATTATAGCAGCCTTTGCTTCTTTGCCTCTAATTTTATCTTACGTTCAACAGAACTACCTTGTAGGCAAAGTTGAGACTTCTGCTATAAATAGTGATAATAATATCAACAGTTCTGAAACATCTATTATTGATAAATTATCTATGGTATGTGGCTATGGAAATATGAATAAAGATATTATTCTAATTGATAAAAAACAACTATTTGAACCCAAAATGAACAATATAAGAATACCAGATTCAATAGTTAATGAAATTAAGAAGCTACAAGATAAAGAGATTTTTCCAAAGGTTAATTTAGATAATAACTTAAGGATTACAAATTTTTCTCTTAAAACATATATAGATTCAAAGAATTTAGAAACCAAAGTTAAAATCTGGGATATTAGCTTAAGTACTGATGAGTGTGACCTTAACATAATAATTGATGTAGAAACCAATATAATTTATGGATTTAGTATTTCGTCTTTTATGAATAATGGAGATATTAAATTAGTAACTAATCCTAATGAATTTGCTAATTATTTAGGTATCAAATGGTCGAGGATGGAAGACTATGGATATTCTAATGATACAACTTATTCAATAGTAGAAAAACAAATATTTTATAGATATAGTGTATCAGATAGCTATATCGGATTTAATATAATAAATTATTAAAAAAACTATAATCATGA
>NZ_DLCT01000005.1:1333094-1335822 GCF_002480755.1 Clostridium sp. UBA7791 | reverse complement strand
TCATGATTATAGTTTTTTTACAAAGTATGCAACTTTGATGGAAAAATGATATAGTTTTTAAACATTCCTTTTATATTATAGATTCATAGAAGGAGTGATTTACATGAATAAAACATCTAAAGATAAAAGAGTATCAAGAAAGAGAAAGAGAAAAAGAAATTTAATTTTAATATATTGCATAGTTTTTTTCACATTTTCTACATTGGTTTTCAAAATTTCAAAAAATGCTGTTACTAAAGTACGGGAATCCGCTAGTATGTTAGCACTCGGAAATAAAACTCAATCCAATTTATCTAATCAAGAAAATTTAAAAGAAAAAAACAATCTATCTTCACAAGATAAAAAAAGTTGGAACTTAATTTTAGCAAATCCCTCAACAGCTTTACCAGAAGACTTTAGTGTAGATTTGGCACAACTTAGCAATGGCCACCAGATTGATAGTCGTGCATATAATGACTTACAAAATATGATGGATGATGCACGTAAGGAAGGCTTAGCTCCTATGATTTGCTCTTCTTATAGAACTATGGATTTTCAACAACAGATATTTAATCAAGAGGTTAGTAAATATATGGGACAAAATTATTCTCAAGAAGAAGCTAAAAAGAAGGCTGCTCAATGGGTAGCAATACCAGGAACAAGTGAACACCAAACTGGACTTGCATTAGATATTGTTTCATCTAGTTATCAGTTACTAAATAAGGAACAGGAAAATACACCGGAGCAAAAGTGGTTAATAGAAAACTCTTATAAATATGGATTTATATTAAGATATCCCTCTGATAAAACTAATATTACTGGAATAGAGTATGAACCTTGGCATTATAGATATGTAGGAAAAGAAACAGCAAAAGAAATTACTGAAAGAGGAATTTGTCTAGAGGAATATTTAAAATAAAGATTGATTAGAGGTGTATTTATGGGAGAAAAAAATGTGAAAAGTGAATATACATATAAAGTTAATAGTAGTAAATATAAAAAAAATAGAAAGAAACGTAATTTTAAAGTCATAGGTATTATCCTAATAGTTTTTGTTGTCATTGGAATTAAACAGTTAAACATCTTCAAAAGTGATGCTATCACATTAGTCGGAAGTAAAGACACTAAAACACAAGAAGTCCTAAAGTATCCTGATAGACCTATAGTTTGTATTGATGCTGGTCATGGAGGCTATGACGTTGGAACTATGACAGACTCTAGTATATATGAAAAAGATATTACAATAAAGGTAGCCCTTGAAATCGGTAAAATATTAGAGGAAAATCAGATAAATGTTGTTTACACAAGAACCAGTGATGAAGTTCCATGGCCCAGTAATGAAAGTGATGATCTTCTTAAACGTATAGATATATCAAATTCAAAAAATGCCGATGTATTTGTATCTATACATTGTAATTCCTTTGAAGATTCAAGTGTTAAAGGTGTAGAAAGCTGGTGTAGATTTCCAAGTAGTGAAGGGGAATCCTTAGCAAAGAATATTCAAAATAAATTAGCAAGTGTTAACTATACTACAGATAGAAGAATAAAATATGAGTCTGACAGTGAAATTAAGGTAATTAGACTAAATAATGCTGTTTCCACATTAGTTGAGCTAGGATACTTAACTAATGACTCTGATACTGAATTTCTCTTGTCAACACAGGGACAAGCTAAGTGTGCAAAAGCCATCGCTGATGGAATTCTAGAGTATATTTCTTAAACTTTTATATTATATAAGTCTCTGTTTTGTTATGTGTTTATAAATTTATAAAGAAATGGTAGGTGATGAAATGAATAAGAAGGTAAACATAATAATTTTAATAGCTCTATTAATTATAGTATTTATTGGAATACTTGAGTATGAAATAAGTGAAAATGCATCAATAAAAAGTGATTATACAACTGAGGAAGAAATTAATCAAGAAACTACTACTGCTAATGAGAAAAAGGATTCTTTAAATAAAATAATTAATACCTCATCTTTAGATAATGAAAAAACAGCTTGGTGGTTTAATCCAAATAAAGATCATACAACACCTGGAATAAATGACAATTTAAATTATGACTTACATGAATATGATGCTCATTATGTTATGGATACAGATAGAAAAGTATTGCATTTAACTTTTGATGTAGGTTACGAAAATGGATATACTTCTCAAATATTAGATATTCTTAAAGTTAATGATGTAAAGGCAACGTTTTTTGCTACACTTCCTTATTTAAATGAGAATCCTAAAATCATTAAAAGGATGGTAGATGAAGGCCATAGGGTAGGAAATCATACAAGTAGTCATTTATCCATGCCCTCCTTAGCTGATGATGAAAAAAAATTTATCGAAGAAATTAAGGATGTTGAAAATAAATTTAAAGACATTACTGGTAAGGATATTCCACCATATTTTAGACCACCTATGGGGGAATATTCCCAAAAGTCTTTAGCTATGACTAAAAATTTAGGATATAAGTCTATATTTTGGAGTTTTGCTTACGCTGATTGGGACCCTAATAATCAACCTAACCCAATAGAAGCAAAGAAAATAATTCTAAATGGACTCCATAATGGAGCAATATTACTTATTCATGCAGTATCTAAAACTAATACTGAAATACTGGATTCAGTTATAAAAGACGTCAAAAATCAAGGGTACGAGTTTGAATTATTATATTAATTTAACTCTTGATAATTAGTGAGATTTTCTTTATTTAATAAGTGAATAATCCATTAAAGAAAAACAGATAGAAAATA
>NZ_DLCT01000005.1:1308797-1332931 GCF_002480755.1 Clostridium sp. UBA7791 | reverse complement strand
TATTTTCTATCTGTTTTTCTGTTTATGGTATTTTAAAATAATCTCTTACTTATTATATTATAATTCTACAGCCTTTAATTCAGCAGTAACTATAACTCCCTCATCATCAATTTCTATAACGCCTATATATTTTCCCTTAGCCCATGGAGAAGGCTTAGGGATACTGCCAGGATTCATAAATATAGTATTTCTATATTCTTCTTTAAGAGGTATATGGGTATGACCAAAGAGTACCACATCTGCACCAATGCTCTCTGCTTTTATAGCTATACTATTCATGGTACTTTTAACATTATATAAATCTCCATGGGTAAAGAAAATTTTTAGTCCATTAATAGTAATAGTATCTTCTTTAGGATATGTATTAGAAAAATCACAGTTTCCAGCCACTGCATATATTTCACCTTTAAAAGTTTTTTCTAAGAGTTTTACGTCTTCTATGCAATCTCCTAGATGAATAACTATATCAGATTTTAAATTATTTATATATTTTGAAGCTACTTTTAAAGCTCTTTCATTATGATGAGTATCACCAATAAAAGCAATTTTCATGTTATCCCTCCAATAAGTATATATTTCCGTAAAATATTATACCATTATTCTTTGGTATAGAGGATAAATGAGTCTATTTTATTCTAATATTCCAATGACACATCCTCTAAGATCTCCATGAACAGTACAACTATTTAACTATTTCTATTTTTTCATAATTTAATAGTTTCCTACATAAAAATAGAAATAGTTCCATATATAAATATTTACATATAGAACTATTTCTTAATATTAAAGATACTATTTTTTATTGAGACAATATAAAAATCTAATCATATTTATGCCTGCTAGTCCTACTAATATATATATTGCTCTAACTAGCATATCTGAAAAACTAAAGATGAAATGAACAAGATCAAAATTGAAGAGTCCAAATATTCCCCAATTAATTGCGCCTATAATAACAAGTACAAATGATATTTTGTCTAATAAACTAATTTTGCACATAAAAACTTCCCCCCATTTTTATTATATTATGATATGTTTAAATCTATTAATATATTTTTATGTTTAATATATATGATATATTTGGATAAAATAGAACAATGAGAATAACCTATTGTTATAAATAACACGAATTTTAAATAGACTTATGCTTATATAATATGCTATAATAGTGAATGATATTAGATAAAAAAACATTTTTGTACGGAGGTTACTATGAGAGATACATATAATTCACCATTAAATTCTAGATATGCATCTAAGGAAATGAGCTATATTTTTTCTGAGGAAATGAAATTTAAAACTTGGAGAAAACTTTGGGTTGCATTAGCTGAGGGAGAACAAGAATTAGGATTAAATATTACTGATGAACAAATAAAAGAGCTTAGAGACAATATTGAAAACATTGACTATGAATTAGCTGCTGCTAGAGAAAAAGAAGTTAGACATGATGTAATGAGTCATGTGTATGCTTATGGGGTTGTAGCTCCATCAGCTAAAGGAATAATACATCTAGGCGCTACTAGCTGTTATGTAGGTGACAATACGGACCTACTTATTATGAGAGATGCTCTTATATTAATTAGAAAAAAAGTAATAAATGTGTTAGATCAACTAAGCAAGTTTGCTTTAGAATATAAAGATGTTCCAACTCTTGGATTTACACATCTTCAACCGGCTCAGCTTACAACTGTAGGAAAGAGAGCTACTCTTTGGATGCAAGAGTTATTAATGGATTTAGAAAACCTTGATTTTGCAATTGATAAAATGAAATTTAGAGGAGTTAAGGGAACAACGGGAACTCAAGCTAGCTTTATGTCTTTATTTAATAATGATGAAGAAAAAGTTAAAGAACTTGATAAAATTGTATGTAAAAAAATGGGCTTTGAAAAAGCATATCCTGTTACTGGCCAAACTTACTCTAGAAAATTAGATTCTATAATATTAAATACATTATCTGAAGTAGCACAAAGTGCATACAAATTTAGTAATGATATGAGACTTCTTCAAAACATGAAGGAAATGGAAGAACCTTTTGAAAAGCATCAGATAGGATCTTCAGCTATGGCATATAAGAGAAATCCTATGAGAAGTGAAAGAATTAGTGCACTTTCAAGATATATAATTGTAAACTCTCTTAACCCGGCGATTACTGCTGCAACTCAATGGTTTGAAAGAACACTAGATGATTCTGCTAATAAACGTATATCCGTTGCAGAAGCTTTCTTAGCTCTTGATGGAGTACTTAACCTGTATATAAACATAACTTCTAATATGGTGGTATATGAAAAGGTAATAGCTGCTCATGTTAATAGCGAGTTACCATTTATGGCTACAGAAAATATTATGATGGAAGCTGTTAAGCGTGGAGGGGATAGACAAGAACTTCATGAAAAAATAAGAGTTCATTCTTTAGCTGCTGCAAGACAAGTAAAAGAGTTTGGAGAAAAGAATGATTTAATAGAAAGAATATTAGCTGATGAATCCTTTGGATTATCAAAAGAAGAAATTCTATCTATAATAGATCCAAGTAAGTTCACTGGAAGATCTAGTGGTCAGGTAGTAGATTTTATAGAGGAATATATAAACCCTATATTAGAAGCTCATAAAAATGAATTAGGTGAAGAAGTAGAAATAAACGTATAATAAAATAAGCTGGAATGCTAATGCATTTCAGCTTATTTTTATGATGCCAAAGAGGATAAATCCCACAGTGTTTATAGCTAAATTGGCAGACATATGAACTATCCAAGAGACATAAATATTATTAAACCTTTCATTAAGGTAATTAAAAAGAAGTCCAGCTATAAATAGTGAAACTATAAGCAAAATGAACAGTGGGGGAGTAAACCAATTATTCATAATAGCCACATGATAAATTGCAAAGGCTAAAGCACTAAAAATATAAGCAGCTTTTCTTGAACTTACCTGTTTTAAAGATAAGAAGGAAAAACCACGGAAGAAAAACTCTTCCAAAAGGGAATTAACTGATGTAATATATAGTGCTACAAATAAAAAGTTTTCTTTAGTTACTCCTAAATTATTCTCTAAATTAGTAGTGACCATAGAAAAATCAAAAAATGGACCTAGAATAAAATAAGCTCCTAGTATAAATCCATATACAACTATACCAAATATAAGTGCAAAAAATATGCTTTTTTTATTTCCTTTAAAAAGTGCTTTAAAGGAAATAGCTCTCTGTTTTATACATACAATTAAGGGCAATAGTAAAAAGATACATATTTTTATTAAAGACTTTGTAAAATAATTAGGTACAATTAAAATTTCCACTAAGGCCATAATAATACAACCTAATATTACTACTAAAATAATAGATAGAGTGGCTTGTTTATTTTCCATAGATCATCCTCCTTGAAAATTTTATGTATATAGCTTTAAATAATGACTCAAGGCTTTAAAATAATTATAACATATTATTTTTCTAAAATAGCAAGCATATCCTTAATTGACTATAGTAATTCATTATGATAATATTTAGTTAACTTAATATTCGGGAGCTTGTGTACAGGCTGAGAGGGAGTGTAAACTTCGACCGTACCTGATTTGGATAATGCCAACGTAGGAAGTAGATTTATATAATTATAGGTATACCACTTAGTTGGTATGCCTTTTATTTTTGTTCATATAGGGGAGGGTAAGTAATTTAAAATATTGATTTTGAGGGGATGATATGTAATGTTAAAAACAAAAAAACTAACTTTAGCTGGAATTTTCATTGCCATGGGAGTTATTTTATCTACAGTTATAGTTATACCAGTAGGAATTGCAAAATGTGCTCCAGTTCAGCATTTGATAAATGTTTTATCAGCTGTTATTTTAGGTCCTTTTTATGGAGTAGCTATAGCTTTCCTTACTTCCACAATTAGAGTGCTTATTGGTACAGGTACCTTCCTAGCTTTTCCTGGAAGTATGTGTGGAGCTCTTTTAGCTGGAATCCTATATAAATATAATAAAAAAATAACTATGGCATCCATAGGAGAAATCTTCGGTACAGGTGTAATAGGAGCTTTAATAGCCTATCCGGTAGCAAAGTTCATCCTATCAAAGGAAGCGGCTCTATGGGGCTTTGTGGTGCCATTTAGCATAAGCTCTATTGGTGGCACACTAATTGCTATACTATTTTTAATAGCTCTTAAAAAAACAGGAGTATTATATAAAGTTTCTAATAAAGGTAATTAGAGCTTAACATCTTAGTATTTTAAAATAGATCTTAGGGAGAGGATATAAAATGATTAAAGATATTTTAGATTCAGTAAGAAAAACCAACCCTCTTGTGCACAATATAACTAATTATGTGGCAGCTAATGATTGTGCTAATATAACCTTAGCTTGTGGTGGTTCTCCTATTATGTCAGATGATCCAGAGGAAGTAGAGGAGATAACCACCTTATGTAATGCTTTAGTAATGAATTTAGGTACTTTAAATCCAAGAAAGTTAGAAGCCATGATTAAGGCAGGGAGGAGAGCTAATAAATTAAAGCATCCTGTAATATTGGATCCTGTGGGTATTGGTGCATCATCCTTTAGACAACAGGCTGTAAAGGAACTTTTAAACACTGTAGATTTTCAAGTTATAAAAGGTAATATATCTGAAATAAAAACTATAGGAAAGAAAAAAACTATATGTAAGGGTGTAGATGCCAGTGAAATTGAGTCTATAACGGAAGATAATATAGCAGGTGCAATTACTCTAGCTACGGAGCTTTCTAAGGATCTAGGGGCAATTATAGCCATTACAGGGGATATAGATATAGTTGCAGATAAAGATTTTGTATATATTATTAGAAATGGACATCCATCTATGAGAAATGTCACCGGAACAGGATGTATGCTTTCATCAATTATAGGAGTTTTAGTTGGTGCTAATCCTCATAAAATCTTTGATGCAACGGTAACTGCTTTTTGTATTATGGGAGTATGTGGTGAACTTGCTTATAATAAAATAGTAGAAAAGTTTCAGGGAAGTGGATCTTTAAAAATACATTTGATTGATTCTGTAAGTAATATAGATTATAAAATTTTAGAAGAGAAAATAAAAATAGAAAAGCTTTTAAAAAATTAAAGGGTTTTTACCTCTCTTCATAGAATAATTAATGTCGTGAAATGTAAGTTTCGCGACATTATACTATAAAAATTAAAGGGGAATGGATTATATGGATTCTAAATTAAATTATATGCAAGATAATTCTCTACCAAAAATACTTAAGGATTATTTAAGTTACCTTTCTTCTGTTAAAGGTGTTTCTAGCAATACTTTAGTTGCCTACGCTTATGATCTAACTTTATTCTTTAAATTTCTTAAAGTACACAATAATGAAGTAACTTTATCACAGGATGTAATTTTTGAAAATATTCCTATTGATAACATCTCTTCTAATTATCTTAAAAATTTAGAATTGGTTGATTTTTACACCTATCTATCCTTTTTAGAGAATATGAGAGAAAATGGAACCTATGCAAAGGCAAGAAAAGTTGCCTCTCTAAAGTCCTTTTTTCACTATTTATGTTCTAAAGCTAAAATTATACCTACAGATCCTACTTTAGACTTAGAAAGTCCTAAAATAGGAAAGCGCTCCCCCATTTACTTAACTTTAGATGAAAGTAGAGACTTATTAGCTGTAGCTAATAATAGAGATAAAAATTCACCTAGGGATTTATGTATAATTACCCTATTTTTAAACTGTGGTGTGAGACTATCAGAGCTTTGCAGCATCAATATTGCCAATATTAAAGGTGATACCCTTACTGTCATTGGTAAAGGAAATAAAGAAAGGACTATTTATCTTAATAAAGCATCAATTAAAGCTATAAATAAGTATCTTGTTGTAAGAAATGATATTGCAGATAAAGTTCATAGTGAGGATAGAGAGGCTCTATTCATAAGTGGAAAGTATAGAAGAATTAATAAGCGCACTGTAGAAAGAATAATAAAAAAATATGTAGGTGCAGCAGGTCTTGATACTGATAAATACACACCTCATAAATTAAGGCATACCTCTGCAACATTACTTCATAAACATGGTGGTGTAGATGTTAAAACTCTCCAAGAGATATTAGGTCATGAAAATGTAAGTACTACTCAAATATATGTTCATGTTGATGATGAAACCCTAAGAGAGGCTATTAACACTCACCCCTTAGGGGATGAATAATAAAGAAGGATAGCAGCTATGAAATCTATGGCTGCTATCCTTGTTTTTATTATTTTTTATATTTCATATCTCTCAATTCAGATATACGCCTGCTCGTATTCAAAAATTCTTTTTCATAATTTAACTTAGCATCCTTTTCTAATGAAGGATCATCTAGTAAACCACTTAGCTGAGAAAGTCGACACTGAAGCATTAATATTTCATCTTTATTAACCTTTGATTTACTATTACTAGTCTTATTACAAGTGAAAAACTCAATTATCTCAGTATGATTTCCAGTAAAATTAATAATTTTGTTATTTTCTATTTTTAGAATTCTATTACATACTGTAGAAATTAAATGTCTATCATGGGAAACTACCAAAGCTGTTCCAGAATAACTTTTTAAAAGCAAACTTACACTTTCTTTAGATAAGATATCCATATAATTAGTTGGCTCATCAAGAATTATTAAATCAGGATTTTCAATGATTATTTTAGTAAATATTACTCTGCATTTTTCGCCCATACTTAAGTTTTTAATTAATGTATTTACTCTATCCCCTTTTATAAATACACTTCCTAAATATAACCGAATTATATTTTCAGTTTCATTGGTGGTTAATAAATAGTCTAATATAGTTATTTCTTCATTTACTACTTCTAGATATTGAGATAAACTGCTAATTTTCATATTTGGGTTTAAATAAACATCGCCAATGTAATTCTTATCTTCACCTAGAAGAATATTTAGTAATGTAGTCTTCCCACTACCATTATTACCAATCATTCCGACTTTATCTCCACCATTTATAGTAAAGTTTCCATCTTTAAATAATAATTTCTTATCGAAGGATTTACTAAGATTTTCAACTCTTATGGCTGTTTTAAAACTATTATTATTATTAAGTGTAAGTTTAATTGAAGAATTATCCTTTATTCTTTCAACTCCATTTTCTTTTAACTTTTCTAACTTTTTTTCTTTTGATCTCATTATAGAAACATGCTTTTTACTTAATGCTCTTAAGTGGTCATTAGTACCCGCCATTTTGTGTGCTTTGTTAAACCATTGTTTTCTTTGACTGATATTTTCTTTCAAAGCCCTTATTTCCTGTTGTTGTTTGTTATATAAATTTTCATTGGTTATCTTTTCCATTAATAGCTGTTTTTCATAGGAAGAATAATTACCTTCATAGGTTTTTATTCCGTTATTACTTAAAACGAAGGTCTTATTTGTAACTTCATCCAAGAAAAACCTATCATGACTTATTATAATCATAGGTTTGTTTATAGAATTTATAAGCCTTTCTAACCATTGAACACCACTTAAATCTAAATGATTTGTAGGCTCATCTAGTATAAACAAATCATAGTTACTATGAAATATATTAAGAATTTCTTTTTTAGTAGCTTCACCACCACTTAAAAAAGTATTATTATTATATAAGTTTTCATCTATAATTCCGATAAGAATATTTGAAGGAATATAATTGATACTTCCTTCATCGTAGGAAATCTCCTTAGTTATTATTTGTTTTAAGGTGCTTTTACCTACGCCATTTTCTCCTACCAGACCTATCTTAAAATTATCTCCTATTTCAAAACTTATATTATTTAAAATTGTGCGATTTTGAAAGGATTTAGAAATATTTTTTATAATTATCTTACCCATTTATAACACTCCTTTTAATAAAGTCTATCAAAAGGCAATGGTGGTACTTCAATTTTAAGAAACAAAAAAGGTTTTAATCACAATAAGCAATTAAAACCAAACTTACAACTCTATTATTAATTCATATAATATAAACAGGTTAAGGGTAAATAGAAACTATTAAAATAAATTAATTATAGTAAACTATAGTTACATACCTTCACCTATCAAAACATTATTATATGATTAGAATTAAAAGAATAGATTACCACTGCCTAATTAATTGCACAACAAAAAACATAAAACTACATTTAAATTGTAATAAGTATTTATTTTGTTATGCTTATAAAATTAATTAAGAATAGTAATGCTCATTCTTTTGTACCTCCATAGTAAAATATTATAAAACTATTATATCATATATAATAGTTTTGTGTAGCTATCTTTTATTATTTAATACATATAAACCTGGATATTCTTCATGTAGCAGTCCATCTGTACCCGTTTCTTCCATAAGTTCATCCATGCCTTCTACATCAGATATATAATCCCAATTAGATTCATCATCGAGAGCATCTATATATGGTATTTCATCTTCTTCTAATGGTACTACATCTTCTTGAAAGCTATCCTCTTCTTCAATTGTATCAAAATCACTAAAGTCTTCCAAATCGATTTTGATTTCTTCTTCTTTATTCTTTTCAAATACCTCATCTATTTTTACAGCCTTAACATCATATCCTTCAATCTCTAGACATTTACCACAGTTATCACAGATCTTATCTCTATTGTATTCACATACATTGCACTCTCCACAATCATTACATACTTTCTTTTCATCAAAAATACAGTATTTCATTATCATCACTTCCTGTTTTATCTTTATTAAATCATTAGACTATTTTAACAAAACTATTGAAAAACATCAACTAAAAATAAATCTAAATTTTTTAAAATTTATATAGACATTTTTAAATATATAAATTATTATATATTTATATGTTTTTTACATATAGATTATTTTAAGGAGGTTCTAAGTATGGCAAGTTCATATTCCTTTGATGTGGTTTCTGAAATTAATATGCAAGAAGTTGATAATGCTATTAATCAAGCCCTAAAGGAAATTAAACAAAGATATGACTTTAAAGGTACTAAGACAGAAATAACTTTACTAAAAGATGAAGTTAAGCTCATATCTGATGATGAGTTTAAGTTAGATACTGTAATCGACATACTCAAGGGGAAATTTATTAAAAGAGGTGTCTCTTCCAAAGCTCTTGAAGTTGGTAAAATTGATTCAGGTTCTCTAGGTACAGCTAAAGTTACTTGTAAATTAATAAAAGGTATCTCTACTGAGAAAGCTAAAGCTATGGTGGCAGATATTAAAGCTAGTAAAATAAAAGTTCAGCCTCAAATAATGGATGATCAGTTAAGGATATCTGGAAAGAATAAGGATGATTTACAAGAAACAATGCAGCTATTAAAATCTAAAGACTATGGTATAGATGTACAATTCACTAACTATAGGTAAGGTTTATATTTGTAAAATATGACAAATGCAAAAAATCTCTGTTAAAATTTAAAAGAATAAGTTATAATAGATATATATTAACTATTAATGTATAATTTAATGGGAATTGGATAATTTAATAATGTATACAAATTACAATAATTATATATAATAGTTATATATAATCCCACTTATACTTATGAAAAAATAAATAACAAACATTTAGGAGGAAAATATTATGAAATCAACAGGTATAGTAAGAAAAGTAGACGAATTAGGAAGAATAGTAATTCCGATAGAGTTAAGAAGAACTTTAGACATCGAGATAAAAGATGCTTTAGAAATTTATGTAGATAGAGATCAAATCATATTAAAAAAATATGAGCCAGCATGTTTATTCTGTGGTAATGCTAGAGACGTTAAAAACTACAAAGGTAAAAATATTTGTGAAGAATGTCTTGATAGTATTGCTAAAATGCAAGAATAATAAATTCTTACATAATTAATTTAAAATACAAAAACAGCATTTTGATTTCAATTCAAGATGCTGTTTTTTATTGAATTTTATCATTGAATTGTAATTAATTGACTATATTCGAAAAAAAGTGTATAATAATACAGAAGTATAATAAACTTTAATGTTTTTTATAATATAATTTAGGAGTGATTTTTTGAAAATTTATGAAGATCCACAAATAGAAAAGATAGAGAAACTATTAAGAAGAGTATGCTTTTATATAAAGAAAAAAGGAAGAACTATATTAGAAGATTATGATATTACTCCTGCACAATTTGAAGCTTTACAAATTATAGTAAATCATAAAGAAGTAACCATTAGTGAACTTAGCAATAAACTATATCAAGCCCCTAGCACCATCACTGATTTAGTTGATAGAATGGAAAGTAAGGATCTTGTTAAGAGAGTTAGAGATTCAAAAGATAGACGAATAGTTAGAATAGAAGGTTTAGAAAAGGGACATAACATATTAGAAGCAGTAATTATGGAAAGATGTAAATTTCTCGATTATTCCTTAGAAAACGTTTCTAAAGAAGACAAGGATAGTTTTACTGAATATTTAGATATACTAGAACATGCTTATACAGAAGGTAAATAACAAAAATGCTGAAGTATTTCTAATTTTAAAATTAGAAATACTTCAGCATTTTTTATACTATTTTTTATATTATTTATTATTGTTTATATCGTCTCTTATTTTTAGTAGTAATTGTTCTTTATCGTCCATCAATTTAGAAATTTTATCATCATAATGAGATTTCATAGACCAAATTTCTTTTCTGTACTCTTCCTCTTTTTGCAACACTTCTTTTTGCATAGAAATCCTTATTTCATCATCTTTTAATCTTAATTCTCTGCTAAACTCCTCTGAAATCTGGTTAATCTTATTTTCATAAGAACTCTTCATATCCTGAATTTCATCTTCTAATGCAATACTATGATTTAATTCCTCATTTAATTTATTAGTAAGGCTTTCCTTTTCTCTCTCTAGGTTTTTTAAATTCTCTTCCATGTTTCGGTTTATTGCTCTTAAACTTTCTGCTTCATTTTTATAGGCATTTAACTCATTTACCTTATCCTTTAACATGAGGTTTAACTCTTTATATCCCTTGATATCTTCTCTCTCTTTTTCTAAAAGTTCTTTATATTCCTTTAACGAATCCTTCAGTTCTTTATTATGAGACTTTAAATCTTCTAGTTCTTTTTTTAAACTTTCTATATTCCCCTTTAATTTTTCACTTCTATTAGTCTCTTCCTCTAAAGTTCCTTTAAAACTATTAATAACTTCGGAGTTCTTAACCTTGCTCTTTTCTATCATATTTATGTATATATCTAAAATTCTTTTTGTTATGCTCTGTAACTCTTCTACATCGCTTTTAATAAAGTCTGTACTCGTTGAAGCTTTGTTTAATTCGTAGTTCCTTATTATAAGATCCATGAATTCTTTATTATTTATCCCCTCTACCTCAGCTAAACTTTGAAATTTTTCTTTTAGTTCCTCGCTTATCCTTACACTTAAAATTGAATCCATTAATTACACATCCTTAAAATTTATAAAATTACATCTTGATTTAAGTATACATTATTTTATCCTTGTAAACAAGCATTTTATCCATGTTTACAATACGTATACATTATGTAAACATGTTTTTATCGCAAATTAATATAACTACCATTCAATATAACTAACATTATATTGAATGGTTACTATATTGAAATAATTAAGTAGTAATAAAAGAGGAAGTAGATGAAAAAAGTGTATACGTAGGAAATTTAAACACTTCAAAAAGAGGTAGCAGTGTATTTATCCAATGAGAACAACGAGCAGCTACGTTTTCTCCTAAAAGACAACCACTTCTTAGTATTAAAAATACTGATACTAAGAAGTCTGTTAGTAAACTTCAGTTCGAAAAGCTCTCTGAAGCAAAGAACTCAGTTTATAAAAAAATAAACCTAGCCATAACACAGCTAGGTTTATTTAAAATTATTTTGTATATTTTACAGGTTCATTATAAGTAACTCCAAAGGTATCTACTGAAATGGATTTAATTTTTATATCCTTCTTAGGTCTATCATCACTGCCAGTTTCTACTTTAGCTATAGAGTCTACAACATCCATACCTTCTATAACCTTACCAAAGGCTGCATAGTCTCCATCTAAACTAGGTGTATCACCATGCATTATAAAAAATTGAGATCCAGCAGAATTCTTATCATTTGATCTAGCCATAGATATAACACCCTTAGTATGTAAAAGAGTATTTTCAAACTGGTTATTTGTAAATTCACCATATATGGAGTAGTCAGGTCCACCCATTCCAGTTCCTTCAGGATCTCCACCTTGAATCATAAAGCCTGAAATTACTCTATGAAATATTAGACCATCATAAAATTTACTATTAGCAAGAATTATAAAGTTTCTAACGGTATTTGGTGCTATTTCGGGATAAAGCTCCATCTTTATAATTTTTCCATCTTCCATTTCTATGGTAGCCACTGGATTTTTATCCCCTTCCTTCTTCTCCGTTTCCTTTGAAAGATATATTTCTTTATTATCATTACTTCCAGTATTAGTTTCATCTTTACTAGTCTTATTAGAGGTACTGCATCCTATTAATGCAAGGGAAAGTATTGCTGTAATAATCAAAGTTCCTAATGTACTTTTTTTCATTTGAAACGTCTCCTTTCATATGTTTATATGTTTTTACTAGATAAGTTTACCATTGTATCTTTTAAAATAAAACCTATAATTAGTTAATTTTTGATTAAAATTTTCCAATTAAACACAAAAGCTCTAAGACTGTCATTCTTAGAGCTTTTTATCTTTCTCAGCTAATTTTTTTAGATATTCTTTAAATTGACTTCTCCAAGATTCGTATAGATTCCTATCTATTCTTTGTAGATAATAGAAAAATTCACCTATACTATCTCTCTTTAGTATACCTCTCATCAGATGCCGTGGAAAAGGCATCTCCCTATCAAAGTTATCCTTTGGATCTATAACTTTGATAGAAAAGTCCTCTTGTACATAGAGATCCTTGCAACGTATATCTAACTTTTTATAACCAAGTTCTTTAAAATCATTTATTAAATCTACTAGGCTTCTTACTAGTTTCTGATTTAGAGGGTTATGATTTAGATACTTATCAAGTCTTATCCCATCTACAAACTCTCTTACAATAAAAAAATCTCCATAGTCAAAAACCTTAGGAAAGGATGGATGATGCATAGATGATTTAAGAATTATATACTCTGTTTCGCAAACTTTTTTATCATTAAATATTTTTATAATTCTCTCATTATTAATTCTATATACCACTCCATTATTGCCCTTTCCTAGGAATTTAGAACTCCTTATAATGTTCTCCACTTCATCACTTAAGTAAATTGCATTTGTAAAATGTCTAGACATAATTCCTCCCTAGATAGAACTCTATTAGATTATATGCATAAGATATACTTTATATTATCCTTATACCTATCTTTTATCTCTTTTGTCTTTTTTAGCAGTATTCTTCCTAAATTTTGATGATTTCTCAGATGGTTTTGACCTTTTATCTGAAGGTGCATTACTCTTCTTATAGTTTTTAACCACAACAGCTACATCTTCAATATTTCCGTGAGATATAGTCTTCTCAGTAAGATTAAAATTCAGTTTTTTACTATAAGCTTTCAATTGCGCTATCTCCTTAGGTGAAATAATAGATATAACAGTACCGCTTTTATCTCCACGAGCTGTTCTACCACTTCTATGAACATAAGTATTTATATCTTCTGGTAAGTCTACATTGAATATATGAGTAACGTCCTCTATATCCAATCCCCTTGCAGATAAGTCTGAAGATACCAAAAGGTTTATACGCTCTGATTTAAAGTCTAACATGGTTTTTTGTCTTTGATTTTTAACAAAACTACCATGTATTCCATCCACCTTTAGTCCATGGTATTTTAGCTTAGTAGTTAATATTTCTATTTCATCACTTTTATTAATAAAGGCAATAGCTTTTCTAGGATTTATACTTGCCATTAATTTTCTAAGAATAAGTATCTTATCCCGCCTATCACAAACTATATATAAATTGTTTATGTTAGGATTTATAGTTGAATCATCATTACACTTTATGATTTTAGGGTATTTCATTAAGCTTTCCCCTATACTTAAAGCTTCCTCTGTTAAAGTGGCAGAAGTCATTACTAATTGTCTATCTCTAAGTGTAGTTTTTATAACATCCTTAACTATATTTAAATTATTTTTGTCTAAAAGTTTATCACACTCATCAATTACTATAGTTTTAACTGTATGAGCACTTATTTTTTTCATTTTTATTAGCTCTAGTATTCTTCCTGGAGAACCTATTACAAATTGAGGTTTTTCCTTTAGTTTTTCAACCTGTCTTTTTATATTTACATCCCCCATGATAACCGTAGACTTTATATTCAAAGAAGATTTATCTCCCAAAGTACTTAAAACTTCATTTACTTGAAGGGCTAATTCATGGGTAGGAACTAAGACTATAAATTGATTTTCTCTTTTTTCATAATCAATTCTCTCAATTAGTGGTAGCAAATAAGCCAAGGTTTTACCACTGCCTGTTTCACTTTGCATTATCACATCCATATTTTCTGATATTTTAGGAATTGATAATTCTTGTATTAGAGTTGGCTTTGTTATTTTTAATTCCTCCAATACCTTTATTATTTCCGCATTTATATTTAATTCTAAAAAATTTTCCATTTTTTCATCTCCAGTTTTTATTTAAATTTACTACAATAATTTTCCTATATGAGAACAAAAGTTTGATATTCTTTATTTCTTATGGTATAATTATCTAGATTGAGAGGTGTTTTCATGATTGAAATTAAAAGTGGTAAACAATCTGAAATTTATGAGTTTATTAAAAATCAAGTTAATACTAAAGGGTATCCCCCTTCAGTAAGAGAAATTTGTGAAGCTGTAAATTTAAGTTCAACATCTACGGTTCATGGTCATCTTACTAGACTTGAGAAAAAAGGCTTAATAAGACGTGACCCAACTAAACCAAGGGCAATAGAATTACTGCAAGAACCTCATAATAAAAAAGAAATGATTAATATTCCTATTATAGGTAAAGTTACAGCTGGAATTCCTATACTTGCCCAAGAAAGTATAGAAGATTATCTAACTATCCCCCTTGACTTTGTAAACAGTACAAATGAATTATTTATACTTAAAGTTCAAGGTGACAGTATGATAGAAGCTGGAATCCATGATAAAGACTTAGCTATAATAGAAAAAACTTCTATTGCATCTAACGGAGATATTGTAGTTGCTCTAATAGAAAATGAAGCCACTATAAAAACTTTTTTTAAAGAAGATGGGCATATTAGACTACAACCAGAAAACTCCACCATGGAGCCAATAATTGTTGACGATTGCAAAATCTTAGGTAAACTATCAGGAATCTATAGAAAATATTAAGAAGCTATAATAGCTTCTTAATATTTTTTATATAATAAAATAAATTTATTATATATCTATTAATTTAACTCCTAATTAAGATAATATTCTAGATATAGCCATTAAAACTCCAACTTTTCCATGATCAAAGGTCAATCCACCTTGAAGATATGCTATATATGGCTCTCTTATTGGCGCATCAGCAGAAAGTTCAATGGAAGAACCTTGTATAAATGCACCCGCAGCCATAATTACTTCATCTTCATAACCAGGCATAGCCCAAGGTTCACATTCTACAAAGGAATCTATTGGAGAACCAGCTTGAATACCCTTGCAAAACTGAATTAATTTATCTTTATCATTAAATTTAACAGCTTGTATGATATCACTTCTCTTAGTATCATATTTTGGGAGTACCTCAAAGCCTAAAATCTCCATTACCCTTGAACAGAATATAGCTGTCTTTACAGCTTCCATAGCCACGTGAGGAGCTAAAAATAATCCTTGATATAAACTTCTCATTACACCAAAGGTAGAACCACACTCTCCGCCTATACCTGGAATGGTCAATCTATATGCTGCTTGAGTTACATAGGCTTTTTTACCTGCTATGTAACCACCTGTTGGAGCAATTCCTCCACCAATATTTTTTATTAAAGAACCAGCTATAAGATCAGCTCCTACATCTGTTGGCTCTATAGTATCTATAAATTCGCCATAACAGTTATCAACAAAGCAAATTACTTCTGGTTTGATTTCTTTAATTGACTTTATTATTTCACCGATTTCCTCTACTAACAGTGCATTTCTCCACCCATATCCTGTAGATCTTTGAATATGTACAAGTTTTATGCTATTGTCTTCTTTTAAAGTCTTTTGAACCTCTTCAATATTAACTTTACCTGCACTTGTCAACTCTAATTGCTTATAGTTTACCCCATATTCCTTTAAAGAGCCTATATTTACATCCTTAGTTATTCCTATAATGTTATGTAAGGTATCATAAGGTGAACCACATATACTCAGCATTGTATCTCCTGGTCGTAGGTTGCCAAATAAAGCACATCCAATAGCATGAGTTCCATTTACAAAGTGTGGCCTAACTAGGGCTGCTTGTGTATTAAATACTCTAGCGAAAACCTTATCTAAAGTATCTCTACCAACATCACCATAACCATATCCACTAGAATTAGTAAAATGCATATCACTAACTCTTTCAGCTTGCAAGGCACTAAGAACTTTTAATTGATTATATTCTCGAATATCATCCATCATAGAAAATTGCTCTTGAATATCCTTTAAAGCTTCTTCTGATACTTTAAAAACTTCTTCATTTATTTTAAAGTTATTTATTAAAAACTCTTTAGTTTTTTCTATCATAAAAAATCGCTCCTTAAACATAAAATAACATTCTAATACTAACATAGCTATAAATATTAAGCAAATAATTCCTTAATATTTATAGCTATCTATATATCTTATACAATATTTAAAATTAACTTAGTCTTTATATTTTTTCTCTTTATAATCATTAATAATAAATTTTGCTACATCCTCATCATTAGAAAAATCATCCTTGTCTATCCACTTAACCCTTGGATCTTTTCTAAACCAAGTAAGCTGACGTTTTGCATAATTTCTACTAAATTGCTTTATATTTTCTATAGCTTTCTCTTTAGAAACTTCACCATGAAGATGTTGTAATAGCTCTTTATAACCTATTCCCTTCATAGATTGCATATCTGTGGTATATCCTTCTTTTTCTAACCTTATTACTTCTTCTAGAAGACCAGCATCTAACATTAAGTCAACACGATGATTAATTCTTTCATAAAGCTTATCTCTATTCATATTTAATACATAATAATAAACTTTGTAAGGTATATCAAAAATCTCATCATTTTTAGCTGCTTCAGATATAGGAATTCCTGTTACCTTATAAACCTCTAAAGCTCTAATTACCCTTTTAAGATCATTTGGATATAACTTGTTATAACTCACTTCATCAACGGCTTTTAACAGCTCATGAACATATTCTACTCCATTTTCTAAGGCTAACTGTTCTAGTTCTTTGCGATAAGCTTCATCTTTATTAGTTTCAGCAAAACTATAATTATAAATAAGAGAATTAATATAAAGCCCAGTGCCACCTACCAGCATGGGAAGCTTATTTTCGCTGCTTATTTCTTCAATGGTTTCCTTTGCCAAAGAACTAAATTCTGCCACACTGAAGTTTTCACTAGGATCTAAAAAATCAATGAGATGATGCTTCACACCATTCATCTCTTCTTTGGATATCTTAGCAGATCCAATATCCATCTTCTTATATATCTGCATAGAATCAGCAGATATTATTTCCCCATTAAGTTCTTTGGCAATATGAATTGAAATCTTTGTTTTGCCAATACCAGTAGGTCCTGCTAATATAAATAAATCTTTCATTGCTTTAATCCCTTCATACTAAATTCTTTTAAAACTTTTTTCTATTTCCTTTAATGAATATTTAATTATAGTAGGTCTACCATGTGGACATGTAAATGGTTCATCTATATACCTTAACTCTTCAAGGAGGGATAAAATCTCTACATCTGATAATTTATCATTAGCTTTTACAGCTGCCTTACAAGCAAGAGTAGCTATTTTATCATATTTTATATCTATGGTTAAACCACTGCCCATGGACTTTATATTTTCTATCATATCATGAAACAAATTGTTTATATGGGGTTTCCCCAAAAACACTGGAACCTCTCTAACTAACACGTCATTTTCGCCAAAACTTTCAACCATAAATCCTGCATTTAAGAAAATTTCTTCATTATCTTTATAAATTGCATACTCATCAAAGGTTAATGGAATGATTGTAGGTACAGCTAAAATCTGACTTACCACATTGAAATTACCTATATTTTTTCTATACTTTTCAAATAATATCTTCTCATGAGCAGCATGCTGATCGATTAAATACAATTCATCTAAATATTCACCAATTATATAACTATTAAAACACTGTCCAATAAGTTTAATTGGTGGAATTTTAGGAATCCTTGATATTTCCTTATTAAAATATATATTATCTCCTTTAGGTTCAACTTGATTTTCAATAGGAATTTCTCTTATATAAAAAGGTTTGTCATTATAATTTGCTTCTTTATTAAATCCAAAATCCTTATTATAACCTAAATTATTATCCTCACTAGTATAGTGATTATCATTTAAATATCCAATTTGACTAGGTTCTGAAGAAGTATAGCTTTTATGTAGTTTATCCTCTTGAACTATAGCTAAATCCTCAATTTCTTCTGGTATAATAAAACTCTTCTTTAAGTTTTCTTTTAATGCACTATGAACTCCATCAAATATAGTTTTAAATAAAACTCTTTCCTCTAAAAACTTAACTTCATTTTTAGTTGGATGTACATTGGGATCTATAAATTCTGGAAATATATCAATGTGTATAACGAAGAAGGGAAATTTATTTACCATAATAAAGGATTTAAATGCATTCTCTACCGCAGCAGTTATTAAAGAACTTTTTATAAGTCTCTTATTTACAAAAATGCTTTGTCTATTTCTACTACCTCTACTAATACTCTCTTTTCCAATATATCCATATACAGATAAAATATCGCTATGGTTTTCTATTGGTATTACATTTTCATATACTTCTTTTCCATATAAAATTCTAAGGGTTTTATCTAGTTCATCTTCACTAAAGGTTCTAAGGGTTTGTTTTCCATCATTAATTAAGGTTATAGAAGTCTTATAATTTCCTAGAGCTAGCTTTAATACCAAGTCATTTATTATAGATTTTTCTCTTTGAGGTGATTTTAGAAACTTTTGTCTCCCTGGAGTATTGAAGAATAAATCTTTAACTTCAATTTCCGTTCCTAAATTACAACCTACATCTTTCTCATAGATTACTTTTCCACCTTCAATATAGATCTCTCTACCATAATCAAAAGCTTCCATCCTTGATTTTAGTCTTACCTTTGAAACAGCAGCTATACTAGCAAGAGCTTCTCCACGAAATCCAAAGGATTGAATATCGTAAATATCCTCTACGGAACTTATCTTACTTGTACCATGAGGCAAAAAAGCTATTTTTATATCTTCAGGATGAATACCACGTCCATCATCTGTGATTCTTATAAGCCTATTGCCACTATCTTCTATTTCAATAGTTATGTTTTTACTGTCAGCATCAAGGCTGTTTTCCACTAATTCCTTAACAACAGAACTAGCTCTTTCAACAACCTCTCCTGCTGCAATTTTATTGGCAGTGTTTTCAGATAATAAATTGATTCTTCTCATAATACACCCACCTTAAATAATTATTTTATCTATATATTCTTAGCTTTTTTTATAATATCGTATAATTTATTAAATCCATCCATAGGTGTAAGATTAAGTACATCTATAGATTTAATTTCGTCAATTAAGTTTTGCATAGCTACATCTTCAAAAGCTATTTGCTGAGTTAAACAAATTTCTTTTTCTATTTTTTCTAATTTCTCTGTAGATGGAATTACAGTTTTCGCTTCTTCTTTGATTATATCTTTTGAAGTGCCATCTTCTAAAGTTTCTAAAATTTCTCTTGCTCTAGAAATTACTGCTGAAGGTAATCCAGCAAGTTTAGCAACCTCTATACCATAAGATTCATCTGCTCCACCCTTTATAATTTTACGTAAGAATATAATATTATTATCTACTTTTTTTGCTGAAATAGAGTAATTTTTCACTCCTGGAATTTCTCCTTCTAGCTTAGTTAATTCATGATAATGTGTGGCAAATAGGGTTTTGCATTTAATATTTGAATTTTTACATATATACTCTATAACTGCCCATGCAATACTAAGTCCATCGTAGGTACTAGTACCTCTACCAACTTCATCAAGAAGAACCAAACTCTTATTGGTAGCATTATTAAGAATATTTGATACTTCCCACATTTCTACCATGAAGGTACTCTTACCACCAGCTAAGTCATCAGAAGCTCCTATTCTAGTAAATATTTTATCACAAATAGAAACATTTGCTTCTTTGGCAGGAACAAAACTTCCCATTTGAGCTAATAATGTAATTAAAGCTACCTGTCTCATATATGTAGACTTACCAGCCATATTAGGACCAGTAATTAACATAAGTCTATTGTCTTCAAGGTCTAAGGTAGTATCATTAGATATAAAGCTATTTGCCTTTGTAATAACTTCTACAACTGGGTGTCTGCCCTCTTGAATTTCTATGATTCCCTCAGTATTAATTACAGGTTTCACATAATTATGTTCTCTAGCAACCATAGCCAAAGCCCATATACAGTCAATTTCAGATATAAGCTTAGCTGTATTTTTCATTCTCTCTATATTTTCTTCTAATTTCTCTCTAATCTCTGTAAATATAGAATATTCAAGAGCAATTAATTTCTCTTCTGCTCCTAAGATTTTATCTTCCATCTCCTTAAGCTCAGGAGTTATATATCTTTCAGCATTAGACAAAGTTTGTTTTCTAATATATCTTCCTTCTGGCACTGAGGAAAGATTAGATTTTGTAACTTCTATATAATATCCAAAAACCTTATTATAAGAAATCTTAAGGGATTTTATACCTGTAGCTATTCTCTCTTCATTTTCTAAATTTGCAAGCCAAAGCTTTCCATTAGTTTTACTTTCTCTTAATTCATCTACTAATGAATTATAACCAGTTTTAATAATATTACCTTCCTTAACAGACAAAGAAGGTTCATCCATAATAGAGCTTTCGAGAAAAGTCCAAATATCTCTTAGCTCATCTAAGTTAGAATAAACATCCTTCATTAAAGGACTTGTAAGATTAGAAATAAGTTCTTTAATCCTTGGAACTTTAGCAATGGAATGCTTTAATGATATAAGTTCCTTTGCATTTATTGCAGTAGAGCTTATTTTACCAACCAATCTCTCAATATCATAAATGCTATTTAAAGCTTCCTTTAAATCTTCCATTAAGATTATATCCTTAGTAAACTCTTCAATGGCATCTTGTCTATTTAAAATATCTTCCTTAATAATTAGAGGCTCTTCTAACCACTTTCTAATTCTTCTTCCACCCATAGATGTATTTGTTTTATCTATAACCCATAAAAGAGTTCCTGTTTTTCCTTTATCTCTGATATTCTCTACCAGTTCAAGGTTTCTTCTTGAGTTAACATCTATGGTCATATAGGTGCAGATATCATATATCTCTATATGGTTTATATGAGTCAAGGAAACCTTTTGAGTTTCTTTTATATATCTAATTAATCCATTACAAGCTTTAGTTACTATTTCTGACAATTTATCTATTTCTATGTTCAAGAACTGTTCTTTAAGATCTTCTTCTTCCATATTAAAATTATCGTCTTGGAAGTGGGATATATAAAAGGATGTTCTACTTATAATTTCATCCATAATCTCTTGGTTAAAGTTTTCTGTAATAATTATCTCTCGAGGATTAAATTTACACAGCTCATCTATAAGTACATTAATATTATATTTAAATTCAGTAGTATAGAAATCCCCTGTAGACACATCACAAAAGGCCAATGCAATGTAATTTTCTTTCACATATAAACTAGCTGTATAGCTATTTTTACTCTCATCTAAATAGGAAGCTTCTGTGTAAGTTCCTGGGGTATAAATTTTTACTACATCCCGCTTTACAATTCCCTTAGCCACTGCTGGATCTTCTACCTGCTCACAAATAGCTACTTTAAACCCTTTTGATATTAAGGCTCCAATATAATTCTTAGCTGCATGGAAAGGAATCCCACACATAGGAGCTCTTTCTTCAAGACCGCAATCTCTTCCCGTTAGTGTTAATTCTAACTCCTTTGATGCAACTTTAGCATCATCAAAGAACATTTCATAGAAATCGCCTAGTCTGAAAAATAAGATACATTCTTTATATTTATCTTTAATTTGAAAATATTGTTGCATCATTGGAGTTAATGCCATATATATCTCTCCTTCATAATTATTTAAAAAAAGCGACAAAGTCGCTTTTATACTTCTTCTCCTATTAATGAAAAAGAATTTGCTTTAGTGATTTTAACATTAACTAACTTACCTATATTTTCTTTATTACCAGTAAAATTAACTAGTTTACTTGTTCTTGTCCTTCCGGTTAATTTTGTATCATCACTTTTACTTTCACCTTCTACAAGAACTTCAACAAGTTTTCCATCATAAAGCTTATTTTTCTTAGCAGAAATTTCATTAACGACTTCAACTAATCTATTAAATCTCTCTTTTTTAACTTTTTCATCTACTTGGTCAAACATTAAGTCTGCAGGAGTACCACCCCTTCTAGAATATAAGAAGGTAAAGGCAGAATCATACTCAACTTCTTTAACTAGACTTAAAGTATCTTCAAAATCCTCTTCAGTTTCTCCTGGGAATCCTACAATTATATCCGTAGTTAATGCTACGTTAGGAATTCTTTCTTTAATTTTTCTAATTGATTCTAAATACTGCTCTCTAGTATAGTGTCTATTCATCTTTTTTAATATTCTTGATGATCCAGATTGTACTGGAAGATGAATAGATTCACATAACTTATCTCCAGCTGCAATTACATCAATTACTTCATCACTTAAGTCCTTTGGATGAGAAGTCATAAATTTCACTCTCTCAATACCATCTACTTCATTTATTCTTCTTAAAAGTTCTGCAAAGTTAATATTTTCGTCTAATCCCTTACCATAGGAGTTAACATTTTGTCCAAGAAGGGTTATTTCTTTATATCCCTCTTTAACCATACTCTCTATCTCTTTTATTATTTCAGCAGAGTTTCTACTTCTTTCACGTCCTCTTACATGGGGAACTATACAATAAGTACAGAAGTTGTTACAACCATACATTATTGTAACAAAGCCTTTTATAGTACTTGCTCTATCAATAGGAGCTCCTTCTATTATATCTGCTTCTTTATCCCAAATTTCTATTATAGGTCTTTCTCCACCTAAAGCTCTTCCAAGATATTCTGTAAACTTATAGGCATTATGAGTTCCTATAATTATGTCTACAAAAGGAAACTTATCTATTATTTTGTCTGCCATTCCCTCTTGTTGCATCATGCAACCTGTAACAGCAATAACCTTATTAGGGTTCTCTTTTTTTAGTTTTTTTAAAGCCCCTAGGTTTCCATCTACCTTTTGCTCAGCATTTTCCCTAACACAACATGTATTAAAGATAATTATATCCACTTCTTCTTTAGAGTCAGTTCTTACATATCCTAATGGTTTTAATCCACCAGATAATTTTTCAGAGTCCTCTTCATTCATTTGACAACCCCATGTTTCTATAAAGTATTTTAAATTTTTATTTAGACCATATATATCAATCTTATTATTTTCATTCATTTACTATTTCCTCCATTTTTCCTTTTGAATTTCTATAGTATTATAGCATATAAAAGATATAAAAAGAAAGTCTAGTAAGCAATGATTAATCCTTTAAACCATGTAATCTAACCATAATAAAAGCACCTACTCTTTATTTAAGTAAGTGCTGCTTATTACTTCTTTTAGTTTAAATTGCTACCATAATGTGTACTTTACTTTTATTCTCACATTATTTTACCATTTTCCATCATAGCTAATTGGCTTAGATTTTTTATCTGAAGTTTTAGCCCTTCCTTGAAGTTCTGGTACTGGATGAACTTCATTTTTAGGAAAGTGATTATGTTTATTACTTTCTGTACCATGTGAATCTTTTGGATCTGGTCTTCTCATTCCTGCTTTTGCCATAATATTTCCCTCCTACTTATTTGTCACCATTAGTTTAAACAATATGAAAAGTTTTATACTCAAATATGTTTTCTATAGATGGAAATAAGTATATTAAAATAAAAGTGCA